>NZ_CP021023.1:0-1200000 GCF_002117005.1 Sedimentisphaera salicampi
GTGGAAAAGAAACTGCCCGAAATGCTGTTGATTAGACCTTTGTTAGGAATATCATTTCGCACTGTTGTGGAAGTGCTTGAATCATTTTTACTGAAGAAGAAGGATATCGATTTGACTAAACTAAAGGACAGCCCCGAATCCAAGGCAAAGGAGTATTTGCTTGATAAGATTGGACGGGAAAAATACGATTTGTGGTTTTCACAGCTCGATATGTCCTTTGAGAAAGACAAGCTTCAGGTGTTGGTCCCCAATTCCTTTATGGAAGGTATGTTAAGGAGGAACTATCTTGCTCTCTTAGAGGAAGCTGGCAGCAGCGTATCGGGCAGTGAAGTTGGTATTTCTTTTGTTGTAAACAAGCAGGCTCAGAAAAACTCCGAAAGGCGCATTAAGCCTGCAAATGCGAGCAAGCCGCTCAAATATCCCAAAGCAAGGCCTGTTGTGGTGGAAGACCTGCCCGCCGGAACTGGCAGATACAATCTTGATGATTTCATTGTTGGCAGGAAGAACAAAATGGCTCACAGGGCGGCAAAGGCGTGCGTGAGCTCGGGAAGCGAGCTGTACAACCCGCTGTTTTTCTTCGGAAGCTACGGCCTCGGAAAAACCCACCTGCTCAAGGCGATAGTAAACGAGACAATGAGAAACAATCCCTCATTGAAGTGCAAATATATATCAGCAGAAGATTTTACAAATCAGTTTGTAAACAGCACGCTCCGAAAGGATATGAACAGCTTCAGAAAGCGCTTCAGAGGAGTGGATGTTTTGGCGATTGATGATGTGCATTTCCTCGCAAGCAAGAAGGGTACGCAGGAAGAGTTCCTCAATACCTTCAACTCCATAGACCATGCAGACAAGAAGATAATCCTCGCCTCTGATTCTCACCCAACGATGATTGAGCAGTTCACAGAGAGCCTTGTAAGCAGGTTTGTTTCGGGTATGGTGATAAAAATGGAGATGCCAGAATTCGAAACGAGGAAGAAGATCGTAGAGATAAAAGCCTCAAGGATGGGGCTCAGCATCTCGCAGGATGTGGTTGAATACGTTGCTCAGAATGTATCCGCAAGCGTGAGGGAGCTGGAGGGCGCTGTAAAGAAGCTCTCCGCCCAGCATCTGCTTCTCGAGAAGAAGATAACTCTCAGCTCAGCTCAGTATCTGATTTCGGATATGGTAAGCAGGGTGAGCTCTGCGCCGGATGCTGAAGGCATAATCGATACTACTGCCTCGTTTTTCAGCGTGTCTTCAAGTCAGCTTCGCTCCAAGGCAAAAGCCAAAACAGTGAGCCTTGCCCGCTCAGTGGCAATGCATCTCCTCCGCGAAAACACAGACCTTTCATTCCCTGAGATCGGCGGGTGTTTCGGCGGGAAGAATCACAGCACCGTAATACAGGCCTGCAGAAAGGTTAAAAAGCTTATCGATGCAAACGCCACTGTTGACTGGAAGCACAGGGGCGTGAAAAGAAGCGAGAAGATCGGCTCGGTGATAAAGCAGGTGTCAGATTCGTTAAATATTCAGCAGTAAACAGCATTGGATGATATGAGCGATACGAAAAGTTTTGAAGTAAAGGGCGGGTATTCGCTTGAAGACCTGCTCGAGATGTTCGAGGGCAGTAAGGTTGATCTCGCAAGATTCAAAGACTACCCCAAATTTGCCCTCGAATATTTCCATGATAAAAGCGAAATTGCAGATCCGAACCTGCATATGACCCTCCAGCTTGATATTACAGGTCTTCGTGAAAGGTATGACCGAGATTTTGCAGGGATTAACTCAACGTTTACCGCATTTCTTGTGTATAAGCTGCTCCTTGCTGCCTCCGGCATTGAGTTCCTTCGCTACAGGTACATTGAAGGAAGCTGGTACTGCTTTGATAACCTCCCGCTCTTCTTCCCCGTTGCTGTTGGAGGAGACAAGCGGTTTATGGAAATCATAATAGACAGTCCCGCGAGGCTGGATTTTCCCGAGTTTGCAGAGAAGTATTGCACGGGGCTTGAGAAAATCCGCAATAACCCCTCCGATTATAAGCCAGTGCCCAACGAGATATGGAAGAATATGTGGTTCATCGGCAACCTAAGCTATATGCGCTTCACCTCTTTCGGCGTGCACCTCAATCAAAGAGATACCGGCAGGCCTATATTCTATTTCGGCCAGAGATACCAGCAGGGCGAAAGGCTCTATGTACCGCTGTATTCAAGGATAGACCACGCCACGGGCGATCCGTTTATCCTGAATGAGGTGATTGAAGCATTTCTGGAAAGCTGAAATCTCAGTCTTCACAGCTCCTGCTTTTGAGATTGAAGTCTCGACAGTATCCATAGAGCTTGAGCACTGCATTAAGAATGAAAACGTATCCCAACAGCTCCAGCCCTTCCTGTATTACACCTTTATAAAGCGAGCTGTCTATACTTCCGCTTATTGAGTTCCATATAAGCCGGCCGCTGCCGAATACCCTGCTGAAAAACAGAACTATCACCATTCCGTAGGCCATATGTACAAATGCTTTGCTCTTTAAAAACTCCCTGAAAGGCAGCAGAAGGCTGTCTCTGTATTTAGCTGCCGAGAGCCATATTGAAAATCCTGCTGCCGCAAGGGCAGGCCATACCCAAAAGCCGTGGCTTATCTGATCGAAAAAGGCATCCATCTCACGAATCAGCATACAGAAGAAAAAGCCTGCTATGAGCGTGTACATCCCGCGGCAGTTGGCAAACCGAAACGCATTCCTCGTGCAGGCCAGCCCGCATATAAAGAGAATCACAAGCTGCATTATTTCCGTTGCAGAAACCTCCGAGAGGCGTCTGTCCAGAACGGTGATATCGAGGTACACGCATAAAGGAGCTATCATTGATATGCCGGCTAATGTTAAAAATTCGATTCCTGCGGCAGTATATTCGTCTTTGTAATTGTTCATTTTAAGGCTAAATCATAGATTAAAAACTTGAAAATTTTCTTATGGTAATATTGGTAAGCTGAAATATAAGTATTCGGCCGGCAATTGCAAACACTGCAAGGGGGTTAAGTGTGCGTAATATCCTCGTCATTTCCTCTGTTTTTTTGCGGGAATGCTTGGTGAATATTGTTTATTCACGATTCCTCGCATAGCGGTTAAACCTTTGAAAAGTAAACAGCTGCCGGCTTGAGGATCGGCTGGTTCACTTTGCTTTGGATAATTGCTCCGCCCTTGCCCTTAGCTTGTACTTCTGGATCTTTCCGCTTGCTGTCATGGGAAATTCATCAACGATAAAGATATGTTTTGGAGATTTGTATCTTGCGATTTTGGCTCTCGCAAAGTCCCTGATGTCCTCAGCCTTTGCATCCGAGCCTTCTTCGAGGATAATAAATGCCCCAACTTCCTCGCCGTACTTCTCATCCGGTACGCCCACTACCTGCACATTCCGTATCTCAGGCATTGTGTAAAGGAATTCTTCAATCTCCCTGGGGTAGATATTCTCGCCGCCGCGGATGATCATATCCTTTATGCGGCCGGTTATTTTGTAGTAGCCCTGTTCATCAGCCTCTGCCAGATCGCCGCTGTGCAGCCAGCCGTCTTTGTCTATTGTTCGAGCGGTGGCTTCGGGCATTTTGTAGTAGCCCTTCATTACATTGTATCCTCTGCAGCAGATTTCGCCCTGTTCTCCCGGTCCGAGCTTCTCGCCTGTGTCGGGGTCTATAATCTTCACCTCGATATGCGGGAGTTTCGTTCCCACAGTCTCAACTCTTCTCTCAATCGGATCGTCCGTGCTGGTCTGCGTAAACACGGGAGAGGCCTCAGTGAGCCCGTAAGCGATAGTTATCTCATCGCAGTGCATCTTGTTCATAACGCTCTTCATTGTTTCGATAGGGCAGGGCGAGCCTGCCATAATCCCCGTACGAAGGCTGAAAAGATCAAACATATCGAACATTGGGTGGTTAAGCTCTGAGATGAACATTGTAGGCACGCCGTAAATGGCCGTGCATTTTTCCTTCTGAACTGCTGCAAGGGCGAGCAGAGGGTCAAACTGCTCGAGTATTACGAGCGTGCCCCCGTGAGTGAGCGTTGCCATAACACCGAGAACAAGCCCGAAGCAGTGGAAAAGAGGCACCGGCAGGCATACCCTGTCGGCGCTGGTGAGTTTCTGCCTTCCACCGATGTAGTAGCCGTTGTTGAGTATGTTCGAGTGAGTGAGCATAACGCCCTTGGGAAAGCCGGTTGTGCCGGAGGTGTACTGTATATTGACCACCTCATCAGAATCAAGATTTGATGCATTCTGATAAACCTTCTCCCAGCTTGTATGCTCGCCGAGAATCATAAGCTCGCTGGTGTTATACATCCCCCTGTGTTTTTCCTGCCCGATGTAGATAACGTTTCTGAGCTCAGGGTATTTCTCGCTTTTGAGTTCGCCTCTTTTCTGCGTTTTCAGCTCGGGCACGAGCTCGTAAACAGTCTGCACATAATCAACGTCTTTGCAGCCGTCAACTATTGCAAGGGCCTTCATGTCAGACTGCTTCAAAACGTAATCCAGCTCGAATTTCTTGTAAAGCGTATTCACCGTTACCAGCACGGCACCAATCTTTGCAGAAGCGAATAGAAATGTCAGCCAGTCCGGCACATTCCTCGCCCATACTCCCACGTGATCCCCTTGGACTATCCCTGTGTTTAAGAGGCCTGCGGCGAGCCTGTTTACCCTTTCATCAAACTCCCTGTATGTCCATCTCAGATTTCTGTCGGGGTATATGATGAAGTCTTTATCGGGGCTTCTGCGGGACAGGTCTGTGAGAAATCCGCCCAGCGTATTTCGGGTAAAAAGCTGGTTTGTCATAAATTAAGGCCTTAAAAAGGTGTGTAAACCACTGCAAGTATTTTGGCATCTTTGCCCATAGCGTGCACGTTGTGGGGTACTATCGAATCATAGTATATACTGTCCGACTGAGAAAGGCTGTATTTATGCTTGCCGTAATCGATCTCTATATTCCCCTCCAGCACGTATATAAACTCCTCTCCCTCATGCGAGGAAAGGCTTCGGTCAACGCTGCCTGAATATTTCACGCTGATGATGAACGGCTCCATATGGCGGTCTTTTTTTTCAGAGGCAAGGCTTGTGAAGTCCAGCTCGCTTTCCCCTGCTGCCTTAGAGTTTCCGCTGAAACGCACAACCTTCTCAGATTCCTCTCCCCTTACTACTGCAGGGCTCAGCCCCGGGTCGTCATCAAGCAGAGTTCCGAGGCGAACTCCCAGCCCGCGTGCTATTTTGATAAGCGGAGCGAGGGATGGGGCACGAGAGCCCTCTTCAAGTTTCCTGATTTGTTCGGCGCTGATACCGCTTTGTTTTGAGAGCTGGTCTATGCCTAAATCTTTCTGCTCTCTTTGATGCTTAAGTCTTTCCGCAAGTTTATTGTTATCAGCCATGATAAACCCAATAATTGCTTGTTGCCAACTAACAGGCGCAGAAGCCGAAAACAGCCCCAGAGCCTGACGAATCTTACTCATTTACGCAGGTGTAGAACCTTTTTCTAAGGTCTTTTGTGATAGGCCCCGGGCTCCCGTCTCCGATTATCCGTCCGTCAATCTTCACAACACCGATCACCTCAGCAGCAGTTCCCGTGAGGAACATCTCATCTGATGAGTAGAGATCGAACCTTGTGAGATTTTTCTCAACTGTTTTGTATTCGGCCTGCTCTGCGAGCTCGAGGACAACCTGCCGGGTAATACCGTTAAGCGAGCCTGCCTGAACCGGAGGAGTGCAGACTATGTTGTCTTTCACGATAAAAACATTATCACCCGTGGCTTCGGCTACGTACCCCTGGCTGTTGTACATTATCGCTTCAAGCACATCATTGTCTATCGCTTCGATTTTGGCGAGTATGTTATTGAGATAATTGAGGCTCTTAACCTGCGGAGGTACGCATTGAGTAGGGTTTCTCATATATGAAGAGCTTACTACAGAAAGCCCGTTTTCATACAGCTCTTCGGGGTATAGCTGTATGTTTGCGGCAATGATAAACACCGTCGGCTCAGGGCAGTGAAACGGATTAAGGCCAAGAGTTCCAGCACCTCTGGAGACTACGAGGCGGATATACCCGTCGGTAACTTCGTTGGCTTCAACGGTCCTGTGCATTGCGTCTATCATTTCCTCTTTGCTCATTTTGATATTGAGCCTGATATACTTTGCACAGCTGTAGAGCCTGTCTATGTGCTGCTTTTCGCGGAATATTTTTCCGCTGTAAACACGAATACCTTCAAATACTCCATCTCCGTAAAGAAGGCCGTGGTCTAATACAGACACCTTGGCATTCTCTTGGTCAACAAGCGAGCCGTTGAGCCAAATCTTTTGAACCATAAAAATCTCCGGTCTTTGAAAAGTGCTTAGTAGGGATATACGCCGGCGGACTGAAATCAATGAAAATCAAACCCGCATATCAGCCGTTGTAAACGAAGTTTTAAGAATAACTTCCAGTGCTTTTTTGTCAATCTATTTCATAGCGATTTTGCAGTAAAATCGCCGATTCTCCGCTGCTGGAGAATAGAAAAGGGGGCATTTAGCCCCCTTAAATTATTCGCCAAACCAGGGAGAATATTATCCCGCAGCTTTTGCATTTTCTCTGTATGATTTGATTATCTCTACGGTCTTATCTGGTGTGAGGTCACCGTAGATTTCGTCATCAATCATCATCACTGGAGCAAGCCCGCAAGCACCAACACAGCGGGCCTCCTGAAGAGTAAAGAGCATATCTTCCGTTGTTCCGCCCACTTCCACGCCCAGTTCTTTCTTGAGCGTATCGAGCACAACATTTGCTCCCTTAACATAACAGGCCGTTCCCATGCATACCGCTACATTGTGCTTGCCTTTTTCTGAGAGGTTGAAGAAGCTGTAGAATGTAGCAACGCCCCATATATGAGCCGTTGGGATGTTCATCTGCTCTGAGATGATGTTCATTGCATCCAGGGTTAGATATCCGTAGAGCTTCTGAGCCTTGTGAAGCACTGCAATCAGGTATGACTCGAAGTGCGGCTTATCTCTCAGGCTGTCTATATACTGCTTGAGTTCTGTATAGTCGGGCATATAATATTATCTCCTATTTCTTTATTATTTAAACACTAATTACTAAAAATAAATATCTCTTTCACCGTTCAGCGTTCGTTCATAATTGCTCATAAACTGCTGATAAACCTTTTCAGGGCTTTGTTCTTTGATCTCCCGGATCTCTTTCTGGATAACCTTTTCGCCGAGCTGCTTAGTCCTTTCGCCGGCAAAATCATCAAGCCATTCGCGGAAGGTGATCACTGCATTAAGCTTGCAGAATTTGCCCTCTTCGCCTGACTTAAGCAGGTTCATAATGCACTTGCCCGTACGTCCGCAGCGATAGCCTGCTGTGCAGAATGAGGTGATCATTCCCTTCTCGGCGTAGTCGCCTATCATCGTATCAAGGCTTCTGGTATCCCCGAGAACAAACTGCTGCCGGATTTCTTCCTGCGCCGATTCTGCAAGCTCTGCATACCCGCCGATTCCGATCTGGGATGAGGCGTCTGTCTGGGTGCAGCCGTAGCTGAGGCATTTATCCTTAAACTCTGCATCTTCCCTGCAAGTAATGATAAGCCCTGTATGCGGGACCGCAAGCCGGACTACTGTTACCAGCCTCTCGAAATCATCGTTGCTCACGCCTTTGCACTGCGATACGTAAGGTGTGTTCACTGCCGGTTCAATTCGAGGGAATGAAATTGTATGAGGCCCAATCCCGAATTTATCTTCCAGCTCTATTGAATGATACAAAAGACCCATCACTTCAAATTTCCAGTCGTCGTACAGGCCGAAAAGAGCCCCGATTCCCACATCATCAACTCCTGCCTCCAGAGCCCTGTGCATACAGTACAGCCTCCAGCGGTAGTTGCCTTTGATCGTGTTGGCGGGGTGAACCTTGGCGTAAGTAGGTTTGTGGTATGTCTCCTGAAACACCTGATATGTGCCTATCCCAACGTCTCTGAGATATTTGAGTTCATCAATCTGAATAGGAGCCATATTCACGTTGACACGCCTGATTGAGCCGTAGCCCTTTTTCGTGGGCATCTTTGCGCTGTAAACGGTGTTGATCGTATCAGCCACATAATCCACGTCTGTGCTTGGGTGCTCGCCGTAAACAACGATAAGCCGTTTATGACCGATCTTCCCAGCCAGAACTTCCGCTTCCTTTTTCACCTCTTCCATTGAAAGGGCTCGGCGGGAGGACTGCTCGTTTTCAGTCCTGAAACCGCAGTAGGAGCAGTTGTTCACGCAGAGATTAGACATATAAAGCGGGGCAAAGGTAACAATCCGGTTGTCGTAAACCTTTTTCTTGACCTTCAGAGCCGCTTCCTGCATCTCAGCAAGCATATCAGGGTCTGTAACGTTGAGAAGCTCGGCAGTTTCCTGCGGGGTGAGATTCTCCACGTTAAGGCTCTTGGCGATTATCTCACGCACCCTTGCCGGCTCCGGCTCTTTTCCCTCAGCGCCGGCGAGTACAGATTCAATCTCTTCGGTGTTGATAAAGTCTTCCCCATTCTCGAGGTACTTATCAATCTCATCCTGCTTGATTCTGTTTTCTATCCAGCTTTTTGTGTCCATTTTGAAACCTCTTTCTATGCAGGCCGGCGAGTTTCCGGCCTGCTCTAAGTCTTATTTCCCTAACATTTTGAGAGCAGCTCAGTTGGAATAACTCCCTTGGGCTCCTTCGGTTTGTAATGGGTGTGAAGGTATTTATGTGAAATCTCACCGAGGGGTTCGCCGAGGTATTCCTCATAGAGCTTCTTGATATCGGGGTTCTCATGGCTAACCCTGATCTCGTTTGTGTCATCGCTGCTGTAAAGGGCGGAGGCCCTCTTGGCGAGGCATTCCTCGTCCAGCGGGATGCTGTTTGTTAGCGGATAGGGCTGTCCCCCTCCGCCGATACAGCCGCCCGGGCAGGCCATTATTTCGATGAAGTGGTATCTGTCGGGATGTTCCTTGGCTTCCTTGAGAAGCTTCTCGGCATTTCCCAGCCCGTGGGCTGCTGCCACGCGTACTTCCATATCGCCGATCATAACTGATCCCTTCTTGATGCCCTTCATACCTCTGACCGCTTCTACATTCACCTCGCCCAGCTCTTCGCCTGTGATCATATAATGAGCTGTTCTGATTGCAGCTTCCATCACGCCGCCTGTTGCTCCGAAAATAACGCCTGCGCCTGAATAAACGCTGAGCGGATTGTCCGGCTTCTCAGGCTCCATATCAACGAAGTTTATCCCTGCGCTTTTGATCATCCAAGCGAGCTCTCTTGTAGTTAACACTTCATCAGTAGATTTGATCCCGTCAACATCGAGCTCCGGCCTTGAAGCCTCAAACTTCTTCGCTGTGCAGGGCATTATGCCTACATTCACAATATCGTCCTGCTTAACGCCTAAGCTCTCTGCGAAGTATGATTTTATCACTGCCCCTGCCATACTCATCGGAGATTTGCAGGTTGACAGATGCTCAAGAAGCTCAGGATAGAACTGCTCTACGAATTTCATCCAGCCGCTTGAACAGGAGGTGAGCATCGGGAGCGTTCCGCCGTTCTTGATTCGGTGAACAAGCTCGCTGGCCTCTTCCATAATCGTAAGGTCTGCTGCGAAGTTTGTATCGAAAACGTAGTCAAAGCCGAGCTTGCGGAGGGCTGCAAATATCTGGCCTTCCATATCCCTCCCCGGCTCAAGCCCGAAAGCCTCGCCGATAGATGCTCTCACTGAAGGAGCTACGTTAACTGTTTTAACCTTGCTCTTATCGCCCAGAAGATCAAACACGTCCTGACAGCTGTTGTTCTCGAGGAATGCAGCGGTGGGGCAGATATTCACGCACTGCCCGCAGGCTGCGCAAACGCTCTCGCTCATCGGCATATCAAATGCCGGCATTACCACTGTCTTAAAGCCCCTGTTTGCAAGGCCGAGATTCGTTACTTCCTGTATCTCAGAACACATCCTCACGCATCTGCCGCAGAGAATGCATTTGTTCGGATTCCGCACTACTGAAATCGAAGAGTAGTCCTCGTTGTATTCTTTCCTCTCGCCCTCGAAATGCCTTTTCTGAATACCAACAGAAGAAGAGAGCCTCTGGAGCTCGCATATGCCGTCTCTCTCACAGGTATGGCAGTCCTGCGGGTGATTATCGAGAATCAATTCTACGATATCACGCCTTGCCCGCCTTACTTCCGGGGTGTTGGTATAGATCTTCATCCCGTCTCTAACAGGCGTAGCGCAGGAGGCAGAGAAATTTCTTGCCCCTTCCACCTGCACAATACAAACCCTGCAGGCCCCTTCGATTGAGAGCTTGGGATGATAGCAAAGCCTCGGTATCTTGTAGCCGAGCTTGTCTGCGGCCTGCATAATCGTCTGGCCGGGTTCCACTTTATATTCTATATCGTCTATATGTATGGTTATTAAGTCCATTTGTCTTATCCTCTGTCAACTGCACCGAATTTACAAACTTCGTAACATTGTCCGCACTTTATGCACTTATCCTGATCGATAACGTGCTTGCCCTTTTTCTCGCCCGAGATTGCATCAACCGGGCAGGCCTTCTTGCATGCCCCGCAGCCTACGCAGTTGTCGTTGATGCTGTATCCGAGCAGTGCGCTGCAGACGCCTGCACGGCATTTCTTCTCTTCAATATGCTCAACATATTCATCTCTGAAGTTTTTGATTGTGCTGAGCACGGGATTCGGGGCAGACTGCCCGAGCCCGCAAAGCGAGGCCTTCTGGATCATAGTCCCGAGCCTTTCGAGCTTTTCAATATCTCCCGCCCGGCCTTTGCCTTCAGTGATGCGGGTGAGAATCTCAAGCATCCTCTTTGTTCCTTCACGGCAGGGTGTGCACTTCCCGCAGGATTCATCCTGAGTGAATTCGAGGAAGAATTTCGCCACATCCACCATGCAGGATGTCTCATCCATTACAATCATACCGCCGGAGCCCATAATAGAACCCGCTGCAGCGAGTGAGTCGTAATCGATTTTTGTATCCAGATAGCTTTCAGGCAGGCAGCCGCCTGAAGGACCGCCGGTCTGAACGGCTTTGAATTCTTTGTCGTCCGGAATTCCGCCGCCGATATCGTAAACCATCTCTCTGAGCGTAGTTCCCATCGGAACTTCCACGAGCCCCGTATTGTAAACTCTTCCTGCAAGAGCGAATACTTTCGTGCCTTTGCTCTTCTCCGTTCCCACTGTGGAGAACCACTCTGTACCGTCCAGCAGTACCGCAGGAATGTTAGACCAAGTCTCAACATTGTTGATAAGCGTAGGCTTGCCGAATACGCCGCTCTCAGAAGGATATGGAGGCCGCGGCTTGGGCATACCCCTGCGTCCTTCTATCGAATGGATAAGGGCGGTTTCCTCGCCGCAAACAAACGCTCCAGCGCCAAGCCTGAGCTCGATATCGAAAGAGAATCCAGACCCGAGAATATTTTTCCCGAGAAGCCCTCTTTCCTTTGCCTGCCCAATGGCGATTTCAAGCCTCTTGATGGCAAGCGGGTATTCAGCACGGATATAGATGATTCCGTTGCTTGCCCCGATTGCGTAAGCGCCTATAAGCATACCCTCAAGCACTGAATGCGGATCGCCTTCAATCGTGCTCCGATCCATAAATGCCCCAGGGTCGCCTTCATCGGCGTTGCATATAACGTACATCTCCTCGTCCTGGAATTTGGCGGTGATGTCCCATTTAAGACCTGTGGGGAAACCTGCGCCGCCTCTTCCGCGAAGACCGGATTCTTTAACCTTTTCTATAACATCTGCGGGCTTGAAATTTTTCAGCACCTCTGCAAGTGCCTCATATCCGCGGTGATGGATGTATTCGTCGATATTTTCCGGATCAATGATTCCGCAGTTTCGAAGGGCAATTCTAAGCTGCTTCCCGAAAACCGGCAAATCACCGAACCTCCCGTAAGAGCGGTTATGAAGGTTGTCGCTTTCGGGCTTCTCGCTTCCGTATTCGCCCTGAAGCCATTCTGTGATCACCTCTCCGCCTATAAGATGCTTTTGAACTATCTCAGACGCCTTTTCCGGCGTTACTTTTATATACCTGTACGATTTCCCGCCGGTAACTATTTCTACGGTAGGCTCTACATTACACCTGCCCGCACAGCCCTTGCGTGAAACCCTGGCATCCTTGAGTTCGCCGGATTCTATTGCATCGTTGAACACCTTCATTGCTTCTCGAGAACCCGCAGCGATCTCGCAGGTTGCCATACCAACGAATATCTCGTGCTTTATCCCTTCGCGCTCGTGCTGATAACTTTCATCAGCGCCGCTGCGCATTTCCTGAATAGCTTGGATTGGATCTGACACCTTTATCCTATCCTTTCAAAAGATTCACTAATTACTTGTTTTAATACGCCAAAAAAACTGCGTTTAACCGCAGTTTCAAATATCATTATTATTTTGAGCCTTATTTTTCTCAGCTGCTATCACATAGTAGATGAGGTTTTCAAGCTCCATCTCGAGGTTGATATTGTTTATAACCACCTCGTCGCTGCTGCCCAAATTTATAGGGGCAAAGTTCAATACGCCCTTTATCCCAGCTCTCTTCATTACTTCAAAAACCTGCTGAGCCGCCACATCAGGCACCGAAATAACACCCAGCTTTATGCGGTTTTCTTGTATATATTCTTCAAGTTTCTCAAAGGGGTAAACAGGGATCTCTGCCTTCTCATTCACCTTTGAGCTGTCTATATCGAAAGCCGCATCTATCTTGATTGATTCCTTCTCAAAGCCCTTATAGCTCATTAAGGCCTTGCCTATATTCCCAAAGCCCACTATAATAACCTTGTGAACCTCGTGCTTGCCGAAGATTGTGTTCATCTGTTCGACCAAATCGTCTATGTTGTACCCGCCGCGCTTGTTGCCGGTGATGCCGAACAGTGAGAAATCTTTTCGAACCTGTGCAGAGGAGGTTCCTGTAGCATCTGCAAGATTGCTCGAAAATACTTTAACAAAACCGAGCGATTTCAGTCTTGTTAAAGCGTTTTTATAACGTGAAATCCTTACAATGCAGTTTTTGTTAGTTGCCATAAAGGCTTACTCCCGGAAATTTCTTTCCTCGAATAAATCAACACCTAATACTCTTTTATATGTTTATTAAAAACATTATAATGCAAAAGTCAAGCTTTTGTTGTTCAATTTTTCACAAAATAAAAAATTTTTATAACTTTTTTGCATAGTAATTGAGTTTCAGGGGGCTTCAGCTGGTGTATTCGCCGGCAGTGAACTTTGCTCTGAGCTGTTCAAGTTTTTCTCTGTCGGTCATAAAGTATTTTACGGGTGTGATTGTTGTATATCCGTTCATTATTGCTTCTCTGTCGGTTTCTTCTTCAGCAAGGGCGTCTTCTTCGCTCATAATCTGGTATGTTTTCTTGCCCTCTTCGTTTATGCCCTTGAAGTATTTCTCTTTATAAACCTGCTCCGCTTGAGGAACAAAAGCAATCTTCTTTTCGTTAAATTCTCTCAAGCAGGGCACGTTTATGTTGTAAACGTCTCCCGGCTGCATAATCTCTGCTATCATTTCGATTGCCCTGAAACCCTCCTCAGCAGCTTCTTCGATCGATTCCTGTCCGATACGTGCTGAAACTGCGATTGACGGTATTCCGTAAAAAGCACCTTCCACAGCAGCTGCAAGAGTGCCTGAATAGAGCATATCAACCCCAGCATTCGAGCCGATATTCATTCCCGATACTATGAGGTCGAACTGTCCGTCGAAAAGCTCCAGCACTGCAAGCTTAACGCAGTCTGCCGGCGTGCCTTCGACAGCCCAGCCGTTGAAAAGCCCGTCAACTGAAGCCTTCTCACATACTATCGGGCTCAATGTAAGGCTGTGGCTTGCGCCGGATTTACCGGTAAGAGGAGCTGCCACTTCAACATCCCCCAGTTTGGTTAATTGCCTGTATAAGCAGTGGAGAGATTCGCAGAAGATCCCGTCATCGTTTGTAAGTAGAATCCGCATATTGTTTACCCTTGTATTGCACTTAATTTTATTTCAAAGTTTAATCACTTTTCCCTTAATATCAAACCATCCGTTTTGTTCAAAACGGACACTTAAAACAGGCCATTTGGTATTGGAAGTCCTGTTCAGCTGTCGCATAAAAAAGGGCGGCTCAATTGCCGCCCTGAATTATCATCTAACGCTTTTCTTAATCTTTGGTCGCCAGCCGGAGTTGTCCAGCGGATAAACGCCGTTCTTCTTGGCCCAGGAGTCCCAGAGCTCTATCATTTTCTTTTTCAGCTTGGGGAATTTCTCCGAGAGGTCATTCAGCTCGCATGGGTCTTTTTCTATATCGTAAAGATACCACTGGCCTGCGTAGGGCTTTTTGTTTTGCCCGGGAGATACCAGCTTCCATTTCCCGTAACGTACAGCTCTGTTGGCCTCGTGTTCCCAGTAGAGCGGTCTGCGGGGCATACTTCCGCCTTTGAAAGCAGGCATAAGGCTTGTGCCATCCGGTTTGTTGATTGGATTGCCCTTGTGTTTGCTGGGATATACCGCTTCGCCAACGTCAAGGCAGGTGGGGAGTATATCGATTACATGCCCATATTCGTCTGTATATCCGCCTTTCCCGCTCACTTTCCCTGGCCAGCGAACAATAAGAGGCGTGCATATTCCGCCTTCGTACGTGTCCTTTTTGTATTTCCTGAACGGGGTGTCGCTGGCATTAGCCCAGTTTATCTTATAGCTTTCTTTGTCGCCGGGCTTGCCTATAGTTTCGATATTTCCTTTGCCTGCAGATTCAGCACAAGCGCCGTTATCAGAGAGGAACATAATGAGCGTGTTGTCCAGTTCGCCTTTTTCTTTAAGCTTATTAAGCACCATACCGAGATTGTAGTCCATGCATTCAATCTGGCCGGCATATGCCGCCATTCGCTTATCCCAAAGCTTTTTCTTATTATTCGGAATATCCTTCCAAGCAGGCACTCTCGGGTCTCTTGGAGAGAGCTTGTATGTCTCATCAAACAGTCCGATCTCTTTCTGCTTCTTGAAGCGTCTCTTGCGGAGCTCGTCCCATCCAATCATATACTTGCCCTGATACTTTTGGAGGTATTTATCAGGCACCTGAAGAGGACGGTGCGGTGCATAGAACGCAAGATACATAAACATCGGATCTGCGGCTTTCTCCTCAAAGTGATTGTCTATATAATCAACCGCTTCTTCTGCCACTCTGTCTGTGAGGTATTCACCGTCTTTGAGTTCGATTCTCTTGTTGTCTTTTGTCATTGTCGGTGTATTGTAGTAGCTGCCTCCGCCTGTGAGATGGCCGTAGAAATGATCAAAGCCGCGCTGGAGAGGCCATGAGGATTTATCCCCGTCTTTAGACATATTTTCATGGAAGGTTACATGCCATTTCCCGAGCATATAAGAAGTGTAGCCTGCCGGTTTGAGCCCTTCAGCTATTGTGATGCACTCATCGTTCAGCTCGCCCTGATAGGCATCTGTTCCCAGATCAGAGGCTGTCATCCAGCCCATGCCCACGCTGTGCTGGTATTGCCCTGTCAGAAGAGATGCCCGCGTCGGGCAGCATCTGGCAGTATTGTAAAATTTTCTGAAGCGAACGCCTTCCTCAGCGAGCCTGTCAATGTTAGGCGTTGATATCTCGCTTCCGTAGCAGCCGAGGTCTGAGTAGCCCATATCGTCAACTAAAACTACCAGAATGTTAGGCTTTTTTGTTTTTTTCAGTGTGTCCCCGTAGGCCGCTGAGCAGTATGCAAGCGGCAGGGCTTTTAGAAAATCTCTTCGGTTTAGAGTCATTAATGAACCTTTCATCGAGTTTGTAATAAATCGAATAATATATTGGAAAGCCCAACGTATTCAGATGGGCTGAGCTTTTCTCCTCTAAAGTTTGAATCAATCTCAGCCTTCCGGAAAATATCTTCCCAGTTTTCAACTTGCGATAATTGCCCGTCCGCAAGCCGGCAGCAGGCTCTGAGAGTTTTACGTCTGTGCCCCATAAACAGACTCACAGTTTCCTTTAAAAGATATATATCCTTAATGCGTGCAGTTTTTGACATATTTTTTTCAAATTTAACCATCACAGACTCCACCTTGGGCGGAGGCCAGAAAACCTGCGGAGGGAGAGTTTTCAGGATTTCGACCTCACCAAGAGCCTGAATTATAATGCTCAAAGGCCCGTAGATCTTGCTTCCGCACGGGGCTGTCATCCGCCGGCCAACCTCTTTCTGTATCGTTACATACATCTGGCCTGCAAACGGACGTCCTGTAACAGCGTTAATCATAACTGAAGATGCTATGTTGTAAGGCAGGTTTGCTGCGAGAATAAGCCTTCCATTAAGAGAGCTCTGGAGTTTTTCCGCTTCAGCAATCAAATCAAGGTTGAGCTGGTTCTTTGTTTGAAGGGCATCTGCACAGATTATCTTGACGTTTTCGTAATCTTTGAACCGCTCGCTGACGCACTTGCCAAGCATTTTATCGTATTCCACCGCCACAACTCCGCCTGCGGCCTCAGCCAAAGCTTCGGTGAGGCTTCCCGTTCCCGGACCAACCTCTATCACCGCATCAGATTTTGTGATTTGCGCCTGAGAAACCAGAAAGTTAATCAGGTTCGTATCAAAGAGAAAATTCTGGCCGAGTTTTTTGTCCGGCCTTGCCCCGCACTGGGCAAGTATGCTTTGAATCTGCTGCTTACTCTGCACGGTGAACTACTTTTCAGACTGGAATTTGCGTTTTCGGTCAACCATCATCGCAGCAACGCGGATCGCCATTTTCATGCTCGCCTCATCGGCTTTTCCCTTCCCTGCAATGTCGAATGCTGTTCCGTGGGCGGGTGAGGTTCTGATTACAGGCAGCCCTATAGTAACGTTTGTCGCATCGTTCATTGAGAGTGTCTTCACGGGTATAAGCCCCTGATCGTGGTACATTGCAAGAAATCCGTCGTATTTGTCTCTGCTTTCTTTGGTGAAAAGTGTGTCTCCCGGGCTCGGGCCGTCAGCATCAATCCCGTTTTCCCTGCTCGCCACAACAGCCGGCCTTATGATTCTGCTCTCTTCTTTCCCGAATCTCCCGCTTTCGCCGGCGTGCGGATTGAGCCCTGCAACTGCTATCCTCGGCCGCTCTATGCCGAAATATTTTACAAGCGTCTGATTGAGCAGTTCGAGCGTGTTTGTAATCTTCTTTATGCTCAGCCTGGCGGGCACTTCTGATAAAGCGCAGTGGATAGTTGCAAGAGCCACTTTCAGCTCGCTGGATACAAACATCATCGCCGAATCTTTGCAGCCGGTTTTATGGGTCAACAGCTCGGTATGCCCGGGCCATTTTGCGCCGGCCATTTTCCAGCTCTGTTTGTGTATCGGGGCGGTTACAAGGGCATCAAGCTTTTTCGCAAAAACATCAGAAATCGCATCACTGCAAAATAAAAGCGAGGCCCTTCCGGAATCTTCGTTAGGCTCGCGAATTCCTCCGCCAATAGAGAAGCCGTAATCAAAAACGGTAACCTGATTCTCCTTTTCCGGGAAATTACCCGGCGAGCAGACAGACCAGAACCTCTCTATACCCAGCTCGCGGGCAGCTTTGGTTAAATATTTATCACTGCCGTAAATATAGAATCTGCCCTGAAGCCTTATCACGGAATCGTAAAGCGCCTTTACAATTATCTCAGGGCCGATTCCGTTTAGATCGCCCATTGTTATGGCTATTCTTTTATTGGAGAACAGCATATCATTACCTGCATTAAACGAATAAAATTTTAATCTTACGCTTTATATCTGACAGTTCAACTCATTTCCTTTTCTTGTAAATGATTTTATCACAGCTATAATTTCTATATATGAAAAATCAATACACCGTTACTCAGATAAACAATATGATTAAGGTTGCGCTTGAATCAAGCCTTCCTGCGTATATGTCCGTTATTGGGGAGGTTAGCAACCTCAAGCGGCCTTCAAGCGGGCATATCTATTTCTCCCTCAAAGACAAAAACAGCCAGCTTCCCTGCATTATGTGGAAATCTAACGTTTCAAAGCTCGGTTTTGAACTTGAAAACGGGCTCTCTGTGATCTGTTCAGGACATATAGATGTCTATTCGCCTTACGGGAAATATCAGTTTATAAGCCAGCACATAAGCCCGGCAGGGGTTGGCAGTCTCCAGATCAAGTTCGAACAGCTTTGCAGAAAGCTCAAGGAAGAGGGGCTTTTTGAAGACTCTCGAAAAAAGGCGCTGCCGAAATACCCGTTCAATATTGCGGTTATCACAAGCTCCAGCGGAGCGGCAGTGAAGGATATTTCAGAGAGCATACATTCACGTTTCCCCTGCGCAAAGCTCTATCTCTATCCCGTACCGGTGCAGGGGAAGGGGGCTGAGAAGGAAATCGCCGCTGGCATTGCAAGGGTGAATGCTCTGCGGGAAAGATTTTCATTGGACCTGATTATCCTCGGCAGGGGAGGCGGGAGCCTCGAGGATTTATGGTGCTTTAACGAGGAGGCCGTGGCAAGGGCGATTGCGGCTTCTAATCTGCCTGTGATAAGCGCTGTCGGCCATGAAATTGACACAACAGTTAGCGATATGGCCGCAGATGCCGTGGCTTCAACGCCTACGAAAGCGGGCTTTATAGCCGTACCTGACAAATCAGAGCTCGAGGCAAAATTTGATGAGCTTGAAAACAGGCTCAAGCAGGACCTCCGAAAAAGGGCAGCTCTGGCCTCCCAGCAGCTTGAAACAATTCAGGCCTCGGCTGTATTCAAGAATCCAAGATATGCAATAAACTATAAATCACAGCAGCTCGATGAACTCACTGGGAAACTCAGGCAGGCCTTGTCTGAAACGCTTCTAAGCAGGAAATCCGAACTTTCGCAGCTCCAGAATCAGCTTGCCGGAAGCTCGCTCTACAGCCTCATGAAGACAGCCCAGAGCAGGATAGAGAAAAACCAGAGCCATCTGGAACGAGCCTTTACAGGCCGGCTGAACAGCTCTGTAAATGATCTCGATAAACTTGAAAGCAAGCTTACAGTCCTCAATCCCCGCTCTGTTCTGCAGCGAGGCTTCACTCTCACAAAAAATGCAGAAGATAACTTTATTGTAAAACAGCCAGATGATTTGAACAAAGGCCAGAGGCTAATCACCGAATTTGCGGACAGAAAAACCATAGAAAGTATAGTCGATTAGGGGTTTATAATGATTGAAACAGCGAGTCTCTACGTTCACATCCCGTTCTGTGATTACAAGTGCGGCTGCTGCGGGTTTTACTCAATTCCCGAAACGGATGAGAATGTACACCAAGACTACCTGAACGCTTTGCAAAACGAGCTTGACAGCTTTGATATTGATGAAGATTCGCTTGAAACAATTTACATCGGCGGCGGGAGCCCTTCAATTCTTTCCGATAAGAATCTCAGCGCTTTGCTGAGTATGTTTGCAGAGAAATTCTCGCCCATTGAGTTTACAGTTGAGATGAATCCCCGCCATCTCACCAGAGATAAACTTATTACAGCGGAGCTCTTCGCTGTGGACAGGCTTTCTGTGGGCGTGCAGAGCTTTTCAGAGAAATCGCTTGAGGTTTTGGGCAGGAAAGGCTCGCGAGCCGAAAATCTCAACGCCCTTGATGCAGCAGGCGAATCTGTAATAGAAAATCTCAATATTGATTTGATCTTCGGGCTTCCCTCTCAAACTCTCGAAGATTTTGCAAAAGATTTGGATATTGCTCTGAGCTTCGAGCCCAGCCATATTTCCGCATACAGCCTGTCTGTAGAGCAGGGCACACCCCTCGCTGAAGCAGTGAAGAATGGCAAGCTGAAACTTCCCGACCAGCAGCTCGATAGAAAAATGTACGAGCATTTGATTCACCGGCTCGAAGAAGCAGGGTTATATCAGTACGAGATCTCAAATTTTTCCCTGCCTGATTTTGAATGCCTGCACAACTGGAACTACTGGCGTTCAGAGCAGTATCTGGGCTTAGGGGCATCCGCCGGAAGCTTCTGTGAGGGCAAAAGATTCAGCAATCCAGCTGATGTTGAAGGGTATATTGCTGCCGGTGGGAATCCGGAAAGAGAGTGCCAAGTGCTGACAGAGAAAGAATATGCATGGCAGACAGCAGTTCTGATGCTCAGAACAAACAGGGGAATTCTTAGCCCCGAATTCAGCGATAAGACAGGTTTCGATTTCGAAAAACTATTCTCTTCTGAGATTGAAAAAAACATCAACGAAGGTTTACTTGAAAAAACACTCTCAGGCTTCCGCCTCACTCCGGAAGGATTTTCTGTGGCAGATACTGTAAGCAGAGATTTTGTTTTGGATTAGCTTGCTTGAATAAACATCTTAAAAAATAAAAGTCAGGCCGTGAGGCCTGACTTAACGGTAAATATGGTTAGAATTAGAGGGGTTATGTTTTTAGTCTGTTTTTCCGGCGTAAATCATCCGGAGGTTTCATTTTTCAGCTTTCTACTTTAACGTTTATTGCTGTTTATGTCAATCCATACTTTTAAGCTTTTTGCAGAATTTATCTTTTTACCTGAAAATCACGATAAAAGCAATCACAGCAGCTATTACAAGAATTCCGTAAATCTTAACATCAGTTTTGGTTTCGAGGTCTATATCCTCCCGCACAGGCAGCTTTCTCGGCGTTTCAAGCGGCCTGAGGAATGTCATAAGCCCCATAATACAGATAACCAGATTGAAGCTTATCGCCACATCCACCAAGAAGTGCTGAGTTTTCGCAAACATCTGGAAAATTGCGTAGAAAATCGGGCCTGAAACAAGAGCCACAACACCTGAAGCAGCCGGTGCCTGCGGGACGAGCATACCGAAAAGGAACGCCGCAACTACGCCAGGCCAGATATAACCCTGAAATTGCTGTATATACTGGAAAACCCCGCCGAACTTTGGATTATCGAGCATCGGGGCAAGCAAACAGCCTACTATCACGAAAATCATAGTCATAGAGCGGCCGAGAAGCAGAAGCCCTTTCTGACCGGCTTTACCGCCGAACATCCTTTTATAAACATCCATTGTGAAGATTGTCGAAGCGGAGTTCAGCATAGAGCCAAGAGAACTTATCACAGCTCCGGATATCGCCGCAAACATAAATCCTCTCAGCCCCGCAGGAACGAGATTGCGGATCAGTATTGGGAAGGCCTCGTCAGGCGTGCTCATCTGATCGCCGTAGAGCTGGTTAGACATAATTCCGGGAATTACAATAGCAAAAGGAACAATCAGCCATAAAGCACCTGCAAATATCACGCCGAGCTGCCCGTCCCGCAGGGTCTTAGCAGCGAGATTTCTCTGCACGATAAACTGATTGAGCCCCGTATAGTAAATAAGAACAATCCACATACCAGAGGCAAGCCCTGTCCAAGGCAGTTTCTCGTGGCTTTCGGGGAGAATCATATGAAGCTTGTCTTCGTTTACCTCTGTAAACTGTTCCCAGCCCCCGCAGGCATGCAGACCTAAGAAGAAAATAACCAGCCCGCCTACAATCAGAGCTCCGCCCTGAAACAAATCTGCCCATGCTACAGCCTTGAGGCCGCCCCAGACCGTGTAGCCCGCAGCGAGAAGGCCGATAAGCCATACGCCGTATTCGAGCTTGAGCCCGAATATCGTACGCAGCGTTATACCGCCGGAGTAAAGCACTGCCGTTAGCAGAACCGCCACATAAACCACTACTGTAAGAAGCGCCATTATACCTCTTGCTGCGGAGTTGTAGCGGTATTCGAGGTATTCAGGCATAGTGTAAATGCCGGCCTTGAGAAATCGAGGTATCAGAGTGAACGCTATCACTACAATACCAATACTTCCAAGGAGCTGCCAGTTCGAAACAGCCAGGCCCACGTCTCCGGCGCCTTGGCCTGCCATTCCCACAAACTGCTCGGTAGAGATGTTGGCTGCCACGATCGACACACCAATCAGCCACCATTTCAGCCCTCTGCCTGCGAGGAAATAATCCTCGCTGCTTGTCTCTTTTCGGCTCTTGAAAAGGCTTACGCCTATAACAACAGCAAAGAATCCTACGAATACGAGTACATCAAATAAGCTTAGTTCCATTTCAACACCTAAAAACTGTTAATTACCAAATTTTATTATATTGTTTTAAGTCCGCGTGCATCATCAACCGCTTTGATCATAGAGATCAAATTCTCCAGAGGCACGTTGCTCTGGATGTTGTGTATGCTGTTGAATACGTAGCCTCCGCCCTCAT
Source organism: Sedimentisphaera salicampi (assembly GCF_002117005.1). Classification (NCBI taxonomy): domain Bacteria; kingdom Pseudomonadati; phylum Planctomycetota; class Phycisphaerae; order Sedimentisphaerales; family Sedimentisphaeraceae; genus Sedimentisphaera; species Sedimentisphaera salicampi. The sequence goes on from NZ_CP021023.1 coordinate 22,129, forward strand.
TGAATATATCAATCCTCTCTCGCACTTCTTTGTACACCTCTTCAGGGGTGCCGAAGGGCAGTGTTTTCTGTGTGTCAACTCCTCCGCCCCAGAATACAAGCTGCTCGCCGAATTCGTCTTTGAGCATCTGAGGATCCATATTCTCAGCAGAGCACTGAACAGGATTGAGCACGTCAAAGCCCGCGTCGATCATATCGGGAATCAGCGGGGCGATAGAACCGCAGCAGTGCATAAACACTTTCCAGTTGGTGAGCTTGTGGATTTTGTCGTTTATTGCCTTCTGGAAAGGCTTATACATCTCTCTGTAGGTTTCCGGAGATATAAACGGGCCCCGCTGGGCGCCGAAATCTGTTCCGGTTACAAACACAACCTGCGGCATATCTCCCAGCGTATCAGCCAAAAGCTCGATATTCTCAAGAGCAATCTCACACTGCTTCTCGAAAACCTTCATAATATAATCCTTGCGGATAGCTGTGGATATATACCACTCCTCGACGCCACGTATCCCCTTGGGATCTTTCAGGAAAGGTCCTGGCACAAGCGCTATATCACCGAAAGCCATTGCCGGCAGGGTTACATAAATCCCGAATTCTGTGTTATTGTAGTACCAGCTTACCTGCTGCTTGAAATAATTCAGCTCTTTTTCACTGAGCAGCCCGAATTCCTCGCAGTTGTCCAGGTAGTTCAGCTTATCTTCCTCGACTGGCTTCTGCCGGTCTATAGAATCGAAGAAATAGCTCGTTGAAGGCATAACTGCCGAAGGCGGGACGGATGTATCTCCTTCGGGATACATATACACATCGCCGTTTTCGTTAACTGTGTAGTTAAAACCCTCAGGCACAAGGCACTCTGTTCCGTCAACAGGCATCTTGAATTTCTTGAACTTGCCCGTTTCAAGCCCAAACATATCATACAGCGGATAAATCCCTGCAACATCAAGCTGAAGCTTTCTTTTGAGATCATCGTCAACCTCGCCGAGCATCTGGAATGTCTCACAGATCTTGCAGGTATAGTCTTCATCACCTGTTACCGCTTTTCTAAGCTTGTCCAGAGCACATATACCTATACCAGTCTGACCGCCAGCGCCGATATCAACGCAGAGCCTGTCCGGCTGTTTGTGCTCTAATACTGTTTGAAGTCTTTCTCTTGAATTCATTTTTTAATCCTGTCCTTAAGTTGAGCAATATTTTATAAATTACTAAAAGCGTTATTAGAACAAAAAATAAAAAATATTTAACTCAATATTGTATAATAATTCCGCAAATTTGTGCAAAAATTCATATTTCGGCCATTAATTTTACCTCTATTTGAAATTTTCTGGTAAATTATTACTGCTTGAATACATAATAAAATAGAAACAGTCTCATTATTTTTTAACTCGGAGAAGTAAATGAATTATTCAAGAAGGAATTTTCTTAAGGCTGCAGGAGTGATGTCTGCGGGGTTTGCTCTGGGCGGAAATGTACTTGCTGAAGAGCAAAGAAAGCCGAATGTTGTAATTATCTACACAGACGACCTCGGTTACGGCGATGTGAGCTGCTACGGAGCAACTGAAATCGAAACGCCGAATATCGACAGGCTCGCCAAACAGGGCATTCGATTTACAAACACGCACACTGCCTCTGCCACCTGCACCCCATCAAGATACGCCCTCCTCACAGGAGAATACCCTTGGAGAAGGGAAGATACAGGGATTGCAGCTGGTGATGCGAATATGATTATTGAAGCCGGCAGACATACATGGCCGGAATCTATGCGTAATGCGGGCTACAAAACAGCAGTTGTGGGCAAATGGCACTTAGGCTTAGGCGATTCAAAGATAGACTGGAACCAGAAGATTGCCCCTGGTCCGTTAGAGGTAGGCTTTGACTACAGCTTCATTATACCCGCCACCGGAGACAGGGTTCCCTGCGTTTATGTGGAAAATCACGAAGTGGCAAACCTTGATGAAGACGACCCGCTCTATGTGAGCTTTAAAAAGCCGTTTGAAGGCCTTCCTACGGGCAAAAAGAATCCCGAACTGCTGGATATGAAGCATTCCCACGGCCATAACAATGCAATTATCAACGGTGTTGGCCGTATTGGGTATATGAAGGGCGGTGCGAGCGCCGTCTGGAACGACAGGACTATGGCTGCTAAGCTGGTTGACAAGGCGTGCAATTTTATGCACAGAAACAGGAAAAAACCATTCTTCCTTTATTTCTGTACGCACGATGTTCACGTTCCAAGGCTTCCAAACGAGAAGTTCCGCGGGAAAAGCGGAATGGGGCCGAGGGGTGATGCCATTCTTCAGTTAGACTGGACTGTAGGGATGCTGCTCGACGAGCTTGAGGAAATGGGGCTTAAAGACGATACGATTGTGATGTTCTCCAGTGATAACGGGCCGGTGCTCGACGACGGCTATCACGATCAGGCAGAGGAAAAACTCGGAGACCATGAGCCATGGGGGCCATACAGCGGAGCAAAATACAGCAGATATCAGGCCGGTACGCTCGTTCCGTTCATAGTGAGATGGCCGGGCAAGGCTCCTGCGGGCAAAACATCCGATGCGCTGATCAGCCAGACAGACCTGTTTGCCTCATTCGCTGCGATGAATAATCAGAAAATGCCAAAGACTGCTCCGGACAGCATGAATGTTCTGCCCGCTCTTCTCGGAAAAACGGAAAGGGCCAGGAAATATCTCGCTGTTGATTCGATTGGCGGGCTGGCAGTTGTCGGCGGACGCTGGAAGTTTATGCCGGCAAATAAAAAGCCTAAAACCGCTTGGCAGACGGGAATCGATACCGGTGCAAGGAGAAAACCCCAGCTATACGACCTGAAAAAAGATATGGCAGAGAAAAACAATCTTGCTGATAAGATGCCGGATAAAACAAAAGAGCTTTCTGCCAAACTTGAAGAGATATTAAACGGCGCTGCCCCTGAATAGGGAGGGCGTTCATAGGCAACGAACCTGATATTATCCGCAGATTTAATGTTAATTTTTGCCGCTAAGCCCATGATGAAAGGCTCAAGGGATTCGATGGATATTATTTGAAGGCTTTGCCAAATCAGGGCGAACCTATGTGTTCGCCCATCTTTTATTTCCCTTGCGGCTGTACTTGAGTGTCTTTTTTTGGCTGTGTTCACTCCTTGGTGAATTTTTCTATCACAAAGCCCGAGGAGATAGTCCTGCCGCATCATTTTGGGGCGAAATGTTTGGGCTTGTATTGCATTTTGAATTGCTGTAAAATGCAGAAAGAAATAATTACTAAGGGGCTTTCAATATGAATCTCTCGAGGCGAAAATTTCTTAAAAACGCTTCTATGTTAAGCGCAGGCGCTTTTATACGGCCTTCTTCGGCCGGCTCATCAAACAGCAGGCCGAATATAATATGGCTTATATGCGAAGATATGTCGCCGGATCTCGCCTGCTTCGGCGATCCGATCGTGCACACCCCAAACATTGATGCCCTCGCCCAGCAGGGCAGGCGGTACGACAGAGCTTACTGTACGGCTCCGGTCTGCTCGGCAAACCGCAGCGGATTGTTCACCAGTATGTATCAGACAACCCTCGATGCCCAGGACCACCGAAGCCACAGAGATGACGGATATGCCCTGCCTTCCCCAGCTCGAGTTATAACAAACTACTTTCGCGATGCCGGCTACTACACAAGTTGCGGACGCTGGGACAACACCTCCAATTGGGGCAAAGGCGACTGGAACTGGCAGAGCCCCGGACTGCATGAAAGCTTCGACGGCACGGATTGGTCCGGAAGGGCGGAAGGCCAGCCGTTCTTTGCTCAGGTGAGCTTCTCGCTTACCCATAGGTCTGCCGGCCTTGTTCAGGACTCGGACAATCCCGTTTCGCCTTCTGAGATTGAGCTTCCTCCCTCAAATCCCGAACACCTGCTAACCAGAAAAGACTGGGCCAACTACCTTGAGAAAGTGCAGGCATTGGATTCTCAGGTGGGCTCGGTGCTCTCAAGAATCGAATCAGAGGGGCTTTCGGATAATACGATAGTCTTTTTCTTCTCAGACCACGGCCGACCGCAGATATGGGATAAGCAGTGGCTCTATGAAGGCGGCCTTAGGATTCCGCTCATTATTCGCTGGCCGGGAGAGATTCCCGCAGGCAGCGTTAGCGGTGATCTTATCAGCACGCTCGATTTCGCACCAACTGCGATGAAATGGGCGGGTCTGGATATCCCGGATCATTTCCACGGCATCCCGTTCTCCTCAGAGGGCAGAAGGCTTGTTTTCGATTCTGCAAATCTCTCCCTCGGCCTCACCGGCCAAACCTCCGGCAGGAACTATGCCTTTGCAGCGAGGGACAAATGCGGGGCAAGCTTCGATCGGATAAGAGCAGTTATCACGAAAAGATACAAGTATATTCGCAATTTTTATCCTGAAAGGCCGTACACGAACAACCCGGGCGAGCCTATGTTCAACAGGTACATTGCAAACGAGTATCCAGTTAATGCGGTTCAGTTTGCAAAGTATTATCAAGGTTCACTTGAGCCTGCCCAGCTTAAATTTATGGAAACGGTAGGCGGTGCAAGCCGGCCGGCAGAAGAGCTCTACGACCTTCAGGCAGACCCTTGGGAGCTGAATAATTTAGCCCAGTCTCCAAACCACCAGCCCATAAGAGAGCATCTATCCCGCAGGTTAGACCGCTGGATTGTCGAAACGGGGGATATGGGTGAATATCCGCCGGACGACCTGAATGTTGGTCTTAACTGGGGAACAAATAATTTCTACAGCACCCTTGAAAGCAGAGGAATTGATACAACGCCTTTCAAACAGGGAAATTTCCAGAAAGGCTGGGAAAATTATCTTGCCTACTGGGAAAATGTTTTGCTTTAAGGAGGCAGATGTGAGATTTTTAATCAGTATATTTGTTCTTTTCGCTGCCGCAGGATTGAACGCAGATATATCAGACGGACTTTCCGGTGCGTGGATGTTTGAAAATTTCGCCTCGGGGGAAGTCAGAGATTATTCGGGGAATAATGCCGCCGGAATAACAAAAGGAAACCCCGAAGATTGTGGGGGTTACATATCGGGCGGGATCGAGCTGGATGGATTCGATGATTATATCAATGCGCCCTCGTTCAGTATGAACACTCAGAACGCAACCTTTTGCGCATGGATAAAAACTCACTCAATCCCAAACTGGTGGGTTTCAATAATCAACACTCACAAGGCCTCAGGCAAGTGCGGCCTTGCTTTCTACAAAAAACAAAACCAGCTTGCATATTACTGGAACGACAGCAAATACAGCTTCGACAGCGGCCTTGAGATTCCGCTTAATCAGTGGGTTTTTACTGCCGTTGTTATCGCGCCGCAAAGTGCCGTGCTGTATGTTAAGCCTCAGGGAGGCCAGCTCGCCAAGGCGGTTAATCTCGATTCGCATTCTTTCTGCACTCTCTCGGGAGTTATGATAGGCAGGGATTCTGCCCCGGGCTGGGGTGATGGCGAAAGACGCTTCGACGGCTGTATAGATGAGGTGAGGATTTATTCAAGGAGCCTTCCAGAGAGCGAAATAATCCAGCTTTCTGATATGAGCCGCTGCTGGAACTACCCGCCTCTGGTTTATGCGAGTGATTCCCAGATTGCATACCTCGGTGAGTCCAAGCCCTTTGCTTGCAGTTTTGAAGACGATGGAAGACCGTTTATAGGGGGCTGCGGGGATTTAACGCAGGGTACTTCCTTCCAGAAGAGCTTCCTTTGGAGCAAACTCTCCGGCCCGGGCAGCGTTAGCTTCACTGCCCCATCTCAGCAAAGTACTGAAGCAGTTTTCTCTGAGACTGGCAACTATCAGATCCAGATAGAGGTTTCTGATGGCCCTTCGGGAGTGCCTGCGGATATTTACGGGAAAACTGGCTCTGAGGTTATTGATGTAGATGTAGTCAGTGAAAGCGAGAAGAAGCTTGCAGCGGATTACAGATTTCAGCAGCAGCCTGATGAGGCTGCCGTGGATTCAGCGGGATTAAATGACTGGGCAGCAAGGCTTGAATTCGGCAGTTCTTTCCAAACTCACTGCAACGCTCCGGAAAACGGGAAGGGTGTCGGCTTTATGCCGGGCGAGGATTCAGTTTTTGAAATCCAGCCCCAGCCTGCAGGTGCGAGCGAGATATCGGGAATCAAAGAGGCAACAGTATGTGTATGGATTATGCCCCTTACAGTCTCGGAAGGAAATGGGAAGGTTTGTTTCAGTGCGAAAAGCTCTTCCGGAAACACCTTTACCCTTCAGGGCAGCACGCCGCTAAGCTATTCGCAATGGCATCATATTGCTGCTGTGTATGATGCGGTTCAAGGGCAGATGCGCATTTATGTCAACGGCAGCCTTGATGCCTCCGCTGAAATCCCGCCGGCAGCCCTCAGCAGTGAGTGGTATGAGCCTTTAATCGGTTCTGGAGGCTCGGGGAAGAGGGAAAATTTCGTCGGCTGCATCGATAAGCTCCAGATTTTTAATTATGCACTGTCTGGTCAGGAAATTGTTTCGCAGATCGAGTGCAGCGAGTTTGTCTTTGCTGGCTTAAACGGCGAGGCAGATATCTCAGGCAGATTTAATCTGCCCGACTGCAGGGTAAATCTCTTTGATTATGCGATGTTTTCTGAAAACTGGCTTACTGAATCCCTTTCCCCGGCTGATTTTAATGAGGATTCTCACACCGACATTGCGGATTTGGCCGTTTTAGCAGAGAACTGGCTGTTTTGCAAAGACCCTCAGGATACAAACTGCCTTCAACATTTTGGCTTTTGAATTTTACTCACTCGAATTGTTGATTTATCAAATCATATCTTTACAATTATACAGGTTTTTTTGCGCAGTGTGCGCAGTCTTGTTTTTTTATTAACTTAAATATTAGTAAAACTCTATTAAAGAAAAAGGAGTAATCGTGGACATGACAGGTATTAAGAAATTTATGTTGCCTGCCATTGCGGCTTTTCCTTCGCTCGCATTAGCGGCAGGGGGCTCAAACGGCGGTGAAGCAGACGTGTCAACAGGCTGGGCAGAGCCTATCTTTTGTGTTATCGCCTCTCTTGTTGCTCTTGGATTTGCCAGATTCTTCTACAAGAAGATGATGGAGGCCTCCGAGGGAACAGACAAGATGAAGGAAATTGCCGAAGACGTTCGCAAAGGTGCTTATGCATATCTCAGAAGGCAGTATGGGGTTGTAACGGTGGTATTCATTGTGCTGCTGCTCATATTTGTAGGCCTTGCGATGGTGGGTGCTCAGAACCCGTTTGTTCCGCTTGCTTTCTTGACAGGCGGCTTCTTCAGCGGTCTGTGCGGTTATCTTGGAATGAAAACTGCTACATACGCATCAGCTCGAACAGCCAACGGTGCAAGAGAAGGCCTCAACAGGGGTCTTACCGTAGCTTTTAGAAGCGGCGGCGTAATGGGGCTTGTTGTAGTGGGCTTTGGCCTATTGGATATCTCTCTTTGGTATCTGCTTCTGGATAAGCTGGTTTATACCGCAGAACATATGAGAGAAGGATGGGGCTTTCTCGTGCCGGCAGGTATGAACCCCGACCACAAGCTCATTGTGATCACCACAACAATGATTACATTCGGTATGGGTGCTTCAACACAGGCTCTGTTCGCACGTGTTGGCGGCGGTATCTACACAAAAGCTGCTGACGTTGGTGCAGACCTCGTTGGCAAGGTTGAAGCGGGCATCCCCGAAGACGATCCGAGAAATCCTGCTACTATCGCAGATAACGTTGGAGATAACGTTGGCGACGTTGCCGGAATGGGTGCAGACCTGTACGAAAGCTATTGCGGTTCAATACTCGCTACTGCCGCTCTCGGTGCTGCCCTTGGAATCAACCTGCCTCACGGCCTCGAGCCGTTCAAGGTGGTTGTAGCTCCGATGCTCGTTGCTGGTATTGGTATCATCCTATCTGTAATCGGGATGTTTATGGTTAAGTGTAAGGAAGGGGCTTCCCAGAAAAACCTCCTCCGCTCACTTCTCACAGGTACGCTTGCAAGCTCTGTAATGATTGTTATTGCTCTGATGATCCTCGTTTTCACAGGCTACATCACTTGGGGAATCTTCGCTGCTGTAATAACAGGACTGATTGTGGGCGTGATCATCGGCCAAATCACAGAATACTACACCTCAGATGAATTTGCACCTACTAAAAGCATTGCCGAACAAACCCAGATGGGGCCTGCTACAACAATTATAGAAGGTATTTCAGCCGGTATGTATTCCACCGGATTCACGGTAGCAACAATCGTAATAGGTATTCTGCTTGCTTACGGTTTCAGCGGCGGATTCAACAATCCCGCTATGGGACTCTACGGAATCGGCTTTTCCGCTGTGGGTATGCTTTCGACTCTCGGAATAACTCTTGCATCAGACGCATACGGACCAATCGCAGATAATGCAGGTGGTAATGCTGAGATGGCAGGGCTCGGCGAAGAAGTTCGAAACAGAACAGATGCTCTTGATGCCCTCGGAAATACTACAGCTGCCACAGGCAAGGGCTTTGCTATCGGCTCAGCCGCTCTTACAGCTATGGCTCTTCTCGCTGCATATCTCGAAGAGGTACGCGTGTGGATAGGTAAGCTCGCCAATGAATCGGCAGAAGGTATATACAGAGTGGGCGAGTTTGTGTTTACAGCCGAATCTGTAAAAACCGCTCCTGTGGCGAAATTCGTTGAGGCATACAACCTCACCATTATGAATCCGAAAATGATATGCGGGCTCTTTATCGGCTCAATGATGGCCTTCGTATTCAGCGCTATGACAATGAAGGCTGTTGGAAGGGCTGCCGGCGATATGGTGAACGAAGTGAGAAGGCAGTTCAAGGAGATGCCCGGAATTCTTGACGGCTCTCAGAAGCCTGATTACGCAACTTGCGTTGCGATTTCAACCAAGGGCGCTCAGAAGGAAATGATCCTTCCCTCAGCGATTGCGATTATCGTGCCTGTGCTTACAGGTCTGATTCTCGGTGTTGCTGGTGTTCTCGGCCTGCTCGCAGGCGGCCTTGTTGCTGGATTTTCCCTCGCTATCACCCTCAACAACGCAGGCGGGGCTTGGGATAACGCCAAGAAGTATATCGAAAAAGGACACTACGGCGGAAAGAATTCAGAAGCACACCACGCAGGCGTTGTGGGTGATACCGTAGGCGACCCGTTCAAGGACACGTCAGGACCATCTCTGAACATTCTCATCAAGCTTATGACAATGGTTTCTGTTGTTTTCAGTGGCGTTGTTATCAAATTCGGCCCGCAGATTTCCGATTTACTGAATTTGAACTACTAGGCCAAGTATAAAATCATATTAACTGTACAAGGCAGCGGCCCGCGAGGCTGCTGCCTTTTTTCGAATCTTGTTTTATTTTTCAGATTTGCAGGATTTCAGTGATTTGATATATTTGGGTTCAGGTTTAACTTTAAGGAATGAGAAAATGATGAAAATTTGTAATCTTGCTGCCTGCCTTGTTTTTATATCCGCTGCATTTGCGGTCGGTGCAAAAGAAATCAAAGTTGGGGCATATTATTACGCCTGGCATGGCGATAATAATTTCCATGGCGGAGCAGATACCGTTCTCAGATACCATTTATCTCCAAAGCAAACACCCGTTCTCGGCTGGTACAATCAGCAAAACAATGAAGTGATCAGCCAGCATTACAAATGGGCTGAATATGCAGGGATTGATTTTTTCGTTGTCAGTTTCTGGGGCAAAGGCAGTGACAGCATTCTAAGAGAGAAAATGTTTAACAACTCGAACAGAGGCAATACTGAGCTGGCCGTTTTCCTTGAGCCTTCAATAAGCAGCGAAAATATTTCTTCGCAGATGGATTATCTCTGCCAGAATTATTTCAATAAAGAAGGCTATCTGCATATAGACGGCAAGCCTGCGGTTTTTATATACATTACAAGATCCAAAAGCACAAAGCAGCTTGCCCGGTATATAAAAAACATACGCAGCAGGGCTGCCGCTAATGGTTATGAGGTGTACTTGGCGGGGGATGAGGTTTGGGCAGCTCCCAACAGAGATTATGAAAAAAAGCGTATTTCAATGCTTGATGCTGTTACCAATTATGATGTTTATGGAAATCTGGGGCGAAGAAAATATGTGCAGCCCTCACACCTGAACCACTGGCAGGCTAACAATAAGAAATGGAAGCAATTAGCAGAAAACCTTGGCAAAGATTTTATCCCCGCTGTATCACCGGGGTTTAATGACACTGCTGTTAGAAAAGGGCATACGCCCAGCTCAAGAAAACTACAAGGCGAGAAAGGCGAATTCGGCAGTCTATTCTCAGCGTTGCTTGAGAGAGCATTGAAGCTTGAAGGCAGCGATATGATTATGATAACATCATGGAATGAGTGGCACGAAGATACGCAGATAGAACCGGTCTCTCCAGCTGAGCCCACAAAGAAGGACGATGGAGAAGGGCGTTACACCAAGGGACTGGCCTACAGCGGATACGGCAAGCTGTATCTTGATATTCTAAAAGAAAAAACATCACCGGTTTTGAGCGATTAGCAAACTCAGCAGAGAGAATCAATGCCCTAAGCATTAGCTTTGTGATAACTTTCGCAAAATTTTTGTTTTTTTTCGAATTTATTCTTGACTTTAGTGCTGAAAAGGTATAACTTAAACTTAGGTAATTAGTTTGTTTATATTATATTAAGCTAAGTTGCAGTATAATATTATCTTTTAGGCCTTTGACATAATTTTACGTAAAACTTTTGGTTGTTTACATCTAAGCATCGCTTCAGCTTTCCGGGCTTAAAACGCATCAGGTTTTATAAATATGTTTGCTGCCTTTTTGAAGTGAGGGCAGTGGTAAAATTTTAGAGAAAACATATTTTTAGGAGTGATTGTATGTTTAAGGCCATATTTATTGTTGTTCTGTTTTTGTCTGCTTTTGCTGTTTTGCCATTGTGTGCGGAGACCCCGGATTTCGGCGATGATATAGGATCTGCCTTTTCAATCACGCCGGATAATGATCCAATAGAAGGAGAGCTTCAAACGGGAGCCGATATTGATTTCTTTGCCCTCACCCCAGAGCCCGAAACGGTGTATCGTGTGTTCTTTAATAACGGGTTGTCGGACAGGAAAAATTTGAAAGTCTTAATGGAAAATTCCGACTATGAGCTACGAAACATAAAAAAGCTCGATTCAAACGCTGAAACTGAATATTCCACTTTCTATTGCGAATACGGCTATCCTGTGTACTTCAAGGTTTTCAGCGATTACAGCGCATCGGGTTTGTATCATATTGAAGTGCAGACAGTCAAAACAGTTCCTGTTGATTCGTTTTCAAACAGCTGCTCATCCCCAACCCAACTGGATCTTTCAAGCGGCTATATTGAAACAGAAGCGGTTATAGATACTTCCGAGCCAAATTTCTCCGCAGCTCCCGACTACTACACCTTTGATGCACTGGAAAACTACCGTTATTATATCAGCTTCGATTATCTGGACTCTTCGCAGTTAAGAGCCACTGTTCTTAATTCCAGCTGCAGCTCTCTGGTTAGTTCAGTAAATGAAGATGAGGGAATAACGCTGGTATCGAATGACGGCGGGGATTTTATAATAAAATGCGGGCATTCCCCTTACGGCGACAGCGAAGACATAAGCGTTGGGAATTACTATTGCCTCAAGGTTTCTGCTGAAGGTCCTCTCTACGACGACTTTTCCAATTCCAAAGATTCTGCCCATCAGATCATCCCCGGCGATGGCCCTGTAAAGGGAACTGTTTTCGGCGCTAATTACGGCGGAGATATAGATTGGTTCTATGCTGATGTAAATGAAAACTCACTCTACCGAATTACAATAGACGGATATGACTATTCCAGATACAAAGACTGCAAGATCTATTATGCCCGAACCCCCGAGTCCGGTCATCCCGAGTCTCTTATTGAACTTTACTCAACCTCCGAATACAACGCGATTTATTCCTACCTTTTCAGCCGAGATTATATGATAGAAGACTCCGGCAGGCTGTATATCCGTATGGCAGGACGCCATTTCGATACGTCCTATACTGTGGCGGCAGAGCTGATTAGTGAGTTTTCGGAAGATTTGTATCCCAATACTATGGAACAAGCCCAGCAGATCCCAACAGACAACACAAGGATTATCGGTGCTGTTCTCGGGGAATACACCGATCCGAATTATGTTACTCATCCCGATAAGGATTATTTTTACTTCGACACGCAGGACTGGCATAAATACGAGGTGCGGGTGTCAAAGTCTGACAATGCAAATATAAATTTCGGAGTGCAGCTCACAGACCCCGCCGGTTCAACGATCATTGATTACCACGAGGATCAGGCAGTCTTAACCTTCGTTGATACATCACAGCAAGATAAGTGGTATATATGCGTGGAAAATAAAGGCTTACATCTCGGTGGTTACTACGAGTTTACCGTGCGGGACCTGGGTTCTTTCCCCGATGACCGCCCTAGCAATTTCGACTCTTCCGATACTTTCCGCCTGCCCACAGACGGGACTTGGTATGGAGGCTCCATAGATTACTACAGCGACAGGGGAGACGATTCTGACCTCCTGCTCTTCGATATCCCTGTTTCCGGCGAATATACCTTCAATTTCTACAACAAGATTTACAGGAAGGTCTTTTTCAAGGTTTACTACTGGGACACCGAATATCACCCTGCAATATCTAAATTTGATGTCAGCCGAGGCGAAACGGTTACTAAAACGCATAACTTCCCTACAGCAGGCCTCGGCAGGATAGTGGTCAGCACTGAGAATAATTATACAGGAGACTATTTCGTAAGCATAAAAGATCCGTTACCCCGCTGCGGGGATGGTTATGCTCCGCCTCCAGGCGATACAAACGAAGACTGCTATGTTGATTTCCAAGACGTTGCTGCAATAGCTGAAGGCTGGCTTAATGACACGAATCCATAACATTATAACAAAACTGAAAGCTCAAAAATGTAATCAGGAGAAAATAAAATGACTGCTTTACGTTTTAATATATTATCAATCGCCGTACTGGCTCTTTGCTGCTGCGTTTCAATGGCAGAGACGCCGGATTTTGGAAACAACTGGCAAAACGCTCATCTCTTCAATGCGGACGAAAGTTTTGTTGAGGGAGTCCTTGATGCCGGCGGAGATGTTGACTGGCTGAAATTTATACCATCCCCGCAATCAATATATGCGGTAACCTGCATCAATCCCGAATCGAACTACAAAGAATTTCAGATTTTCTCTGCTAATAAGTACAATTCGATGATCTGCGAAATTACTTCAGATGAATCTATTTTCAATACCAGCTGCACGTTTTATATTTACTGTGAAACCGCAGCACCAATCTTCATCAAGGCTTATGACGGCGCAGGCAGCTATGAAATCACCGCTATGCTCGAACAGTCCTTTGCTCTGGACTCATATCCTGATATTTGCTCCAGCCCCTACAGCATTACCTTAACAGGCGCGATTACTGTGGTTGAAGGCGTAATCGATAATGCCGATATTGCAAACCCCGACAAAGACTGCTTTACCTTCGATGCAGTTTCCCACCAAAAATACCGTATTTACTGTACCGGCATAGATTCAACTAATGTGCGGATAGATGTGCTGGATGAAAACGGCAAGGAGCTTCAAAGCAATAAAGACGAAGTTACATACCTCTCAGAATCAGGCGCTGACTGCCGAATCCGTATTGAATCGCAAAACCGTTCGCACTGGAAGCTGGGAAACTACTATCAGCTTGTAATAGAAGATCTCGGATATATTTCAGACGACCACTCAGACCGCTTCGACTTTGCAACCACCATCAACACCGATTCTTCTACCGTTTCAGGTTCGCTCGATTATCTGACTTCTCTTGATAATGATGAGGATATATTCGTCTTCGACTGCCCGGGAACCCGGCTGTATCGTTTCAATTATCATGCGGATTCAACATCGCTTAAACGCCTGAAGATGTACAACTCAGGATACTACGACGTTCTCGAAAGTTTCCACAAAAGCTCTTTTCCCTACTTCGAGCTCGATCCCAATTCTTCATTCGAATTCAGTGTTGAAGAGCCTGGGCCTGTTTACATCAAGATCTATACTGAAAACTCATCTATCGGTGATGGTGAATATTATTTCAGCATTGAGGATTTGGGTCAGATAGGCGATAACTACTCTAACGACCCCCTCGCCCCCACTCCCATCACAAGCGCAAACACAACTAAAGCAGGTACTGTTGTATTCGCTTCAGACGGCGCTGCAGCAGACTACTTTACATTCAACGCTCAGGAGGGAAAGATCTATAAAATCCGACTTTATCAGCCGTTCGGCTCGGAAGACAGCAAGATAAAATACGCCATGTATGAAGATATCTATCAAAGCCCGTTGATAGAAAGCTATGTCGACAAATATTTTGCAGCGCCAGAGGATAAAACATACACCTTTAGAATATCACCTAATCACTCGCTTGTTAGAAATCAGGGCAGTTACTACGAGTTCACGATAGAAGAGGCCGGCTCTTTTACAGACAATCAGCCCAGCTCTTGGACTCAGGCAATGCATCTGGTGAACGATGGCTCAACCTTTAACGCTTCCATCGATTATTCCACCAACTTAAACTACGATCTCGATTATTATTCCTTCACAGCTCCTTCCGACGGGACGTACACAATCACAGGCACCGAATACATCTCAGGGAGTTTATGGTTCAGGCTCTTCAGCAAAAAGACATATGATTCTCCCGGATCATTTGAAGTTAGCGGAAGTGATTCCGTTTCATACAACCTCACGGCGGGAGAGTATATCCTCAAGGTGGAGCATGACAACCCGCACGGCCAGAGAACCGGCAATTATCAGATAACTGTTGAATCTCCGCCTTTCTTCTGCGGCGATCTCGACCATCCATATCCCCCGGGCGATATCAATCAGGACTGCATAACAGATTTAAGCGATTACAGCCTGCTCGCCTCAGACTGGCTTACATGCACTGATCCGAATCCGCCTTGCAATTATGCGCCTTAAAAATATGGTTATAAACAGGCTTGATCTTGTGCGTTTCACTGTAAAAATTGCTTAAAATGCTAAATCAATAATTGAGAATACCGCATTTTTTGCGGTTTGAAGAAATTTAATTTGACTTTCCGCCATCAGATTTTGTATGATGGAGTCAGCGAGCTGATTAGATTAGCTCCACCCGCCGATACACTTCAAGCAGCCCGTTATGTTGTTCATTAATTATGTTGTTTTTCATAGGAGTTTTAAAATGAATTATTTGAAATTATTATTAGTTATTGCTGTTTCAGTAGCTCTTGTCTCGCCCGGCTTATCTGTTGAAAATAACGATCCATGGGAATACACCTATACCGATAATTTCGAAACAGACAAGGCAGTTGATGACAGCTACGACCATTCAGTTTTCTGGCCTGAGGCTGCATTCCCGCCGGCAGAGCCTTATCTTGTTTACACCAGCATCTATCACACTGATTCGGTGAATCAAAGGGGAGTGCTGTTTAACGATTTCAAGGGTAAGCTTGCGCATCTGAATTACTGTTTCCCTCTGGTTTCCGCGCAGAATGCTGATGCGGTAAAGGGCTATATTGAGTTCGATCTGAAGATGGAAGATAATAACGATGATTCGCAGGTAAGCCGCAGGGGCTATTTCTGCTATTCGGTTTCTTCAGACGGTCATCAATGGACAAAGCCTGCAGCTCTTAAGTCCGGCCACCAGAAACTCGAGCTTTACTCAGATGAAGGCACGTGCTACATCAGCCTTCGTGGACGTGATGCGTTTATAGATAATCTTTCGGTAGCCCTAAAAGTAGAGCATGATGAGCCTGATGTTATAAACGTGCCTGAAGACTACCCAACCATTCAGCAGGCGGTAGATGCTGCTCAGGACGGACAGACTGTTCAAATTGCCCCGGGAACATACTCAGGCCAGGGAAATGTAAACATCGATCTGCTCGGGAAGGCAATAACAGTGCGCGGGGCAAAAGGACCGAGAGCAACCGTTATAGACTGCTCTGTGATTATGCCTGCAGTGGAAGACCCGCCGCAAAAGATTATCTCACGAGGTTTCTATGTTCATCAGGGCGAGAGGCGTGATACCGTTATAAGAAATCTTACGATTGAAAACGGTTTCGTGAGCGGCTCTGAAATCCCAGAAGATGATATGCGTTGGAATTTATCGCCTGAGCATCCGATCGGAGCGGGGATTTACTGCGAGTTTGCAAGCCCCACAATCAAAAACTGCATTATCACTGACTGTCGCACAGAAATGGGAGCCGGAATTGGCTGTGTTGGCGCCCATCCGGACATCTCATTCAGCAGAGTTCACGACTGCAATGCAGGGGGATTCGGCCCTTGCGAATCAGGCGGTTTTGGAGCAGGCATTGGGTTTATAAGGCATTCCTCTCTAAATATAACCAACTGCAGAGTTGTGAGAAATTCCGCATACTACAACAGCAAAGGAGCAGGGCTCTACTGCCGGAGAAGCAGGGCAAAGATCTACGGTTCAACCTTCAGCAGCAACAGCGCAGACGGCAATTTGTTAGGCGGCGGCGTTTACTGCGGAACCGGTTCGGAAATGATGCTCAAAAACTGCGTTGTTTCCAACAATCTCGCAAACTGCGGAGCGGGAATCTTTGCTCATAGGAGGCTGGCGAGCGAGGTTTCTGCTCTTGAGGCCCCCGTTTTTCCCCGCACCTCAATCAGGGTGGAGAATTGTACAGTTGCAAACAACAGGCTCGTTAATCCTATGCCGATTTATCCCGGCGCAGGAATACACGCCCGAGCTGCTGATATAAAGGTAAGCAGCTCCATTGTATGGTACAACAGTCCCACGCAGATTGTGATTTATAAATCTCCCCATAAGTTCCCCGTAACATACTCCAATGTGCAGGGGGGCTATCCAACATCTGAGGCTGTTCTTGATAATTACGGGCCGGACGACGGGCTCGAGCCTCTAGCAGGAGACACCACAGACGATTACTACCAGCAGCTCAGCCTCGTTGAATGCCCGGGCAATATCGATAAGGAGCCGCTGTTTGCAGATCCTGTTCTCCCGATTGTTGACTACCATCTAAAATCTAAAACTGGAAGGTACGTTCCAGGCAGAGTGGTAAGCGCAAGCGGGAACGTAAGCCCTGGGCAATGGGTGAAAGATGATGTCCACAGTCCGAGCATTGATTCTGGCAATCCGTTTATGCCTTTCAAAGAGGAGCCTATGCCGAACGGTTTCAGGCTCAATATGGGAGCCTACGGAAACACAAATCAGGCAAGCAAGAGTATGCCTTGGCACATCCTCGAAAAGGGCGGCTTCGGCGAGGATATCAGAAGCCCCGATATCAACAAAGACGGCATCATTGATTATGAAGATATTGTGAAGATGGCAGAGCAGTGGCTTCAGGGATTCAAAGGCTACGGAATACAGACACATCCCCCGCAAGATTGATTTTGTTAACTGAAAAAGGGCAGCCGATTTGTGCTGCCCTTGCTGATTTTCCGGCCTTCCGGAACAAGCGGGAGAGCTCCCTGCTTTAATGCTTGTGATGTGTTCAGCGGTCTCCGGATTTGCTTTTGTTCATCCCGTTCACCTTCCCCTCAAGCCAGCCGAGCCTGATATCTCCCTGTGGATTCAATTCCGGCACATACGGCTTTATATCGAGCACTGGGCTGGCCTCTGCCATATCGATGCCCGCGATGTGCAGCTCTCCTCCTTCCATGCTGATAAGCCGAACCACCGATACGCCGATTGGATTCGGCCGGTATGGGCTTCTCGTAGCGAATACCCCATGCCGCCGGCCGTCCCAAGGGGGATGAGCCTTCAGGCTCGGCTGGCTTACTCTGTGCAGATGAAAAACCACAACAATATGGCTGAACCCCTCCAAATCCTCCAGCCCGGGCAAATATTCATCAAATATCTCAATCCTGCCGGCGAGCTCAGATGCCCCCGCCGCCTGACGCGGAACCCCTGTCCCGTCTTTAAATTCGGTATGTATCCTCCCAATCGGTCTGTATCGTATCTCTTCCATAAAACCTGCCTTCTAAAAGACTCAAAAATAAATTATGGGGAAGTGTTTGTTATGCTACCACCCTTATCTTTACAGTCAAGCATAGCATGAATTTTAGACATTATTAATGTTTTGCAAAAAATATACAGAATGTTATTATATTAAAATAAAAGAAATAATCTTATTTTGTTAGTGGAGATTAAACGTGAATAGTAGCGAAATTGAATTGAAGATTCAGGAAATACTTTCCCAAACTACCGTGCAGCTAGCCTCATTTCTCAGTGAGGAATTAGCCGATATTTCTGAAGATTACTGGAGAGAAATTGTAAGACCATCTTTAACATATCCGCAAAAAATGTTGGTAGATCAAAAAGGAGTAACCTCTTTAGATGGATTAGATTTATCTGCGCTTCTGCGAATACTTGACAGAAACTGGTTCGATTTATCAGGAGAATTCAATTTTTCAAAAGAGCAGCGAAACTACTTGAAGGAAATGCAGTCTATTCGTAATCGGTGGGCTCATAAAACCGCAGAGAAATTGGATTTGGAAGATTATTATAGAGACTTGGATACTATTCAGCGTTTTGTTTCTTTTATCAGCAGCAATTCTGAGTTAAAAGAATTCATCCAAAATTACAAGGCTCAGCTACAATCCTTAGCTGCTGAGAAGGCGGAACCTGTTGATAAAACTGAAGCCAAGAATAGTACGAATTTTTCAATAAACGAATTCGTTTGTCTAAAATCATCTCCCGAAAAAAAAGGCGTAATATTAGAAATAGATGATTCAAAAGAAGAAACCCGCTATCAGATATTTATAGATTCTAAAAAGAGCTGGTTTTATGAATCTCAGCTATTTCGAGAGCCTGAAAAAGAGGAGATTAATTTCTTAACATCTGAAGAATTCAATTCAAATCTCTCCTCCATTCTCATAAGGGATCCTTCCTTTTCAAAGCTTTATTCGCTTAACTCAGCTCGAATTGATTTTATTCCTTATCAGTTCCGCCCGGTTCTCAAGCTTATGAGATCAGATCGTCCCAGATTGCTTATAGCAGATGGGGTTGGAGTGGGAAAAACTATTGAAGCAGGGCTTATTATAAAGGAGCTTCAAGCGAGGAACAAGATTGAATCTGTTCTCATTATATGCCCGAAGCCGTTGATAACTGAAAAAAAGTGGGAAAATGAAATGAGGAGATTTGAGGAAAAATTTTCCCCGCTTGATGGGCCCATGATGAGGAATTGCATAAAAGAAACAAATTTGGAAGGCCAGTGGCCCCAGCAGTATGAGAAGGCAATCATTCCTTTTTCTCTGTTTGATGAAAAGCTGTTGTATGGTTCTGAAGGAAAGAAAAGAAAGAGAAAAAAGCAGGGCCTGCTTGATCTTGATCCGCCGCCAAAGTTTGATTTAGTGATCGTTGATGAGGCCCACAAAATAAAGAACCAAAGCACCTATACACATCAGGCAACACGGTTTTTCTGTGATAATGCCGAAGCAGTTATATTTCTCACGGCAACTCCAATACAATTAGGCGGCAACGATTTATTTACCTTGCTGAACGTTATAAGGCCTGATCTTGTGATCGATGAAAACACCTATCAATCAATGATTGCCCCGAATCCCAAAATACACAAAGCAGTTAGTATTCTGAGGGCTCAGGAAAAAGACTGGCAATCTCAGGCTAAAGATTTACTCGAACAGGCAGCTCATACAGAGTGGGGCAGTTCAGTTATTAAAAATAAGCCCGAATTTTTAGAGATTCAGGAAAAGCTGGCTAAAAATAATTTGTCTCCAGAGCAGCGGGTGGATTTGATACGTGATATTGAAGAGCTGAATACATTTTCCGATATGATAAACAGAACCAGAAGGAGGGATATTGGAAGTTTTACAGTCCGGGAGCCTAAAACTATAGAAGCTGAGTTTACTCCTGAACAAAAAAAGGTGCATGATAAGGTTCTTGAGATACAGGCAGATGTTCTATCCTTGATTCATGATAATCAGAACATCAAGTTTATGATGAGCACAATACTGCGTCAGGCAGCAAGCTGCATCAACGGGCTTGTACCGTTTCTAAAAGATATTCTTACACGCAATTTATCCGAAATCGAAGAACTCGCCTTTCTTAATGAGTGGGATGCTTTGAAAATCGCTAAGATTCCTCAAGACATCAGAAAAATCATATCAAAAGCTGAAAACCTTGGAAGCAAGGATCCAAAATTGGAATCTCTCTTGAAAATTGTATCTGAAAAGCAAAGCGATGAAAACAACCGGATTATAGTCTTCTCAACATTCCGCCATACTTTGAAATACCTATACACAAATCTGATTGAAAACGGCGTTAGAGTTGGCCTTGTAAACGGAGATACCCCTGTAGAAGAGAGGATATGGCTTAGAGAATGTTTTGAGATGGACAGAAAAAGCGATGATGCTGTGGATGTGCTTTTGTTCAGCGAAATTGGCTGCGAGGGTCTGGATTATCAATTTTGTGATTGTATGGTTAATTACGACCTCCCATGGAATCCAATGAAAATAGAGCAGAGGATTGGCCGAATAGACAGAAATGGTCAGCAGAGCGAAAAAGTTCTGATCTACAATATGATAACAAAAGATACTGTTGACGCTGCAATATATGAACGCTGCCTTAAAAGGATAGGAGTTTTTGAAAGTACGCTTGGAGCAGGTGAAGAGATTCTCGGCGAGATCAGCCAGCAAATTCAGGGAATTGCCGAAGATTACCAGCTAACTGAGCAGCAGCGAAATGATAAACTTCAGCAGCTTGCCGACAACAAAATAAGGGAAATACAGGAACAGAAAAGGCTTGAAGACCGTCAGGCTGAATTTTTCGGAGTAAACTTGCCTCAGAAACAAATTGATGATGAAATAAAACACGCCACAAGTTTATGGCTTTCTCCCGAAGCCGTCCAGAGGCTTGTAACAAATTATATTCGCAAGGCTGCCGGCGAAATGGCAAGCAGTGAATTCATACTCGGTGAAGGAATTGAAAAAACACTGCGCCTTTCTGAGAATGTGAGAAGAAAGCTGCTTGAAGATTATAGGCAGATGCCTAAGGGCAAAAGCACAGTTGAACGCCCTTGGGAGAATTGGCTTAGCGGCGACAATCCAATGCTTAAAATTACATTTGATATCAGATGCGCCGCGGATAAAAGGAATGTAACTTTGATTTCTCCCCAACATCCTTTGGTAAGGCAGGCTGCTGCTAAGCTTGAAATTACAGATAAGCCTGTAGCCTGTCTGGAAGTTTGCCAGAGCGGGATAACCTCTGGGGATTATCCTTTCGCAGTTTATAAATGGGTTTATACCGGCATTACCAAAAAAACCGAACTTATGCCGATCGCCTCTTCTAAAGAAGTAACAGAAAATCTTGAAGAGCTTCTCGCTCAGGCCTGTGATTTTGATTATGAAACTCAAATCACAGATTATTCGTTATGGGAAGACATCGAGAGCAGCCATTATAAGCTTTGGAGTTTTGCAAGGCATAGGCATATCGAAAATGTTAGGAGTAATGCTGAATACAAGGAAAAAAGTCTTTCTGTAAGCCACAAAGCGAGAGTGAGCAGATATCAGGATATAATCAATAATGCTGATGATGATAAAATAATTCGAATGAGAACAAGCGAATTGAAATCAGCAGAAATGGATTATAAACAAAAAATCGAAGAAATACAGGCAGCCCCTCAACGAGCCGATTTAAACAGTGATATAGTAGCATACGGTATTTTAAGAGTGAAGGAGTGTTGAAATGAAGTCTTTTGAAGATTTGACTGCAAAACGTAAGAATTGGGTTGAGGCAAACCGTGAGAATGGTTTTGAAGAGGGTATCACAAATCTCTTAAGGGAGCTTTATCCTGATAATGCGCATTTCATATATGAATTACTGCAGAACGCAGAAGACGCTCAGGCTTCAAGTATTAATTTCAACTTATATGCCGATAAACTTATAGTAAGGCATAACGGGAGAAGGCAGTTTGATTATAATGATGTAGAATCTATTACCAGCATAGGAAAAAGTACGAAATCATCTGATGCAACAGCCATAGGAGAATTTGGGGTAGGTTTCAAGGCTGTATTCTCTTATACAAATACTCCTCGCGTCTATTCAAAGGATTATAATTTTCAAATTAGTGATCTTGTAGTTCCCGAACAGGTGCTTGAGAGGAAGGGGATCGGCAATGAGACTGTTTTTGAATTCCCTTTCAATAATCCTTATAAACCTAATGAAAAAGCGTTTCAGGAAATAGAAAAAGGCTTGTACGATTTGAAAGAAAATACGCTTCTGTTCTTAACTAATATCAAAAGCATTAACTTCTACATTGATTCAGAAGAACGCATAGAAGGCAGTCTCAAGAGTGAAATGGGGAAAGACAACATCCTAAGGCTTTCCCGAGAAATAAATGATGAGATATCAACAGATTACTGGCTCAGATTCCAGAAAAAAGACATTCCTGTAGAAGATGAGAAGGGGGGAACAAAAAACTGCACTGTTGCAGTTGCCTATAAACTCGAAAAAATAGAAACAGAAAACAAGAAGGGAGTTAAGGCCACCAGATACAAGATAGTACCCTATGAAGACGCAGGAGTATCAATATATTTTCCAGCAGTTAAGGAAACAACCGGGCTGAAATTTCAGATTCATGCCCCATTCGCATCAACTGTAGCAAGGGACAGCGTCCGAGACTGTGAGGAAAATGAAAGATTGGTTGAGTATTTGGCAGATTTGATTGCTGAAAAAATGGCCGATATTAAAAAATTAAAAATGCTCGATATCGATTTCCTGTCGATCTTACCTTCCTCTAAAATGGCTATAGAAGATTTTTATGAGCCTATTAGAGAAAGGCTGATTGAAGAATTTGATGAAAAAGAATTGCTGCCTATGAGAGCTGGTGGGTATTCAAAGGCTGGGGATGTTTACCGAGGCTCTGAAGAGATGGGTGGCTTGATTTCAGATGCTGATTTAGCTGGTCTGCAGGATTGCAGCAGTAAAAAACCTCTCTGGGTTAAAAGTCCACCCAAAATTAACGATTTTTTAAGTATGTTAGACGTTTCATCTTTTACTCCTGCTAATTTGTTAATTATAGCTTTCAATCCCGAAAAATTGCCCAAGCTTATTGAGATTATGGAAAAAAAGGTTCCAGCTGACCATCTTAAATTATACGACTTAATCTATAAGGCTACTAAAAGTAAAGAAGAACCTGTAATAATAAATGGGAAGTTACAAGAAATTCCGATTATTCTAACGCAAGATTGGGAATACAAATCTGGTAGTGTGTGCTATTTTAAAAACACGGATTATGAATTGAATGAGGGGCGTTATTTCATAAATGATGAAGTAATAAATGATGAAAATCCCGCCAAAAGGGAAGCGAATGAAATTTTACTGCGTAATTTTGGTGTGCAGGAATTTGTTTTTGAAGAGCTTGTAAAAAATATTCTTGAAGATAAATACGATCGCCCTGATTTAGCTATTGATAACAAACATTACGCGAAGGATCTTAAGCTTTTCATGGAATTGACACAAGAAGACAGGTATAATCGTAATTATCTTAAAGATTTGTTCAGTAAGTATTACATATTTAAGGTTAATGAAGACACATGGTGCAAGCCATCAGAGATTTTTATTGATAGTCCCTTGTCGGAAACAGGCTTAAGCGAATATTTTAATTTATTAAAAAAATATTCAGACAAGTATTCATTTTCAAATACTGAGCAGTATCGAAATGAAGTTGCAAAAAAACATAAGTTGCCTTATGAAATGACTGATTTATTGAATTGCAGTGAATCTGAACTGTTTGTTTTTGCAAACAAAGCTGGTTGCAAAACCGATTTAGAAGTCTTTAAGGACGAAGGTTCTGAATATAAACATTTTTATGTTGAAACACGAGATAGATCTATGACTGAATATATATTCGAATCTGTAAAAAGTTTGGCATTGGCGAAATTGTTATGGAGGTTTATTTCTAATTTGTCCAGTGAGGCTCTTTATGAATGGTCAAGACCAGACGGAAGATATAATTTTGAAAGATCGTATAAGCCTAAAGTTGTGGATGGCGAGATTGTCAAAAAGTTCAGAGCTTCTGCTATATTGAAGCCAGCCTCGGATAATTCTTGGGTTCCTCAAAAAACTAAAAATGGTTTTACCTTTGTTTTGCCAAGAGAAGCTTCAAAGGAAATGTTGCCTGAAGATTTATGTGATTATCCCAAAAATAATTGGCTAGAAGTCGTAGAATTTGGAAAAACTTTATATGAAGAAGAAAAAAAACGCCATCAGGAAAAACGCAAAGAAGAAGAGTTTGAAAAAATCTTAAAAGATAAATATGGCATTTCATTATCTCAATTAAAAAAGTTAATACCCAGTGGTAATACTCAAGTCAGCTCTATTACCTCCCATTCATCAGGCACTGTTGAATTCCCTGAAAGAAAAGCCTACAATTGCGAAAGGCGTATGAATAAAATCATAGATGATTATAATTCAGCTCCAGTGAAGGAATACAAAATGGTTGAGATAAGCCAGAGGATTTCAAGGTCTTCTTCTGACCCTAAATCGTATTTATCAGATCAGTATACAAACATTGATGATTTTTTAGTGTGTCAAATATGCAAAGAGGAAATGCCGAAGAAAAAATATAATGATTATTATTTTGAAGCAGTTGAAGCATTTGATAACGATATAATCAAAAAAGAGCATGAAGCCCCATATCTTGCCCTTTGCCCTGTTTGCGCTGCCAAATATAAAGAGTTTATAAAAAAGGGCAGGAACGGCGAATTGAAAGAGCTCAGAGATAAACTTTTATCGTTAGATGATAACGATTTAGAAGTTTCTATAACTCTTAGCGAAAGTGATACCGTCCCGACTATACGATTTACTCAGCAGCATTTGATAGATATCAAGGCTGTGCTTAGCCAGGAATCTTAATTGTTTTCATTTACTCCATTCCGTTGAGGCCGATTAGCAGGTCGTATAGCATAATGAATGCTGGGATGGTTATTATAGAGGCCATAAAGCTTGTGAAGATAAACTGATTTGTAATGTGTCTCTCGCCGCCGCAGCGTTCAGTCATAACAGAAAGCGAAGTTATCGGCGGCACAGCAGCCTGAAGCACAATCATAAACCCCACCGGCTTCGGGATATTCAGGAAGAAAACGGCCGCAAGGGCGATAAGCGGGAAAATGATGTTTTTGGCAATGGTAAACTTCACCGATTCTGCGAGTTTGAATTCGCCCTTATCCCTGAAATCGATATAGATGCTCCCGCCGAGGATCATCATAAGCAGCGGTGCTGCGGTTCGGCCTGTGAGCTTGAGGGCGTGCACAGCAAACTGCGGCACAAACTCCGCCAGCCCGGTAAGCACGAGCGTAAGGGCGATTAGGGTTGCGATGAGCACGGGGTTGAATATCTTGGAGAGCGGGATTTTGGCGTTTCTGCTGCCGTGAAAAAAGAGATTCACAGCCGCAAAATAGAACGGCGGGAACAGCAGAGTAAAAAGGAAAAGCTCTGTAACCAGCGGATTTTCATCCGAAAAAACGCCCGTAATAATCGCAAGCGGAAAGAAAACGGCATTATTGAACACCAGCCCCGAGCGGAATTCCTCCCTGAAGCTTTTCTTAGCGGCAAACGAAAGCAGGAATGCTGCAATTATCCCCGCAATCATAAAGCCAGCCCACCATAGAGGCCTTGTCCACCAGTCCGGCATATCCTCCGGATTAAAGGAGGTGATTATCTTCGAGAATACAAGCGCAGGCAGCGCCACGTCCACAGCGATCGTTGCAAGAACGCTGATTGCCTTCTCCGGAATCACTTTTCGAATTATCAGAAAAAAGCCCGTAAGCCCGATTAAGAGCAATGCGGCCACTGCTTCAAATGTTGTTATGAAAATCTGCAATTATTGCTCCTGTAAACAATTTGACCAGCCGGATTATCTATCAACTCTTAACGCTGTCAATTTGTTTTCAGAATATCTGCCTCAGAAAGCGATCGCCGGCTTTTGCCTGCAACATTCATCGCAGATTCCCGTTCCCGCATTCTGCGTCTGATTTGCCCTCCTTAGTCCTAAACGTCTAAATCCTGAAAATATCAGTGAATAATTAGCAGCGATTGGCGGCTGGTAAGATAAATGTCTTATCAAAAAACTCGCATAAGCAGGGCAGCATCTTTTCAATTCAATGTAGAAGTTTTGTTTACAATCTGTTAAAATACTGCGGCAGGTAAAATTTTATCTTTAAGGATTGCAGAGGGTATAGATGCATAAAACAGCCTACAATAATTCTATTTTTATTAAGCTCCTCATCGCTGCATTTCTGCTTATTCAGGGGGCGTCTTTTGCTGAAGAAAAGAGCCCAGCCAAAGAGACTCAGGCCGAGGCACCGCCTGAAGAGGTTAAGGCCGAGCCTGAGGAGGCTTGGAGCGTTGATGTAAAGCAGATTGAGCAGGCCAGACAGCGGATTTCTGAGAATAAGGAAATGGAGGAGGAGGAGAAGAGTAAATATCTTGAGATTTACGACAGCATTCTTGAGCAGGCAGAGCTCTTCAAGCAGTATCAGGCTGAGAAGGAATCCTTCTCGAATATGCAGAAGAATGCCGCTGCAGAGCTTGAGAAGGTAAAGAAGGAGCTGGAAAAACTTAAAGAAGAATCTGCAGAGCTTTCCGCTGAGGATAAAAGCGCCTCTGAACTGGAAACCCGACTCACAGAAGCGAATATGAACCTTGAAAGTGCAAGGGAAACCAGCACCAAGCTTGAAAACGAACCTAAAAGACGTGCGGAAAGGCGAACCCAGATACCCGAGCAGAGAAAACAGATTCAGGAATCTATAGCAGAGCTGAATGAAAAGCTCAGTCAGCTTCCTGCTGAATCTGAGCAGGACAAGCTCATAGAGGCCAATCGAATGCTCCTGAAGGCCAAGCTAAAGGCCCAGGGAGCAAAGCTTGATTCTCTTGCAGAGGAGCTCAAGGCATACGAGGCCACCAGCGAGATTCTCGCCTTGCGTAGAGATCTTGCTGCCGCAAAATTGAGCAAATACGAAAAGCAGGTGAAGTTTTGGCAGGATGCCCTGAGCCAGGCGAGGAAGAAGGAGGCTGAGCGTGCCAAGCAAGAGGCCAAAAAGGCTGTTCAGCAGTCTCAGAGATCTCATCCGCTCGTGCAGGAGCTCGCAAATGAGAATGTGGAGCTTGCCAAACAGCAGTCTGAGCTTGTAAAGGATATCGAACAGACAAACAGCTACTTAAAGGAGATTCAGCTTGAGGTGGAAAACCTCTCTCAGGATTTCAGCAGCCTTCAGGAGCAGATAGACAAGGCGGGCAAAATCACAAGCGCAATGGGCGTTTTGCTCATGGCCAAGAAGAACAACCTCAAGGATGTTCGCCAGCATAAGAGGCAGATAAGCGAGAGGGTGGCCAAAACCTCCACTATTCAGCTCAAATGGAGTCAGTACGACAGGAGGTGGGCAGATCTTGCGGAAACTGAGGCCCATGCAGAAAGACTGCTCGAAGAAAACAGCGTAAGCGAGGATATGCCCAACTACGCTTCGGTAAAGGAGGAGGCCGAAAACCTGCTCAGAGACAGACGGAAAATCGTTCGAAAAATCGCAGATTACTATATGGATCACATCACTGCCCTTGCCCAGCTTGATATGAGCGAACGCTCGCTGGTCAAAACGGTAGAAAAATACCGCAGCTATATCAATAAAAGCATTTTGTGGGTGAAGAGCTCCTCGCCTGTGCAGAAAAGCGAAATAGCCAAGATTATTTCAGGTGTAAAGGCATTCGCTCAAAACAACAATCCTGCAAGGATGCTCGGTGTTATTGTCAGCGATTTTATGAAACGTCCCCATTACTACATAATCGCCGGCATTGCTTTCCTCTTGCTGATATTCTCAAGGCCTAAGCTTATAAAAACAGCGAAGGCCGATTCGCAGAAGGTGCAGAAAATCACGGAAGACCGCTTTGTTTATACGCTCCGTGAGGTTGCAGTTATGCTTTTTTGCGCATCAGCGATTCCTTTGGCAATGGTTTTCCTCGGCTGGCGTCTGCTTGAGAATTCTGCAAACTATGAGTATTTCGCATATTTTGCTGAAGGGCTTTTCCATGCTTCGTATTTGGCATTTGCCTTTGGAATAATGCGGTTTTTCACAAAACCCTGCGGCCTCGGTTCACA
This sequence comes from Sedimentisphaera salicampi, assembly GCF_002117005.1. Lineage (NCBI taxonomy): Bacteria > Pseudomonadati > Planctomycetota > Phycisphaerae > Sedimentisphaerales > Sedimentisphaeraceae > Sedimentisphaera > Sedimentisphaera salicampi. Next base: position 50,237 of record NZ_CP021023.1, read on the forward strand.
TTTCGGGATGAATGAAGAAGCTCTGCAGACTTTCAGCGCTAATTTAGTGTGGTTCTTTTCTATACTGATTCCCGCTGCCTTCCTGTATTATTCTTTCCAGCTCGGTGAGGATACAAAGGCTGGTCAGGATGCCTGCCGGCGGATTATATTTCTTATCCAGCAGGCGTCGGTAATTGTATTTCTAATAACAGTTTTGAACCCGAAGGGTACGATTATTCGAAGCTGGCTTGAAAAACACGAAGGAAGCTGGCTTGATAAGCTCAAATATCTCTTATTCACGATTGCAATACTCGTTCCTTTTTCATTCTGCATACTCTCCATCATCGGCTACGGCTATGCAGCAATGCATCTCCATCAGGAGCTTATGTACACCTTTGCACTTCTTGTTACTGTTTTCTTCCTCACGGCTCTTCTGAAAAGAAGCCTGCTTGTAACCAGAAGACGCCTTGCAATCCAGCAGTTAGACAGGCTCAAGGAGCAGACAATCGAGGAGGCTCAAAGTGATACAGAGCAGACTCAGTCTGTAAATATGGCGCAGCAGGCCGGCAATACTATCTCCACCATCTCCGATCAGGCAAGGAGTGTAATCAAATTTGTATCCACGCTTTTGGTAGTTCTCGGTGTATGGTGGATATGGAAAAGCACGCTTCCGGCCCTTGAGGCTCTCGAAAATATCCAGCTCTCTCAAACTACAGATGCTCAGGGCGAGATTATCATAATCAGCTTGGGAAGCTTATTCAAAGCGATTGTAATTTTCATAATAACACTCGTTCTAACGAGGAACGTACCCGGGCTCTTGGAGATTATGGTGCTCCAAAAGCTGCCTATAAATTCCGCTGCAAGCTTTGCGATAACAACGCTCTGCAGGTATCTGCTCTTTATCATAGGCATTGTATATACGTGCTTTGTGCTGGGGATTCGCTGGTCAACGGTGCAGTGGCTTGTGGCTGCTGTGATGGTAGGTCTCGGTTTCGGCCTGCAGGAGATATTCGCAAACTTCATATCAGGCCTAATAATACTTTTCGAACAGCCTATCAGGGTTGGTGATACTATAACAATTGGAGATGTTAGTGGGCGAGTTTCGAAGATTAAGATACGCGCTACTACAATCCGAAAGTGGGATGAGAAAGAGCTCGTTGTGCCCAATAAGGAATTCATCACTGGAAGACTGGTAAACTGGAGTCTTTCTGACACCACACTGCGGATAGAGTTCCCCGTGGGTGTGGCATACGGCTCCGATGTTCAGAAGGCCGAGAAAACCCTTCTCGATATTGCAAAACGCCATCCGGATGTTATAGATACTAAACCTGCTCCGAGGGTGATATTCAAGGGCTTTGGCTCCAGCAGTCTAGACCTTGAGCTCAGGGTATATATCAGCTCAATAGCCCAGTATCTTGATGTATGGCATCAGATAAACAGCAGGATTGACAAGAGATTCAGAGAAGAAAAGATTGAAATAGCGTTCCCCCAGACAGATTTGCATTTCCGTTCATCAGATTTACCTATTCCGCTTGATATCAAAGGCAGTGAAAGAAAGAGCAGCGAAGCTGATTGAGACTAAGCTTATTAGAGAATAAAATCTTGATGTATGCGTTAGATCTGCGAGGTAAAAAGCGGATTGGTTTAATTGTTCGGTTTTGCTTTTTTGCCCTTAATCATTATACTAAGCCCGAATATGCGAATTTAGATTAAAATGGAGATTATTACAAATGAGTAAAAGATTATTTTTGAGCATTTTAGCGGTATCAGCAGCAGTTATTTCTCTCTCTGCGAGCAGAGTTGACGGTCTAGACAATTCAGCTCCATCAGGAACGGCTGTAGTAAGCATTCCGGAGGTGATAGACAGCAGCGAATATGCCAATCAGCTCGATTCAGGCCTCCAGAAGGAAAAGGAAAATGCCCTTTCTGAGCTTGAGCAGTACAAGGCTGAGATAGATTCTCTCAGGGCGGATATGAAAACCCGCAAGCCCGATTCGGAAGAATACGAAGACCTCAAGCAGAAGGTTATGGAGAAAACAGCCGTTGCAGAGGCAAGAAAAAAGCACCTTCAGGAATCGCTTGTGAAAGAAAACCGCGAGATTATGGAACAGCTCTATCTTGAGATAGTGGCCGTTTCAAAAGAGGTGTGCAAAGAGAAAAATATTGAAATCCTCATAGACCGCGACCAGCTCAAACTACCCTCAAGAGATTCTCAGGAGCTTTCGGGCATAATAAAAACCCATAAAGTGATTTATTATGCGCCTCACATAGATATTACAGATGAGATAATTGAAAGGCTTGATCAACGCAGCAAATGAGTAAAAAATTTACAGCCGGCCGAATAGCCCAGGCCTTAGACGCCCAGTTTTCAGGCAGCCCTGACAAGGAATTCACCGGCATTACCAGCATAGACCTAGCTGACGAAAACAAGCTTACTTTCGCCGACGGCAAACACCTTAAGCGCCTTGCAGGCAGTTCTGCAGGCGGTGTTATTGTTCCTGAAATGCGGAAAGATATTCCGGACAAGCTCCAGTTTGCAGTCAAAGATGTCAACGAAGCCTTGATAAAGGTTCTCGAGATGTTTGCTTTAGAGCCGGCCTTTGAGCCGAAAATAGAGCCCACCGCAGCGGTTGATGAGAATGCCAAAATCAGCTCTAAGGCGTATATAGGGGATTTTGTGCTGGTGCGGGGCGATGTTAAGATCGCTGATGGTGCGGTAGTTAAAGCCGGCGTTAAGATTCAGGGGCCATGTGAGATTGGCGAAAATACCGTTATTGATTCCAACTGCGTTTTGTATCCCCGAACAAGAATCGGCAGAAATTGCTTGATTCACGCTGGAACTGTAATTGGAGCGACAGGATACGGGTATCGTCCGGTAAACCAGATGCCAAAGCTCATCCCCCATAACGGCGGAGTGGTAATAGAAGATTTCGTTGATATCGGGGCAAATTCCTGCGTGGACAGGGCGAAATTCGGAGATACAGTTATCGGAGCAGGCACGAAGATAGACAACCTCTGCCAGATTGCGCATAATGTAAAAGTCGGCAAATGCTGCCTTATAGCGGGGCAGTCTGGAATAGGCGGAAGCACTGTTACGGGGGACGGCTGCATTTTAGCAGGCAATTCCGGAGCAATAGACAACATTGAATTAGGCGATAAAGTTACAATCTGTGCTACTTCTACTGCCCTTAAGAACTTAGAATCAGGCAGGGTAATTGCAGGTCCTAACGGTATAGATAGAGCGAAGTATCTTAAAAGTCAGGTTTTAGTGGGCAAGCTTCCTGAGATTGTGCAGAGGCTGAAAGCACTGGAAAAAAGGTTGAACAATGAAACAGAAAACGATTAAAAACGAGGCTTCACTTTCCGGCAAAGGCCTCTTCAGCGGAAGCGCAGTTGAAGTGAAATTTATCCCGGCAGAGGCGGATACGGGAATTGTGTTCGTGCGTACAGACAACCCCTCGCCAACGAAAATACCAGCCCACGTCAGCTCTCTGATTGAAACAAGCAGAAGAACAGCTCTGGGCAAAGGCGAGGTTACAATCAGCACAACAGAGCACTGCCTTGCGGCCGTTTATGCACTCGGAATCGATAATCTTGTGATAGAGGTTGCAGGGCCTGAACTGCCCGGGCTCGACGGCAGCGCTGCATGCTATATGGAGGCACTGAAGAATGCAGGGATAAAGCAGCTTGCTAAAGATGTGAACGAATTCGTGGTAACTGAGCCTATAGGTATAGTTGAAGACGATGCCTCAATCTATGCACTCCCTGGAGCGGAGGGGAAATATACCGTAAGCTTCGATTTGAACTACAATCAGGTGGATGCTATAGGCAAGCAGCTGTTTTCATTCGAGGTTACTCCGGAAAGCTTTCAGAGAGAAATAGCTCCTGCAAGAACATTCCTGCTCGAGAAAGAGGCTGTTGAATTTCAGAAAAATGGGATAGGCAGCCATCTCTCCCCTGAAGATGTGCTTGTGATCGGCGAGGACGGCCCTATCAGCAATGAATTCCGTTTCGAAGATGAGTGTGTAAGGCATAAGGTGCTGGATATTATCGGAGACCTTGTCCTTGCCGGCGTTCGGATAAAGGGCAAGATTGTGGCTTCGAGAAGCGGGCACGAACTCAACAGAAAGCTCGCTGCCAAGATTTCCGAGCTCTCCCGAAAGCAGCAGAGAAAGAAAAAACGCGGAACAGATGCATTGCTCGATATCAGGAACATCCAGCGGATCCTGCCCCACAGATACCCGTTCCTGCTGGTTGACAAGATTGTCGATATTGAGCACGATTCAAAGATTGTGGGGGTTAAAAACGTAACATTCAACGAGTTGTTCTTCCAGGGGCATTTCCCCTCAAACCCGATAATGCCAGGGGTGCTCATTGTGGAGGCTCTCGCTCAGGTGTCAGGTCTTCTGTTTGCTCAGAAACTTGAAAATACAGGTAAGCTCGCAGTGCTTATGACAATGAATGATGTAAAAATTAGGCGTTCTGTTGTGCCGGGAGACCAGCTCGTGCTGCTTGCGGAAACAGAGAAGGTACGTAGAAGAAGCGCTCAGTGTAGATGTCAGGCAAAGGTGGATGGGAAAGTTGCCGCTGAAGCCGTGCTGAAATTTATGCTGATTGATGACGATGTTTAATGGGGACCAGAGTTTATGGATAATGCGAATATTCATCCAACAGCAATAGTTCAAGATGGTGCCAAAATAGGTGATGGTGTGGTGATTGGGCCAAACTGTTTCGTGGGAAGCGGCGCAGAAATTGGAGACAATACAAAGCTTTCAGCTAATGTTATAGTTGAAAAGAATGTGGTGATGGGCAAGGATAATGTGGTTTATCCGCAGGCGGTCATAGGCTGCGGGCCGCAGATTTTCGGAAAGCCAAGCGATTACAAATACGGCCGGCTGGTTATTGGAGACTCCAACATAATCAGAGAGCAGGTTACGATTCACCCGGGTATGTTTGAAGGCTCTAGCACTGAGGTGGGCAGCCGGAATTTCCTTATGATTGGCGTTCATATCGGCCACGATTGCGTTATTGAAGATGATATCGTTACGAGCAACTACTCGCAGATTTCAGGCCACTGCTGGCTCCAGCGGGGCGTCTGGTTCAGCGGTATCGTAACTGTGCATCAGTTCTGCACGATAGGCCGCTGGGCATATGCCACAGGACTTACAGGAATCAATCACGATATCCCGCCGTTTATGACCGCAAGCGGACATTATCCGTGCGTTGTGCGTACTGTGAATCGACGCGGAATGGCAAGGGCAGGCCTCAGCCAGGAAGAGCAGAAATCTGTAACCGATATCTTCAAAAAGGTTTACAGAGAGGGCGGCCCGATTCTCGAAAAGGTGCGCGAGATGGTGGGCGATGAGTCGCTTAAAGACGTGCAAAGAGAAATAATCGAATTCATCAGCCGCGCAAGCGAACACCGCTTCGGAAGATACCTCGAAACAAAAAGACAAGACTGAGAATAACAGCATTAAAGAGGCGAATTGGAACGCTGGGGCAATGGATAATCTATTAACTATAAAACAGGCAAGTGTTTGGGCGTCAAAACATTTGGGCAGAGATGTTACGCCTTCCAATATCTCTTATCTGGTGCAGTACGGCAGGATACCCAAGAGAGGCGATAACGGCAGAGTGCTTGTTGATAAATTGGAGCTTCAGGCCTATTATAGAAAGCATTTTTCAACAACTGAAGATCGCTGGAAACAGAAACTCGGACAGGACTTAAACTGGCATCTTTCTTTCTCAGACTGCAAAGAATCTGAAAGAACAAAGCATGTACACCGGCTTCATCCGTATAAGGGCAAGTTTATACCTCAGTTAGTGGAGTATTTCTTGGATGAGCATACTGATGAATTCAAGAAAGAGGCATACTTCAAGCCCGGAGATATAGTTTTAGACCCGTTCTGCGGGAGCGGTACAACACTTGTGCAGGCAAATGAGCTTGGAATCAACGCAATAGGGATTGATGTTTCTGCGTTCAATGCCTATATAAGCAACGTTAAGGTCAGCCATTTTGATTTAGAGGATATAAAAGCTGAAGCGGCCAAAATCTCTAAAAATTTGAGTGAGTTTCAGAGGCAGAATAATAATGCAGCCTTCGAACAGCACCTTTTAGAAAAGCTCAAAGAGTTTAATAATAAGTATTTCCCGTCCCCTCAGTTTCGTTTCAAAGTCAGAAAAGGGGAAATAAATGAAAAACAATATTCTAAGCAGAAGGCTGAAGAATTCCTGAAAACTTACAGCAAGCTTGTTGATGAATATAATCTGCAGCTCAGGCAGCCTAAAGAAGATACCTTCCTTGAAAAATGGTTTCTCCAGCCTGTAAGAAATGAGTTGGATTTTGTATTCGAGCAGGTTAAGGGAATTGAAAATATCAAAACCAAGAAAGTTTTGGGGCTTGTGCTCAGCAGAACAATGCGTTCCTGCAGGGCCACAACCCACGCAGACCTCGCCACGCTCAAAGACCCGATAACTCAAACTTACTACTGCAGGAAGCACGGGAAGATTTGCAAGCCCCTGTTTTCTATACTGGGCTGGTGGCAGAGATACGTGCAGGACACAATAGACAGGCTGGAAAAATTTTCCAACCTTAGAACTGACACCTATCAGAGATGTTTAGTGGGCGACAGCCGAAATATAGATATAGTTTCAAACTTGAAAGACAAAGCTCCGAAATTAGCCGCATCCATTCAGGAAGAAGGCGTTGCAGGAATTTTTTCAAGTCCACCGTACGTAGGCCTGATTGATTATCATGAGCAGCACGCCTACGCATACGATCTTTTCGGTTTTGAAAGAAATGATGATTTGGAGATCGGCCCTTTATACAAGGGGCGTGGCAAAGAAGCCAGAGATTCTTATATAGAAGGGATTTCTGAAGTTCTGCTGAATTCCAAGCCTGTGCTTAAAGAAGACTACAATATTTTTTTAGTAGCCAATGATAAGGATGGGCTGTACAGATCTATTGCCGAAAGGGCGGGGATGAGGATTGTTAGAGAATTCAAAAGACCAGTTTTAAGCAGGGTTGAAAAAGACAGGTCAGCTTATTCTGAAACGATATTTCATATGAAGGAGAAATAGGGTTTGGCGCTTTCTTATAATCAAGTTGAGCAGATTAAACAGCTGCTTTCGGAAAAAATAGAGAATAAACTTTCCAGATACGGCAGAGAAACCGTTTCAATGCCCTTTCTTGCAAGGCTTATTCAGGATAATGAGAAGATTGCAGCGTATTCGTTTATCCACTCAATCGCCACAACTTTAGGTATGAGTATCTACGAAGATGTTTCTGTTATAATTGCTTCTGAGAGATCGCAAGAGGCCTACAAGAAATATGGAGTTGGCGGGGTTTTGGCTTCTGAGCAGAAAGACAGGATTTCTTCTATAGTAAATGAACTAAGAAACGGCAGCAGAGACGCAAATATTGAAAATGAAATTTCGGAAGTATTATCCGCCTCAGCTCAAGGTGGTGAATTTCAAAAATCGGGCAATGAAGCCGATTTTTATATGAAAAGAGATGGGGAAGAATATTTCTTTGAAATAAAAACCGTAAAGCCGAATATTGATGTTTTTCAGGCGAGCAAAACCAAGCTTTTGGAATGGGTTGCCAGAAAACGGGAAAGGGTAAATGTATATTTGGCATTCCCCTACAATCCATATCACCCTGAACCTTACAGCCGCTTTACAGAAGTTGGAATGATGGATTTGGGCAATGATTTTCTAATCGGCGAACAATATTGGGATTTTATAGGCGGAAACGGGACTTTTTCTAAACTTTTAGAAGTCTTTGATGAAGTTGGCAAATATTATAAAGCTCGGCTGGATAAGAAATTTAAAGAAGTTGCAGAGAAAAGGTTGGATTCCTATTAAGAACTTAAAACAGCCTTTCGTGGCAAAAGGAATTTGATATGGCGAGATTAAAAACAGCAGTGATAGGCGCCGGCAAGATGGGCAGCCTGCATACAAGGATATACAGCGAGCTTGAGCTCAGTGAGCTTGCAGCGGTAGTAGATAGTGATTCGGCCAAGGCGGGCGAGCTTGCGGAAAAATACGGCTGCGAAGCGCTTTCGAGTCCTGAAGAGCTTATCGGGAAGGTTGATGCGGTAACGATAGCCGCACCGACAGACAGCCATCTGAAGATTGCTGCTCCCCTTATAAAAAACGGAATCGCTGTGCTTATAGAAAAGCCGCTGGCATCAAGCGTGGAGCAGGGCGAGGAGATTGCCCGCCTCGCACGCACCAAAGGCGTAACAGTTGCCGTGGGACACAGCGAACGCTGCAATCCTGTTGTGCAGGCGATGGACAGGCTCGAGATAAAGCCCCGATTCATCGAGGCCAACAGGGTGAGCCCGTATCCCTTCCGCTCAACGGATATCGGCGTTGTGCTGGATGTTATGATTCACGATATAGACATTATCCTCTCGATAGCGGGCAGTCCGGTTAAGAGCGTGGATGCTGTAGGCGTTGATGTTATCGGGCAGAATGAAGACATCTGCAATACGAGGATAGTTTTCGAAAATGGCTGCATGGCCAACGTAACTGCATCAAGGCTTGCCCTCAAAACAGAGCGGAAGATTCGGATTTTCAGCTCGCAGGCGTATCTGAGCCTCGATTATTTCCGCAAGGAGGGTATTGTAATTCAAACGGCCCCGAATGTTAATGTGGTTGAGTGGATAAGAGAGAGGCAGAAGGAGCCGGGATTCAGCTTTGAAAACGTGAATTGGCCGGATCTTCTGAATATCGAAAACCTCAAGATCGAAGACAAAGAGCCGCTCAAAGTTGAGCAGTCTGCTTTTCTTGAGGCTGCCGCCGGAAAACGCCGGAGACCGATCGTAACAGCCGAAGAAGGGCTTGCTGCCCTTGAGTGCGCATACAAAATCCTTGAGAGCATAAAGGAAAAGGCGTGGCAGTAATTAAGAGAAGTTTCTTTGCTTTGGCTTGAAATGAAAAAGTGATTGATTTACGGATTATTGAATTGCAGTTTTAATGCTGTATCAAGATCTCACTGCTCTTCTGCCGGAGGGAAATATATATTAAAATCGGTGCCTTTGCCCAATTGCGAGTCTATGGTAATCAGCCCGCCTAAGCTGCTTATTATTCCGTGAACCACTGAGAGCCCCATTCCCGTACCTTTGTTTACTGGTTTGGTTGTAAAGAAGGGCTCGAATATTTTTTCCTTGGTATTCTCATCCAGCCCGCAGCCGTTATCGCTTACAGTGAGCTTTATGTACGTTCCGGGCGAGAGGTTCCCGTTTATAGTAACCAGAGGCTCTTCAAGCTTGGCTTCCTCAAGGATCACATAGATTTGCCCGTTCTTTTCCCCCACAGCGTGTATTGAGTTTGTTATCAGGTTTGAAATAATCTGCAGGAGCTGGGATTCATTGCCTCTGATTGTGTCTCTGCTGGTTCTGATAAACTTTGAAATCCGTACATTTTCCGGCACAGAGGGCTTAATCATTGACAGGCACTCATCGATAATCGAACAAACAGAGATGCTTGTTTTCTGCAAGTCTGATGATCTGCTGAATGTAAGTATCTGATTCACCAGCTTTTTCGCCCTGTCAGATGCTTGAAGTATCTGATTGATGTTTTTGTATGCACGGGAGTCTTCTCCGCAGTTTTTCTTTGCCAGCCCGGCATGTCCGATTATTGCGGTTAATATATTGTTGAAATCGTGCGCTATTCCGCCGGCGAGTGTGCCCAGGGATTCAAGTTTCTGCCTTTGATGGAGCTGTTCAGAGAGCCTGCGGTTTCTATCTTCATTTATCTTTCTTTCAGTTACGTCTCTGATAATTGCGTGATAATTTTCGATGCTGTACTCTCGGGAGAATTCAGCGCTCCAGTCCATCTCTATGAACAGGTGTTCTCCTGTTTTGGATTTTAGTTTAAGCCCAAGCCCTCTCACTTCACTTTTGCCGGAATTTAAGAATCTTTTGAATGATTTTGCTGAGTTTTCATCTAAGAAATCCGAAAACTCCTTCCCAAGCATCTCCTCTCTGCTGCAGCCGGTGATTGACAGCATGGCAGGGTTAACTTCTCTGATTATCCCGTATGTGTCAAAACATTGATAGCCCAGAAGCGTTTTTTCGTAAATCAGCTTAAAACGCTTATTGCTTTCCCGAAGTGAGGAAAGGGCGGTGTATCTGGAAATTACGCATGCAAGACTGTCTGCAGTCCGTTCAAGAGAGCGGACAGTTTCAATGTCAAAGTTGTTTTTGGCCCTTGTGTTAAGCTGTAAAAGCCCGATAATCTCTCCAGCATCTCTGAGCGGAATCAGAGCAATGGATTCGAATCCTTCAGTGCAGCACCTTCCTCTTATGTTTTCAGAAAAGCCGCTTTCCGCCATAGCTTCCATAAGGCCGCTTGAAGAGTTCGTCCAGAAACTCCCCGATTTTGTAAAGTTTCCTGTATCTCGGTTTGTATCCCCGCTCACAACTAATCCGCACATGCAGGCGTATTTTTGTTCGCTTACCTGCCCTCTAATTGGGCAGTATTTTTTATTCAGCAGGCAGATAGAATTTTCAGTTTGCACAAAATCTTCAGAGAAGCCTAAAGTATGGTAGTATGGATAGTCCTCTCCCCTTTTGAGCCTGATTCCTGCTGCATCGCATTTTGCCCAATCTCTAAGGTAGGGCAGAAATTCCTTGATTAACTCGCTGAGCTTTTCCCTGCAGTTTACCAGCCTGAAAAGCTCTACCATCGCTTCCTGCTCACGCTGCTGCCTCTCACGCTGTTCAATATTGCGGGAAATCCCGAGAAAAACCTTTTCACCATCGATTTCAAAGCTCCCAAGCCTAACTTCTGCGGGAAAAATGCTCCCGTCCTTTCTTATGTTTTCCGTTCTAAATACAAAATTTTTGCCATAAGCTGTTTTCTCGAGTGCTTTTTGCACATCTACGGGTTCGTCAAGATTGTTATCTATATCTTTAACATTGAGCCCTGCAAGCTCTTTTTCTGTGTATCCTAGATCATCCATTGCCTGATTGTTGAATAAAAGCAGCTTTCCATCCTTTCTGTGTACATATATAGCATCTCCAGCGCTGTTAAGGATTGTCTTGAATTTCTCCTTTTCTGCGGAGAGTTCACGGGTTCTCTGTTTAACTCTTGATTTGAGCTGTTTGTTCCAGACAAGAATCAGAGCTATGATAAAGGCCGCAAGTCCCGCAGATACTGAAAGCCAGAATCGAGCTCTCTTTATGTTGATGTGATGGATGATGGCAGACTCTGCCCATTTTTTATTGATTCTCTCTGTCTCATTCTTCGAAAGGGAGGCGAGGGTTTTATTTATTATATCTCTAAGCTCAGGCCAGTCTTTGCGAACTCCGAAACAGATTTTGTATTGATAGGGCGTTGCACCGGCAGCTTTAATACCCTTGAAATTGTGCTTGGCTATATTGTATTTGGCCACAAGAAAATCTTCTATTACAGCTTCAACTTTGCCTTCGCTGAGCCTCTCGAAGGAATCTGTAACAGAGCCTGTTTCTACGATTTTTATTTCAGGATAGTCTCTTCTCAGCCAATTTTCAACGGCATAATCGTTTACAACAGCAACCCTCTCTCCGTTTAGCTCCCGTAAGTTTGTAATGTATGGCCCGCCCAGCTGCGTGTAAATACCGATTGGAAAGGTTACATAAGGTCGGCTGAATAATAGACGCTCCTTTCTGTCTTCAGTATAGGCAGCAGAGCTCAACATATCGGATTGCCATTCTATTGCGCTTTCAAATGTTTCAGCCCAGTTGTCTGTTTGTGTGATTTTAAATTTTAGGCCGGTTTTTTCTGAGATAATCCTGAGGTATTCGCCCGAAAAACCTTTAATTTCACCGTTTTCCACAAATTCTATCGGCGCAAAGTTCTTGTCTGGGGCCACTTTTACAACAGGATGTTCTTCAACCCATTGCTTTTCTGTCTTGTTCAAAAAGTCGGATTTGCCGTTTTCGCCGGCTATAAGCCCGGCGGCTGAAACAAGAAACAGCAGCTTCCAGCATAGTATTAAGTATTTAGACTTCTTTAAGTTCAAATTATTTTTAGAAAAATTACTTTATTATTTTGTTGCAATTTTAACCCATTTGGTTAATATTGCAAATGTTATATATGCAGTTTGAAATTCTTTCGCACATTATTTACATTGAGAAGTAAAATCCAAGGATATAATATTAGGACGGGGTAAAAAATTGACCAAAATTCTCGTAATAGATGATGACTCACAGATTCTTGAAATGGTAACCGAATTTCTCGCAGATGCAGGCTATGAAGTGTTCGGAGCCTCTGACGGAGATAAAGGTGTAGAGCTTTTCAGAGAAAAATCGCCGGATTTGGTTATCACCGATATCATAATGCCCGGCAAAGAAGGCATAGGCACGCTGATGGATATAAAAAATCAGGCCCCGGACGTTAAGGCGATAGCTATTTCCGGGGGCGGGAGAGTAGTACGCGCCTCGGATGCCCTGAAAGACGCCAGTTTTTTCGGTGCTGAGGAAATTATCGAAAAGCCGTTTTCCTGCGATAATCTGCTTGAAACAGTTAAGAAAGTTCTGGGAGAAAGCAATAAATCCTGAATTCAGCTGTCATCTTCGTTTGTCTCGACAATATTGTCCAAGTTATTCAGTATGAAGGTGTAGAAGGGGGAAATCTCTCTGAATGCTTTTTCGCTTAGATTTTCTTTGAAAAGCCTGAGCCATTCGTTGAGCTGTATCTGCCAGTATTCCTTTTTGAATCCTCTTGCCATGTATGTGCGAACCGCCCAGAGCACAGTTTCTGAGAATACATTCGGGTCGTATTCACTCATAACTGATGACATAAACTCAATGTGATTTTTGTGATTTATTTTCATCATCTGAATGCTGCCTGTGCCTATGTATTTTTCAATATCATTTCTCTCGGAAAGATTTTTGTTAATAAGGCTCAAAAGCAATTCGCTGTTATTTTTCATTTCTGCGCTGGTTTCTTCGCTTACAGATTCGATTTTTCTTGCCTGCTGAAGCAGTTCTTCTCTTGTCATCGGATCCCTTTATTTTTCAAGCCTGAGATCAATGTAATTTTTAAGATTAGTTAGAGTTTTGAATATCTTAGCATTCCTCGGAAGGTTCAGTCTGCTTTGCATATTATAAAAAGCCTGCCCGCCCGCTATTATTTCCGATTCAGGCGATATGCTGTATAATTGTTTGGCAGTTTCTATAAAAATCGGCATATTTGAATAAATTGTTATGCTGAACATTATAAAATCCGGTTTTTCCGTCTTTGTAAGTATCATAAGGTCTGTTCTGGGAACATCTGCTCCTAAGTGAATCGCCTGAATCCCCCAAAGTTCAAGCAGATAGGATATCATTTTGGTTCCGAGCTGATGGTGTTCATTTTCTATGCAGGCTATTATGGCCTTAAGCCCTGAGAAAGCCCTTTTTTCCTGAATAATCTTTGGATAAAGGCCTGTTATAAGCGTTTCAGTGATGCAGGTTGCAATATGTTCCTGAGCTACTGAAAGCTCATTCTTTTCCCATCTCTCGCCCACAACAACCATCGATGGGTAAAAAAGATTTTCGAATATATCTAAAACTCCCCAGCCCTTTGAGAGAAGCTCTGAGACAGTGTTCTGGCAATACGAGGTGTGTCCCTGAACCAAATGGTCAACGTATTCAGTAAGCTCTCCGTTTATTTTAGAGCCGACATTAATTTTTGAGCGCATAAAACCAACATTAATTAAAATTTAATAATCTTTTATTATTATATAAGAAATTTAAACTGTCCGCAACTCTGCAAAATTACTGTAACAGACGAATTACAAATTGGCGGGGAAAATGTTAAAAATGGTGTTGTCTTGATGGTGCTTTACATTAAAATCTGGTCGGGTAGATTTTAATCTTAATTACAGTAAGGAGCTCGAATGAAGATTTCAGCAGCTAAACACGTTTTTACCGTTATTTTCCTGTTACCCTGTTTTGCTTTTGCCCAGCCCTACGACAATCCGGAGATCAACCGCGAGGGCTGCGAGCCGTTTCACTCAGTTATAACGCCCTGCGCGGATGTGCAGGAAGCAGTATCCTCGAGATATCTTGAGTCTGAGAGGATTAAGCTATTTAACGGGCCTTGGAAGTTTAAGATGGTTGAATCGAAATCGAATATCCCTTCCGGCGTATCCAACCCCTCCTTCAGCGACAGCGGCTGGGACAAATTGCCCGTGCCGTCAAACTGGCAAAGACACGGCTACGGCCTTCCTGTATATTCAAACCATACGATCGGAGTAGAGCCTGATGAAGTTGGCATTTACAGAAGGGAATGTTATCTTGAACCGGTGGATCTTGAAGAGCGCAGGGTTATGCTTGCCTTCGGAGGCGCGCGCAGCGCTTTGCATGCTTATGTAAACGGCGAAGAGGTTGGCTATGCTGAGGGTTCTTATTTGCCGATAGAATTCGATGTAACTGAAGAATTAAAGCCGGGCTATAATAATATCACCGTAATCGTTTACAGGCGAAGCGACGGGATATACCTCGAAAATTTCGACCATTGGAGATTGAGCGGGTTGTTCCGCGATGTGTATCTCTCAATGAGACCCGAAACATACATTGAAGACTGGCGGGTTAAGGCAGACGCGCAGGGCAGCTGGCAGGTTTCCGCAAAGCTGAGGAACAAATCGGGCTCGAGCTGCTCTGGACTTTCTATGAACGCAATGCTTTTTGACAAGTCGGGAAAAATTGTTGAGGCGAAAAGGAATATAAGAATTGCTGAAATCCCCGCAGGAGGTGAGGCTCAGGCAAAGGCTTCAGCAAAGCTGGGTTCAGTGAAGCTCTGGTCGGATGAGAAGCCGAATTTATACAGAACAGTTGTAGAGCTGGTAAAAGAAGGCACTACGCTCGAAACCATAGGCTGCAATACTGGTTTTCGCACAGTAAGCATAGAGGATAATCAGCTCAAGCTCAACGGCAGGGCTGTAGAGATAAGAGGCGTAAACCGCCACGAATGGGACGGTGAGAAAGCTCAGGCTATCGGCAGAGAAGAAATGCTCGCTGATATCCGCCTGATGAAGAAAAGCAACATAAACGCAGTGCGGACAAGCCATTACCCAGACGACCCGCGTTTCTACGAGATTTGCGATGAGTTTGGAATTATGGTGATGGATGAGGCAGGCCTTGAGAATCACTGGCGAAACCATCATGAAAACAAGCCCGAATGGCTCGGCTCGCATATGATGAGAATCAAGGGTGTAGTTGAGCGGGATAAGAATCATCCTTCTGTGGTTTTCTGGTCTCTCGGGAATGAATTTTTCCATGGGCCTAACGTTCAAAAGATGTATGACTGGGTCCTCGAAAAAGATCCGACTCGTGCGGTATTTAACGACGGCAGAGGCAATAAAGGAAATAATCAGGTTGGCTGCCCGAGCTACAGCAATGTTGCCGAGCTCTCTGAAGCGCATAAAACCCTGAACCAGCCCGGAATTGCCAAGGAAATGGCGCACTGCATGGGTAATTCGCTCGGTCAGCTTGCGGATATGTGGGATCTTTTCAGGAACCCCGATTATCCAATGCTCCAAGGAGGATTTATCTGGGATTGGATAGACCAGGGCTGGACAATGACAGAAAACGGCCGCACGTTCTGGGATTACGGCCTCCGCTGCGGTAAAACATACCAGTCGCACTTCTGCATCAATGGAATAGTAAATCCAGACCGCTCCGTATCCGCCAAGCTGCTGCAGGTGAAGAAGGTGTATCAGCCCATTTCAGTTGAGCCTGTAAGCCCAGAAAAAGGAATATTTAAAGTGGTCAACCGCCACAGATTTACCCCGCTCTCAGAATTTAACGGCAGATGGAAAGTTGAAGAAAACGGAAAGGTTGCTGCCAAAGGCAGGCTGCCGGAGCTCAGCGCAGAGCCGCTCCAAACTCAAAAGATAAGTGTTAATCTTCCCGCTGTGGAGGATGAGGCGTTTATCACCTTAAGCTTCCATCGCAAAACAGCTCTGCCCGCTGTTCCTGCAGGACACGAAATCGCTTTCGAGCAGATCAAGATAAGCGACGGAGAGCCGGAAAAATTGAAAGAAATGGTTCTTGTTAGGTTCCGGAATTCACAGGCTCAAGCCAATGGACTGAAGGTAAAAATCGAAGGCGGCCTTCCTGCTTCAATTGAATTCAGGGGCAAACAGGTTCTCGAATCGCCGGCAGAGATATCGCTCTGGCGCGCTGAGATCGATAACGACACCCAGAATTGGGGCAAAACGTTCGAAATCTATGCCGAGAAATGGCATAAGGCTGGGCTTCCCGATGTGGATTTCAGTCTTGAAGGGAGCACTGTATTACCCGACGGCAGACTCTCAGCTAAAGGCACTGTCGGCTATAAGCAAAAAGATTACTTCAAAACGCGGATAATTTACGGGCTTACTGATTCCGGCAGGCTCTCTATTGACACTAGCCTCGAGCCTCTCGAAGATATTGAAAAGTTTGATATGCGGGGGCTTCCGAGAGTGGGCTGGATAATGGAGCTTGATAAATCCTTTGTAAATGCTCAGTGGTACGGCCGCGGCCCTCAGGAAAACTATATAGACCGCCTCGCCGCAGCTCCGGTTGGTATTTACCATAAGCGGGCAGGAGAAGAGGAAGAAACCTACATAACCCCGCAGGCATACGGAAACAGAACCGGTTTGCGCTGGCTGAGAGTTTTCAATACCGATAATTTAGGCTTCTCTGCGAAGATGTATTCTCCCGAATCAGGTGTGTTTGAGAGCAGCCTGTTTGAATTTTCAGCTATTCCATACAGCGAGAAGCAAATCAAAGAGGCAGATCATACCGACCAGCTTGAGGATGGCGAAAAGGTTTATCTACACCTTGATTACCGTCAGGCAGGGGTTGGGAATATGCCCAAGAAGCGTCTGCCTGAGCATGAGGTTCCGGTTAAGCCGATGGATTTTATGTTCATATTGGATTTTTTCAGTGAGTAAAATTCGAACAAAACTCTAACACACAAAGTACACTATTTGATTTATTGGGCTTGCAAAAAATTGTAAGCCCTTTTTAAAGCAGTTTTAAAAGCTTCATAGGTTCGACGAGCCTTTTTGAGTTTTTTAATGAGCTTGAAAATTCGCCTTGAATTTGTAAAGTGGAATACTGATGTTATGAAGTAAGGTTAAAAGGCCTTCTGAGATGGCGATAGAGTTTAGAGTTTATATATTCAGAGCTGTTTACATAACCCTGCAGTTATGCAGGAGATTTTTTCGAATTTCAGGGGGCGTTCAAGCATATTTAATCAGTACTGACCTTCCATTGCCGGTTTTGTATTATTTAAAGCCGGCTCAGAATTAAACAAAGGGGGTTTCATTGGCAGATTTCAAACGTAACAGAAAACTTGAGAGCACTATGTCTGCAGTTTGTCTTGGCATTATCGCTGCAGCGGTGCTGGGGGTTTTGATTAAGCAGAATGATTTTGATATGTCCAAATACGGCTTGAAACCTTCCGCAGGAGTATCTTCAGAGGCCCAGGCGGGCAAAGAGGGTTCTTCTGCTGAATCTGCTCCAGGGGATGTCCCCGAAGGCTTCAAGATATTTACACCTGAAAAAACTTACAATGAAGAAACTCTCTACGAAAAGATCAACGGGAAGGCCCCCCTCTATACTGATGCAGGGTTCGAAGAGCTAAGCAGTACGAGGTTTGCCCTTAAGGCTAACCCGGATCTCTGGTTTGAGGCAAATATTTACCATATGGCAGGTTCCGAGGCTGCATTCTACGTCTTCAGCACTCAGCGCAGGCCGGAGGCGATATACAAGGGGATTCATAATCCGCTCTGGGAATACCGCACTGAAAACGGCTATTTCGCTTTTGCCGGCAGCAGGTATTTTGAATTTGTAGGTTCAAGCGCCTCCGAAGAGCTCGTAGCTGAGATGATTAAATGCGGGCGTGAGATGGCCGGTTCGCCAGCTGATGACCTTCCCGAAGCGGTTTCATTTCTGAACGGCAGTGATGTTCTGGATCATAAAACCGTAAAGCTCAGCCTTGATAACACCTTTGGGGCGGAAGGCCTCAATAATATAATGATTGCCTCCTCAGAAGGCCGGTCGCTTTTCTGGAGCAAATGCAAAAGCAGCGAAGAGGCGTTAGAACTGCTAAGTGTTTACGATTCTTTTCTAAGCCAAAACGGCTACAACCTTGCAGAAAAAAGCGAAAAATCAAGGACGTATGAATTTTTCGGTCTGAAAGAATACTTTTACGTTGACGGGGACGTGTTTGCAGGTGTTCATGAAGTAGAAAACTTGGAACCTGCCAAAGAAAAACTTCTCAGCTTAGTTGCTGCTGTTAAAGGAGAAACTGATGAAAATGCAGAATAGAAGGGAGTTTGTTTGGAATGCTGCAAGGGCCGGAACTTTGGCCGCCCTTACCGCAGGAGCTGTAGGGCTCTATTCGGCAGGGGATGGTGAAAAGGGCTCAGAGAACGGTTTTTCAATGCCGGATTTTTCTGTTGAAAAAATCGACGGCAAAACCATTGCCTCAGTTTCGGGTTCTTCAAGGCCTGAGCTGGCCAGAAAAGCCGTGGCTATGCTTGGCGGGATGGAAAGATTTATAGAAAAGGGCGATGTGGTTGCGCTGAAGCCAAACGTGGCATTCGCATCTCCGGAATCGCTCGGAGCAACAACAAGCCCAGATCTGGTTTACGAGCTCTCTAAGATGTGTTTCGAGGCAGGAGCTAAAGAAGTACTGGTGTTCGATAATCCAATCAACAGCCCCCAGAGCTGCTTTATGATAAGCGGCATAAGCAAGGCAGCCGAAAGGGCGGGGGCAAAAGTTTTGATTCCTTCTGATTCGATGTTTTCAAAATACACGCTTTCCGGAGGCGGGCTTATAGTGGATTGGCCGCTGTTTAACGATCCGCTGAAAAGGGCGGATAAGCTGATTGGTGTTGCTCCTGTGAAAGATCATCATCGAAGCGGGGCATCAATGACAATGAAAAACTGGTACGGCCTTCTCGGAGGCCGAAGAAACATATTTCATCAGGATATAAACGGAATTATCAAAGAGCTTGCTGTTATGGTAAAGCCCAGTCTCGTGGTTTTGGATGGTGTGGTAACTATGATGAGAAACGGCCCTACAGGCGGAAGCCTTTCAGACCTCAAAGACACAAACACACTCATAGCAAGCACTGATATGCTCGCCGCAGATACACTCGGCGTTTCGCTCCTTGAAAGGGAGCCTGGTTCCCTGCCTTATCTTGCGTTGGCTCAGGAGGCAGGCGTTGGTACTATGGATTTGAATAAAGCTGGCCTTATGGAGGCGAAGTTATGAAGATCACAACCGCAAGGAAGGTGAGTCAGGCAGTATTTCTTCTGCTTTTTATATGGCTCTCGATTACTATTCAGCTTGGAACAGCCTTCTATGAAATCAGGGGCTGGCCGGTAAATCTTTTCCTCGGGGCAGACCCGCTTGCCGCCGTTAGTACGGCTTTGGCCTCAGGCAGCCTTCATGCCGGCCTTATAACAGGGGGAGTGATACTTATTGCCACTGTTTTTCTCGGTCGTTTTTTCTGCGGCTGGATTTGCCCTTTCGGGGCGTTCCATCAGCTGGTAAGCTGGCTCTCATGGCGCGGACGCAAGAGCTCAGAGCTGCTCAAGGCAAATGAGTACAGCAAGTTTCAGTCTGTTAAGTATTACGTATTGCTGATTTTTCTCGGCGCTGCGGTTACAGGGCTTTCGAGCACACTTCTGACGGGGCTTTTAGACCCGATCCCGCTTTTCCACAGGTCTGTAAATATCGCTGTTATGCCGATTGCAGATTATATCGGCTCAGGCGATTTCACCCGGCATTATGAATTTGGCCTCGGAATATTCGCTGTTTTCGCCGCATTTACGCTTTTGAATATTATACGTCCGCGGTTTTTCTGCAAATTTGTATGTCCGCTGGGAGCATTGCTTGGAATCTTCAGCAGATTCAGTATGTTCAGGGTGGCAAAGGTGCAGGATGAATGCAGGATGTGCGGCCTGTGCAATAAAACCTGTCACGGCTCTGCAACCCCCAAAACTTCTACAAAGCTGAGCGAATGTATGCTTTGCTTCAATTGCCGTGAGGTCTGCCCGGATGAGGTGGTAGGTTATCTGCCCGCAGGAGAGTGCAAGGCCGAATCCAAGCCTGATATCTCACGCCGCGGAGTGCTTATATCGCTTGCCGCAGGCGGGGCAGGTTCTTACGTAGTTAAAGCGGCCGATAAATCCAGCGGCAGCAACTGGGACAGCTCCAACATACGCCCGCCAGGATCGCTCAAAGAAGAGGACTTCCTTCAGAGATGTATAAAATGCGGGCAGTGCATAAGGGTATGCCCCTCGA
Organism: Sedimentisphaera salicampi; assembly: GCF_002117005.1. NCBI lineage: Bacteria > Pseudomonadati > Planctomycetota > Phycisphaerae > Sedimentisphaerales > Sedimentisphaeraceae > Sedimentisphaera > Sedimentisphaera salicampi. The sequence continues at coordinate 70,499 of NZ_CP021023.1, forward strand.
ACGTCCTTCAGCCCGCTCCGATATCCAAAGGGCTTGAGGTGATGTGGACGCCCGTATTGAACAACAGAATTGGCACAAGCGGCTGCCAGCAGAACTGCACAAGCTGCGGAGCGGTTTGCCCAACAGGGGCCATAAAACACCTCACCCTCGACGAAAAACACGGAACAGGCGAGTTTGCAGATAAGGGGCCGGTAAAACTGGGCACAGCCTTTGTGGACCGTTCACGCTGTCTTCCTTGGGCTATGAACAAGCCGTGCATTGTTTGTCAGGAGAATTGCCCTGTGAGCCCGAAGGCCATTTATACTATCGATGTTTACGAACGCGTGAGGAATTATTCATATGAGATTGATGGCGTGGATATTTCTGAGGGTGAGAGCTCTTTGCAGGTGGTTTCAGATATAAGCCCCGCTTATGCAACAGGCGATTACTACATATCCGCTGGTGGAGAAGAATTCAGGATCAAAACCATTAACGGCAAAAATGTAATAGTTGATGGAGAGGTTACCAAAGCCGGTTCGGGCGATAAAATTGAGGTTTTAGCTCATCTCCAGAGACCCGCAGTTGAGATAGACAGATGCATTGGCTGCGGTATCTGCGAACATGAGTGCCCGGTAAGCGGTAAAAGAGCAATAAGGGTAACCGCTGAAGGCGAATCCAGAGACCCAGAAAGCCGACTTGTCTTAGGCTCGTAGGCTGAACCAAATAACGAAAGATTCCTAAAGCCCATAAGCGTCTGGTGCTTTAGTAATACTATATTAACTTTTACAGGGGAAACACATTATGACCGATTTTAACAGAAGAAATTTCATCAAGGCAGTTGGCGCTGCCGGCGTGGCTGGTACTTCGTACAAAGTTTACGCTGAGCCGAAAGACAAAAAAGACTGTGAAAAGAAGGGTGAGGAAAAGAAAAGCCCCGTCCTCCAGAGAACTCTGGGCAAAACAGGGCTTAAGGTTCCAACTTTGGCTCCCGGAATTATGTACAATGCCGTGAATAATCAATCCGTGCTGCTGGCCTCTGCAATGAAAGGCGCCAACTATTGGGATACTGCCCATGGATATGCCGGCGGGAACAGCGAGCTTGGCATCGGGAAATTCTTCGAGAGAAAGCCTGAGCTGAGAAAGAAGATTATCATTGCTTCTAAGGCCTCCGGAGCCCGTGATAATGCTGGCAGAGACGACCGCCTTCAAACCTCTTTCAAAAGAATGAACACAGACTACATCGACATCTACTACGGCATCCACGCTATGTCTCGTCCTGAGCAGCTCACAGATGAGCTAAAGGAATGGGCTCAGAAAGCCAAGGAAGAAAAGAAAATTAAATTCTTCGGGATCACTACCCACAGTAATATTGAAGAATGTTTGCACGCCTGTGCTGAGAGCGGGTACATCGATGCGATTATGTGCAGCTACAACTTCAAGCTGATGCAGCAGGATAAGATGAATAAGGCTGTTGAGGCTGCTAATAAGGCCGGAATTGGGCTTGTGGCAATGAAGGTAATGGCGAGAAACGCAGATATAGAGAAAGACGACGACAAGAATATAGCCTCTCAGTTCCTCGAAAAGGGAATGACCCCGGCACAGGCTAAAATAAAGGCTATCCTTTCAGACGACCGCTTCGCGTCTGCCTGCGTTGGAATGAAGAGTGTGAAAGAGTTCAGCGAGAATCTCAAGGCTGTGCTCAGAGATGAAAAGCTCTCTTTCAGCGACCATCAAAAGCTCGGCGAAATCGCCAAAGCCAATTGCGACGGCTACTGCGCAGGCTGCTCTGAGATTTGCTCCAAGGCCTCAGGCAATCCGTATATCGCTGATGCAATGCGGGCTTTGATGTATAACGACAGCTACGGCGAGCACGAGATGGCTGTAGAGACCTTCAGCGAGATTCCGACGGCTTACAGGCAGCAGTTTGCATCCGCAGATTTTTCCGCAGCCGAAAGGGCCTGCCCGAATAACATTCCGATAACAGAGCTCGTAAGCAGGGCGGCTGATAAGCTTGCTTGATATCTGAAGCAAAATATTTTTATTATTTTGTGAGTAATTTAATATTTTCCGGTTGAAAACTCGGGACGAATCCATAAAATGCCGTATTCCCTTGATAAACAGGGTCGGTGCCCGAGTGGCTAAAGGGGACGGGCTGTAAACCCGTTGGCGAGAGCCTTCGTTGGTTCGAATCCAACCCGGCCCATTTGAAGCCCCGGTAATTAAATCTTATCGGGGTTTTCTTTGCTTTAGCTATAGTTTCAGGGGCCCATAGCTCAGTTGGTTAGAGCTACGGACTCATAATCCGTCGGTCCTTGGTTCGAGTCCAAGTGGGCCCATTTTTGCTCTGAAATCAACGGCGACGTGGCCAAGTGGTCTAAGGCGTCGGTTTGCAAAACCGATATTCACCGGTTCGAATCCGGTCGTCGCCTGTCCTTCCAAATCTAACTTATTTTCCAGCAGGTTAATTTCGCCATCTCATTTTAGGACATCTATGCGTCGGTATTTTCAATGCGATATTAGCTGGATTCTGCGATTATAAAAAATTTTCAATCAGCGGAAGGCCTTTTGGATGTGTTTGGTTTCAGGGCGTCCTTTAGGAGGCAGTATGATTGTGATAATATCAAACTGAAATTTTCTTTCACGAAGCCCATTTTCCCTGAGGAATGCCTTTGCTGCCTGTTTAAGGAATTTCTTTTTGTCCTTATCTACAGCCCGCTCTGTGGGTTTGAGCCCTTCCTTACGGCGGGTTTTTACTTCCGTAAAAACAATTCTCCCCTCTTTATCAGAGCTGATCAGGTCTATTTCGTATCTGCCCTTGCGGTAGTTTGAGCATATCAGGCGGTGGCCTTTTCTCTTCAGTATTCCCGCTGCAAATTTCTCCCCCCAGCTCCCTAGTGCGGAGCTGTTTTTGAGCAGTTTCCTTCTAAAGAATATATGAGCAAAGCCTTGCATAAATCTGAAGAGAAGATAAAAAAACGGCCGCATTGAGTTCTGCGGCCGTATATTGATTCTTTATTTTGTTTTCCTTACTGCGGTGTGCTTTGAGTGCCTCTGTTTGAGGCGTACAGCCTTGCCCGCTCTTTGGCGGAGGAAGTACAGCTTTGCCCTTCTCACTTTGGCGCTTCTTATCGGCACAACATCCACCACATTCGGCGAATGAAGCGGGAATACACGTTCAACACCCTGATCTGCAATCATTCGGCGAACGGTGAAGCTTTCGTTTATCCCGCTGCCTTTCCTTGCAATCACTACGCCGCTGAAAACCTGCACCCTTGTCTTGTTTCCTTCTTGTATTCTGCAGTGAACCTCAACAGTATCTCCTATTTCGAAATAGGGCACATTTTTCTTAAGGCTCGCTGATTCTACAGCATTTAATAATTCAGTTTTCACGATTATTCTCCTGATATTTACTGTTATCTTTGTATTTCTCAAACAAATCCGGCCTTACAGCCTTTGTCCGTTCAAGCGATTTTTCACGCCGCCATTCTTCGATATTCTTGTGATGTCCGCTTAAGAGCACCTCCGGAACAGTCATCCCCCGGTAGTTCTCCGGCCTTGTGTAGTGCGGATATTCAAGCAGGCCGTTGGAGAATGATTCATCTTTTGCAGAATCTTCATCTCCCAGCACGCCTTCCAGCAGCCTTGCCACTGAGTCCACAACCACCATTGCAGGCAGTTCGCCGCCTGTGAGCACATAATCTCCGATAGACACCTGCTCAGCGCCGAGCCCATCGCGGATTCGTTCATCAAAGCCTTCATATCTTCCGGCTATTATCACAACCCTCTCTTCTCTGCTGAGTTCTTCTGCCATCTTCTGGTCATACTGCCTGCCCTGAGGGGTCATCAGCAGCACTCTCCCTGGCTTTGGCCCCTGCTCGGCAACGTGCTCGAAGCACCGGAAAACCGGCTCACACATCATCACCATCCCAGGACCTCCGCCGTACGGCTTGTCGTCCACCTTGCGGTGAGGGTTGTCTGTAAAGTCTCTAATATTTGAAAGAGCTATCTCAAACGCCCCGGTTTCCTGGCCGCGTTTGAGAATCGAGCTGCCCATTGGTGAGGCAAACATCTCGGGGAAAAGAGTAAGAATATCAAATCTCATTTGGCAAGTCAGGCTTATTCAGCCTTTTCTGCTTCGGCTTTTTCAGCTTTAGCCTTTTCCCTGGCCTCGGCTTCTGCCTTGTCGGTTTTGGCTTTAGCAACAGCGAGTTTTTCCTGCTTTGTAAATGGCACGCCTTTCTTGCGGGCAAGAGCCTTCGCCCTTTCCTTGCGAGCCTTCTTACGCTTGTACGTTGGGCACTCAATCTCGAACTTTTCGAGAATCTGCGCTACTGTATCCGAAGGCACAGCGCCCTTGTCGATCCATTTCTTGGCCTTTTCTGTGTCCAGCTCGATCTGGCTGTCCTTGTCTTTCTTGAGAGGGTCGTAATGCCCAACTTTCTCAAGGATCCTGCCGTCTCTGGGCGTAGTGGATTCCACTGCGTTGATACGGAAGAACGGGCGGTGCCTTCTGCCCATCCTCGTCATTCTTAATTTTACTGCCATATTTCAGCTCCTGTAAAAAGTATATAATTTAATTCCGCGGCTCACTGCCGCGAACACGTTTACAATATAATGCATACCCGTTTATAAATATCGAAAGCAGGGCTTCATCTATCCCAGCATCTTCCGATATAGCTCTTATTTTTTCATCGCCGAGATTCTCAGCGTCTTTTTTCTCCGATTCTGTCATAATTGCAACAGCTTTTCTCAGGTCTTCTGCTTCCTGCTGAGTTGGACAGGCAAGCGCCGCAAGCTCCGAGGCTCCCGAAAGGATATCGGAAAACTGCCGCCTTACCATAAGCCCGAAGCTGTCGCCTTGGAGCGAGGTAACCTGTTCAAGATATTCCTCGATATTCTTCATGGCTCTATCAGCGTTTCTTACGCTTCTTTCCGCGAACCTTTACCTTCTTGCGCTTAGACCTTTTCTTCTGCTTCCCAGCTCCGCCCATGGCATTGAACATACTCATATCGCCGCTCAGCATTCCCTTCATAGCGCTCATTGAGCCGCCCTCGCCTGAGGCCATCATTTTCATCATATCGCGGCTTCTCTTGAATGTTTTGATAAGCCCGGAAACATCGTTTACAGTAAGACCGCAACCGGCGGCGATACGCCTGCGCCTTGAGGCGTTCAATACCTCGGGATCTTTTCGTTCGGTGTATGTCATAGAGCGGATTATAGCTTCGATCCGTTTGAATTCCTTTTCATCAACGTCTAAATCATCCATCTTGCCGGCCATACCGGGGAGCATTTTCATCATGCTCATTATCCCGCCCATGTTTTTGATTTTAGACATCTGCTTGAGGAAGTCATCGAGGCCGAATTTTCCCTCGGCCATTTTATTTTTGAGCTTGTCTGCTTCTTTTTCATCGTATTCGCTTTGTGCTTTCTCCACAAGCGATACCACATCCCCCATCCCGAGGATTCTGCCGGCCATTCTGTCCGGATGGAATTTCTGCAGGTCTTCGATTTTCTCGCCAACGCCTGCGAATTTTATCGGCTTGCCCGTTACAGCCTTAACGCTCAGCGCCGCTCCGCCTCTTGCATCGCCGTCGAGCTTCGTAAGGATCACACCGTCCAGCTCGAGCCGTTCGTTGAATTCCTTCGCAGAATTAACCGCATCCTGACCAGTCATTGAATCGCAAACGAGATATATTTGGTGAGGCGAGGTGGCTTTGGCCACATTAGAAACCTCGTCCATCAGCTCCTGATCTACGTGGAGCCTGCCGGCGGTATCGAGGATTACCACATCCGCATCGTTTTTCTTTGCGTCTTTGAGTCCGTTCTTGGCAACCTTTACCGAATCCTTGCTCTCCTCGCAGTACACCGGCACATCAATCTGCTCGCCGAGGGTTCTCAGCTGCTCTATAGCAGCCGGTCTCTGGAGATCTACGGCCACCATCTGCGGCTTTTTCCCCTCGCTTCTCACGTAGTTTGCCAGCTTGGCGGCAGTGGTTGTTTTACCGCAGCCCTGAAGGCCGGCAAGCATTATAACTGTTGGCCCTGGGGATACGTAGTATATATCGCTGCCCTCAGGCCCCATGAGCTTTGTAAGCTCATCCTGAACGATCTTGATCAGAACCTGCCCGGGTTTTAAGCTTTGTACTACCTCCGCCCCGAGCGCAGCCTCGCGAACGTCTTTGCAGAACTGCTTGGCTACCTGATAATTAACATCCGCCTCGAGAAGAGCCTTGCGAACTTCTCGCATTGCGTCTGAGATGTTAGACTCAGTTATCCTGCCGCGCCCTGAAAGCGACTTAAATACACTGTTGAAACGATCTGTTAGAGATTCAAACATTTATGATACCATATAAATTTACTGCTGTACGAAGGTCTCTGCGCAAAGATAGACGCAGAATTCTAACAAATAAAGAAGCATTTTCAAGCTTAAACCCATTCCCAAGACCCTGTTTTCGGGATATTTTTTACAATATAAACCCGTCTGAAGTAATTCGGCAAGATTTTAGCAGGGGGATAACCTGCTTTATCTCTCTGAGCTGTTTGCTTCAGACCTCTCTTGCCTTTCCGCAGAAATCGAATTTTCTGATCTCAGTGTCCAGTGTATCCTGCCTTGCTTGTTCGGGCTGTTTATGCCCGCTCGAAATTTTCTGCCGGTAAACAGCTATTCTGGCTGCTTGTAGGTTATTCCTTACGCCCTGAAGGGCTTCTGCTCTATCATTTCACTAAAATATATTACAAAAGAAATGTCTTGTTCCTGATACAAAATCAAAGATGTAATTTTATAATTATAGACTGTGCAATAAAAACGCTAATGAAGGGTAATAACGGGAAATCATTTATGAAAAGATTGAACTCAGCATCAAATTGGCTTATGGATTTAGTACTAAAAAAAGGTGATGACGGGAAGAAAAAAGTTGAGAAAATTCTTTTCTCAACGTCTGCAGACGAGCTGTATCGCCTTCACTCAGCTCTTCTGGAGATGCACAGGATTACAAAAGAAAACGAAGAACACAAGAAGCTTAATAAGACAATAGAGGATTGTCTTAATATTACTTCCGGTGTCGCAGCGGAGATATCAATGAGAGAAAAGATTATGCAGTAATATAAAAAGCAAACACCATTTCAGGGGGCAACCAGGCATTTGAAAGCTGCACCCTCTTACACTTACATCAATTCCGGGAAAATGAAAATTTTCTCGGAATTTTTAGTTTGCCCTGAATGTTCATTAAATTAGTTGTGCAGGTTCACTGCACGCTCGGCAGCTGGGACTCCCGAAAGCAGGAAAACACGAAAAGGTTGCGAATATTTTCTCTTGAATAACGTTTTTGATTTGATAAAGTGAAAATACTAAAATTGTAATAAAATTTCCAAGCGAAATTAAGGAGCTGAAAATGAAAAAGATGTTGGTTGTTTTTGCGGTTTGTTTTGCTGTTTTTAACGCTGAGGGCGCGGTTGATTGGGATATCTATGATGATGCCTCAATTCAGGATGGAGATGTTTATCTCGCCGTAAACATTTATGATAACCCCCCTGAACAGACAGTGGTAAATATGACGGGTGGAGACATTTCTCTTTGTTCAATTAACAATTCAGCGACGCTGAATTATAAAGGCGGCGACATAAGTACTTTACAGGCAAATAACCAAAGCGTTGTTATGTCTGATTCTGTAGATATTCCCACAATGTATTTGTACGAAGAAACACAAGCTTATATCCATAACGGCAGCTATGGTTCAAGCATCTTTCTTTATGACAACGCAAAAGTGCATATTTATGGGTACAACTTTGATTACAACGAGCTTGTTAGTCCCAATTTATTGAATGGACAATGGGAAAATGGTGAGAGCTTTTCTTTAGTTTTTAGAAATTCATACTCTTACAATTCTGATCAAGTAATCCTGCATGAAGTCCCTGAGCCGGCAACGGTACTGCTTCTTGTTTCAGCAGGCGGTGTTTTGTATAACAGAAGAAAATCTTAAAAATTATAAAATAATCCTTTTTTTTTCTTGAATAACGTTTTTGATTTGATAAAGTAAAAATACTAAAAATGTAAGGTAACTAAAATTTTCCAAGCAAAATTAAGGAGCTGAAAATGAAAAAGATGTTGGTTGTTTTTGCGTTTTGTTTTGCTGTTTTTAATTCTGATGGCGCTGTTGATTGGGATATCTATGATGATGCCTCAATTCAGAATGGAGATGTTTATTCAGCTGTTAATGTTTTCAGTGATTCTTTTGTTGAAATGACTGGAGGCGGAATAAATATTTTAAAGACGTTTGATACCGCTGAATTTGCAATAATCAGAGGTGATGTTTCAGCTGGAATTCAATTATACGATTCGAGCACGGTTAATATTTACGATGGTAATATTTTCGGGTTAACTGCAAATGATGCCAGCACAGTCAATATCTATGGGGGTGGGCTGGAATATCAATACGGCATCTCTTCTGAAGCTGTAGTTAATTACTTTGTTAGTTCTTATTCTCTTTACGATGCGGGAGGGCAAGGTGTGATAATGAATGGTTATTGGAAAGATGGTTCTCCCTTCTCGGTGTCTTTTAGAGATTCTGAAAGCTGGGATAAGGCCAATATTATAATCGTCCCCGAGCCGGCAACGGTATTGTTTTTCGGCTTAGCGGGCGGTGTTTTGTATAACAGAAGAAAAGCTTAAAATTTATAATATTATTTTTTTTCCTTGAATAACGTTTTTGATTTGATAAAGTAAAAATACTAAAAATGTAAGGTGATAAAATTTTCTAAGTGAAATTAAGGAGCTGAAAATGAAAAAGATGTTGGTTGTTTTTGCGTTTTGTTTTGCTGTTTTTAACGCTGAGGGCGCGGTTGATTGGGATATCTATGATGATGCATCAATTCAAGATGGAGATGTTTATCTCGCCGTAAACATTTATGATAACCCCCCTGAACAGACAGTGGTAAATATGACGGGTGGAGACATTTCTTTTTGCAATATTTTCGATTCGGCTCAGCTTAATTGCAGCGGCTGCGAGATCAGTTTCTTAGATACATATAACAATTCAGTGGTTTCAGTAAACGCTAACGCAGGCTTAGACTTAATAGATATGTATGACAGCAGCACTGTTTTCCTTCACAACGGAGCTGAAAATGTTTCAAACATAAGAATATATAACGATTCTTTGCTGCATATCTATGGCTATTCATTGAAAATTGAGCCTTTATGGGTTGAGGGTTACAGCGTTGATGATGAATGGTTTACCATCAACTTTCGCAACAGCTTTATCCCGGAAGACCACATAATACTCCATGAAGTCCCCGAACCGTCAACTATACTGCTTTTAGGCTCAGCATCAGGAATAGTCGTAAGCAGGCAAAAGAATAAATCATAAAAGCATAGAAATTTGGAAGGCGAATAAATGAGAACAAATATAATTGCTTTAATATTTTTTGTTATAACAGCTTCTGCGTATTCTACCCTTTGGGAAATACAAGAAGATGAGAATATTAACAATTCTGTCTATGACCAAATAAACGTATATAATGAGGCAACGTTGGACGTTGAAGGATCTCAAACCGCGGTTTCTTGGATGAGAAGCTATGATTCAAGCATTATTAATCTTTACAATGGAGAAATTTCTACGCTGCATCAATATGATTCTTCTGTTTTGAATTTACATGGGGGTAATCCGCAGGGTTGGGAGATGTTCGAGCAAAGTACTGCTCATATTTATGGTGGAGATATCGAATTTATTATGATAAACGAATTAACTAACAGCGTAAATATATATGGTTTCGATTTCAATTTTGTACGATCGGGAGGCCAACAGGAATCAGGTTGGCTCTCTGGCTATTGGCAAAATGGGCAGGAATTTGAGATTTATTTACGCTATTTGCCTGATGTCTTTCCCGAAGACCCATATTTGGGTACCTCATATATCACCCTTCATGAAGTCCCCGAGCCGGCAACGGTATTGTTTTTTGGCTTAGCGGGCGGTGTTTTGTATAACAGAAGAAAAGCTTAAAAATTTATAAGATAATCTTTTTTTTTGAATAACGTTTTTGGTTTGATAAAGTAAAAGTACTAAAAATGTAAGGTAATAATATTTTCCAAGCGAAATTAAGGAGCTGAAAATGAAAAAGATGTTGGTTGTTTTTGCGTTTTGTTTTGCTGTTTTTAACGCTGAGGGCGCGGTTGATTGGAATATTAACAGCAGTCAATTGATTGAAAATGGGTCTTACGGAAATATTCGAATATTTGATGGTCAATCGGAGCAAACAATTGTTGAAATGTCTGGAGGGTCCTGTCTTTCTGTAATTACCCATGACACGAGTAAATTTGATCTTCATTCAGGATCTGCTGATGTAATAACTGTATATGATTCAAGTGCTGTAAATCTCTTTGGCGGGGCTGTAGAATCAGTTTACGTTAATACCGGAATTTTAAATTTGTATGGATATGATCTCTCAATCCAAAACCATGATGTTTCTAATGGGATTTTTAATTTAACTGGTTATTGGGAAAACGGCGCAGCTTTTGAAATATATTTTGAAAGAGCATATTTAGACCAAAACACATTTCTCCACGAAGTCCCCGAGCCGGCAACGGTATTGTTTTTTGGCTTAGCGGGCGGTGTTTTGTATAACAGAAGAAAAGCTTAAAAATTTATAAGAGAAGATGTTTCAAAATTTGGACGGCAGTTTTAGGTGGGCTGCTTGGCATATAGACCGGCAGGAAATCATAGCCGCCTGTCATATCTATAAATTCCCGCTGCAAGAAAAAAGGCCGAACGAATTTCGTCCGGCCTTTATGTGATTTATTTTTTCTGAGAGAAAAGTTTACTGCTTATCGCATTCCATATTAGCGATATTTTCAAGCAGGCAGAATTTCCTCTTGGCGTCTTTAGAGCCTTCTTGCATCATCTTTTCAGCTGCCTCAGGATTGCTCTTCATCAGCACCTTCCAGCGGTTTTCGCCCTTGGCGAATTCATCGAATCCGATAGTAGGCGCTTTGCTGTCGAGCTTGAGCGGGTTCTTGCCTTCAGAGGCGAGGTCAGGATTGAATCTGTAGAGAGGCCAGTGGCCGCTGTTTACAGCCTTTTTCTGCTCGTCGAGCCCGCAGGTCATATTGATGCCGTGAGCGATACAGTGTGAGTATGCGAGGATGATGCTCGGGCCGTTGTATGCTTCTGCTTCAACGAACGCCTTCACCATCTGATTCGGATTCGCTCCCACTGCCACCTTGGCAACGTATATTCCGCCGTAGGTCATTGAGATCATACCGAGATCTTTCTTCGGCATCTGCTTTCCGCCTGCGGCAAACTTGGCCACAGCACCCAGCGGCGTAGATTTAGACATCTGCCCGCCTGTGTTGGAGTAAACCTCTGTATCAAGCACGAGCAGGTTCACATCGCTTCCGCTTGCAAGCACATGGTCAACACCGTGGCTGTCGATATCGTATGCCCAGCCGTCGCCGCCGAGAATCCATACGCTCTTATGTACGAGGTAATCAGCAAGCGTTGTTATCTCTTTGCCCAGCTCGCCGCAGCCCTCGCAGGCAGCCTTGAGCTTCTTAACTCTCGCCCGCTGGTCTTCAATGCCGGATTGGTCTTTCGTGTAAACGTTTGCTTTGATCTGCTCAGCGAGCTCTGAATCAACGCAGCCGTTTTCTACTGCCGTATCGAGCTTCTCTATTGCCTGCTGCTTGAGGCGGTCTGCTGTAAGACGCATACCCATACCGAATTCGGCATTGTCTTCGAATAAGCTGTTAGACCATGCCGGCCCGTATCCGTCAGCCCTCTTCGTGTAAGGTGTGGTTGGCAGGTTTCCGCCGTATATAGATGAGCAGCCGGTAGCATTTCCGATTACCGCACGGTCGCCGAAGAGCTGAGAGAGCAGCTTAACATAAGCTGTTTCGCCGCAGCCTGCGCAAGCTCCGCTGAATTCAAACAGCGGCTCAACAAACTGACTTCCCTTAACAGAAGCAACTTTGTATTTATCAGGATCGGTGTTAGGCAGATTCAGGAAGAAGTCCCAGTTTTCTGCTTCTGAATCGCGAAGCGGTTCCTGATGCTCCATATTGATTGCCTTCTTGCCTTCGATTTCCTTGCTCTTGCCCGGGCAGTTCTCAACGCATGCCCCGCAGCCTGTGCAGTCTTCCGGAGCTACCTGAACTGTAAACTTCATGCCCTTGAGGTCTTTGCCCTTGGCATCAACGCTCTTGAATGTCTCAGGTGCGTTTTTCAGATTGTCTTCTTCGTATGCCTTAACGCGAATAGCCGCATGCGGACACACCAGCGAACACTGGCCGCACTGAATACACAGTTCCGGCTCCCATACAGGGATGTTTACAGCAATATTGCGTTTCTCGTATTTGGTTGTTCCTGTGGGGAATTTCCCGTCCACAGGCATCTTGCTCACCGGCACGCTGTCGCCCTTGCCGGAGAGAATCGGTGCAAGCACTTCCTTAACGAATTCAGGTGCGTCATCCGGTACAACCTGCGCCATCTCTTTCTTGCTTGTTGCATCAGAGGGCACGTTAACCTTTTGAACGCTGTTTACAGCAGCATCTACTGCATCAGAGTTCATCTGAACGACTTTTTCGCCCTTCTTGCCGTAAGTCTTCTTGATAGCGTCTTTGATTGCATCAATCGCTTTTTCAGCAGGTATAACTTCGCTGATCTTGAAGAATGCTGTCTGCATTATTACGTTGATTCTCGCACCGAGCCCGAGCTTCTCTGCAATGCCGATAGCGTCGATTACGTAGAAATTAAGCTTCTTGTCTATAATCTGCTGCTGCACCTGCTTGGGCAGTGTGCACCATACATCAGAGGCATCATGTGAGCTTGTCAGCAGGAATGTTGCTTCGTCTTTGGCGTTGCTGAGCATATCATACTTCTCAAGGAAGCTTGGGTTATGACAGGCCACAAAATCCGCTTGGCTGATAAGATATGGCTTTCTCAGAAGGCTTTTGCCGAAGCGAAGGTGAGATACTGTTACAGCACCGGCCTTCTTGGAATCGTAAACGAAGTAGCCCTGGGCGTAGTTATCTGTGAGTGAGCCGATGATCTTGATTGAGTTTTTGTTTGCTCCTACAGTACCGTCAGACCCGAGGCCGTAGAACATTGCCTCGAACGCATCGGATTTGAGGTTGAATGATGGATCAAAGTCAACGCTCTTATTTGTAACATCGTCTTCAATTCCCACAACAAAGCTGTTGATCGGCTCTTTGAGGTCGAGGTTTGCAAATACTCCCTTGACCATTGCCGGCGTGAATTCTTTAGAGCCAAGTCCGTAGCGTCCTCCCACTGTAACAGGATAATCCTTGAATTCAGTGAGTCCTTCAGACATTGCCTCGCCTATAGCTGTGCGAACATCCACGTAAAGCGGTTCGCCAACAGAGCCCGGCTCTTTTGTTCTGTCGAGAACGGCAATCTTCTTAACTGTTTTCGGCAGGGCGTTGATGAAGTGTTTAACGCTGAAAGGCCGATAGAGACGCACTTTCAATACGCCCACTTTTTCCCCGGCTTCGGACATCTCTTCTACAGTTTCGTGTACTGTATCAGCGCCTGAGCCCATAACGATAATAACCTTCTCAGCGTCCTCTGCGCCCACATAGTCAAACAGCTTGTATTGGCGCCCTGTAACTTCATAAAACTTGTCCATAGCCTTCTGAACTATGGCCGGAGCAGCATTGTAGTATTTGTTTACAGTCTCACGCCCCTGGAAATAAACATCAGGATTTTGGGCAGTACCAGAGATTACAGGATGATCCGGACTGAGGCCTCTTTGCCTGTGCTCGCGTACTTTGTCATCATTTATAAGAGCCTTCATATCATCAAGAGCAAGTTCTTCAACCTTCTTGATTTCGTGGCTCGTACGGAAACCGTCGAAGAAGTGTACGAATGGAACTCTTGATTCAAGCGTTGAAGCCTGAGCAATCAGAGCCATATCCATAACTTCCTGAACAGAATTGGAGCAGAGCATTGCAAAGCCCGTCTGGCGGCAGGCCATCACATCCGAGTGGTCTCCGAAAATGCTCAGCGCCTGGCATGCAAGAGATCTGGCCGAAACATGGAAAACTGTCGGCAAGAGCTCGCCGGCAATCTTGTACATATTCGGGATCATTAAAAGAAGGCCCTGAGAAGCGGTGAATGTGGTTGTAAGTGCGCCTGTCGCAAGAGCACCGTGGACAGCTCCAGCTGCTCCGCCTTCTGACTGCATCTCAGTTACCGAGGGGACTGAACCCCAGATATTTTTTTGGCCGGCTGCTGATTTTGCGTCAGAAATCTCACCCATGGGCGAGGATGGGGTGATCGGATAAATCGCAATCACCTCGTTGGTAGCATGTGCTACGTGTGCCGCAGCAGTGTTACCGTCTATAGTTACCATTTTTCTTGACATAATAACTCCATCGTTATCTGCATATTATATGTTTTTCTAAGCTCACTTGAACTTAAAGCTTAAAGTCGATTAAAAACTGCTCCCTGCTTAGCTTGTTTTGTAAGGGAAAAAAACAGCGGCCGGCAGGAGTTGCAAGCAGTTTTGATTTTCCGGTTTAAGGGCTTAATATATAAGCCTTAAAAAACCCATATCATTATATGTTTTTCGTGCTTAACATCAATACATTTCGTTATAGTTTTTCACAAAAGTGAGCAAAACACGCTATATATAACCTTAACTGCGATACGTGGAATCGTTTTGATTTGTTTGATTTACCTGAATGCGGTCTTTTCCTCCGCTTTTAGATTAAAAAACAGAGGCTGAATGCCGCTTAAGCGATTTTGCATCACCGCTTAAATCTATTTTACATACTCAGTGCCGTCCGGCCCAACGGCATGCAGCTCCAGCAATACGCCTTCCTCCCTCGTTTCGGCGTAGTGAGCCTTGTTTGCGGGCTCTGTAAAGAAGCTGCCGGCCGGCATTTCCCTGAGCTTTGATTTGTCGAAAGTCTCGCCGAAAGCAAAGTGTATCTTTCCTGAAAGAACAGTTACTCGCCGCAGTGTATTCGGATGTCTGTGCGGCTCTATTTTAAAATTTGGCGGGAACATTATCCGCTGAACGTAAGGGGCAGGCTCTGAGGGGTCGCCGATTAACGTTGCTGTTTGAAGTGAATGCATTTTGGGATTGCTTTGCCATTCAATCTCATCAGGCAGAATTTGAACAGCCTGCTCAGTTTTGCTGGCAGAGCAGCCGGCAAGCAGAAGAGCGGCTGACAATAATATGTAAACCTTTCTTGCTACCATAATTTTTCCTTATGCAAAATTCTCTTATATGAACAGAGGTTGATAATACCACAATTCATTTAAAGCTTCAAGCTCCATTTTACGATAACAAAAAAAACTGCGGGGATTAAGCCCGCAGTTTCAGGTTTTAGATGTTTATTGCTTGTCTATTTGAGGTCGTCTATTCCGAGGTGGTCCATGTCGTTGAAGTCCTGATTTTCGCCGCCCATCCCCCAGCAGAAGCGGTAGCCGGATGTGCCTGCTCCAGAGTGTATAGACCAGCTTGGTGAAACCAATGCCTGCTTATCAGCAACCACAATATGTCTCATCTCGTCGGGCTTGCCCATAAAATGGAACACGCGGTTTTCTTTCGAGATATCGAAATACATATAAGCCTCCATCCTGCGCGGGTGCAGGTGCGGGGGCATTGTATTCCATACGCTGCCCTTGGCTATTTCTGTGAACCCCATTACAAGCTGGCAGCTCTCAATTCCGTCCGGATGGATGTATTTGTATATTGTGCGTTCGTTGCAGGTGTCTTTTGAGCCAAGATGTGCCTGAAGGGCATCTTCGATTTTAGCATGCTTAACCGGATACTCTTTATGAGCTGGGTAGCTTAGCAAATAGAAGCACGCCGGCTCCGAGCCGTTCTTGCTGCTGAATGTAATTTCTCTGCTTCCGCGTCCGATATAGAGGCATTCAAGCTTTTTTATATCGAAAGACTGCCCGTCAACCTCAATCGCTCCTTCTCCGCCTGCGTTCAAAACTCCGAGTTCTCGGCGTTTGCAGAAAAACTCTGCCCTCAGCTCGTCTGCTGTGCTGAGCGTAAGAGGCTTATCAGCGGGAACAGCAGAGCCTATGATAGCCCTGTCAACATCTGAATAAACCATCTCGATAGTATCGGCCTTGAAAAGGGTTTCTATCAGGAAATTATCACGTATTTCCTGATTTGTCATTCTTGAAAATCTAACTGGATCTGGTGAATACCTTACTTCCATTTTTTTCTCCTGTCTAATCTTATTATTTCTTGATTACTACTCTACTATTTTTTAACCGTCATTTTGTAAAAATCTCAGTTTGCTTAAATCTTTGTTCTGATCTTGCTGATTTTACTTATCACTTCCGCTGTTTTATCGGTAAGCTTTTTGTAGTCTTCTTTTGAAGAAAAGCTCCCTTTAATTAGTTTTGAGCCTATTCCTGCAGCAGCGATCCCTGCAGAAAACCACTCTTCAAGGCTCTTATCTGTGGGGGCTACGCCGCCTGTCGGCATAAGCTCTGCCCAAGGCATAGGCGCTTTCAATGCCTTTGCAAAAGCCGGCCCGCCTACCTGCTCTCCGGGAAATATCTTGCAGATCTCAACGCCCAGTTCGTGAGCCTGATGAATCTCCGATGCGCTGCCGCACCCCGGGCTGTAGGGAATTTTGCGTTTATTGCAGAGCAGGGCGGTTTCTCTGTCCAGAATCGGCGAAACTATGAAATCGGCACCTGCCGCTATATACATTGCAGCAGTGGGTGCATCGCAAACAGACCCTGCACCTATGATCATTTCTGGGAGGCTTTCATCCCTGTAAGCCGCAAGCTCTTTGAACACATCTATCGCTCTGTCTCCGCGGTTGGTAAACTCGATAACTCTCGCCCCGCCTTCTGCGCAGGCCCTCATTATCCCGCAGGAAGTTTCAGCGTCCGGCCTGTAAAACACCGGCACAAGACCAATGTTTTTCATTGCACAGAGCGTTTCGAGTCTTGAATGTTTAGCCATAACTAATCTCCGTTAATAAATCAGCGGGCAATTCTCGCCGAACCGCCTTCAACGAGTCTTTCCACTTCTTTAAGACTTGCGGTTGTCGTATCGCCCGTGGTGGTCATTGCAAGCGCTCCGTGCGCTGCCCCGTAATCAACTGCTGTCTGCGGGTCTTTGCCTTCCATCAGGGCGTAGATCAGCCCTGAGGCGAAGCTGTCTCCTCCGCCAACGCGGTCTAAGATTTCGAGTTTCTCGCGGAGCTGGGCATCGTAAAATTCCCCGCCTGCGTAGAGCACTGCCCCCCAGTCGTTCTTTGTTGCGGTAATTGCGTTTCTCAGGGTCGTTGCAACTGCCTTGAAATTCGGGAATTCGCTCACTGCTTCACGAATCATTTTTTTGAAGTTTGCCGGATCAAGCTTGCTGCATTTTTCATCAAGCCCATGAACCTCAAATCCAAGCGAAGCTGAAAAATCCTCTTCATTGCCTATCATAACATCTACAAGCGGAGCAATCTCTCGATTAACCTGCATCGCTTTTTTCTTGCCGCCGATATCTTTCCAGAGTGATGCACGGTAGTTTAAGTCGTATGATACAACTGTGCCGTATTTCTTTGCCGCCTGCATTGCCTCGATTAAGACTTCCGGCGTGGTCTCGCTGAGCCCTGCATATATACCGCCTGAATGAAACCAGCGAACGCCGTCATTCCCAAATATTGAATTCCAATCTATATCGCCTTTTTTAATCTGAGATGCAGCGCTGCCGGCGCGGTCATTGCAGCCTACTGCTGCCCGCACCCCGAAGCCTCGTTCTGTGAAATTCAGTCCTACCCGAGTCTTGCGGCCAATCCCGTCAAACGGTACCCATTTAATGTATTCAAGTCCTGTGCCGCCCTGATACAGCAAATCCTCAAGAAGCCGTCCTACCGGATTATCCACAATTGCTGTTACTACAGCAGCCCGTTTGCCAAAGCAGCGTTTGAGCCCACGAGCTACGTTATACTCTCCGCCGCCTTCCCAAACGTTAAACTGGCGGGTTGTGTGGATTCTGTTCTCGCCCGGGTCCAGCCGGAGCATAACCTCGCCAAGCGAGATAATATCATATTTGCATTCTGATTCAGGACGTAATTTCAGTTTGTTCATAATAACTTCCAAGCCTTGATCCGATATATCACAGTTTTACCTTGCAAGCCATCCGCCGTCAACGGCAATGGTGTATCCGTTCATATAATCTGATGCCTCTGATGCAAGAAATACTGCTGCTCCCTGCAAATCCTCCGGTTTGCCCCATCTGCCGGCAGGTATGCGGCCTAAAATTGCCTTGCTTCTCTCAGGATCGTCCCGCAGCGGCTTTGTATTGTCTGTGGCCATATACCCAGGGGCAATTCCGTTGGTGTTGATCCCGTGTTTGGCGAGTTCATTTGCCATAAGTTTTGTAAGCCCCATTACAGCGCTTTTTGAGGAGGTGTATGAGGGAACAAAGATTCCCCCTTGGAAGCTCAGCATTGAAGCGATGTTGATTATCTTTCCGCCTCTGCCCTGTTCTATAAGAACCTTGCTGACTTCCTGGCTCAAAAAGAAAAGAGTGCGGAGGTTCACGTTCAAAACATCGTCCCAGTCTTTCTCTGAGAATTCTGTGAAGGGAGCTCTGCGGATAGTGCCTGCATTATTAACAAGGATGTCTATGCCGCCCAGTTCCTGTCTGGTTCTGGTAACTATCTCACCAACAGGCTCTTTATTCGTGAGATCGGCCTGAATGGTGATGCATTCCCTGCCAAGGTTTTCGATTTTTGTTTTGGTTTCTTCCATGCTGGTCTTGGCAACAAGGGCAACATCAGCTCCGGCTTCTGCAAGACCGATTGCCATAGCCTGTCCGAGACCGCGGGAACCGCCTGTTACAATTGCATTTTTTCCGTCCAGTTTGAATTTTTCTAAAATCATTTTCATCTCCTGTAAAACATTGAATTTCCCGTTGTCTTAATTTCCCGAATAACCCATTGATTTGCTCAAATTTTCTGCGGCTGTAATAACTTCTTCTGAAAAACCTTCCAGCCGGTTTTCTGAGAGGTTGTCTGAAGGGCCGGTTATTCCAATAGAAGCGCATATTTCCCTGCTGCCGTTTCTTACAGGTGCAGCCAGACAGCATACATTATTGTGATACTCTTGAGCATCCACGCTGTAACCTTTTTCAAGGATTTTGTTTACTTCTTCCTGCATTTCTTCGAGAGTTGTTATGGTGTTTGCGGTAAATTTCTCCGGCAGGTGATTTGAATAGTATTCCTTTAGCTTATTCTTGTAAATATGCGCCAGAAAAATTTTCCCTGTAGAGGAGCAGTACAAAGGAACTGTAGTACCCGGCCTTGAGGCCACTCGTACCGGGTTTGGGCTGTCGTGAACTTCAAGAATCAGCGACTGCCAGCCCGTTGGGATGGCAAGGTGGCTCGTGCAGCCAGTTTTATTTGCCAGATCACGCAGATATGGAACGCACAGAGACCTTATTTCCATAGAATGCAGTGATTCAAGGCCGATTCTCACAAGCTGAGTGCCCGCGAAGAAAAGCCCTTTTTTCTTTTGCACCATCTCTTGTGCGCATAATGTTTGAAGTATTCTGTAAACCGTCGTTCTTGCAGTTTCAGATCTCTCTTCAATCTCTGATGCGCTCAGCCCTTTAGGATTTTCTGCTAAAAGCATTAGTATTTTGCAAGTCTTGGTTATGTTGGGAATCTGATATTTATTCATATTTGAAAACCTTTGTTTATATATGAAATATTTTATGCGAATGCACTACTGCTGTCAACGTTGAAAAATTAATATTCGGAGAAGTGATTTAAAACGCTTTTCATTACAGCAGCCGGTTGTCGAAAAAATTGGCAATTCGGTCTGAACGTCTTCTACTGTTTTTGAAGTTCGTTTACCTTGTCAATATAGCTTTTCATATTAAATTTGCGTTCCAGCCCTCGGGCGTTCATATACCGAACCGAACCGAATATACTGCGTTTTGTCCAAGGCCTGTCGTGATTGCCGAAACACCATGCAACCCCTGCAAAACTGTTTGGATCGTTTCCATCAAGAGAGTAAACGTTATTCAGCCTCAAAGCCCAGTCGAATGCAGTTTTGGGGTTGTTTGTCCATTCAAGAATCTTTTTGCCCCAGTACATCCGCATATATCCGTGCATTTTGCCTGTGATTATCATCTCTTTCTGAGCGGCGTTCCAGTATTTATCGTGTGTACGGGCATTTTCAAGCTCTTCGTATTTGTATACATACTCCCGCTTTGCGGATTTTTGCTCTTCAAGGGTTTCCCTTGCCCATGCGGGCAAGGCGGAATATCGCCAGAAATTTTCAGTGTACCAGACAAAATTGAATGCGAGCTCCCTTCGTACAAGGATCTGCTCTAAGAAACCCTCGCAGGGTTTGCCGCTATCTTTTACTTTACGGTAAATAAGATTCGGGCTTATCTGCCCGAATCGAAGATAAGGGCTCAGGCCGGACTGAAAATCTGACGCTGGGTCGTTGCGGCTGTTTTCGTAGTTTTCGAGGCGGTTTTCAATGAAATCCGAGAGCCGTTTTATTGCGTGGTTTTCTCCGCCTGGGTGCAGCCTTTGGCCTATATATTTGAATCCTGCAATCTCTCTAAGGTCAGGGCGTGCATCATGGATTGAGAATTCATCGCTTTTGATATCTAAATCAAGCGAGCTTTTAACCGGCTCATTTTTTTCGCAGGGTGCGATGAAATTCTCAGCAATCGGTACAATTTTTCTCCTGAGAGTTGCTGCGCTGTATTCTCGTTTGTTTGAGGCAGTTTCCACAGGCACAATAACATTTGAATCAACCTCGAATACAGGGCATTTGCACCTTCGAGCTATAACGCTCTCCCATCTATTTTCAGTGTAAGCGTAGCCTCTGTCGAATATTAGCGATTCTGCTTCAGCGCAGTATTGCGGGATGGCTTCTGTAGGTTTGTTCTTTTTGAGGATGAATTTTATATTTCTCTCTGCCAGTTTTTTTTCTACCTCTTTTAGACCTTCAAGCATAAACCTGTAGCTTCTTCTTCCGCTTTGAGGGAATTTGTCTACAAGGCAGAACATCACTATAGCAGGCAGGCCTGCGTTGTTTGCCTTTTCAACTGCAAATTCAAGGGCGGGATTTTCTTCTGTTCTGATAGATGCGTGCATCCAGTAGAGAACATACCGCCCGTTTTCGCGGCTTGAGAGGTCGTTTAGTTTTGTTATTCTCTCTTGCTGTGTCATTTTCTATTCAACAAATTATATCTCAGCTTGGAGGCATAACTGCTAAATATAGGCTCAGCGAAAATATTTTAAAGTTTTTTCCTTACTTGTTTTTTGGTTTTCAGCTTATTGTTCTTGGATATAAATGCAGGTATGTCGGTCAATAAGTCTTTTGCAGGAATAAAAAAAGCCGGCCTTCAGGCCGGCTGATAACTGGGGTACAGGGATTCGAACCCCAACTAACTGAGCCAGAGTCAGTCGTGCTGCCGTTACACTATACCCCAATCTCTGGAGGCCAGAGAATATATAGAATTGAGCGGACGAATCAAGCAAAATTTTCACATAATTTGAGTTTCTTCAAAAGAGCAGAGGTTGCCGGAGCTCAATATATTTCAGAACCGGCAAAAAAAATTAAATCAAACTTTCGATAAGAAGGAAAACTTGTAAAATCTTGATAATAAATTAAACTTTGGAAACTTAGATAATTATTTTGCAAAGGTGCGGTATGAAACCATCGTTAGTAGTTATGGCAGCAGGTATGGGTTCACGTTACGGCGGTCTCAAACAGCTTGATTCTGTTGGCCCATCAGGCGAGTCTATAATAGAATATTCACTTTATGACGCAGTAAGGGCTGGTTTTGGTAAGGTCGTTTTTGTTGTGAGGGAGGAGTTTAAGCAGCTTTTCCACGATAAAATAGGCTCTGTAGTCCAGGATATAAATGGTTTTGATGTTGATTATGCATGTCAGGAGCTTGATGCGATGCTGCGCGGAAGGAAAATACCCGAAGGCAGGACAAAGCCTTGGGGCACAGGCCATGCGGTTCTTACAACTAAAGAGCTTATCGATACACCTTTTGCCGTGATAAATGCAGACGATTTCTACGGCAAACATGCTTTTGAAGTTATGGCGGGTTTTCTGTCCCAAAACTGCGGCAGCGGAGAATATGCAATGTCTGGATTCTTGCTGAAAAATACTCTCAGTGAGTACGGCAGCGTTTCAAGAGGCCTTTGCACCACTGATGAAAGGGGCTTTTTGAAGAAGGTGGAGGAATATAAAGAAATCTACTGGAAAGACGGTGAGGTTTTCTCGAGTCTGGAAAGCGGTGAAGAAATAAAAATGAACCCGGAAACAATGACGAGCATGAATTTCTGGGGCTTTCAGCAGGATATATATGAACATCTCGAGCAGCAG
Source organism: Sedimentisphaera salicampi (assembly GCF_002117005.1). Classification (NCBI taxonomy): domain Bacteria; kingdom Pseudomonadati; phylum Planctomycetota; class Phycisphaerae; order Sedimentisphaerales; family Sedimentisphaeraceae; genus Sedimentisphaera; species Sedimentisphaera salicampi. The sequence continues at coordinate 92,831 of NZ_CP021023.1, forward strand.
TTTCATCAATTTATAGATGAATATGGAAGTGAGCTCAAGAGCGAATTCTTCATCCCGAATGTTGTTGACACGCTTATCAGCGAAAACAAGGCCTGCGTAAACGTTCTTCCCACCTCAGGAGAATGGTTCGGTGTAACCTACAAAGAGGATAAACCGCTTGTGAGGAATAATATAGCCAAACTTACAGAAAAAGGCATCTATCCGGAAAATTTATGGGAAAAGAAGTAACAGAAAATGATAAAAAACTTGCTCAGCACTGCGTAAACTGCAAAATATGTCAGTACGCCAGAAAAAAGCAGAATGGCGTGATATATTCGCTGGTTAAATTTGGCGAAAAATTCTGCCCGTTCTGCAGAGCTTACGAAAAGGTGCATGGCAAAAAAGCCTACGAGACTGAAGAGCGAAATAGTAAATAGTGTATTAACAGGCTTGGAGACAGGTCTGCAGGGCTGCGTTGGTTAGGCCGCAGCAGTATAGTTGGCAGCGTTTTTATAAGGAAAAGATTATGCTGATGGTTACAGATGTTGTAGAAATTGCAGTGATAATGGCCTATCTGGTCATTGTGATTATGCTCGGCTGGCTTGGTTACACTAAAACCAAAACCGCCTCGGATTTTATGCTGGCAGGCAGGGGTACTCATCCCTTCGTTATGGCTATGAGCTACGGAGCCACATTCATCTCTACAAGCGCAATTGTCGGCTTTGCCGGCGTAGCGGGTATGTTCGGGATGGGGGTGCTTTGGCTGGTATTCCTGAATATATTTGTGGGTATATTCATTGCCTTCGTTTTCCTCGGTGAGAGAACTCGTCATATGGGGCACGTTCTCAATGCCCATACCTTCGCAGAGCTGCTCGGCAGGCGGTACAACAGCAAAGCAGCACAGGTTTTTTCCGGGATTATAATAAGCCTGTTCCTGCCTCTTTATGCAGCGGCGGTTTTTATCGGTGCATGTGAGTTTATAACTGCCCATTTCGGCATATCCTATCACCTTGCATTATTGATTTTTGCTGTGATAGTGGCTTCTTATGTGGTAACAGGCGGGCTGAAGGGCGTGATGTACGTTGATGCGATGCAGGGAACTATAATGACCGTCTGTATGATAACAATGCTTATCCTCTGCTATAAGATGGTAGGCGGGGTTGCTGAAGGCCATGCCCAGCTTACAGAGATGTCTGATCAGGTGTTCGTTGGTTTCAAGGCGATTGGTCATCAGGGCTGGACAGAGATGCCCAAATTCGGCTGGGGAGACAGCCAATATGATCTGTGGTGGATTCTTGTATCGAGCATAATCTGCGGAGTAGGTTTCGGCGTGCTTGCACAGCCCCAGCTTACGGTTCGTTTTATGACAGTACGCAGTAAAAGGGAGCTCAACAGGGGCGTTCTTATCGGCGGACTGTTCATTCTTCTTATACCAGGCACGGCATACGTTGTGGCAAATATGTCGAACGTTTACTTCAATAAATATGAAACTATTACAGGCCAGCTGCTCTCTCGTACTGAAAGGGCGGATGTTATAGCGAAGAAAACAAGGGATGTGGAAAAAACGATTCCCTGCAGCCTCCTCCATATTGATGAAGACGGTGATAAAAAAGCGGATTTCCATGTTATTGAGAAAGGTCTCGGGAAGGCCTCTGCAATAATGCCGAAGGCGGAAGTAACCGAAATGGAAAACGGTATGATTCAGGTTAAGCCGCGCGGAACCGCCTTTAAACGTGCCCTCACGCAGACAAGAAACGGCCGCTGGATGCTGAATGCAGACAGCGTAATACCTAATTATATCCGCTCAGCGATGCCCACGTGGTTTTCTCTGCTTTTCCTTATTACACTGCTCTCAGCGGGTATGAGTACGCTCTCAAGCCAGTTCCATACGCTTGGAAGTACATTTGCGCATGATGTATTCCGAAAGCTTAGAAACAAAGAAACCAGCAGTGTAAAGGTTACAAGGACTAGCATACTTGTAGGCATTATAATCGCTATGATGCTCAGCCTGTATGCAAGAGGCGGGTTTATCGTAGCGAGGGCTACTGCGATTTTCTTCGGCCTTTGCCTCTCCTCGTTTCTGCCTTCGCTGGTAGGGGGGCTGTTTTTCCGCAGAATGACAAAGCCCGCTGCTCTGAGCTCTATGGCCGCCGGCTTCGGCGTTACTGTATTCTGGCTTCTTTTCGTTAAGGCCAAGGAGGCCGGAGCGATAGGCCTTGTTCAGCACATCACAGGCGGCGAATCTTCCATACTCGCAGGCTATCCAAACTGGCCTAATGTGGATCCGTGCTTTGTTGCTCTGCCGATCTCAGTGATCACTGCTGTAGTTGTGGCAGCATTCACAAAGGCGCATACAAGCGAAGAGCTCGAAAAGTGCTTTGCAGGATAGCTTTTGTGCGGAATATTATAAACTATTGTTGATGATTGAGGTTTAAGCCGCAGAAATTTTTTGTATATCAGAATAGATGTGCCTGCTCAAAAGCGGGCAGGAATTGTGCCGGAAACGTTAATGCCGGTCTTATTTTAAGCGTTTTTTAAGGGGAAAATTATGCTGATGGTTACAGACGTTGTTGAAATTGCCGTGATAATGACTTATCTGGTTTTGGTTATTATGCTCGGCTGGCTTGGTTACACTAAAACAAAAACTGCTTCGGATTTTATGCTCGCAGGCAGGGGAACTCATCCATTTGTTATGGCTATGAGTTACGGAGCCACATTCATCTCTACGAGTGCGATTGTAGGCTTTGCAGGTGTTGCCGGAATGTTCGGGATGGGCGTGCTTTGGCTTACGTTTCTAAATATTTTTGTAGGTATATTTGTAGCTTTCGTTTTTCTCGGCGAGAGAACACGTCATATGGGGCACGTACTCAACGCCCATACCTTCGCTGAGCTTCTCGGCAGACGATACAGCAGCAAGGCGGCGCAGGTTTTCTCCGGCATTATCATCAGCCTCTTTTTGCCGCTTTATGCCGCTGCGGTTTTTATCGGTGCATGCGAGTTTATATCGGCGCATTTCGCAATATCCTACCATCTTGCATTGCTGCTTTTTGCTGTTATTGTAGCCTCATACGTGGTAACGGGAGGCCTCAAGGGTGTTATGTATGTTGACGCAATGCAGGGAACCATTATGACTGTCTGCATGATCACGCTGCTCATTCTTTGCTACAAGATGGTAGGCGGGATAACAGAGGGACATACCCAGCTTACCGAGATGTCTGATCAGGTGTTCGTCGGGTTCAAGGCAATTGGCCATCAGGGCTGGACAGAGATGCCCAAATTCGGCTGGGGAGACAGCCAGTACGACCTCTGGTGGATTATGGTTTCCAGCATAATCTGCGGCGTAGGTTTCGGCGTGCTTGCACAGCCCCAGCTATCGGTTCGTTTTATGACAGTACGCAGTAAAAGAGAGCTCAACAGGGGTGTACTTATCGGCGGTTTGTTTATATTGCTCATCCCGGGAACTGCATTTGTTGTGGCCAATCTTTCAAATGTTTATTTTAATAAATACGAAACAATCACAGGCCAGCTGCTTTCACGTACTGAGAGGGCGGATGTTATAGCGAAGAAAACAAGGGATGTGGAAAAGACTATTCCCTGCACCCTTCTGCATATAGATGAAGACGGCGATAAAAAGGCAGATTTCAATGTAATTGAGAAAGGTCTCGGTAAGGCGGCAGCTATTATGCCGAAAGCGGAAGTAAAAGAGCTCGAAAACGGGTTTATTCAGGTTAAGCCCCGCGGCACCGCTTTCAAACGCGCTCTCACGCAGACTAGGGACGGTCGCTGGATGCTGAATGCAGACAGCGTAATACCAAACTTCATTCGCTCAGCAATGCCCACATGGTTTTCTCTCCTTTTCCTTATTACATTGCTCTCAGCGGGTATGAGTACGCTCTCAAGTCAGTTCCATACGCTTGGAAGTACATTTGCGCATGATGTATTCCGAAAGCTTAGAAACAAAGAAACCAGCAGTGTAAAGGTTACAAGAACAAGCATTCTGGTGGGCATTATAATTGCTATGATGCTCAGCCTGTATGCAAGAGGCGGGTTTATCGTAGCGAGGGCTACTGCGATTTTCTTCGGCCTTTGCCTCTCCTCGTTCCTGCCTTCGCTGGTAGGGGGGCTGTTTTTCCGCCGAATGACAAAGCCCGCTGCTCTGAGCTCTATGGCCGCCGGCTTCGGCGTTACTGTATTCTGGCTTCTTTTCGTTAAGGCCAAGGAGGCGGGAGCGATAGGCCTTGTTCAGCACATCACAGGCGGCGAATCTTCCATACTCGCAGGCTATCCAAACTGGCCTAATGTGGATCCGTGCTTTGTCGCTCTGCCGATCTCAGTGATCACTGCTGTAGTTGTGGCAGCATTCACAAAGGCGCATACAAGCGAAGAGCTCGAAAGATGTTTTGCGAAATAAAAGTTATCGCGAAGACGATAAAATGATTTGAAGCTTTTGTTCGGGGCGCAGGCTTAAATGCTTCGCCCCGATTATATATTATCGAGCCTTTGCTGCTTATCGTGGGTTTGCAGGGCTTCTACAATCTCGTCTAAGTCGCCCATAATAATTTTATCGAGGTGGTAAAGCGTAAGATTGATTCGGTGGTCGGTAACTCGGTTTTGCGGGAAGTTGTAAGTTCTTATTCTCTGGGAGCGGTCTCCCGAACCTATCATTGCCTTTCTCTGTGAATCACGTTCAGCCCTTTCCTGCGAGATGAAGTGTTCATATATACGGCTTTTCAGGATTCGCCAGGCCTTTGCCCTGTTTTTATGCTGGCTCTTCTCGTCCCGCATGCTCACTGTTATTCCCGTTGGGATGTGCTCGAGCTTGATAGCGCTGTTTATCTTGTTTACGCTCTGCCCGCCCGGGCCGCCTGCCCGGCTCACATGCTCAACTACATCACTCTCCTTGATATCCACCTCAATATCTTCAGGCTCGGGCATAATTGCTACAGTAGCAGCGGAGGTGTGAATACGTCCCTGTGTTTCCGTTTCCGGAACTCTCTGAACTCTGTGTCCGCCGCCTTCATAACCTAACTGTGCCCAAACGCCCGGACCTTTAATCCCAGCTACTACTTCCTTAATCCCGCCTCTCTCCGAGCCGGCAAAGGAAATCGTTTCAACTTTCCAGCAGTTTGCTTCTGCGTATCTGGAGTACATTGAGAAAAGATCTTTCGCAAACAGTGCGGCTTCATCCCCGCCGGTGCCGGGACGTATCTCTAAGATAACAGAGTCGATTGCTGCATCGTCTGCCATCACGAGCTTATCCTTTACTTCCTGAAGAACCTGCTCTTCTCTTTGTTTGAGTTCTTCAATCTCAGCCTCAGCCATCTCCCGCATCTCGGAGTCCTGTTCGTTTTCGAGAATTTCTTCGGAGCCCTTAATGCCGTTTATACACTCGTTGTATTCCCTGTACAAACTTACCACAGGCTTCAGTTTGGCCTGCTCCTTTGTAAGAGGGATAAGTTTGGAAGGGTCTGAAGCGATTTCAGGATCCTCAATCTGTTTGCCAAGCTCATTAAGACGAGTTTCAAGCTCTGAAAGCTTTTCGAGGAGTCTTGTATTGTCTTCGCTCATTAAAACCTGAATAGATTAACTAACTCTTTAATTTGAAAAAAATAACGCTGCCTGTGTTAAGGGCAGCGTTTGGTAAGCTAAGCTGTTAGGCTAATTCTTTTTCTTTTTAACTCTGTCAAGCATGCTGTTGCCGTATTTCCTCTGGAAACGCTCAATGCGTCCTGCGGTATCAACAAACTTCTGCTTACCCGTAAAGAACGGGTGGCACATTGAACAAATCTCAACATGCACCTCTTTATTAAGAGTGCTGCGGGTTTCAAATGTGTTTCCGCAGCCGCAGTGGACTGTTACCTTGTCGTATTTTGGGTGTATTTTGTCTTTCATAATATTGCTCTCCCGCCTGTCTTAAGCTATGAGCCAGTAAAATGTTTTTATTTTAATTCGCTGCCGGCAACTATTTGTTCAGCTTTCGACTTGCAAAACAATCAGAAAGCAGTAAATTGGGTTTCCGGCAAATTAACGAAAACGTAATTTTATTATTCTAAAAAATATTTTCAAGGAGTATTTTTTACTTTTTCGGGAATTTCTTTCTCAAAAACAGAAGGCCGCACCTTTAATAGACACGGCCCTATCTGAATTCTCTATCAGATGCAGATGAGAATTTAAAAAACTATCGGGGCGAAGTCTTTTTCGTCGTAAACTTTTCCGAGAAGTTTCTGCATTTGTGTCTGGTTGGATGACTTAGCAACAGCATCGCTTTTATATATTGCGCCCCTGTAGAAAGTGTCCAGTATGCTTTTATCCAGCGAGTGCATCCCAAGCTGCCGCGAGGTTTCGATAATATTGGGTATTTCGTGGAGCCGGTTATCTCGAATGCAGTTCTTGGCTGCTGAATTGCATATCAGAACCTCCGAACATGGGATCATACCCTCAAGATCTTTTCGCTGGAAAAGAGTTTGAGAAACAACTGCCTTGAGAGTATTAGAAAGCAGACTCCTGATATGGTTCTGCTGGCCGTCTGGATAGATATCTATAATCCTTTCTATTGTCTGGGCGGCATTGATTGTGTGCAGAGTGCTCAAAACGAGGTGCCCTGTTTCAGCGGCGGTGATTGCAGCGGAAGTGGTTTCAAGGTCTCTCATTTCGCCCAACATTATGATATCCGGATCCTGCCTCATTGCGTGCTTGAGGCCTGAAGCAAAATTCGTTACATCCCTTCCCAGCTCCCTTTGTTCAATATGGCTAAGATTATTTTCAAAGAGATACTCTATCGGATCCTCAAGCGTGATTATACGCTTGGCTGACTGCTGGTTGATTTTATTTATTGTCGACGCAAGGGTTGTACTTTTGCCCGAGCCTGTAGGGCCAGTAACGAGTACAAGACCCCTTGGAAGTCCCATTATTTCCTCTACTGCACCGGGCAGCTCCAGCTCTTCGAGTTCTGGTATTGAATTAGGTATAATTCTGAAAGACAAGGCGGGTTTGCCCCTCTGGTAATGCACGTTAACACGAAATCGGTTCCGGCTTTTAAGCATAACAGCAAAATCAATGTCTTTGTTTTTTGCCAGTTTTTCCTGCCCGCCTTCATAAACAAACTCCTCTAAAAACGACCTTAAATCATCGGCCGTTATTTCAGGGAAATCGAGGCCCATTATCACTGTGTTTTTCCTGATAACAGGCGGCAGTCCAATGTTTATATGTATATCGCTTGCTTTCTGCTCTACCGCTTTTTCGAGGGCTTCAGTTATCTTCATCATCTTCACCGCTCAAAACCTGCTTAAGATTTCTTCCCTTGTAATCAGGGCTCGGACAACCTGTTTTATCGAGAATTTCTTTTTCCTTTTTGCTTATCTTATGCTCTCCCGGGATTATCAGCGGGCGTATAAAAACCATAAGCTCGGATTCCTTTATAGTTTCATTCTCAGAACGGAATATTGGGGCAATCAGCGGGAGATCTCCGAGGATAGGCGCCTTGGTAAAACTTTTTGTTGTTTCAAAGCGTTTCAGGCCGCCTAATACCACTGTCTCCCCGCTCTTGAGCAGGGCGATTGTGTCAAGACGCCTCGTGTTCACAGTAGGTACCTTATCCTGATATGCGCTCTGGCCTTCAACAATGCCGAATTCAGGGATTATTCTCATTCTGAGCATATCATCTCTGGTGATGTGCGGGGTTACTTCAAGCTTAACACCTACATCCTTAAATTCTGTCGAAGTCATTGAGCCGCCTTGAGATGTTTCGCTTTCCTCTTCGTATGGGATTTCCTGCACAATCTCAAAGTTTGCCGTTTCATTGTCCAGAACGAGTATCTTAGGATTGGCAAGCAGTTTGGCAAGCCCCTCTTTATGAAGCATCGAGAGCACCATATCCACGCTTATTGAATCATTGAGAAACCCAAGCCTAATAGCCCCTCCGGATTCTTTATCGAATGAACCTGCTGCGTAAGGGTCTTCTCCTGTCTGGATAGGGGTGCCTCCAGGTGCCTCGCCCACAACCATCTCATCGCTGTATTTAATTCCTTCTCCGGTTGTCTGGTAAACCTGATTTCCTAATGAGTTAGATGTTTCGGTACCAGCATTCCACTCAATTCCGAGTTCAACCGAACTGTCTCCCGATACATCATAAATCCGCACTTCCACAATCACCTGCTCTGTTACCCTGTCAACCTCATCGACAAAAGCATCTATCGCTTTGATTCTGCTTTCCTTGTCAGTAACAGCGATATTGCTTGTGCCCGGGCTAACAGAAACCCTGCCGGTCTCAGAGATATAATCTTTCAGGGCGGAGGCAACGTTGGTCGCATCGGCATAAGTTATCCTGTACACCTTGCTCACCGTTTTCTCAGGCGCATTGATCACTTCGCTCTCAGGAACAATCCGCAGCATAGTTTTGGTTTTTATGTAAGCATAGTTATGCACAGCGAGGATATTCTCCAAGGCCTCGCCTACAGGAACATCGCTCAAACGAGCGTTTACGGTGCCTGTAACCTCCGGGCTTTTTACCATATCAACATCAGCGTATTGCGAGATCATCCTGAGAACATCATCAATTTCAGTTCCTACGAAATCAACGCTGATTTCTTTGCTCAGCTTTTTATCTATGGCAGCTGCTTCCTGCTTTTTATCCTTTTTCGCTTCAGTTATTTCACCAAAGCACGGCAGGGATAAAATGATAACACCTAAAGCAGCGAAGAGCATTTTTGTGCCGGTGTTTCTGCGTTTCATAATAATCAGTTCCTGTTATCTTCTGTTGTCAGGATCTCGCGGCTCCTGCCCACTTCAATTTTTATTGGGTGTCCGTTGGAATCCTCTAAAACAACGCTTTCCCTTGTTACCTTTGCAAGCCTGTACCCTTCGAATGTGCCGTTTTCATTTATCATTTTTCTATTGATAAGAGCCATGGATTTGCCCTCAGGGTTCATTAAAACGCCCTTAACAAATACCTTTTTCTTAACTATCTTCTGTTTCTGTTCTTCAGTCTTCTCAATCTCCTCGGGCTCTTGCTCCTCTTCGGGTATTAGCGAGTGTTTCTGCCTGAAGGCGAGGATCTTGTTCAGATCAAGCATCGGATTTTCACACCTATCGCTGCGAAACTCAACTTGCTCCCATTCACTCTTGAAGCTTATGTCCTCAAGCACTTTTATATCAGGCAGTCCCTGCAGCTCGGCATCTTTTGCCGCCTCTTTTTTTGTGTAGAAAACGTTGTAATAAACCACAACACCCAGAATGCAGGCAAGAAAGGTTATAACGGCCGCTTCCTTTACTGTACGCGGATTTATATGACCTTCTTTGCCGATGAAATCTGAGTCGAAAACGCTTTTCTTGTCGGCAATCTTCCCGCCTTCTGAAAGGGCAGAAAAATCGGAGACTGCTTTTTTCTTTTTGCCAAACATAATAAATTCCTCCGATTAAGTTTTTGTTTCTTTGTCTGTATAAAAGGTCAGTAAGATGTTTATGTTGTTCTTCTCGTTTCCCATTTTCGGCTCAGAGATGTCGAATCTGTCAACAAACACCACAGGCGTATAAGTTTCCAGTTTTGAAAGCATAGACATAAACTCTTTGAAATTTGCCGTAAAATTTAATCTGATTGTACCCTGCCCAATGTGTTTGAATCCCGTTACCTTTCTGTAAGATGACTCAGGACTGTATGATGCGCTGAAATTTGATACATTCGCTTCTGATGCGAGCCTGTTGAATTTGAATATCATTCCGTTAACATCTTCTTTGCGAATGAGGAATTCGGAAATCAGATCTTCAGCTTCCTTAACTCGCTTATCCATTATAGATTCAGCACGCTCGTTATCTGCGTTTGCAATAACGAGATTCTTGGCGATTTTTTTATCGAGCCTGCTGTAGAGAACATCAAGTTTTCTTGCCTGAGGCATAAGAATAAAGAAGTAGCAAGCGCTGATTGCTGCTGCGAAAATCGCCCATATAAGCAGAACCTTTCCAAACGTTTCTTTGAGTTTAGCCTTCATTGCCTTCCTCCAGCTGCTTTTTACCGCTCACGAATACACACTCCACTACATAACATGGCAGAACATATTCACCAAACTCTTCGAGCCTGATTGAAGCGATCTTTGCATTTTTCATTTTGGTCTTTAGAGCTTTAGATTCGTTCAGCTGATTTATGTAATGTTCTGCGCTTTCGTTTCCGTCATCATCACGAAGATTGTAAACAAGCAGGCTCAGCTTTCTGCTCACTATCTCAACATCCTTTTTGCGTCCTTCTTTTTCCGGATCTTCTATCCTGAGCCTGTCTGTCTCTTTGCTCACGTCAAATTCTGATATGGCGAGGTTTTCCGGCAGTGTTCCGGTGATTGATTCGAGTATCGGAGTCCATTGCAGAGACTTATCAATACCCAGCAAAAGCTCCTCGGGATATTCAATTCCCACGCCCAGTTTCTTCTTAAGGCGGTTATTCAGCCTTTCATCGAAAGGCAGTGTGGAAACTTTCTTCTCAATTCTGGTTAAAACCTTGGAATTAAAATCAATCTCTATGTTTTTCCCGTAATACTCGAAAAGGAAAAGCCCGCTTAGAATAAGGGGCAGGGAAACTGCCGCTGTCATTATAACTGTCAGCAGCGGAGTGCTTTTTCTCGGTATTCCCTGTTTTTTGAGCATATCTACTTCATACATATTCCGGCCTCCTCATAGACAGCCCGGCGGCAATTGCAAAAGCCGAACCTGTTTTGTCAAGCAAGTCCTGTCCGGTTATGTTTTTCTTGTCTATTTTCTCAAACGGGTTCCACTGACTCATCGTCCAGTGCATCTGCTCACTGAGCAGCTCAACTATAATAGGCATAAGCGAGAGCTCACCGGTTATGTATATATGATTTATTTCAAGATTTTCATCCTGCGTAAGGCAATACTGAAGCGTCCTGTTTACATTCTGAGCAAGGGTATCGCAAGACTTCTTCAGCACTTCCAGAACATCATCTGAAAGAGATTCTTTCGCATTCTGAAGAGAGTCTGTAAAGTCCTCCTTCTCAATGCCCTTAGCCTTAACAACACTGTTGATTATGTTCTTGCCGCCATATTCGATGTTCCTCACAAACGGCACTGAATCCCGCCGAGGGATTGCGATTATAGTATGAGACATATCAACATTGATTATCGCAGTATCTCTGCGTTCGTTGAGCAGTTCAAAACAGTTTAAAAGGGCGAAGCTGTCTGTATCTATTATTATGCTCTTCAGGCCGGAACGCCTCATCATTGAATAATAATTCTGTACTGAGCTCTGCTGAGATATTGCGATAATTCCGTTTGCTCTGGCTGGCTGCTGAGGGTCTTCCGGTTTTTCCCTTGATATCACATGATAATCTATAACAGCCTTTTCCAAATCGGATGGATATATTTGTTCAATTTCTCCGATGAGTGATCTTTCCAGTTCCTGTTTTGATTTTTCGGGCAGTGAAAAGGTGCTGACGATCACATCCGGCCAGTTCATACACGTTACGTAGAATCCTGATTTTTCGATCTTCCGGCCTATGGTGTTTTTGCAGGTATTTATCGCCTGAACGTTATTTCTTATTCTCTCCTCAGCGTCGAAATAACCCTGTACAGGAGAAAGGGCGGCGCTGCCTGCGCGGTAAGTTTCATTATCGGCATGGTAATTCATCTGAACCACGCGAACAGTGTCTGCGCCTATATGTATTCCTGAAACTGTGTTTTTCTTGTTCAGCATTTTATCCCTTTGCCTCTTTCAACTCTCCCACCAGCTTCCCCTGTGGAGCTTGAGGTTGGAGATAAGGTTGTCTCTGTTTGAATATAAATCGAAAACGAAATAGAAATTTGCGCTGTTTTTAAGGATAACATCCTTGCCCATGACAGCTCCGTAAACATCGGAGCTGTTCCTAAGGTCTATAAATGCCTGAGGGGCGTAAATCCCTGCTGTAAGATAGCTTGAATTTTTGAAAACAAGGTTCTCACAGCTCGGTGTACCGTAAATCTTAACGGACTTTACAGAATCTCTGATCTCTTCGTAAGTGCTTGCTGAATCGAAATTTTCGTTAGAAAATACAGAGCCATTGCCCATGTCAAGATCCCCTGCCATATATAGACATAGCGAGGAACCGCTGGTTATCTTGATCTCTGCGCCGTTGCCGAGATCCAAATCCCCGTTAATTACTGCAACAACATACCCCTCTACTCTCAGCGTTTCTGAGTTCCCTAATGATATCGTTCCATAAATTCCGCTTTCGTTCATTACATAATCACTGCTGTCAATTGTGAGCGTTTTATTTGCGAGCCCTGAGGGTATTGAAACATCGGGATATTCTATTTCTTCATACATAGACCAAGTTTCACCATCGATTACCGCTTCTCTTTTAGTATCTATAACCGAATCAGGATCTCCGCCCGGGCCGACAATAATATCTCCCGGGATATGAACACCGTTACGCAGAACGATGCTGTTTGAGTTTATCAGATTTGTAACAAGCGTGAAATCTTCGTAGTCTGCCGGCAGGAGTGCTATTCCGGCGCCTACGTTTATATTTATTGTTTCTTTGGCTGATATTCCAACCCAAGGGTGCTGGATAACCATCCTGTAATGTACTTCCCGCTCCTGAGTGCCGGCTGAGGCATAGGAGGTTATATCGTAGCCGTAGAATTCCTCTGAGAGCTCAACGGTGAAGTAATATTCTGCATCTGCTGTAGTGCCCTCGAAATTGTAAGTTGGTGATGTGTAATCAATGTCTATTAGGTCGGGGGCGTTTTGGTTCCAGAGGCTGTAAACATAATCAATCCCCATATTAAGGCCGGTGTCTGCTGCATTTTGTGCGCTTATCTCGGCTGTTAATCTTGCAGAACGCATCCTTGCAGCCTGAGCTATCTTCAATATGCTCAGGCCTGTCATTGCAAGTATCATTACGATCACCGCTACGGTGGGAAGTGCTGATCCTTTTTTATTTATTTCTCTCATTTCAGCTCCCTTGGCAAATTCAGTTATGCCTGACAGCAGTCCAAGTAAATGTGAAATCGTCTGAGCCCTCGTCAATCGTCATACAAAGCTCTACAGACAAACCCTGAGCAGAAAAGCTCAGATAAGAAACATCCCCGCAGAGAATCTCTGTATAGTCGCTGCTTAGCTGCTGAAGCGTCCCGAAAACTACATCCCCATGTTCAACAAAGAACTCGTCATTACTGTTCAGATAGTATTTTGCGTATTTATCTGGCCAGTAGGGCGGGTCTGTATGGTCGGAATAGTAATAGAGGGTTAATGTTTCTCCGTCGTCTTCTATTGTGATATTTCTAAGGCTTGCTTTTCTGCAAGTGCCGTTAAATGCCTTTCTTACTTTAACTACTCCCTCTGCTGTCTCCCCGAAGATTCGGCGGAAGGTCTTGTCCAGCCCGGAGTACTGATTTGCTATAACATTATTAACTGCCATAACAATAACTGAAATTATCGCAAGCGAAATGGTTACTTCTACAAGTGTAAAGGCCTTGCTTTTTCTGCTTGATTTTGTTGGCTTAAGTCTCATTTTTATGCCTTCCAATCTAAGGCTTCAATGAAGGCACTCTGTGATGCCCACATAATCTCTTGACTTCCAGTAGCCTCCGTCCAGATTGTTTGCCCAGCCTACTCTAACATTGAGATACTTGTAGCCGTCTATGTATTTGTAGGAGAGAGCCACGCGGAACTTGGTCCCATTGATTGTGATCTTGTAGTAGGGGAAGATATCGTATGATATTGTAAATCCCGCAGGGATCCCAGGCCCGAAATAAGCCCCGGAGACGCTCACATCCCCGCAGTCCATAATCGAATCCGAGAGGTCTTGCGCAGGGTTGAATTCCAGCGTTCCTCCCTGTCCCTGCCAGCTCTCCATAACAGCAGACCCCAGCATACAGCCCTCAAGCTGGCACTGTGAGCGGTAGGAATCTATCGCAGAGTAGTAATCAAATTTCATCGTTCCCATTACAGCGATTAAAAGGACAGCAGAAGAAATCGTGGCTTCAACTATAGCAAAGCCTTTTCTGTTGGTATTATATTTTTTCATTTTTGCTGCTCCTTAAACCCTAAGATATCAATGAGAAGTAAAGGGGTGAGAATAGCCTCACCCCAAAAGATTTCTATTTTTTTAACCCGAGGTAGCTGCGGTTTCAGTCCAAGCGCCGTCTTGATCGAGCGTAATTTGGGAATAGTTCGAAGGTGCGTCCGTCTTAGACGGAGTGCAGGTTATTGTGAATGTCAATGGATCCATTGAAGAAACGGTCATAGAGTAGTCTTCATCTGCGAAGTAAGTTCCTTCCAGATCCCCGTCCGCAAAGCCTAACTCTGTTGCACCTTGGCCGAAAATAGCCGTAGCAGCATCTCCGTTAGGACCTTTCTCTGCGTGGTAAGCACGGATAGCAGTTGCAACTGTACCCATAGCTGCCTTTGCCTCAGACCACTTGGCCGAATCCACACGGCCCCTCATCAGCGGCACTGCAACAGCAGCCAAGATTGCGACGATCAATACTACGATCATCAGTTCGATTAATGTGAAACCTTTTGCCTTCATAAGTTCACCTCTTAAAAAATGATACATCAGTTAAAAATTCTCAATCTACACTCTGCAGATTATTCTCTATACATCGGACATGGTGAATACCGGCAGGTAAAGCGCTATCACTGTTACCAGCACAAGCGAGCCCACCAGCATCATCATTACAGGTTCTATCATCTTTGTCATAGCTTTTATTGAGCCCTCAAGCTGCCTTTGAAACTGTTCGCTGGTCTTGTCGAATACGTTTGACAGCGAACCGCTCTGTTCGCCAACTTGAGCCATTTTTATCACCAGATTGGGAAACATTTCAGTAGATTCGATTGCCGAGGAGATGTTGTCTCCCTCTTCGATTCGCTTTTGTATGTTGGTGATTGATTCTCTTATAATATCGTTGCTGTTCATAGCCTTGATTATCTCAAGAGTTTCCAGCACAGACACTCCAGACATAAACAGAGTTGATGTTGTCTGGCAGAAAGTGGTTATGAACGAGTTTATTATTATGTTGTTGAAAAAGGGCAGCCTTAAAACAAGCTTGCTCAGATTTCTGTGCCCATTGATTGTTTTGCTGTAAAAATGCCCCGAAATCCACAAGGCAATGATTATTAGTCCCATCCACCAGATATTTCTGGAAATGTAATCGTAGCAGGACATATATACCTCTGTAAACGCTGGAAGCTCGTTTTTGAACATCTCGAACATACTTTTGAATCTCGGGATGATCAAAAGCCCCATAACGGTTACAATAAGCACAACAAATCCTGCTACGAAACAAGGATACGAAAGAGCCCCTTTTACGTCTTTTAAGAGCTTCTCCCTCTTAACGTAATAGTCTGCCAGCCTTTCAAAAACTTGGGGCATATTGCCGCTGGTTTCTCCTGCGAGGCTCATCGCTCTGAAGAATGTGTTGAATACTTTCGGATGTTTTTTAAGGGCGTCTGTGAAAGTGCTGCCGGCTTTGATGTCTTCTGAAATTGAGTTTAAGGTCTTCTCGAAGTATTCATTGTCTATGTCGTCTGAGATTGTCTCCAAAGATTCTGTTATGGAAACTCCGCCGCCCATCATAGTGCCAATCTGCCAGCAAAATGCAGCCATTTCAGAGAGTGATACGTGTTTTACATTTCTCTTTTTCTTCCGGCTTTTCTTCTTTCGAGTGTCAAGCTCTTCGATGAGAACGGGGATTCGCCCTTGGCATCTTGCCCAAACAATTACTTCGCTGTGGCTGACGGCTTCGTAAGTGCCTGTGTATTGTTTGCCGCTCTCGTCTCTGAGTATGTACTTGAAAGTTTTCATAATTTTAACCGCTAAAAGCAAGTGTTAATACTTGTCTAATAGCCATTGTACCAAAATATACAGCAAGTCAAGAACTTTTACGTAAGTTTTCTTGCATTTTTAAAAATTTTTCAAATATAAATACTTGTTTAGTGGCTGTGGTGTGATTATGAGGCTTGATTCAGAGGCTGCTGTAGGCCGCAGCAAGAACTTCTTCGGCAGTCGTGATTCCGACTGCCATCCTTCTTACTCCGCTCTCAAGAAGGCCGTCGAAGCCGGCTTTTCTTGAAGACTGCCTCACCTCTTCTTCATGGCCGTTGTGCACGATGATGTTTTTTATTTCGCTGTTTATATTGAGGAATTCGAAGATCGGCAGACGCCCGCGGTAGCCTGTTTTGCTGCAGTATTCACACCCCGCAGCCCTGTAGAAGGTATTCTGACGGGCGTATTCCTCACTGATTTGGAGCTTTTCCTTTTCCTCCTCAGTTAGTTCGGTTTGCTCCTTGCACCTCTCACAAAGCCTTCTGATGAGCCTTTGAGCTATCACGAGATTCACAGCAGAAGCAAGAAGATACGGCTCAAGACCCATATAAAGCAGTCTGCTCACAGCACTGGGCGCATCGTTGGTATGCAGAGTACTGAGCACCAGGTGCCCTGTGAGGGCAGCCTTAACTGCAATCTCCATAGTTTCGTTGTCTCTTATTTCTCCAAGAAGGATAATATCCGGGTCCTGCCGCAGGATTGAACGAAGGCAGGCGGCAAAGCTCAGGCCTATGCTTGACTTAACCTGAACCTGATTTATGCCCTCAAGCCTGTATTCTACAGGGTCCTCAACTGTAGTAATATTTTTTGAAGGATCGAAAAGGTAGCTCAGAGCTGAGTAGAGTGTGGTGCTTTTTCCGCTGCCTGTAGGGCCGGTAACGAGAATAATCCCGTGCGGCTTGCTCAGTGAATTCTTCATAACCTTCAAAAGGTTCGGTTCAAAACCAACGCTTGCAAGGTCGTGTTTTAGCGAAGACTGGTCCAGTATTCGCATTACTATCTTCTCGCCGTAGATTGTAGGTATTGAACTCACTCTCACATCAACGGCCTTTCCCGCTAGTTTAACCTTGAACCTTCCGTCCTGAGGAACACGCCTTTCAGTAATGTTCATCTGAGAAAGTATTTTAAGCCTTGTAAGAACCCCGGGCTGCATCTTTCTAGGCGGCGGGCACATATTCTGCAAAACACCGTCCACACGCATCCTTATCTGCATGGTTTTCTCTTGCGGCTCAACGTGGATATCGCTGGCCCTGCTCTTTATTGCCTGGCTGAGCATCAAATCCACAAACCTTATTACAGGCGCCTTGCCGGCCTCAGACTCCACGTTGAGATCAGATACTGTGTCCTCTTCGGCCTCTTCCTCGCCAGAATCAAATTCCAGCTCAACTATATCTCTAAGCTGCTGCTCCTCTATATCAGAGCCGTGATATATCAGCTCAATCGTCTTTTCGATATCTGATTTGCACGCTATAAAGAGATTGAGATTGGTTTTCAGTTTGCTTTTTATGTTGTCAACAGCCACCACATTAAGAGGATCGGCTATTGCTATTGAGATAGAATCGGGATTTTCCTGTACTATCACTGCATTGAAGCGCCGTGCCATCATTTCAGGCAGCTTTCTGGCAATTTCAATATCAACGCCGGAGAGAACATCGCCGCTCATAAATTCAATGCCGAAATATTCTGAAAGGCAGTTGGTCAGCTGTTTTTCAGAAAATGCTCCTCTGCTTTGCAGAAACTCGCCTATACGCTTGCCAGAGGGCTGGGCGTCCAAGGCTTCTGCAAGCTCAGTTTCGCCTATTTTGCCTTGAGAAACGAGCCATTGTCCAAATTTAATCTTTTCCGCCATGGATTTCCTTTTGAATAATGATATCCTATTGTATAATACGCAGGTGATAATACAAGCTTTTTTAATAAAAAATAAAGTAAAAACTCGTAACTCAATTCTCATATATTTAAGTGTATAGGCTTAAATGCAAATGAGTAAATGATTTACAGCTTTTTGAGTCTTTTCAGAATCGGCATAATTGCCAGATTTCAGATGCCGGCAGAAATTCTGAACATAATAAAGCTTTATGGGTATATATTATATTATAAGCGTATGGTTTGCGGCCTCAAAAATTAAATTTCCATTTTTTGAAAATCAGTGTTGCAGATTTTTAATCTGAAATCATTAAATAAATGAAAAAATAAAATCAGGAATATTGCTTTGAAAGCGGAGATTCAAAAAAATACTGATCTGCATACCGGCGAGAAGTTTACAGATCTTCTCACCGGAAACCAAAGGCAGATTCATGCTTATATAATAAGCCTTGTTGGCAACTTCAATGATTCTGAAGACATTCTTCAGGAAACCACCAAGGAGATGTGGCAGAAGTTTGAAGATTACAAACTGGGCACAAATTTCCTTGCATGGGGTAAAAAGATCGCTTACTACAAGGTTCTGGAGTATAGAAACAGAAACAAGCGGAAAAAGTTTGTTTTCGATGATTACATACTCCAGCAGATAAGCAAGGAGTCTGTTTCGGAGCTGAAAGACGCAAACTCTTACACTATGTTTCTTGAGGATTGCCTTAAAAAACTCAGAGATGCGGATTTGAATCTCGTTAAGTCTTTGTATGTGGAGCAGAAAACTGTTAAAGATCTTTGTGCGAGCCTGAACCGCTCTCACCAGAGCATATACAGGAGCCTTGGAAGAATTCTAAACCTGCTGCGGCAGTGTATTCTCAGGGCATCAATGAGGGCAGGAAATGAATAGACAAACAATTTTAGAATTTAGAAGCCTGTGCATTAAGCTTTTCGAAGGGTCTCTGGATGATCATGAAAGCCAAAGGCTTAATGAGCTTATGTATCACCCTGCGCTGAGGAAGGTCTATTTCGGTTTGGTTAAAGTCAATCTCTCTCTTAAATTCGCAGGCGAATGCTGCAGAGAATCTTCAGAACTTCTAAGTGAAGAAACTTTTGTTGAACAGGTATGGGAGAGTCTCGCAGAAGAGGAGAAAAATGCTGAGCCTGCTCAAAGGTTTGAATCTATTGAAGAATCGCCAAGAAGAGTGAACAGGAAGGTTTATCAGCAAAAACAGCCAAGGCAGATCAGCAAATTCAATCTCTATTCAGCTATCACCGGCGCTGCTGCCCTGATATTTCTATTCATTTTTGCAAGCCTTTCGCCGGAGAGAGCAGCAGTGAAAGTGGCGGCGGTTAGAGATTCACTTGATGTTAAGTTTGCAGATGACTCTAAGAGATATTCCAAGGGCGATATCATCTGGGCTGAGGAAACTATTAAAATTTCCGAGGGGTTCATTGAATTTGCAACTGCGCGGGATGTTCTTATAACAGTTGAAGCACCGGCTGAGTTTGAATTCAATAAGCAGGACGATATGCAGCTCGAATACGGCCAGCTTTACGCAAATGTCGGCGAGAATGGGATTGGTTTCACTGTCCATACAGACAATATGCGATTGATTGATCTTGGAACCGAGTTCGGCGTTTACAGGGATAAAAAGGGCTGGACAGAAGTTCATATGATAGACGGCGAAGCAGCTCTTGTGGCTGGCGGGTCTTGGTTTAAGAAAACCAAACAGCAGCTGTTTCAAGGGCAGGCAAGGGGCGTTTCCGGAAACGGAACCAGTGTAGAAGAGCTTGATTCTAAGCCGGAAAAATTTGCCCGATACATTAACTCAGACCATAAATCTGTATGGCGAGGACAGAAAACATTAGGCCTTGCTGATATTGTCGGCGGCGGCAACGGCCTCGGCAGCGGCGAGTATAAATCCGGCATAGATACAGCTTCTGGTGAATATACTGCGGACATTAACAGGCTTAATTCGCTCAAGTCTTCCAGCGGCAATAGATATTTTAATGTCAAATCTCTTCCGTTTGTTGACGGGGTATTTATCCCGGACGGCGAGTTTGGCTCAGTTCAGGTTACAAGCCAAGGCCATACATTCAGCGAGCTGTCAGATACAGACGGAAAATACTGGATCGGGCTCCTTAACGGCGCATACCATCCGAGGCTGAATGATGTTCTGCCGCATACACTTACTTTACAGGGAGCAAAGCAGAGTTATCCTGAAAATTCAGCATTGTTTATACATCCAAATCAGGGAATCACATTTGACCTAAATAAAATAAGGCAGATTGTTGAAGGAAATCAGTTTGCCAGGTTTACCGCCGAATTCGGGCTTTCAGACAGCGTGTTTGACAACGACAACTTTGTTGTACCTCTGAATAATTTTGAGGTGTTCAAGGAGGGCCAGCTAAATTGCGATTTGCAGGTGCTCGTTGATGGTCAGCTTCGATTTGAGAAAAGGAACCAATCCCCCTCGCAAAAGCCGAGCAGGGTGGATCTAACACTAAAACCGCAAGATCGCTTCTTGACCATCATTGTATCAAATCCTGTCGAAGACAATCTGCCTGATTCCGGTTTTGTCTGGGCATTTATGAGAGAGCCCAATCTCCATATCAGGAGAAATTAACAAGAGCAGTATTTGCAGTTATGAAAAGTAACTAAACAATAAAGAGGATAAAATGAATAATACAAAAAAAGGATTTACACTTATAGAGCTTCTGGTTGTTATTTCAATCATAGCTCTGTTAATGGCAATTCTTATGCCTGCTTTGAGCAAGGCAAGGGAGCAGGGCAAAAGGATGCTCTGCGCTAATAATCTAAGGCAGTGTGCTGTGGCCTGCCAGATTTATTCCCAGCAGAACAGGGGGGTGTATCCCCTTCAGGCAACCACAGCTTGGGCGTGGGATATTTCTTACTGGACAACCGATCTGATTATCGACAGCGGCGCAGAACCGGATATCTTCTACTGCCCATCAAATACCAAGATGTCTGCCGATAAAGACAGGTACTGGAGATTTGCTGAGATCTGGCCGGAAGCGCCAAATACAAGCCTCGACAGAGAAGAGCCCGATACCCTTTTCCACAGGAGAAATCTCTACAGGGTTTCATCATACTTCTGGTTTTTCGACAGCTACGAGGTGCTTGAGGACAAAAATGCAGGGCGGCCTGACCTTGAAGGAAGGCCGACTACAGACTGGCTCGTTAAATCTCAGGACGTGGAAAACCCCGCTGAGAGGAAAATGATTGCCGATGCTGTTTTCAAGCAGAATGAGCTATACACCCAGATCAAAGGCGGCAATTGGGACGGCTGGCAAAAGACTGACAGAACAAATCACGTTGACGGAGGCGGCGAGCTTAACGGCTCGAATGCTGCTTTCGTTGACGGCCATGTGGAATGGCTTGGCGAAGAGGAACTCGAAAACCCAGACGGCACCGACAGGGTTCGGCTCAGAGTAGGCGGTTCCGGCGGTACCGTAGAGCAGATTTGGTAATTATAATTTAAGCAGTAAACAACAGACGATTTTTTCTGTGTGTTGAAATTCTAATTTAATACTTATTTTTAAGGAGATTCATTATGAAAAGAAGCTTGCTTCTAACAATGTTTCTGGCGGCGCAGTTATTTTTGCTGCAGTCGCTTGCCGTAGGCAGCACTGTTGCCTACTGGCGTTTCGAAGGCGGTACATCCGATGGAGACCCCATCCTGCACGGAGACGCGGCCGACGGAGATTTTTATCCGGCGATAGTTGACAGTTCCGGAAACGGCAACGCCCTTTCTGTATGGCACGAAGGCGCGCACATTTACAGCACGGAGGTTGGATTCACCGAAGTACCTCAAACTGGGGCATCCAATCAGTTCAGTGCTAAGAACAATACCGGCTTCCCCGGAATGTGGACTCAAACAGGCTCTCAAATTAGCAATATGAGCCCGGCTGAGTTTACTATCGAGGCAACCGTAAGGCTCGAAAACGGCGGCTATCGCTGTATAGTCGGTCGAGACAGCTACGGCACTTCACCGCACAACCCTGACCTTGCAGCACTTTATCTTCAGGCTACCCCTGGAAACGGCCTTGCGATAAAATTCTGCGATGTACAGGGTTTTTGGCATGATGCTATTTCAGAGGGCGGAGTGATAGAAACTTACGATTTTGGCACTAATCCTTCTGGTGCAGGCATTCCGTTCTACAGCATAGCGGCAGTTAGCGACGGCGAATACCTTTCGCTCTATCTTTACAACCACGACAGCCCTGAAGAAGGCTACAGGCTTATTGCTCAGGAGAATATGCTCGAAGAAACCGAGAGCACAAATACTGCCCTTACAGCCGGCGCCGGAGACGGCGGAGACTGGGACGCAGGTAACTGGACAGTAACAAGAGGTCTTTACGGCGGCGGTCACGGAGATCGTGCTTGGGGTTTTGTTGATGAAATCAGAATCAGCGATTCAGCCCTTAGAGTTACAGATTTCCTCCAGGGCCCAACACCCTACAACGGTGATGTTGCTCAGCAGTCCGATCCTGTTAACGGCGATGTTGATGTTACATTCAGCTGGGACGCTCCGGGCGAGGATGCCTCTGGAGACGGTTCAAATGCAGTTGAGCCCGATCTTGTAGATCAGTATGTTTTCGTTAGCTCAGGCAATGAAGAAGATCCCGAGCTGTACTACGCAGGCGCAACTGGCGTTGACCCGGGCACAGCAGATCCTGCATCTTCATTTGGCCCGGTTGATCTCAACTACGACAGCACCTATCAGTGGGCAGTAGTGGGCGTTATGGACGGATATCAGCAGAGCCTCACTCCAGGAGTCAGCACGCTTGCAGATGCAGACCCGAACAACAACATTCACGGGCCTGTCTGGGAGTTTGAGTCTATGGCTTCTGTTCCGATAATCGATGAAGACCCCGGCTATGATGTTGTTGCAGATGGCGAAGATGCTTCACTGATTGTTGAGGTAACAAGTGTTACCGCGCCATCATTCCAGTGGTTCAAGTCTGAGGATCAGGCAAATGATACACCTGAAGATGATGCTGCTGTAAGCGATCCTGATGTAACACTTGATATTGCTCAGGACGGCGAAAGCTACACCTGCACAATGACTGTTCCAGCTGCAGCATTTGCAGACGAAGGATATTACTACTGCGAAGTTTCAAATGAAAGCGCAGCTTCAGCAGTTTCACAGGCCGGCGAGATTGAGATCGAAAAGCTGGTTAACTGGTACGAATTTGAGAATAACATTATGGATTCTCAGGGCACAAACCACGGCGTTTCAATGAGAACTGATCCAAACGCTCCGTTTGATTATGCATCAGGAATGGTTGGACAGGCTATTTCTCTCAATGCCGACGGTGTAGGCGATTCATTCGAAATAGACCAGTCTGTAAAGGCAAACTTCACTATTGAGATGTGGGTTAAGACAACAGGCGATTCTCCAGGAACCGACGGCTGGTATAACGGCTTAGGCCTTGTTGACGGCGAACAGAACGGACAAGTTGACGATATGGGGACAGCCCTGCTCGACGGCAAATTTGCTCTGGGAATCGGTGATTACGACGGCGAAATGCAGATGACGCTTAAGTCTGAATCAGACATCAACGACGACACCTGGCATTACTGCGTTGCAACACGCAACTATGAGACAGGCGATATGAAGGTTTATGTTGACGGCGTGCTTGAGGCCTCTTTAAGCGGAGCCACAGGGCTGAAAGATGAGCCTGAAACACTTCGAATCGGAGCATTGCATACCGGTATGAATTTCTTCCCCGGACTGATCGATGAGCTCAAGCTCTACAACTACGAGCTTTCTGAGGTAGAAATTGCCGATAACTATACTTCTCTAACTGGCGAGTCTGTTTGCCTTACCTCTCAAGCACCTGATAAAGGCCTTGATGTAAATGATGACTGCCAGATTGATATGGCTGATTTCGCCGGCCTTGCTGCCGAATGGCTCACTAGCGGCATTTTCCCAGTTCAGTAATGGTGTTTGATTTACA
The DNA here is from genome assembly GCF_002117005.1 of Sedimentisphaera salicampi. Lineage (NCBI taxonomy): Bacteria > Pseudomonadati > Planctomycetota > Phycisphaerae > Sedimentisphaerales > Sedimentisphaeraceae > Sedimentisphaera > Sedimentisphaera salicampi. The sequence goes on from NZ_CP021023.1 coordinate 116,452, forward strand.
ATGATAATGTTATAAAACTTGCAGACCAGAGCTTATCTCTCTGCAGGTAATAACAATAAGGAGATTAATTATGAGTAAAAAATTACTTTTAACAGTATTCTTTGCGGCGCAGATATTCCTTCTGCAGTCGCTTGCGGTAGGCGAAACTATTGCCTATTGGCGTTTTGAAGAAGGCCCAGCAGACGCTCAGGTTCTCCACGGGGCTGGCGAAGGTCAATTCGCTCCGGATATACCTGATGCTTCCGGTAATGGCAATGACCTTTCGGTATGGAACGAGTCGTTCGCAGGATATGGTTTCAGAAGCGAAGTCGGCTATGATACCGTCCCATACACTGGGCAGGCAAACAACTTCAGCGTTAAAAATACAGGCGGCTCGCCAGGTATGTTCACTCAAACCGGCTCTCAGATCAGCACTATCGAGCCGTCAGAGTTTACAATTGAGGCCACCTTCAGGCTTGAAAACGGCGGTTATCGCGGCATCATCAACAGAGACAGCCAAGGCAGTGTAACAGGAGATGCTGCGCTTTCAGCTCTTTATTTTCAGGCTATTCCGGAGAACGGCGTTGCAATAAAATTCTGCGATGTTCAGGGCTACTGGCATGATGCTATCTCAGAAACAGGCGTTATAGAAACCTATGACTGGGGAACAAACCCCTCTGGTGCAGGCGTTCCTTTCTACAGCATGGCAGCAGTGAGCGATGGCGAATTTCTTTCGCTGTATCTCTACAACCATGATATGCCCGAGGAAGGCTATAAGCTTGTTGCTCAGGAGAATATGCTCGAAGAGACAGACAGCACAAACACCGCTCTCACATCTGGTACTGGAGACGGCGGAGACTGGGATGCAGGTAATTGGACTGTAGGAAGAGCTTTATTCAATGGCGGACACGTTGACCGTGCATACGGCTATATTGATGAGGTAAGGATCAGCAATTCTGCCCTAAGGATAACAGATTTGCTTCAAGGCCCAACACCTTACAATGGAGGCGTTTCTCAGGAATCAGACCCTGCAAACAGCGATGTAAATGTTACTTTCAGCTGGGATGCTCCGGGCGAGGATTCATCTGGAGACGGTTCAAATGCTGTTGAGCCGGACCTTGTAGATCAGTATGTTTTCATTAGCTCAGGCGATGAAGAAGACCCTGTGCTTTACTATGCAGGAGCAACTGGCTCAGACCCGGGCACAGACAACCCGGCATCTTCCTTTGGCCCTGTTGACCTCAGTTACGATACTTCATATCACTGGGCAGTTGTTGGCGTTATGGACGGTTACGAGCAAAGCCTCACTCCGGGCGTCAGCACCCTTGCAGATGCTGACCCGAATAACAACATACACGGGCCTGTCTGGGAGTTTGATGCAATGGCATCTGTACCTGTTATTGATGAGAACCCGGAATATCAAGTCGTCGCAGACGGCGAGGATGCCTCGTTCACTGTAGAGGTAACAAGCGTTACTGCCCCTTCATTCCAGTGGTATAAATCTGAAGATCAGGCAAGCGATACCCCTGAAGACGACACCGCACTGAATGAGCCGGAGGTAACTCTGGATATTTCTCAGCACGGCACAACGTATGACTGCACTATGATCTTACCAGCAGCCGCTCTTGCTGATGAAGGCTACTACTACTGCGAAGTTACAAACGAGAGCTCCGTTTCGGCATTTAGCGATGCCGCCCAGCTCGAAATTGAAAGGCTTCTGCACTGGTACGAATTCGAGAACAATATCATGGATTCGCAGGGAACAAATCACGGCGTTTCAATGAGAACTGATCCAAATGCTCCATTCGATTATACAGAGGGTATGGTAGGAGATGCTATCTCTCTGAATGCCGAGAGCGTTGGCGATTCATTCGAAATCGATTGGACATTGAAGTCTAATTTCACAATTGAAATGTGGGTTAAAACCACTGCAACTCCGCAGGGCGGAGACAACTGGTGGGAAGGCGCCGGCCTTGTTGACGGCGAGCTGCCCGGATGGTCAGATGATTTAGGGGCTGTTTATCTCGACGGCAAATTTGCCCTCGGCGTAGGCGATCCTGATGACGGGAATATTACCCTTAAATCAAATACCGATTTGAATGACGGAACCTGGCACTATTGCGTTGCTACCCGTGATTATCAAACCGGTGAGATTAAGGTATTTGTTGACGGTGTTCTCGAAACCGAAACTGTTGCTCCTGCCGGCCTGAAACAAGGCGGGGATAACATTCGGATTGGTGCTATTCAAACCGGCAGCAATTTCTTCAAAGGACAGCTTGATGAAGTTAAGATTTATAACTATCAGCTCTCTGAGCTTGATATAGCTCAAAAATACACCACAGTAACTGGTGAAACAGTTTGTGTTGCTTCTCAGCGTCCGGATGAAGGCCTTGATACAAACAACGACTGCCAAATCAATATTGATGATTTTATGGTTATGGCATCTGAATGGCTTGTAAGCGGGATCTATCCTGCAGACTAATCGGGTTGATTCTTGCTTCTAAGTAAACAAACAGCAGGCGAGGGATTAAGTCCTTCGTCTGCTTTTTTAAAAAAATTTCTCTTGAACTAAATCTCTTCCTGATTTTTACCGTATATACGTCCATACTTCTTCGTATAAATTTAATGTTGAAAATTGAATGATTTCTTTCATATATAAGTGAATTCACAAATCGAAAGTGTTTTTATAAGGTTGCCAAATGAATTTATTGATTCGCAATTACAGCCAAAAGCTCTTAGGGTTCTTTGCCTTTTTCCTGCTTTTATCAGCAGCGCTTCAGGCAGGAGAAACTTATACAAATCCTGTAATCTCCGAGATAGGGCCGGCAGACCCGACGATAATCAAGTACGACGGGAAATACTATATGTATCCTACCGGTGATAATGTCAGCTATCATGTTTACACATCCACAGACCTTGTCAACTGGACAAAGGGGGGCAGAGTGTTCCAGCCGGGCGGAGTGAATATCTGGGCTCCGGATGTTTACTACAACGAAGACGACGGCAAATTTTATATGTATTACACCGCGGATTTCAAAATCGGCGTTGCAACATCGAACAGACCGGACGGGCCGTTTATAGATCAGGGCATAATTCTGGATGGTTTCATAGATGCCCACTTATTCAAAGACGCCGGCAATTATTATCTGTACTTCACAGATATCGGCCATATGTACGTTCAGCAGATGTCCAGTCCAACTCAGCTAACAGGCGAGAAGCAGGCTATCCTTCAGCCCGATCAGGGTTGGGACCAGGAGGCAGGCTGGGTGAATGAAGGCCCGTGGATGCTAAAACACAACGGTACATACTACCTCCTGTTTTCAGGCAGCGGGGCGGATACTCCCGAATACGCTGTGGGCTATGCAACTGCCGACAACCCTATGGGACCGTTTACAAAATACGAAAACAATCCCATCATCGAAAGGGGCGGCGGTGTTTATGGCCCAGGGCACGGCTCTGTTACCACAGACGATGATGGAAATCTCTGGCATATTTATCACCAGAAACAGGACGATAATGTGGATTGGAATCGTTTTATCTGCATTGATCCGATGTGGTTCGACTCAAACGGTGTCTTACACAGCCGAGCTACGAGGGGCGAGGAGCTTCCTGCCCCCAAGATTGACGGCAACAAGCCCGAACTTGCATATTGGCGTTTTGAAGAAGGCCCCGCAGATGCGCAGGTCTCTCACGGAGGGCTTGAAGACGGGCTCTTCTATCCGGCTGTCCCTGATGTTACCGGAAACGGAAACCCGCTTTCTGTTTGGAACGAAAGCTTTGGCGGATACGTTTATAAAGATCAAACTGCCTTCGATACCGTTCCTTTAACAGGGCAGGCGAATAATTTCAGCGTTAAAAATTCCGGCGGAAACCCCGGGATGTTCACAGGGACAGGTTCATTTCTGTCTTCAGTGAGCCCTTCAGAATTCACTGTACAGGCAACTTTCAAGCTGGAGGACGGTGGCTATCGCGGGATTGTAGGCAGAGACAGCTTCGGCTCGGCAGATAAAGACACGCAGCTTTCAGCTTTTTATTTGCAGGCGATTCCTAATAACGGGATTGCTGTTAAATTCTGTGATGTGCAGGGATATTGGCACGATGCAATCTCAGACATTGGTATTATAGAAACCTACGACTGGAATTCGAATCCTTCCGGCGAGGGAGTCCCTTTTTACAGCGCAGCAGCAGTAAGCGACGGAGAATTCCTTTCGCTCTACCTCTACAACCATGATAACCCCGAGGAAGGCTATAAGCTCGTCGCTCAGGAGAATATGCTCGAAGAAACTGAAAGCACAAATACCGCCCTCACTGCCGGCGCAGGAGATGGGCCGGACTGGGACGCCGGCAACTGGACTGTAGGCAGGGCTATGTTTGACGGCGGACATGCAGACCGTGCTTGGGGCTATATTGATGAGGTGAGAATAACCGCCGGAGACCTCAGGGTTACAGACCTCCTCCAAGGGCCTTCCCCCTACAACCCTGAAACGGCTTTAACTGCGGATATGGACAACTATGTGGTTGATGCCTATCTCTCCTGGAATGCTCCGGGAACGCCCGATGAGCCGGTTATGAGGGATATTGTTAATGAGTGCGTTTTTATAAGCTCCCCGGATCCTCAGGATGACAGCCTTTATTATGCCGGCCAGACAGCAATGGACCCGGGAAACTACAACCCCTCTTCATCCCTTGCAGGTATTGAGCTTGATTTTAACGTTTCCTACCGCTGGGCAGTGGTTGCAATTATGGATGGCTGCGAACAGACTTTTACAGTTGGTCAAAGCACGCTGGCGGATGTGGATTCGAATAATTTGATCGGCCCGATATGGAGTTTTGATTCTATCGAGCTTGAACCGGGTATTGCTGCCCAGCCTTCCGAGATTGTGCTTGCTGAGGATTCCTCAGCCACAGGCTGTTTCAGTGTCAATCTAAACAGCAAACCGATGGGTGATGTCCAGCTTGAGCTTTCAGAAAAATATTCACGCGGGCAGTTTACTGTTTCCCCCCAAAGCCTCCTTTTCACCGCTCAAAATTGGTCGGTAGGGCAGGATGTCTGCGTTCAGACGGTTGATGATGATATGCTTGAAAGCCCTCTGGATACAGTGCCTGTTGAGGTAAGTGCGTCCAGCTCTGAAGATCAGTACTACAACGGCCTCACAGCAGAGCCTTTTGTTGTCATAATTGAAGATGATGAGTGCGGCTCGGCAGGCTATCTCAAAGCAGATTTCAATCTCGACTGCAAGGTTGGGATGGACGATTTCAGCTTTTTCGCTCAGCAGTGGCTTTCAGACACTTTAGTTCAGGATTGAATGAAGTTTCAGATTTTATTCTAAGATTTGTTTTTAATAGAAAGGTTACTATGTCAAAAGTAAGCAAATTAGTTTTATGCGCATTAGTTGTGTGTATGTTTTCCCAGCAGCAGGCTTCGGCTTGGTCGTTAAAGCAGGCCCCGCTCATGACAGACTGGGCAAGCGAGGTGGACCCCCAGAATACTTTGCCCGAATACCCGAGGCCTCAGATGGTCCGTGAGGACTGGATGAACTTAAACGGTATCTGGCAGTTTCAATCGGGCAGTGAAGGCGACGATGTTCCCGCAGGCCAGAGTCTAAGCGGCGATATCCTCGTTCCATTCCCTGTGGAATCGGCTATTTCAGGGGTTAAAGAGCACCACGAAAGGGTGTGGTATAAGAGAACCTTCCAGGTTCCCCAAAGCTGGGATGGAAGCAAAATACTCCTGCATTTCGGCGCAGTTGACTGGGAATCAGAAGTTTACGTAAACGGTCAGAGCGCAGGAGTTCACAAGGGCGGCTTCGATACTTTCAGCTACGATATAACATCAATGATCGATTCTCAAAAGCAGGATCAGGAGCTTATAGTTCGCGTTTACGACCCCACAAACAGCACTGCCATTGCCTGCGGAAAGCAGGACCTCAATCCAAACGGAATATGGTACACAGCCGTTACAGGCATCTGGCAGACTGTATGGCTTGAGCCCGTTCCGCAGACTTCCGTAGAAAAATTGAACCTCACTCCAGACGTTGACAATAGCTGCCTGAATATTTCTGCTGATATTGACGGCGATGGAGAAGGCGTTACAGTGCATGCAAAGGCATTTGCAAAAGGGAAAAAGGCCGGCGAGATAAACGGCGCACCCGGGCAGAAGCTCAGCCTCAATCTCAGGGATCCTCAGCTTTGGTCTCCCAGCAACCCTTTCCTCTACGACCTCACTGTTCAGCTCAAAAAGAACGGCAGTATTATAGATGAGGTGGAGAGCTATTTCGGTATGCGTAAGATTGAAGTAAAGAAGGTTGACGGGAAGAACAGAATCCTTCTAAACGGGGATTTCGTGTTCAATATCGGTCCGCTGGATCAGGGTTGGTGGCCGGATGGGCTTTTCACCGCCCCCACAGATGAAGCCCTCAAATACGACCTCGATATGACCAAAGAATTCGGCTTTAATATGACAAGAAAGCATGTGAAGATTGAGCCGGCAAGATGGTATTACTGGTGCGATAAGCTCGGACTTATGGTTTGGCAGGATATGCCGAGTATGCGTTCAAGCGGGAATGCAGCCCAGAGGCAGCAGTTCGAGAAAGAGCTTGCGGCTATGGTTGACGATCTCGGGAATCATCCGTCAATCGTATTGTGGGTGGTATTCAATGAAGGCTGGGGACAGTATGATACTGTTCGCGTTACTGAAGATGTGATGGAGCAGGATCCTTCAAGAATCGTTACCTGCGCCAGCGGCTGGACAGACCATGAAGTAGGCCATATTAAAGACGACCACAGATACTCACCTCCTCACAATCCATCAGCTCCAACCGAGGACAGGGCGTCCGTTTGCGGCGAGTACGGCGGAATCGGTATGAGAGTAGAAGGGCATATGTGGGAGGAAGACTCCTGGAGCTATACAATGGCCGAAACAGGCGATGAGCTAGAAAGGATATACGATTCATATATCCAGACACTGGTTCAGTATCGCAAAGACCCGGGATACAGCGGCGCTGTTTACACGCAGATAACCGATGTTGAGGGAGAGATTAACGGCCTGATTACCTACGATCGTAAGGTTGTTAAGCCGGACCCTGCCGATATCGCTTTCTCAAACAAAATGTATGAGAGAACTTATGATCATATTCTCCCGACATCTGCACAAACCCCGCAGACTTGGAAATATTCGGTTTCTGATCCGGGTGAAGGCTGGGAGGCAGCCGGATTCGATGATTCTTCTTGGCAGGAAGGACAGGGCGGATTCGGAACCGACGGAACTCCAGGAGCTGTTATCGGCACAGTCTGGGACAGCTCAGATATATGGCTTCGCAAGAGTTTTGAAGCAGGCGATTTAACTCCCGAACAAATGGATAAGCTTATTTTCCGTATTCACCACGATGAAGATGCAGAGGTTTATGTAAACGGTACGCTTGTTCTCTCTGTGGACGGATTCTCCACAAACTACTTGTATGTTAATGCAGGGCAGGAACTCAAAGATGCAATCCAGCCCGGGCAAACCAACACAATCGCTGTTCATTGCCGTCAGGAAACCGGCGGGCAGTATATTGATGTAGGCATTGCAGTAGAAACCACCAACTTTGATGATGAATCCTGCGGACAGCTCGGATACGCACCTTCAGATTTCAATCGTGACTGTCTCGTTGATATGAGCGATATGCTGGTTTTCGTGCAAGACTGGCTCGGAACCTCATCTGAAGGCTGATTGTGCGGTGATCTGATTTAAGTTCAACCAATCAAAAGGGCGGGACGGCATTTGCCATTCCGCCCTTTATTCATTACTGCTTTCTTTATGTTCAGGCTTTTATTCTTCGCTCTCAATAAGCGTTATTGTGCGTTTATCAGGATGTTTAAGCCAGCTGTCTATCTCTGAGAGCCTGTCGTACTCGAATTCCCTTATAACAGCGGGTCTTGTTTCCATAGTATATTTTATTGTTATCATCCTGCCTCTTTGAGTACATTCGATTTCGATAACTCCTGCCCCTGCCGGCAGAACCCTTTTCTCCGATTTCGGCATCATCAGCACTTCCATCCCCTCAGGGACAGCGGTATTCACAGTAATCTCTGCCTTGCTGTAGCCCGGCATATAGTAAGGATTCTCGCGAACATCTTCACTTATTCCAATGCTTCCCGGATTTGCAGGGACAGTAAAATACATCAGATTGCCTTCTTTAACTGCGTATTTGGGTATGTCCAGCTCATACTGCTTAAGCCCCGGATAAGCGGAAAAATCTGTTATAAGCTCGCTTTCTGCCTCAGCGAACTGGGAGATGTTTGAAACGAGCTTTTCGTAGTATCTTCTTCGCTTTTCCGGAGTTACCTCAGAAAAGTATTTGTTTGATTCAGCAAAATTTGTTCCCCATATCCGGCTTTCATGGAGCATCTCAGCCTTTCCTTCGGGAGTGATTTCCAGCTCTATCAGCGAATCAGACCTGTTTGTGTATTCCTCGGGCACATCAATTCTCAAAAGCTGCCTTGTCTCTGTATTTACAGACATCCTGCGGTTTCTGTATGTCGTGCCGAGCTGGGCGTATTGAGTTGTATCGCCGATATAGAAAACGCCCTCATCAGTATGAGTTTTTACAAGCGGAGAACCCCAAAGAGACGGGGATACGGTTTCCTTCATCAGATCCTCAAATTCATTGAGCCGCCCGCAATTTGCGGGCAGAATAATTTCATTCTCAATGCCGGAAAGCTCCAGCAGTTTCGAGGTGAGTATTGCCTTGTCCAGCCTGTTGCCGTAGCCGTTTTCAAGCGTCTGCCTGCAGGTGAAGTGTTTACCAAGCGGGATTCGGGTGTATGAAGGGCCGGCGGTTCTGATATTCCGTGCTGCGAAATCCCTTATAGAAATTATTATCTCTTTATCGCTCTCAGCGTCTTTGGTTATCTCCTTCACTTTTTCGGATATCTTTTCTTCCTGTGAGGCCACCCTTGATGCTGCGGCAACGCTTACCATATCAGCATACTCTCCTATTTGACCTGTGCTTACCCTTAAGAAAGGTGTATAGGCGTATTTTGGAGGCAATGAGCTTTCGGCCTTAAGCGCGGGGAGGTCTTTAGCTGTCCATACATACTTTTTTGTCCCTTGGTTTTCACTGCTTTGCCGTTCGATGATTCCTTCACCGCTCACAGTTCCCGGGTTGAGAATCCCGTTATCATCGCACACTATATGAGTTTCTATGTTTGAAGGGATATTCAGCTTTACTGTCATTCGGCGGTGAGGCTCATAACCTTGAAAAGTCCTGTACATAGAAAAATAAGGTCGGTTTTTGAGCGTCCTTTTAACGCTGTATTCTATAACGCTTCCCGCTTCCACTCCCGGCAGAGAAGCTACAAGAGTTTTGCCCTCGGGGTATTGCGGAGCAGAGGCCACCCAGCCTGCATCCATTACATTCTTCTCAACTTCGCTTATCTCTTTCACATTCCCGTCGTTTATGACTCTCGCATAGTTCAGCTCCAGTTCTTCCCAAACAGGCACATAGCTGAATTTGAGCTCTGAGTAGTCTTTTTTGCCCTTATAGCTGAGAATCTTCCTGCGAACTACAGTTTCAACAGTCCAGTTATGTTCGTCTTTGAGTTTGTATTCAACGTCTTTGGAGAGCAGTTCTGAATCCTGCTGATTCTTGCGAGTATCAGTTAAAACGATCTTCTTTCTTGAGTTGTATTCTATGTCCTTGAGGTTTTCTTTGAGCTCGAGATACTGCTCGGGCGAGAACTGTACCTCTTTAAATTTGATTTCCCGTTTGAGTTTTATGCCGGTGTCGATCTTTTCGAAATTGCTTGAATATGACATGTAATCCTCATCAATAGCAGAAGTTTCAGGAGTTGAAAACACCTTCAGGTCTTCTGCGATTTCGAGGGTTTTGCTCTCGCTTACGCCGCAGGTTATGCCTGTTTCAAGCGGGAATCTCCTTTTGTCCAGCCCCGTAGCCTGAAGAACAAAGTTGGCAATTCCTGCCTTAGCCCCAATGTTGTATATTGGAAGAAGAGCCTTGCCTTTGCCTTTGATCAAAACATTGTCTGCATGATAAGTGATCTCAGCTTTGAGATTTTTGGAAGTGTCTTGAAGATTTTCCGGCTTGAGACTGTAGGAATCCAGCTCGCCGCCCGGAAGGAAATTTTTAAGAAGCTTTTCGAAATAAGACTTTCTCTGCTCAGGCTTCTTTCTAAGGAATGCCCCGCGGTATGCATTGTCGTTAATGCCTTCAAAAACGAGCGTGCTTTCTGCCTTGTAGCTGCCGTTTTTATCTATTTGGGCTTTGGTAGTTATCTTCAGCATATTATTTTCAGCCGGCTCTACTGGTGATTCCAGCAGGGTTTCCCCGTAAGGTGCTGCAACAATATAGCTGCAGTCGTTGAGGTAGGAGGGCATCAGCCGCTGAGTGCTTTCATCTGTCGAATCCATCAGCTTGTATGTTCCGTCTTCATTGCGGACGCATGTTATAGCGTGATTGAAATACGGCTGGGGAACTTCCTTATCCTTTTTCGGGCCGCTGTGAATCAGCACGGGATAGCTCTCGAAGCCTGCAAGCCTCAGCATAGCCACCAGCAGGGCGGCTTTATCCCTGCACACTCCGTGCCGGTTTTCAAAAGTGAGGCTCACATCGTGCGGTTCGTTTCCGGGAGCTTCTTTCTCTATGGTAATCCCCATATAGCGTATTTCCTGAGAAACAAACTTGAAGATTGCCCGGATCTTCTCTTCATCAGTTTCAATGCCCTCGAGAAGCTCTTCAACCTTTTCTTCCATCTCCGGCGTGGTATCAAGGTGCGGCTCGGAAAGCTCCCAGTACCATTTTGAAACAGTTTCCCATTGCTCTATCGTGCTTACAAGGAGCCTCTGAACGCAAGTCCAGTAGTCAGGCATACTCGTTTCAGGATAGAATCTCGGCACATCTCGAGCCGTCCATTTATGCACGGTTTTGCCGCTCTTTTCTGTTTTTTCATAGCTTACAGTGTCATCCACCTTGTCTTTCAGTGCCATGCTTTTGATCGGCAGCTCCTCCGGCGCATACACTTCATACACCTCCTTGACAATCGGATACTTTGATTCGAATACAAAATAATTGCTCCATGTATTCTTCATCCGCACCTTGGTGTACCGGTCTGCTGCGATATAATGGATCGTATCACCCACCTCAAGCCCGGGCAGTGATACTACAAGCACTTTGCTGTTTGGGTTGTAGATGTTTGCGCTCATGCTGGAGTTGTCTGTCATTACCTTGCTGTTAGCTTCGGTATCTATCTCCACGGTGCTGCCGTCCGGCTTGATAAGCTCTACCAGCTCAAGCTCGATTGTGTCGTAAGGTCGAGTAAAATGGAAAGTGATTGTTTGGTTGTTTCGTTTGCCCTTTTCGGTGAGCACCTTGTTGTAGTATTCTGAGATATCTACTGAAGTTCCGTCGGGGTTGTAGGTTGTTTTTGTGTATCCCGAAACGAGAACTTGATCGGAATTCGGGTATTTCTCCTTGTCTGCTTCTTTTGCTGAAGCCATCGCTTCAGGCCGGTATATAAGCACTTCAGCAAAGCTTGAAGCCGCTATAGCAAGCAGTAAAAACAGCATAACTTTCTTGTACATTTGAAATCTCCTTATCTTTGAACAGCCAACATAATTTATTATGAGAAAAGGGCTTCTACAAACTCTTCAGGTTCGAATTCTGCTATGTCTTCCGGTTTTTCCCCAAGCCCTACAAATTTAACGGGGATGTCCAGTTTGTCCTTTATCGCTATAACAATACCGCCTCTTGCGCTGCCGTCAAGCTTGGCGAGAAAAATCCCCGTTACATCAATCGCTCCGGTAAATTCTTTTGCCTGTGCGATCGCATTCTGGCCGGTTGTACCGTCAACAACGAGGATCACCTCATGAGGCGAGCCCGGAATCTTCTTGGATGTTACCGCCTTGATCTTTTCGAGCTCCTTCATCAGGTGCTTTTGGGTATGAAGCCGGCCGGCCGTATCAACGATAAGATAGTCCGCATCTCGTGCAATTGCCGCCTGGCAGGCATCGTATGCCACAGCCGCAGGATCCGCACCCTGCTTGTGTTTGATTATCTCAACCCCGATTCTCTCAGACCATATTGAAAGCTGATCCACAGCCGCCGCTCTGAATGTGTCGCACGCTGCAACTACAACCTTGTGCCCAGCAGAGCTGAGATTGAAGCCGAGCTTTGCTATGCTTGTGGTTTTGCCCGAGCCGTTCACGCCTGCCACCAGTACAACGGTAGGGCCGGAATCTGATTTGGCAAGCTCTCTGTCCCGCTGGGGCCAGTAGTTTTTTATCTTTTCTTTGAGAAAAGGTATAATCTGCTCGCTTGTTTCGATTTCTTTGTTTTTGTAAGACTCCCTGAGCTCTTCAATCAGCTTCATTGTGGTTTCGTAGCCCAGATCATCGCTTATAAGCACCTCCTCAAGTTCGTCGAGAAGGTCTTCATCAATTTTTCGCCCGAAGGAAAGCACATCAGAAAGCGATTTGGTAATCTTGTTTCTGGTTTTTTCGAGCCTGTCTTTTATAAATCCTACAGTCTTGGAAAATAAGCCCATAATTATCCTGTAAATCTAAAATTTAATATTTAATAGTTTTAGAAAAGAAAAATACAAAAAAACGGGGAAAAATAAAATTAAAATTTTGCCCAACTGGCGAAATTTTAAGATAGCCCCCTTTTTTATGTATTATGCCTTTGCCATTGGAAGCTCTTTCCAGCAGGTAGTATATCTCGGGCTTCTGCGGTTTGCGGCAGTTTTCCAGGGCTTTTCAAGTCCAGCTGATGCCCACGTGATGCCCGCATCGTTGAACTGGTTGATTTTGTCTATCGTTTTCATTAATTTCTCTTCCTGTTTCCTGCCGGAAGCATCGAAGAGCCCCGGGCCAGAGCAGTTCAGCGGCAGCAGGCCGGAGAGTATTACCCCTGCCTTTACGAACCTCTTTTCTTGCCTGAATATTTTCTCTGCGCAGCTCTCGGCCTCTTTGATTATCTCAGAAGTCTGGAGGGTTGGGCTTTCCAAAACCCTAACCTCCTTCCCGAAATATGCGTTTCCGCTGAAACGGTTTGTGTTTGCGAAAACGGTTAAAATCTCCGCCCGGCTGTTTTGAGCTCTGAGCTTCTCGCAAGCCCGTACGGCATAGAAGCTCACCGCCTCTTTCAGCTCTTTCAGGCTGCTTACAGGCCTTCCGAATGTTCTCGATACAGTTATTGCCTTCTTTGCCGGAGGCGCAAGCTCAAGTGAGAAGCAGGGCTCCCCGCCAAGCTCCAGCACTGTGCGTTCCATATTAACACTGAATCTTCTGCGGGCGGTTTCGGGTTTCATTCTGCTAAGGTCAAGGGCATTTCCCGCCCCCAGATTTTTCAGCTTAAAGCCGAGCCGCCTGCCAACCCCCCAAATATCATCAATCTTTACCCCTTCAAGAATTCCCTTTCTCTTTTCAGGATCTTCCGGCAGGATAAAAACACCTCCAGCAGATTTCTTTGCGGTGCGCCCTGCAATTTTTGCAAGCGTCTTTGTTTCCGCTATGCCTATAGAAACAGGGATTCCCGTCCAGCTTAGAATTGTCTTTCGCAGCCTTCTCGCCCATATCTCCGGCTTTTCTTGCAGCCCGCAAAGGCTCACAAACGCCTCGTCGATAGAATAAATCTCGCATTCAGGGCAGAACATCTCAATGATTTCCATCACCCTCTCAGACATATCGGCATACAGCGTGTAGTTTGATGAAAAAACGCCTGCATTATTATCCCGCAGAAGTTTTTTGGCCTTAAAGTATGGCGTGCCCATCGCTATGCCCAGCGATTTTGCCTCATTTGAACGCGCTACGATGCAGCCGTCGTTATTCGAAAGCACAACCACAGGCCTTCTTCGCATATCCGGCCTGAATACCCTCTCGCAGGATACATAGAAATTGTTGCAGTCTATAATGGCAAAAAGATTGCCTAAAGCTTGTGTATTACGCTTGTTACCACTCCCCATACCTCGAAATCCCTCTCCTCGCTTATTGCTTGGGGTTTGTAGTCCTCGTTGTCCGGCTCGAGTATTACCTCGTTTTTCCTTATCCTGATCCGCTTAACTGTGAGCTCGGAATCAAGCGACGCCACCACCACATTCCCGCTCTTGGGCTCAAGGCTCCTGTCAACGATGAGCAGATCGCCGCTGTGTATGCCTGAATCCTTCATGGAGCTGCCCGAAACCCTAACGAAAAACGTGGCAGGGGGGTTTTTGATCAAATGCTTATTAAGATCGAGCTTTGATTCCTCGTAGTCTGATGCCGGCGAGGGAAAACCTGCCGGTACCGTTGAAATAAACAGAGGCCTGCCGAGGCTGCTGCTCGTATCCGGTTTGTATATCTCTTCCACCTTAATCTTCATAGCCATATTATAGAAGTATGCAAATACAATATCAACCCCGATTTTTCAGCTCGCATAGATTAAAGCCTCTTTTTAATCACCAAGAACCCAAAGGTTTTTTGTAGCGGCGATTCTGTGCGAGCGCCGGCTCAGTTCGTAGCTGCGGCGGGCAGTATGGGATGGAAATCTGATGTCCACTTATTTCGCCCCGCCTGCGGCGGGCCTACATGCGTGGCTCGGTTTAAATATTAGTTTCGTGAAATCGCTGCGTAATACTAACGACAATCAGAGCCGCACGTGGAGGTCCGCCGAAGGCGGAGCGGAACAAGCGGATAGATTTTTGGCTCGTGGCTGAGTAGCGAGTGGCAGAGCTGCAAGTCCGCCTGCGGCGGATTGCTCGTTGCAAAATCATTAGTGAAAAATTAGTGCCGATCAGCGGCTGATAAATCTCCCATTAAAAATCCTTAGTGTCTCTTAGAGTTGCTTAGTGGCTGAAATATCTCAGCGCAGATTAGCGGCTGAAAATTCTCTCCGCCTTTTCCTTATTAAATATTTATCCTGTGAATCCTTGCCCCGTAGCCAAAGCGGTTCGGGGCTGTAAATCCTGTCAAAAAAATTAAAAAAATCGGCGGAAATTATATTTTTTCCTTGAATTCTCCCCTCAAATTCGGTAAGTTCAGTCCGGAAAGGGTAACTGGCGTTATTTGGGGATAAGATTAAAATTTAATATTTTTTATCCGGAGTTAAATATGTGTACCCTTAGAGTTTCCCTTCTCGCAGCTATTGCCGCAGCAGGCATTGCATTTGGTTTCGCCGCAGGCGACGGCACGGAAAACAACCCATACCAGATTTCCACCCCCGACCACCTCGAAGCGGTGAACAATGATCTCTCAGCCCATTACGT
Source organism: Sedimentisphaera salicampi (assembly GCF_002117005.1). Taxonomy (NCBI): domain Bacteria; kingdom Pseudomonadati; phylum Planctomycetota; class Phycisphaerae; order Sedimentisphaerales; family Sedimentisphaeraceae; genus Sedimentisphaera; species Sedimentisphaera salicampi. Next base: position 131,671 of record NZ_CP021023.1, read on the forward strand.
TCTGACAGGCGATATCGACCTCTCCGGCAGAACCTACGAACGGGCAGTTATCGCCCCTGATACTGATTACACCGATTCGAATTTCAACGGTACGTCTTTTTCCGGCTCATTCGACGGGGCTGGATATAAGATTTTAAGTCTTATCGTTGATGCCTCAGATGTTACGGGAAATTACCCTCGATATCTCGGCCTTTTCGGCAAAATTGATGAGGGCGAAGTTCGAAATCTCGGAATTGAAAATGCCCAAATAACTGGCGGCGATAATTCAAGATTTCTTGGCGGACTGTGTGGATATAATGATGCTGAAACAATTCAGAACTGCTATGTTACTGGCTCTGTTTCAGGCGGCGCTGATTCAGATTGCCTCGGCGGTCTCTGCGGGAGTAATGGTTCCAGTAGCACAATATCCAGTTGCTATTCAACCGGTTCTGTTTCAGGTGGCGATAATTCTTATTGTCTCGGCGGTCTCTGCGGGAGTAATGGTTCCAGTAGCACAATATCCAGTTGCTATTCAACCGGTTCTGTTTCAGGCGGCGCTGATTCTTATTCTCTCGGCGGTCTTTGCGGAAGGAACTACGGCATAATTACGAACTGCTATGCCACTAGCGATGTTTCAGGTGGCAGCAAAATTGGCGGTCTCTGCGGGAGTAAAGGTTCCAGTAGCACAATATCCAGTTGTTATTCAACAGGAATTGTATCAGGCAATGAAAACCTTGGTGGCTTTTGTGGAGATGCAGGCGGTATAGTTACAAACTGTTTTTGGGACAAAGAATCAAGCGGAATTAATACAAGTGCAGGAGGTACAGGGCTTACCACTGATGAAATGAAGAGCGAAACCTCTTACAGTGCTGTAGGATGGGGAATAAGCGGGCTATGGACTATCGATGATGGCAATGATTATCCCCGCCTTGCTTGGGAGAATGCTCAAGGTGAGCAGATATCTCTATATCCTCAAATAGATTTGCCCGGCACCGGCAGTGAAGAAGACCCATACAAAATAAGCACAGCAGAACAATTTGAAAAGATTAATCAAGCCGTAGCAGCAGCCTATGAGCTTGAATGTGATATTGATTTTACAGGAAAAACTTATTCAAATTCTGTTGTTGTCCAAAATAATAGCGGGTCAACTTCATCATTTTATGGAAATACATTTTCCGGTTTTCTATGTGGCAATGGATATACAATTAGAAACTTAACTATTAACGCAGGGTGTAGTTATGTTGGTTTATTTGGTTCTATATCTGATAATGGCTCAGTGAAAAATATTGGTCTAATGTCTGTACAGATTAATAATACAAGCCCGAAATCTGGTGCACTTTGCGGTAGAAATCAAGGAATAATTACAAATTGCTATTCAAGAGGAGTTGTTGCTGGAAATTCTGAAAGTGGAGGTTTTTGCGGTCAGAATTTAGGTACAATAATAAACTGTGGAGCAGAATGTAATATTAGCGGCAGTAGCAGCAGCGGTTTTTGCGGATATAATAAAGGAACAATTATTTCTTGTTTTTCTGCTGGAATTGCAGAAAAAGGATTTTGCGACAGGAATGATGGTTCAATACTTAATTGTTTCTGGGATACAGAAGCAAGCGGTACTACATTGAGTAGTGGCGGAGCTGGCTTGCCGACAAGCCTGATGAAGGATATTTATACCTTTCTAAATGCAGGCTGGGATTTTGCAGGACACACTCGAAACGGCAGTAATGACAACTGGCTTATGCCGGAAGATGATTATCCAAGGCTTACAGCGCTTCACAGATTAACGGTTACCTTCAATTCAGGCGAGAATGGGAGCATTTCTTCAGGCGATGCAGAGCAGACCGTTCCTTATGCAGGCGATGCTGAGGCCCCGGAGATAACGCCGAGCGAAGGCTACGAGTTTACGGGCTGGAGCGGGTCGTTTGATAACGTTACTGAGGATATCACGATAACAGCGCAGTATGAGCTCAAATCTTACAATGTAACATTTGCAGCAGGCGAGAACGGAACAATCACCTCAGGCGATACTCAGCAGACCGTTTCTCACGGCGGCTCGGCCGCTGCTCCCGCAGTAGAGGCGGATGAGGGATACAGCTTTGCAGGCTGGAGCGAGGCATTCGATAATATAACGAGTGATTTAACCGTAACCGCTCAATATGAAATAAACACTTTCCTCGTTGAGTTCAATTCTGGGGCTCATGGCGAGATTTCAGCGGGGGATGCAGAGCAGGTTGTTGATTATGGAAGCGGGGCAGAAGCCCCCGAGATAAGCCCATATCAGGGTTGGCTTTTTGCCGGCTGGGATGGAGATTTCAGCGAGGTTATGAGCGACCTTGTTATCGGGGCTATTTATGAGCCGGCGAGCTACAGCGTAGTATTCAATGCGGGCTCTCACGGCGTGATCAGTGAAGGCAGCGCGGAGCAGGAAGTTCCAAACGGCAGCGGAGCGGATGCTCCCGCTGTTGAAGCGGATGCCGGCTGGGAGTTTGTGGGCTGGGATAAAGCGTTCGAAAGCGTAACCAGCGATCTAACGATCAACGCCCAGTATCAAGTGCAAACGTTCACCGTTGTATTCAGCGCAGCGGGCAAGGGCGAGATAGCCTCCGGCCAGCCGCAGCAGACGGTAGAATACGGAAATCCGGCGCAGGCCCCGCAGGTTAGCCCGGGCGAGGGCTGGGAATTTACCGGCTGGGATGGTGATTTCAGCAGTGTAGTAAGCGATCTTGCGATAGAGGCGCAGTATTCGCTGCTCGGCGAGGGCACGCCGGAAGAGCCTTACGAGATTTATAATGCGGCCAACCTTGAATGGGCCAAACACTGGCCTGCGGCAAGCTTCATTTTGATGAAGGATTTGGATTTGAGCGGGCAGAGCTTTTCTGAGCCGATATTCTCGCCGGATGAAGACCCGGCAGACTGGCGTTTTAACGGTGAAAAATTCACAGGCTCATTTAACGGCGCCGGCCATACTATAACCGCCCTCAGCATTCATAGCGAGAACGCCTATGCCGGCATGTTCGGCTGCATCGGCGAGGCTGGAGAAGTGCTGAGGCTCGGGCTTGTTGAGGCAGATGTTGCAGGAAGCGCTCAGTCCGGTGCGGTTTGCGGGCGAAATGAAGGCACAATCCAGAGCTGCTATGTGAGCGGGCTTATAGACTGCTACGACGAGGCTGGCGGAATAGCCGGAGCGAATGCAGGGCAGATTGTTAGCTGCAAGAGCGTTGCGGATATCTCCGGCTACCGCTTTGCAGGCGGGCTCTGCGGGAGCAATGTAGGCGGGATAGAGAGATGCCTTTCTGCCGGCAAGGTGGATGCGGAGAAGTTTGCCGGCGGGCTTTGCAGCTATAACGACGGCTCGATCGCTGCGAGCTTCTGGGATATCCTCACCAGCGGGCAGGATTCCAGCGACGGCGGGACAGGCCTCGAAACTCCGCAGCTCCGCGAGAAGCAAACGTTTACCGGCGCCGGCTGGGATTTCTCAGAGGGCGGAAGCTGGAAGATGGCCACGCTCAACGGCGAGACAGGCAGGTATCCAATGCTTCGCTGGCAGGAGACGCCGAAGGTGGGGCTGCATGAATTCGTATGGCTCGCAAGACACTGGGGCAGCGCAGGCTTCGCACCCGATAGCGAGCCGAATCTGGTGGACTTCTCGAAAGACGGCCATGTCGATATATACGACCTGCTGCTTCTCGGCGAGAGCTGGGGGCATACGGCGCCTGCGAGGGATATTTTCGCTCCCGATGAGGATTTCTCTGATGGCGGGATCCCGAGCGGCTGGCAGGCCTCAGGCGATGCAGGCTGGCAGATCACCCAGCACGCAGAAGACTATGCAATCCGCTCAGAGCCGATTGGCGATTCGCAGTGTGCAGGGATAACGCTCACCCGCGACACGAGATTCTTCGGCCGGATCAGCTTTGATTATCTCGTTTCGAGCGAGGAGGGATTCGATGGGCTCATATTCGTGGTTGACGGCGAGCCGCAGGAGAAATTCTCCGGCGAATCCGGCTGGCAGACATTCAGCCTCGAATTCGCCCCGGGAATGCATACCTTCACATGGAAATACTGCAAGGATTCCTACTGGCAGGCGGGCGATGATACGGCAATGATAGATAATATTCAGTTCTCAGGGGAGTGAGCTGGTAAGCAGGGAGCATTTAAACCGAGCCACGCATGAAGACCCGCCGCAGGCGGAGAGCCTGTCCGCCGCAGGCGGAAAACAAGCGGATAGATTCGTGGCGTGCGGCAAGCACACCCGTACGGGTGTGCCTGCGCGGCTGCCTCATTTCAACGTCTGAATTTACTTTTATATGCAGCAGGGGGTGCTGTAATCCTGCAAATGTCAGCATTCTTATCCCCGTTTTCCAGCCACGGAGTTGTAAATAAAACATTTATAAGTAAAATATCGTCTCAAAATTTAATACTTAAACTTTGGAGAAAACCAATGAGCGAACAGATAAGTGATAAAATCCAAGACTGCATCCAGCAGATTCGTCCGATGCTTCAGTCAGACGGCGGCGATATTGAGCTTGTAGAGGTAACGGAAAATAACGACGTTAAAGTTCGCCTGCAGGGGGCGTGCAGAGGGTGCCCGGGAGCCCGGATGACCCTCAAAATGGGCGTTGAAAGAAGGCTCAAGGAGCAGGTGCCCGGAGTGGGCGAGGTTATTCCTGTGGAATAATCTTCTGCTGCCGAAAAGGTATTTGAATAATCAGCTTTGAATTGTTTATATAAGGATAACGGAATAAATAAATGAACAGGATAACCTGGACAAAATCAGATGAAGCCCCGTCGCTGGCATCGTATTCTCTATTGCCGGTGGTGGAGGCGTATTGCCGTGCCGCGGGAATTGAGATAGAGGTTCGTGATATCTCGCTTGCCGGCAGGATAATTGCAAATTTTCCCGACAACCTCACCAGTGAGCAGAAGCAGACGGATGATTTGGCCTACCTCGGCGAGCTGGTTAAGCAGCCTGAGGCGAATGTAATTAAGCTGCCGAATATAAGCGCATCAATCCCTCAGCTTGAAAACGCTATAAAGGAGCTTCAGGAAAAAGGATATAACATCCCAAGCTACCCGCACCAGATCAAAACCGATAAGGACAGAAAGCTCGTTGAGAGATTTGCAGCCGTTTTGGGGTCTGCGGTTAATCCGGTACTGCGTGAGGGCAATTCGGACAGAAGGCCGGCAAAGGCAGTCAAGCAGTTTGCCAGAAAGCACCCCCACGGGATGGTTAAGGCTTGGCCTGAGCAAGGCAGCAAGGCTGATGTGGCATATATGCAGGAAGGGGATTTCTACGGCTCCGAGCAGTCTGTTACGCTGGATAAACCCTGCAACGCTAAGATTGAATTTATCGGCAAAGACGGCTCAGGCAAAACCCTCAAAGACAGTCTGCCCCTGCTGGAAGGTGAAGTAGCGGATTCTGCTGTAATGAGCGCAGACGCGCTGGAAAATTTCTACAGCGAAAAGATGGAATTTGCGAAGAAAGAGGGGCTTTTGCTGTCTCTCCATTTGAAGGCCACGATGATGAAGGTCTCTGATCCGATTATGTTCGGCCATTGCGTGAAGGTTTTCCTTAAAGATGTTATCGATAAACACAGTGAAACGTTTGATTCGCTCAGTGTTAATCTCAATTACGGCCTTGAGAATCTGTTCAGCAAACTGGAAGGCTTGGAGCCTGCCGAAAAGCAGGAAATCGAGAGCGATATCCGCAAAGCCTATGAAAACAACCCATCCCTTGCGATGGTTGATTCGAGAAAAGGCATTACGAACCTCCACGTTCCCAACAATATCATTATTGATGCCTCAATGCCCAATGTCGTACGCGACGGCGGGAAGATGTGGAATAAGGACGACCAGCTTCAGGATACTCTCGCCCTCATTCCAGACCGCAGCTATGCATGCATATATCAGCAGATAATCGAAGACTGCAAAGAGAACGGCCAGTTCAACCCCGCCGAGATGGGCAGCGTTTCAAACGTTGGCCTTATGGCGAAGAAGGCAGAGGAATACGGCTCGCACGATAAAACTTTCGAAGCCGAGGCAGACGGCAAGATTCAGGTTCTCAGCGACGCCGGCGAAGTGCTGATGTCTCAGAGCGTTAGCAGGGGGGATATCTTCCGGATGTGTCAGGCTAAAGATGCCCCGATTAAGAGCTGGGTGGAGCTTGCAGTAACCCGTGCCCGCGAGGAAGGCGTGCCCGCTGTTTTCTGGCTTGATGAAGAAAGAGCCCACGACAGAGAGATTATTGCAAAGGTGAAGAAGTATCTGCCCGAATTCGATACATCAGGGCTCACTATAGAGATTATGGAGCCCAGAGAGGCTATGAAATATTCTCTCAAGCGCGTCCGCAGAGGCGAGGATACAATCTCCGTTACGGGAAATGTATTGCGTGATTACCTCACTGATCTCTTCCCGATCCTTGAGCTTGGCACCAGCGCAAGGATGCTCTCGATTGTGCCCCTGATGAACGGCGGCGGACTCTATGAAACCGGCGCAGGCGGCTCCGCACCCAAACACGTTGCCCAGTTCCTCAGGGAAAATCATCTCCGCTGGGATTCGCTCGGCGAATACTGCGCTTTAGTGCCGTCGCTTGAGAAGATCGCCGGAAGAACAGGCAATAAAAAGGCCGCAATACTTGCAGATGCTCTCAATAAGGCCATAAGCGACTATCTCGAAAACGGCAAAACCCCTTCACGTAAAGCGGGAGAGCCGGACAACAGAGCGAGCACTTATTTCCTTGCTATGTATTGGGCGAAGCATCTCTCTAAGCAGAAAGAAGATTCGCAGATGCAGGAGCGTTTTGCAGAAGTTTTCAGCAGGCTCTGTGAGAATGAACCGCAAATAATTCAGGACCTTACAAAAGTGCAGGGCAGCTCTTCCGATATAGGCGGATACTATAAGCCCGAAGATAAACTCGCCGAAAAGGCTATGCGGCCCAGCGAAATACTTAATGAGATAATCGAAGGCGTGTAGATAAACTCACTGCCCCAGAAAGTTTTCATCGTGATAGATAAATGGCGAAAAATTGTTAGCGGAGAGGACAGAAGCCATGCAGGGCTGCTTATGCTTTGCGTGCTTGGTGTTCTCTCTTGTTTTTATCGTTTCGCTGTGTGGCTGAGAAATCTGCTATACGATAAGGGCTTGCTGAAAATATCTAAAGCCAATCATCCTGTGATAAGCGTTGGAAACATTACAGCAGGCGGAACAGGCAAAACACCGCTTACAATTGAGCTTTGCCGTCTGCTGGTGGGAAAGGGGTATAAGCCCGCCGTTCTCACAAGGGGATACGCCTCAGATTCCGGTTTTGCTGATGAGCCGGAAGAGATAAAGCTTGCGTGTCCCTCTGCCAAGGTTTACGTAAATCCGGACAGGGCGAAGGCTGCTCGTGAGGCAGAAACGCAGTCCGGCTGCGATATCTTCATCCTCGACGACGGCTTCCAGCACAGGCGTTTAGCAAGAGATTTGGATATTGCTGCTGTTGATGCCGGCTGCCCATTCGGCTATTCAAGGCTTCTGCCGGCAGGTATGCTCAGAGAGCCGATAAAGAATATCTCCCGCGCAGACTGCATCGCTGTTACCAAATGCGAAACCGCAGGCGAGAAAGAAATTGAAAATATCCGCAGCAGAATCCGCTCTTATAACTCTTTCGCACCGATTATAAATCTCCGCCAGAGGCTGGTATGCTTCTCCTCGATGGAGGGGCAAAAATCCAAACTGAAGTCTTTGAAGGATAAGCGGGCTTTTGTATTCTGCGGCCTTGCGAGCCCGGAGAGCTTTTTGGAGAACATAAGCAGGAGCGGGATAAAAATAACAGGCAAAAAGATTTTCAAAGACCACCACATCTACACCCCCGAAGACCTCGAATTTATTCTTTCCGCCTCAGCTAATTCGGATATAATCGTGATGACTCGCAAAGACTTCATGAAGGTGAGCAGGATTGCTGATTCCCCCGGCTGGGAAGAATTCAGGCAGAAGGCAGGTTATTTTGATCTTTCTTTGGAATTCATTGATGGTTTTGGGAGACTGGAAGATTTATTAAATGAGCTCAGCAGATAAAAAAACTCTAACCAGCGTTTATGAGAAGCTTCTAAGCCTTTCCCGCCCGAAGGTTTTGGTTGTGGGTGATTTTATGCTCGATAAATATACCCACGGCGATGCAATGCGAATAAGCCCCGAGGCCCCTGTGCCGGTTTTGAAGGTTGTGAAAACTGAATATAAATGCGGCGGGGCGGCTTCTGTAGCCGCTGATATATGCGAATTGGGCGCAGAGCCCTTATGCATCGGAATTACCGGCCGCGACGAAAACGGAAGGCTCTTGAGAGACAAACTCGGGCATTCAGGGGCAGACATCTCCTGTCTTGCAGAATCGTTCAGCAGGCCTACAACCTGCAAGAATCGCTTGGTAGGACTTGCCCAGCATAAACATCCCCAGCAGCTTATGAGGATCGATGAAGAATCCTGCCGGCAGCTAAACAGTGAGGAAGAGCAGATTATTCTAAGCTGTTTCAGCTCAAAACTCCCTGAGGCTGATATTGTCTGCCTTGAAGACTACGGTAAAGGCGTTCTAACAGAGAATGTATGCCGCAGAATAATAGAGTCTGCCCGCAGAGAGGGCAAAATGGTGGTCGTGGATCCCCCGCTTAGCAGTGATAATCAAAAATTTGCAGGCAGTAATGTAATCACCCCAAACCGCAAGGAAGCCTGTCTTATCTCTGGAGTGGAGATTGATTCTGCAGAGTCGGCCGATGAGGCCGCCGAAATAATACGCCGCCAGCTTGAAATTGATGCTGTTGTTATAACGATGGACAAAGACGGCGCATACCTCAAAACAGCTCAAAGCTCAATGCTTGTGCCTACGGTAGCCAAAACCGTGTATGATGTGGCCGGAGCGGGGGATATGGTTCTCTCGGCTATTGCTGTTGCATTGGCTGCCGGCTGGAGTTATGAGCTTGCAGTACATCTCTCGAATATCGCAGGCGGGCTTGAGGTGGAGAAATTCGGCGTTGCCGCTGTGAGCAGGGCAGAGATTATCGAAGAGATAAAAAAACGCACCTCGCCCGGCGAAAGCAAGATTGTGAAAATGGAAGATATAAGCCAACTCTCCAAAAGGCTAAGAACTGAAGGTAAAAGGATAGTGTTTACTAATGGGTGTTTTGATATTATCCACGAAGGCCACATAAATTTCCTCGGTTTTGCCAAAAGTCACGGTGATGTACTTGTCTTGGGGTTAAACAGCGATGCAAGCGTTAAGCGTTTGAAGGGCGAAGACAGACCAGTAAACAGCGAAAATGCAAGGGCAGCAGTTCTGAGCAGTCTTGAGTTTGTTGATTACGTGTGCATTTTCGATTCAGACTCGCCTCTTGAGATTATCAAGGCTGTAAGGCCGAATGTGTTGGTGAAAGGCAAAGACTGGGAGAAAAAGGGTGTTATCGGCAGCGATTTTGTGAAAGAAAACGGCGGCGAGGTTGTGCTGGCCGATTTAGTTGAGGGGATAAGCTCAACTGCTATAATAAACAAGGTAAAAGGCAAGGGTTTTTAATTCTGCTAAGGGGGCATTGATGAAAAATCTCTTTGGTGATGAAGTGAAATTAGGGCAGGATGAGGGGGCTAAAGATAAATCTTCGGCGAGCGAAGATTTTGATGAAAACCATAAGATTAAGGCGGTGTTTCTCGATAGAGACAACACAATCATATCCGATCCGGGCTACATATCAAAGCCTGAGCAGGTTAAGCTGATTCAGGGAGCAGGCAAGGCTCTTCGCTGCATGCAGCAGCTTGGATACAAGCTTTTCGTTGTTACAAATCAGTCCGGAATAGCAAGGGGCCTCCTAACTGAAGAAAGGCTTGATGAAATCCACAGCAGGCTGAAAAGCCTCCTTATGCAGGAAGGCGTGGAGCTGGAGGGTATCTACTACTGCCCATACCATCCTGAAGGCGAGCTGGAGGAATACAGGATGGAGAGTTTCGAGAGAAAACCGGCTCCCGGAATGATTCTTCAGGCCGCAGAAGAACACAATATCGCCCTCGAAAAATCATGGCTTATCGGCGATAGATACAGGGACATAAAAGCAGGGCGAGCCGCAGGATGCTGTACAATACTAATTAATTTGCCGGGAAACGAAGACAAGAAAGATAAATCAGACCCGCCTCCCGATTATGCGGCAGTAAACATAAAAGAGGCAGCTAATATCATTATGATGTACCACCATAAGAAAGAAGGAAGGCATAAAGTTTTGGATATAGGCAGCATAAAGACAGACAGTTTGGATGAGCTCCCGAATGGAAGCTCGGACATCTCTCAAATTGCTCACATTTTGGAGAGGATGGAGGAAAATATTCTCAGCGAGCTTCAGAGAGGCAGGGACGTCTTCAGCAAATGGAAGGTTTTCGCCGCTGCGGTACAGGTTATAAGTTTAGTTTGCCTTTTGATTGCCCTGATTGGGGTGTTTGCAAGCATAAACTGGATTGATTCGGTTTTAACGCCCCTTGTTTTTGCTGCAGTGCTTCAGCTTATGGCGATATCGGCCTATCTGATAAGTAAAAGCTGACTTTCCAAAATTTAGTGGTATGTTTAGCAAAAAAGTTCTGGAAATTTTTTCTGAATTCTTTAAAAACAGTACAGCGAATAAAAATAATATCGTCTTTATCGGGCGGAAAATGGTTAGCGTTGTTTATAAATGAAAAATGACAGTGAAAAATATGTATATTTCTCAGGTGATGAGCTGATTATCTTGCTGCCTGATGTGGTGGATAAATCGCTGGCTGGTGATTTGTATAGAAAATTTCAGTTTCAGACCGCCTCAAAAACACCCTCGAGAATCGTAATAAACAGCAGTGACGGTTTTCACTGCCATAGTGCGGGGAAGGCTTTTGTTTCTTTAATCAAGAAATACTGCTGCCGAAATGATTTAGAACTCAACGACCAGAATCTCGCGTGCAGAGTGGATGATTTAATCAAAGACTGCCCCAGCGAGGAAGTGCATGAGCAGCCCAGCAGAGTCTTCAGGGAATTCATTGAGGGTTTCGGTAAGGGGTTCTGCAGCTATTTGAGCTCAATAACAAGTAAAATTGAGTATTATGGAAGAGTTTTTGCCTCGCTTGCAGGGCTTTTAAAGAATCCGAAAATTTTCAGATGGTCTGATTTCTTCAGAATAGTAGAAAGCGCGGCAGTGAATTCGTTCGGAATATGTATGCTGATAGGCTTTCTCTTCGGGCTTATTCTCTCGTTCCAGTCTGCAACATCAATGAAGCAGTTCGGGGCGGAGATTTATGTTGCAAGCCTCGTATCTCTAACGCTTTTCCGCGTGATGGGGCCGTTTATAGCTGCAATTTTGTTCTCTGCAAGGAGCGGTACGGCCTTCGCCGCAGAGCTGGGGACGATGAAGATCAACGAGGAAATAGATGCACTGAAAACTTTCGGGCTCGGGCCAGTGCCCTTCCTTGTATTGCCCAGAGTTCTAACCGGCACCCTCTTCGTTCCCCTTCTAACTCTCTACACCAGCCTTTTCGGGCTTGTAGGGATGAGCTTGGTAATGCGGTCGATGGGCTATCCGTTTGAAGTAATCTTCGATCAGGTAACAATGCTTACCGGACTGTCTGATTTCGCCCAAGGGATGTTCAAGGCTCTCGTGTATGGATTTGAAACCGCTGCGATCGGATGCTTGAGCGGCCTGAACACCCAGACAGGCAGCAAGGCTGTAGGCGACGCTGCTACAAGGGCAGTGGTCAGCGGTGTGGTTGCTATTGTGCTCACCGAAGGCGTATTTTCTGTAATATTTTATTTGCTGGAGATATAGCCATGTCTGAGACAGTAGCGAGCGTAAATAATCTAACCTCAGGATACTTCGGCCAGACTGTGCTGGAGAATGTAAGCTTTGATGTGCACAGAGGCGAGATTTTCATTATCCTCGGCGGGTCCGGCTGCGGGAAAAGCACCCTCTTAAAGCATATGATAGGCCTGTATAAGCCCTACAGCGGGAATGTGCTGATAATGGGAGAAGATATATCCGCAGCAGGCGAGCAGGACTTCAAAAACCTTGTAAAATATTTCGGCGTGATGTATCAGAACGGGGCACTGTTCGGTTCTATGAACGTTTTGGAGAATCTGCGACTGCCTCTGGAGATATATACAGCTCTCCCAAAGGAGCTGATGAACGAAATCTGCATCTCAAAGCTGTCGCTGGTAGGCCTTGAGACGAGCTACAATCTAATGCCCTCCGAGCTTTCAGGCGGGATGAAGAAAAGAGCGGCCATAGCAAGGGCGATGGTGCTCGATCCTGACATCCTTTTTCTTGATGAACCAGGCGCAGGGCTTGATCCAATAACAAGCGCTGAACTCGATAATCTCATCTTAACCCTTTCACGCAAAACCGGCATAACATTTATCGTTGTATCACACGAACTTGACAGCATTTTTACGATAGCAGACAGGGTAATTATGCTTGATAAAAGCGTTAAAGGGATTATTGCCGAGGGAAGCCCTGAAGAGCTCAAAAATAATTCTCAAAATCCCCTTGTACAGAATTTTTTCAATCGAATTGCTGCATCTGCAAAAGAATGATTACGTTTCCGGTTACACAAAAAAAGGCCGATGCCCTGCGAAGGAGAATGAAGCAGTGCGGGCTTGAAGAGACAGATTTCGAGGAGAAGTTTATCCGTTCCTCAGGGCCGGGAGGTCAGAAAACCAACAAAACCGCCTCCTGCGTTTATCTGCTCCACAAACCTACCGGTACAGAAGTGAAGTGCGAAAAGGAAAGAAGCCAGGGGCTCAATCGCTACTATGCACGAAAGTTTATGTGTGAGCAGATTGAGGCTAAAACCGAGGGCCTTAAAAGCAAAGAGCAGATAAAAACTGAAAAAATCCGCAAGCAAAAGAAGCGAAGAAAAAGGCGAACAGCCGCTAAACACAACCCAGATCAGCAAAATCATTCCTAAAACCTGCTGTAATGTTTTCGAGCATTTAGCTGTAAATATCATTCTTATTTTTCCGTTTTTTCTTTCTCATAGAATAAAAAGCCTTGTAAAAGAGCCGCGAAGTATTATAATTTCCTTTCTCTCGTTGCCCGGAAGCATGCTCAGGCAAGGGGGTTGGCAGTCCGCGACATGGTCAGCTCCAGCTTCAGGTAATGAGACTTCTCCCCGCTCGGAGCGGGAATCGCGGCATATTAATATGCAGAATCCTGCATTCTTGCCGTAATTTGGTACCCGGTGGTGTAATTGGCAACACCTCAGCTTTTGGTGCTGAAATTTCTGGTTCGAGTCCAGACCGGGTAGTTTCTTTAATAAGAAGCGGTTTCAATTGCCGGTAAGGCCGGATTAAACTGAAGGCCGAGCCGTGGGAAGGATTCATAAATGTTTCTAAATGAGAGTGTAAAAGTATTCGGCGGCTCTGCTAATCCGGAGCTGGTGAAAAAAATCTGCGGGTATCTCGGTGTAACTCCGGGCGGTGCTACAATCCGTCGATTCCCGGACGGTGAGAAATTCGTGAAGATAGATGATAACGTTCGTGGTAAAGACTGCTTCATAGTTCAGTCAACCTGTACCCCCGTTGACGGCAACTTGATGGAGCTTTTGATTATGATTGATACCCTGAAAAGGGCAAGTGCGAACAGGATAACAGCCGTTATCCCTTATTACGGCTATGCCCGTCAGGACAGAAAAGATGACGGTAGAGTCCCAATTACTGCAAAGCTCGTGGCCAATCTTCTTACCGCAGCTGGAGCTACGAGGGTTCTGGGTATAGACCTACATGCAAGGCAGCTTGAGGGTTTTTTCGATATACCGGTTGACCATCTGATGGCAGAGCCGGTGATGGTAAAATATCTCAGAGATAAAAAAATTCAGAAGCCTGTGATAGTTTCGCCTGATGTAGGCAACGTTAAAACCGCTTCAAGGTATGTAAGCCATATAGGGGCAGACCTTGCTATAGTTCACAAAAAAAGGCTAAACGGCAAAGACGTGCACAGCGAGAACATTATCGGAAGTGTGGAAGGCAAGAACGTTGTGATGGTGGATGATATGATCTCAACTGCCGGAACTATATGCTCTGCCGCTAAGCTCGTTAAGAAAATGGGAGCAAATAAGGTGATTGCAGGGGCAACGCACGGGCTCTTCTGCGGGCCTGCTGTAGAGCGGATACAGGAATCCTACATAGACGAGGTTTTCGTAACTGATACGATACCTCTCAGAGAAGACGTGAGAAAAGGCATCAATGTAACGGTTTTGAGCGTTGCAGAGCTCTTGGGAGAATCCATAAAAAGGGTTCACAGAAACGAATCAATAAGCAGTTTGCTGCTTTCGTAGTTATCAGTTACAGCTTTATTAGCTGGGTGATAGTAATAATTTATCAGTGAGGAAAAGATGACAGAAACATTTTCATTGAAAGCTGAGCTTCGGGAAACCGGAACAAAGTCCGCTGTCAAGCTTCGTGAAAACGGCAGAACACCTGCTGTTATTTACGGGCACAAGCAGGAGCCGGTTGCTGTGAGCATAGAAACAAGCGATTTGCTTAGGGCTATGCACAGCGGCAACAGGCTTTTCGATCTTGCTTTTGACGGTAAAACCGAAACTCTTCTGCTAAAAGACATGCAGTACGACCACTACCAGAGAGAGGTAATCCACGTAGATCTTATGCGTGTGGACATGGACGAGAAGGCAAGTGTTACTGTGCCGGTTGTCCTGAAGGGTACTGCTGTAGGCATTTCAGAGGGTGGTATGGTCGATGTACACTTAGACCATATTGACGTTGAATGTCCGGTAGTTTCAATCCCTGAATACTTTGAGGTTCTCATAAAGGATCTGGGATTGAACGATTATATCACAGTTGGGGATATCGAGCTTCCGCGAGGGGCATCGCTTATAACAGATCCCGAATCTGTAGTGGTAAACTGCCACGAAGTTACTGTAGCCCCGGAGCCGGAAGAAGGCGAAGAGCTCGAGGAAGAATCCGCAGAGCCGGAAGTGATTACAGAGAAGAAGCCGGAAGACGAAGAAGAGCAGCAGTAGCGGAAGATTATGGCAAGCAGGCTTATAGCAGGGCTCGGGAATCCGGGCAAAAAATACGATGGCACGCGGCATAATATCGGTTTTGATGTACTAGACCGTTTTGCCGAGAAGTGCGGCGTAAGCATAAGCGGCAAGAAATTTTCTTCGCTTTGTGAAATTTTCGAGTATGGCGGGGATAAGATTATACTTCTTAAACCCCAGACATTTATGAACCTCAGCGGGCAGGCAGTAGCCTCTGCGAGGGGGTTTTATAAAATTGATATAAGCGATTGTGTGATTATTGCAGATGATATGGCTCTCGACCCGGGAAGAATAAGGCTAAGACCCTCCGGCTCTGCTGGAGGACATAACGGCCTCAAGGATATTATTGCAAAGCTTGGAAGCCAAGATTTCCCGAGGCTCAGAGTTGGCATTGGCAAAAGTCCTCTCCCTGAAACCACAGGGTATGTTTTAGGCCGTCCATCGCCGGAGCAGAAGCAGGAGCTTCAGCTCGGAATTGGAAGAGCGGTCGAATGCATTGAAACGCTTATAAAAAACGGACTCGAAAAAGCTATGACAGAATATAACAGTAAAAATTAATGGCCTTAAGGCCGGTGTAATAAATTTTGTAAACCGGAGGTTATTACCTTGGATACATCTAAAAGACTTTATGAAGCCCTGTTCTTGGTGGACCCTGCTTTGGCTGCGGGCGACTGGACAGGTTTGGTTGAGAAGATTACCGCTTTAGTCGAAAAAAGAGGCGGTGAAATTATCAGCCTTAAGAAATGGGATGAGCGGAAATTAGCTTACGAGATTCAAAACAAATCTCGCGGCACCTACATCCTTGTTTATTTTAATGTTGAGCCTCGTGAGCTCTCGAATGTTGAGAGAGATATAAATCTCTCTGAAGACATTATGCGGGCGATGGTTCTTCGTGCTGATTTTATCGATCCTTCAAAGCCGATTGATAAAGAAACTCCGATAGAAGCTGAAGAGAGAGTTAAAAGAGAGCAGGAAGCAAAGCAGGAGATTGAATCTTCAGCGGCGAGCACTGCTGCTTCTGCTTCCGAAGAAGAATCAGCAGAAAAGCCTGAATCGCAAGAGGCTGAGAATGAATCTGAAAAGGCTGATGAGTCTTCAGAACAAGCTTAATTTTATCTTTAGAACGGAGAGATTGAAATGGCCAGCTTTAACAAAGTTATCCTGCTCGGCAACCTAACTAGAGACCCGCAGTTTTCGTATCTGCCAAGCGGCACTCCGCTTGTAGAATTTGCCGTGGCTACGAACCGTAAGTTCGTAGGTCAGGACGGTCAGCAGCGGGAAGAGGTATGTTTTACAGACTGCCGAATGTTTGGCAAGCGGGCAGAAGTTATCAACAAGTATTTCAAAAAGGGCTCTTCAATTCTGGTTGAAGGCAGATTGATTCTCGACAGCTGGACAACTCAAGACGGAAGTAAGCGAAGCAGGCTGCGCGTGCAGGCGGAGAATTTCGAGTTCACCGGAGGCGGTGGCGGTGGGGCTCAAAGACAGGGCGACTACCAGCACGGAGGTTATCAGCAGGGCGGCTATCAGCAGCCTCAACAGCAGCCACCGCAGAATAACCAGCCTCAGCAGCCCCCGCAGCAGTCCTCTCAGGATGCTTTCGGAGGAGGCGACGATTTTAATCCGGATGATATACCGTTCTAAAAATTGCCTTGAGCTTTATTTTGATTTTAGGCATTTGTATTGAGAAATTTGAATTTTAATTTAAGAGCATTAAATTATGAAAAATCAGAGAAGAAACAAAAAAAGAAGAACTGCCACAATCCGTGAGCAGAATCAATGCCGGTTTTGCAGGGCTAAAACCGAGTATGTCGATTATATGGACATCGATACGCTTTCAAAGCTTCTTACCAACCGCGGCAAGATATATTCCAGAAAACGCAGCGGTAACTGCGCAAGCTGTCAGCGTAAGGTTCAGAACGCCATTAAACGTGCAAGGTATATGGGGCTTCTTCCATACCAGACGTGATAAGATAACGGCAGTAAGAAACTGAGCTTATTTAATACTAAAAACAAACTTATTGGAGAAAAAGCAAATGGTTAAAGTTTTGCTCCTTGAAGATATTATTAGCCTTGGTTGGCTTGGTGATATAGTTGATGTTAAAGACGGCTACGCAAGGAATTATCTCGTCCCCTGCGGCCTTGCAACTATACCTTCCAAAGAAAATATTGAGGCGATAGCAGAAGAAAAGGCTAAGCGTGCCAACGAACGCAAGCTCGAATATGAGAAGCTCTGCAAAGTGGCTGAAGAGGTTGAAGACGCTTCTGTTGTGATTGAAGCGAAGGCAAACGAGCAGGGTCATCTGTTCGGCTCTGTAACACCTGAGATGATTGCTGAGAAGCTTAGAGAAAACGGATATGAGATTGCAGATGAGATGGTTGCTGTAGGCCATATCAAGGAAGTTGGAGAGCACAAAGTTACTCTCAAGATTTCTGTTGATCTGGATGCCTCTGTTGAAGTGAAGGTTGTTTCCGAAGGCAGCATCCCGCTTGAGGAAGAAAAGCCTGAACAGCCGGAGCAGGAAGAAGATGAGCTCTCAGAAGCAAAATCAGAAACCTCAGAAGAATAATTCTTCTAAGGCAGAAGCACCTGCACAGCGTTCATCGGATTCGGATTTGATTCAGGCCAAATCCTTGCCTGAATCGTTTGAGGCCGAGGTGTCAGTGCTGGGCTCTATGATTCTGGATAGAAATTGCGTGAACGATATCGTCCAGAAGCTCAGCCCAGAGTCTTTTTACCGCCCGGAAAACCGCATCATATATGATGCCCTCGTTTCGCTTTATGAACAGCTCCCACCAGATAAGAATATGGACCTTGTTCTTATCAAGAATGAGCTGTTAAGGCGGAAACAGTTTGAAGATGCAGGAGGGCAGGACTATCTGAAAAAGATTCCTGCAAGCGTTGCAACTCCTGCAAACGCCGAATATTACACTAAGATTGTTCACGAGAAGTTTATCCTCAGACAGCTTATCAATACGGTAAGCGAGGTGCTGGACTTGGCATACGACCCGGGCGGGGAGATAAGCGAAAAGCTTGATCAGGCCGAGAAAAAGATATTCGAGGTAACTGGTGAACGTGTCAGCGGCGAGGCCGAGTCTATGCGTGATCTTCTCGTTAAGGCATTCGAGGAGATCGACAAACGAACAGGCGAAGCAATAACCGGAATCCCCACAGGTTTTACCAAACTCGACACTATGACTACCGGCCTCCACGAGGGAGAGCTTATTATAATGGCGGGGCGGCCGAGTATGGGTAAAACAAGCTTTGCAATGAATATTGCTGAGCATATCGGCGCTGATGAAGAGCAGCCGGTGTTGATTTTCTCCCTTGAGATGGGTCGTCTCCAGCTTGCAGAACGTATGCTCTGCAGCAGGGGAATGATAGATTCGCAGGCCGTAAGGAGGGGAGTGATGGATTCTGATGTTTTCCAGGAGCTTCTCGATACTAGCGAAAACCTCTCTCAGGCCCCGATCTTTATTGATGATACACCGGGTATGACGCCGCTTGAGATCAGGGCAAAGGCAAGAAGGCTGAAAGCTCAGTATGATATAAAGGCGGTATTTGTTGATTACCTCCAGCTTATGACCCTCGGGGGAAGGGTGGAATCAAGGCAGAACGAGATAAGCGCAATTTCCAGACAGCTCAAGGCTATGGCAAGAGAGCTTGATGTCCCGGTGGTTGTGCTCAGTCAGCTCAATCGTGCTGCCGAGCAGAGAGAAGACCACCGACCTCGTATGAGCGATCTCCGTGAAAGCGGGAGTATTGAACAGGACGCAGATGTTGTTATGCTTATACACCGCGAAGACTATTACCACAGGCAGGAAGCCGAGTATGAATTTGATAACCAAGCGGAAATAATTATAGCAAAGCAGAGAAACGGGCCTACTGGTATTGTGAATCTCAAGTTCCACGGCGAATTTACAAGATTTGACAATATCAGTACTGTTGATGAGCCGTTTTGATTTGCGGGTTTATTATAGCCCGTTTGAGACTGAAGTATTCTGATAAGATATAGGATTTTTTATGCTGAAAAGAGTCGTTGCATTAGTATTGTTTGCTGCTTTGGCTTGCGGTTTGGTTCAAGCCGAAGATTTGCGGATTGTCGAGCTTAAAGTAAAAGGTAACGCTACCCTCTCCAAATCCAAGATACTCAGCACGGTATCCGCCCGCCCGGGGCAAACCCTTGATGAGCAGTCTTTATCTCAGGATACTGAAAAACTGGCGGAGCTGGATGCTGTTCAATTCGCTTACTACAACACCGAACCAGTTGAAGGCGGGGTTAAGCTTAATTTTGTTGTTGTTGAGAAAATGCTCATTTCGGAAATTTCCTTTTACGGAAATGACAAGATCAGTGATAAGACCCTCTCAGACCTTGTTGATTTTGATAAGGGAGACTATCTCGAGAAAATTACGCTGGCAGCTGCTCTGGATAGCATAAGGAATAAATATACCGAAAAAGGGTACTACTTTGCCGAGGTAAAGCTCGGCGAAAAAGAGCTCGAGCAGGGTAAAGTGATATTCAGAATTGAGGAAGGCCCGCGAATCAAGGTTACAGGCGTTCGCTATAAGGGGAATACTGTCTTTACTGAAAAACAGCTCGACAGCGTTGTTAAGTTTGATTCCAGAATACTCTTTCTATTCAAGAGAGATTACAATACCAAGAAAATTGAGCAGGATATTGAGGCTATTGAAGAGGAGTATCGCTCTGCGGGCTATATAAATGTTGACTGCAATGCCGAGCCAGATTTGAACGAAAAGCTCAATAAGGCTGAGGTGGTGTTTTATATAAATGAGGGCAGGCAGTGCAAAGTGTTGGATCACAGCATCAAAGGGGTGAGCTTTTTTGATAAAGAACAGATTGAAAATATGCTCAAGGTTAAGAAAGGTATGGCCTACGACAGCGAGGCCGTAAAGAAAACCAGAGAAAATATCAGAGACAAGTATCTTGAAAAGGGCTTTATTGAAGCGAGAATCAGAGCCGAGAGGGATTTTACAGACAATGGAGATGTGAGGCTCGTTTACGATATTGATGAGGGGAAGCGTTTTAAAATAGGAGAGGTGAGGATCACCGGCAACTACCAAACTCACGATAAGGTCGTCAGAAGAGAGCTTGATTATGAGGGCTTCAAGCCTGGAAGATGGTACGACGGCAAAGAAGCCAAAGGAAACGGAAAAGGCCAGCTCGAGAAGGATGTAAAGCAGGCAACTCTGGCCGAAGACGTTTTCATCAAGTCTGTGGACGGGGAAAAGCCTGGAACCAAGGATGCCGTTGTGAATATCACAGAAGGTATGACGGGAATGGTTATGTTTGGTGCAGGGATTGACAGCAATAACGGCCTTGTAGGGCAGGTTATTTATGAGCAGAGGAATTTCGATATTCAGGACTGGCCGGAATCGCTCAGCGAGTTTTTCGATGGGCGGTCTTTCAAGGGTGCCGGCCAGAGGTTGAGAATCTCCCTCGAGCCCGGTACAGAAGTAAATCGCTATTCAATAGATTTTACCGACCCTTACGCATGGGAACGCCCTTTCAGCTTGAATCTCGGCTCCTCACGCTTCTGGAGAGGCAGAGAATGCTACGATGAGGAGAGAACCAAGGGCTATATCGGACTTACAAGACGCTATGAAGACGACTGGTATCTTGGAATAAGACTGCGCGCCGAAAATGTAACAGTATCTGATCTCGACGCAGATTCGCCGCAGGAGATTTATGATGTTGAAGGCGATACAGGCCTTTTCGGAACGAAATTCTCAGCCAAGAAGAAGGTAACAGACGACAAATATATCCCCACAGAGGGCTATGTGTTCGATGCCTCCTTTGAACAGGTTACAGGCGATTACAACTTTGGCGTTGTAAGCTCCTCATACACAAATTACGAGACGCTCAAGGAAGATTTGGCCGGCAGAAGAACCGTATTCTCAACGAAGATATACGGTGCGGCTATTCTTGGTGATGCTCCGCCGTTTGAGAAATTCTATGCAGGCGGTTCTGGCAGCCTTAGAGGATTTGACTACCGCGGCGTGAGCCCGAGAGGCGAGAGCACAACCACGCCCGGCGTTTATGACGACCCAATCGGGAGCGACTGGATCGCCATCGGCACTGCCGAGATCACCTTCCCACTCGCAAGCGACCGCTACAATTGGCTTCTCTTTGGCGATGCGGGGATGATTGATGAGGGCGGCCCGAGAACTTCTATCGGTACGGGTATCGAAATTCTGATTCCTCAGTGGTTCGGCCCAGTACCTATGCGGTTTGAAATTGCAGCTCCAATCACAAAAGAAGGCGAAGACGAAACAGAATTCTTCAGCTTCTCAATGGGAAGGCTCTTCTGATTTTTTTATCAGTTTTAGTTTGATTCCTGAAAATGTATTGCCTTATGGCTGAATACAACGGTTTGCAGCATAGTAAAACTTACGCCGCTCTTTCAAAAGGGCGGCGTTTTTGCATTTTGAGCAAATAAATTGCACTTTTTTTAATAAAAAAAATTTTTTTTGTAAATTTTTCAAAGTTATTTGGTTATTCTATTAAAAGGCTTAGTGTAGAACACCTAATTGTAAAAATGAGAGTAGTTGCAGCATTAAGTTGCTGCTTGTGTTAAAATTATTTATCTTTTACGGAGGCATTAATTATGAAAAAAGTGCTTTTAGTTATCTTTAGTTGTTTGGTTGCGGCATCCGCATGGGCAGGGGAGATAGTACCCCAGTTTGATGACGGCGATGCCCTCGTGGATTACACCGCTGCCAGAGATGGAGTTGCAAACCCTGCAGATATCCAAGCTCTGAACCCAGGCAGCACTATCACCTTCGCCGCAAAATTCACCCCTTCAGTGGCCGATGTTACTGAGGAATCAGGTCCTGTGGCTGTAATTGAAACCGGCGGTACTACCTACGGCAGCGGCATTTGGATCTGCAACGGCGAGCTTCATTACGCTTTCAGGGCAAATGTGAGTGGGAATAATGACCGCACGTTTAACGATTTTGAATTTGCTGATGGTGCTGGTGCAGTGAAGATGGGTGATATTGAGGCGGAGCAGGAAGTAAAGGCGTGGGTTTCCCTCGACTTAAACTCAGGGATAGTTCTTTCTTCAGTTAATGGAGTAAAGAGAATTACCTATCTGGACACTTTCCCGGCGTCAACAAATCTTACAGGCAACCGAAGTGTTAGTTTTCTAACAGATGGCAGTATCATTGGCGGTCATATGGGAGGTTTGAACCTCTCAGTTGAGCCTTTGCTTAACGACTCAAATGTATGGGGCATGAACCCCGTGGCAGGGACGTCTCTTAGAGGTCAGATTTTCAGTCAGGTTGTTGACCCAACGCTTCTCCCTAACGACCCAACCCCAGCATCTGCTTCGTTAAATATTGACCCAGACACCTTTACAGAAGTAAGCTTTGATGCTGCTGAAGACCCGGAAAATGCCGGCTCTCAGAATCCTGATGTAACAGGGCATTTTGTAACTTTCTATCGCGGAATGGACGGCGATCCTAATCTTGGCATGACCCCGCTCTATGAAACCTTTGTGCCGGCAGGAGCAGATCCTGTCACAGTGCCTATAAACACTCCTGAAACATTCGAGCTCGAGCTCGGGCAAGAGGTTTTCTGGGGCGTTGAGGAGCAGATCAGCGGAGCTCCGGAAGGCGATCCCGCAAATATAGTTGGGCCTCTGTGGAACTTTGAAACTCTGCCAGCTACGCCGGCCGCTGTTTCTCAGCCTGAAAATGAGGCCGTATTTGAAGGTGAGCAGGCGGTATTTGAGTTTACCTTCACAAGCAAAACTGCTGCGAGTTCAGCATGGTATAAAGAAGGCGAACCAGATTTTGAGCTGCTCCAATCCGACCCCGATATTACAATTGATCTTGCCCAGAACGGTGATGAATTCACCTCAACGCTCTACGTAGATAATGCAGAGATTGCAGACCAAGGCTATTACTACTGCATCGCATCTAACACAGCGGGCGATACTCAGTCTGATTCTGCTTCTCTTGCAATTAAGCGTATGGTTGCATACTGGCCTCTCGACGGAGACTATCAGGACTATTCCGGCGAGGAAAACCATCTCACTCCTTACGCTGACCCGATTGCTGAACAGTGGATTGACGGCGTTAAACCTGCACAGACAGGGCAGGCCCTCGACACTACGGTAAACCGTGAAGCAGCCGCTGCTACTGATCCGTTCATTGCAGCAGAATACACCGACGAGCTCACTATTTCTCTCTGGATCAATTTCCCCGGCTCTGATGACTACCCTGCCGCAGGACACTTCAGAGGTATATGTTCATCCTCGAGTGATAATAATTGGTTCTGGGAAATAGATCAGAGAGATGCCGGCCTGCAGGTTAATGCGCCGGGCTACAATGCATACTCTTATGCCAACCTGCCTCTTGATGAATGGACGCACATTGCATTCACTTCCTCAGCAGACGAAGTGGCAGCGTTCTACATTAACGGTTCGCAGATTGACATCACCGACCCGGGCAGATACAGCATCAATCAAAACAACACCCCCGTTTATTTTGCCAACAATAACGGCACTATAGACACAATGATGGAGGCAAAATTTGATGATGTAAGAATCTACAACTATGCCCTGTCTCCAGAACAACTGGCTGGTGTTTACTATGATGTTACAGGAGAGCAGATTTGTGTGGCTCCGAATGCTGAAAACTTGCAGTTCGATTTTGATGGAGACTGCACGGTCGATATAGACGATCTTGCTGCTGTATCTTTAGACTGGCTGAATGATATGTTATTCCCTGTTGCAGGCGAGTAATCGATTTGTAAGTGTTAATTAAAAATTATGGAGAAAGTAAAATGACGAAAATATATAAAATCCTTGTATTAATGCTTTGTCTTGCCGCGTTCTCAGCAGCTTTTGCTGGGGAAATTGTGCCCGGCTTTGATGATTCGGCAGCGCTTGTTGACTATGCCGAGCGTCAGGTTCAAAACAACGATGATATGCCTGCAATTCAGGGCTCAGGGCTTATGACTCTGGCAGCAAAATTTACCCCTACAGAAGCCGATGTTACCAAAACCGATGGTCCCGTTATCGTTATAGAAGTAGGCGGCACGACTTTTGGAACTGGTGTCTATATTTGTAATGGTATGCTTACATTCTGCTCTAAGGGAGCTAATGGAAGCGGAGGTCTTGGTGTAACTATTGCTGATCTCAACGATACTGACGCATCAGACAGCGCTTTTGCGGTTGCTATGGGGCCGGTTTATGCCGGTGTGGAAACGAGAGCTTTTGCCTCTTTCAACACAAATACCGGCGAGCTGGTAGTTATGATTAACGGAAGGCTCTATGAAGAAACTATATCCGGTACAGTAGGAACGGCTAACCTTACTGGAAGCAAAACTGTGAGCGTATTGAATCAGGTTCCCGGCCCGGGCGAAGACTACGACTACGGTAATATGGGTGGACTCAGCGGTGGTGATTCTCATATTCTGGTAACTTCAAATGATAGCGCAGTTGCTATGGAAACCGAATCAGGCTCTGCTGTAAGAGGACAGATTTTCGAGGATGTTGTTGACTTGGAAACACTCCCGAGAAATCCTCTGCCGGCAAATAATGCTGAAAATATAGACCCTGTTGCTGTAACATCAGTTCAGTTCGATACTGCCGGCGACCCTGCAAATACATCTAACCCGAACCCGAACGTTACAGGGCACTTTGTTACGATCTACTCAACATTTGATCCGACAAATCCAGCCAATAATGTAGCTGCTGTTGACACTTTCGTAGCAGCAGGCAGCGATCCTGTGCAGGTTCCTTACTCATTCAACCTCGGCGATGAGGTATTCTGGCAGGTTGAAGAGCAGGTCGGCGGAGCATCTAAAGGAGACCCAGCCAATATACTCGGCCCGATCTGGGAATTCAAAGCTCTCCCTGCAATTCCAGCAATCACAGCTTCGCCTCAAGATGCCGCTGATTTTCCGGGTTCTGAGATTAGCTTCAGCGCCGCTTTCACAAGCAAATCTTCAGCCAACGTACAGTGGGTGAAAGCAGGAGATCCTGAGATCATTCTTGACGAGAGCGACCCTGATATAACTATCTCCGGATCTCAGCACGGCGACAGCTATACCTCCGGCCTGACTGTTTCAAATATTGAAAAGGCCGATCAGGGCGAATATTTCTGCCGTGCAACCAATGCAGACGGGATCGCAGATTCTGATTATGCAAGGCTCGGCGTTAAGCGGATGATTGGCTACTGGCCTCTCGATGGGGATTATCTGGATTATTCAGGCGATGAGCATCACGCAGACCCGAATACCGCTCCTCTCGCCACGCAGTGGGTTGACGGCGTTGACCCTGCTGTAACAGGGCAGGCCCTCGATACTGAGCCTAATGCACTCGTTGCCGCATCAACTGAGCCGTTCGAGCCGGCAAAATACACAGATGAGCTTTCAATAACTCTCTGGGTTAAATGGAGCGGTGAGCCGAATCCAGATCAATACTACGGCGGTCTTGTTTGCAGCCACGGTCAAAACACTACAGAAAACGGAAACAACTGGTTCTTCGAGCTTACCAATGACGGTCAGCCCTACGCAAATGCACCGGGCTACAATGGCTGGGGCGTTCCGGATGTGCATTATCTCGCACCGGATCAGTGGGCTCAGGTTGCCTTCGTTAATGAAGCTGGAGAAACAGGCAAGTTGTTCGTAAACGGGGCACTTGTTGCCGTTGACGAGACTCATCAGATTACAAAAGCTGAAAATCCGGTTTATCTGATGTGCAGCAATATTGATTCTGCCGGCACTCTGATTCAAACCACTGTCGGCGTGTTTGATGAAATCAAAATGTACAACTATGCCCTAACAACCGATGAGATTGCTCAGCAGTACTACGACATCACAGGGGAAACTTTCTGCAAAGACCCGTATTCTGATGCCTTGATGTACGATTTCGATGGAAACTGCCGTGTGGATCTTGCTGATTTTGCAATATTCGCTCTGGACTGGCAGGAATCAAATCTGTACCCCAAAGTAGAATGATCTCTTGAAGAAATATTCTATAATGAAAGAGCCTTCTCACTTTTTTGAGGAGGCTCTTTTAAGTTACTTTTTACAGCTTTGGGAAATCTGGACAGTTGGAAACTTGGGGGGTTAAATTATTCTATTTTCTCAATATCGAAAGATGTAACCTTGATTATCACCTCATCTGATTTATGCTCTTTCTGGTTCTCTTTCGGCAAAGACCTTGTCTGGTTCAGAGCAATTTCGCTTCCCGGTTCTAAAAGGTTGACTTCGTTGATCCATACATTTTCGCAGTCTATAAGCTTGTCGTCTTTGTAAAATTCAAAATTTAACTTGAGTCTGGTTAAGGCCTTCTTGCCGTTATTTTTCAGCTTGAAAATAACCTTCTCGCGTCTATTGAACTGAGATTCGGCATATTTAATGCCTGATATTGATAAGTTGTTTCTCGCTTTGATAAAGGCCTTGTTCTCCTCAATCTTTTTCTCCAAGTTTCCGCCGCCGAAGCCGGAGGAAAAGCCCTCGCTTAGCTGACTGCCCACCTGCTCTGCGAACTGCTGTATAGCTTTTGTTTTCTCGGCCTCTGTCGCCCCTTCCTCCAGAATAGCGTTGATTTCATCGTAGGCCGCACGAATTTCCGAAGCAAGCTTCGGTTGGGCAGATGCCTTAAAGATGAAGGCTGCTGCTATTACAATGATTGTAATAACGATTGGGCTGTTAATGATTTTCCACATAACAAACTCTCCTTGCAAAAATATATAAATTGTTCAGGCTCTCTTGATCGAAAGCCTGCTCAGTATTTAAAGATTTGAAAGACAACTCTAACTGTATCTATAGTCTAACAGGCACGCCTTTGCTCTTCAAGTATCGTTTTGTCTGCTCGATGGTATATGTTCCGTAATGAAAAACGCTCGCCGCAAGCACGGCCTCTGCTTTTCCCTCCTGCAGAGCCTCTCTGAATGTATCCAGCTCGCCCGCTCCGCCTGAAGCGATTACGGGAATATCAACTGCCTCAGCCACTGCTCTTGTGAGAGGGATATCGTACCCGTCTTTTGTTCCGTCTGCATCCATAGATGTAAGCAGGATCTCGCCTGCTCCGAGCTCTTCTGCCTTTTGAGCCCATCCTATCACTTCAATATCAGTGGGCTCTGTGCCTCCTTTGAGGTGTACGAGCCATTTATCCTTCTTGCTGCTGTACTTCGCATCAATCGCCAGCACAACGCACTGCGCCCCGAAACGCTCAGCCGATTCAGTGAGAATTTCCGGCTTCTTAACCGCCGCAGTATTTATGGAAACCTTATCCGCTCCGCTTCGAAGCAGAACATCGATCTCATCAGCAGAGCCAACGCCCCCGCCCACTGTGAACGGAATGAAAACGTTCTCTGCTACCCTCTCTACCAAGTCCACGATGGTTTTGTTTTTTCTGATAGTGGCAGTGATGTCGAGGAAAACAAGCTCATCAGCGCCTTCGTCGCTGTATTTTTTCCCCAGCTCCACAGGATCGCCTGCGTCGCGCAGATTCAAAAAGTTTACCCCTTTTACAACTCTGTTGTCTTTCACATCCAGGCACGGTATTACTCTTTTGGATAGCATTTTTTTACCTCCTGCAGATCTTTTCGAAATTTTTCAACACTTTCATTCCAAGCCTGCTGCTTTTTTCTGGATGAAACTGAAGTCCGAAGATATTTTCCTTCTGCACGCAGGCGAGCACATCCGTTTCCCCGTATTCAGTCATGGCAGATTTTGCCTGCGGATCTGTTAGAATGGCGTAGTATGAATGAGCGAAATAAAAATATTCTTCTTCTGCGAGCCCATCAAACAGCGGTATCTCAGGGTTGATTCGAACCTGATTCCAGCCCATATGCGGGATTACAAGCCCCTCCGGAAGCCGTTCAACAGCCCCATTTATCATCCCGAGTCCTTCATTAAAACCCAGCTCAGTGCTTGAATCAAAGAGAACCTGATATCCCGAGCAGATCCCCATCAGCGGCTTGCCTTTGGCTGCCTCTTCCTTGAGCAGCTCTCCGCATTCCTCCCCCAGCGCCTTCATTGCATAGCCAAATGCCGCCACGCCCGGAAGGATTATCCCATCTGCGTTTTTGATATCATCAGACAGGTTTGAGAGTCTGTTCTCGCAGCCGATATTGTCAAGTGCGTTGCATACGCTCCTGATATTGCCAACTGAATAATCTATAACTGTTATCATATTGTTTGCCTTGTAAATGCCTGCTTTCGATGTATGTATTTTACAGTATCAGTGTTTAATCTGAGAGTATATTTTCTATTTTGTTGAGCTCTTCATCGCTGAACGGTTCAGCTTTTTTGAATTTGAGGCTGTCTAAAATCTGCTCAGGCCGGCTTGCTCCAACAATAGCGCTGCATACGCAATCATCTCTGGTTGCCCACTGCAAAGCCATTTGCGCCAGCGTTTGAGACCGCTGCCGGGCAAGTTTGTTGAGCTTTTTGATTTTCTCCAAAAGCTCCGGCGTAATTTTATCCCTTGAGAGAAATGTCCCCTCTCTGGCCGCTCTTGAGCCCTCAGGTATGCCATTTAGGTATTTGTCTGTAAGCAGCCCCTGAGCGAGCGGACTGAAGACAACTGCTCCCTTGCCTTTGGCCTTTAATATTTCCCAAAGGCGAAGGTTTTCGGGAGTTCTGTCCAGCATTGAGTAGTTGATCTGATGAACGAGAAGGGGAGTTCCCAGCTCTTCGAATAATTCTAAAGCTTTTACAGTGCCCTCTATCTTGTATTTTGAGATTCCCGGGTAAAGAGCTTTGCCGGCCTTAACCGAATCGCTTACGGCCTGTATTGTTTCCTCAATCGGTGTTTCCGGGTCAGGCCGATGTGTGTAGAAGATGTCAACGTAATCCAGTCCAAGCCGCTCAAGGCTCTGGTCTAACGAGGCTTTGAGATGTTTCTTTGAGCCCCAGTTCCCGTAAGGCCCGTCCCACATCGGATGGCCGGCCTTCGTGGATACAACAATTTCGTCCCTGTATCTCCCCAGCTCCTCGCGAAGAATCTTCCCAAACCTCTGCTCTGCCGCTCCGGGCGGAGGGCCGTAATTGTTGGCAAGATCAAAGTGGGTGATGCCGTTATCAAAGGCTGTTAATACTATCTTCTTTGATTTTTCGTAATCGTCTTCTTGTCCGAAGTTGTGCCAAAGCCCCAGCGATAAAGGCGGCAGCTTAAGCCCGCTTTTTCCGCACCTCACATAGTCTAATTTATTGTATCTCTCGCTGTCTGCTGTATGCATTTATGCTCCCGAGAAGTTCCCATATGAATATTTTCTAACTGCGGTTTGCAGAAGTATATAATTTTTTCCGTTGTATTCAGTAGCGATTCCTGTTATGCGGAAAAGCGGTCGGAACGGCAGCCGGCTTATCCTGCCCATCACCTTTGCCATCTTGCCGGATTTAACTACCCTGAATTCTTGTGAGCCGAGTTTGCGTCCCATGTGCTGCGTGCGAAAAACAAGGCCTTCACCAGTTTGTTCAAACTTGCCGGTAAGCCCTGCCTCAATGTGGTTGGGATTGATGTTTTGAAAAATTTTGGTTTGTTCGGAAGAAATCGGTGATTGCTTTTTGAGCTTTTCAAGCTGCTCCACCGGCAAAAGCGAATCGTTCTCTTTCTCCTTATCATTTTGCATTTCTTGTTCGTCCGGTTTTTGGTTTTGACGCTCTTCGCTTTTTATTTCCTCGTCCAAAGGCATAACGGAGTTTATAAACAGAAGATTTTCTTCGTCGTATTTTGTTATAATCCCCCAAACCTTTACTTCAATGCTTTCTTTCTTTTCGGCTTTGAGGTGTTTTTCTATCTGCTCAAGTATGTTGCAGGGCAGAAGCTTCACCTTTCTGCCGGAAAAAATAACGCCCGAGGGGTCTTTAATGTCTTTTGCAGGCTTAAATACATATGTGTTGTCGGATTTGCTGAAGGAAATCTTCCCCTTCGCAGAGCTAAGGGCATACCCGTCGTTCACCAGAGTTTTCAGTGTAAACCCTGAATCATCCGCCTTGCTGCTTTGCCCCTCATCTGCCGGGCATAAAACAGCAGCTGCAAATATTAAAATTGAAATGATTCTCATCTAATCTCTCCTTGGCTGAAAAATTGCGGCATTAAATAATCTAACCACTTTTGAATATATTATATCTCTCCCGAGGAAAGTCAAAAAGAATAGTATGTTTAAGGACTGTCCAATCACGGGTGCTGAATCCTGAAAGTTTTTGTCGATTGGGAAGGGGGATTATGAAAAGTACTTTGCAGCCTCAATTACAGTCTTAAATTTTTCAAGCTGGAACTAATAAAATGACTGTGTGAGGAAGCCGGTTTCAAAACGGTATCGCCTTGTTAAAACTTCAATGATTTTTTGAGTATTTTTTGGCCTTGTGATAATTTATTTTAGAATTTAATTACAGCAAGGCCTTCTTCAAGTATTTCCGCTCCGAATATGTTTGGAGCGAAGGTTTCGAAATTCAACTTGCCCATATTTATAAAATTCGAAGCTCCTTGGCGTACATTGGCAAACTTCACCTCGTGATATTCGCCCTTTAACTCTTCCACATAAATCCTGATTTCCCTTGTTTTGGGGTTGTAGGGCTGAATGCGGCACTTGCTGATTCCCTTCATCCTGTGAACGTAGGGAACATCTATTTTTTTAAGCGGCACTATAATAATCTCATTATTCTCTGAGAATTTGTTTCTTATCGGGCCTACCTTAATTTCGCCGTTTTCGAGATATTCAGCAGGAGCATTTCTTACCTGCCATTTTAATCCTGTTTGTTTTATCGTCCACGTAAGTCTGTAATCTGCCGGAGTGGATACATTAACAGTTTCTCTTGCGTTTATGTTTTGTCCCAGTTTGAATTTTTTAATCTCCCCATTTTTTAACCCAGCCTTATAAGATCTGTCATTGATTCTTACCTTGAAATTGTCTCCCGGGTTGCCGACGGAGGCTTGTTCAACAGCAAATTTATAGACCTTTACGGGCATAGTATGTTCAGTGATTTTTGCCTCTACGGCGAGGTTGATCACATTCGAGGAATCATCATCGCCGTACATCCCGAAACCTTTTAGGGAATCTGGTACTGTGAATATGCTTTTAATAATTGTTTTTCCGGTATCAATCGCTTTGGGTTTGACTTTTTTGGTATGGATGAGATTCCCATTTGTGTCATAAATCCTGAAAATAAGCCCGCATTTCGCTCCGTATTTCTCAGCCTTCATCTCTGCAGAGGCCTTATAGGTTTGCCCGGGCATAATCTGATAATATTCGTAATATGCGCCTCTTTTAGGGGAATGCAATGATCTTTTAGTTATGTTTTCTCCAAGAGGCAAAAGCTCTATTCCTTCTTCTATAAAACGTATCCCGTCAATTTCTCCTTCGACTGTCTTCTTCGGAGATATTGAGATTCCCGGTATTAACCGGCCTTTAGACCAGCCTTCTTTATTCTCTGATGTGATTGAAAGATTCTGGTTTTCATTGAATGCCCCGCCTTTGCAGGGAGCAAGGACTAATTGCTGCTCATTTTTTCCTGAGCCGATGTGATGCTGGAATGCTTCAACTTTCTGTCCGTCTCTTGAACAGCCCATTCCCCAGCTTACAGCCGCACTGGTCTCAGGATTGTAGGAAGTTTTAAGTTTCATTGTTTTTGTGAGGTGTTTGTAACCGGGCTTTTCGTCGAAGAATTCTTTTGCGGTTGCGTCATAGGCTTTAACAGTGAAATGATTTTTGCCGATTTCAAAATAGATTCCGCCTATGTGGTGTCTGAAGTCTTTGTTGAAAGAAGGGGAGAAGCCGCCAATCCGGCCGTTGGAAACGTAGAATCTATCATTCTTTTCTACGAGCTCCCATGTGTGATTGTGCCCGTGCATCCACGCTATTACATTGGGGTAAGAGTCTAGCAGCTTCAAAACTTCATCGCTGTTGGCTACCATTCTGTATATCTTGCTGTCATGAGAAGATGTTGTATCTTTCAGAGAGTTGTGAGTGAAGATTACTGTTGTTTTGTCTTTATTCAGTTTGAGGTCTAATTTCAGCCACTCAATGCTCTCGTGAGTTACGAGGTTTGGGGTTATAAGTTGAGGAAGGCAGATAAAATGAATTCCCTGCAAATCGAAGCTGTAGTAAGGGCGGCATGTTATGCTCGAGAGTGCCATCGTTCTTTTTTCGCTGTCAACACCGTTGAAAGTTACGGTTTCGTGATTTCCCGCTGCAACGTGAAACGGCAGATAATTTGCTCCTCCCTGTATTATTTCCGTCCAGTCTGCACGAGCCCTATCGTCTGCGTCGCTGTGATGAATATCGCCTGTATCAATGAAAAGATCCAGATCAGGGAATCTATACATTATGTGTTTTACACCGTGGGCTATAGTTGAATTTGAAGGCTGAGCAGGGTGCTTCCAGCCGAAGTGGGAATCAGAAACAATAAAACACTTAAACGGTTTCTGATTTGAGCTCGCCTTCGATATAGCCGGGCAGGCTAATGCAAATATTATCAGGATTGAAACTGCTGAAAATGCTGCACTTTTTCTTGTCATCGCTTGATCTCCTTAAAAATATAAAATATTCTTATTTTCTCAGGCTGCTTTCTCTTACTATCAGGTTTACCGGAAGGACTCTGTGGATGGGCTTAGGCAATATGCCGAGCATTTTTTCGTAGAGGATTTTGGCAGATTCGTATCCAACTTTTTCAAGGTTCTGATCAACGCTTGTAAGCGGTACTGAGAGCCTTTGGGCAAAAGGAAGGTTGCTTATCCCTGCAATAAACACATCTTCGGCGATTTTAAGACCGAATTTTTCGCAGGCATAGTAAACCCCTCTAGCCACATAGTCGTTGCCCGCAAATATTGAATATTTTTCTTCTTTGATATTCATGAAAAAGTTTTTGGCGTTTTCAATATGGCTCTTGTTGTAATCGTCGGAGTGAGTGGCAAGTTCTGTTTCAGATGAGCCCACCTTGAAGAGGTATTTCTCTGTCTCTGTGTAGTTGAATTCGTTCATGGCGGTTCTCCACCCTTTAACCCATTGCCTGCAAGAGCTTGGCTCATCAATCGTTCCAATATGGTAAACAGGCAGGCCCTGTTCCTGGAGAAGGTGCTTTGTGGCCTGATAAGCTGCAGAGTAGTGATCTGAACAAACAGAGCAGGCTTCAATGCCCTCAATGATTCTGTCTATAAAAACTGCTTCAATGCCTGAGTTTATCGCATCTAACACAGCCTGACGGCATTTCGGCATTTCATACGGGATTATCAGCAGACCGTTAATATCGTTGCCCGAGTGTTTTATTGAGTCTATGAATTTTTCGTAGTCGTTGTCTGCGTCAGAAATTATGCAGTCAATATTGTTTTGTTCTGCAAATTCATTTATCCCCTTGGATATGGAAACTGAGAAGGGGTCGGCAAACATCCGTATGAAAGAAATGCTGGTGATTTTATCATTTCCCGCTCTATGGCCGGAATTTTTTATAACCACCGGCTTTTTGTTCGGGATGCATTTGATAAGCCCTTCCTTTTCCAGCAGTTTGAGGGCATTGTTAATTGTCCTGTAGTTTACATTAAACTGCTCGGCCAGCGAAGATTTCCCCGGGAGGTTGGCCCCGGGCTGTAAATCTCCAGACTCAATCATTGTTGAAAGGTGCCTCCTGATCTGCTCATACAGAGGCTGCTCTTTTTTAGGAGTTCTAGTTATGGGCTGCTGAGGATTAAGGTTTTCGTCCATAAAATATACTGTTTATAAATTAAATAATTTTTGCTTTTAGATAATCTTATGATAGTAGAATATACAAAGTAATCAAGAAAATAATGCAAAAAAAGTGCAAACAATTTATGTTTAGGTTGTGCTGTTTTCAAGGATTAGCTGCTTTATGTAGATTATGTGAGATTTTTCTGCTTAGATTTGCAATTTATTTGTATTTCTTCCTTGTTTTTTAAATACTTTTTTTGTAATATTATTTTTACTAACATTAGAATAAGTTTTTAACTACGGAGATATTCTGTGCGAGAATTTAATGAGATTGTAATTCCTGATTTGGGCAGTTTCGGCAAAGACAGCGGCCTGCAGAAGCTTGATATTTGTTCCGCCGGCAGGTTTGCTGTCGGCTCGAACGGTGTGCAGACGATTGCTGCCACTGGAGATGGTAAAGTCGAATTCATTGCCTTTGAAAACAAATCAATAGCATTTGTTAGATCTTCAATGGGCTATCCTGCGTATTATCCGGTAGAACCGGCAGGCATTGATAAGCCATTGAAAGCAGTGCTTATGGACTTGGACGGGACGAGCGTTAGGAGTGAATCGTTTTGGATTTGGATAATTCAACAAACCACCGCAAGCCTTCTTGGAAACCCTAATTTTGAGCTAGAAGATGAGGATTTGCCCTATGTCTCCGGCCACAGTGTCTCGGAACATTTGAAATACTGCGTAAATAAATACTGTCCGGATAAAAGCGTAGAGCAGGCGAGGGAGTTTTATTTCAAGCATACACACGAAGAGATGGAGCTCATTGTTCAGGGAAGGGGCAGAAAAGATGCATTTACGCCATCTCCCGGTATTAAAGAATTCCTGCTGAAGCTCAAAGAGGCCAACCTGAAAATCGGTCTGGTAACATCAGGTCTATACGAAAAGGCATGGCCGGAGATTCTATCGGCTTTCAGGCAGCTTGATATGCCGGACCCCAAAAACTTCTACGACGCAATTATCACTGCTGGCTTCCCGCTCAGAAAAGGCTCTGCAGGAACACTCGGAGAACTTTCGCCAAAGCCTCACCCATGGCTTTATGCGGAAGTTGCAAGAGTAGGGTTGGGGCTGGAGCCCTCGGAAAGACGAAGCGTAATTGGAATAGAAGATTCTGGTGCCGGCGTTTGCTCTATAAGGCTGGCAGGTTTCGCTGCTTTCGGCCTAGCAGATGGAAATATAATTGAAAGCGGAACAAAAGCTCTTTGCGAGCATTACTGCGATAATTTTGAAGAAATTGAAAGTTTGATTTTATAAGAGGTTTTTTTATGTCTGACAAAAATTACAAAATGCATGTGATCAGCGGCACCCACTGGGACAGAGAATGGAGGCACACTTCAGAGCAGTCCAAGCCCAGGCTGGTAGAGCTCGTTGATACGATGATGGATGTGCTTGAGAAAAATGAAGATTACAAGGCATTTTGTCTTGACGGCGGAATGGTCGTGCTGGAAGATTATTTTACTGTTCGACCGGAAAATTACGACCGGCTCTCAAAGCTCATAAAAGATGGAAGAGTTCAGCTGGTAAACTGGTACACGCTCCCGGAAACATTTACAGTTGCACCTGAAGCCCTTATCAGGAATATACAGAAGGGACAGCAGATGGCTGATGAATTTGGCGGAGCTATTGATTCGGGCTACACAGCCACAGGGTACGGCCAAACTTCTCAGCTGCCTCAGATCTACAAGGGGTTTGATATAAACAGCGCTATCTTCTACCGCGGAACAACAAAGCATACATTAGAGCCTCTTTTTGAGTGGGAAGGTAAAGACGGCACCAAGATTTACACCCTCAGGGCTTTTGATGAGGTTACTCGAACCAACTGGTTCTTCTACGTCCATCAGCCTTTGGTTACAGGCAAGCCTCCTCGAACTCTCGGCTATGAGTACAATCCTGAGCACATACCATCACATATGTGCGATCAGGAATATTATGTTAGAGCAATAAAACTTCTTAGAGAAGAATACGCATACAACAAAGATCCCGAGGCCCTTAAAAAGGCTTTGGAAGACATAAAGGAGCAGGCTGCACCTTACGTTATAGGCAATCATTATCTGGCAATGAACCTTGAGGATAACGATGTGCCTTTCCCGCTTCTGCCTGAGATGATCAAAGATCTCAACGAGGTTTCTGATGATATTGAAATTGTACAGGACACCTTGGATGAGTATATGGAGAATATTATAGAGGAGTCTAAGCAGAGAAATCTGCCAGTTCATCAGGGAGAGCTCAGATATACAGCAGTTGAGCCGGGCTTTAACGGCCTGCTTGGAGCTACTCACTCCTCAAGAATGAAGCTCAAGATTAAGAATGAAGAAGTGGAAACAAAGCTTCTATACCACGCAGAGCCGCTTGCATCAGTGTTTTATATGATGGGCGGGGAATACCCCCAGCAGATTATGAAAA
This sequence comes from Sedimentisphaera salicampi, assembly GCF_002117005.1. Classification (NCBI taxonomy): domain Bacteria; kingdom Pseudomonadati; phylum Planctomycetota; class Phycisphaerae; order Sedimentisphaerales; family Sedimentisphaeraceae; genus Sedimentisphaera; species Sedimentisphaera salicampi. The sequence goes on from NZ_CP021023.1 coordinate 167,771, forward strand.
GGGCATGGAGACATCTGCTCTTAAACCACGCTCACGACAGCATCTGCGGGGCAGCAGTGGATCAGGCTCATGAGGATATGATGTACAATTTCTCGGTTGCTCAAACCGTAGCCGAGGAGATTACCTCAAGAAGTGTCGAGGAGATTTACAAAAAGATTGATACTGTTTCTGATTTCCAGCAGGATGATCATACAATCGTTTTGTTTAATAATCTTCCGTTTGCAAGAAAGAAAGTTGTTCAGCTCGTCATTGATCTGCCCAAGTTCAAAACAGGCGGAGATATGGTTGACCCCTGCAGCGGCATAGGAGCAGAGGAAGACGATAGGGAAATAGACTTCTTCGATATCGTTGACAGCAGCGGCAATAAAATTGATTACACCGTCATCAGCAAAGATGACATCAAGATGGCCATAGACCGCAAAATGGACACTTCAGGAATTAAGAGCTCTTTTATTAGAAGAAGGATTCTTCTGCACGCTGAGGTCCCTGCAATGGGATATGCTGCCTATGCTTTAAGACCTCGAGAAAGAGAATATGCGCCTCATCCACAGATTGGCGAAGACAGAAAGCTTTTGGCAAGGGATGGAATACTCGAAAACGAAAACATTAAAGTTCAGGTTAATTCCAACGGTACTTTCTCAATGCTCGATAAGAAAACCGGACATAAGATGGATAACCTGCATTACTTCACTGATAACGGTGAAGTTGGGAGTGCTCATTTAAGCAGCGTTCCACAGAGGGGTTCTGTGCAGACCAGTCTTGGAGAGCCCTGTAGAATATCTATATCAGAATCAAATGGACTGAGGGGCGTAATCTGCATTGAAACTCAGATTACAATTCCAGCAGGAGCTACTGCCCCTGGGGACGATCGCCTGACCGAGCAGAGCGTGGTTCCTATCACAACATGGCTTACGCTTGAGAAGGAAAGTGAATATCTAAAGATAAAAACAAAGCTGACTAACAACGCACGGGACCACAGATTGCGTGTGAATTTCCCAACTAACATCTATACCGACTATGCTGATGTTGAGAATGCATTTGCTGTTGACAAGAGAACGATAAAATGGGAAGACACCAAAGAAAACTGGGAAGGATTCTATCCGTTCAATCCGATGCAGAATTTCGTTGATGTAAGCGATGGAAAAATCGGACTTGCTGTTCTCAACAAGGGTATCAGGGAGTATGAAGTTAAAGACGACCCCCAGAGAACCGTGGCGATTACCCTCCTGAGAACACACCGAGCATATATGACCGCAAATTCCGATATGACGCCTGAAGAGCTCGAAAAGCACCGCGGGCAGCATTCACTTGGCACACTTGAGTATGAGTATGCCCTCTTCCCGCACAAGGGAGACTGGCACTCGGCCAATGTTTTACAGAAGGCATACGACCACAAAGTACAGACAATTGCAATCCATGCACTGCCGTATTCAACAGGAGAGCTTCCTTCTTGCAAGAGCTTCTTTGAGATTACTCCTTCAGATAGGATTATGGTTTCCGCACTCACTCAGTCTTCAGATGGCAAAGCTGTCCTGCTGAGGGTTTGGAACAGCTCTGATGAAAAGGCAGATGTGCAAATTAAAACCCCGTTCTCAGATTTCAAAGCCTCAAGAGTGCAGCTTAATGAGAAGCATATTGAAGAAATCAAAAATTCCGGCGGTACTGTTAAATTTGAAATACGTCCGCACGGAATAGAAACACTGCGTTTTGAAAAATAAGCTCAACTTAAAGTTTTCAGGTGTTGATTATGGCTTTTGAACCGGACTACAGAAATATCTTATCGGCAGGCAGTAACTTGCGTTCAGAGAGACTTGCTCTTTACGAGCATATTATAACCCCTGGGTTTATGGAGAAAGTGCTTGATGAAAAATTTGCAGATTTAGAGTATTCTTCAGGAAATGACCTTGATGAATTTTTTAACAAGTTCTGCGGTTTCTTCAAAAAGTTGACTTATGATACAGTATCTTACGAGGTGAGTATCGTTCAGTCTCTCCCGCATGCGGGAGATTCGCTTATGGGCAAGAAACCTGGCCCTATACAGACTGACCAGGATTTCGATCATTTTCAGTGGAATGAAATAACAGAAGAATTCAAATGCAAAGCAGCTCCGTTGTTTGAGGCTTTGGGGAATAATATGCCGTCTGGAATGAAGGCTGTTGGAGGCCCGGGCAACGGGGTATTCGAAATAGCCCAAGATCTTGTCGGCATGGAATACCTTGCTTATATGCAGTATGACAACCCTGAGCTGTATGCGAAAATCTTCAGCAGAATTGGTAATTTGATGTGCGAGATTTGGGATTGGTTCCTGAAAAACTATTCAGCTCCTTTCTGTCTGTGCCGTATCGGAGACGACCTCGGCTACAAAAGCGGAACTCTCATCTCCCCGCAGAATATCAGAGAACATATTGTTCCTCAGTACGCCAAGATTATTCAAAAGGTGCATAATGCAGGCTTCAAATTCCTCTTGCACAGCTGCGGGAATATATTTGAAGTTATGAATGATTTTATCAGCATTGGGATTGATGCAAAACATTCCAATGAAGACGTTATAGCTCCATACGAGAAGTGGATAGAGCTTTATTCAGACCGAATTGGCCTTTTTGGCGGAATTGATGCTGATTTCCTTTACAGCTCCAAAGACCCGAATAAGGTATTCGAGCACGTATATCATAAGGGGGCTGAATTCAGGGATTCTGCTAACGGATTCGCTCTTGGTTCGGGAAATTCAATACCGGATTACGTTTTGCCGGATAGCTATCTGGCAATGGTAGAAGCAGCGCAAAAAATAAGGGAAAACGAAAAATCTTTTTAAGGGGAAAATTATGAACAGTGTCATTAGAAAAACTGCATTCGTAAATTTGCTGATTTTGTTTACCTGCGGATTGGTATTCGCAGATAAAGCGGTTGATAACCGATGGTGGCCAGTGCAAAAGGCACCGAAGAAAATATTGAAAACTTCACTGGCCGAAGCGAGCCCCACTTATCCTGAAGCCGAGAATTATATAATCAAATATTCTCCCGTGCATATGATGCTTCAGTCTCTTTCCGGCCTGACCGCTAAAGCCGTGAATGAAGGCAGCTTTGATGAGATGGTTTGGATAGACCTGCTGCCCAACTGGCGTCATCAGGATGACTACAGATACTGGTATAAGAAAGCCTTGCAGAGGCTGGAGGTAAAAGTAAAAGGGCATTACACCCCTTTCGAACTCCTTGAATATCTAAAGGACAAGGGGGTGTATAAAGGTTATGTCCTCTACTCTATTGACCAATCTGAAGGCCCGTTCGTCGGTTCAAGGCCATGGATGGACAGCTCAGCCAACGCTGCTACTGTCGCAGCGGGAATTCTGGACGGAGTTCTGATATCTGAAGAGCTTGAGCCAAGGGCAAAGAAGCTCGGCCTCAAGAAGCTCCTTGATGTTCGAGGAAAGGATGAATCCTGGGCGTTTCTGGAATACAAAGAAAGGCTAAACAGAAACTATGCATTAGCCCAAGACCCAAAAATGCCCCGCCAGAGGGCGCTTGCAATAGCAAACAAAATGATGGTCTTTTATGAAATGGATGAACCAGCTGATTCTGTTTATGAGTGGCTGAATCCGCTCTCAAGCATTATTGGTTACAACGGTACCCACGAAGGACAGTTTATCGAGCAGCTTTCAAGATACGGCCACATCCTTCCTGCCAGCAACTGGTGTATGAACCTCCCGATACTGTCAGCTGAAACGGAAGATTGCGAGCCGGTAAAATTCGAAGCTATGGATTTGGCTGAGTTCAAGAAAAACTATGATCCTGCTTCGAATGCGGTTTCTTTCATTATGAGCGACGGCGACAATGTACAGTGGCTCATGGGGGATTTCTGTTTTAACAAGTTTTACTGGGCAAGCCCTGATCATGGGGATTTCCCGTTCGGCTGGGGACTTCCTTTTGCCGGTTTGGATCAAGTTTGCACGGAGACAATGCAGTATCTGAAAGAAACTCAGCCAAAAGACTGCACATTGAACCTGCATGCAGGCGGATACTATATGCCGGATGTATTCGGAGTTCGCTACAGTGATAAGGAAAGGATCGCTCTGCTAAGAAAACACGCAAAAAGGCTGAATTATTATATGAAGCGCAACAACTCCAGGACGCTTCAGTTTATCTGCGATGATATAGACGGTAAAAATGCAATGGAGGCTTACAAAGTTTTTGCCGAAGAGATTGAACAGCTCGCAGGAATATTTGTGCTTCAGTATGCCCCTTACACCGCTGAGGAAGGTAAGATTATGTGGGTTAGAAGCTCGAGCGGAGTTCAGATTCCAGTGATAAACTGCAAGTATACAATTTGGGCCAACTACAATCAGCCTGACGGCGGAACCCCCTCCGAGGTGGCTCAAATGATAAACAAGGACGCTGATAAAATGTGCGATTCTGATGATCCGTACTTTGCCTGGACTATAATCCATGCATGGTCGGGTTTCAAAAAAGCTAACGGGGAAATCAAAAGCACAGCGTTTGAGGCCGACGGAAGCTGGGCCGGGGTTACACCTACGAAGTGGTGCGTTGATGAACTTGACAGAGATGTGAATGTGGTTTCTCCCGAGGAGCTTTTGTGGAGGATTCGTATGAATCATAACCCAGCACAGACAAAAGAAGTTATTGATGAACTAACCGGAAACCAATAAACAACTTTCAAATAAGTCAAATGTTTATTATACCGCGAGAAAAGTTCATAACAGCCTTGAGCAGGGGGTCTTCAAAGAAGGCTCCCTCGCTTGAAATCCGCTTTTCTTGCTTATTGTGGAAGTATGTTTCTAAGACCGCCGCAGGATTTGCGAACAATAAGCTGGGTAGATATCAGGATAGTTTTAGGAGGCTGGTCAGGATTGTTTATCCTTGAAAGAAGTGTTTCTATTGCATTTTCAGCTATCTGAATTGTCGGCTGCCGCATCGTTGTAAGCGGTACAGACATAAACGCTGCAAAAGATTCATCATCAAACCCTACAACCGATATATCCTCGGGAACTTTCATTTTAAGATCTTTCCTTATTATCTGGATAACCTCAGCTGCCATTCTGTCGTGCATACATACAAGGGCATCCGGTTCGTGCTCCTGCACCACTTCAATAATGTTTTCTTTTTTGAACGTATGTTCTATGTCCGATAGAGGATTAGCTTCAAATTTGAATACCTTGCAGCCCTCTTTGCTGGAAAGCTGTTTTACAGCATTTTTGTAACCGGTAATCTTGTCCTTTGTGGACGAGCATCTTATTTTGTCAGAGAGGAATAAGATCCTTTCCCTGCCGGTTTCGATTAAATGTTCTGTAACCTCATAGCCGGCGTCGGTGTGGTAAGAACTGACCAAATCATATTTACTTCTTTTAGGACCTTCGTATATATCTCTGTCAAGCAGGGCTACTGCAATGCCGGCATTTTTGAATTTTTCTGCAATTTCAATATTTACATTCTGATTGTCTTCAAGGATTGGAAGCGGGAAAAGAAGAACTCCGTCAACATTTCTTTCGATTAAAGAGTCGCAGATTTTTATTGTGTTTTTTACAAGCTCTTGGTTGGTCTGGGCTATCAAATTATTGTAAACAACATAGCAGTCTCGGTTAGTTGCAACGTGAGACATCTCTGCTAATACATTGTCAAAAAGCGAGCTCATATTGCCAAATTGGCTCGATTTGAAAGACACCCTCGGCATTACTACACCAACGCTGCAGCTGTCTTTTTGATTATTTATGTTCGGCTTTACATAAGTACCTGAACCCTGCCTTCTTTCAATAATCCCCCTTTTAACTAGTCTCTGCAGCGCTTTGCCTACGGTCGGACGAGACACCCCGAAGTGCCTGGAAAGTTCTTGCTCTGTAGGGATCTTATTTTCTGGAAGATAGTCCCCGGCAATTATGCTTGCATAAAGCCTGTCATAAATCTGAGTATGTTTGGCGTTGTTATTTGTAGTATCTGTTTTCATTTTTTTTAAGCTTAATCTGTTTTTTGTTTTTTGCAACAATAAACAAACTACAAAAAAAATGCAAATTTGTCAATAGCAATATTTACAAAATATGAAATTTGTTATTGACACGGCTTTATAAAATGTTAAATTATCAGTATGATTACAGGAAACTCATAACATTTTAAGGAGCTTTAATGAAAAGACGTGATTTTCTTAAGTCTATTGGTGCTGCAGAGCTTGGCCTTGGGTTAGCTCCGAGCCTGTTTGCTGCTCATGCAGATTTTTCTGAGAGCTGCGAAGTCAATTTTCAGAAGATGAAAAATTGCGGCGATAAATTTTCGTTCGCAATTTTTGCTGACCCTCAGGTAGGCACTATGAACTCAAATTCAAGGGTTGCAAAGAATGCCCGCCGCTTTCAGATTGAATCAGTCAAAGAAATCAACTCATTTTCTCCTAAGCCTCAGTTCGCTCTTTTTCTTGGCGATCTTGTAAACGTCCCCAATGATGCCTCATTTAAAAACTTTGTTGACTGCATCAAACACTGCGAACCTGAAGTGCTTTTAGTTCACGGAAACCACGATACACGCCCGCCTTACACAAAGTACAAGGAAATGCAGAAGCGGGTGAACGGAATGCAGAGAACATACTATTCATATGATGTCGGCAGCTGGCATTTCATTGTAACTCCGTGTAATCTCAATGGCGCATCTGAGATTGAAATCGAAACCGAGAAGAATATGCTCAGCTGGCTTGAGGCAGACCTTGAGAAAAACAAAAACCGCCCAACTATCTTTTTCAATCATCTACCCCTTATGCCTATAGGCCTCTCTCAGCTTGAATGGTATGTGTTCAGGCTTGAGATTCGAAAGAAAATGGTTGATTTAATCACAAAGCACGGCAACGTTAAGTATTTCTTCAACGGCCATGTGCACAACGGTATCAAGGCCTCTGTCAAAACGAGCTGGGAATATAAGGGAACAAAATTTGTAAATGTTCCCACGATTATAGAAGGAAGGAATTTCGGCGAAGAATACGATCGCTACGAACACGGCCTGCCTACAGGCGGCTACTATATGATGGTTCATGTTGATGGTGAAGACGTTTCTCTGGAAGGTCGGCTGACAGGAGTCGAAAAAGGATACCATTATCCAAACGATTTCAAGGAATTTTCAGAAGATATCGAGCCGCGGTGGTTCACCAAGGCGATTGATTTAAAGCCGAACACGAAATTGGTTAACGGCTCTTTTGAAGAGGGGTTGAAGGGCTGGTATCAGACCTACAGGTATATATCCGACAAAGACCCTATGTTCAAAACAGAAGTCAAAAGCGATATAAGCACAGCTGGCAAGAAAAGCGTCTATGTTCATACAATTCCAAAGGGCAGGATCTTCTGGGCAAACGACGATAACAATTCAATCTACCAGATGGTATCATCGCCAGGGGACAGCCCGATTCTAAAAGCGAAATATTTCACCAAAGAGCGTCCTGCAAATGCCGGCGGTTTTATCCGCTTCAATGCAGTTGCTGAAGACGGTTTTAAGTTTTTGATGATGTTCCACTGGGGCAGCAATCAGTACAGGGCAGATTATCTGCCCAGATGCATTGGATATGAGATTCACGGCAAACAGCAGAACTGGGCGTTTCTCCAGCAGATTGCGCTGAAGAATCAGGGCTTTTTCTGGAAAATCAGCGATGACCCTGATAAGTGGCATACTCTTCAGGTGAATATACCCGATTTGTATGACAAGGCAGTCAGCAAGCAGGGGGCGTACAGTAAGCTGGGGATATCTAAATTCTATATTCAGCTTGGCGCCTGGACAAACAGAGAATTGGATTCCGGAAGCGTTGTGCGTTTCGATGATGTAGAGCTCTTCTCTAAAGAAAATGTTAAATCTAAAGTTGATAACGAAAACCTCGCCGTAAGCGAATGGGTTCATCTCACAGAGTTCGGCCAGAGGCTTATCAACCGCACAGGAGTACCGGAACTTAACAGACTGAAGTAGTTAAAACATCTTTTTTAGCTAAAAGTTGTTATGTATAAATTTAAGGTTTATTTAAAAGAGGTAATGGAATGAAGTATTTTGCAGTTTTATCAATGTTGTTATTAGTCTGTTCAGGGGCGGTCTTTGCGCAGAACTATAACATGGAGGATGACCTTGTAACCAACGGAGGTGCAGAGGACGATTTCAATGTGTGGTTCCATTCAGAAACTAATTCTTATATCAGTACTGAAGACAGCACTGAGGGGAGCAAGTGTTTTGAGCTTTCGAATGTTGAAAATCCTTACGATCAGGCGGGAATCCGTTCTCAGCGTTATGTCGTAGAGCCGGACGAGGCGTTTCTGTTTACTTTCAAGTACAAAACGCTCCCGGGTTTCGACAAGTTCGGAGGTCCTCAAAGTCTTCGGGCCAGTGTGCGCTGCTTTGATTCGGACAACAACTACATCGGCGCTGCAAGTTCCGTAAATCCGCTTGAGGTTACTGACGGTGAATGGGTAACAGCGGAATATGAGGCGGTTGTTGCTGATCCCAATGCTGCAGAGGTAGACATCAGGATAACAATGAACACCTTCGCTGACGCTGACGGTACTGTCCGCTTTGATGAGATTCATCTCTATACATCAAGGATGCCGGTTTACTATGACACAAGCGAGAATCTGTTTGTAAACGGCGGATTTGAAACAGGCGATTTCACTAACTGGAACCCTATAAACTTAACGGAAATCAACAGTTCAATTTTTAGTGAAGGCAGCTATTCCTGCAAGTTTACCACTACTGATGACGGCGGCGCAGAATATGGGAAGATAAACCATACTACGCGTCCTTCTGTAACTCCCGGTGGTAAGTATCTCTTCAAATGTGATTTCAAGAGTGAAGCCGGGATAACTGTAGCTTCTAGTATAACAAGAATGGTAATAAGATTCTGGGAAAGTGGAAGCGTTGTTTCTGATTATATAGTAACACCCACTACCACTGACGGCGAATGGCAGACTATATCTCAGGAAGTTGTCGTACCTGACAGCCTGGACAGTATGGATGTTTATACTGTAATGAATGCAGACGGCTCATGCTATATGGACAATATGAGGCTTCATCCTGAGATGCCGACGGTTTATGATGCATCTAACAATTTGTTTGTAAACGGCGGATTTGAGACAGGTGATTTTACAAATTGGAACCCGATAAACCTCGTTGAGATATGCGGCTCAGAAGTGAGCTCAGGCAGCTATTCCTCCAAGTTTACTACTACAGATGACGGCGGCGCAGGGCTCGGAAAAATAACTCATCAGAGTTATCCTGATTTCAGCGACTATGACAAACTGCTCTTTGAATGCGATTTCAAGAGTGAAGCCGGCGTTACTGTGTCAAGCGCAAACACCAGATTCCAGATAAGATTCTGGGACAGCGGAAGCGTTGTCGGCAATGTGCAGGTCAATCCAGAAACAACTAATGGTGAATGGGTTACCCTCTCCGAGGAAATTATTGTTCCAAGCCCAGCAAGCAGGGTGGATGTATTCTGCGTTATGAACGCAGACGGCGCATGCTATATGGACAATATGAGTCTATATCCGCCTCTCGGAATGGGTTCATACGGCGTGCCTCATCTCAAAAATATGGCAGGTGAGTGGCTGACAAATGACTTCCAGCCGCTTGAACCGGATGAGCCTATTGATGATTTCGAGAGCTACGCAGACCCGAACGCCTTTTCAGGTTCATGGTCTAATACTTCCGGGTCTTATGCTAACAGAGGAACAGGCAGCGTATCGCTGATTACTGACCCAGCCGAGGCTTATTCAGGAAGCCAGGCTCTCAGATGGACATATGACAATAATGGTTCAGAAGAGAGAAGCTGGGTTGAGTTCAACACACTGTTTGCTGAAAGCGTGGACTTTGGTGTTTATGATGAAATTCATGTATGGCTGAACCGTCATCCAGGAAACAGCGAAGAAGAGCTGCTTTATTTCAAGTTCTACAACGAAACTGTTTCCCAGGAAGGCATTCAGGCGGTATATACCCTTTCTGCAGAAGACGGAAGTTCATATTCTCCGACAGGCTGGACAGAGTGGGTAATAGACCTGAACGATATGAATTTCCAGAGCGGAGCATCAGAAAAGGCCGATCTGGATAACGTAGTCGGTATGTTCTTCGGCGTTGTAGGCGATGATACAACCACCGGCAAGGGCAGCGGCGTGATAGACTTCGACGACCTTTCCTTTGTTGACACAATAAACTGCGGCAGCAATCAGCCGGTAATGGATCTTAACCAAGACTGCGAAGTTGATTTTGAAGACTTTGTAATTATGGGAGAAACCTGGGTAGGTGAATAATTAATTTGCCCTGAAAATATTATCCGGCTGGGCATGCGGTATGCCCGGCCGGATATCTTCCTTTGAGAGGTGCTGATATGAAAAATAAAAACGGATTTACTTTAATTGAGCTTTTGGTTGTTATATCAATCATTGCTCTGCTTATGTCGATTCTTATGCCTGCCCTGGGAAGGGCAAGGGCTCAGGCTCGAGTAACTGTATGCGCCAGCAGACAGAAACAAAACGTTTACGGCGCCACGATGGCAGCCAAGGATAATAACGAAAAACTCCCCAGAGGCGGTTTTAATTTCGGCGGGCATAATTTTGATGACGCTATTTCATTTAGAGCGGAAGAATATATCAATCTTACAAGCTATGTTACAGACCTTGGTGTGAGCATAGACCCCTCACGCGAGGTTGACCCAGAGATACTTGCCCAGGCAGCCAAGCAGGTTCTTACAAGCAGCGCGAGGCTGAACTTTGTCTGTCCGGAGATGGAAAATGATGTAATAGACCTTGAGGAAAGAGGTATGAGAAGCATTATAAGAGGCCAGAAGACTGCCAAAAAACCATTTATTCACAAGTACGGCGGAGCAGGCTGGACAGCCAGAATCGGCTATTCATACGTAGCCGGATTCGATACACTTGAATGGGAAGAATGGCCGGACGAAGGCGAAAAATGGCGTTCCCCAATGAAAACTACTGACAAAGGCTCTCTTACTGTTATTGCAGACAGGTATCGCTACGTGCCGGACTTTGGGTACTTTGTTTTCGTTCACGGAGACAGCGGCTCAGGACAGGAGTTTGTAGGTAAAGGCCTTACTCCTGAGAAAGCTGCTGAAAAGGGCGGCGGCGGAAACTGCGTTACTAACGTTGGTCGTCTCGACGGATCTGTAACAAAAGACAAGGTTACCAATCTGCCCGGAAGACACGTTACGCAAAAAGATAATAAAATGTGGAGCCACACAAGCGCCGATTTTTGCTACTTTTAATAACTTTAGGATTTAACTATGGTGAATATGAAAAACAAACGAAAAGGATTTACCCTCATAGAGCTTCTGGTTGTTATATCAATCATTGCTCTGTTAATGTCCATCCTCATGCCCGCACTTGGTAGAGCGAGGTCTCAGGCTCGAGTAACTGTATGCGCCAGCAGGATAAAGCAGAATATCTACGGCGCTACAATGGCAGCCGAGGATAACGACAACAGACTGCCCAAGGGCGGATTCAATTATGGCGGGATCAACAGAGACGAGGCAATTGCTTTTCGTGCTGAGGAATATTTAAACCTGTGTACATATCTTGTTGATGCAGGCGGAAAGGTTGATCCCCAAAACGAAGCAGATCCAGAAGACCTTGCGGATATGGCCGAGGCCATTTTTAATTCTGATGCGAAGGATAATTTCGTATGTCCGGAGCTGGAGAGTAAGGAATACGATCTCCAGGAAAGCGGGCAGAGAAGCATTATTAGGGGGCAGCAAACAGCGACAATGCCGTATATAACAAAATATGGTGGTGCAGGGTGGATTGCAAGAATTGGCTACTGCTACCTCGCTGGCTTCGATACGCTCCAATGGGAACAATGGCCGGATGAAGGAAAAAAATGGAAATCTCCAATGAAAACTTCCGATGAGGGCTCTCTTGTGATGATGGCAGACAGATACCGCTACTGGCCCAAAGAAGGGTGGTTTGTTTATACTCACGGCGATAACGGAGAAGGACAGACAAAAGTTGATAACGGCCTTGCTCCAGATGAAGCGCTTAAACGCTTCAGCTCATACAAATGCAATGTTGGAAGGCTGGACGGATCAGTTTCCGCGGAGAAGGTTTCAGATCTGGATCCACGGCACATTTCCCAAAAAGACAATAAGATATGGAACTATACAGGCGAAAACTACGCTTTCTTTTAATATTCGAACGTAATGAAAATGTTTAATTGCGCAGGTGCAATATAACGACAGCGGCATTTTATCGTTTAAAACGGCTTTGCCGCTTTTAGCTTACGCCAAATGAATTGGCAATAATTTATTTAATACAAGGCGGCTTTATGAAGATATCAGTTCAGCTTTTAATTTTATTCTCTCTTATGTTTCCTGTCTCAGCATTTTCCAGCGTATATAATGAAAACAATAATTTAGTGAATAACCCCTACGGCGAGGCCGGCTGGCAGAACTGGTACCGAAGCCAGAATGCAGAAATAGCAGATATATCGGCCGGAGCGGGAGAGAAAAGTTTCAAACTCCAGCCAGTATCAGGAACACACAGTGATATTCGTTCTGTCAAGCTGGTAGGCGAACCGAACCAGAAACTGAAATTCAAATATTCATTCAAGTCTGAGCCGGGTTCTTCTATTGAACAGGGAAGCAGTTATGCGCAGGTTAGATTCTTGGACAGCAGCGGCTCAGTGCTCAATGCTGCAAGTTATGAGCTTGTATTGACTTCCGGACAGTGGATTGATTATACGCATGAAGGTATTGTTGTTCCCAATGGAACAGTGAATCTGGATGTCCGCTTTATAACAGGGGCATTCCAGAAAAATTCTCAGGGCGAATTTTTCGTCGATGATATTTACCTCTACCAGGAGCTGCCGAAATTCAGCTCATGCGATAATTATCCAGATCAGCTCTATGTTATAAGCAAGGGTTCTATGAACGAGGAGGAAAAGGTTTTGATCCAAAGCCTTCAGGGACTGCTCGCTCAAGACAAGCCGGAAATCTACATTGATATGGGCAATGACGATTATCTCAACGATTTACAAGCAAACCACGGTGTGAATTATACGAGGGTTGACAGCCTCTTCTGGTATATGAATAACTACAGCAGTGATCTGTCCGGATACATACTTGCAGACCTTGATGAACCGCAGTCTATGACAGCAGCCGTCTCAATATCAGGGATTATGAATGCCGTTATTGTTGATGATTCGCTCGAAAGCTGGGTTCAGAGCTTCGGGCTTTCCAAACTCGCCGATACGAGGGGTAAAGACTGCCGTTGGGCTTATGAAAACTACTGGGACCAGCTCAATAAAAACGGTATTGTTGTAAAATCTCCAGACAGAAATGAAGTAGCGTGGGCATATAATTCAATAGACTGGTACATCGCCCAGAAACTGCTTTGGTGGTGGGATGAGAGCGAATCGCTTTCTTCGCAGGTGTATGAATCTGTCATAGACAGCTCATACTGCTACGGCTGGAACGACCCGGCAGCAGGCGGGGAGCTTGATACAGTAAGCTTTCACAGCCAGTTCAGCCTTTATACAGGGGCAGGTACTTCAGCTATGAATAAATCTACTCTGGCGGGCATGGCAAATAAATACCCTGATAAGCAGTACAGCCAGCCGATCTCCAATGAAGATTTCACCACTGAATCTGGCGTTCATTATGTAGCCTTCAATATGAGCGATATGGACAATTTCGGTGTGCATCTCAATCATTACGGATGGCATACAAAACAAGACTACTACGACAACCCTCGACGCGGAGATTTTGCAATGGGCTGGGGAATTCCGCCTTCATATTTGGAGCTTGCCCCCACAGTCCTTGAATACTGGTACAGAAATGCTACTGCTAATGACAGTTTTATTGTTCCGGGGGCGGGATTGGGATATATCTATCCTACGTTAACTCCTGAGCTGTACAAAAACACAAGGAAAATGGGGCAGCTTATGGAGAGAGCTGATATGCATAACGTTATGATCCTTGATAAACTGTGGCCTGAGCCTCTAACTGAAGCCGATTATTACCCTACAGCCCATTACTATACAAGGCTTGATGCCGTTAAAGGGCTCTTTTATGTGGATGTTGCAGGCGATTATGCGCGATATGGAAGAGAGGCCGATGACGGCAACGCTCAAAGGATATACTGGTTCGACGGCAAGCCCATGATACCCTGCAGATATACGCTCTGGGATGGAGGCCAGTATGATGGAATAAGCAAAAACGCAAATCAGCTCGCAGCCTCTATAAACGCTTCGCCTGCCGATCCATCAAACCCGGACAGCTACACTTTTGTTGTAGTGCATGCTTGGTCTTACGGGCTTGATGAGGTGTACAATACAATCCAGCAGCTTGATTCGGATGTGCGGGTTGTTACGCCTGAAGAGCTTATCGAACAGGTTTATATGAATCTTTCGCCCTGCGGCGAGGTGCCAAAGAAGGCAGACTTGAATCAGGATTGCGAAGTCGACCTTGCCGACTACTCTCTGCTTTCAAAAACTTGGCTTGATGCAGGTATGGGGACAACTGACCTTACAAGCGATGATAAGATGGATCTTGATGATTTGATATATTTCCAAGATTCATGGCTCGATTAATAACAGCGAGCCGGTAAATGATTTATAAAAGGAACAGCAATTATGAAACTTTTAAAGTTTAGTTTTTTTTGCATTTCGGCATTTGCTTTAAGCATTTGCTTTGCCGAGAACTTGATTACTGATAATGCTGATTTTGAGTCGGATGCTGTCGGACAGCCTGTATCGGGTTGGTTCAAGGATTCGGCAATTACAGCCTCGGGTAACGGTCCGAGCAGGCCGGGAAGCAAATCAGCTTATTTAGCCGGCGGTACAGAGGACTATGGCCTGCGTTCAAGAGGTTTTGAAGTTACTTCAGGCGAGACCTATAGACTCACGTTTGACTACAAAACCGCAGGCACAACTAATGGTAATCCTGAAGTTAGATTTTTATTCAAGGAAAACGCGGTAATAGACAGTATAGGCAATGTCGATGGTGATTTTATTGGAGCGGAAGTTTTGGACTTGACGCCCACCGAGGGCACTTGGGAAACATTGAGTGTCGCTTCATCCAGAACAGGGACTGATATAGCAGGGCTTATCAGGATAACCAAGAATAAGTTCGCTTCAGGCTCAGACTCATTCAACGGCGAGGTCTGGATAGATAACGTAAAAATTTACTTAGTTGAAACTGATCCTGACAACCTATTCAGTAACCCGGGCTTTGAAACCGGCGACCTCACAAACTGGTATAAAAGCTCCGGGGTTAACGTGATCAGCGATAATGGCGAGAGCCTTGAGGGCATCTATGCAGCTGAAATCCCTGCGGGCGATGATATTCGCACTGTTAAGACAAACGCTGCTTACGGTGACGGGCTTGAAATTTCGTTTGATTATAAGGTTAATTCAGACGCAAGCTTTGAAGCTGTTTTGCGGTATTTTGATAACGACGGCGGCGGCACTGCCTTTTTGTCTCAGGATTCCTATGAACTTAACCCAACTGATGACTGGGCAGTGTTTCAGCTTGAAAAAACAATTACTCAGCAGAATACTGATGAGATTGATATAAGATTTATTGCAGACACCGCCTCAAGCGGAGAGCTGATTATAGATAATCTTTCAGCCAAATTTGCAGTGTTCGAAAATCAGTCTCCCTTGGTTGATGCTGGAATAAGCAAACTGCTCAGATTAGACAGCAGCCAGATAAGTGAGATGCTTGAAGGGGCATTTACTGATGACGGCCTGCCGTCGGATTCTTCTCCTTCAGTTCTTTGGACAGTCCTTGATAAGCCCGAAGGCTCGTCCATAGTTTTCAATCCCAATAACGGAAGCGAAGAAGAATCAGATGTCCTATCGCCAGAAGTAATCTTTAGTGAAACTGGCGATTATCTCCTTGAGCTCTGCGTTGATGACGGACAGCTTCAGGCCTGCGATCAGGTTGAGTTCAATGTCCGCACCCCCGATTATTTTGGCGTAACAGCGAAGTATGATTTCAACAGCAATATGCAGGACAGCGCTGCTAAAGGCTCTCTGCAGGACGATCTGAGCGAGGCTCCGAATTCAGGCAGCACGGCAAATTATCTGCCCGGAATTCTCGGAGACTCTTTTGTTTTGTCGAATACTGCTGAGCAGACTGGCGAGCCTCTTGTATATTCTGAGCTGACAGATGATTTGAATCTGCCGGCAGCTTATACGATTGAAGGCTTTATAAGGCCTCATCCAGACAATTTTGATGACGGCCAAGTCAACAGAATTTTCTCCACACTCGGCTTCTTTGCAGGCATAGACAGCAGCAATTCATTATTCGTTTACCATAATCAGCAGCTCTCAGGAACTGTTGAATTAGCGGGCGGGAATCTCTGGCCGCACTGGCACCATTTTGCAGTTACCGGCGATTATGAAAATCTGAAGCTTTATGTTGACGGGGTTTTGGCAGATACAAAATCCTACGATGGAACAATAGACAATTTCAGCGGAGTCTGGAGAGAAACCCTCAATCCTGCCGGCTTTAAGGGGCTGGTAGATGAGATTCAGTTCCACAATGAAGCCAGAGATCAGGCCTATATAGAATCCAGAGCTCAGCTTATTATGCCCACTCGCGATCTTTTCTACGACAGAATTATTGATGAGCAAGATATAATGATATTTGCTCACGGATGGCTTAATTCTTTTCCATGTAATTCTGCGGCAGACCTCAATCATGATTGTAATGTTGATATTTCTGATTTTGCAGAGCTTTCTCTAAATTGGCTTCACACATTTTAATGAGGATTAGTAAAAATGAAATTTAATAAAATCACAAGAAGAGATCTTCTCAAAACAAGCGGCGGTTTAGCATCAGCGATTCTTTTAAGCGGAAAGGTTCTTCCCGGTTCGGATATGTGTTTTGCGCAGGGCGGATCATCAAAGGTGAAGATATTTGCCGTAGGGGATGCGCATTTCGGCTGGGATAATGGCGAGCAGCCTTCGCCTGAGTATCAGGAACAGCTTATGGAAACAATTATGAACAGATTTCCCGATCTTGATGCCTTCGTAGATACCGGAGATGCCCACCACAACTACGCTGTTGAAGCGGATAAGGGCAGATGGACAGATGTGATCCAAGGGGGATGCAGAACATCACAGTTCTTCTATGCCGCCGGCAATCACGAAGTTGATAAATGGAATGCAGAATACGATCCGGAGGAATTCGCTGAAAAGCTCGGAAGCGTTGCTTGCAGGCCATACTACAGCTTTGACATCAAGGGAATCCATTTTATATCTCTTCCAGAGCTTGCAAGAGCGAATTATATTACTGAAGAAGAAATCGAATGGCTGAAGCTGGATTTGGCAGTTAATCAGGGCAAAACTACTGTTATATTCAGCCACAACTCGCTCGCAGGTACAACTGAGTATTATACCGATCAGGCCTACAGACAGGTTGCTAACAGCCAGACAATCCTCGATATAATCAATCAGCACCCAAATGTACTGGCTTGGCTGCACGGCCATAACCATACCTATGAAGTAGTTCCGAAAAGCGGGAAGGTTTATGTTTCGCTTGGAAGGATAGGCGGATTTGCGAATGAATCAGTTCTGCCCTATGATTTGGGCGGATTCTACCTTGAGGCAGGCAGCGATTATCTAACGGTTCGCGGCTACAATGCCGAAGCTGATAAGTTTTTCGATGAAATATCAAGCGATTATTCGTTCCTTAATCATACAATTAACGGCTCTACATCTCTGAATCTCAGCGAAAAGCCGGCAATTAGTTATGGATTCGGCGGTGCTAGAGACGGCCAGATAATCTCCGCTTTCAACCACCACTGCAATGCTGGAGGCTCAGATCCGCTGCTTATAGGGGGATCAGATAAAGAGAAAGAAATTCTCAATACAGGTGAAGGCAAGAGAGAGCTGTTTATAACGGGAACAGATACTCAAATTTTCAACTTTAATAAGGATTTCCTCTGGCATGAACAAAGACCAAGCGGCGGAATTATGGCTCCCGGCTTTCATTTGCCGCCGGATAAGTATGAGTGGTCTAATTCGAAACTGAGGCTTTTAAGTAATGAATCTGGGAATACTTACTTCTGCGTCCCGATGAGGGGAGCTGCAAGGAACAGCTATTTAAGATGCCCTCCAGGGGAGACATACAAATTCAGAATGAAGATGGATTGCCACAGCGGCGGGCAGAATCTTCTGGTTAAATGCAATGTTTATGACAATAATCAGAATGTTCTGGAGACTTTGATCAAACCGTCTGTAACCCTCGGCAGCGGTATGCAGACTCTTGATTATGATTTCGAGATCCCAAGCTTTGAAACTTTCGCATGCAATAACAAGCCGAACACACTTGAATACGATATTGAAGTTGCAGGGACGGAGAATCAAGATTTGATCTATAACGATATAACTTCTGACAGAAAGGTGCAAATTGGGTTTGAGGCTGTATTCTCTAACTTCTCAGAATATATTGATATTGATCAGGCCGAGGTTATGTTTGCAGATGCAGACGGCCAAACCTCTACCGTGAACCCGGGCGTTAAGGCAGACGGAACAAACTGCAGCTTCTCGGGCACGCTTTCCAGCTCTCAGATCGAGTCTTACCAGCTTCCTGTAAAAACGCCGGAGAGAAGCGTTTTCGAGGTGTCAGCAGGGGGCAGCCGAAGGCTGTCTTGGCTGGTAAGGCAGACTGCTCCAGCTTGGCAGGTTAGGAACGCACCTGTCGCCGATAAGGGAAGCTTTATTGAAGTTGGCCCTATGCGAAACGACTACTCACCAAAAGAGGAGATTGTAATAGCACCAACTTCTCAGACTAACTCGCCGTTCATTCACAGACTTCGCCACATAAGCAAGGCCAAAATATTCCCTGATAAAGGCAATAAAACCCTCATTGCTGATATTGAGAAGCTCTCCGGTGAGGGAGAAATAATAGCAGCAAGTTCTGAGATCCCAAAACGTGTAATGGGTGCTTCCGGCTGGTCGTACAGCAACGGATTGGTTACTGCTCAGATAAAGCAGCAGGGAAGGGTTGTAATGAAATTTTGAAAAAACTTCTGCCAATTAATTATGAAAGGAGGTAAGTTTTTGCAAAAATAGTTGGCGTAAAAGAAGAAACTAATTTATTAATTTTTAGGAGAAAAGTATGAAGATTAAAATTCTAACCTTAGCAGTATTGTTTGGGTGTGTTTGTGTAGGCTTTGCGGCATTCAATATGATTCCTGAAAACCCAGATTTCGAGGATGGTAATGTTGGCGATTTTCCAACAGGCTGGTTCCAAAATGGTACAGTCATTACCTCGGATAACGGCCCGAGCGAGCCGGGCAGCAAGTCTGCCTTTATGGCCGGCGGTTCAGAAACATATGGCCTGCGTTCAAAAGGCTTTGAGGTAACTTCAGGCGAAACCTATACACTCACCTTTGATTACAAAACTGCTAACTCAACATCAGGAAATCCGCAGCTGCGGTTCATTTTCATAGAAAATGCAACAATTGATACTAATGGAAATGTAAGCGGTGATTTCATTGGAGAATCGCAGTCAACTTTAACTGTAACTAATAATGAGTGGGACACATTCAGTATAACAGCCTCTGATACAGGCACTCAATTAGCTTCCTATTTGAGATTTACCAAGAATACATTTGGTTCATTTGACGGTGAGGTCTGGATAGACAACGTTTCTGTTGTCCCCGAACCAGCGACCATGGCTCTGATTGGCATTGGCGGTCTTTTCATCCGCAGGAAAAAGGTTTAATTATATAATTAGAAAGGAGAGACGCTTTGAAGATCAAACTTCTAACATTAACAGTGCTGTTTGCCTTTGCCTCTGCAGGCCTTGCGGCATTCAATATGATTCCTGAAAACCCAGATTTCGAGGATGGTAATGTTGGCGAACTAGTAACAGGCTGGTTCAAAGATTCGGCATTTACATTCTCGGATAACGGACCAAGCGAGCCAGGCAGCAAATCGGCTTATTTAGCCAGCGGTACGGAAGATTACGGTCTTAGGTCAAGAGGTTTTGAAGTTACATCAGGCGAAACCTATACACTCACGTTTGACTACAAAACCGCAGGCACAACTGATGGTAATCCTGAAGCTAGATTTTTATTCAAGGAAAACGCAGTAATCGACAGCTTAGGCAATGTCAATGGTGATTTTATTGGAGCGGAAGTTTTGGACTTGACGCCAACCGAGGGCACTTGGGAAACATTGAGTGTCGCTTCATCCAGAACAGGAACTGATATAGCAGGAGTTATCAGGATAACCAAGAATAAGTTCGCTTCAGGCTCAGACTCATTCAACGGCGAGGTCTGGATAGACAACGTTTCTGTTGTCCCCGAACCAGCAACCATGGCTCTGATTGGCATTGGCGGTCTTTTCATCCGCAGAAAAAAGAAATGACAACTTTATTATTATTATTTAGCAGAGGGCTCATGCCCTCTGCCTTACATTTCTTAGGAGATACAGATGAAACGAAGAGATTTCTTAAAGGCTTCAGCCGCCTGCGGTATGGGGCTTTCATTGACAGGCCTTGCTGCCGGGGTGTCGGCAGAAAAATCTGCAGTAAGCAAGCCGAATATAGTGTTTATAATGGCCGATGATTTAGGTTTCGGCGATTTGGGCTGCTATGGAAATCCTGTTGTTCAAAGTCCAAATATAGACACTTTCGCCCAAAACAGCCAGACGCTCACTCAGTATTACAGCGCCGGGCCGGTATGCAAGCCTACGAGGGTATCCTTCTTAACAGGCAAATACCCCTACAAAACAGGCTCAAGGATGACCGTTGACGGCAGAGACCCTTCTCTTGATGTCGGATTTTTCCCAAAAATTCTCCAGCAGGCAGGCTACACAACCAAAGTGGCCGGTAAATGGCATGTCGGTCACTTCCCGGGCGGTATGGATATTATCGGATTCGATGAATGGTCTGTATGTGCCCCGGGTGGATGGTGTGACTACTGGGACTACACAATACACACAAAAGGAAACACTGAACCTTCTAACGGTAAATACAGCACCGATATGATAACTGAAAGCGGGCTGGAATTTATCGAAAGGAATCAGGACAACCCATTCTTTCTTTATCTTGCTTATACTGCCCCTCATTTTCCGCTTCAGGCTCCCGAGGAGGATATAGATCCGTTCAGGGATAACAGCGACCTTGAAGAGGGAACAAAGGTTGTCTATGGGATGATAAAACGTATGGATCATGGTATCGGCCAGATACTTGCAAAGCTCAAGGCAAAAGGCCTATATGATAATACTATGGTAGTGTTCACAAGCGATAACGGGCCTAGATTCGGTGCATATAAAGGATTATCACAAGAGCGATATAACGGTCATTTAGCCGGCCAGAAATCTTATACGCTCGAGGGCGGCATAAAAGTGCCTGCTATTGTGCATTGGCCGCAGAAGTACAATTGCCCGTGCAGTTATTATCCATATATGATGCATACAGTGGACTGGTTCAAAACGCTGCTGACCGTTGCCGGAGCAGATATCCCGCAAGGAACTGATATCGACGGGGATTGTTATGTAGATTACCTGCTCAACTGCAAAAAGGGCGATGATACCAAGAGGTATTGGTCTTTCAATAATGTCCGCCCCACATCAAAGAGCAACAGCGCCATGCGAGATGGAGATTGGAAGCTGAATCGTCCTGCGATTGAGTCTTTCAAGAGATGGGACCAGCCAGCTGATCTGCCTCTGCCCGATGATATACCGGACTACGAGCTTTACAGAATAGATAAAGACCCGTTTGAAAAGAATGACATCTCTGATGAGTACCCCGAGAAAACAAAAGAAATGATAAGAGATTTTGAAAACTGGTTCGATGCTGTTATGAAAAAACACAGAGAACTTAATTCATAAAATGCTTAACTAAATCACGAGAGAAAAATGCGATACTTTACTGCAATTACTGTTTTTGTTTTAGCCATTTCGGCTGCGAATTTTGGAGCTTTCTGGGATGGAGGTGCAGGCACAACTTCCTGGAATGATGCTGCAAACTGGGACCCTGACGGTGTGCCAACCACCGATACTGACATTAGCCTTGGAGCGGATCCTGTTCAGGAAATTGTTGTCTCAGACAATGCATCCAGCAACAGAATTGATCTGGGCTACGATAACGGCAAGGATGTAAACCTAACAGTTGATGGAGCTGTATTAACTACAGGATGGTTTGTAAACGCCAGCAAAAATGTTAATTCAACTGTTAATATTACTAATGGCGGAACCCTTGATACCGTTCTTAATAGATTATATGTTGCCAACTCAGGCACCGGCGTGCTGAATGTCTATGACGGAACTGTCAAAAACCTGAACACCGTTTACGGGATTTTTATGTGCGATAAAAGTTCAGGCAACGGAACAATCAATCTCTATGGAGGCGAGATTATAGCTAACGGTATTGAAGCAGGGCTTTATTCTGGACAGTGGCAGATAAATATCGGTTCGGGCCAGCTCATACTCAATGGAGACCACAGAAGTTTTCTAAATACCTATTCGGATAATTTTATTCCTTTTGACGGCATGACAGATATCAATGTCAATTATTATTCCGATACTGATAAGACAGTAGTCTCTGCTGAAGAGGTTGTGCAAAACGATAATCTATACTGGGATGGAGGTGCAGGCACAACTTCCTGGAATGATTCTGCAAACTGGGACCCTGACGGTGTTCCAGCATCGGATAATGATCTGAGCCTTGGAGCGGATTCTGGGCAGGAAATTGTAATCTCGGCTGACGCCTTCAGCGGCAGAGCCGATCTTGGTTATGATAACGGCAAAAATGTCAGCCTTACAGTTGATGGAGCCGCGTGGACTTCCGGATGGGTCGTAAATGCAAGCAAAAATGTTAATTCATCTATTAATATTATTAATGACGGAACCCTTGATACTGTTCAAAACAGGCTTTATGTAGCAAGCTCCGGCACTGGTGTTATAAATGTATATGAAGGGACTGTCATAAACTCGAATCCTGATTACGGGATTTTTATGTGCGATCAGCCTACCGGCAACGGCAAAATTAATCTCTTCGGCGGTGAAATTATTGCTAATGGGATAGAAGCCGGTTCTTACCCCGATCAGTGGCGGATTAATATTGGCTCGGGCAAGCTCACGCTAAACGGAGACCATAGAAGCTTTCTAAATACTTATTCGGATAATTTTATCCCTGTTCAGGGTATGACAGATATAAATGTGAACTATTCACCTGACACGGGTAAGACAGTGGTCTCTGCAGAAAGAATTCTGCAAGAAAATTACGTATTAGAGAACCCGCGAGAAATACCAGTTATAGCCGAAAAAGACGTTGTAGTTTTAGGCGGTTCTACGGGCGCAGTTAGTGCAGCAGTAAGCGCTTCAGAGTCTGGTGCAAGCGTATTTCTTGCTGCTCCTAAGAAGTTTCTGGGAGAAGATATATACGGGTCCTATCGTTTGTGGCTTGAAGATGGGTTAGAGCCCAACAGTTTACTGGCAGAAAAGGTCTTTGAAGAACCTGAGCCCTTTGAAAATATGCTGGATTTTGATTACACAACTGATATTCCTTCAGCAGGCGGCCACAAAGATACTGACCCTCCATCACTTTTGAACGACTTCAAATACGCAAACGCAGTATCCCAAAGTGTACAATATGATGGGGATGTAAAAATCACAGTTGACTTGGGCGCCATTGAATCCTTCTACAAGCTGAATTTAAAGGCTTACCAAAGAGTCAACGGCTTTGAAGTTCAAGATGTAACTGTATTCGCAAGCAGCGACCAGCAGCAGTGGCAGCAGATAGCATACATCGAAAACGATATGATCGGCGAAGGTTTGACAGATTTCGATACGGTTGATTTAGAGGCTCAGGTTAATGGGCAATATCGCTATTTAAGATTTGATGTTCAGAAAACCGACAATGTCTCAAGAGTTCTGCTCGCTGAGCTGCAAATAATTCAGGAGCCTGAAGGCGGATTGCAGTCCGGCAGAAGACCGCCAACTCCAATGCAGGTAAAAACAGTTCTAAACGATGCACTTTTTGATGCTGACGTCCCCTATATTGTCAGTTCTTATCCAACTGAGATTTTGAAAGATGCAAGTGGTAATCCCGCCGGCGTAGTTATTACAAACCGCACCGGTAGGCAGGCCATTAAAGCAAAGGTAATCATTGATGCTACTCCAAGAGCTGCTGCTGCACGGATCTGCGGTGCGCAGTTCAGGCCTTTCCCTCAGGGTAATCAGCAGTTCAAGAGATATGTTGTCAGAGGTGAAGAAAAAACAGGGCCTAAGCTTCAGTCAAGAGTAATGCCAACGCCGGTATCCGGCCTTTACAGCGGCAATTATGATGCTTTGGAGTATCAGATAGAAATATTTATGCCCGATAATTCTTACGCTTCTTTCCAAGAGGCAGAACAAACAGCAAGAGAGCTTACATACAGCATTGAGCAGGTGGATACTTCTCAGGGAATTTGGCAGATTCCACAAGACCCAGTGCTCTCTTCTAACCAGTACAGCGGCGAGTTCAGCTCAATTGATGATATACCAGAAGAGAGTTTCAAATCTGTTTCGACAGACAGGATTTATGTTCTCAGCGGATGTGCTGATGTTTCCCGTACTATTGCTGAGGAGCTTTTATATCCTCCTGTTTATATAGCTCTCGGTGAAAGAATAGGCGGCGCTGCTGCCTTGGCAGCTTCTAATATATCATTGCCGCAGGATGTTGAAGTGAAATCTAATAATAAGGCTGCTTCAATCTCGGCAGAAGTTAAAGAATCCAAATATGGAGCCCGTCCGACAGACTTCACCGCTTCAATGGTGAAAAGCGAAGCCCGCGGGTTGAAGGTTTTAGCAGAATATGATGTTGTAGTGGTTGGCGGCGGGACTTCGGGTGCTCCTGCGGCTATAGCAGCTTTAAGAGGCGGCGCAGATACCCTCGTGGTTGAAGCAATGCACGACCTTGGCGGCGTGAGTACGCTTGGCTTGATAGGCAAATACTATTACGGTAACAGAGTAGGATTTACAGAAGAGCTTGATACTGGTGTTGCTGCTATGAACGCCCCGCAGCTAAGCGATAACGTTCATTGGAATGTTGAGGCCAAGGAAGAATGGTATAGAAATATGATTTCATTTATGGGCGGTGATATATGGTTTGAAGCTATAGGCTGCGGAGCAGTTGTGGACGGCAGCAAGGTTAAGGGCGTTGTTGTTGCTACGCCTCTTGGGCGAGGTGCAGTTCTAGCAGATGTCGTTATTGATGCAACCGGTAACGGTGAGATCGCAATTCCTGCAGGTTCTGATTATATGTTCACAGACGACGCCCACGCCGCTATGCAGGGAACAGGACTTGCTCCCCGAAACTTGAATGATAATTACTCCGTTCCGTTCTGGTATGCAAATAACGACTGGACCTACGTTGATGAGACAGATGTTAAAGACGTGTTCCGTACAAGCGTAAGGGGGCTTGATAAATACAGCTCTGCTTATGATATAAGCCAGTTCATACAAACAAGAGAAAGAAGGCGCATTGTCGGGGATTACTGTTTACAGGTGCCGGATTTTCTAAATCTGAGAACATTCCCTGACACCATAGCCAAGGCATACGGAGGAAAATACGACTCCCACGGCTTTACAGTACATCCGTTCCAGAGTATTAAGACATCTGAGTATAATCATTGTTATATACCGTATCGATCTCTGATACCCGCTAATCTGGACGGGATTCTCGCCGCAGGGTTAGGGATTAGTGCTCATAGAGATGTTATCCCTGTTTTCAGAATGCAGCCTGATATACAGAATATTGGTTATGCCGCTGGTGCGGCGGCCGCTTTAGCTTCAGAGAACGGCGGACACGTAAGAGATATAGATGTTGAACAGCTCCAGGAGATGCTTGTAGATAAGGGGATAATCGAATCTGCTGTCAAAAACCATCAAGACTCTTTCCCGTTTACACAAAGTGAGATTTCTCAAGCGGTCCAGCAGATGATTGCAAGCTCGGATTATGAAGGCCTTAAAAAAGTTCTCGCGCAGCCGGAGGACGCTGTGCCGTTCCTCGAAAATGTGTGCTATGATACATCAAAGAGCTTTGAGCAGAGGCTCAGGTCAGCGCACGTCCTTGGCTTTCTTGGTAATTCTGCAGGTTCTGCTCTGCTTGTTGATGCTGTGGAAAATTATTCAGAGTGGGACGAAGGCTGGAATTTCAGGTCAGGCGGCCAGTTTGGCTCCAGTTTGAGTAGGCTGGACTCCTACATAATTGCTTTGGGTAAAACAGGCGATATCTCAGGGCTTCAGCCAGTTTTAGATAAGGCAGAGCTCTTGGGTGAAACTGATGCTTTTTCTCATTTCAGGGCTGTTGCGATTGCTCTTGAGTCTATAGCATCACCTCAGGCCGCCGAGCCCCTTGCGAACCTGCTGAATATAAGCGGCGTTAGAGGTCATGCAGTTACAAATGTTGAGCAGGCTTTGAATAACCCGCTAAACAGGAGAAATTCTCTGAGAGAGATAATTTTGGCGAGGGCTTTGTACCGCTGCGGTGATTATAATAACCTCGGTTTGAATACGCTTAAGCAGTACAAATCTGATTTGAGAGGGCATTATTCAAGGCATGCCCACGCTGTTTTAAGAGAAGCGGATATCAATAACGATGACTCAGTAAATTTAGGTGATTTGTCTTTTTTAGGTGATAGATGGCTTACATTTTGTGATATGTGCTATGGTGCTGATTTGAATTCAGACAAAATCGCAGATATCGATGATCTAACAATAATAGGAAGTCAATGGCTTGAGCAAATGTGATTTGATTCGAGTCTTAAATTAAATGTTCCAAAGTAATGTATTATTAAAAAAGAGGTGAAATTATGATTGATGGGAAATTTAGGCAGTTACTGACAATTGTGTTAGTTTTGTCAACTGTGAGTTACGCTGCTTTCTGGGATGGAGGTGCAGGCACAACTTCCTGGAATGATGCTGCAAACTGGGACCCGGACGGCGTCCCCACTACGGATACTGACCTTAGCCTTGGAGCGGATCCTGTTCAGGAAATTGTTGTCTCAGACAATGCATCCAGCAACAGAATTGATCTGGGCTACGATAACGGCAAGGATGTAAACCTAACAGTTGATGGAGCTGTATTAACTACAGGATGGTTTGTAAACGCCAGCAAAAATGTTAATTCAACTGTTAATATTACTAATGGCGGAACCCTTGATACCGTTCTTAATAGATTTTATGTTGCCAACTCGGGTACCGGTGTGGTGAATGTCTATGACGGAACTGTCAAAAACCTGAACACCGTTTACGGGATTTTTATGTGCGACAAAAGTTCAGGTAACGGAACAATCAATCTCTATGGTGGTGAGATTATAGCTAACGGTTTGCGGGCCGGTTCATATTCTGACCAATGGAGCGTTAATATTGGTTCCGGGGAGCTGAAACTAAACGGAGACCACAGGACCTTTATGAACACCTATTCAGATAATTTCAACCCTATACAAGGTATGACTTCAATTGAGGTTGATTACGATTCCCAAGGCGACCTAACTACTGTAACTGCTGTCCCAGAACCTGCAACATTGACTTTGCTGGGGATTGGCGGTTTATCATTGTTTAGAAGAAAACGCAAAAATTGAACTCATAACTGAGATATATGCCGAGGAGGGTGCTATTTTTGAGTGTGCATTATTTAGTGCACGCTCAAAATGTTTTTAAGAAAATGTTTTATAGATAACGACGTTAATATTATTTAGGTAATGCTTCGCTTAAGTTTTGTCGTTTTATTATACTGATGATTTGAATTCAGGCAAGGTTGCAGATATAGACAACCAGTAAATAGTGGGCAGACAATGGCTTGAAGATATGTAATTTGTTTTTAATTTGTGTTAAATTGAGTGTTTAAAAGTGCTGTTTTTAAGAAGGTGAAATTATGACTAATGGAAAATTTAGCCACTTACTGATAATTGTGTTAGTCTTATCAACTGCGAGCTATGCTGCTTTTTGGGATGGAGGCGCAGGCACAACTTCCTGGAATGATGCTGCTAACTGGGACCCTGACGGTGTTCCAACCCCGGATACTGACCTTGAGTTGGGGGCGGAACCTGCGCAGGAAATCGTTATCTCGGCTAATGCCTCCAGCAGCAGAATTGATCTGGGTTACGAGAATGGCAAAGATGTAAACCTCACAGTTGATGGAGCTACATTAACTACAAAATGGTTTGTAAATGCCAGCAAAAAAGTCGATGCAACTGTTAATATCACTAACGGCGGGACGCTTGATACGGCTTACAACAGGCTCTATATTTCCAATTATGGTACAGGCGTCATAAATGTTTATGACGGAACTGTTAAGAACTTAAATACGGAGTATGGAATCTTCATGTGCGGCAAACCGGCAGGAGAAGCCACAATTAATCTTTACGATGGTGAAATAATCGCCAACGGAATAGAAACAGGCAATCAATGGACCGTTAATATTGGTTCCGGGGAGCTGAAACTAAACGGAGACCACAGGGCCTTTATGAACACCTATTCAGATAATTTCAACCCTATACAAGGTATGACCGATATAAAGGTAAATTATGATTCTGATACAGATAAAACGGTGATTTATGCGGAAAAAGATGAGCAGGAAAACTACGTTTTAGAGGAACCACGCGAAATACCAGTTGTAGCCGAAAATGATATAGTAGTTGTAGGTGGTTCTACTGCAGCAGTGAGTGCAGCAGTAAGTGCATCAGAGTCTGGGGCAAGCGTATACTTGGTTGCCCCCAAAAAATATTTAGGGGAAGATGTCTGCGGGTCCTACAGGTTATGGCTTGAGAATGGAGTTGACCCTAACAATGAATTGGCGCAAACAGTTTTTGAAGAGCCTGAACCTTATCAGGGAACTCTTGATTATGAATACACTGCAAGCGTACCCTCAGATCCAAAACATGAAGACACCGACCCGCCCAGTCTTCTTAATGACGGCAAGTTCACTAATCCAGTTTCTCAGAGCATTCAATATAACAGCGATGTTACTATAACTGTTGACTTAGGCGAAAGATTATCATTTGATAAAACCAATGTGATGGCATATCAGAGAGATGATAATTTCGAGGTCAAGGATGTAACGGTTTACGGGAGTAATGACAGTCAATCCTGGGATGAACTTGCCTTTATTGAAAATGAATTGCTTGGCACAGGTTCTTATGAAGAGGATCCTATTGATTTGGTTGCTGATTTAGATGCAAAGTATCGCTATCTTCGTTTTGAAGTAAGAAAACCAGAAAATGTCTCAAGGATGCTCCTTGCAGAAGTGCAGGTTCTTCTGGCTCAGCAGGAAGCCACGGGACGCAGACCTCCTACTCCTATGCAAGTTAAAACTGAATTGAATAATGCCCTTTTTGATGCTGATGTGCCCTATGTTTTTGGTTCATATGCCACGGAAATTATAAGGGATTCAGAAAACCAGCCTGCTGGTGTTGTTGTTACTAACAGATCCGGCAGACAGGCTATACTTGGCAAAGTTATAATTGATGCAACTGCTCGTGCTAGTGTTGCACGCAACTCAGGTGCTGAATTTGAACCTTATCCGCAGGGAATTAGCTCTTTTCAGAGGTATGTAATTCGAGGTCCGGAGCAGACAGCACCAAATATTCAGTCAAGGAAAATGACTGCTCCGGTATCAGGGCCTTACAGTGGAAATTATGAGGCTGTTGAATATCAGGTATCGGTGAATATGATTGACGATTCCTATGCTTCATTTGCCGCCGCCGAAATGAGTATAAGAGATCTTACTTTTAGCATTGAGCAGGTTGATTCATCAGAAAATATCTGGCAGGTTCCTCCTGACCCTGTCATTTCAAGAAACCCTTATACAGGAAATTATACTTCTGTAAGCGATATCCCTGAAGGAGCTTTTTTACCTGTCTCAACTGATCGAATTTATGTCCTTGGAGGATGTGCTGATGTGTCAAGGTCAACAGCGGAAAATCTTCTCTACCCGCCTGTTTATATAGCTCTTGGCGAAAGAATTGGCGGTTTTGCAGCTGCCAAGGCAATGAGTTTGCCTGAGCAGGAAGACGTCAAACTAAAATCAAACCATAAATCTCCCACCATAAATGGTGTGGTGAAGGAGTCCAAGTACGGAATAAGTCCCACTCGGTTTTGCCAGTCAATGATACCTGCTCAACAAAGATCTTTGAAGGTTCTGGCTGAATATGATGTGGTTGTTGTAGGGGGTGGTACGGCAGGTGCACCCGCTGCGATTTCTGCCGCAAGAGATGGGGCAGATACGTTGGTTGTCGAATTACTTCACGACCTTGGCGGAGTGGGAACATTAGGGCTCATAGGAAACTATTATGCAGGAAACAGAGTTGGTTTTACATCAGAAATCGACCAAGGTATTGCCCAAATGAATCCGCCCGAACTTTGCGAAAATTCGGATTGGAATATTGAAGCAAAAAAACAGTGGTACAGAAATGAAATAATGTCTGCGGGCGGAGATATATGGTTTGAAACCATAGGTTGCGGCGCGGTAGTCGAAGATAATAAAGTGAAAGGTGTAGTAGTTGCAACCCCATTCGGAAGGGGTGTTGTCTTGGCGGATGTAGTAATCGATTCGACTGGAAATGCCGATATTGCAATCTGTGCTGGTTCGGATTATAGATATACTGATGACGAGCATGCCGCATTGCAGGGGACAGGTTTCCCTCCTCGAAACCTTAATGACAACTACTCTAAATATTTTTGGTATGCCAACAACGATTGGACCTATGTAGAAGAAACGGATACTATGGATGTTTTCCGAACTGTCTTGACAGGTTTCAATAAATGGTCTTCCGCATATGACATAAGTCAGTTCATTCTGACAAGGGAAAGAAGACGCATCGTGGGAGAGCACTTTCTTGATGTCGTAGATTTCCTGAACTTAAGGACTTTCCCTGATACTATAACTAAGGCTTATGGAGGTCATTACGACACTCATGGCATGACAGTACACAAGTTCTTTGATATAAAAACTTCTCAGACTAACAATTATTGTTACATACCTTATCGTTCTCTCATCCCTGAAAATCTTGATGGTATTCTCGCAACTGGTTTGGGAATAAGCGCACATAGAGACACCATTCCAGTCATAAGAATGCAGCCAGATATCCAGAATCAAGGATATGCTGCTGGTCTCGCTGCTGCCTACGCTGCTCACAACGGTGGGCATACCAGAACTATTGATATTGAACAACTCCAGCAAGACCTTGTTGACAAAGATATTTTAGAGCCGGAAGTTAAAGGCCACACTGATTCTTTTCCTTTTACGGAAACTCAAATTCAGCAAAGTGTTGACCAGATGATTGGTAGTTCAGAATACAGCGGACTTAAGAGAATTCTTGCGCAGCCAAATGATGCTGTTCCATACCTTGAACAGGCCTGCATAAATACAGCCAACTCTCAAGATGCGAGGTTTAGAGCTGCACACGTTCTCGGTATGCTAGGTAATGACACTGGCATAGATCTAATTATTGATGCAGTACAAAACTTCTCTGAATGGGATGAAGGCTTAAAGGTTAATGTTCCTGCTGGAGTGGAAAGAGATTTCGGGAACAGCTTGAGTGAACTTGACAGTTACATTGTTGCTCTTGGAAGAACGGGCAATCCAGCAGGTTTGCAGGCAATTTTAGATAAAGTGGAACTGCTCAATGCCGGCCATGAGCTCTCGCATCACAGAGCTGTAGCAATTGCTCTTGAGTCTATAGCATCACCTCAGGCCGCAGAGCCGCTAGCCAACCTCCTTGCAGAAGAAGGTATGACCGGCTTTGCAATTACAGACATTGAGCAAGCAATACCAAAGACGTATACAAGCAGGGGCAAAACATTAAGGGAACTTATTCTGGCCAGAGCTCTTTATCGCTGCGGAGATCATCAGGATGTGGCATTAAATATATTGCAGCAATATAAATCCGACTTGAGAGGACATTATTCAAGGCATGCTCATGCTGTTTTAAGAAAGGCAGATGTGAACTGTGATAGTTGCGTCGATTTCAAGGACGTTGCTTTTCTTGGAAAAAATTGGCTTAAATTTTGTGATATGTGTTATGGTGCTGATTTGAATTCAGACAAAGTTGCAGATATTCAAGATCTTACAATAATGGGCAGCCAATGGCTTGAAGATATGTGATTTGTTTTAAGTTTGTGTTAAATTGAGTGTTTGAAAGTACTATTATTTAAAAGAGGTGTAATTATGACTAATGGAAAATTTAGACAGTTACTGACAATCGTGTTGGTCTTATCGACTGTGAGTTACGCAGCTTACTGGGATGGAGGTGCAGGCACAACCTCCTGGAATGATGCTGCAAACTGGGACCCTGACGGTGTTCCAACCCCGGATACTGACCTTGAGTTGGGGGCGGAACCTGCGCAGGAAATCGTTGTCTCGGCCAATGCCTCCAGCAGCAGAATTGATCTGGGTTACGAAAACGACTACGATGTCAACTTCACAGTTGATGGAGCTACATTAACTACAGGATGGTTTGTAAACGCCAGCAAAAAAGTCGATGCAACTGTTAATATCACTAACGGCGGGACCCTTGATACGGCTTACAACAGGCTCTATATTTCCAATTATGGTACAGGCGTCATAAATGTTTATGACGGAACTGTGAAGAACTTAAATACGGAGTATGGAATCTTCATGTGCGGCAAACCAGCAGGAGAAGCCACAATTAATCTTTACGATGGTGAAATAATTGCCAACGGAATAGAAACAGGCAATCAATGGACCGTTAATATTGGTTCCGGGGAGCTGAAACTAAACGGAGACCACAGGACCTTTATGAACACCTATTCAGATAATTTCAACCCTATACAAGGTATGACTTCCATTCAGGTTGATTACGATTCCCAAGGCGACCTAACCACTGTAACTGCTGTCCCAGAACCTGCAACATTGACTTTGCTGGGGATTGGCGGTTTATCATTGTTTAGAAGAAAACGCAAAAATTGAACTCATAACTGAGATATATGCAGAGGCCGGAATACTTAAGAATTCAAGCTGATAAATGCTGCACACTTTGAAAAAGCCTCTGCATATATTATTCCAGTTTCAGTTTAATCGTCTTTATTTCCCATGGCCGGAAGCTGAGGTTTATCATTTTTGAGCTGGATTTTAGTTCGCAGATTTCTTCTTCCAGGGCATTTGTAAGCCATGCATTCTCGATTTCGAAGGCTGATTTGAGTTTGGCCTCGCTGCTTCCGCCGGCAGATTCATAAAGCCTAAGCACAACTTCGCTGCCTTCTTGAGCCTTTTTAACAGTCTCTAAAACTGCAGTTTCTGATTCTATATCAAAGAAGCTTAAAGAATTGCTGCTTGCTGAAGGAATTGGGCAGTCCTCGTTTATGATAAGGGGCGAGTTTAGCTCGCTCGCAGCCTCAGCAACCCCGCCCTGAATTAAATTACCTTTATGCGGCAGAAGCGAATATGTGAAGCTGTGTTTGCCCTGATCTGCCTCTTTTCCGGGGAAACTCGTACTTCTGAGCAGGTTAATGTCTATCACATTCCCAAATAAATTATAGCCGTATTTACAGTCATTTAGAATTGCAGCGCCTCTGTCCTTCTGTGATATGTCCACAAATTTATGTGCGCATACCTCAAGCATAGCCTTATCCCAGCTTGTGTTGGTATGGGTTGGGCGTCTTAGATTGCCGAACTGTATATCGCAGGTTGCAAAATGGCTGAAAACATTCAGCGGGAATTTCGTCCTTAGCATTTTGGAGTTTTCATGCCAGTCAACCTCCGTATTGAAGTCTATTCGTTTGCTGCCGTGAGTTAGGACAATCTTTTGGGTAAGTTTTGAATTACCGTAGGAGTATGTCTGTTCCAGAATCGCCTTTGGACCGCTGAGGCTTGCAGAGCTGCTTTCGAGCTTGAAGGATTCAGAAGGGAGCTTCTGATAGTCTTCAAGTATATCCCATGCATCGCCGTTGTCGGTGTAAACATCAAGGGTGTTGCCTTTGCTGCCTTCATGTATTGTTTCAAATCCTGCCTGCTTGTCATAAGCGGATATAAGGCGGCCATCTTCTGAAAATTCAAGCCTGATAAGTTCGTTTTCAAGGAGCTTTCTTTCGGCTTTCAGAGGAAAACTTTCTTCAATAATCTCTGATTTTTTAAAGCATCTAAAGCCCATCGGTTCCACTTCGGCTTTCAGCCAACCGTATTTTGTTTGAACCCACTCGCTTCTTTTCCATGATAGGGTGTTGAATACTGCTATATCATTGCTGCTCGCGTCAAATCTGCCGTTTTTATTCTCTGAGAGTGATTTTAATGCATCTCTGGTAAGCTGCTGCACTTCCTGAAGCAGCAGTTCATATCTTTCGAGACACTCATCGTAAACCCGCTTCATTGAAGACCCTGGCAGTATGTCGTGGAATTGATAGAGAAGGACTTCTTTCCAAATCTCATCAAGCCTTTCTTGCGGGTAATCCCACCCATTCTGCATAGCGACGGTTGCCAGGAATTCGAGGTCCCGCAGACGCAGTTCCAGCATCCTGTTGTATTTTTTGGTTTCAGCCTGCGAGGTGTATGTGCCTCGGTGTTTTTCAAGATAGAGTTCTCCGTGCCATTGAGGGTAGTTTGCGCTGTCTTGGTTAAGATGTTCGAAAAAGTCCGAGCTGAATTCCTGCTTTACAGGGGGAAGTCCGCTAAGGTTTTTGAGCCTTTTGAGCTTCTCGAGATGTTCTGCGCCAGGCCCTCCGCCTCCGTCTCCAATTCCAAAAAGCATCAGGCATCTATCGCTTACAGCTTTCTGGGCGTAATTCTTTTCTGACTTAGCTATAGACTGCGGGCCTGCATTGCTGTTGTATGTTTCTTCCGGAAGCATATGGCTCAATACTGCTGTTCCGTCCAGGCCTTTCCAGTAAAAGGTGTGATGGGGGAATTTGTTGGTGTCATTCCACGAGAGTTTCTGAGTCATGAAGTAATCAACTCCGCAAGTCTTCATTATTTGTGGAAGAGATGCTGAATATCCGAATACATCAGGAAGCCAGAGATTCCTTACGTCAAGCCCAAATTCTTCTCTATAGAATGTTTTACCGTAAACAAATTGTCTTATGAGGGATTCACCTGAAGGCAGGTTGGTGTCTGATTCAACCCACATTCCACCCTGAAGCTCCCATCTTCCCTCAGCGACTTTTTCTTTTATCTTGCTGTAGAGGTTAGGGTATTCATCTTTAACCCATTGATATAGCTGGGGCTGACTGGCTCCAAAAATGTATTCAGGGTAGCGTCCCATTAAATCCAGTACGGTTGAAAATGTCCTTGCAGCCTTCCTGAAGGTTTCTCTTATCGGCCAGAGCCAGGCTAGATCCATGTGGGCATGGCCTACAGCGCTGACTTTCAGGCATGGGTCTAAGCTTTTTCTGCTCAGCTCCTTACTTAGCAGGTCTCTCGCCCGCTTTACTTCATCCTCATCGAAGTTATGAAGTATCACCATCGCCTCATAAAGAGCTCTTGAAGCCCTTGCATATCTTGCACTGTCTTTATCCAACACCTGCATAAGCTCTCTGATTGTCCAGTAGTCGTAGTAGAGATCTCTTATGTCATCCCTGCATACGGCTATATCTGCCTGTTCTATTCTGCCGTCTTTGCATAGTGTTCCGAAAAGGTCGTTGCAGCCTGCATCAATCCATATATCTATTTTGCCGGTTTGCTTTGCATCATTCGAGAGCTGAAGTACCCTTTTTCCGGGTTGTCCCAGCGAAAAGCAGAATGAAGAGCTGCCGTTGGTTAATCCTCTCTGAGGATTCCCGTGATTATCAAATACGCAGGCCTCTCCGTTGAAGTCTATCAGGAGAACGGTATGTTTATCTTTGCAGTCCTCTGGCACATCTCCTGTAATGTGAAACCAGCAGCAGTCGAAAACATCGCCCCATTTATCTCCCGGCTTAAAGGTTTTCTTTTCACCTTCGGTTTTCCTGTCAAAGGGAAGAGGTTCTTTAGTTGTGTAACCCTCAATATTGAGGGGTGTCTTTGGGGTATAAATTTTTTCTTTTATATCGTCTGCAAATTGGATCATCATTTCAATCTGCTTCTCGGAAAATCTAAACATATTCTATCCTTCGCCTTCCTTCAGATTAGAAGAAAAAACAGTGTCTTATCATTTATACGCACTAATGAAGCTTGAGCCTAATTGTAAAACATTTTACAGGCTCAAGGCTGGGCAATTATAGCGCTAAATAATTGTTAATGAAGTATTTTTTTTATTAGCTGGAAAGCTGGACGGTTTTTCAAGATTTCAGGTCTCTGAGCATACCCTGTTTCTTGAGTTTTTTCTGCATTTTTGTTACGGAAATATCTCTCAGCCCAGTCCCTTTACCAGCTGCCATAGCTGCGGCAAGTCCGGCTGCCTGTCCGGTTTGCGAAACTATAGGCTGAACCCTGTAGGCCGTCATTGCTATATGTGTGCCGCTGATTATTTTTCCGGCTGTTAAGAGACCCTCAAATCCGCTTGGGATAAGAGATCGGTAAGGAATACCGAAAGGGGGGATATGCTTGTCTTCTTTAGTCCAGCTCTCACCCCAGCCGTCAAGATAGTATTGACCGATAGCTACAGTGTCATCTGCATATTTGCCTTTCCTCATGTAGCCTTCGGTAATTACAAAATCGCCTTTGATTCTTCTGTTTTCCCTTACTCCTACTTTAGGCGCAAAATTTACCGTGAAACCGCTTTCAAAGAGCTTTCTTACCGTTGGTTTCAATCTTTGCTGCAAGAGCCTCTGGGTATTTGACACTTCTATAGGGTTTCTCGTATCCTTGCAAATTTCAGTGGCTCCCCAGTGAATATAAATCCCGGTCTTTCTATTGTAAAAGCTATCTTTCACATTTTTGAACCAACCGTAGCCGTAATCGATGCATCCTGCATTTAGCTCTTCATAAACCTTGAAGTCAGATTTTTCAGTTCCGAACTTCTGACTTATAAACATCTGCGTACAGGGCATAACCCTCTCATCAGCTTTTTCTTTCCCGTGAGTTTCATTGAATTGTGCTTTTGAATCTCTTCCGTACATTGACTCGCAGCCGGCCATTTCACATACTGCGCCGTTGCCCGTGGCATCTATTGTAACTTTTGCTTTTACTGCAATCGAATGCCCAGCGGCTCCGGAAGCGATCACTCCCTCAAATCTGTCTCTGTTTCCTTTTGGGCTTATCAGAGGCTCAACAGCTCTTGCCCCGCAGATAACCTGAATATTCTTTTCTGCTGATATCATATCATCCAAAATCATACTGTAAGAGGATGGGACATACCAGAAGTCAGACAATTTATCCTTATTATTGGATTGAGGCCTCAAAAGCGAATGGTCATTTTTCAGTTTATCGACCATTTCCTTGAAAATACCCACCATCGGATTTCCGCAAAGATACCCAACGTACATATCTGTTGGCGCGCCGCCTATTTGCTGATCCTCTTCAAGCAGCACAACCCTTGCCCCTTCGCGTGCAGCAGAGATTGCAGCGGGTATGCCTGAGGCGCCCGCACCCAATACCAGTACGTCGGTTTCAACGGCATCAATATCTAATTTACGGCCTGCATTAAGCTTATCATTATTGCCGTACATGGTTGAAGTTAAGAAAGCTGGCGTAAGCAGCGAGCTCTTTATAAAATTCCTTCTGTTGAAACTATTTATAGCTGACATTATAAAACCTCATACAATTTTTATTAGAGAATAATTTCCTAAAACTTGCTTTATCAGGCAAACATTTTATTCGGCATTTTCATCAAATTTATAGCTTTCTACAGGCCCATCTGCCGGAGGAAGTTTGCTGTACCAGAAGAAGTACATACCAACCATACAGAAGACCGAAATGCCGAGAGTTATAAAGAACGCATTAAACGAATGAATAACCAGCTGCATAGGCATAAGGAATAAGGTTACCTGCCATCCCATTACAAAAGGCACAGCTATAATGTCATTCTTGTGCTCGGATTCCATAAGTTTTTTCTCTCGAGGGCTTAAAGTGTCTTTCAGAGGCTTCCAGAGCCCGAAAGGTCTAGTCCTCATATAGAATTTTTTGAGAGTGTTCCAGTCGGTAGGCTTGAAGCAGTAAGTCGCCGCTATGGTGCACAGAAGCGTTGCAGCAAAAACTATCAAAAGCTGTATTCTCGGGTCGAGTCCGGGGGCTATTGCTCTTTGGAGTATTGCAATAGTCATACCGGAGAACATGCCGATTGCAAAACCTTCGCCGTTAAAACGCCACCAATAAAGCCTCAAAAAGCATGGAGCCACAAGGCCAGCATTGAGACCCATAACGAGCCATTCCCATATATCCGTAACGCCTTTGAGGGTGTAAGCGAGGAGGAAACCTGCTATTACTAATATGAATGTAAACAAGTAGCTTGCAGTAATAAGCTCCCTGTTTTTTGCTTTAGGGCGAAGGTATCTTTTGTATAAATCATTTACAAAATATCCACCCGCTTTATTTATTGAAGAGTCCAGCGTGGACATTGCAGCGGCAATCAATGCTATGAAGATTATGCCCCTCACCCCTGATGGGATGCTCTTCATCAAAACTGCCGGCATTATAGTTTCCGGATTAACCCCGCCTTCAAAGCTAACCATTAAGGTCTTGCTCTTCCAGCCTTCATTGAATAAGTCTTTCAAACCATTTATAAGCTCAGGCGAATATTCGGAAGGCGCCTGTACTATATGAGCCAGCGTATCATACCATTTGTGCGCTGGAATCTCACCGAGATGTGCCCTTATCAATTCTGCGGCCTGAGGTATTGCGTTAGTATCGGGGAATGAATCCCGAACAAGATATATTCCAAACACTGCAAATGCCATTATCAGAGGCCATCTCAGGCTCATGATAACCGTCCAGAATGCAGACATAAGCCCGCAGTCTCTGTCGCTTTTTGCCCCGAAATACATTGGCTCAGCGCCCGAAACGCTCATTCCGAGAAGTATGTTCAAAAACAGATATGAGAGAGCGAAAGAAAGCAGGTTTGAATACTGCTCATAACCCGGAAGGAATTTTGTCTTTATTTCCGGCGCGCTGCTTGCCCACTCCTGATTCCCTGTAACCTGTGCTGCTGTATCTGAAAATGAAGTAAGATCAGGTATTTCAAAGCCGGCGAGAAACGCCACTGAAATTGCGCCTATGAAAATGAAAAGACCCTGAACAATATCACTGTAAACCACGCCGTAAAAGCCGGATATTGCTGTGTAAACTGTTGCCATACCAACGAAAATCAGGCAGCATTGGAAAGGTGTAAACGGGAGGAAAAGAGACAGGAATATGCCAAGCCCCTTTATAGTCATACCGAGAAGCCCTATTGTAAGCAGTATTATAGCTACAACTTGAGCGATTCGTGAAAGATGCGCACCAAAACTCTTGCCAAATCGGAACATCATCCATTCAGCCAGCGTCATGCAGCCTGATCGCCGGTGCCATTTTCCCGTCCAAAGCAGCATGAAAACCATAACAAGCCCTGCCCCTCCACGGAAGGCTATATATAATCCCTTTGGGCCGATCATATATATGAATGCTACTATTATCATTGTGCCAACAATGTTTACCCACATTGCCATTCCCGAAAAGCCCAGAGCCCACCAAGGCAGTTTCCTTCCGCCAAGATAGTAGTCATCAAGGCTTTCTGCTGCTTTTTTGCGCATGTAGAGACCGATGCACAGCAAAAATACAAAATACAAACCAATGATCGTGTAGTCCAGCCAGCTTAAATAATGCATCTTAAGTATACCTTTTAATGTTGTAGTGTTTAAAAATTAACTGTTTCGAATTGACTGTTATAACTGTTTACTATATCCGTTATTAGGTTTATCCGCTCAATGTCTCCAGTTGAAGAAATCTCGTCGGAAATACCTAAAATAAGTTTAGGTGCAAAAAGTTCGATTATTCTTTCTGTGCAATCTGTAAGAGTTTTTTCAGAGTAGGTCTCATCGAAAAACACAGCAGGAATTCCATCTATCAAATACATATCGTCGCCGAGAGCCTCTTTTATTTCTTCCAGGGTTACATCGCCCTGCGGGGTTGGAGTTATAGCCTCAATTCCGTCAAGGCCGGTCTGTCTTGCGTATTTCAGTAGTGGTCGGCAGTTCCCGTCCCAGTGAGAATAAACAAATTTGCCTGCCGAATGAAGCTTATCGCACCTTCGCCGGCAGGCCGGCAGGTGATATTTTTCGAATAAATATGGTGGTAGGCTGTCGCTGTGTATGTTTTCACCGAAATTAACCAGATTAACAGGTGAATCGTTTATCAATTCTATAAGTCTGCTGTGACTTTCTTCAAGGGCATTGAAATACCTGTCCACAGTTTCAGGCCAATCCTGCATCGCAAAAATGCCGTTCTCTATGCCCATTTTTTCAAGATAAAGGCTTTGGATATTCATTCGGGGCATTATAACCGCAGGAGCTCCCAAGTCGCCAATCTCTTCTATAAGTTTATTATATTTCTCCCCGTTCCATTTCCATGAGCAATTTTCTTCCCGCCAAGCTGCTGTTTCAAGTTCTTTCTCAGTTTCAACTTCTCGCTTCAGATGCTTAGGCCACTGAGAGGTTTTGCTTTTTTGAAGTATTTCTGTCTGGCAGCCGGCAGGTGTTTCAATTGTATGGGTGATTTTTCCGTCCGGGTTCTCTTGGAAGGTTTGCTGTACCCTGTAATCTTCCTGTCTTTCAAAACATTCCCCGAATTCGTAAAGCCGTGCAGAACAGCCGAGCTTTCTGTAGATATCGTAGATGCTCAGCCCGGCATACTTTTCAGGAAGAGGTTCGCCGCTGAATATCTTATCATGGTACCAGCATATTATTCGCGGCTGCCAGAGGATTTTCCCATCTGATCTGCCAAAAACTGCATCGCTGTTCAATTTTGCAAAATTCACCTAATGCTCTTTTATAGAATGTTATTAAAGGCCTCAAAGGCAGTATAAATGTTTTCCGGCTTTGCACCCGGCCCGAATTGAACCTGTGCAATTACTCCTCCGTTTTTGTAGAGTTTGCCGCAGATATCTTCAACTGCGTTTCTTATCTGCTCGCTGCTTCCTTCCGGCAGAAGATTCTGGCGGTCTATCTCGCCCCAGAATGTTATCCGCCCGCGGAATTTTTCGCTGAGTTTGTCTAATCCGATACAAAATATTTGACTGCTCAAGGCATCCAGCCCAATTTCTATCAAATCTTCCATTATATCGTATATGTAGCCGTTGGAATGCATAAAGATTTTCTTGCCCTTTGAGCGGGCTATATCGACATATTCCTTGTACATCGGCTTGAAAAGCCTTCGCCAATGATCCGGCGAAATAAGCAGCGAATTCTGCATTCCCCAGTCGTCCATAAACATAAGCCCATCAACATCAGTTTCAGCCCAAGTTTCAAGGAGCTTGAGGTTATACTGATGGATCGTGCCGATAAGCGTTTCAAGCTCGGTGGGCTGCATTGCCAAATCAAGCATTACGTTTTCTGTCCCGCGAAGAAACTGAAGCCTCTCAAAAGGCCTCGGAGCAGCGCCTGCAAGGATGAATTTCTCAGATTCGCTGCAGAAGCGGTTTACTTTTTCTTTGTCCACAGTGAGCATTTCAGAAGGTGGGCTGACTTTTGAAAGTTCATCCCAGTTTTGTATCAATGGCGATTTAACCTCGCCCATAATTCCTTCGTGTTTATTGTAGAACTCACAGCCCCATTCGTCTTTGTATGTCCCTGAAATATAGGGGTCTCCAAAGGTTTGCGGGCTTGTTTTAAGAAAATTAGGCGAAGAAATTATGTCATCCGGAAAAGTCGTTTTGATTTTCGAAACCTGCTCCGGATAATTAATCTCAGCCCAGCGAAGAAGCCAGAGCTGTCGCGGAATTCTTTCAGGATTATCGAACTCAAGTGTTTTTGTTACCAGTTTGCGTGAAGTCATTAGATTCCCTTTTGCTTAAATTTATAATTATTATCTAATGACAAACATAACTTCATTTGCCAAATTCGCAAGTCTATAAATTAGCTGAAATATTGTTCCAGGTTTCATAAGCGGTATAAACATTCTCAGGTTTTGCGCCGGGGCCGAATTCCAGCTGGGCTATTGTTCCTCCGTTCTGGTATAATTTATCAAATATTTCTCTGACGGCGTTCTGGATATCATCTTGGCTTCCCTCCGGCAGAAGCCTCTGGCGATCTACTTCACCCCAGAATGTTAATCTGCCTTTGCAAATCCTGCTTACTTCATCAAGTCCCATGCAGAATATCTGGCTGTTTATAGCATCAAGACCCAGTTCAATCAGGTCTTCATAAATATCCAGAATATATCCGTCGGAGTGCATAAAAATTTTCTTGCCGCTTGAGTGGGCTATATCTATATATTCCTGATACATGGGTTTGAAAATTTCGCGCCACTGATTAGGTGAAATCAGCAGCGATCTCTGGGCTCCCCAGTCATCCATAAAGGTAAGCGCATCGACATCAGTTCCCGCCCACACTTCAAGCAGTTTGAGGTTGTATTGATGGATTGTATCTATAAGTGTTTTTAGCTCAGGCGGCTTCATCGCTAGATCAAGCATTACATTTTCTGTCCCGCGGAGAAACTGAAGTCTCTCAAAAGGCCTTGGACACGCCCCAGCAAGGATGAATTTTTCCGATTCTCTGCAGAAGCTGTTTACCTTATCCTTATCAACACTAAGCATTTCTGAAGGGGGACGAACATTGGAGAGATCATCCCAGCTTTCCACAATAGGCGATTTTACCTCGCCGATAATCCCCTCATGCTTATTTACAAATTCGCAGCCCCATTCATCAAAGAAAGTACCCAGCTTGAACGGATCACCCTCAGTTTTAGGCTGCGTTTTAAGGCAGTTTGGAGGCGGGACAATATCGTCTGGGAAATCTGCTTTAATTTTGGAAACTTCTTTCGGATAATGATTCTCAGCCCAAGGCAGAAGCCAGAGTTGCCTCGGTATTCTTGCAGGGTTGTCAAACTCTAACGTTCGTATTACTAATTCTCTGGGAGTCATAGCTGTCCTCGCATTGATTATCGTATTTAACTATTTCATATGTGCTTTCAATGAAAGCATCCACATTTTCAGGTTTAGCACCTGCTGATATTGCCCCGCCGGTGCATAAAACAAATTTCTGGTTCTGGTTTGCAGTTTCAAAGCAGTATCTGGCAGCATTTTTTACGTCTTCAGGAGTCCCCTCAATCATAACGTTGATCGGATGAATATTCCCTGCAAGTATCACATCGGGAAGAGCCTCTCTGAAGTCTTTTATATCGATATTCGGAGAGAAGCCCATCAGCTCATCGATATTAAGCTTATTGAGCTGGGAAATCCCTGAGGGTATAATGTCTCCGTCGGTATGAAGGCTGCAGAGAGCTTTGCCTTTGTATCTGTTGAAGATTTCGCCTGTGTAAGGACGGACAAATTCATCAAAGAGCTCTGGTGGCAGGTATGCGCAGTAGTCCTCGCCGATGTCCACTTTGTCGTAGAGGTTATTGTTTGCTGGCATATTGCCCCATCTTGATTCGGTAAATTCAATCCATTCAAGCGTTCGCTGGAAAAGAAAGTCGAATATTTTTTTTACCTTTGCGGGGTGGTCGTAGAGGTCTATGAAAAACTTTTCAGTACCTCTGAATATTGAGTATAGATCCATTGCCCCTGTAGAACCAAGGTAGTGATAAACTTTTTTGTCGTCAGGCAGCCGGCTGTTGAAATATTCAATTGCTTTTGTTATTTCCTTTGCCGCCTTGGTTTCAGCGATTGGTGTAGTGCAGAAATAGCGGTCGAAATTGTCTAAGTCTTTCTCAAGTACCCTGTCAGGCACGGATTCAGGGTGGTCTTCGTTAAACTTTTCGAGATCAAAGAATATATCGGCATTTCCAATGTCTATTGAGAAATCCCTGAGGCCGTAAAAGCGGTCGTTGACAATTTTTTGAGCTTCGAACATTACTTCAATATCACTGCTGTAGTCTTTGGGGTTTACATTTGCATATTCGCATACAAAAGTGCAGTCCAGCCACAAGCGAAAAGGTGCATATTCCACCCGCTCACCCCTTATAAGCTTTCGATACCTTTCTACGTTGCCTTCAAGAAAACCGTCTGGTACTTGAGCCATTTGATACCTCAACAAATTCAAATAAAAAAATGTTAACACGAAGCAACTTTTGCATATGGTAAAACTAACAAATAGCAAATATTTGTCAATAAATATATTGACGATTTTTAAATTTGCAGTATATTCTCTTTCATAAACTGTATCTGATAGCTAAAACTTTTTTATTACTGTTTTGTTCAAGATTTAGTGATCTCGCTTAAAGCAGTGTTACAAAAGCTTTGTTGACTTCTGTATATTGTTAACCGAATTTAAGGGCTTTTTTATGAATTTCTCAAGGGACAATCAGGTTATTGCAGTCTTATTTGTGTGTGTGTTTTCATTTTCAGCGAACGCCATAGCCAATTCACCCAGATGGTTTCCCTCTCAAGAACCACCGGAGTTTGTCTTGAAGACAAATTATATGGGAGATTTGGGAAGTGAGCTGCCTGATAAGATGGAAAACAAAAAGCATTTTGGAAATTTAATGCACATACTTGCTCAGTCTGTTTCTGGATTGGCTGCCAAAGGTGTTAATCAGGGCAAAACTGATGAAATGATATGGATACAGAAAAGAAGCAGCGATTATCAAAAGTGGTTCAAGATGACAAAGGAAAGGCTTGGTTTTGAGGATAAAGGTGTTCATTCTTTGACCAGCCTGATTAAGCGTTTCAAAAAACAAGGCCTGATTGAAGGATATATAGTTTATTCATACGATGATTCAAAGGGCGGCGCATATACTGAAAGGGAGGATATAGACTCTTCTCTGAATGTTGCAACAACTCTTGCAGGCATCAGAAATGCTATTTTGCTTGAGGAGAATGTTGAGGTTATAGGCAGAAGGCTTGGATTGAAAAGGCTTTTTGATGCCCGCGGCAAAACTATGGATTGGTGTTATGATAATGTTCTTGGCGAGCTCAACAGAAATGCTCTTCTTACTGTTGACCCGAAAGTTGGCTACAACAGGGCTGTTGCTATAGCTAACCGTTGCGCTTG
Source organism: Sedimentisphaera salicampi (assembly GCF_002117005.1). Classification (NCBI taxonomy): domain Bacteria; kingdom Pseudomonadati; phylum Planctomycetota; class Phycisphaerae; order Sedimentisphaerales; family Sedimentisphaeraceae; genus Sedimentisphaera; species Sedimentisphaera salicampi. The sequence goes on from NZ_CP021023.1 coordinate 212,732, forward strand.
TGTTTACGGGATAAACGATATAACAGCCAAATTCAGCGAATGGCTTAATCCTCCCTCGCCAGTATTCGGCTGGAACTGCGGGGGAGAAGCCGAACAGACAGGACTTGTAACAGAATACGGGCATTTCCAAACCGCTACAAACTGGGCATTAAACCTTCCGCTGCTTTCGGCGGATTCGGAAAATGCAGAACTCAGGAGAATAAAGGCAGTCGAACCTTCCGATATAAATTACAACGACAATCGCCGTCCTGCTGCGTTTATTATGAGCGACGGGGATAATCTGCAGTGGATTACCGGAAAATTCTGTATGGACAGGAGATACTGGGCTAATCCCTATCACGGAGGTTTTCCTATGGGCTGGACAATCTGCCCGGGACATTTATCACAGCTTTGCCCTGCCGCCTTCAATTATCTTTCAGACACCCAGCCGAAGAATTCCGGTTTGATGGAATATGGAGGCGGTTATTACTATCCTGACCTTTTTGCAAAAAAAAGAGAGAACCGCTTAAAGTATCTCGAGATGCACGCAGAAAGGATTTCTCATTATCTGAATCGAACAGGAATAAAGGTCTTTAGTTTTATCTGTAAAGATGTTGACAGTCCTGAAGCACTGGAGGCATATTCACTGTATGCCAAAAAGCTCAAAGGCATATACGGAATGATTGCAGTGCAGTATTATCCATACAACGGGGGCGACGGCGAAATTTTCTGGTATAAAAATTCAGAAGGAACTGAGATTCCTGTGATTACTGCCACCCATTCAATATGGAATAATGCCCGCTGGGAAGGCGGCGGAACGCCTGCCAAAATAGCAAGGCTGATAAATGAAGATTCAACAGATACCGGCTTCAGCATTGTGAGTTCTCATGCATGGTCTAAATTCAATAAGATTCCAGATAACGATCAAGAGGCAGAGAACGTTCCAAAAGAAGCCTCAAAAAAACAGCTTAAAAATGCTGAAAGCGGACTTACCCCAGTTAAGTGGTGTGTTGACAGGCTCAATCATAAAGATGTGCATGTAGTAACGCCTGAAGAGCTTATCTGGAGAGTAAGGATGGAAAAAAGACCTGAACAAACAGAAGAAGTTATCAATAGATTACAGAAAAAATATTCCGAAAGGTAATTTTTATGAAAAGACGCGATTTCCTAAAGCTTGTAGGTGTCAGCGGAGCAGCAAGCTTGCCAAGCGTTTTAACTGCTGAGCCCCAAATCCCTTCGCCCGGGAAATGGAGTTTGTCGCCAAACAAGCTTACAGCTGCAGAAACAGCAGATTTAGAGCTAAGATACGAAAACGGAAGTTATGCCCTCCCCGCAGGCTCTTACCATAGGGTTTTAATCGAGCCGGTTAGTGTAAAGACCTTTTTCCATTGTCCCCCAAGTACTGATTTGAAGGTTGCCCAATATAAAACGTCTTTGCCCAATATAAAACTCGAGCCGAAGAGAGTAAACGGTGTAGGATTTAGAGAAGTCAAAATCGTTTTCCCTGAAGGCCTTAATGCAGGTGGAAGCTTTGCACTGAAGATTGGTAATAAACAGCCAGACGGAAGCGTTAAGGCATTGATAAACCCTACCCAAGTTCAAAATCTCACCTTCGAGACATACACCTGTTTAGCTGGCAGGGCAAACAAAAATCCATGGAAAAGCTCTGAGGGTAAAGAAATGGACTGGGCAAAAATGGGCTGGATAAGCTCTCTTCCCCATTTTGACATAAACGGCGGCAGAGCTTCAAAACTCAGGCTGTTTGCGCCTTCATTAATTCAGGTTGATAAACCCTTCAGTCTAAAAATTTCAGTTATAGATGATTTTGATAATAAGGCCTGTCCAAGTTATCAGAATGATGTGGTACTTGAAGAGCTTGAGAATCTTTCTGCTCTTCCTGATAGAGTGAAATTCAGATATTCAGATGATTGCAGCAAAACTATTGAAGGGCTCAAAGTCCGGAAACCAGGCATATACAGAGTTAAGGCAAGCCTTTCAGGAAGTTCAAAATATTTCGAGAGCAATCCGATTGTTGTTCGTGAGAAGGTAGAAAATCCAATCTACTGGGGGAATATACACAACCACTGCCAGTATTCTGAATGCTGGGGGACCGATCTGGATACATTTTATTCCTTCGCTCGCGATATTTCCGGAATGGACTTTGTAGCACTCAGCGACCATAGGGGACAAAAGCCGGTAAAGGGCAGGTATGTAAGCAGGCTGCTTAGATGGCGAACGGGCAATGCAGACAGCCTAAAGGCATGGAAAGATACAATCTATAAGGCGGAAAAATACAACAACCCAGGAAAGTTTGTAACCCTTTTCGGCTATGAATGGACATCCATGGACAGCGGCCACTATAACATATACGTTCCCGAAGCAAAGCTTGAGGATATGGATAAGTATTTCACCAAGCGATACACAGACTATGGTTTCAATATCCGTGAGATGCTAAAAGACACTGAAGCCCTCTTCATACCGCACGGCCATGCAGACAGGCTTCCGTTCTATAATCTTGTGCATACAAAAAACGCAGCGGGTAAAGAGCTTACGCCTGCGGTAGAGGTGTACTCAGACTGGGGCGGAATGTATTTCCCCTATAAGCAATTTGATAAAGACTCGCAATTCGGAGCTGCAAGGAATTCTGACACAGAAAGCTATCTCTGGGTAATTGACAAAGGTTATAAGCTTGCTGCTATAGGAGATTCAGACTCACATACAGGCCTGCCCGGTAGAAGGACAGTAGGAAGCTGCGCTCCAAATCACGACCACCCCCAGGGGCTTACTGCCGCAATCACCTCAGATTATACCCGCAGGGGAATTATGAACGCCTATCACAACAGGCATGTTTACGGTACAACCGGTGAGAGGATATTCCTTGAAGTGAGGGCTGAGGATGCCTTTATGGGCGATGAGCTTCGCACAGATGAATCTTTTGATATTAATGTACAGGTTTCAGGAACAGATCTGATAGACAAAATCTATCTTTACAGAGGCCTTGAAAAGATTGGCGAAAAATCACCGCAAAATCAGAGAGACGTAAGCTGTGTTTTTGAAAATCTTCAGCCTTCTGAGGATGAAAGGCCTTACGCTGTCGCCGTAATCCAGAAGGACGGCAGCAGGGTATTCGGTACTCCTGTATGGGTACGAAAAAAGTCTGTACCCGAATTGACTGTCGTTAAAAACGGCGATACTGCTCTTCTCTGCAATGAAGGAAACTGCGATGCTGAGAAGATAAACATCATGTATTCAGGTTTTGAGCATCCCTTTGCGCTGCCTGCCTTGGAAGGGTACGAGTGCGGCATGAAAGAATCTGCTGCTATGATCTGGACACAGCGATGGAACGATTTCAAGACTATGTTCCATTACCGCTGGCACGGAGAGCCGATTGAAGGCCGTATCCGAATAATTGGGGCTGAAGATTATAACGTCGATTTCAACAGAGACTTCATTTTCCGGAAAAATAGATACAGCGACGACGGCAAAGGCAATATCACTTTCGAAACCGGCAAAATGGTAATACCTTCCCATTCTCAGGGCTTCGATATTATGATAAAAAGCCGTACAGACCGCAAATGTCAGGCCGTGATAGAGCTGAACCGAAAAGTCAGAACTTACATGGGTCCAAAGAAAATTGTCTCTAAAGAAGTTGTTGTACCTCTCAACGGAATTACGCAAAATAGATTTAATTCATATGAGATTTCAAAAATCAGCAGCGATGAGAAGATACCCATAGACAACAAAAAAGGTTTCTACGCAGTTGATCCTTCAATGAGAATAACTGAAGTGAATGAATCAAACAACCTTTATTATTTGCAGTAAGACTTTTATCTATTGAGATAAGAAAATGAAAGAGATTGCTGATAAAAGGCTGAATGCCAAAGTGGATACATTGGGCGGTATTGGATTCGAACCAATGACCTCCTGGATGTCGACCAGATGCTCTAGCCAGCTGAGCTAACCGCCCGAGATATGCTGAAATGCCTTTGCAGGCAGGGCACATAATATTACGAAAAAAAGCAGGATTGTAAAGCAAAAACGACGGCTTGAAGGCGAGAAACACATCAAGCGTTTTGCTCACGGGAAGCTTTTATATGGACTATGCCGTTTTGCACAGTGAGCCGGTTTTCGCAGAAAAGCTCAATTGCTTCAGGGTAAGCTATACGCTCTTGTTCAAACACCCTGTCAGCGAGAGTTTCCGGCGAATCATAAGCGAAGACAGGGCAGGTTCGCTGAAGTATTATCGGGCCTGCGTCGTATTCGTTGCTGCAGAAGTGTACGGTGCAGCCGGAAACCTTGCAGCCCCTCTTCAGCACCGCCTCGTGTACGTGATGGCCCCACATTCCCTTTCCGCCGAAGCTGGGCAGAAGGGCTGGGTGTATGTTCATTACTCTGTTCTCGTAGCCTGAGGGAATCTTCCAGTAGCAGAGCCAGCCGGCCTGAACGGCCAAATCAATCTCCCGTTCGCGGAGCAGATCGTCTATTTTGCCGCTGAATTTATCCACATCTGCATAATCTCTGGGCCGAATTATCTCGGGGGTAAGCCCAAGCTTCTCAGCCCGCTTGTTGCCCTTGCAGTTTGTCCTTGAGCTAACCGCAGCAGCAATCTCGGCATTGAGCCTGCCCGCATTGATCTGCTCGGAGATATTAACCATAGTTCTGCCCGAGCCGCTGAGAAGTATAGCGATTCGTGTTGGTCTCATTAGTATTCTTCTTCGGGGTTCAGTATTATGATTCTGCTGCAGCTGGGGCATCTGATTATCTCGTCCTTAGAAAGCAGCCTGTTGTAAACCTCGTTTGTCAAGGCCATAAAGCAGCCGCCGCAGTGGAAAAGATTTTTCTTTGGATCTGCCCGTTCAATGAATGCAACAGCATCTCCATCATATGTATCTGCCAGTCTCTTGAATATTTCGAGCGTTTCTGAATCCACCTCTGAAGCAGCCTTCTCCCAGTTCTTCCTTGTTTCTTCAAGCGAGGCCTCGCATTCGTTAATCTTATCGGAAGCTTTTTCCTTCACCTCATTGATGGTTTTTTTCTGGTCTTCAATCTGCTTTTCTATTTCGCTGCACTCATTCTCTTTCTGCTCTATAAGCGAATATATCTCAAGGATTTTGTTTTCCAGTTTAGAATTGTCGACTTTATTGGTGTTCAGCTCTGTAAGGATTGCCGCATACTCTTTGTTGTTTCTTGCAGTATTGAGTGCGGTTTTATATTTCTCTACAGTTTCTTCTCTGCTTTTTATTTCGAGATTGAGAGAATCGGCTTCGCGTTTGAGTTTCTTGATTTCCTCCTGAGTCTCGGCGTGTTTCTCTTCGAGTTCTTTGAGTTTGTCCTGCTGAAGCACTACGGCCCGTTGAGCACGTTCAAGACGTTTATTCATTCCTCGAAGCTTGTCTTCTTCAATTTGCAGCTTGTAAAGTCCCTCGAGTAAAGGTCCCATGAGTATGCTCCATATTCAGTTATTAAAATCTTGCAACAAAAATACTATTATGTACTTAGTTTCGATTACTTCAACCGAAAACTTAAGGCTTTTTTACGGGTATTAAAATTTCAAAGAGAAAAAAAGACCGGCAGTTAAAAACTGCCGGCCGCTTAATGCAATTTGGGAAATTTATTCTTCGTTTTTCTTGCCGAAGAGCGAGGGATCAATCATCAGATCGCCTCCTTCAAGTCCGCCTCGGAGATTAGGATTGTCCTGTTCCTGCGGAGCAGAGGAAGCAGTCTGTTTTTCTTCGGATTCGCCTTGCTGCTCAGAAGATTCTTCTTTACCCTTCTCAGCATCTTCAGCTGCCCACTGAACACGTCTGAGGCTCAGTCCGATCTTGCGGGCTTCTGTATCCACTCTGAGGATCTTAACCTCAATCTCATCGCCCACGCTTACTACATCCTGAGGCTTGTCAACCTTGTGGTCGGCTAGCTCGGAAACATGGAGCAGGCCTTCAAGCTCGTTTTCAAGCTCAATGAAGACACCGAAGTTTGTTATCTTGGTAACTTTACCCTTAACTACCTGACCGGGCAGATATGTTTCAGGGATAGCCTTTGCCCATGGGTCTTCTGTAAGCTGTTTAACGCCGAGGCTTATTCGCTGCTTCTCTTCATCAACTTCAAGCACAACGCACTGGATATCCTGCCCCTTCTCGAGGGCCTCGTTCGGGTGGTTGTATTTCTTTGTCCAGCTCAGGTCGCTGATGTGAATAAGTCCGTCTATGCCTTCTTCGATCGTCGCAAATGCACCGTAGTTCATAAGGCTTGTAACTTTCGCATTTACTACAGTTCCCGGAGGATACTTATGCGCAGCCACAGTCCACGGATTCACCTCAAGCTGTTTGATGCTCAGGCTGATTTCCTGCTTCTCTTTATTTACCTCGAGTACAACCGCTTCAACTTCTTGACCGATCTCGAAAATATCGCCCGGATGCACTATGCGTTTCGTCCAGCTCATCTCGCTGATGTGGATAAGCCCTTCAATGCCTTCTTCAAGACGCAGGAATATGCCGTAGTTCATTATGTTTACTACAGTGCCTTTAACCTTGCTTCCCACAGGGTAGCGGCTTTCAGCATTCTCCCACGGGCTCTCTGATTTCTGCTTGAGGCCGAGAGAAACTTTCTCATTATCTTTATCTACGCCGATTACAACGCATTCAATTTCCTGATCGAGCTCAACAACCTCAGATGGATGAGAAACCCTGCCCCAGCTCAGATCAGAGATGTGCAGGAGTCCGTCCAGACCGCCAAGGTCTACAAACACGCCGAAATCTGCGATATTCTTCACAATGCCCTTGCGGCGCTGTCCAATTTCGATTTGCTCCAGGAGCTTTTCTTTGCTCGCCTGACGCTCTTCTTCGATAATCTTCCTGCGTGAAACTACGATATTCTTATTTTCAGTATCTATCTTGAGTATCTTGCATTCTATATCGTCTCCGATAAACCTGCTGATATCTCCTGGCTTGCGGATGTCAACCTGCGATGCAGGCAGGAACACCGGCACGCCGATATCCACGAGCAGTCCGCCTTTGATTCTGCGCGTAACCTTGCCGGTAACGATATCGCCTTCGCCTTTTGTATTGACGATCTCCTGCCAGCCCTTGATGCGGTCTGCCTTGCGCTTGCTGAGGAGGATAACGCCGTCTTCAGCATCCACCTCTTCAAGATATACATCAATCTTTGTGTCTTTTACGATCTCTTCAGGGTCATCAAATTCGCTTGAATCAACAACACCTTCGCTTTTAAGCCCTAGTTCAACTATAACATCGCTGCCGATCTGCTCTACGATTTTGCCTGAGTGAATTGTTCCGGGGCTGAGTGCTTCTGCTTTTTCTTCAACAACCCCGTTTAATAGTTCCTTGTGTTCTTCTGTGAAGAGTGAACTGAGCTCCTGCTCGATAGACTCGGGGGTGATTCCGAGTTTCTTATAAATATTAAAATCTACCATTAAATTAAAAAACCTTTCCGCAGAGTAATAAACCTTTATCACCCTTGTTGTGCCTGCGTTTCACACCAAGGGGCAGCTGTACAACCGCTGCACAGCGCTGACCTCAATTCAGACCCAAAAACCGGATTACGCACCCGAAAGGCCTGCTTAACTATTCAATTCAGCTTGAATGAAATTGCTATTATCATGATTGAGGCGTCGGTATGCAAGGCTTTTTTGAGAATTTTTTTGGCTGTTTAGTGTTCATTTTCAAACCGCACCAGAAAAAGAAAAGCCCACGTTTTAATACGTGGGCTCTCTAAAAGCCCCTTGCGGGGCGGGGAACCTGCCGTAAACGGCTGGTTTTGTTTTTAAATTTGAAATTAGTCTGAGAGGATTTCCTGTGCGATATTGTCCGGCACCTTCTCATAGTTCAGCGGTTCCATACTGAACGAACCGCGTCCCTGAGTTGCGCTTCTCAGCTCGCTTGTATAGCCGAAAAGCTCTGAAAGCGGTGCCTTGGCGTCGAGGATTCTCATCTGTCCGCTCAGCCTTGAGTCAGTAACCATTCCTCGCTTGCTGATAAGGTTGCTCTGAACCGGTCCGAAAGCGGAATCCGGCACAACCACCTGAAGCTTCATAATCGGTTCAAGCAGTTTTGGTCCGGCCTTGGAGAGGGCTTCTTTCACCGCCATCGCTCCGGCCTGCTCAAACGCCATCTCCGAGGAGTCAACGGAGTGGAAAGAGCCGTCAATCAGCTCAATGTGTACGCCCACAACAGGATAGCCGGCAAGTATGCCTGAAGTAAGAGCCTCGCGGCAGCCTTTCTCAACGCTGTTCCAGAATTCACGCGGAACAGCTCCGCCAACAATCTTGCTTTCAAATGTTATGTCATTGCTCACATTTCCGTCTTCCTCGAGAATCGGTTCCATAGTGATTATCACATCACCGTACTGGCCCCTCCCGCCGGACTGACGAACAAATTTACCCTGCTGCTGAACATTCTTTGTGATGCATTCCTTATATGCAACCTTCGGCTGACCTACCGTTACATCAACGTTCATATCACGGGTTATCCGTGTTTTCAGAATATCCAGATGCAGCTCGCCCATACCGCTGATAATGGTCTGGCCTGTTTCAGGGTCGTACTGAGTCTGGAAGGTGGGGTCTTCTCTTCTCAGCGAACCGAGAGCATCTCCGAGCTTTGCTCTGTCTGAAGAGTTTTTCGGCTCAATGCTCATACTGATTACCGGCTCGGGGAAGTTTATAGTGTCCAGGAGGATCGGTGCATTTGTATCGCAGAGGGTGTCCCCTGTAAGGGTTTCTTTGAGCCCAACGCAGGCAAATATATCGCCTGCTCTGACTTCATCACGAATTTTTCTGTCATCAGCGTGCATCTCGAAGATGCGGGTGATGTTTTCTCGTTTGTCCCTTGTGGAGTTCATAACCCTCGTCCCGCTCTTGAGAGTGCCCTGATAAACGCGCACAAAGTAAAGGTCGCCGTGCTTATCGTGGGTAATCTTAAATGCCAGAGCAACCAGCGGCTTTTTGGGGTCGCATTCCACTCTGTATGTTTCCTCTTCGTCTTTCGGGTTCAATCCTGTGATTGCAGGGGTTTCCAGCGGGGAGGGGAGGTATTCAATAACGCCGTCAAGAAGCTTCCTTACACCCTTGTCTTTCAGGGCTGAACCGAAATAAACCGGATGCATCCTGCAGTTTATTGTCTCTTCACGAACTGCCTTCTTGAGCTCATCATTGGAGATTTCTTCCTCCATCAGGTATTTTTCCATGAGCTGTTCGTCGCATTCAGCTATGCTTTCAACCATATTATGACGCCACTGTTCAGCAGTTTCTTTCAGCTCCTCGGGGATGTCTTTAACCTCTACATCCGCCCCAACCTTAGTTGGAGTGTAGTAGTAGGCCTTCATCTCCATAAGATCAATCACGCCGTTAAAGTTGTTCTCTGCTCCTATCGGGATCTGCATGGCCACAGGATTTGCATCGAGCTTTTCTTTGATGCTCTTGATGCTCATCTCAAAGTCAGCCCCGATTTTGTCCATTTTGTTTATAAAACAAAGGCATGGCACGTTGTATTTTTGCCCCTGACGCCAGACAGTTTCGCTCTGCGCCTGAACGCCCTCGCTTGCATCGAAAACTGCCACAGCTCCATCGAGAACGCGCAGGGCACGTTCAACCTCAGCGGTGAAGTCAACGTGGCCGGGAGTATCGATCAGGTTCATATCATACCCGTCCCAGCTGCATTTTGTTGCAGCGGAGGTGATGGTGATGCCTCTGGACTGCTCATCTTCCATGTAGTCCATAACGGCTGTGCCATCGTGAGTTTCACCTATCTTGTAGGTTCGTCCTGTGTAAAACAGTACTCTTTCAGTAACTGTCGTTTTGCCAGCATCAATGTGAGCCATTATGCCGATATTACGAAGTTTGTTTAAGTCAGACATATTCTGATTCCCTTAGAATATTCGTAAGATTTAGGTTTTTATTTCTATTATAAAATTAACCGAGCAAGATACACCTTGCTCGATTTTTTTACATACTTATGCCGCAGGAAAAATTGCAGCGGGTAGTATAATAAACATAACCAAAGAAATAGAATTGTTAATTTTCTATAAAAAAATTAAAAAGTCAAGCAAAGCAGGCAGATAATATCACCTCGTTCTGCAAAAAGGCACAAGAAAACAGGTTCAAATCACTTTTAAGGCCATTTTTAAGAGGGAAGGCCGAGCAGAATTCTCTTTACACAAAAACTGATGGATCTAAGATAAAAATATCTGAAAGAAAAACTGTGATTACTAGACGGAAAACTGATAGCCCTTAAATCAGGGGTCTCTGCGCTATGATTCTATTTATAACTTATTTGTTTCTGGCAATATTTGTATCATTTCTTTGCTCGCTTCTTGAAGCAGCTCTTCTCAGCGTTCCTCGTTCACACGTTGCGCTGATGCTCGAGAACGGGAGCCGTGCGGGCAGGCGTCTCGAGAAGATGAAGGACGATGTTGACCAGCCTCTGGCAGCAATCCTCACGCTCAATACCTTTGCCCATACCCTCGGTGCGGCAGGTGTTGGCACTCAGGCAGCCTTGCTTTGGGGAGAGGCCTGGGTTGGAATGGTAAGCTTTATCCTAACGCTTGTAATTCTTGTGTTCTCAGAAATTATCCCCAAAACACTTGGAGCGGTGCACGCAAAAGAGCTTGCCTGTTTCACAGTTTGGACAGTTCACGGATTGGTTTTGGCCTTAAAGCCCCTTGTGGCAGTTTGCAACCTGATTTCCAAGTGGATGGGAGGCAAGCAGCCGGTTCCTGTGATAAGCCGCGAGGAGGTGAGCAGTCTTGCCTGGCTTGCCCACTTCAAAGGTACGCTCGAACACAACGAGGCGAAGGTTATGAGGAATATAATCGCCCTTCGAAACGTAACAGTGAAGGATGTTATGACACCCAGAACCGTAGTAACCACGCTTCAGGAAAACCAGACAGTTAGCGAGGTTACAGAAACCGAACCCCCGAGATTTGCCCGCATACCGGTTGTAGGTGAATCTCTGGATGATGTAAAAGGCCTGCTTCACCGCCGAGACCTGTTCAAGGCTCGTAGCGAGGAAAGGGGGGACAAAGCGGTGAGCGAGCTTGTTCGTCCGATACACGCGGTGCCTGAATTGGCGAATCTGCAAGCTGTGCTCGATGAATTCCTGAGACGCAGCGAGCATCTGTTTCTTGTGGTTGATGAATACGGCGGGGCGGAAGGCATTATTACCCTTGAGGATGTTTTGGAAACCCTTCTAGGGGAGGAAATTGTGGATGAGACAGACGCCGTAGAGGATATGCAGGCACTTGCAAGGCAGCTTCTCGAATCAAAAAGGAAAAAAGAAGAATAGGCCTTGTTTTCTGCCTTTTTTCTGCCGTCTGGAGCTTCTGCTGCTTTCAATTTTCAATATATCTGCGGTTTGACAAAGCACCACGCTTTAAGATAATGTGCGTCTTCGAATTGAATTTATGTTAAAGTTCAGGAGTTATTATGACAGCAGAAATAATAAGCGGCAAGCAGTTGGCATCTGATATACGCGGAGAATTGAAGCAGGAAGTTGAGAGCCTTAAGGAAAAAGGAATCACCCCTGGCCTCGCTGTGATTCTGGTAGGCGAAGACCCGGCATCTCAATCTTATGTACGGGCTAAAGAGAAGGCCTGCGCAGAGATTGGTATATACTCAGACGACAACAAGCTCCCCTCAGATATTTCAGAGGAAAAGCTTCTCTCACTGATAGAAGAGAAGAACAATGACCCATCTATCCATGGAATACTCGTTCAGCTTCCCTTGCCCAAACACATTGATGAGGCGAAGGTTCTGCTTGCGGTTAATCCCGATAAAGATGTTGACGGCTTCCATCCTGTAAACGTCGGCAAGCTTGTAGTGGGGCAGAAAGCCTTTCTCCCGTGTACCCCGCACGGAATCGTTCAGATGATCAAACGAGCCGGCGTTCAGCTGGAAGGGGCGAACGTTGTGATAGTTGGAAGAAGCAATATTGTTGGAAAGCCCTTGGCCAATATCCTTATGCAGAAAAGCGAGCTGGGCAATGCAACTGTAACAGTATGCCATACAAGAACAAAAGACATCTCAAAACATACAATTGAGGCAGATATCGTTGTAGCTGCTACTGGATTCCCAAATTCGGTTACAGCTGATATGGTTAAAGAAGGGGCGGTTGTGATTGATGTTGGCGTGAACCGTGTTCCCGATGATACGAAAAAGAAAGGCTACAGGCTTATCGGCGATGTAGATTTTGATGCTGTCAGCCAGAAGGCTTCCTTTATTACGCCGGTACCGGGAGGCGTGGGGCCTATGACGATTACTATGCTTCTCTACAACACTGTAGATTCTTCTAAGACAGCAAACAATATTAAATAACACCAAATACCTTTATGAGATAACGAAATGAAAATACTCTCAGGAATTCAGCCCTCAGGAAGGCTGCACATAGGAAATTATTTTGGTGCTATGAAACAGCACCTTCAGCTTCAGGACGCCAACGATGGGTTTTACTTTATCGCCGAATATCACGCCCTTACAAGCAATCCTGAGCCGGATACGCTCAGAGATTATGTTTTCGCTGTGGCTGCGGATTACCTTGCCCTTGGGCTGAATCCCGAGAAAACAGTATTCTGGCGGCAGACAGATGTGCCGGAGGTGGTGGAGCTTATGTGGCTCTTGTCCTGCGTTACCCCTGTAGGGCTTATGGAAAGGTGCGTAAGCTATAAGGACAAGCTAGCGAAGGGACTCTCCGCCAATCACGGCCTTTTCACCTATCCGCTCCTTCAGGCGGCGGATATCCTCGCCTTCGAGAGCGACCTTGTCCCAGTTGGTGCTGATCAGAAGCAGCATATTGAGGTTACTTGCGATATCGCCCAGAAGTTTAACCATCTCTACGGCGAAACCTTCAAGATACCAAAGGAATACATAATAGACTCTGTCGCTGTTGTTCCCGGAATCGACGGTCAGAAGATGAGCAAGAGCTACGACAACACCATCGAGATCTTCGAGCCGGAAAAGAAGATGCGCAAAAAGGTTATGAAGATTAAAACAGATTCTGCCGGCGTGGATGAACCGAAAAATCCTGATACTTGCAGCGTGTTTGCCCTGCTGAAGCTTTTCGCCTCTGAAGATGAGCTTAAAGAGTGGGACAAGAAATACCGTGAGGGAGGTATGGGCTATGGCGATGCCAAAAAACGCCTCGCAGAGCTGATGCTTGAATTTTTTAAGCCGTACAGAGAAAAACGCGAAGAGCTCGATAAAGACCCCGCATACATTGAGAAGGTGTTAAAAGGCGGCGCCGAGCGTGCAAGAGCCGCAGCAGGCGAAACCCTCGCAAGAGCAAGGCACAATATCGGCATAAGGTAGCGTTTGCTTCTATATTTCCAGAGTTTTGGCTAAGCGGTAAAATTCGCTTACGCTCCATCCTTGCGCCTTGCACCCTCGCTGATTGTGCGGGGCATTTCCGTCGAGAATCTCGGGCAGATGGCCAATGCAGCCGTTTTGTATTGTCTGAAATGCCGCATTGATAACAGCTTTCGCAGTTGAAATCCCGCTTGTCCCATGCACCATTGCAAGGCCCTCGCAGTAAGAAGGCAGAACCCATCCCCAAGCAGTGCCGTTATGGTATGCCGGCTTCCTGCTGGTGTCCTCATCGCCGCCGTAAACGCCTTTATACGGATAGAATGAATCGTTCAGCGGCTGGCCGCTGCCATCTCTAATCTCAAGCTCATATTCCACCGGCTCATCCGCTAAGGAACGTATCCCGCCGGGAACTAAAAGCCTCTGACAGTTCTGCAGGATCTTTTCAGCGAGCTTTTTGTTACTTATCGCTCCGAGAGTTATCGCAAAAAGCTGATTGCACCTGCAGTGGTCATCCGGCTCAGCCTCGTTTGCAGGTGTCCCTGGGGAGCAGTGCAGGCAGTCTGACAAGCCGTTTTTGTTTTCATACAACAGAGAAATGTTTTCTCTAACCTTTTCGGCAAGCTCTGCCCAGCGTGAAGGATTCTTCGATTTGGTTTGCGAGAGAAATCTCAGAGCCGCTTCCCAAAGGGCCTGAATCTCCACAGGATACCCCTCTCTCGGCGTGCCGGCAGGGTAGTTGGTGTCCATCCAAGTGAAGTGCGATGGGCTGAAGATCAGACCGGACTGCTCGTCCATTTTTATGCCGTTATCAGTTCCACGCTGATAATTCTCCGCAATCGACTCGAGAACTTCCAGCAGTGTTCTCCCGTCCACTTTCTCGTTCAGTATATCCTTGCTGCAGTAGGATATATATTCCTTCACAGCAGCAAAAAGCCAAAGCGGGGCATCTGAGGTGTCGCGGTTGGATACGTCCTCGGCCCGTATCATATTCGGAAGAGTGCCGCCTTCTTCGAATTTTGCAAACTGCAGGATTATCTTACGAGACTGCTCGTAAAATCCTGCAGCAATAAATCCGCGCAGGGCAATAAGGGTGTCCCTGCCCCAGTCTAAAAACCATGGGAAGCCCGCAAGAACCGTTCTGAATTCGCCCCTTCTAACTATATACCGCTTCAATGCAGTTTTCAGCAGCTTCTGAATCTTATATTTTTGGCCTGTTTCGGGCTCTCGAACTTCGCTGAATGCCTTCGGATTCTCTTCATTCACCGCAATACTCAGTCCGGAATGTTCTCCGCCTGCAAGGTTGAAGCTGAAATAGCCCGGACTGAAAAGATCGGTTGTGCTCTCGAGACCTCTATGCTCTTCAACCGGCAAATTGTGCATATACTTCCACTCACTCTGCGGCGTGAAACTTCCCCTTTCAGCTTCAACACTGAGCCTGTAATTTTGTGAATGGCTGAATATGAGCTCTCGCTTGGTATGGTTTTTCATCTTTTCGTAATCTCGCTCGGGGCCTTTGTAGGCCTTGGTAACCATATGGCAGAGTCTTGCATCCACATCAGGACGCACAATCACTCTAACTTGCTCGCTATCTTCCAGACACAGGCCGGAGTCGTCTGCCTTAGGTCGGCTAAATCGCAATACGGCTGAGTTGGAAGTCTCACTGAAATCCAGTATGATTTTGAACGGCACCATCTTCCCCATACCTACAGGTGCCTGAAATTCCCATAGAACGCGGTTGTTCATATCGGTTGTGAAAATCCTCTGACAGCTTGCCTCAATGGGGGTGCTGTAGTCTCTGTATCTCAGCCATACCCTGCACCTCACAACTGATGCTATCCGGTCTGCAGGGAATTCGGGGCTCAAATTAGCTGCGAAAACCGCATCATATTTGCTGTAAATTTCTCCCCAGCGGCTGCGAACCTGCGCCATACTGCCGATCTCATTGCTGCATATTGCATAGTCGCTGCGGTCTCGAATGTCCTCGTAATTTTTATCAAGGCAGATTTTAACGGGCGTCTCTTCAGGTGGGCAAACCAGCTTAGATTTAAGCTGTTTGGGTTTATCTTCGAAGAGCCGGAGGATAAAATCAAACTCCTCAACGCTGCCGGTTTCCTCCATTGGGTTAAATGCGGCGATGTATTTGCCTTCTTCGCAGCGGATGGAATAGTGCCGCTCAAAAACCTTTCCGCTGCTTTTGATTTCTGCGAGAAACGGGCTTTCCGCAGTAACGAAAAGCAGGTGCTCTGAGGGCAGGATTACATTTCGCCGTGAATCTTCGGGGGCCTTCCAGTGGACTATTTTGTTTGAATGTCCGCTTTCTCGGAGCAGCTTGTTAACTGCAGCTTGAGGATTTTTGATAAAATCTTCTCCAAGCCTGCGGAAATCAACTTTTGAACAGTCTGCCTCCTCGTTCAGATTCTGCCATATCTGCATCATCCTTGCTTTAGCTGTCTGCTTTGTATGCTCAGGTGCATCCTTTTTCTGCTGGCAATAATTCTGATATTCTTTGCTTCTGGATAAACACAAAACCTCACCCGGGGCAAGTCTGACCTTTGCTGTATGGTTTTCCATACAGAAGTCTTTTTCACTTTCTGTAAGCAGATTCACTAATGTATCATCCTTGCAGGAGAAATCTTCCCAGCTCCACTGTACTGAGCTTTCATTCCCGCTGTCTAAATTCGAGAGGATAAGCAGCTTTTCGCCTCCGGGTGCGTGTCTGAGCAAGGCTAAGCTGTTTTCACTGCCCGAATGTATGAATCGCCTTCTAGTTCCCGCCTGAAAACACGGGTGGTTCGTTATTACCCTTACTGCACTTTTAACCGTGTATTTGATATTATCTTCGCTGTCCCAGTTCAGGCAGGAGCAGTTATGAACATCAATCTTTTCCTCAGCGAGCCATTCCACCCCGCAGGTGATTCCGTAAGCCCCGCAGTCTGATAGCAGAGCGCAGAGAAGAGTTCTAAGGATTGAAAAATTTTTCCCAGAGCCTGCGAGGCGGTTGTTGTCGTGAGTTTCAGCAAAATTCACAAGCGTTCCGAGGTTTAGCGAGGTATCGAGGAAGAATTGTGCATAGCCCTCGATTTGCTCTCTATTGTAGTTCTGGAAGAGTTCGGAATACGCCCAGTTCAGATTGCCCTTGGTTAGCAGGGCTTTGGTGGTTTCAAGCGGGCCGCCGAGGCCTTCAAGCAGGAAAATCGTATGTGGATACTCCTCCCGAACCCTTGCTGTGATGTATCTCCATACATCCAGAGGAATCATATATCCCGCATCGCAGCGGAATCCGTCCACCCCTTTGCTGCACCAGAAGAGAAATACCTCTGCCATATATCTGCAAAGCCCGCTGCTGGAATAATCCAGCTCACATAAATCTGCCCATTCAACGCCCCAAGCTCCCGGGCTTACAAACTCCCCAGTATCTTTTTTCTTAACCCACTGGGGGAAATGCTCCTGAATCTGCGATGCCCAGCCGGTATGGTTGGCCGGCAGGTCGAGGAAAACCTTTCCTTCTCTTAGGTGTATCTGGTCTACAAGCTCTTCAAACTGATTCATTGGAGAGGCGGTTTTGTCGAATTCAGCACTGCCGTGGTCAACATCGAAAAAATCCTTCGACGCAAACGGACTGCCGTACCTGCCCATTCGAGCAAAGGTAGTGGGGATAGGATGAACGGGAAGAAGCTGGATTATCTTGAAGCCAAGATCGCCGATTATATGATCGAGCTCTTTTATCACGTCCCTGAATGTACCGGAAGGGGGGATAATGGTATATCCCCGGCCGTCTAAATCTTTGATCTGTTCTTCATCAACAGTTTGTTTTTTGTATTTGTTAATCCCAAAAAGCCGCGGGAAAACTGAATATATAGTATTTCCGCCGAAAGTGAAAGCCGGCTCAACCTTTATGTTTGTATTCTCGCCCTCAGGCCAGTAAACCTGAGGTATTTCGCCTTCTGATATAAAAAGCGTTTTCGCAGAAAAGCAGCCAGTTTCTGTAAGGGCAAGCTCAACCTCGTAAACACCCTTGCCCTTGTGGTGCATCTTAATGTCGTGCCAGTCTTTCCCGAGCACCTCTTTTGCCTTCTCAACGCTCTCAATAATCTGCTTCCTTTGCTGATGCCCGCGGAAAAGATTGCTTCTCAGATAGGCCTGCCCCTTTAGATGATCAGGAACTTTGAGAATGAATTTAACAGTATCGCCTTCGTGTTTGAGAAGATTTGTGCCGGGGGAGGGGGTTTGAATTATTTTCATAGTAATGTCCGGTAAATATTATGGATGGCTCGCAAGCGCTTCGTTTCTTTTTAATACAACTGCTGTTCGGGAGGGCAGATAAACCTTGAGAATATTCTTCACAGTATCATTCTCAATATAATGCTCTGTGTAATAATCAATCTGTTCGTCTATTCTTTCAAATCCACCCATACATCCCTTGTCGCTGTTTAGTGCTATATGGTATTTACCCGGCAGGCATTCAACCCCGTATCCTTCGTAGGATTTCTCAGGATGAAGATTGACAAACAGCACCATCTCGCCCCTCTTAACAGCAAACACCTTGTCCTGACTGTCGAAGTGCAGAAGGCAGGGGTCGGTTTTGTAGATCTCTTCTTTTCCTGCCATTTTTATGGCCGCATTGTCGAAATTCAGGAGGTGATGGTATCTTAGGTTCTTGTCGTCTTTCAGGCTCCATTGTCTTCTCGCGTATTTGTAAGACCAGCCGTTACCCTCACGCGGAAAATCAATCCATTCAGGGTGGCCGAACTCATTGCCCATAAAATTCAGGTAGCCGCTGTCGCCCGTGAATATCGTTGCAATACGCATTATCTTGTGCAGGGCGATGCCCCTGTCGATAACTAAATTCTCAGAACCGGCGTGCATATTGAAATACATCTCTTTGTCTATGAGAGTGAATATTGCAGTCTTTCCGCCCACGAGAGCCTGGTCGTGGCATTCCACATAGCTTATCGTTTTCTCTTCAGCCCGCTTGTTGAGCAGTTCGTGAGTGAGATAGCTGATATTCCAGCTCTCATCTGGTATATCCAGCAATTTAAACCAGCAGTCCGTTACACCCATCGCCATTCGGAAATCAAATCCGCAGCCTCCCTCCCAGACAGGGCAGCAAAGCCCGGGCATCCCGCTCACGTCTTCAGCGATTGTCATAGCGTTAGGATGAATCTGATGTGTCAGCTCATTGGCAAGGGCGAGATAGCAGAAAGCATCTTCATCCGCATCGCCGTTGAAATAATCGTCGTAGCTTGTAAAGTCCTTCCCGAGGCCGTGGTGCGAATAGAGCATACTGGTTATCCCGTCGAACCGGAAGCCGTCGATATTGTATTCCTCAAGCCAGTACTTGCAGTTTGACAGGAGAAAATGCACCACCTCCGGTTTGCTGTAATCAAAGCAGTATGAATCCCAGAGCCAGTGATTGCCCTTTTCCCCTTCGTGGAAATACTGATATATCGTTCCGTCGAATCTTGCCAGCCCTTCCTGCTCGTTTTTAACGGAGTGGGAGTGTACAATATCCATAACTATCCTTAGCCCAAAGCTGTGAGCCCTGTCCACGAGATACTTGAAATCCTCCGGCGTTCCGAATCTCGAGCTTACTGCAAAATAATTCGAAACGTGATAACCGAAAGACCCGTAATACGGATGCTCCATTACAGCCATCAGCTGAATTGTGTTGTATTCGCATTCGGCGATATAGGGTATGATATGATCAGCGAAATGAATGAAGCTTGAAACATCTTCTGCCTCGCCTGCCATACCTGTATGAGCCTCATAGATAATCGGGTCTGCCTGTTCAGGGCAGCTGTGTTTGAAGACGTAAGGTCTTTCAGGCTCCCAAACCTGAGCGCTGAATATATTGGTGCTGAAATCCTGCACAGCTCTTGTTGCGTAGGAGGGTATCCTTTCGCCTTCTCCGCCTTCCCAGTAAAGTTTCAGCTTATAAAGCATCTCGTGGCTGATTTTCTCTTCAGCCAGCTCGATTTCCCAGTCGCCCTTTTTATTTATCCGTTTCAGTTCAAACTCCGACATCTCTTTCCAGCCGGAAAAATCACCTATCAGGAATATGCGCTGGGCATTTGGAGCCCATTCTCTGAATGTCCAGCTGCCGGCGGAAGTTTTGCGCATTCCATAGTAATGATGCCCGTTAGCGAAATCAGAAAGGTTGCCGCTGCCGGCATACTTCTTCTTTTTAAATTCGAGCAGTTCTTTCCTGCGGTCGATGAAGGATTGGTAATGCTGCAGGTAAGGATCATCGAGCAGGGCGGCTGCTTTGCTTTTATATGTTTTGTTTGGAGTTTTCATCAGCTAATCTATCAGAGGCCTTTTGGCCATCTTTTCATAAATATCAATATAAGCCTGAGCAGTAACGGAATGGTTGAATCTTGCATTCGCCTCTTCCATTACCCTTTTAATCTGCCTTTGTTTGGTTTCTTCGGGGAGTTTGTGGAACTCAACAGCCTGTTCTATTGCCCATTTGAGCCCCTCGGAATTGTATGTGTTGAAGAGAAACCCGTTCCCGCAGTTGTTAAGTGAGTCCATATGAACTATAGTATCGTGAAGACCTCCAGTATCGTTTGCAACCGGAAGGCTCCCGTATTTCGGCGCTATCATCTGAGGTAAACCGCAGGGCTCGAATAGCGAAGGCATCAGCATAAAGTCAGACGCCGCAAATCCAAGCCTTGAGAGGTTTTCGCTGAAATCGTGTACTGCAAGGCTGCTGTGGATATTGTGGAAGGCGGCGATATTATGGAAGTGCTCTTTGAATTCGCCGTTGGCAACAATCGCCACCTGCAGATTCTCCTTAACGTTTTCATTGATGGTCTTGAAGAGAATCTCAGCCAGAAGCTGACAGCCTTTCTGATTCGGATCGAGCCTTGAAGGCCAGAAAAAGAGCGGGGCATTAGGGTCCTCGGTAAGCCCGAGAGCCTTTTGAAAGGCCGCCTTATTAGCCTTTTTGGCCGAATAGAAATTTGTGGTGTCGTAATTTTCTTCAAGAGCTTCATCTGTTTCAGGGTTGTATGAAGGGTCTGGAGAATTCAGAATACCGGCGGCGCAGCCCGAGTGATACTTGTTAGATATTTCGCTCCGCACCTGCCCGGGAATGAAGTTGTGCTGCCCATTTATAATCTCTTCCAGGAAAGTCGGGCTCACGGTATTTATAAAATGTGCAGCAAAAATTCCGCTTGTAAGAAGGTCAACAAGATTGCTCGAACGAGATTCCTCATAGTTTTGCGGGGGATACTCATAGTAAAGATTCTGCCAGAAATTTGCTGCATCTATCCCGCCGTGCTCTTCGATGTATTCAAGCGTGAGCCGCTGTGTGTGGATATTGTGTACGGTGAAAAGGCAGGGGATATTGAGCCTCCGCGCAAAGCCGGGGATAAGTCCGGTCATCCAGTCGTTGCAGTGTATTATATCCGGATTTACATTCGGGATTATGTTGTTTACAACCTCTCTCTGAAAAGCAAGGCTAACCTTGAAGCTTTCCTTCATATAGTTGCCGTAGATCTTGTCCTGATAGTAGAAAACCCTGTCTTCGGCGAGGTGTATCCTGCTGTGGCTTAGCTTGTTTAGATACAGCCTGAGCTCATCTTCCACAAGCCTTCCGATTTCAAAGCTGAATATCCTTCGAAAATTGGGGATTGCGATATGCACATCTGCGCCAAGCTCATAAAGACATGAGATAAGAGAAGCAGACACATCTGCAAGCCCGCCCGCCTTGGCGGCAAGCTGGTTGGCATAATTGCCCATACCGTCGGGCAGGTAGGTTACCTCAGGCGTAACCACTAAAATCCGTAGGGATTTACTTTTGGAGGCGCGTTTCTTAATAGCCATAATACCTCGCTGTTACTCTTCAGAGAAGGGACAGGCTATATACCCTCCAGACCGGCTGAACTAATCAGACCAGACAACGAAATTAGGTATATGATTGTCCCAAATGTTTCCTGCAGGGGTGAGTCTGGCCGTTACGCCGAACCTGCCTGCCATCTGACAGTCCACCTGCGCTTCGTATAAATAATTGCCTTTAGATTTATCTTCTATTATATTCATTTTAGCTGTATTGCTCGAGATAACCTGATTTGTAGGATCTACAGGCCCGTAATAGAGCTCCACATCCACCTGCTCCGGGTCAAGGCCGTCTAAATAAACCTCAAGCCGTACTGTTATCTTATCATTAACATAAACGTGCGATATATCTTCTATTATCTGCGGTATCCCGATATTAACGTTCCCAAGCTTTTCGTAGTATGTCTGTTTCACTTGTGCAAGCTCTTTGGCATACTTGCATTTTGAAGCCGTAAGTTTGTCGTACGCCTCTAATGCAGGCGCGTAGAAATGGTTTTTATATTCGTAAACCATCCTGTTGCTTGAGAAATTGTACAAGGCCATCTTCAGGCTCTCTTTGATTTTTGCTATCCACTCTGCGGGCATTTCGCCTGTTTTGCGGCTGTAATAGCAGGGGATGATTTCATTTTCCAGAATGTTAAAAAGCGCCTGAGCTTCAATTACATTCCTGTACTGCTCATCATAAACGTCATCCCTGCTGGGGATTGCCCACCCGCATTCGGGGCAGTAGGCCTCTGCCCACCAGCCGTCGAGGATGCTGCAGTTTATCCCGCCGTTTATTGCAACCTTCATACCGGAGGTGCCGCTGGCCTCTTTTGGCCGCTCGGGATTATTCAGCCATACATCTACGCCGTGCACCATCGTTCTTGCGATTCTGATATCGTAGTCTTCAAGGAACACTACCCTGTGCGATACACCGTATTCCTTGGCAAACTGGATTATCTCATGGATAAAGCTCTTGCCTTTCTCGTCTGCAGGGTGCGCCTTGCCCGCAAATATAAACTGCACAGGCTTGTCCTCGCTCTTTAGAAGGTTTGCAAGCCTCTCTTTGTCCGAGAGCAGAAGAGTTGCGCGTTTGTAAGTGGCAAATCTCCTTGCAAAGCCGATAGTAAGTGCATAGGGGTCGAGGCAGTTATGTACGCTTCTTTTCTCTTTTTCTGTGGCGTTCAGGTTTGAAAGCTGTTTGGTTATAGCGCTTCTGGTACTGTGCACTAGGTCAGCCTTTTCCATCTGATGAACCTGCCAGAGCAGGGTGTCCGGGATCCGGTCTATCTCACTGCATATAGTTTCATTATCTATAAAGTGTTCCCAGCCGGGCGAGAGATACCTGTCATAAAGCTCCTGATTGCGCCTTGAAACCCAGCTTCTCACGTGCACACCGTTTGTTACGTGCTTGATAGGAACTTCATCCTTCGGCTTATCCGGCCACAAATGCGCCCACATATTCCTTGCAACCTGCCCGTGGAGTTTGCTTACACCGTTTGAGTAGTTCGCCATGCGAAGACCGAGAATTGTCATCGAAAACTCGCGGATATCTTCCCCTGAATCAGGAGGCAGCCCCCAGCGCAGTATCCTGGCAGGGTCTAAATGAAGGTCTTCCTGAAGCGCCTCGAGGTATGGGCGGAGAAGGTCTATGTCAAACACTTCATTGCCTGCTGGTACAGGTGTGTGGGTGGTAAATATGTTTGTCCGCCATGCAATCTGGATAGCAGTGTTGTAGTCTATATCCTTTGTTTCGATAAGGTGCGAAATACGCGCAAGGCTTATGAAAGCGGCGTGCCCCTCATTTATATGGCATACCTTCGGTTCGTATCCAAGCTTAACTAGCGCCTGATGGCCTGCGATGCCCAAGAGAAGCTCCTGATGGAGCCGCATTTTCTTGTCTCCTCCATAGAGCCGCCAAGTGATGCTGCGCATATCAGGTGAATTCTCAGGGATCTCAGTGTCAAGAAGATACAATTTTACATTCCCGACTTTCATCTGCCATACTATCGCATGAACCACCTGATCAGCAAGGCGGAGCGAAACCATTATCTCGCCACCGTCTGCATCCCTCGCCCTTGAAAGAGGCATATGCTCAATGTTGTTGTCAGGGTAATGCTCGTTTTGCCAGCCCTCTTTGTCTATCGTCTGGCGGAAATATCCCTGACGGTATAAAAGGCCGACGCCTACCATCGGGAGCTCAAGCTCTGAAGCGCTTTTTAAGTGGTCGCCTGCAAGGATGCCGAGCCCGCCGGAATAAAGACGAATGCTTTCATGAAGCCCGTGTTCGAGTGAGAAATATGCTATGCAGTTATTTCCGCTGCTGTTTTTTTTCTCTTTTTCCGGTTTCTCAACTTCAGCCTGAAATTTCTCGCGAACTTCCTCTAACTGTTTAAGGAAGGTTGGGTCTTCCGAAAGCTCTTCAAGCCTTTTCTGTCCTGCTCTTTTTAGCAGGATTTTCGGATTTGATTTACAATCTTTCCAAAGATCAAGGTCTATATATCTGAAAAGGGCAATTGCTTCTTTGTTCCAGCACCACCATACATTATCTGCAAGGGTTTCTAAAAATTGGAGCTTTTGGGGAATCTTCGGTAAAACATTAAAAAGACGAATGTTTCTCATACAAATGTCCTTATTCACTTGCTGTTTTTATGTCTGTCGTTTTAGTTACTCTACTATCAGGACGTTATTCAGCGTCCCGTGGCAGTTTTTGGAGATGTTTGGGTTGTTGGGGTCGATGCACCATTTACCCGATACCTTAAATTTATATTCATGAGTTCCCAGAGGTATCATAGCAGTGGCCTTAAAGTGCCCCTCTCCGTCCTGGTCTTTCAGTTTTTTTGCATTTTCTTTCCAGTCGTTAAAACTTCCCGCAACGTAAACCTCACTACCAGGGTCTGCTTCATACTCGAATACCACTCGCCTGCGGCGTACATTGTTTTTCTTCTGCGCCATTTCCGTCACCTCATAAATAGCTTTTTCTGCCTCCGCAAACGCTCACAACCATACTGAGTTCAATTATATTTCAGTGTCTTCAAATTTCAAGCTATAAAGAAAGGCTGAGTCAATCAGTTTTGCCAAAATGGAAAAAATATGTAAAATAATCCAATCTTCAATTTTAAGGAGCAAAATTATGAGCTTTAGAAAAACCTTTACTTTTGTTTTAGTTTTATGTTTGGCTCTTGCCGCTTCAGGTATGGGCGAAGGACTGCAGAGAATGAGCAAAAAAGCTCCAGCGAAAATGTCTCTATGGCCGAAGAGCGAGATTCCTCATTTCAAGGACATAGGCCTTGAAGAAACTATAGACCAACGCGGCCATATCAGCAATGTTGACACGCCCGAGATTGAGATTTACCTCCCGTCAAAGGATAATAGAAACGGCTCTGCTGTTGTGATCTGCCCTGGCGGGGGATACAGCATACTCTCGATAGAGAAGGAAGGGCGGAAGATTGCCGAATGGCTCAACACCTTCGGGACTGCCGGAATTGTACTGAAATACCGCCATAAATATTTCCAGTACCCTGTTCCGCTTATGGATGCTCAAAGGGCAATCCGTCTCACGAGATTAAAAGCAGAAAAATGGGGTATTGACTCGTCCAAAATTGGCATAATGGGCTTCTCAGCAGGCGGCCATCTTGCATCAACTGCCGGCACCCATTTCAGCAGCGGAGATAATGATGCAGAAGATCCCATCGAAAGACTCAGTTCAAGGCCGGATTTTATGATCCTTGTGTATCCTGTGATTTCTATGCAGAAGGGTGTAACGCATGGCGGATCAAGGGTTTCAATTTTAGGCAGGAATCCTGATAAGCAGCTCGTTGATAATCTTTCAAACGAGCTTCAAATTACCTCCAGCACCCCGCCGGCATTTCTCATTCACGCAGCCGATGACGGGGCAGTTCCGTATCAAAATTCAGTGCTGTTCTATGAGGGGCTTATAGAGGCGGGCGTTCTCTCAGAGCTGCATATTTATCCAAAAGGAGGCCACGGCTTTGGTATGATGTCCGGAGCCAAACTCGGCCCCTCCCAATGGCCAAAGCAGTGCCGAAGCTGGCTTGAAAGAACGATTATCAGCAGATAATACTAAGAGTTTTTCCCTCTTTTAACAATCACGCCCGTGGGGCATTTTTCCGCTGCTTCGCGGGCCTTTTCTTCATCGTATTTATCGTAGTTTATAACTGCAACATTACCGTCCATTTCGAACATCTCAGATACCTTAGTGCAGAGTTTGCACCCGATACAGCCCACCTTGCACCTCTCCTTGGCCTGCTTGCCCATTTCCTGCGTCCTGCACGCCACAACATACATATCATCATTTTTGAATGGAATCATCTTAATCAGATTACGCGGGCACGCCTTCACGCACGCCGTGCAGCCGGTGCATTTGTCGTAATCTACGGTTGCCAGCCCGTCTATGATATGTATTGCATCAAACCTGCAAGCCTTAACGCAGTCGCCGAAATCGAGACAGCCGTACTTGCAGGCCTGCGAATTTGGAAGTGCATCCGCAGCTGTGCAGCTTTCAATGCCGAGATAATCGGCATAATATATTTTGTCTTCCGAGTGCGCATTGCACCTCACAACAGGCCTGAGCGGCACATCCCCTCCGCCTGCCTGAAGATTGAGTATTTCAGCAATTTTCTCTGCTACATCCTTACCGCCCGGAGCGCAGCGTCCGATCAGCTCAGGATTTTCATAAACAGCCTTTGCATAAGATGAGCAGCCCGCATATCCGCATGCACCGCAGTCTATACCGGGCAGAACCTCGTTTATAGCTTCTATCTTCGGGTCAACCTTCACCTTGAGCTTAATGCTCGCAATAAGAAGAACTGCTGCAAAGATGCTTCCCAGCAGAACCATGGTGAGTCCTGCAGGCCAGATGTTGTTTATAAATTCAATAAAGCTGGCGAGTATCATAGTTTCCTGTCCAAATATCATTTGATCATCCCGTTAAAGCCCATAAAGGCCAATGAAAGGATTCCTGCTGTGATTAGAGTTATCGGAGCTCCCTTGAGCGATTCCGGCACGTCTGCAAGATCCAGGTTCTCCCTTATCCCTGCCATTATGCATATTGCCATCGTAAAGCCCACACCTGCCCCGAAGCTGAGAACCAGAGCGTTCAGGAAATTGCTTACGCCCCACAGATTGAGGAAAAGGCAGAGCCCGAGAATTGCGCAGTTTGTTGTGATAAGGGCGAGAAAGATCCCGAAGCTCTCGTAAAGAGCCGGAAAAAATTTCCGAACATACATCTCAACAAGCTGCACAGCGCCTGCTATAACGAGGATAAAGCATACATACCGCATAACTTCAATATTCAGAGGCATCAGTATGAAGTTGTCTATCAGCCATGTCAGCGTTCCGCTCAGCGTAACAACGAATGTAACAGCCATACCCATTCCGAATGCCATATCAAGCCTTCCCGATACCCCCAGATAAGGGCATATACCGAGAAACTTAGAAAATACGAGGTTGTTTACTATTACGATAGACAAAAAGCTGAGAATTAATGTCTGGAGCAGTTCCATCAGATCACTCCTTTGCGTTTCTTCTGTTTATAATATTCACAATCCCGAGCATAAATCCGAGCGTAATGAACGCCCCAACTGGAAGAGCAAAGCCGAATATGCTGAGCGAGCCTTCAGGAGCTATCGCAAATCCGAGCACTGTTCCGTAGGAGAGCACCTCCCGAACGATACCCAGAGCTGAGAGCGTGAGAGTGAAGCCAAGCCCCATCCCGAGGGCATCAAGAACTGCAATCCCGAGCTTTTGTTTGCTTGCGCAGGCCTCCGCTCTGCATATAATCAGGCAGTTTACGATAATCAGCGGGATATAAGGCCCCAGCTTTGCGCTCATCTCAGGCAAATACGCCTTCAGGATCAGATCAACAATCGTTACGAAAGTGGAGATCGTGAGGGTGAACATAAGTATCCTGATATGCGGCTTAAGCAGATTGCGTATCAGGCTTACAACAACATTCGAGCAGAATAGCACAAATGTTGCGCTGAGCCCCATTGTAAGTGAGGAGGCCAGATCGCCTGTAACTGCAAGCGTAGGACACATCCCCAAAAGAAGTACGAATACCGGATTCTCATCCCCAAGTCCGTTCAGGAAAACTGAAAGAGGATTTGTTTTTGCATTACTCATCTATAAGCCCTTCCTCTGTTAGCTTCTCTCTGATTCCTGAGAGATGCTTGTTGAATATCTTCACAACCGCTTTGCTGCTGATTGTGGCTCCGCTTACAGCAACAATCTCTTTGTCAATTACAGTTTCATCGCCCATCTTGATAAGCTCAAGTTCTTTGGCAGGAGCCCCTTCGAACTGATTTTTGTAGTATGGGCTCTTTATCTTGCTTCCGAAGCCGGCGGTTTCATTGCTCATTAGCACGTTATATCCGAGGATATTCTCGAATTCAGCGTTTACTGCAATCAGAAGCTTGATTGTATCTGCATATCCAGGGCCGGAGGCGGTAAACGCCCAGCCGGAAGTTTTTCCTGAATTTTCTGCTTTATATACGCTGATTTTTTCATTGGCAAATTCGAACTTTTTCTTGTCGATTACCTGCTCGAAATTTTCCGCTTCCGGCAGCACTTTCTTCAGCGATTGATTGAGCTTGTCAATCTTGTTCTGTTGTATCTTGGGCTGAAG
Organism: Sedimentisphaera salicampi; assembly: GCF_002117005.1. Taxonomy (NCBI): domain Bacteria; kingdom Pseudomonadati; phylum Planctomycetota; class Phycisphaerae; order Sedimentisphaerales; family Sedimentisphaeraceae; genus Sedimentisphaera; species Sedimentisphaera salicampi. The sequence goes on from NZ_CP021023.1 coordinate 240,493, forward strand.
AGTGTAGTTTACCGAAGCGAGCAGAAGCCCGAAAATCAGTGAGCATACCACAAGCAGCCAGCTCTCTTTCCAGAAAAGAACCAATTTATTTTCATTTGCCATCAGGTATTCCTCCGATTGGTTTTGCCGGCAGCATCCTGTCTATCAGCGGTGTAAATGCGTTCATTATCAAAATTGCAAACATTACGCCCTCTGGATATGCCCCGAAAAGTCTTATCAATACTATTATCAGCCCCACGCCGCAGCCAAACACCACGGTCCCTGCTCTGGTTATAGGGCTTGATACCGGATCAGTTGCTATAAAGAATGCGCAGATCAGCATACCGCCCGATACCATATGCACAAGCGGATTGGCGAAGGCTGTTTTATCAAATAGATACCCTATTTCGGCAAATACAAAGGCCGAACCAAGCACCGCTGCGGGTATATGCCATGAAATTGTGCGTCTTATCAACAAATATATCCCGCCTGCAAGCAGGGCAAGGGCATTTGTTTCTCCCAGAGACCCCCCGATATTCCCTGTAAGGGCGTATTTGAGCTGAGAATTAGGCCAGTTTGATTTGATGATCTCAGAGGCCTTTTCCGCATTCCTTGTTTTAACGGCCTTCTTAACCCATGAAAGGGGGGTGGCCTGGGTTACCGCATCAAGCTTAACGTCTTGGTCTTTTTGTTCTTGTGAACTGTTCTTGGCATTAACCTGCGTGTCAGGGCCGAGCCCGGGCATATCGGGATTCATCTGGGCGGGGAGATGCCATGAGGCCATTGCCATCCCGAAGCTCACTGTGAGGAAAGCCCTTGCACCCATAGCGGGATTGAAGATGTTGCAGCCCAGACCGCCGAAGGCCATCTTGCAAACGCCTACAGCGAATATGCAGCCTATAACAGCATACACCACCGGCAGCTTAGGCGGCAGCGACAGGGCCAAAATCAAACCCGTTACAACAGCGCTCAAGTCTCCAAGCGAGTTTTCGCGTTTCATAAGCTTGCAGCAGATATACTCCACAGCCACGCTTGCCAGTATGCAGGTGAGTATAAGGATAACTGCATGCTGGCGGAAGTGATATACAGCAGCCGCCGAGGCAGGCACAAGCCCTATCAAAACATCCAGCATAATTGTCTTTGTGGAATGTTTTCGGCTAATGTGCGGAGCCGGGGATACTCTCAAGTTTTCGCTCATATTAAATTCCGTTATATTGCTCTAAATACAGATTACTTCTCGCTTTAAGCGGGCATATCTTTATTCGCTCTTGCTATCCTGATTTTGCCCGTCTTTATATAACCCGTAACTTCAATATTTGCAGGGCATATATAGCTGCAGCTCCCGCATTCCATGCAGGCCGAGATATTGTGCTTTTCTGCAAGATCCAGCCTGTCTGCCTTCACTGCATGGGCGATTTTCGTAGGGTTGAGTTTTTCCGGGCAAACACTGAGGCATCTCCCGCAGCGGATGCAGGGGGTTTGCCTGAAAAGATATTTTGCCTCACCGACTTCTTCTTTGGTAAGGCAGAGAACACATCCTGTTGTCTTGGTGGTCGGGGTCTGAAGCTCGCCAACTGAAAAGCCTGTCATAGGGCCTCCCAGAACCACCTTCACAGCCTCCTCTTTAAGCCCTCCGCACTGCTCGATAAGATGTTCTGTCGGCGTGCCCGTGGGCACATAAAGATTTGCCGGCTTTTGAACCCCTTTCCCCGTTACAGTAACAGCTCTGTGCGTAAGCGGAGCAGAATCGATAACTGCCTCTGCTACAGCGGCTGCGGTTGAAACATTGCACACCATAACACCCACCATAGGCGGGATCTTGCCTGTCGGTATAACCTTCCCAAGCACAGAATTAACCAGCTGACGTTCGCCTCCCTGCGGATATTTCGTTTCCAGAACGCTGAGCTCTATATTCTCCTCGTTTTCGGTTCTCTCCCGCAGAAGCTTTATTGCCTCGGGCTTATTGTTCTCAATGCCGATATAGCATTTCCTGCATCCCGATGCCTTGCGGAGAAGCTTTATCCCTGCAAGGAACTGGTCTGTCCATTCCAGCATCACGCGGTAGTCGCAGGTTATATAAGGCTCGCATTCGCAGGCGTTTACGATCATAGTTTCCTTGGGCATCTTTGGGTTAGGCCCCACCTTCACTCCCGTGGGAAATCCTGCTCCGCCCATACCCACTATGCCTGCCTCAGCTATTTTTTCATTTATCTGTTCCGGGGTGTAGTCGTCTTCTGAAAAATCTGCGAAGCTGTTCTGCTCAGGCGGGCAAGCAGGCTCAGCCTCAGACGGTTCTATTACTACTGCCTGAACCCTTCCGAGAACAGGGTGAGAACGCAGGTTTATATCCTTGATTGTTCCGCTTACAGGCGAATGCACCTTCGCTGAAACAAATGCCTCGCTGTCTCCGATCAGCTCGCCTTTCTCCACTTCCTGGCGTTTCTTCACAACAGGCTTGCATATCGCCCCTATATGCTGGCTCATCAGCACGGAGATCTGACCGGGCAGCTTTACAAGACCCGTGATCGGGCAGTCTTTGCTCAAATCCTTGTTATCGGGAGGGTGAATTCCTCCCTTGAATGTTTTTTTCAATTTCGACACCTCTTTTAAATTCAAAACCCAAAAAGATTGTTTTGAGAAAAGCCTATTTGAGCTTTTTTATCAAAAACGAACAAACTGATATAACACCAGCAGTTATAATCAATGCAAAAAAAGCAGCAGCCGGCGAAAATCCTTTTGAGCTCTCAAAATTATTGTCAAGAAGTGAATAGCTGATTATAAACGTCAGTATAGGCACAACAAAAGCAGCGATAACCTTCAGTGTTACCGGCTTGCAGTCCGAGTGCCCGAGAGTATTATACACGCTCCCGCATCCGTCTTTCTCGTTACATTTCTTGCAGTCTCTTTTTGGCATAAACAGCTAATCACAGAAAAATTAAGTAAAAATTAGATTTATACATAATTCTTTTTCGATTTCAACCTTGCTGGTTTGATTAGAGTCTGCCAAATTCTCGATTTACTGCTTATTTTCCTCGTTTAGATATGATTTCGAGCGAATTGTTAAATTTGTATTTTATTCCTTTTCTTGAAGGAATTTCAGCGGTTTTGTTTTTATAGCGCAGTTTCAAGCTGCCGCTTCGGCTTGGAATAAAAGAGGCTTCAGCAAGCTCGCCTTTTTCCCATTTGATATCGATCTCAAATCCGCCTCTTGCTTTGAGCCCTGTAATCTCTCCTTTTTCCCAAGCCTTAGGCAAAGCGGGAAGAAGCTCAATCGAATCGGTATGGCTCTGCAGGAGCATCTCCGCAATACCTGCACAGCCGCCGAAGTTTCCGTCTATTTGGAACGGGGGATGAGTGTCGAAAAGATTTCGGAGAGTAGATTTACTGTACAGCGATAGCAGATTCGAATGCGCCTTTTCGCTTTCGCCCAGCCTTGCCCATATATTGATTATCCACGCCCTCGACCAGCCTGTATGCCCGCCGCCGTGGTCAAGCCTGAAATCCACGCTCTTTTTAACAGCCTTAGTTTCTTCAGGGCTTCTTGAGTAGGTGTACTGCCTGCCAGGATGCAGGCCGTAGGCATGCGAGATATGCCTGTGCCCAGGGGCTGGCTCCTCAAAATCCTCAGACCATTCCAGCAGTCTGCCGTCTTCGCCGATTTTGGGAAGAGCCAGCCTCGCCTTGGCTGATTTTACGTTTTCAATAAACTGATTCTCAATTTTCAAAACATCTGCGGCTTCTATTGTGTTTGTGAAAACATCCCACGTGATCTGCTGGGACATAGCCGCCCCCATATCAAGGAATCCATCCTTCCCGTTTTTGGTTTTGAAGGCGTTTTCCGGAGAACCTGCTGGGCCTGCAGTGAGCAGTCCGGTTTCAGGATCTTCTGCAAGGTAGTCGAGAAGGAACAGCGAATTTGCTTTCAAAGCCGGATAAGCCCTTTCCCGAAGAAATTCTTTATCCTGAGTGAAGCGGTAATGCTCCATAAAATGCGAGCTGCACCACGCCCCTCCAAACGGCCAGTACCCCCATCTCACCTTACCGAATGGAGAAGTAAAAAGCCACGGGTCTGTGGTATGATGAATTACTGTGCCCCTTGCCCCATAGGCTTTCCTTGCTGTTTCGCTTCCTTTGCTGTAAACGTTTTCTATAAAATCGAAGAAAGGTTTATGGCATTCCGATAGATTGCAAACCTCCGCCGGCCAGTAGTTCATCTGCATATTTATATTCACGTGATAATCGCTGTTCCATGGGGCAGCAATATGCTTATTCCAGATTCCTTGAAGATTTGCCGGCATACAGCCCGGTCTTGACGAGCTTATAAGAAGATATCTGCCGAAATTGAAATACAGCGCACTGAATGAAGGATCACTCTTGCCCTGCTTTATTGCTTTTAGTCTTTCACCCGTAGGTTTGGGGGAGCTGCTGGTTTCAGGAAGATTGAGGCTTACTCTGCTGTATAGCCTTCTGTACTCGCTGATATGCTTTTTCTTTAGCTCTTTAACACCTCTTTTGGAGGCAGCCTTTAATGTTTGAAGGCATTTTTCTTTTAGACTGTCAGTAAGCGGGGTGTATGGTTTTTCTTTATTGTAATTGGTTTCTGCTGCAATAAGGATTACAGCAGAGCTTGCATTTTCAATTCTGAGCCTTTTGTTTTCTGTTAAAATTTGCCCGTCTATGCTTTCAGCTTTCATTAAGCAGGAATACCTTACACCTTTATGTTTGCCGTTGTGGCTTGCCTGCCCCCGCATGGAAAGCATATTATCCCCGAGTGATTCTGTGTTATAATCCGCCGGCCTTGAAAGATTTGCTGCAAAATTTAGAGATTTCGGTTCGCTTGCCGTTATTCTAACGGCTATAGTTCTATCCGGGCGGCTTGCAAATACCTCGCGGGTTATTTTATTTCCCGCTATGGTAAACTCTGTTTTGCATATTGCGTTCTCGAGATCAAGGCTTCGTTTATAATAGCTCGCCTCGCCCTTCATATCGAAATCGAGTATTAAGTCTCCAAGTGTCTGATATGATCTGGGAACAATCCTCGGCGGCAGCGCCGCCTGCACAACTTCATCTGCTTGTTCGTATTTGCCCTCAAAGATCAGCCTGCGCGCCTTTTTGAAAGCAGGATAGAGCTTCTCGTTTGCCTCCGGTACTGGAGGCCCCGCCCAAACCGTATCCTCATTGAGCTGGATTCGTTCTTCGCTTATCCCGCCGAAAACCATCGCGCCGAGCCTGCCGCTGCCCACGGGAAGAGCCTCTGTCCACTTCTCAGCAGGCTCCTCGTACCATAAATGCGAAGAGCTGCCTCCAGCAGAGACCGCCGTAATGTTAATAATCAACAACGCAGCCGCAATCAACACGGCCGTACTTTCCTTTATGAGTTTCATTTTGCATCCTTTCACAGAAACGAGATTATAGATTCTCTCTGTCGCAGAAATTATATCAAAGCGTATATTAATTTATCGCTTCAACCCTTTCAATTGTATCAAAAAAGAGCATTTGCTGAAGCCTAAATCGTGATAGCTTGACGAACTGCCGGCAAAACCCAGTTTAACCACTGCTGGGGGATTTTTACTGAAATTTTGAATTGATTTTTGGTTTCAAAGTATTTAAAGTCTAAAGAGGTTTATCTTTATGGTTAGAATAAAATATGAATGCCGAGGTGGTTTTATGAGATTCTGCGATGCAGCAATCTTGCTGCTTATTGTATTTTCCAGTTTGGCTCCTGCCCTTGAGGAGGATGTCAATCAGGGGATGAAACACGTTCATGACCCTTCAATGATATATTCCGAAGGATTTTATTACGTCTTTTCTACGGGCAGCGGAATCTCGATAAGGCGTTCAAGCGATCTGAAGCACTGGACATACATCGGCAGGGTGTTTTCGGATATTCCCAGCTGGGTTCAGGATAAGGTAGAGGGTGTTTCGGGCTTCTGGGCTCCCGATATCACCTATCACAACGGCAAATACTATATCTGCTATTCCGCCTCCACTTTCGGCTCTCAAACCTCTGTTCTTGGCTTGGCCTCTAACGCCACGCTCAACCCCACTGATCCCAATTATCAGTGGGTGGATGAGGGCGAGATTATCGATTCACCGCCGGCAGACCCTCCGGCATACAATGCCATAGACGGGGCGTTTGTGAAGGATGAAAGCAGCAATATGTGGCTCACTTTCGGCTCATTCTGGGAAGGCATTATGCTCACAAGGCTGGATAACTCCACCCTGAAGCCCGCTTCGTCTCCCGCCGAGATACACCAGATTGCCCGCAGGAGCAATTCATCTGCGATTGAAGCCCCTTACATCACCTATCGAAACGGATGGTACTACCTCTTTGTGAATTGGGATCATTGCTGCCGAGGCACAGACAGCACATACAAGATTGTCGTGGGGCGGTCTGAATCTATTGAAGGTCCATACAAAGACAAAAACGGCGAGCCTCTGCTTCAAGGTACAGGTGGGACGCTCTTTGCAGGAGACTCCGGCAGGTGGATCGGTCCTGGGCACGCTGATATAACAACAGTGGATGGGCAGAATTATTTTACCTATCACGCTTATGATGGTCTCGACGAAGGAACGCCCACGCTTCGTGTGAATTATCTCCAATTCGATCAGCAGGACTGGCCTGTTATGGGCGATTCTCTTACCCAGCCGGAAGATTTGCCGGATGGGATAACTGTTGCCCATTGGAATTTTGATAACGGCCCCGCAGGGACACCTATGAACAATAGCGGCTATACAGGCCAGTTATCGGTGCCCGATTTATCAGGCAACGACTATGGTTTGTATGCTTGGGACGATTTTTACGGCCCATTATTTTCTCAGGAAGGCCAAACGCCCAGCGGCCTCGGCCTTAGCTGCCGGCTCAGCGGCGGCCAAGACGTCTATACAAAAGATGATGCAATCAACAACTGGTCTCCGGAGGTTTGGACAATAGAGCTTGCCGTTAAGCTTGATAATCCAGGCGGCTGGCAGACGTTCATCGGCCGAGACGGCTCATCTCAGGGCGAAACAGAGGCGGATTTTTATCTTCAGAAAAACGGGGTAAATGATCGATTCCGAATCAACTTTGATACGGTTGGCGGGCAGCGTTATATTCTTGATTCTGAGTTCCCCGCTCAGGCAGGCCAGTGGTACTACCTTGCTGCTGTTTCCAACGGTGAGCAGCTGAAGATGTATGCCGACAAGCTCGACGGCGAGGGCTCGCAGGTGGTCGGGAGGATGCAGATGGATGCAAGCAGCAATAATTCCTTAGCCGCCTCCGGCTACAACTGGACCATCGGACGCGGATGGTACAATGGAGTCTATACTAACCATGTTAGCGGCTTTATAGACGATGTGAGATTTTCCTCAGAAGCCCTTGAGCCTTCAGAGTTTCTTCATTATCAGTGCGGTGCGTGGGGATATCTCGAATTTGATTACAATCAGGACTGCTTCGTTGACATACACGATTTTTCTTTATTCGCTCCGAGCTGGGCGGGTTCTATAGATCAGCTTGAATCCTTTTCTGCCCAGTGGCTTGAAACCAGCAATCCTTATTATAACTGAAAAGATGTTATTCCATCCTGTACTGCTTCGGGCTTTGGCCTGTAGCGTTTCTGAAGTATCTTGAGAAGTGCTCGGGATCTGTAAACTTGAGCTCCTGAGCTATCTGGTGTATGGATTTTGAGCTGTTCAGCAGTTTGTTTTTAACAAGATTTATCCTAAGCCTTTCTATCTCGCTTTTTATTGTGCGTTTCAATGTGGCTTTGAATCTTTTCTCCAGCTCCCGTTTGGAGAGGCAAGTCGCCTCTACTACATCAATAGTCTGAATCGGCTTGTCGAAATTTTTTCGTATAAACACTATTGCCGAAACAACCTCCTCATCATCTATTGCGAGGATATCTGTCGAGCGTCTCTCAATGATATCCAAAGGAGACACCTTTATTATTTTATACCCGCCTGTGTTTTCAATCAGGCTGTTGAGGTGCTGGGCAGCGGAATATCCTGCCCTTTCAAAGTCCAGTTCAATGCTTGAAAGCGGGGGAGAGGAGAGGTTGCAAATCAGCTCATCGTTATCAACACCCAAAACAGCGATTTCTTCGGGAACGTTTATCTCGGCTATCTTGCAGGCCTCAAGTACAGACACAGCGCGGTCGTCGTTGCAGGCGAACACACAGATCGGCCGAGGGAGTTTCTTCAGCCACTCAGCTATGTTCAATCTTTCTGACTGATGGATGTTGTTTTCGGGCGAATCGCTGAGGTAGTTGTAGAACGAGTTTATCTTCGTATGTTCAAGCGAGCGTCTGAAGGCCTGAAGACGCTTCTGAGACCATTCGAATTCACTGAATCCGCAGTACGCAAAGTTGTAGAAACCAAGGCCGGTAAAATAGTCGGCTGCCATCTGCCCTATATTTTTGGAGTTGGTCATTATTGTGGAGGTTCCGGCGATTAGTTCATGAAGGGTATCGCTTACCACTTTGGCAGTCTCTGTCTCCAGCAGCTCCGGCACTTTGAAGGCATCTCGGATTAGCAGGCCGTCAGGTTTCAGGTATTTAAAGTCAAAATCATAACCTGAGGCAGACTCCTGAAGATAATCCGGCGGCTGCACATAAACCTCCCAGTCTGTCAGGGTTGAGAGGTATTTCTCCACTCCGGACAGGAATTTCCGCCCTGTAGCCCGAGAAGTATCTACAACTATCAGTATTTTCTTCATAAATTCACCTCTAACGCATAATGGTTATATTATAACGCAAAATGGCCTTAAAGAGAATGGATTTTCTGATATTTTTTATAAAGGCAGTTTTTCAGCAGGCTTACAAGATTTGAGAAAATCTTTGAAATCGTGCTGAATATCTGCTGGGTTCTTTTATGTTTTATTGCTTAAAAGTTAGTAAAAATCAAAATCAGAAAAGGGAAATGACATGAATGTTTTAGAAAATTACGAAGTATGGTTTGTTACCGGCAGCCAGCATTTGTATGGCAGAGAGGCTCTTGATAAGGTAAATTCAGACTCTCAGGCGATATGCGAAGGGCTCAATGGTTCAAAAGAGCTGCCGTGTAAAGTGGTTTTTAAGCCCGTTTTAACCACCTCCGAAGAAATCTCTAATCTCGCAGCAGAGGCCAACAACTCCCCGCAATGCATAGGTCTTGTTATGTGGATGCACACATTCAGCCCTGCGAAGATGTGGATTAAGGGTTTAAGCATACTTAACAAGCCGTTTGCACACCTGCATACCCAATGCAACAGAGACATCCCGTGGGACAGCATCGATATGGACTTTATGAACCTCAATCAATCCGCTCATGGCGGGCGTGAATTCGGCTTTATTTGCAGCAGGATGAGAAAGCAGCGCAAGGTTATCGTTGGCCATTGGCAGGATAAGCAGGTAATCGAGAAGCTCGGGATCTGGATAAGAGCTGCTGCCGGCTGGAATGAATGGCAGAACCTGAAAGTCGCCAGATTCGGCGATAATATGCGAAATGTTGCCGTAACTGAAGGCGATAAGGTTGAGGCTGAGAAGCAGTTCGGCTTTTCTGTAAACGGCTATGGAGTTGGCGATCTAGTCGAAATCATACAAAACACGAGCGATTCAGAAGTTCAGGCCGTGATAGACAGCTATAAATCATCGTACACGCTGGATTTTGATGATTCTCATATGCCGCGTGTTCGTGAGTCAGCTAAGATTGAGGCTGGGATGCGTAGTTTCCTTGAAGAGGGCGGTTTCAAGGCCTTCACAACAACCTTCGAAGATCTCCACGGTTTGGAGCAGCTCCCGGGGCTTGCGGTTCAAAGGCTTATGGAAGATGGATACGGTTTTGGTGCAGAAGGCGACTGGAAAACAGCAGCGCTTGTTCGGGCTATGAAGGTTATGTCTGAGGGGATGGATGGCGGAACTTCCTTTATGGAAGACTACACCTACCACCTCGAGCCGGGGAATATGAAGGTTCTCGGTGCTCATATGCTCGAGGTTTGCTCTTCGCTTGCTGAAAGCAAGCCGGCACTTGAGGTTCACCATCTCGGAATCGGCGGAAAAGCTGACCCGCCTCGACTGGTGTTTAATGTCCCTAATGGAAGCGGCATCAACGCATCAGTGATGGATATGGGCAACCGCTTCAGGATGCTGATTAACCCTTGCAGAGTGGTTTCTCCGGATGCAGACCTGCCGAATCTGCCGGTAGCGAGAGTTCTCTGGAAGCCGGAACCGGATCTCGCAACAGCAGCAGCAGCTTGGATACACGGAGGTGGAGCTCACCATACAGGTTTCAGTATGGCTCTTAATTCAGAGCATTTGGAAGATTTTGCCGAAATCGCAGGAATTGAGTATCTGCATATAGACAAAGATACTACTGTAAGCAGTTTCAAAAATGATTTGCGTACCAATGAAATTTATTATATGCTTTCCAAATCACTTTCTTAAAGATTTGATAATTGAAAAAGGTAATAGCGTTTTTTAAAGGAATAAATAGAGGTGTTTAACTATGACTAATCTGTCTTTTCTTCCTGTCGCTGCCGGCGATTGGCACGTGCTTGATACTTCAATCCTGATTGCTTTTTTTGCAGCCATGGTCGGTATCATAGTTTGGGTACTCAAGCAGAGAGAGGAAACATCACAAGACTATTTCCTCGCCGGCAGAAAAGCCAAATGGCTTGAGATCGGATCATCGATTTTCTCTTCAAACATCGGCTCAGAACACCTTGTAGGCCTGGCCGGTGCGGGGTTTGTTAGCGGTATGGCGATGGCTCACTGGGAAATGCACGCTTGGATGATTCTCGTTCTTGGATGGGTGTTTGTCCCATTCTACGACCGCATCAAAATCTTCACAATGCCAGAATTTCTCGAACACCGCTTCTCCTCCAGAACACGAACTGTTCTTTCCATGATTTCGCTTGTCAGCTACATCCTCACGAAGGTTGCAGTTACGGTTTATTCCGGTGGCGTAGTTTTTGGAACGGTTTTCGGGATCGATTCTATAGAGATTATGGGACGCACGGTTGATTTCTTTTGGGTAAGTGCAATCGGTCTTGTGGTTATAACCGGTATATACACAATCCTCGGCGGAATGAAGGCGATTATGTACACTTCCGTACTGCAAACACCCGTGCTTCTGATCGGCTCTGTTGCGCTGCTGGTTTTAGGCCTGAATGCAGCAGGTGGCTGGGGCAATGTTGTAGAGGCCTGCGGAGATAACATACACCTTATCCGCCCCCACGACGATCCGGAATTCCCGTGGACAGGCGTTGTCTTCGGGTCTATGATTATAGGTTTCTGGTACTGGTGTACAGACCAGTACGTTGTCCAGAGGGTGCTCTCAGGCAAGAATCAGACGCAGGCAAGGAGAGGTGCAATTCTCGCAGGATACCTCAAGCTGCTTCCCGTTTTCATTTTCCTCATCCCGGGCATGATAGCTTTTGCTCTCTTCAAGCAGGGCAAGATGGATGTTGAAAGTTCTGATGCAGCTTTTGCCACTCTCGTTTCGCATATCCTGCCGATAGGATTCAGGGGAATAGTGGTATGCGGGCTTTTGGCAGCTCTTATGAGCTCTCTGGCTTCGCTGTTTAATTCTTCCGCTGCACTGTTTGTGGGTGATTTCTACAAGAAGTACAAGCCGGAGGCAAGCGAGAAAAATCTGGTGATCGTTGGAAGGATCGCAACGGGAACTATTGTTCTTCTCGGAATCCTCTGGATTCCCGTGATGAAGGTGTTCAGCAATGTACTCTACGAATACCTCCAGGCGGTTCAGGGGCTTCTTGCTCCGGCAATTGCCTCGGTATTTATTATGGGTGTATTCTGGAAGAGAACCACACCCGCCGGAGGCTACTGGGGGCTCACAATCGGCTTTATACTGGGAATGTTCCGTTTGGTTCTAAATGTTATGTACGGAGCCAAGAACGGCGTAGTTATACAGGCAGCCAAGCTCAAAGACAGGGTGCTTTCGATAACCGCAGACAGCCATATTGATATAATGGGCAAGCTTGAAACTCTCAAGCAGGGTATTGCAGAACACCTTCCAAATGCAGGAGGGGAGGCGCAGATGCAGGTTCAGAAGGCTATCGAAGCCTTGAAGGCAGGGGGCGACGGAACTCAGGCCTCAGAACTGCTTGCAAAATCTGAAACTCTCCTAAGCCAGCTCTTTGTACAGCAGCACGGTTTGCTTTACAGGATAGCTGCTATCAACTGGCTGCATTTCTGCATTATTCTCTTCCTTCTGTGCATCGCAATTACAGTTGTAGTAAGCCTTATGACCGCTGCTCCAACTCCTCAGCAGCAGCATTACACGTATTTCTCTGCTACGAAAGAAGAACGAGAAGAAACCAGAAGAAGCTGGAACAAATGGGATATTATCCATTCTGCAATAATCTTGGGTATAGTTATTGCATTTTATGCTTACTTCTGGTAATCAGGGGTTTTTGGGGAAACCCATTGTTTCTTAACAGCCTCATAATGATTGGTGTTTGACAGGTTCCAATCAAATAGGTTTCAGGCCTCTAATTTTCAGAGGCCTGAAATCCTTATGTATGCCTTTGCCAGCGCCAAAGCTAATTGTCAGTAAAGGAAAGTTTTTATGAAAATTAGCGTAATCAAATTTTATTTATGTTTTTTGGCATTGTCCTCAGCCTGTGCTTACGGCATAGGAGAATTTGTTCAGGATAAAGGCTCCGAGGGTATTATTTCCCTGGAAGCAGAAAGCTTCACCAGCAAGGCACCCAAAAGTTCACATAGCTGGAATCTAATAAACTCACCTGACTGCAGCGGCAATGAGGCCATGCAGGCCCAGCCTGATGATGGAACGAGCATCAACACCGGCTATTCAGCGACAAGCCCGAGTATGGAGTTTGATGTCTATTTCGTTAAAACTGGAACTCATTACGTATGGTTCAGGTGTCTTCCTTTAGACGGCTACAGCGATTCGTTCCATATCGGTCTTGATGGCGAGGAGCTTGCCTCCGCAGACAGGGCGAGAAGCTCAAATTTTGAAAGCTGGAACTGGTCTAATTCAACAATGGACGGAACAGACGCCTCTTTTGAGGTGGATTCAACCGGCCTGCATACCGTGAATGTGTGGATGAGGGAGGATGGATTTCGAGTTGATAAGATATTGCTAACCACCAGCCCCTCTTTTACACCCTCCGGCATTGGCCCTGATGAAAGCATCCGCAACTACGCCCCCTCCGCTCCGGAAGGGCTTTCTGCAAGCGGAATTAACAATGCGGTCTCCCTGGTGTGGGATGAAAATCCTGAGACCGATATTGCAGGCTATATGGTGAAACGCTCGCTTGAGCCTGAAGGCGCATTCGAGATTGCGGCTTCAGATGTGAAGGCAAGCAGCTATATAGATAATGAAGCGGAAAACGGGACAACTTATTATTACGTTGTCTCAGCAGTTGACACTGCGGGCAATGAGTCCGCAGACAGCGAGCCGGTTTTTGCAGCTTCCCATGTAACTAAACGCAAAATGGAAAAGCTCGGCCGCGGTACAGTGGCGGTTGATATAGACAGCGGGGTATATGTAGGCTGGAGGATGCTGGGCACGGAGCCGCAGGAAGTTGAATATAACGTTTACCGCGGCTCTGAAAAGATAAACTCCTCCTCAATTTCTAATTCGACGAATTTTATCGACACCTCGGGCACTCAGAGCAGTACGTACAGAATTGCAGCAGTGATTGATGGTGAGGAGAAAGAAAAATCCAGCCCAGTTTCAGTGTGGAATAATTTCTATAAAGACGTGCCTCTTGAAAGGCCTTCCGGTGGGACAACTCTCGATGGCTTTGATTATTCTTACAGCCCCAACGATGCAAGCGTGGGCGATCTCGACGGCGACGGTGAGTATGAGATAGTTCTTAAGTGGGATCCGTCCAATTCCAAGGACAACTCGCACAGCGGTTATACGGGAAACGTGTATATCGATGCCTATGAAATGGACGGAACGTTTCTATGGAGGGTTGATCTGGGAAAGAATATTCGGGCAGGCGCACATTACACCCAGTTTATAGTTTACGATTTGAACAGTGACGGAATGGCTGAGATGATATGCAGAACTGCCGACGGAGCAAAAGACGGGCAGGGCAATGTGATTGGCGATCCAAACGCAGACTACCGCAATTCAGACGGCAGGATACTCTCCGGATCTGAGTACCTCACAGTCTTCGACGGACAGACAGGAGCCGCTCTTGCAATAGAGGATTTCGAGCCGGCAAGGGGAAACGTTTCAGACTGGGGAGATTCTTACGGAAACCGAGTTGACCGTTTCCTTGCAGGCGTTGCATATCTGGATGGCGAGAGACCGAGCGTTATTATGACCCGCGGCTATTACGAAAAAACTGTTCTCGCTGCCTGGGACTGGCGGGGCGGGCAGCTTACCCTCAGATGGATCTTCGACAGCGACGATCCGGGTAATTCCGCTTACGCAGGCCAAGGCTGCCACAGCCTCAGCATTGCAGACGTGGATCAAGACAGCCGAGATGAGATTGTCTTCGGTTCGTGCACGATAGATGATGACGGCACCGGCCTTTACTCCACCCGCCTTGGACACGGAGATGCCCTTCATGTAGCAGATATGGATCCTTCACGTCCAGGGCTCGAGGTATGGGAGTGTCATGAAACATCCGCCTCAGGCGCAACCTATCGAGACGCCGGAACGGGTGAGATAATTTGGGAACACGAAAACACCGGAGATGTGGGCAGAGCCCTTGCTTCCAACATTGACAATCGTGAAATCGGTTATCAGCTCTGGTCTTTCGCCGCCGGCGGAACATACAACGTGGACGGCTCTCAAATAAGCAACAGTATGCCGAGCCTGAATTTTGCAATTTGGTGGACAGGCGACCTCCAGCGTGAAATGCTTCATGCCGCTGACGGGCAGGGAATGAATCCGGTGATGGAGAAGTGGAACAGCGGTGATGATTATCCATATCGCTTGATGAATATATATGGTATCCCTGATTCTTACAGCACAAACGCCAACAACTACACCAAAGCTAATCCCTGCCTTACAGCAGATATCCTCGGCGACTGGCGGGAAGAGATGATTTACAGGTCTTCCGATAACACAAAGCTCAGAATCTTCACTACCACATACAAAACCAGCCACCGAATCTATACCCTTATGCACGATTCGCAGTATCGCTCAGCTGTGGCGTGGCAGAATGTTGGCTACAATCAGCCCCCGCATCCAAGCTTCTACATAGGCCTCGGGATGACTCCTCCACCCCAGCCGGATATATCCGTGGTTACTCCAGAAGTCAAACCTGATGAGTTGGTTGCAGCGCATTGGAATTTCGATGGAGGCACTCCCGGAGCTGCCATGAACGATACTGGCCAGACAGGTCAGCCTTCCGTGCCCGATTTATCCGGCAACGGCTATGATTTGTATGCATGGAACGATACCTACGGCCCGGCATTTTCGCAGGAAGGTCAGACGCCCAGCGGTCTCGGCCTTAGCTGCCGGCTTAGCGGCGGTCAGGACGCCTACACAACCAATCAGGGAATCAACAGCTGGTCGCCCGAAGAGTGGACTATTGAGTGCGCAGTTAAGCTTGATACCCTCGAGGGATGGCAAACTTTTATAGGCAGGGACGGGTCATCTCAGGGAGAGGCTGAGTCTGATTTCTATCTTCAGAAAAACGGCATAGACAACAAATTTCGCTTGAATTTCGATACCGCCGGCGGGCAGCGTTATATTCTTGATTCTGATTTCCCCGCTCAGGCAGGCCAGTGGTACTACCTTGCAGCGGTCTCCGACGGAAGCACCCTGAAGATGTATGCCGATGCTCTTGATGGAAGCGGTTCACAGCTTGCGGGAACTCTCTCCATGAATCCCGAAAACGATAACTCCCTCGCATCTGCAGGGCAGAACTGGACTATAGGCCGCGGCTGGTTTGACGGGTCGCAGGTTGACCATCTAACCGGCTTCATTGATGATGTAAGATTTTCGAGCAGAGCCCTTGAGCCCTCAGAATTCCTCCATTATCAGTGCGGGGCTTGGGGGTATATAGATTCCGATTTGAACGAGGATTGTTTCGTGGATCTTGAAGATTATAGCTTTTTCGCACAAGATTGGGGTTATTCACTCCAGCAGCTTGTCTCTTTCTGTTCAGAATGGCTGGAAAACAGCAATCCATATTCGGAGCTTATAGCTGAATAAAACCTCCGTTTTGAAATTGAAAAAGAAGAGAGGACTAAATTTGCAGCCTCTCTTCTAAAATTTTGAAATGTTCGTTTTATCAGATTGGAGCCTTCTTAGAATTCTAAGCTTCCCTCAAGCCTTATGTCTTTTGAAGAGCTGCCTGCCATAATCACAAACTCTCCTGGCTCTGCAATCCAGCAGTCAAGCTCTGGGTTGAAGAATGAAAAATCTTCTTTGCTGAGAGTGAATTGAACTGTCTTAGCCTGCCCCTTATTAAGAGATATTTTCTCAAAGCCCTTCAGCTCTTTAACAGGCCTTTTAAGAGAGCTCTTTTTGTCGTGTATATAGAGCTGTACGGTTTCCTTGCCCATTCTTTTGCCGGTATTCTTAACCGTGAGGGAAACGTTAGCTGAGAACGGCTCTTCACTGGTAATTTTCAGATCGGAATATTCAAAGTTTGTATATGAAAGCCCGTGGCCAAAGGCAAACTCCGGCTCAACGTCCATCGTGTCGTAGTAACGGTATCCCACAAAGATTCCTTCCTTATGATCCACCTCGCCGTTCTCGCCCGGGTATTCGCCGATTGCGAAGGCAGGGGTGTCTTCGAGTCGTTTGGGCAAGGTAACAGGCAGCTTGCCTGAGGGATTAACCTTGTCGAAAATAATATCAGCTATGGCCTCTCCGCCTCTCTGGCCGGCATACCACGCCTGAATCACAGAAGGCACGTCTCCAAGAAAACCGCCCATCTCAACAGGCGAACCGCCCACCAGAACAACAATCGTATTGGGGTTTTCCGCAGCAATTGCCTTGATCTGTTCGACCTGTATGCCCGGGAGCTTCATATCCGGTTTATCTCCGCCTTCGCTGTCGTATTTATGGCTCAGCCCCGCAAATATAACTGCCGCTCCGCAACGGGAAGCCATCTGGGCTTCTTCTCTGAATATCTTGTCATAATTGGGCTCTTTGCCCCAGAGCAGCTCTACAACTGAATCTCTGATGCCGTTGTAATATTCAATTTTTATCTCATAGGTTTGTTTTTTCTCGAGCCTGTATTTGCAGGTTTCAAGTTTTGCAGCGTGGTTGCCCCAGTTATCTATAACAAGCTCGCCGTCGATATACAGTCTTGACCCGTCGTCGCTGTTGAGCCCTAATATATAATTGCCTGTTTCTTCTGCTTTCAAAGCACCAGTCCATCTTACAGAGAAGTTCGTTTTGAGTATTCTCTTTGCCGGCGATTTCCCTGTCCAGTTGAAATTTACCTGACTGTCAGTTTGCACTTCAGCGGGGCTGCCGTCGAAATTTTTGTTATCGTAGTAATGGCCGATGAGCCCGTTTTGATTGGCTGATTTTGAAGTAAGCAGGTTTTTTGCCGGTATGGGCTTCAATTGGTGCGGACCGGTGTATGGTTTGTAATGCAGCTTTGTATTGCTTCCCTCGCAGGCTGTCCGCATGCCTTCCAGCGGGGTGATCTCATAATCGCAGTGAACTGTGCTGCTTCCTCCTGCCCCGCCGTGTTTTCTGTCTGCATTGATGCCAGTGATAAATATAGAATCTAATTCTTTCCTCTCCAGCGGCAGGGCTGCTGGTGAATTTTTCAAAAGCACGATTGCCTCTCTTGCCGTCTCAAGTGCAATCTGTTTGTTTGCCTCTTTATCAAGCTTAGGTCTTTGCCGCTTGGGCGATTCTTTGAGAGCTCCGATTTCATAATGCAGCCTGAGCATCCGCCTTACCATATCATCAACCCTGCTCTCAGGGATCTCTCCATTTCTGCACCCTTCAAGAAGCGGCTCGCCGAGATAGTTGTTATCATTGCCGGGCATTTCGAGGTCGAGCCCGCCCTCAGCAGCATTAACGCTGTGAACAGCTCCCCAGTCGCTCATAACAAGTCCGTCAAAACCCCATCTCTCTTTAAGTATATCGGTTTGGATAAAACCGTTTTCTGAGCAGTAAGTCCCGTTGAGCTTGTTGTATGCGCTCATAACGGTAAGCACATTCCCCTCCTGCACGCTGGCCTTGAAGCCCGGGAAATATATCTCGTGCAGCGTTCTCAAGTCAACATTTTCGCTTATCGTGCGTCTTTGTTCTTCTTGGCTGTTCGCCACGTAGTGCTTTGCGCACGCCGCAACTCCGGTGCTCTGTACGCCCCTGATATATTCGGCGGCAAGCTCTGAAACGAGGTGAGGGTCTTCGCTCATATACTCGAAAAACCGCCCGCATAGCGGGTTTCTGTTGATGCAGATTGCAGGACCTAATATAACATCTCTGCCGGAAGCGACGGTCTCAGTTCCAAGAGCTCTGCCGTAGTCTCTGACGAGCTCTGGGTTCCAAGTAGCTCCCACAGAAATTCCTGTTGGAAAGTAGGTGTGGTTTTCATCTCTGTTCCTCACTCCGTGCGGGCCGTCTGCAAATTCAAGCGGCCTTATCCCGAGCCTCTCTATTGAGGCAGTTGTGAAATGCGTTGCTCCGTGGCATAGGGACACCTTCTCCTCAAGCGTCATTTCGTTAAGAATTTTTTCCACTGTCTCCTCCCTGTGAATACTCGCTTCTGACTTGCCCGAAATGATTGAAATCAAAAGGGCAGCCAGAATAATAGATGTTGATAGTTTTTTTGACTGTGCCATCCTTAAAACCCTTAAAAGTAATCTTAAAATACATTTGATTAACGATTTTAGCAGAATCGGATTCGATAGCAAATATAAACAGCTGTTGTATTTTGCCTTTTCGCACCATTTTCTCATGCAAAGCTTCCGCCAAAATCCTGCGGAGGCTTGTTGGTGAAAAATGATTAAATCCGAGCAATGCAGCGGAGATTGATTGAGTAATCGCAAAACGCAAAATGGTTATGATTTAACGTTAAATGGCCTTTTATAGTGTCCCTGATTTGCTAATATGGGAGTCAACAAGAAACAATAAAATATCAATAACTGAATAGTTAAGACGTTTTAAGAGGTTGATTATGAAAAAAGCATTCACTTTAATAGAGCTCTTGGTAGTTATCTCAATAATTGCTCTCCTGATGGCTGTTTTGATGCCGGCGCTTTCAAAGGCAAGAGAAGCAGCGAAGAAAACAGTATGCAGCAATAACGTGAGGCAGCAGTGCATTGGTGTTAATATGTACGCTACTGAGAATAATTACAAAGTCCCTACAATCGGGGAAGACCTTGCCGGCCAGGGCAACTGGCTCTGGGATCTGAGTTTCTGGACTACAAACCAAATTGCGGAATACGCCGGATTTACCGATAATGAGGTGTTTTTCTGCCCTTCAAACAATCTGCGTGAGCCGGATGATGCCCGCTTCTGGCAGTTTACATGGAGAAGCGGCTGGCCAACCGACGCAACAGCTGGTCCTGTCCCGATTCAGGATGAATCAAAAATGCCCGAACAGGTGCAGAAAGAGCATTACCGCGTTATGCCTTATACCTATATGTTCTACAAGAACCCAACAATGACCCCAAGAGAGCTTGAGACAGGCGAATCTGCAAGCTGGGTTAAGAGTATGGAAGGCGTTGATGAAACCAGCGAAACCCCGTTGATTATGGACAACATCATCAGCGACAGCAGCGGCTCTAATTTCTTCCGGATTCAGGCCGGCGGGGCTTATCATGAGTTTGGCGTGGTTGACAGGTCTAACCACAGATCAAAGAATCAAAACGTGGGCAGAACCGGCGAGCCTGCACCGGACGGTGCCAATATCGGCTACGTTGACGGCCACGTAAGCTGGCGTGATACTGGTCAGTACAGAGATACAGGCGAATTTGAGAATATCAAACACAAGCTTACCACAGGCGGTGTATGGTTCTGGTGGTAGGGCAATTCAATAAAAGCTAATAAAACCTTTGGGGGCCTAAGGAGCAGCTGCTTCACTGCCCCCTTTATTTTATGTGTTTCGAATTTGATAATTTCGTGTAATTAAAAGGAGCTTTGAAATGAGATTCTCTAAAACTGTTTCAATTTGCATTACTGTCTTTCTTATGGTTTCAGTTTCCAGCGTAGTATCGAAAACAGCTGTTAAACACGGGGCTGATATTAATAAGCTAAAGATTTCAGAACAAAGCGGGGCTCCTATTATAGCCCCTGAGATCTACGGGCATTTCTCTGAGCACCTCGGCAGATGCATATACGGCGGGATATGGGTTGGAGAAGATTCCGATATACCAAACGTTAAAGGTATTCGCAAAGATGTGCTTGATGCCCTCAGGAATCTCAATGTTCCTGTACTCCGCTGGCCGGGAGGCTGCTTTGCAGATGAGTACCACTGGAAAGACGGCATCGGCCCGAAAGACCAGCGCCCAGAGATAGTAAACACTCATTGGGGAATGGTAACTGAGGACAACTCTTTTGGCACACACGAATTTATGCGGCTTTGCGAGCTTCTGGACTGCGAGGCGTATATTGCGGGGAATGTAGGCTCGGGAACGCCTGAAGAGATGATGGACTGGGTGGAGTATCTTACGTTTGCAGGGAAAAGCGAGATGGCAAACCTCCGCAGAAAAAACGGCAGAGAAGAGCCTTGGGATGTGAAGTATTTCGGTGTGGGCAATGAAAACTGGGGCTGCGGCGGAAATATGACGCCGGAGTACTATTCTGATGTTTATAAACGCTATCAGACATACGTAAAAAACTACCCGGGCAGCCGAGTTAAAAAGATTGCCTGCGGCCCGAACAGCTGGGACACGCACTGGATGGAAGTGCTGATGAGAAACTGCCGCGGTAAGATGGACGCCATAAGCCTGCATTACTATATTATGACTGGCAGCTGGGGTAATAAAGGCAGCGCTGTTGATTTCGAAGAAAAAGACTGGTTCAAGCTTATGGACAATGCCCTGAAGGTTAGAGATCTGCTTGCCGCTCATATAGAGATTATGGACAAATACGACCCGGACAAAAGCATCGGGCTTTATGTCGATGAATGGGGTACGTGGTGGAATCGTCAGCCCGGCTCAAAGCCAGGCTTTCTGTATCAGCAGAACACTATCAGGGATGCGGTTTCAGCGGGTATATTCCTGAACGAATTTAACAAACACGCCAAACGTGTTAAAATGGCAAACATTGCACAAACTGTCAATGTGCTTCAGGCTATGATACTCACAAAGCAAGAAAAGATGATTCTAACTCCAACCTATCACGTGTTTGAGATGTATAAGCACCATCAGGGTTCCGAGCTTGTAAATTCCAGTCTTGAAGCCCGTTCTTACAGTCTGGGCGGCGAAAATTTACCTGCTCTTAATGTATCTGCTTCAAAAACAGACAACGGGGTTTACGTTACCATCTGTAATATCAATCACCAATCCGGCGAGAAGATTTCTATTGAGGTTGAAGGCAGAGATATCGCAGATGTTTCAGGCAGAACCCTTACAGCAAATAAAATCAACTCACATAACACATTCAGCAGTCCGGGTAATGTTCAGCCCACCGCCCTGAACGACGTGCAAATCAAAGGCAATACGCTCAGCCTCGAACTGCCAGCAAAATCTGTTTCCGCTTTTACTGTTAAACAGAAAAATTGAAATTCAAGGAATAAAATCTGAGCACTCAGGCAGCTGATTGAGCCTATTTGAAGCAGGGTTTTTAAAAGCCCTGCTTTTTTTGGGTGGATTTTCAAAATTTTTCCGAAAAAAACAGAGCCGGCGGGAGTATCATAATAAAGGAATAAAATTTTATTGCGTTTATTATGAGTAATAAGTCGTCAAAAACTAAAGAGTTTACTAATCTTCTAACTGCAAACTATCCCCGCATCTACAATTTCATCCTTACACTTGTCCCGAACAAGGCGGATGCTGATGACATTATGCAGGATACTTCAGTTATTATGCTTCAAAAATTTGACAGCTTTAGGCCTGATTCTGATTTCGTTTCATGGGCCGCTCAGATCGCAAAATATGAATGCCTCAAATATTACCGCAAGAAGAGACGCAAGTCTGTGTTTACAAGCGAGGTGTTTGAGCTGCTCGCGGAAGAAGCCCAATACCAGCAGGATGAGCTTAATAAAAGAATTGAAGCATTAAAAACCTGCGTATCAAAGCAGAACTCAAAAGACTGCCGGCTTATCGATATGCGGTATTTTAAGGGTATGAAGCTCCGCGAGATTGCAGAGCAGACCGAGCGGTCTTTACAGTCGGTTTTCAGGAGTTTTTCAAGAATACACTTGAACCTTATCAAATGCGTCAGAAACACCCTTGAAAGAGAGGGATTATAATATGAATTCGGAAATGTGCAGAGAGCTCAGTCTTCTTATCGAAAGCTCAGTAAACGGTATGCTTACCGACCGGCAGAGACACCGGTTCAACGAAATACTCGCATCAGATAAGCAGGCAAGGGATTTCTATAGAGAATATATTCAGGTTTGCAGCTCGCTCAATTCAATAGGCGGTTATGTCTGCGAGCAGGACAGCTTCTCTCAGGAGAACTGCCTCAATGTCCTTGCAGAGCTTGCATGGTATGAGAAATATGCTCCTGCTGTTTCACGGAGCGAGAAAAAACCTAAAGAGCCTGCAAAGAAAAAGATTAATCAGGATCTCGCCCAAAAACAGCCAAGGCATATAAGCTGGCTTACTGCCGTTTCGGGCGCTGTTTCTGCTGCAGCTATAATATTTTTCCTGATTTATGCAAACTTGTTTGTTCCTGAGATGAAGAAGGTTGCTGCTCTCGAAGACAGCTATCAGGCAGAATGGGGCAGACAGGTTTATAATAAGAAGGATCCGATTTATACCGGCTCTGAAAATATTCAGCTAAAAAAGGGTTTGGCCGAGTTTAAAACCGACAGGGGGGTTAAGCTGGTGGTTGAAGGCCCGGCAGAGTTTCGTTTTTCAAGCATTTCAGAGATTAATCTGGATTACGGTAGTATCTATTCAAATGTCCCTGTGGAAGGCGTGGGTTTTGCAGTGTCCACCGATAACTCAAGAGTGGTTGATCTGGGCACAGAATTCGGCGTTACAGCGGATAAAAAGGGCAGTTCGCAGCTGCATGTATTCAGCGGCAAAACACGCCTTATAAGCAGCAAGGGCTGGCTGAACAATACGGCCTTTGATGTAGTGGAAAGTATGGCCTGCAAGGTAACTGAGGCCTCGCTTGCGGTTGAGAAGATTGAACTGGCAAAAAATAAGTTTGCCCGCCATTTCGATGAAACCGCCAAAGTAGTCTGGAGGGGTGAAAAACGGATTGATTTAGCTGATATTGTGGGTGGGGGAAACGGCTTAGGAACTGGTAAAACAGCTTTCGCTATAAATTCTCTTAATGGAGATTTTGGCCATAGACGATCAATTCGTATGATAATGAAAAGAGCAAACTCTAACAGATTCAATCCCGTGAAAGATTTGCAGTTTATTGATGGTGTTTTTGTGCCTGCATCCGGCAATGGTGAGGTTAAAATAAGCTCAGAAGGCCATTCGTTCAGTTGGATGCCCCGAGCTTCAGGGCGTTACTGGGGGGGTATTATCAATGGGATGGTTCATTTTGAAAATCCTGATGTTTTCAGGCATAATCTAAGCCTCGCCGGCGAGGTTTTGAGGTATCCAAAGGCTAAAGGTATTTTTATGCATCCCAATCAGGGGATAACCTTTGATTTGAGGAGAATCAGAGAGGCGTATGGGAATATATCTCTTGCAGGTTTCACTGCTGAATTTGGCCTTTCCGATACTGTATTCGACAATTCAAAATTGAAACTGAATAAAAACTTCTCAGACACCAATATGCCTTCCTGTGATATCTATGTTTTGCTTGACGGGGAAATGGAATTCCACAAGGAAGCCCAGACACCTCAAGACCAGCCTTGCGATATTGATGTCTCTATTCAGTCTTCAGACGAATTTCTAACTGTGATAACCGCTGTGCCTGCTGACAGAAGGAAAGTAAATTACTGCTGGTCTTTGTTAAAAGATCCTGTCTTAAATCTGGCCGAGAGCCGCTAAAAGATACAGCTTTATTATTTAACAGCTTATCTGCGTTTAAAGGACATTGTAATGGATAAAAGCTTTGTAAGGATGTTTCAAAAAGTTGATAAGATTATTTATCGCTACATAGCCTTTCATGTGTCTGACAAAAATGATGCAGAAGATATAATGCAAGAGGTTTGTCTTGTGATGTGGAAAAAGTACAAGCCTTTTACAGACAGCGAACAGTTTAAGGCATGGGGGCTCACTATCGCCAGGCTTCAGATCCTTCGTTACTACAATCTTCAGAAAAGGCATTGCAAAGTTAATTCTCACGACCCTGAGCTGCTTGAGGCTTTCCGATCCCGTTCCGGAAGATTCAGCCAAAGGCAGAAGTCCGAAATTGAAGAAATGCTGGATAAACAGCTCCAGCTTCTCACGAAAGAAGAGAAAGCCTTTCTCTCTGAACGCTATGAAGACAGGCTTACCCTCAAATCACTTGCTGAAATACACTCCACCTCTATAAGATGCGTTCATTATAAGCTTCAGAAAATCCATAGAAAACTCCGGCGAAAATTGAATATAGAGCTTAGAAGAGAAGATGTTGCTGTTTAAAAACTGAAGTTTCAAATCTCCTTTATTATCTTGCTGTTTTCGCTGAGCGGCTTTTTAAAGATTTTAAACATTTCGCTTGAAACTGGAAGATTTGCCCGCAATCACTATAATCAGATATTTGGTAAATTTGTTCAGTAAATGAAAGCGTTTTGCAGCTTAGAATGAAAAATAAACTCAGCAAGATAGAGAAAAAATGGCAGGTCAAAGACGTTGACAAAGAGAAGATAAAAGATGTTTGCTCCCAGCTCGGTGTAACTCCTGCAGTCGCTCAGGTGCTTATAAACCGAAATATTACGGAGATGGAGGAAGCAAAGAAGTTTCTCAAGCCATCCCTGAAAGATTTAATCCTTCCCGAACGCTTTACGCAGATGGAAGAAGCGGTAGAGAAGATTGTTGAAACGATAAAGGAAGGTAAAAAGGTCTTTGTTTACGGAGATTATGATGTTGACGGGATCACAGCTACATCAATTTTATGCCGCTTCTTTGATGCTGTTGGGGCTAAATACAACTTTTATATTCCCCACAGGATCGAAGAGGGCTACGGGCTTAATACAGCAGCATTAGACGAAATCGCCCAAAGCGGCGCTGCACTGCTAATAACTGTTGACTGCGGCGTTTGCAGCAGCAAAGAGGTGGATTATGCCGTCCAGCTGGGCATGGATGTGGTAATAACAGACCACCACGTTCCTGAAGAGAAGCTCCCCGAGGCTGCTTCCGCTGTAATACACCCTATGCTTGATGACTATCCCAGTCCCAAATCCTGCGGGGCGATGGTGGCGATGAAGCTTGCATGGGCGCTTTGCGAGGAATATCGAGGCAGCGGCCTGTCAGACAAGCAGTGCAGAGATCTCTTGCTAATCTCCACAGATTTCGCCTCTCTGGGCACTGTGGCAGACGTGATGCCTCTCACGGGCGAGAACAGATCGCTAATCAGCTACGGCCTTAATTCTCTGCGTCTCTCGAGCCTTCCCGGGATTAGGGCGTTGATGAACGCTGCCGGCTTGAGCGGCAAATCGCTGGACACCTTTGACCTGAGTTTTAGGATTTCGCCCATGCTTAATGCCGCAGGGAGGATGGGGCATGCCAGGCTCGCTGTGGAACTGCTTACAACAGATAACGATATCAGGGCGCTGAGGATAGCGGAGTATCTCAAGGAGCAGAACAATCAACGCAAAAAGATTGAAAAGAGAATCTTAAAGGAAGCATCCCACCTCATCTCTGCCACAGGACTCGACCATCCAGACAGGCGAAGCATTATCATCGCAGGGGAAGAATGGCATCTTGGGATTGTAGGGATTGTTGCCTCAAGGATTATAGAGAAGTTTTACAAGCCAACTATACTGCTCAATTCAGATGGGAAATTATCAACCGGCTCAGCCCGCACAATAGAAGGTTTCAACATACTGAATGCCATAAATGCCTGCTCAGATCATCTTGTGAAATTTGGCGGTCATTCCGAGGCAGCGGGCATAACAATCGAAACAGAAAATCTCCCGCGATTTGTGGAAGATTTTGAAGAGTATGCCAAAGAGAACGTTTCTGATGATATCCTAGTACAAAAGCTTGAAATTGAAGGCTGGTTCGGCATTAAGAACTTCAGCCCCAAAACTTTTCAGCAGCTCGAGAAGATTGCCCCTTTCGGCAAGGGCAATCCCAGACCGTTATTTGCAGCAAGGGGGATTAGGCTCGAGGGGAGCCCGCAGAAAATAGGGGCAGCAAAAGAGCACCTTCGCTTTGTGATAAGGGATGCGGGAGGCAGAATGCCCTGTGTTGCTTTTAAGATGGCTTCATATTACAATAAACTTCTCGAAAGCGATTATTTTTCTGTTGCATTCGAGCCGATTTTTAACGAGTACAATGGTGAAAAGAGACCTCAGTTTGTTATTCGGGATTTCAAATTTGATTGATAAACACAAAATTCGATGCCCAGTTTTTGACCTTGATGACACTCTCTATCCCGAGAGGGACTACTGTCTCTCCGGCTTCAAGTCGCTTGGAATTGAGTTTTCGCAGGTGTTCGGAGTCTCGCCTGATGTCCTTACGGAAAAGCTTACAGAAAGCTTTAACCTCGCCGGCGACGGGAAAGTTTTCAACAGAGCACTTGATAGCCTCGGAGCGGTTTATTCCAGAGAGCTTATTATGGAGATGGTGGAAAAATACAGATCTCACAGCCCTGATATCACTCTCCCTGAAAGCGTATGGAATCTGCTCGAAAGGCTTCGGAGCAGATACACGCTCGCCCTTATCACAGACGGCTTCCTTCCTGCACAGGAGCTCAAAATTGAGGCCTTGGGCATTAAAGGCTTTTTTGATTATATAATCTGCACAGAGAAGCTCGGCAGGGACTTCTGGAAACCTGCACCGAAGGCGTTCAATATGATTTTGGAAAAGGGCGGTTTTGCCCCTGATGAGTGCGTTTACATTGCTGATAATCCTGAAAAAGATTTCAAGGCCCCGAACCATCTTGGATGGCGTACGATAATGATAAAGGCTCCCAAGAATATGAACACAGATGCCTCTTTGTCCGCAGAGTATTTGCCCGAAACTATAATCGATTCATTTGAAGACCTTGGAAAAATTCTCTTATGAGTATGGAAATTGAATATAAAGCAAAATTAGATTCACTGTCGATTTTCCTTGAGAAACTCAGCAGAAAAGGCGCTGTGCTTGGAAGTTCTGTACTTCAAAGAGATTACTACTTTGACGATAATGACGCGTCGGTTTACTCCCGCGGAGAATCCCTGAGGCTGAGGAAAGAGAAAGATTTGAACACGGGCAAAGATGACTGCTGGCTGTGCTTCAAGGGCAAACGGGAAGATTCTAAGATCAAAACGAGGAGTGAAAACGAAACCAGAATCGATAATTTCCCGGAAATGAAACTTATCCTCGAAGGGCTTGGCTATTCAGTATCCCTTGCCTTTGAGAAAAAACGATTCCACTGGCATTTTCAAAACTGCCTTATATGTATTGATACTTTACCGCATATAGGTGATTTCGTTGAGGTTGAGGGCGAAGATGAAGAGAGCGTAAATGCGGTATGCACCGAGCTCGAACTCTCCCTGCCCCCGGAGAAATGCTCCTACGCTGAGGCTGTGGTAAAAAAATGCGAGGAAAAAGGCTTTCATAAGAGGTGCTTTTTCTTTGAAACTGTTTCGGAAAAAGACGGTAAAAAAGATGCTCCGGACATTTCGCCACTATCCGGAAAAATCGCATTCGTGGTAAACCGCAGCTCAGGGTCAGGGGAATCCGTAAAGCTTGCAGAACAGGTGTATGAGTATTTCGGCAGGCAGGGGCTCAATACTCACTTCTACGATTCAAAATCCTTCGAAAAGATAAAGGCCTGCCTTGAGGAGCTTGCAGGCGATGAGAGCTGCTCGCTTATTGTTGTATGCGGAGGCGACGGCACTGTAAGATGCTCTATTGATGCTGTCTGCGGCACGCAGAAGCCTCTTATGCTCATCCCGGGCGGCACGGAAAACCTTCTATCCAAGGAGCTGGGCTACCAGAGAAGCCTTGAGCATTACAAAAAGATATTAGCAGAGGGAAGGCTCCGCAACCTTGATGTTGCCAAGGTGAACGGACTTACATTCACCTCAGTTCTCGGTATAGGTTACGATGCGGAAACTGTTGAGATGCTTTCCAAAACGAGGAAGGGCAACATTACCCATATCGATTATCTCTGGCCTGCGTGGAAGGCCTTTTGGAGCCACGAGATACCGAATATGAAAGTCTCGGCAGACGGAGAGGACGTTTTTTCCGGCAAAGCAATTCTCTTCATCGGCAACATCTCGCGATACGCAACAGGTATGCGGATTCTAAGTGAAGCCGATTACAACGATGGTTTACTTGATCTGTGTATTATGCCCTGCGAGAATAAGAACGACCTGCTCAGATATATCGTGATGAGCCTTTTTCAGATGAACAGCTACTGCACAGAAAATATCTACAGGCAGTGCCGGAATATCTCAATCACCTCGCTCGGAGGGAGCGTTGTATCGCAGATCGATGGAGACCCCGGACCGAAGCTCCCGCTTGAGATAAAGGTGCTCCCTTCTGCTGTGAAGGTTCTTACTGCGTAAAAGCAGCCGCACATCACTGAATCAGCTAACCGCTTTACGCATATTGTTTGGCGTAGGGATCTCTGGTTTTCTCAAGCCAGTTTTGAAGCTCTTTGTGCATAATTTCAGCCACATCTTTCTTCTGGTATGCTATATTTTGCATTTGATAGGGATCCCTCTTTCGATCAAAGAGCCTTATCTGTTTCTTCCCTTTTCTCAGCTTCACTTCATAGGTGTATCTGTCGCTGCGAACGCCCCGAGCGCCGATTTCCTCGCTTCCGGGCGAAATGAAAAAGCTCGTATTAGGCCTTTCAAATTCCTTGCCTTCAAACACCTTAGAGAAATCCGTTCCTTCTGCCTGCTTGGGAATATGCTTTTCTAATCCCATAAGCCCAAGCAGGGTGGGCATCGTATCGGGCACATTTATGTGCAGGCCGTCTTTGCCGGGCATTATCTTATCCGGCCAGCGAACCATAAGAGGTATTCTGAAGGATTCCTCGTATATAACGCCTTTGCCCTTGCGGTTGTGGCTGCCCATCATCTCACCGTGGTCGGCAGTGAAAACTACGATTGTATTTTCTTTCTCGCCGGATTTCTCCAGAGCGTCCATAATCATCCCGAACGCGTCATCCACTCCTGCAACCTGAGCGAAATAATCCTTAGCAATCCTGCCTGCAAGTTTCCTGTCCGCATTTGGCCTGTTGATAAGCTTATCGAGACTCTTATCTTTGAATAGCTTTTTGTATTTATCAGGTACGAGGTGATAAGGCGGATGAGGCGGATTCATAGCAGCAAACAATGCAAAGGGTTTGCCGGAGTCTCTCATCTTTCCGTCTTCGTTCTTTATATATTTCTCTGCAGTTTCAGCCTCATGTATGGGGGAATACTGATCGAAGAACGCCTTATCGTCCTCTCCCGCATCTTTAATCCAGTAGTGCGGGTTCATATGGCGGTCCTTGCAGTTGTAGGCGTGCCAGTAGTCTATGCTGTGTCTACGCTTTGGGGGCACGTAGCAGTCCCACTGAGCCTTCTTCCAGTGATCTGCAACCGGCACTCCCCGCGGAGTGTCCAGATGCCATTTGCCCAGATACCCAATTTGGTAGTCAGCGTTCGATAAAGCATCGGTAAAAGTTACTTCATCATTCCGCAGATAGATATCAGGTTGCGAGGAATTGCAATTTGTGGTTATGCCGGTGGTATAAGGCCATTTGCCTGTCATAAGCATGCCGCGATAAGGGCTGCAAAGCGGCCTGTTGCTTACTGCATTATAAAAATTCAGCGATTCTCTGGCGAATTTGTTTAAGTTCGGCGTGATTGTAGGATCTTCACCGGTAAAGCCGAGAGCCTGCACCCTGAACTGGTCTGGAAAGATGAAAAGCAGGTTTGGTTTCTTTTTCGCCGTTCTCGCCAGCAAACCCTTCCCTGCTGCACCGCTGATTACAGCAGCCGCGCTTGATTTGAGAAAATCTCTTCTTTGCATTCTAAGCCTCTCAATACTGAATTACTTAATGTTTCTGTAATAGTATGTTGTGATGGAATGATTTTTTCCAAAAAATGATTTAATTTTTTCTTGTTTTCAGATTTGAGGGGTTCAGGCAAATTTCCAGCAGGCTACCTTGTGTTCCCTTGCGAAGCTTGATTCAGTTAGCTTCTGAACTTCTTCAGCGCATCTCTGCTCTGCATACCGGCACCTCGGATGGAAAGGGCAGCCGCTTGGCGGATTGATTGGGCTTGGAACCTCGCCTTCCAGCACTATTCTTTTCAGTCCGGAAGATGGTTCAGGACGCGGTATTGCGCTCATTAGAGCCTTTGTGTATGGGTGGATGGGGTTTTTGTAAAGTTCGTCAGCTTTTGATATTTCAACAATCCGCCCTAAATACATAACCGCAACGATATCGCTAATATGCTCCACGACAGCCAAATCGTGGGCGATAAAAAGGTATGTTAGGCCGAATTCATCCTGCAAGTCCATAAGCAGATTTATTATCTGAGACTGAAGAGATACATCAAGCGCGCTTACCGCCTCATCGCAGACAATGAAGTTTGGATTGAGGGCAAGAGCTCTTGCAATGCCGATCCTCTGCCGCTGCCCGCCTGAGAATTCGTGGGGGTATCTGTTGATAAAATCCGGCGAAAGCCCTGTGCGGGAGAGCAGATCAGCCACTAACTCACGGCGTTTTTCGCCCTTGGCTATTTTATGAACGCTGAGCGCCTCGCCAACGATTTTGCCCACTGTCATTCTTGGATTGAGTGAGCCGTAGGGGTCTTGGAAGATGATCTGCATATCTCTTCTGAGTTCGGTTAGTTCTTTTTTTCCTGCATCCAAAACGTTTCTGTCTTTGTAGAACACTTTACCTGAACTGCTTGTTACAAGCCGAAGCATAGTGCGCCCTATGGTTGTTTTTCCGCATCCGCTTTCGCCTACCAGCCCGAGGGTTTTGCCCTGAGGAATCTCAAAGCTCACCCCGTCAACCGCCTTCACATAGCCTGTAATCTTAGAGAAAAGGCCTTTTCGCACTGGGAAATGGGTTTTCAAGTTTTCAACTTTTATCAGCTTCTCACTCATCTTGCCACTTCCAGCACGAAACAAATCTATTATTGCCGGCAGGCTCAAGCTGCGGCTCATTCTCTATGCACTGCGGATCTGAATGCCCCAGCGGGCATCTCGGGTGAAATTTGCATCCCGAAGGAAATTCCAGAGGATCCGGAACAGTTCCTTTTATCGTATCCAGCCTTCCCCTTTTTTCCCCAAGCTTCGGCAAAGACTGCATCAGCCCCTTGGTATAAGGGTGTTTGGGGGTATCGAAAATATCCTTCACGCCCGCCTTCTCAACCATCTTTGATGCATACATAACTGCAACCCTGTCTGCATTCTCTGCAACCACGCCGAGATCGTGAGTTATCAGCAGTATGCTCATACTTGTTTCCCTTTGAATCCTCTTGAGAAGCTCAAGTATCTGTGCCTGCACTGTTACATCAAGCGCTGTTGTAGGTTCATCCGCTATAAGGAGAGAGGGGCTGCAGCTCAAAGCCATCGCAATCATTACTCTCTGCCTCATCCCGCCTGAGAGTTGATGGGGATACTCATCCAGCCTTGCAAGGGGATCGGGAATGCCGACAAGACCGAGCATTTCCGCTGCTCGCTTTTCTGCCTCTTCCAGATCTATCTTTTCATGGGCGAGTATGGTTTCGATTATCTGATCTCCGATAGTATAAACCGGATTGAGGCTTGTCATAGGCTCCTGAAATATCATTGCTATCTCGCTGCCGCGAAGAGTTCTGAGCTGTTTTTCTTCAAGATTGAGAAGGTTCTGTCCCTTATACAATATTTCTCCCTGCTTTATTTTAGCAGGAGGATCGGGAAGAAGCCCCAAAACCGAAAGAGAGCTCACACTTTTCCCGCAGCCGCTCTCGCCTACAAGAGCCACTGTCTCGCCTTCATTTATATCCAGCGAAAGGCCTGAAACGGCCTTAACCTCGCCTTCATCGGTGTAAAAGCTTACGTAAAGGTCATCTATTTTCAGAACCTGTTTGCTCATTCTCGCCATTCTCTTCAGCTGGTGCTTGGGAATCTGTTTCTGGAGCCTGTGTGGAGCGCTGTTTCTGTCTTTCTATTTCGGCCTGCTTCTGCGCCTCTTTAACGTAATCGGGCTTGAGCTCTTTGAGCTTAGCTTGCCAAAACTCATTTTTCCATTTAGGGTCGGATTCGAGAACATCAAAAGAATGTATCTTGTCCTCGCTGCTGAGTTCCGTGCTGGATAGGCCGCATTTTATCTGGTAATACTTCGCCCGCGCCCATCTCCACGGGTCAAATTCGCCCTGTGAGGCGATGGATCTGGCTATTTTGCCCCAAATCGCCGCTGCTTCTACAAACTCAGTTTTGTTCATAAGCTGCCTTGCCAGAACTCGGTTGTAATTCAAACCGTTGGTAACCTGTTCGGAGTAATCCTCCATTGTCAGATCGCCTCTGCTGCTGGATATAGCAATAGCCTCCTGATAGGTAAGCTGAATGCGGTCGGGCATACCCTTAGTATATTTGCGTCTGATGAATCTTGCTATCTCTGATATATATCTCTCTGCTGTATCTCTGGATTCTGCGTTGGCGAAGTTTGTTTCGGCCTTGGCCATATATTTTTGAAGCACATAGCTGTAACACTCTTTCGTTGGGTTTATATCGTAAGAAAGCTGCTCGTAAAGCAGTTCTGCTGCCTGATTTAATTTGCCCGATTCTGCCAATGAACGCGAGTACAAATCTATAACATCCGCATAAAAATAAGGGTCGTCATCTCTTTCGAGCATCTCGTAGATCTCTCGAATCTCTTTGAGAACAGTTTCGCCGTTTTCAAATTTGTAAACTAAGATTTCAAAGCGTGCCTGAGTTTTATATTTGCCGCCTGATTCAAAAGTCTTTTTGAATGTAGCAAGCGATTCTTCTGGCCTTCTCTCTTTGAGCTGCACTGCATAAAGAAAAGATATTTCTTCATCTGCATCTTCCCCCGCAAGCTCTTTGTACTTATCGAATATCTCAATAACACGTTCCTTCTCAGCCTCACTGCCTGTTTTCAGGGTTTCATAGCCTGCCGCTGCGGCGGTAGTATAGATATTCAAATCCGTAACCGCTGGATACATCTTTTCAAAATTATCTTTCAGTTTAATTGCTTTAGAGGCATAATCGAAGGCCTTTTTATCGTTTTGGCCTATCAGCTTTGTAGCCGCTGCGTAGTTTATCACCTTGCTCTGATAGGATACATCCGCCGCTGAGGCGATAATGAACGAGTCAAAGTTTTTGGATTTATTTAGTAGAGCGGAATATATAATCAGCTCCCTCTCCACTGGGCTCATTGAGTTTACCTGCTCAAGGAGCTCGCCTTCTTCAAGCATCCTTTTTGCTTTCTTGAAGGCAATTCTTGAAATCCTTTCGGTCAGCCCTTGCCATTTCTTTAAAAGTTCAAGCAGAAGGCTTCCCTCGCCCACTTCCAGCTCAAGAAAGGCAAACTGTATGGAAAGGTCCGGATAGTTCCAGATTCCCTTGTCCCTGTATCGGCTGATAATACGCTGAAGCTCATCGTTCCCGAAAGGACGCAGGATCCTGAGCCTGTAGATTTCTGCTTCGAAATGTTCCAGAGAGTTACGCTCGGTGTTTACAAATGTCTGCTCTAAATCGTTGAATATTCTGTTCTCAAAGGCCTCCCCTTCGCCTGCCTTGAGATATCTGGCCTTCACTTTGAGCAGGAATAGCTTGGAAAGAGGCACACTGTCCTGAATTTCGTTTATCTCTTCAATAACCTTGTCCGCAGCCGCCTGCTGCGCATTGCCGCTGAGGCTCAGGGCTTGCAGGTATTTGGCATCCTGCAGCATAAATTTTAATTGATTGGTGAGGTTATTGCTTCTCCTCCAGAGCTGGTTTTTGCCGTACTTCAAGTCCCATGTTCTGTGATGGTATTTTTCGATTCTTTTCTGAACAGCCGCGTGGTTTTCCTGCACTTCTTTAAGGCGGGTTAAGGCCTGCGATGTTAAGCTGTAAAGCTTCTTTTGTGATTCGGGATTTGTTATTTCTTCCCTGTAATAGTATTCAATCAGATGAGGGAAGCAGGCCTCCTGAAGCTTATTGTAGATTTTCATTGCAGCGTTTTCATTGCTGATTATATCGTTCTTCTCAGGAAGGTCCTGCGCAAATGCCGAGAAACACAGAAGCAGGGCTGTAAGGAGTGTGGTTTTATTCATTTTAATCCATCAAGAAGGTTATATTCTCAATTCCAAGTCCGTACATAATATTGTAAAATTTTGCCAGATGATCCCATTTGAGGTCTTCAGAGCATGCAAGTTCCAGTGGATCCTCAACGCTTCTGTTCTGCGTTGTGTAAAAATCGAAGAAATTCGCTGCTATTTGATCCATAGCCTCGGGGGAAGTGGTTTCGGCCATCACCTCATTCTCGCCGTAACGTATTATCATCCCCTCCTGCTCTGAATCAAGCTCAACAATCAGCGGATCAATCAGCACTGTACTTGCAGCACCAGCGAGGTTGGTAGTGGGCAGTCCCATAGGCAGCTCGCCCTCTGTAGGCCGGAAACGTGTTGTGGCTACAAAGAAAACCAAAAGCAGGAAAACAATATCTGTAAGAGCGGTGATTTGAAACTTCAACCCTGAGGAAGAGCTTTTGATACGTTTTACGATATTTGCACGTATTGAAAAATATTTTCGCTTTTGTTGGAATGCCATATCTGTGAATCGCCTTATTTCTTAAATTCGCCTACGTCCGGCAGATCTTTAATCGAATCGAGGCCGAAGAGTTCCAGAAATTTCTTTGTCGTTCCGTAGAGTACAGGCCTTCCCAGAATCTCTGCTCTCCCGGCCATTTTCACCAGCCCTTTGTTCATAAGGCCTCGGATAATCTCGCCTGAAGATACGCCTCTTATAGATTCAACATCCGCCCTGATAACAGGCTGCTTATACGCTATCACCGAAAGCGTTTCAAGGGCGGCCTGAGAGAGCTTGCTTTCCTTTTTCTCGCTGATGAGCTTTTTGAGCCAGGCATTATAAACGCTGTGGGTAAGCATCTGGTATCCGCCCGCAATTTTCTCAATCTTAAAGGCCGAATTACGCTCCTGATATGCGCTGTTGAGCTTTTCTACAGCCTCATCTATATCCTTGGGCGAATTTACCTCGGCAATATTAGCAAGCTTGGCAGCTGTTATAGGCTCATCGCAGGCGAATAATGCTGCCTCAACCACCGATTCCAGCGTGGTTTCGATAAAAGCGTTTTCATCACTGCCTGGATTCTCAGCCTCATTCTGGGCGTTTTCGGCTTGCTCTAAGCCGCAGTTGTCCTGAAGCTCTGTTGCCTGTTTATTTTCGAATGAACTATTACTCACTCAGCTAACCCGTCCGGTATTAAATACAATTCTGCCTTCGGTACGAAATTTTATTAGTTTTCCGCTTGAGTTCAAGGTTTAACCCACGAGATTAGTGATATTTGGATTATCTTGAGTTTAAAAGTTGTGCGGTTATAGAATAACTTCCCAAGATATATCGCCGTTGAGCTTTATTTTTCCGCTCATTCAGGAGTGCCGGAGGGCTTTTCTATCTTTGCAGATTTCGGCAGAGCAGGCCCGAAAACAGGCATATCATCTTCAGCCCATTCTATTTTCTGGAGTCTTGGGGAGCGGGAATTCCCGCAGCCGTCATCCGGATTGTCGTTTGCGTGGTAGATTATCCAGTCTTCCGTGCCGTCCGGGCTTTTGATAAAGCCATTATGTCCGGTTGCGTAAACTTCATTTTCCGGGCACTGCTGGAATACCGGCTCTTTAGATTTCTCCCAGCTTTCCGGATTCATTGGATCGCTCTGAATATCTGCGGTAAGCATGCCAAGGGCGTAATTCGGTGTCCAGCACCCGCTGCACGAGTAAACTATGTGCATTTTTTCGCCATGGCGGATAAATTGAGGCCCCTCATTAACGTATATCGGGGAATCGGGGCTCCAGCCCTTATCATAATCCCAGTTTCTCTCCCAGTCGTATTCGGGCTCGCTGAGCTGAACCCTCTCAGAGCTCACAGTCCACGGGTTTTCCATCTCAGCAATATAAATCCGTTGGGTTTCCACGTGCACCTTATCTTCTTCCCAGCCAGACCAGATAAAATAGAGTTTTCCATTATGTTCAAAAATTGAGCCGTCTATAGCCCAGTTATCCCCGGGCATGGTTTTGATCCTTGCTTTCATCTTAAACTCGCCCTCGTAAGGGTCTGGGTTTTTGTTTTCCAGCACAAACATCCTGTGGTTATGGTGATTCCCGTCATCTGCGGCATAGTAAACATGCCATGCGCCCCTGATAAAATGAATCTCCGGAGCCCAGAGATTCTTGGAATGCGGCGTGCCCTCCGGTGCCTGCCAGATTACCTTCCTCTCAGCATTGGCAAGCTCGGTTATATCTGCTGTTTTCAGCAGAAGCAGTGATTCGCCTTGGGATTTGATATAGTAATAGTATCCATCCTTGTAAAATGCCCACGGATCCGGCCCCGATTCAAGCAGGGGATTGGTGAAGGTTTGCGCGGAATCAGTTGTTTTGGCAGTGCATCCGCTGATACACAGCCCGACCGATATAATCAGCAGAGTAATTAACTTAAATCTCATTTTCTTTTCCTTTTGTGTTTTTATTATTTGCATGTTCCCATTCTGCCGCATTCAAGCCATTCGCTGGCCATCATAAAAAAATCGGAAGTGCCAACAAAGCAATCACCATCTAAATCGTATTCAGGCGGGAAAACGCAGGGATTTTTCTGATGATTATATATGTTTCGTATTTCCTGTTGATTCAGAGCTCTCTGGTATATCACGCATTCATCAAATCTCCCGGTAAATCCGGTTTCCCATGTATTCTTGTCTCTTCCCAAAACGACCTGCTGTTGAGGGTTTGCAGGAGGCTGGAGCGAGGCAGGGCCTGAAACTAAGTTCCCATTTACGTACAATCTAGCAAGCTCGCCGTCATAAGTTCCTGTTAAATACTGCCATTCTCCGGGCTGAAATGTTCCTCCCAGAGGCAGCCCCCAGCTCCCGTTTACTGTGAATTTCCAGCTCATAGAGTTTGAATCCTGAAAGAGTCCAAATCCTGAGTTTACATCCTCTGTTACAATAAAACGGTTCCAGTTGCCTGTAAAGTTTGGCGAAATTTTTATCCACCCTGAAACTGTGAAAGTTTCGCCGAAGTTTATTGTCGGGGATTTGATTCTGTCTTTAGGGTCTTTAAATTGAACACAGCCATCATTGCCGTCCTGCACAAAAGTTATATTGCCGGCTTCTGCTGGATGGAGGACGCCGTGATTGTTGTTCCCGCTTGTATCCTTCGCATTATCATCAAATTTCCATTGAATCAGAGAGCTGTAACTGTTTGGGGCTGCCGATAAATCCTCAATATCTTTGATTCCTGTGAGTCTTCCCATAGTGTTGAAACCAAGCCATGCGTTGTTTGTATGTCCGCGGTATCCTCCCATAGCAGTACCTGCAAGTCCTTCAGGACAGGACCCCTCATGAAAGGTTTTGCCGCCGGCTATAGAAGACTCGAAATCAACCAGCTGCATACTGTTGTTGAGAAGCAGCTCTGATTCAAGTTTATATTTTTCCTTGCCGGTGATTTTGTAAAGCTCGTAATAGTCGCCGGCATGCTCTGCTGCGTAAAAATCGCAGTATGAATGCCCCAAAGCTACAAGTCCCTGTCCGCTGGTGTAATATTCCGGCTCATAGAAAAGGTTAAGTTTAGAATAGTTATTTTCAGGTATTTCAATGTTCCATGTATATGTCCATGTTATGCCGATTTTTGCTGCTTGTTCCGCCGCTTCGAGCCATTTTGAATTGTCAGTGGCATTATAAAGAGCTGTAAATGCCCGCATCGTAATCAGCACACTCTCTTTATCTGTTACATTGCCGTTATCTATTGCTCCGCCTGTATATCGGCAGGGCAGATGATTGTTGCTGAATGCAAAATTTCCTGCTTTTACTGCTGTGTTCAGGTATTTTTCGTTTTGCGTTTCTTTGTAGAGACTTGTCAAAAAAGGCACTACAAAACAGCTTCGAGATTTATTAGAAGTTTTAGGTGTTCCGTCCTGAATATTGTACTTATTGTACCAGCTTCCGTCGCTGTTTTGATTATCGGTAAGCCAGTCGCCGAATTCTTTGCAGTATTCAAGCCAGTTAGGATGTTTAATGCCGCGATTCTTTTCAAACGAATAGCTTTTCATTATCACGAAAAAACCGTCGCCGTAATGCCTTAAATCACCTTCTTGGCTCCAGTTGTCTCCCCAGCCGCCTGCATACCATTTAGAAGGCAGCGCATTGTAATCCGGCCAGCTTCGGTTTGCCCAGAAATCTACCATATCTCTGCCGTAGCTCTTATGGGTTTCGCTGTTGTTTTCCTGTCCGTATCGAATCAAATGATAAGCACCTTCTATTTGAGCTCCTATCCAGCCCATTTGGTAGCTTGGATTTTTGAGTTCACCTGAAAATATATCTATATCGCCCCAAGGTATGCCTCTTATATTTTCCGGCCCTCTGGGCTCGCATATATCATAGATAAGGCTTATATTTGCTTCGTATGCCTTTTCCATATCCACAGAAAGGATATTATTTGAGGGATTATAGACTTCCCAGAAGTAATCAATTGTGTTTTCTGCTGCTCTATTAAAATCAGGCGAGCTTCCAGACTTTAAGATCAGATTATAATTATGTGTTATCCCTTGTTTTAGCGGATGGCTTCTTAATGTACTTGTTCCGCCGCTTCCAACATATGTTCGGTCTTGCTCTGTTCCGGGGAAAACAAAACCTATCAGGGGTTTAGGTTCTTTTCTTATTCCCAATGCCCCGTACTGCAATTTCTCATTGATTATCCTTGGGCGAAAGTCGTCCCCTGAAAAACTTGAGGAAGGTTCGGGGGCTTCCTGAGCTAATGTCAGGTGATATTTATCTCCAGTATTCTGCATCATTATAAAAGGACCGAGAGGGCAGTGAGTAGTAAAAAAGAAGAAATCATCGTCGGTTTGGAGCTTTGAATATGAGGCTATAGCTCTGGGAGGGGCAAATTGGTTTTGCTTGTATAATATCCCGGGAGAAAGATAGTTGAAATCTAAGATTGAATGTTGGAGTGCAGTTTTCAATCCAAATCTTGAGGAAAAGCCGCTATCGTTCTGATTAGCTTCTGAAACTCTAACGCTTCGTTCCAAAAAAAAGGTACTGTTTTCATTTCGGACTTGATAAATATCACGGAATAGAAGTTTTGAACCGTTAGGGCTTTCTATCAGTCCTCGGCAGACAATGCTGTTTGAGCCGCTTTCAACTTGGTTATAATTTGTTTTTTCCCAATTAGAATTGCCCTGAGAGTCTATCCATTCCACCTCAACAGGGCTTTTGCGTCCGAATCTGGCCTCACCGTCTATGCTTAACGAGATGCCGTTTACTTTAGTTATGGTAAGCGCAGAATTGCCGGATGTCAATTCAGCTGAGTATGAAGGAGAGAATAGACTGAATAGGCAAATAATTATTGAAAAGTAAAGTGTTGAATATTTTTTTATCATCCTCAGATTTCCATTTATAATTTAATGGTTAAACGGAGGCTGCGCAGTTTCGGCAGCCTCCGTTATTAATACCTTGATTCATAATTTAATTGCAGGGGCCGAGTCTGCCGCAGTAAAGCCATTCTGAGGCGAGTAATGCAAAGTCGTTAAGCGTAATTTGGCAATCGCCATCCAGATCCGTTTCAGGAGGGTTCATGCAAGGATTAACATCAATCACATCTGGGCCTGAATTATAATGAGCCTGTATCCAAGGGGCATCATATGGCCAGTCGTAAATCCTGATTTCGTTAAATGATGCATTAATCAGGCCGTTGCTCCACCAGTTATGCCCTATCAAATTATCCACATCATTTATATCAGACAAATTAACAGGCAGGTTCAAAGGCCCTGCTGCAAGATTTCCGTTAATGTAAAGTCTGCCTTCGCCTTTATTGCCGTCCCAAACCATAGCAAGCATAAATTCAGATCCCTCGATTGCCTGAGCAGGATCAGACCATCTTGCGTTACCGTTCGGCATATTAACGCCTACTGAAGGCCCGCTTTCAGGTGTCTGAAGCATTCCTGAAATGCCCTGGCCGCCGCTGTCGTTCAATATATCGCTGTCATTATCTTCTCCGAATGCAAAAATGGGGGCAAGCCAGTTCGACGGTTCAACTACCCTGTGCGGAGTAACCCATATTTCTATTGTCATAAAATTCCCGGCAGAGGATATTATGCCGTCCGGCAGAGTTACATAAGCAATATTGTTAGGATCATCAACAGGCCTTACCTGAGGATTATCAAGAAGAAGCTGGCTGCCATCTACAAATGAAGCTGCTGAAGAGGAAGGATCGTAGAGCTGGCCGTCTGCTGAGCCTGCTGAATCAGTCAGATCGCCGGAAAAACTCCAACGGTGCACTAGACCATCGCTAATTTCAAGAGAAGCCGGTGCAGTTTCTATAACTGAAGGGGAACCTGAATCGAGGGTAACTTTAGCCAAGTACATATACGCCTCATCATTTGCGTCTGGATTGTAGATGGTTAGAGTAGAGCCCGTTAAGGTAAGGCACATTACAGTCAGCAATAATATAATTTTTCTTGATACCATACTAATCCCTTCAAGAAGTTGGGATTATTCTATCTATGATTTTGAATTTAGGCAATGATAAATAATTATTCTACCGGCAAAATTAGCCACCGCTGCTCATCACTGCCGTTTTTTGTGTACTGTACAAGCCTTTTGTGGATTCCGTTTGGGTTAACCTGAAGAACCTTTCCTGAGTGTCTGGCTTGGAGATAATAAAAACCTCCTCCTGTATATTCAAGGCTCCAATGCTGGGAGTGATTTCCAGTTTCTGGCCACTGACAAAGCGTAGCACCGTCGTACATACTTCCCCCGCCTACAGCCAAATACTGCGAGCTGTTTATATTTTTCAGCTTGTAGTATGTTGCTTGTTCTGTTTTTTCGGCAATTTCAAATTTCCAAGACTGATTAGGATTGTCTAATATGTCCCATAGTATAACAGCAGCACCGTTTTCATTCGAAGCGCTTTCAACATCTGCGTTGAGATTAAGATGTGACGCGGGGGTGAGCCTGTAATTAAAGCCGTTCATTATTTTGATTGGGAGCATATTGAATGAAATTTTAGCTTTTTCCCCCTGATGGTTTACAGGAGCCATACTGTAAAGCGTTGTGTTATCGCTGCTTATTTCTATGGATCTGCTGTATCCCTCTTTGTTGTAAATTTGATACTCAAGTGGATTCTGCATCCTGTACCAGCTGCCTCTTGCGTTGTTGAAATTTATAAAGTTATCGCTTCCCCTGGCGGTCCCGGGCGACTGAAACATCCCTGAAACAATTACCGCTGAGCCATTTTGATTGTAGGTTCCGCTTGTTACAAAGGGGCTTGAGCCGGGAGTATAGCCGCATTCGCTTGTAATTTTTGTCCCTCTCTGTGAACTGTCTGGCCAATTTGAAAGTGAGGAGCTTATCTTATAGTAAATAGGATTTCCCTGAAGTTTTACTATTTCATAAACCATTATATATTCTCCGTTGGGCATTCTTTCAACTATTGGCATACCGGGTCTAAGATTAGTTCCAAGAGCAACATCTTCGGTTAGATCTCCCCAGAAATACCCGCCTGTGGAAGAGCTTTTATGGGAGATTTTCTGTTCGTGTTCAGGATCCCTCTCATCTGAGAAGAAACAGTAAAGTTTGTCGTCATCTCCAAGTGTAAAGAAAGGTTCCCATATTGGCTGGCTGCCCCAGTTTCCCTCAGCCACAGTGCTCAGGTAAGACCAGCTCAACCCTTCATCAAGGCTTCTGTAAACGTCAATCTTTATATGCTGCCAGTCTGGAGATACCGTGATCCCGGCGCATAGTATTGCGCCTTCTGGACAGCCGACAACATCCCTTGGCATTTCGAATAATACCGGCTGCCATCTCATCCCCCATCTAATGCTGGAAGAACCGTTATGTGTATCATGGATTTCCGAAATCTTGTTCCAGCTCCTCCCGCCGTCGCAGCTTTTGTAAACGGGGAAATACGGGACCTTACTGTAATCTTCAGGGAATCGGGAAAAAGTGGCCACTAAATTTCCGTTTGATAGCTCTATAACACGAGGATAAGAGCTGCCTGGAACCATCGCATTTCCGAGAGGCAGATAGAGATCTTGTTCATAGTTCCCTGAGCTTGCAAGCAGCCATTCGGAGTTGAGCTCTTCGATTAAGTAAAAATCTTCAATCCCGCTGTAGTCTGAGGATAAAATACCGAAGTCTGAAATGTCAACAAAGTTGTCTGTATTCAAATCAGCTTCGAGGTGTAGAGATCCGCTGCAAAAAAGAGAAGTAATAAGAACTGCGAGCGTTTCGAGTCTAATGTTTTTTTTCATGTTATTACCAGAATAAATTATCTCAAAAAACGGGAGCGAACAATTGTCCGCTCCCGCTTAAACTGTAGCATTTTTATGGATTATTACAATGTATCAGGCATAATGTTGTTAACCATCCATTCGCCCGCTATAAGCGAAAGGTCTTGCAGGTCTACCTTGCAGTCTTCGTTCAGGTCGTATTCAGGCAGTTCATAGCAGAACGGCTCTGCATCTGGTTTTAAATCGAAGAAAAGCTGCGCTACGGCTGGTTTGCTCAGCGGATAATTATATATCCTTACATCATCAAGCATCCCGAAGAACGTATCCCAGTCCTGCATACCTGCCCCTATAACCAGAGGCTGATCATTTACAGGAAGATTTCCTGCGGCTACTGCTGAGTTTTCAACTATAAGCTCACCGTCTATGAAGAGCCTGTAAGCTTCTGCATCTGGAGCCGGGTCGTATTGTGCAGTAACCATATGCCATTGATTGTCAGCAAGAT
Organism: Sedimentisphaera salicampi; assembly: GCF_002117005.1. Lineage (NCBI taxonomy): Bacteria > Pseudomonadati > Planctomycetota > Phycisphaerae > Sedimentisphaerales > Sedimentisphaeraceae > Sedimentisphaera > Sedimentisphaera salicampi. Next base: position 283,528 of record NZ_CP021023.1, read on the forward strand.
TTATTCCTGGCCAGAGCTGCGAATCGCCGGATGTCTCAAAAATGTAAAAAGGAGTTTGATTACCATTGGCAGCAGTGCTTATAAACCAGCCCTGATTGTCTGGATCGTCGAATTTGGCCATAAGCATTCTCCATGTTTGAAAATCATCTGTTTTTACCCACATATTTACCGTAAAACCGTATGGATAGAAGTTGAAGTAGTCAGTGCTTTCTTGAATTATCATAGGCCTGTTATCACCGAAAAATTCAACACCCTCTCCATCAATTCCGTTTGCGATGTAATTCGGGTCGTTTATCACACCACCGTGAGTTGTTGCAGCTGGGATATTTTCATCTACGCTGTCTTCAAGATTTGAATTGAGTTTCCAGTGGCCGGCAAGCCTGAAAGTCATTAGTCTCGCCGAGTCTGAAACAGCGGGGTCGAAGCCTGCGCTCAGCCCTTGGCAATAATAATAGCCTTCATCCTCTACTGAAACGTTCTCAATAGTAAGTGTATCAGAATTTGCTCCGGATATTCTTGTTGTATTTGATAGCGGGTCGGGACTGCCTTCCTTGAACCATGCATACATTTCTATATTTTCTGCCTCAATGCTGAATTGAGCTGTCTGAGACTGCTCAAGGTACTGAGGCTCTGGGGAAGAAACTATTATTGGTGCGAAGGGGAGAGTGGTAAAGCTGTATTTTGGCGTTGAATAAGCCTCTCCGCCTTCTTCAGCCTGCACTTGCCAGTAATATGTGGTTTCATTAACCATACCGGAAGGCGAAAAGCTTGTGTCTCCTGTAACAGTGTATTCGGTAAGGTTGTTAGGGTCTGAGCCGAAGAATACGCTGTATTCACTGAAGTTTGATGTGTCTGTTGTCTGCCAGTCTAATGAAGAATCAAGAGCAACTTCAGTTTGTCCTGTTTGAGGGAAAATGTTTACAAACTTGTTTTCTATATCAGCCTGCACGCCAGAAGCATCAAGTGCCTCATCATAAATCCTCATATCATCCATAAAGCCTTCAAAGCCTGTAAACCAAGGACTCCAGCCTCCCCAGCCCATATTTACTGCCTGACCTTCTTCAATGTTGATTTCGGTCCCTTCGGTTTCAGTATTGCAATCTGTTTGCAGAGCACCGTCGAGATAAATATCAATCTCCCCGATTGTGTCATTTTCTTCAACTACTACCGCAAAGTGATGCCATTGGCCGTCGTTGATTACTGCTTGGGTTGCCTTCATTCCGCCGAAAACATCAACCCTCAGCTTGCTGTCTCCTGACACTGCAACGCAGATTGACTTCCCTCTGTTGGGCCACCATTTCCCTTCATCATTGAACGGATCTCCCCAGCCTATAATGCTTGCGTTAGAATCAGTAGTATTAATCCATCCGGTTACAGTGAATGGGTTAATTCCCTGAACGGCGTGATATCCGGGGATATCCAGTCCCGGGTAGCCGCTTGCGGGAAATTCAATACACGTACCTCTTTGCGCATCATCAGTAACCCAAGCGGCGCTTCCGCTGAGCACACCGTCTGCCATGGCATAACCGCTGTCTTGAATCTCTGTTCCCGAGCCTTTGTAGAGGCTCCATTGATTCAAAATTTCAGCTTTTGCCAACGAGCAGCAAATAAAAGCTAATATAAAATATATTCTGAAAAACATAAATGAACCTTTCACTAAAAAAATAAGATTATTGTCATTACCGGTTTTTCTTTCTGCTTCTTAAAGCCAGAGCTCCAAACGAAAGCAAACTCAAGGTGACAGGCTCTGGAACTATCTGCATAACCTCTGAAGAACTGAGAGCGTGGTCATAAATCCTCATATCATCCATTAGTCCATCGTAGCCTGTAAACCATGGGCTCCAGCCGCCCCATCCCATATTAACGTGCTGGCCCTGTTTAATATCAATAGCGGTTGTTTCAGTTTCAGTGCTGAAATTTGTTTGCAAAGCTCCATCCAGATACAGATCAACGTCCCCTATTGTGGCGTTTTCTTTAACTGAAACCGCAAAATGATGCCATTCGCCGTCATTTATGCTTGCCTGAGTCGCTTTCATTCCCCCGAAAACATCAAACCTTAATTTGTTGTCTCCTGACACTGCAACGCAGATTGAACTTCCGCTGCTTTTCCACCAATCTCCTTCAGCGTAAGGGTCTCCCCACCCGATGATGCTTGCATCTGAGTCAGTAGTCTTTATCCAGCCGGCAATGCTGAATGCGTTGGTTCCCTGCACAGCGTTATAATTATATATATCTACGCCCGGGTAGCCGGAAACAGGAAATTCTGCACAGGTGCCTCTTTCAGGATCGCCAGTTTTCCATGTTGCACTTCCGTTTAATGTGCCGTTGTGGGGATTGGAGCCTGTGTCATATACGGTGTCTCCCTGCCCCTGCTCAAAGTTCCAGTGGTTTATAAAACCCGCTTGAAGATTAATTGTGAGACCCCCAAAAACCAGAATTAAGTAATACTTGTAACTCATAATTTATCCTTTCAGAAAAGAAATTATTAACGCTGTTTTTTAATAAAACGAATTTTCGGCTCTGCAAATATACCCCAATCTCCGTTTGGGGTATCCACGCCATCTGTAGAAGTAAGTGTGATGAAATCATCTTCCGGCTTAATCGGAATTGAAACCCTTCTCACTGATTTATCAGCTGTTGCTGAGGGCCAGTTGAATTTCACTTCTCCATCAACAAGCACTTTGAAATCCATCTCCCCAAAACCATCTTTTTTAGCGGTACTTCCAACTCCGCAAACTGCGGAGAATCTTTCAGCCTCTATTTCATCGAAAGCCGTGCGCATTGCATTGAGACTGAATGTTATTCCCATGTTGGAGTGCAGGTAGATGTAGTTATGCGGGTAATTAAGGTTTTTATTTCTTAAGGCAGGGAAACCCTTAATTAATGAATCTGTTTTGTTTATTTTTCCGTATGCCGGCGAAGACCAGCAGACCCCATCGGTTTTTCCGAAGTCACAGGTAAGCCCAGTTGCAGAAATTTCTGTTTTACCTTTTGGCACAAAAATCCCTTCTATAAATTTGCTTTTAACCGGAAGAAAAGAATTATCTGAGACAGTTGATTTATCCCCTTGAATCCTTCTGAAAACACCTTTTGATGTGTCGATTCCAAAATTGATTTTTCCTGTCCCGAGGCCGTTTCCTCCGCCTACCATATCGGCTAAATCGAGCTGTTTTTCCCCCCGCCATACAATATCCTTTTCTTTGTTGATATAGCGCGCGAAGAATTCTTCCTTAACGTCAATCCTGCTCACAGATGAACTGTTGTTTGAAATTCTGCAAGCGGTGTTTTCTGTAACTTCCATTACAGTATTGTTTATCCAGCTGTTAGTGTTTAGCAGCTTGGTTTTGCCTTTAATAACGTGCAGCTCAGTATCGCCGTCTTTTCCGGCAAACACCCCAAATTCAGTGCCCAGATCAACTATCTTTGAGTTCGGGGTTGTTACGGTAAAGCCGAAATCTTCATCCTTCACTATCGAATAAAGCTTTCCGCGTTCCAGCCTAACCTGAGCAGGGCTGTTGAACCTGAATTCTGCCGGTCCTTCAATAAGCACCTTAGTCTGGTTTTCAGTTTCGAATTCTGCGATTCCGCCGGCGAGGGTAATAGTTTCTTTCTGTGCATACAGCGTGCTGCCTTCTGTGAGGTTCGTTCCCTTCCATTCAGCATTAATGGAGCTTCTCAGTACGGCTGTTTCAATTAGTTCCGGTGCGAAAAAATTTGCATATACAACAAGAAATACAAGCGCAGCTGAAGTTATTGCAAGAAGGCCAAAGGTGAGCTTGCTGAAAGTTCTATTGCTGGCTGGTGAGCTCTCGTATTCCGAAATTTGCTCTTTAGTTTTTTCATTATCCTGCTTCGTCTTGGGGAATGATATTATGCCGCTGTCGTTTTCATTGCTGAGCACTGAGCGTGCTAAACTCAAATCCACCTTTTTATCTGTTTTTTCTATTTCAACACTTCCGTATGGCGAAAGCTCAACATAAAGCTGAACAGTTTCTGCGTACAGCCTCCTGAAGGCCTCATTTTCTCTCATAGCCGTGTTGATAAGAGATATTTCTTCAGCTGAAGCTTCTGCCTCGAAAGACCGAAGTACAATATTTACAAAATCTTTTCTGCTGATCTTATCCATTTCTCTGCCAAACAATCAAAGTTTTCTTAATGCAGGCAAGCAGATTGCAGTGAATCCTGGCCATCACCTTATATATCCCGCTTTTAGACCTTTGCAGATTCTCAGCCACCTTTTTATAGCTCAGGCCCTCTTCATAATGCATCCAGATCATTTTTTGATCTTCATCGCTCAATTTCTTCAGGCACCCATCAAGGGCATTTCGTCTTTGCTCTTCGAGTTCTGATAAATCGTTGAATTCATCTAATATCTGTTCGTAAACATCATTCGAGAGAAACAGCTTGTTCCTGCTTTGAGATTTTCGGTAATCAAGGATCTTGTAGTGGGCTATGGCTATACCCCAAGCAGCGAAGTTCTTATCTTCCTGATACTTGTCAAACAGCCTCCACATTTCAGAAGCAGTCTGCTGGAGCAGGTCTTCAGCGTCGCTTCTGTGATGAACCAAACTCAGAATGTAGAAGAAAATCTTCTTCTGAGATTTAGAATACAGCTCTATGAAATTGGTTTTTGAAGTTTGCATTAATTTTTCTTAAAACCCTTATTATTTTTTCCCTCACTATGTTATAGGCTAAATTTCCAAAATTAGAGGGTTAAAAAAAGTAAAATTTGATATTTTCAGAGAAATGGCACAAATTATCTAACCAGCAAAAGAGATTCTACCCTTCAGTTTACTCTTGTGAAAACATAAATTGAAATTCAAAGTAATATAAAACGATTGAAAATTATTATAGACATATTAGTATATACCGATAAGAAGTAAGCGGGGAAGTAATTGGGCTTTAATCCAATAAATATATTTTCGTCCCGAAATTTCGGGGATAAGTTCTACAGGAACAGAAGGCAGAATATTTCAAACAATTTTTCTGTTGCCGGTACGGTATCGCCTTTTGTCAGAGGGGGACTTTTTGTATTTATTTTTATATCTGTTCCGCTGTTTTTCTTTTGCCTTGAGATTTACTTCTCAGTAGGCGAGAGCTATGAGTACAGCGGGTTTGTCTCGAATTACATATTAGTCGGTCTGTACTGCATACTTATACCAATCTTCATAGCAAGTACCTGTCTTATGCTGATAAGGCCGATTTACACCCTTTTCTGTTTGATTTATATGCTTCTGGTTGCAGGTGTAAGCTTTTTGATTGCACCAACAATAATGGAAAGGGTGTTCGATATGTGGATAGACTTTTTGCATTATGTTGCCGATTTGCCGCCTGATACAAGATAAGAACGGAGATTTATTTTTATGCTGAAAAGGCTTTTGGTCGTAGATGACGAACCTTCAAACATCTTTACTCTTCAGTCTATGCTGGAGTACAGGGAGGACTTTGCTGTTGATTCCACGGAATCGGGGTTTCAGTGTATTGAGATGGTTAAGCGGAACAAGTACGACTTAGTTTATCTGGATATTATGATGCCTGAGATTGACGGGTTTCAGGTATGCGCAAAAATCAAGGAAATCAATGAAAACATCCCTGTGATTCTGGTTACAGCCCTAAGCGACAGCGATTATCTCCGCAAGGGGTTTGAGGCAGGAGCGATAGATTATATCAGAAAGCCTGTTGATGACCTCGAACTCAAGGCCAGGACTAACAATATACTGAAGAACAAAGAGGCCGAGAATAAAATACGGGAGCTTTATTCGAGCCTTCTAAGAGATCTGAAGGTCGCTTCGAAGATTCAGTCTCATATGCTTCCGCCGGAGTTTGTTGTAGATACTGATATGAATTTCTGTTCCGGCTATTCCCCCTCCACCCAGATCGGAGGGGATCTCTACGATATAATAAAGCTCTCTGCTGATCGGATTTTCGTCTATATTGGCGATATATCCGGACACGGGGCTCAGGCAGCCCTTCTTATGGCTGCTGTTAAGTCCACTATAAGGGTGATCATAGAGGAAAAGGAGGGTGAAATAGAGCCCTATGAGCTTATGAACATACTCAACAAAACCCTTGCCGGCAATTTATTCGAGAATCATTATATGACACTTCTTGCCGGCGTGATTGATTTAAGCAGCGATGAGTTTACCTTTTTCAACGCAGGCCATCTTCCAATTATCCAATTTAACTGCAAGCAGAGAAAGGGCTCTCAGCTTGCAAACAAAGGCTCAATCCCAATCGGCTGGGATTCTTCCCTTGAATACCACAAGGAAGAGCAGGATACAATCACCCTCTCCGGTGATAACATTTACATCCTGCTTACAGACGGGATTATTGAGTGCGAAGGGCCGGACAGCGAAGAACTGGGGATTGAGGGCTTTATAGACCTGCTTGAGAGTGTGATAATCCCTGATACCTGCCTGCTCCTGCCGCACAAGGTGAAGAGTTGGCTGCACAATGCCGGCTACGAGATCAGTCAGGATGATTTCTCAATGCTCAGTTATGAGAAGAGCTCCAACCCAAACACCTTCACTTTCGAGCTGAGCCAGCTCACAGGCGCAGCAGAATCCGGAATCACCAAGTTTGAACCCGCAGACTACAATCTGGACAACGTGTCTCTTGCGAGCAAGATAATCGAAAGGCTCTGCTATGAAAAAAGCTTCTCCAGCAAGCTCGCTGCAGAAGCTGAACTGGTTACAAGCGAGTTTGTTACTAATATAATTTCCCACGGCTTGAAGCCAAATGAAGTGCCTTTGGTTTTAGTGCAGCTCTTATTTGATGAAAGCGGAGTGAACCTGCGTTTTGTAGATAATGGAGTTGAATGGAAACCAGATATACTGCAGGCGAGCTTGGCAGGCTTTTTCGAGAAGCTGGATAAATTCTCAGAATCCGGCAGGGGAATGGCGATCATCAAGAGTATCTCCAAGGCGATAAAGAGGCAGCGTTTTGACGGTATGAACGAAACCTCCGTATATCTTGTGAATGATTAGGCGGGCTTATGAAACCTCAAGTAAGTATAGTTGTAAGAGCGTGCAATGATATAGCGTACATTGAACAAACCCTTGAGATGATCTCAAGGCAGAGCTTTCAGAATTTCCAGCTTTTATGCCCCGATTCAAATTCTACAGACGGCACATACGAAAAATTATGCTCCTACTGCTCCGAAGCCTACCGCATTGAAGGCAGATACGTGCCCGGGAAAGTGCTCAATGAAGCGGTGAGTAAATGCAGGGGCGAGATAATCGTTTTCAATAATTCAGACTGCGTTATCCAGGATGAACGCTGGCTCGAGAATCTTATCAAGCCTTTCGAGGATCAGCAGGTAACCGCTGTTTACGGCAAGCAGGTGCCGAGAAAAGATGCAGATCCTCTTGTGGTAAAGGATTACAGCAGGGCATTCAGCCGAGAATCGCTCAAATGGGGGAATTTTTTCTCCCTTGCCACAAGTGCAATCAGGAAGAGCTCATTGCTCGAACACCCGTTCAATGAAGAAATTCAGTATTCTGAAGATGTGGAATGGGCTTGGCGGGCAAGGCAGAGGGGCGAGAAGATTGCCTTTGCAGAGGGGGCGGTTGTTGAGCATTCTCACAATTATACAGTTGAAGAAATAAAGAAAAGATTCTACGGCGAGGGGCTCGCCGAGCCTGCAATTTATGGAAGAAGGCCTGCAGAAGAGACCTTCCCAGCTTGCGTTATTAAGCCGGTGGTGGCGGAGACCTTGAGAGACTGGATATATCTTCTAAAAATCGGCCGGTTGGATTTGTTCCTCTGGGCGCCAAAATACCGCTGGCTTCAGAGAAGCAGTGTGTATAATGGGATTAAAGAATATTACACTTAGCCCCATTAATAAAGCCTTTTTAAAAATTTATGTTGTATAGAGGGCATTTATTTTTAGTATAGGTAATGTTAGCCAGTTTTGAACTGAGTCAGCTTTGAAGGATGCGGATTCAGGTTTTAATCAGGTTCTGTTTTGGAGCTGCGTAAAAGTGAAAATAGCTATTGTTACCAACAGATTTTACCCTGAGGTCGGAGGAGCTGAAACTAACATCTACTTTCAGGCTTGCAGCCTTGCAAAGCAGCATGAGGTGTCGGTTTTCTGTCCAAAACGTATTGATGCCCCAGATTATGAAAAGCTCAGCGGCTTCGAACTTTTCCGCCTGAAAGACTGGAAAAACCGCAAAGGCGAATATCCCAACATAAAAACCGAAACATTAATGCCGGCTGTTTTTTTTAAGATTTTTACGGGCAGCTACGATGTTGTGATGTATTTCCCCGCTTTGAGCAAAAATAATATGCTCGGATTTATTGCTGCAAAATTAAGCGGCAAGAAAAATGTGCTCTGCTGTTTCGATTGGCTTGATTACAGTAAAATAATGCACCAGACTGGTGATATAGACCCCAATATTATGGAGAGGCAGGAGGCGAAGTGGTATCAGAAATTCTTCCTCAAAAGATTTGACTATATCTTCGCAATATCAAATAAGGAGATTGAATTTTTCAAAAAATATAATTCCAGCGTGGGCTATTCCCCAGTTCCCATTCGTTTGGAGGAATACGATAATTTTGATGCTCCAAATCCGAGGGAGAAGTATGGGATTAGAGAAGATGAGTTTGTTTTCCTCTCGCTTGGCCGTGTATGTAAAATAAAGGGGCAGGATATAGCCCTTAAGGCCTTTGCAAAGGCGGCAGGGAAGGTTTCCGAAGCGAAGTTGGTCTTCGTGGGCAGGCAGGATTACGACCCGCAGATAACATCTGAAATGAAGGCCTTAATTGAGGAAAACGGGCTTGAAGACAGAGTGCTGTTTACAGGAATGGTGGATAGGGAAGAGGTTATCGGATGGCTTAGGCATTCGGATATTCACGTTATACCAGTCCGTTTTATGAATTCCGGTGCGGTTGTGGTGGAGAGCTGGATTAGCGGTACGCCGGTTCTTCAGAGTGATGTGGTAGACCCGAATCTTGTGGAAGAAGGTGTGAACGGATATAACTTCAGAAGGGCGGATGTTGACCATCTTGCTGAAAAGATGGAGAAGGCCTTTAGAAATAGGGCTGATTTCCCCGAGTTGGCGAGTACGGGGGAAAAGCTGGTTCGGGAAAAATACACTTATGAGTATTTAACTAACCTCTACATAAACACTTTCAAAAGTCTAACGGATTAGCTTTAGCGGGCGTGTTGAATGAAAATACTCTATGTAAATCACCAGTGCGGCTTTTTTGGCGGAGTTGAATCTTTTGTTTTCAAATCCGCACAGAGCCTCTCTGCCGCCGGCTGGGAGTGTTACGGCCTTTTTGAAAAGCAGCATAAATTTGAGAGCTCTTATCAAAATGCTTTCAAAGACGCTTTTTTTGTTAATTCCGGGAGGCTCGAAGAGAGCCTTGATTCGCTTAAAACTGAAGGAGTTAAGATTGCTTTTGTGCATAAGATATTCTCGCCGGAGCTGCTTGATGAGCTGAGCAGAAGATTTAAGACAATCGTCCTATTTCACGATCATGATTATTATTGCCTTAGAAAACATAAGTATTTCCCCATAATAAGGCGAAACTGCCATAAACCCGCAGGACTGTACTGCCTGCTTTGTTCTGGTATGATAGAGAAAAATTTCAGCAGCCCTCTAAACTTTTCTTTTTTGGATGTCAGGCGTTTCTACTCTATGTTTCGCAGGCTCAAAAGGAGCGATCGATTCCTCGTTCTCTCTGATTATATGAGAGATAATCTTACGGTAAATGGGTTTGATTCCAGCAGGATTAGAAAATTGCGCCCGATAATTCAGCCCGCCCAAACGAACTCAAGTTCCGAAGGCGGGAATTTTAAGATACTGTATATCGGCCAGCTTATAAAGGGCAAGGGGGTGGATCTTCTTATCAAAGCCCTGAAATATCTCAGTCCTGGCTGGGAGTGCGAAATTGTAGGGCAAGGAAACGATTCGGAAAATCTCAAACTTCTTGCTGAATCTGAGGGGTTGAACGATAAGATCGATTTTTTAGGCTGGAGCAGCAGTCCAGAAGAGCTTTATAAAAGCTGCGATGTGGTTGCTGTACCATCCCGCTGGCAGGAGCCGTACGGGCTTGTGGGCGTGGAGGCAGGTGCACACGAAAAGCCGGTTGTGGGTTTTAATGTTGGGGGGATAAGCGAATGGCTCAAAGATAACACAAACGGCTTTCTCGTGCCTGAAGGCGATGTGCGGAAATTTGCCGAGGCCATCGAGAAGCTCAAAGAAGATAAGCATTTAAGAGGAAAGCTGGGAATGCAAGGAAAAAGACTCGTGAGAGAAAACTGCTCGCCGGAGAATTTTGAAGCTGCTATGAGAAATATTTGTACGGAAGCTGGCGGAGGGTAATTTATGAAAATATTCGTTAGCGCTATGGCGTTCGACAGCGGAAGAAGCGGCATCTCAAACTACATCTATAACGTGGTTAGCGGGCTTGCGAAGAAAGCTAAGATTGAGCTTGCTGTTTTGAGCTCCGATGCAAAATTCTTTGAGGGTATGGAGAATGTTGAGCTTGTGAAATATCCTGATTTTTTCGGCTGCCCAGCTTTCAATGCCCTCTGGCATCTGTTTGTTTTGCCCTTCCGTCCTGCTGCGGGTAAATGTGATTGCATTTTCCTCCCTGCGGCAAACAGGAGGCTCTTTTCGTGGTTCTCAAGGCCTTCTGTGGCAACCTTCCACGACCTCTCACAATTCCATGTATCTGAAAAATACGACCGTTTGAGGGTTTGGTATGTTTTTAAGTTTCTGAGAAAATTTTTGAACAGGGCCGATAAGATCTGTGCAATCAGCAAAAGCACAGAGGATGATATACTCAAATATTACAATATAGATAAGAGCAGGATATTCGTAAACTACAACGGCTTCGACCGTAAGCGTCTTGACACTGAATATTCCCCGGAAAAGCTCGCTGAGCTGAGAGTTGAGCCACCTTATATTTTGTATATATCAAGAATTGAACACCCGGGCAAGAACCACCTGAACCTCATAAAAGCCTTTGAGCAGCTAAATGATCATTATTCTGAGTATCAGCTTGTCTTTGCGGGCAGCGATTGGTCTGGCGCGAGAGCTGTAAGGGAGGCCGCCGAGAGATCTGAGAAAAAAGAGCGAATAAATTTTCTGGGCTTTGTTGAAGATTCCTACCTGCCTCAACTCTACAAAGGGGCATCGGTATATGCGTTTCCTTCATTTTGCGAGGGGTTTGGTATTCCTCTTCTGGAGGCGATGTATTGCGGCATTCCCTGTGTTTGCTCCGAAAATACTTCTCTGGAAGAGATCGGCGGAGATGCCGTATTGCTTTTTGATCCGAAAAATCCGCAGGAAATCGCAGAAAAGATAGAACTGGCTGTCAAGGATGAAAAGCTCAGCTCAGAGCTGATTGAGAAAGGGAAAAAGAGGGTTGAGGACTTCAGTTGGGAGAAGCACGTTGAGTCAATTTTGGATCAGTTCACAAACATAAGGAGCCGAAAGTGAGGCGGCTTATAGACATAATTGTTTCTGTTATAGTCCTTATTCTGATTTGCTTGCCGAGCGGGATTGTATGGGCGTTTGTCTCAATATTTGCCGGCAAAGATTTTCTGACTTGCAGAATAATTTTCGGTAAAGATTTCAAGCAGGTTAAGGTTTGCTGGTTTGGGATGCAAAGCTCTTTTTTTTCTTCGCTGCCCCTGTTTTTAAGCCTGCTTAAAGGCGATATTACGCTTGTCGGTACGAGTTTCTACCCCTGCGAGGAATACTCCCAAAGCCAGATACCTGAAAAAATTGCAGAATTCAAGCCGGGGATTTTTAATTTGTGGTATGTCAAAAGGCATACAAAAATCCATCATGCTGAAAAAACAGATATAGATCTTCTCCAGCTCAGCGGAAGGGGACTCAAAAAAGACTTTGCTATAATGGTAAAATACATTCCTGCTTCGATCTATAAATCCGATGAGGGCTCTATTAAAGACAGCGTTACCCTTCTGGATGTTACCTTTAACAACTGTACTATGAACGAGGCATTGAGGTTTATTCAGAAGGGGGTTGAGAATTCTGCCAAAGGAATGTACTTTTTTATAAATCCTGATTGTTTAAATAAAACCTTCACAGACAAGTATTATTTTGATATACTAAGGAAGGCCGATTATGTGTTTCCTGATGGAGTAGGAATAAACATAGGCAGTAAAATGACAGGACAGACTCTGAAACAAAATGTAAATGGGACTGATATGTTCCCTTTGCTTTGCAGTATGTGCGAGCAGAGGGGCTATTCTATATACTTTCTTGGTGCAAAACCAGGCATAGCCGCCAAGATGGTTTCAATGCTGAAAGAGAAATATACCAGATTAAAGATAACAGGCTTCCGAGACGGCTACTTCAACAAAGATACTGAGAGCGAGTCTGTTATAGATGCAGTAAATGAAACAGGTGCTCAGGTACTTCTTGTGGCATTTGGCGTGCCTGTTCAGGAAAAGTGGATTTATGAAAACAGAAGCAGGCTTGCTCCGCCGGTAGTAATGGGCGTGGGCGGATTGTTCGATTTCTACTCGGGCAATATAAAGCGAGCCCCCGGCTGGCTGAGGGATTTAGGCGGCGAGTGGATTTACCGCCTTATTCAGGAGCCCGGGCGAATGTGGCGGCGTTATATTTTGGGAAACCCGGTGTTTATTCGCCGGGTGCAAAAATGGAAGAAGCAATTAGATAAGGGTTGAATATGGACATCGATCCTATTGTAAGACAGCAGCTTCTTGATGAAGTTGTAACAGCACCGACAAAGTCGGAGCTGCTTAAGAGAAAGATGAAGGTCTATAGTTGGGAATGGACTCTGATTTTTTCTTTATTTCTGAAAAGAGTTATTGATATAGCAGGCTCTTTGACGGCGATATTGATTTTGTCTCCCGTCTTTATTATCACTGCGTTAACAATATATCTGCACGATAAAGGCCCTGTGCTGTTCGTTCAGAAAAGAGTGGGCAAGAACGGGCGTCTTTTCGATATGTATAAATTCAGGTCTATGGTTGTAAACGCAGACAAGATCAAAGACGAAATTTTAGATTCCAACGAATCTTCTGATGGTGTTATATTCAAAATGAAAAAGGACCCAAGAGTAACCCCCATCGGCAGATTTATCAGGAAATTCAGCATAGATGAGCTGCCTCAGCTGTTTAATGTGCTTAAAGGAGATATGAGCCTTGTAGGCCCAAGGCCTCCGCTCCCTGCTGAGGTTGCCCAATATACACTGGAGCAGAGAAAAAGACTGCATGTTCGCCCGGGGATAACCTGCGTCTGGCAGGTTTCCGGCAGAAGCGATATACCATTTACACAGCAGGTGCAGCTTGATTTGGACTATATAAAAAGCCAGAGCTTTATTACTGATGTTAAATTACTCTTAAAAACTATACCGGCAGTTTTGCTTGGCAAAGGCGGATATTAAATAAAGAAGAAAGGAACTTTATGAAGTTCGACATGGAAATACGGGATGATGTTTGCGTGCTTTCTTTGGAAGGCAGGCTGGACTCTAACACTGTGCAAAATCTGAAAACTCAATTCGATAAGTATATCGAAACAAACAGCAAGTTTGTTTTTAATCTTGAGAAGCTTGAGTTTATAGATAGTACTGGTCTTGGAGGGCTGGTTTCATGTCTGAAGAAAACCATCCCCAAGGGCGGTGATCTCAAAATTGTTAATCTTTCTCCAAAACCGAAAATGGTGTTTGAGATTACTCGTGCTCATAAGGTCTTTGATATCTATGACGATTTAGATACAGCGGTTGAGAGTTTTAGTTTGTAAATATATTCTTCCTGCTGAAGGGATTCTATGAAGGCTCTTATTTATTGCAGACCTGACAATACCGACTGGGTGAAAAGCTTTTTCCCAGACGAGTCTCCGTATAAGCTCAGAATAGCGAATAAGCCGCTTCTGGAGTATTATGTGGATTTCTGCGCGCTTATAGGAATCAAACAGATAAGGGTGGTTACAGTTGATGATAACGGAAGCATCAACAACTTCCTTGGCAGCGGAGAGAGTCTGGGCGTTGATATAACTTACAATCTTTCAAGAAAAGAAGATTCTCTTGCAAAGGTGTTCCTGAAAAACAAGGGTTTCTGCACAAGCTCTGATCTTTTGGTGATTGATGGATTCGGTTTTATCAATTATGACAAGGAAAAGGTGGATTACTCTGATTTTATTAACGCCTCTACGGGCTATCTTCAGGAAGGTGATTTCAGAATCTATTCTCTGAACAGCCGTGATACGGAGGGGCGTGTTGACTGGGAAGCTCTTGAGGAGTTTCTTGATTCCACGCTCTCAATCTCCCGTATAGACGGCATTCAGGACTATTTCGCCCTGAGCAGGTCGGTTATAAGGGAAAGAGCCGCCAATTTTGTTCTCCCGGGCTACAGCAGCGAGAGGGATGTATTTATCGGCCAGAATGTTGCTCTTGCAAAAAGCAGCAGGATCGATAAGCCCGTTATGATAGGAAATAACGTGCAGCTCAGAAATTCCTGCTCTATCGGAGCGGAAACAATAATCGGCGATAATATAATCATAGACTCCGATGCCACAGTATCTTCGAGTATTATATATGGAAACAGCTATATCGGTCCTGGCGTTGAGCTTGTAAACAAAATCGTGTACAAGAATTACCTGATCTCTCCGGATACCGGCGACAGGATAGAGATTGTTGACAGCTTCCTCACTTCCAAGATTGCTGAGAAGGCCAGAACAGCTACAATAAGAAAATTTGCTCACTACGCTATTACGATTTTCCTTATTATAGTTTACTGCGTTCCTTACAGTGTCTTTTGGCCGTTTGTCAATGCGAGCAGAGATAATTTTAAACGAAAAAGCTTTGTGATTTCAAAAAATCTGCGCACAGTGAGAGTGAATGTTGTAAATAAAAGCAATTTTATTCTCAACCTGTTTGTTAAGCTTTCTCTCGATAAATTCCCGCTTCTGATAGAGGCGTTCAAGGGAAATATTCATCTAACCGGCAACACGCTCTATGAGGACACTGATAAAACCCGTAATTTTATTGAATCTCTTCAGTTTTATAGGCCAGGAATATTCAGCTACTCTGAGAGCATATCACCAAATTACGACTTAGATCAGGCTATGCTCAACGATTCGTTTTACTGTTATCACAGAACGCCGCTTATGGATATTCAGGTTTTGTTTGGGTCTATCTTTAACAGATTTTTTTATAATAATCAGTGAAATGGTGTACAGGGATGTCCACAGTAATTTTAATAGCAGGAGGCAGTTGCTCGGGTAAATCAACGCTCTGCTCCACTGCTCTGAGCAGGGTGGAGCCGGCGGGTGTTGTAATACCCACCGATAACTTTTATAAAGATTTATCGTCCTTCTCAGAAGAGCAGCTTCTTAACCACAATTTCGATATGCCCTCGGCAATTGATAAAGACTGGCTTTGCAGCGCTGTGGAAAGCCTTGCCGAATCCAAGCCTGCTGAAGTGCCGGTTTACGATTTCTCAACCCATACCAGAACCTCTGAAACGAAGATTATCCAGCCTGCTGAATTTGTGTTTATTGAAGGGCTTTTTACCCTCTGCCAGCAGGAACTTCTGGTTCTGGCATCGCTTAAAGTTTTTGTGGAATGTCCCGCAGATATCAGGCTTGCAAGGAGAATAATTCGTGATACCAGCGAGAGGGGAAGAGGTGTTGAATCGGTAATAAATCAGTATCTAAGCACAGTAAGGCCGATGCACGAAAAGTATATTTACCCCAGCAGAGAAGAAGCCGACTGCGTTTTCGACGGCGAAGGCGATATGGAGCAGATTACTGATGATTTAATCGATAAGATCTACGGTTTGAGAAAATCTGGATAGAAAGGTTTCTATGGCGAGCAGATATACAGTTTACGGAGATAAGATTGATTCGCTTATAGACAGCCACTGCGAGATTATAAATCAGGCGGTGTTATCTGTAATTCCTGACCACGTACTTGTGGCGGTAGTTCTTGCAGGCGGATACGGAAGGCAGGAGGGAGGCGTTTTCTTTGAAGATGGAGAGGAGAAACTCTACAACGACTACGATATGTTTGTCGTAATTAAAGACGGAGCGAAGGCGTCTGATTATCAGGAAAAGCTAAACGCACTTTCTCCTTCTCTGGAGGAACAATGCGGTATAGAGGTGGATTTCGGCCCCCTTAAAACTGTTTCTCAAATGAAACGCGCGCCGTTTACACTTTTTAACTATGAGCTCAAATACGGGCATAAAATTATCTGGGGAAATAAAAATGCCCTTGATATAATGCCCGAGTATGAAGGCAGCCGGATCAGCCTTATGGAAGCAGCCAAGCTCCTGCTGAACAGAGGTGCCGGGCTTACCCTTGCTTCTGAAAGATTAAAGGAGGGGCGGCTTGATAAAGAGAAGGACGAATTCATTACGCGGAATATTTATAAGGCCCTGATGGCGCAGGGCGATTCGCTAATTATGGCTGAAGGGCAGTATCATTATTCATACCTCAAGAGGCTTGAGATATTTAACGGCCTTCAGCAGAATCCTGAGACAGCTCAATTCGGTCTTGCAGAGCTTTATGCAGATTCTATGGAATATAAATTTCGCCCGAAGAGGAATATCTTTTCGAAAAAGCAGTTGGAAGAGCTACTCGAAAAAACTGTTGATTTGCATCTGCAAATATACTGCTATACAATGAGCAGGCTTTACCAAACTGATAATAATTTTGAAGCGGTTTTATATTCGATAAAAAATAAGCAAATGCAGAATTGCAGCTTAAAGCAGATTCTCAAAAATGTTGTACTGAACTCCCGCACGTGCGGGTTTGAGAATTTTTCATTTAAATGGTATTTGAAGTACCCACGATACAGGCTTTTTTATGTGCTGCCTCATTTTCTCGGGGATAAAACTCTGGATTTAAGGCAGATTTGCTGCGCACTAGGCTGTGAAAAGGAAGATCGCAAACGTGAAAGGTTTATGCGTTTGTGGGAAAGGTTTAACTGATGGGCAAGAAGATAACAATATGCACCTTTATCGATGCTTTCGGATGGGAAGTTTACAAGAGGTACGGTTTTCTGGATGATATTCTTCCGGAGGCGAGAAGGCTTCGTACAACTTTCGGCTTCTCTTCAGCAGCAGACCCCTCAATACTTACCGGCCGCTATCCTGATGAGCATACCCACTGGTCGTGCTTTTATTATGCCCCCGAAAATTCGCCGTTCAAACTTATGAAACTGCTTTCCATACTGCCCCGCCAGATCTTCGACAGAGGCCGTGTACGGCACTGGCTGAGCAAGATACTCGCGAAGTTTTACGGATATACTGGCTATTTCCAAATATACAGCGTCCCATTTGAGGTTTTGCCGTATTTTGATTATTTGGAGAAGAGAGATTATTTTGTTCCCGGAGGCATACTCGCTACCGACACCATTTTCGACAGGCTCTACAGCGAAGAGATTCCCTATCACTGTTCCAACTGGCGTTTGCCTGAGAAGAGAAATCTCGAGATTGCCAAGGATACAATTAACGAGGGCAAGATTGAATTTATGTATCTCTATCTCCCCAAGCTTGATGCTGTTATGCACGAATTCGGGAATAATGCTCCGCAGGTGGAAGAGAAGATAAGATGGCTTGAAGAGCAGGTAAGGGAAGTGAAAAAGCTTGCTGAAGAAAAATATGATGAAGTTGCGTTTTTTGCTATCTCAGACCACGGAATGGCTAACGTAACAGAATCGGTAGATCTGATCTCACAAATAGACTCACTCGGCCTTGAATTTGGCAAGGATTATGTTGCTATGTACGATTCTACTATGGCAAGATTCTGGTTTATGAACGACAGCGCCAGAAGCCGGATAACAGAAAAGCTAAATCAATGCAGTAAAGGGTATATAGTAAGCGATGAAGAACTCAAACAGATGCGGGTGTTCTTTGAAGACCGTAAATTTGGAGAGGTGATTTTCCTGATGAATGCCGGCACCTTGATAGTCCCGAGCTTTATGGGGCTTAAGAGCATTCCCGGAATGCACGGCTATCATCCGGATGACAAAGATTCTTACTGTTTTATAAAGTCCGACAGGCATATACCCGAAGACGTAAATTCAATAACTGATATTAGAAGAGCCTTGGAGCGAGAGATCTCTAATGTATGAACCTGACAATGATCAGCATTTAACCCACTCATTTGACCCTGCTGCAAGAGGCTTGATGCATGCCCAGCAGGAAATGGGGGGAATGAACCTCCTTATAAGGCTTAATTTTAAGTATATACTTAAGCTCTTGCTGTACTGGCTTCTGCCTATTACCATGATCTCGATCGGCTCGGGGCTTGCTTCATTTTTCTATATCTCAAAATACAAAACCAAGGTTTACACCACTCAGGCAATTATGGTTAGGCTCGGCCGAAACGAAGAGGGGCCGTATCTGTATCCTCAGGTTGATGCTAATACTGTTCTGGAAACAGTTAAGATAAGACGAAATCTGGAAAAGGTGATAGACCGGCTGGATCTTGAAATGAATGTGAGGGATCTATACGGG
This sequence comes from Sedimentisphaera salicampi, assembly GCF_002117005.1. NCBI lineage: Bacteria > Pseudomonadati > Planctomycetota > Phycisphaerae > Sedimentisphaerales > Sedimentisphaeraceae > Sedimentisphaera > Sedimentisphaera salicampi. The sequence goes on from NZ_CP021023.1 coordinate 301,998, forward strand.
ATTATAAAGGTTCGTGCAGGGAATCGGTCTGATACTTTTTACGTAACCACCACTTACAAGGATCCCGAGCTTTGCAAAGATATAGCAAATACAATGTGCGAGGTTTTTATTGAAACTTATTCGAAGGTTTTCAATGAATCTGCTCAGGAGGTTTATCAGTACTATCTCAGTCAAAGGGAGAAAGTGTTTCAGCAGGTTAGCGATGCTGAAGATGAGCTGAAAAAGGTTAAGGAAAAGCTGGGCGTGATCCAGCCGGATCAAGAGCTCGAAATGAAGATGGGTCAGCTCAGTGATGCGGAGGTGGCTTATCAGGAAGCCCTTATGAAGAAGGAGGAGCTCAATTCTAAAATTGAGGATATGAAGAAAAGGATTGCCGACCTGCCGGAGAAGATTCAGGTTAGTGAAACTATTACAAGAGAGAGCGGCAAAGAAATCGAAATGCTTGAGCGGGAACTTGAAAGGAGCCTTCAGAGATACACAGAGAATAACCCCAAGATAAAAGAGATGAAGCTCAAGCTTAAGCAGCTTAAAAAGTACAAACAAGAGAATGCTCAGGAAAAGGAAGTCCCGGACAGCAGGACATTTTCACTTAACACGATTCGTCAAGATCTCGAATCGCAGCTCACTTCTATGAAGAATGAGTATGTAGTTTTGGATGAAACTATTTCAAAAAGAAAAAAACGCATTGAGGAGATTCGTTCAGAGCTCAAAGGCATTTCAAATATTCAGGAGGAATATATGAATGCCAAGCATAAAGTTGATGTTTCACGAGAGCTTTTGGACGTTATAGACAGACGAATATCTGAAGTTAGGATAGCTAAGGATTCAAGTTCCCACGATATAGGTATCCTTGAAAGGGCGGTTGCTCCGGTTTTCCCGGAGCCCACAGGCCGGAAAATTCTGGCAATTGTTTCAACCTTCGGCACCGCTTTCTTCGGCGTGGTATTTGTGCTGGTTTATGCAATATTTAGTCCGGGCGTCAAGGTGCCCGGAGACCTTGATTCCATGACAGCCGTTGAATTTATAGGAACTCTTCCCAAAAAGAAGAATTCTACCCTTACCACTTATTTTTCTACGCTTCAGGTGGTGGTTAATAAGATCGACCAGCTCACAAGCAGCGGTACTATAATGGTAAGCTTCTCTTCAGTGAAGAATAAAGAGGGTAAGAGCACAATAATGGATGATATAACAGATATGAAATCCGTTACAGGCAAGAGGTTTTTGATCCTAAAGCGTGTAGTAGAAGAAGACGCAAAGAGGATTATTCAGGTGCCAAAGGAATCTATAATCAATTTCCAAGACTTCAGGGAAGAGAATATGGATCTGCCCGAGCCGGTTAGGATAAATGAAAGGGTCTCAAGGCTTTACTATATTATCGACAGCAACGTCAGCAAGATGAACATTCTTCCCGAAATGGTGGAAAACTTCAAAAACAGCTTCTCAGAATATGATTACATCTTCGTTGAGCTGTTTTCTCCGAAGAAAAATTATCAGGTTTCCAGCTGCATTATGCATTCTTCAAACTACAATATTCTTGTAACAAAGTATGGAAGCAATACAGTATCTGCTTTGGATAAGGTTACCAAACTTGCTTCAGCAGGGACCGACAAAAAAGTTGGTACAGTGATTAATTTTGGTGATTTAAGTTTGGGTTGATGTATAGATATGATTAGATGCACGATTTACATTTTGCTTGCTTCTCTTTTTCTTGGTTGTGCAAACAGAGAGAGATTCGTTCCGCACATAGTAGATTCACCGGAGATGGATAAGGCCGCCTATACATTTGTAGGCGCAAGGCCAAGAACAGAGCAGCAGGTGGTTGAACAGTTAAGAGAGCTTCAGAAGGTGCGGATGGAGCCCTACACTATCGGGATGTCTGATGTGCTTGATGTTCAGGTTTATAATGAGCCTGAGCTGAGTTCCAAAAATCTGACAGTTCGAACCGACGGATGTATTTCTCTGCCTTTGGTTGGTGATATAGAGGTTATGGAGCTCTCAGTAGCTCAGGCTACAGGAAAAATAGAAAAGGCTTACGAAAAGTATCTTGTAGAGCCGAGGGTTACTTTGAACCCCGTGGAAATGAAAAGCGGGAGTTTTACAATTCTCGGAAAGGTAACAGACTCGGGTACTTTCCCGATTTCAAGCCAGATGAATCTGCTGGATGCTATTGCAACAGCAGGGGGATTTCAAACGGGTATGTTTCGAGGGAACACTGTTGAAATGGCCGATCTGGAAAATTCTTACATAGTACGAGACGGAAAAACCCTACCCGTTGATTTTGTTAAACTTATCCGTGAGCAGGATATGCTGCACAATATACCTCTTCTGCCCGGGGATTATATATATGTGCCTTCTACAAGGAATCAGGAAATATACGTCTTTGGTGCTGTACCATCGCCGGCGGCTTATGCCTATCGCGATAATATGACAGTAAGCCATGCGATAACTTACTCCGGCGGCTTCAAGATTGGTGCAAGAAGGAAGGATCTCAGAGTTGTGAGGGGAGGGCTGAGCAATCCTGTAGTGTTTACGGTTAATTATCCCGAGATACTCGACGGCCAGATGCTGGACTTCAAATTGAAACCCGGAGATATCGTATATGTCCCACAGACGCCTATAGCTAACTGGAATGATTTGATCAGCCAGATTATGCCTACTTTCGAAACCCTTGATTATGCAGGCGTTACCAACAATGAGGACAACGGGCGTTGATAGAAGCTAAGTACATACAGTTTTTTCTGATTTTTATAACTGTTGTGCCGGTATGCTCTATCGTTATAAACCGGTTCCCTAAAACCTCATGGTTTTTTCTGGGTTTTTGCATATTTTTTACTTCAAAGCTGATAGACATAAATTTTTTCTCTCACGAATGGTTCCGAGGAACTTCAAGGGGCTTTGCGATTGGAATGGTGGATATGACAGTTATTATACTGCTCACCTACGCAATATCGAAAAAGGATAAATATCATCTTACCGGCTTGCCCAAGGGTTCACTGCTTTTCGGAGTTTTTTTTCTCGGCTGCGTTCTTTCAATGGTAAATGCGGAAAACAAACTGTTCTCCGGTTTTGAGCTGTTCAAATTTTTAAGGGTTTATACATTCTTCTGGCTGATGAACAATCTTCTTGTTACTCCTAAAATCATCAGAAGAGCATTTATATTTACTTCTTTTATAGCTATATATATAGCTATACTTGTAGCACAGCAGAAATATCTTATAGGCGAATTCCAGTCTTCAGGTCCTTTTCCGCATCAGAATTCGATGGTTATGTATATTTCTGTTTTTCTGTGCGTACACTTTTCAATGCTGATGTCTGCAAAAAAAACACCTGAGATGCTGTATTGGATTTTTATTATCGGGTTAGAGTTTTTCTGTGTTGTCTCAAGCCTTTCAAGAGCGGGTATGTTATGCACCATAATAGGTGTGTTCATTGTTTTCGTTCAGCAGATATCCTGGAGATTCAGTATGCGCAAGGTATTTGTTATCACGCTCTTCGCGCTAGTGGGCATGGCTGGGCTTTTGAAAGCGCTGGATTCTATTGTGGAGAGATTTGTCAATGCCCCTGAGGCATCTGCTGAAACCAGAGTTTCTCTTGCAATAGCTGCTCAAAAGATGGCAGATGAGAACATATTAGGAGTTGGAATAAATAATTTTACAAGGTATATGACTGTCGATTATCCTTACATAAGCCATATAGATATAGGTTGGGACGGCACTTTAGAAAATCAGGGGGCGCTTGTAGAAACAGTTTATTTGCTTACTGCCGCAGAAACCGGCTGGTATAATCTGGGAATATTTATTGCTTTCATTTTTTCATTTTATTTCAGGAATATTATGAATATCTTTAAGGCAAATGATATGAGGCTTAAAGTGATTTCAATGGGGCTCTGGGGCAGTTTGACGGCCATTTATGTGCAGTCAACGCTTGAATGGGTTCTCAGGCAAACTAACAACTTGTATCAGTTGATGTTTGTTTTTGCAGTTATTAATTGTGTGGACAGAATAAACAGAAAAGGCACCTTGCTTAAGCCTGCTGCAATGCTCAAGTAGAGCCTTGTTTTAGTAATATTTCTTAGAATAGCGTTTTTTTAAGGTGATATAAATGGAAAGAAAACTGAAGATTCTGCTGGGCGGCGTGCCGTTTGGCTGCAATAATGTAGGAGACGAGTGCATACTTGAAAATGTAGTAAAGATTGTTCGGGAGTATGCGCCGCATTCCGAGATCACTGTAAGCACTAACGACGAGAATGCTGCTAAAAGAAAATTGAATGTGAATACTGTACCTCTTGCATATTTCGAGCCTGAAGCTGATCGTGATAGTATGGATGCGGCCTTAAAGCAAAGCGATGTGTTTATCTGGAGCGGTGCAACAGGTCTTTCAGACTACCCTCATATAACAACAGATATGCTCAAAAAATCGCAAAACGCCGGCACTAAAACAGTAGTTTGGGGTGTGGGTATGAATACATGCCTGAACCCGTTTATGTATCGCCTTCAGCCTGGTAAACTGAAAAACATCCTTCAGATTGCTGATGCTTTGACCTTCGGAGTTTTTGATTTTGTGAAAAAACAAAATTGCAGAATTGATAAAACAATGCGCCGGCAAATAGCCAAATCACTTCTGAATTCTGATTTGGTTGTGCTGAGAGATCATCCTACAAAGAGTGAGGTTGAGAAATGCGGGAATGCAGGCGAATTGGTTGTAGGGGCTGATTCAGCTCTTATACAGGAGCAAACACCGTGGTCTGATGCCCCGTTCTCTTCAAAGGTTAGGGAGTTTTGTGAGTCTAAAAAACAGAAGGTTGGTATTTGTATTTCTGCCCAGCGGCAGGTTCAGAACAGCAGGGGACTGGTTGATTTTCTCGACAAGCTCACAGAGCAGGGGGTTGGGATTATATTTGTGCCTATGAACCCTGTAACAGATTCTGAATTGATGAATCAGATAAAAATGCAGATGAGAAGCCCTGAAAATTCACTGCTGCTTGAGGGTAGATACGAACCAGCGGATATACTTGCTCTAACCTCAAAACTGGATTGCATAATAAGCAGCCGCCTGCACCTGCTGATACTCTCTTCAATTCTACATGTGCCGTTTATTGGTATAAGCAGAGGGTCTAAAGTCGATAATTTCCTTGCTGAGTTTGGTATGCAGTCTGCCGGAAATGTTGAGAGCTGCAACTTTGAAAGGCTTTATCAGCAAACAGTTTATCATCTTGGCAGCAGGGAAGAATTTGAAGAGAAGAGTAAAGAAGTGCGTGAAAAACTTTTAAAACGTTTAAAAAATGCTAAAGAGCTCTTAAAAGACGTGCTTAGCTGACTTAACAGCTTGTTTTACATTGCCTTCTTAAGGTGAAATAATTAAGAGAGAATTAAATGTCCAACTTTGGTGTTGCTAAAAAAATGTTCCTGAACACCCTGTCCAATTACGGACTGCTGCTGTTTAATATGATCTCAATGATCATATTAGTGAGAGTTCAGTTTACAGGGCTCTCAAGGCAGGATTATGGCTTTTGGGGGCTTTTATGGACAATCTTCGGCTATTCTCTGCTTCTTGATTTCGGTCTTGGTACAGCTGTTCAGAAATACGCCAGTCAGGTAACAGTAAATAAGAACTGGGAGCGATTCAACAAACTTGTATCCACTGTATTTTTCAGTTATTGGTTTATTTCTCTTATCATAATTGTCGCTACAGTGATTATAAGCATTTTTATTGAGCCAATCAGCAATCTTGAACCGGGCAGTAACGTTGATTACTACAGAAAAGTTTTCCTTCTATTCGGTTTTGGGACGGCTCTCATTTTCCCTGTAGGATTCTCTCCAGGACTTCTGCGGGGAATACAGCTTATCTGGTTGAGAAACAACATAGATGCTGTTTTTGCGGCTCTTAATCTCATTGTTATGGTGTGGCTTATAAAAAACGGCTACGGGCTGTGGGAAATGACAATAGCAACAGTTTTAAATCATATAGGCAGCAAGATAGTTATGCTGATATACGCCTTTATCAAACTGGAGCATATGAGAATCAGTTTTAGGTTTTTCTCACCTTCAATGATAAAAGAGGTTATGGGCTTTTCGATATTTGTTTACCTTATAATCTGCAGCAAACTCATAATCTTCAGGACAGACAATTTGGTAATTTCAGCAAGTATAGGTGTGGCATTCGTGGCGTATTATCAGGTTGCCAGCAAGCTTGGCAGCGTTTTTCAAAGCTTTGCAATGCAGTTCAATGATAATCTCGGCCCTGTGGCTTCAGTTATGCATACTTCTGGTGATCTGGATTCCCTTGCGAGAATGCAGCTTTACTCCAGCAGGGTGATAGCCTTTATTTCTACGATGATGCTTGTGCCGCTTATTATTTTCGTCGGACCGCTTTTTGAAACATGGTTAGACCTAACAAGGGCTGAAAGCCAAATCTGCGCTGTCATACTTCTGGTTTCGCAGTACTTCTACGTTGTAATGCGAAGCAGCTCTATCCAGATACTGCTGATGTGCGACCGGCAGAAGGAATTGGCAATTGTTTCTGTGATTGAGTGTCTTGCGAATTTGCTAATAAGTGTTATACTCGTTAGAATGATGGGAATAATAGGCGTAGCTATAGGAACTTTGGTTCCAAATGTCTTTTTCGGTTGTGTTTACAATGTGCCGACAGCATGCAGATTTGCAAAAGTGTCGCCGCTTTATTTCCTGAAATATTCTGTACTAGGTAGTTTGGTAACCGGATTGGTAATTGCAGCAATTACGTTTTTCCTTAAAGACACTGTTTACCCTCTTATTGTTTCGGGGGTATTGAATATTGCCGCAGGGGAAAATGCAGGGATGATTGTCAGGTATTTTGCTGAGCATTCAGGTATGTTAAAGCTGCTGGCATTAGTCTTTTTATCAGCCCTGTCTTGCGGAATGTATATGATGTTGTTCTATACAATAGGAATTAAAAAACAGGAACGAGCAGATTTAAATAAGCTGATTGCAGATTTCTTTAATAGGAAATTGAGAAGGAGTGCTTAATGAGCGAACAAAATAGAATCTTAGTAATCGAAGACAATAAAAATGACAGTTCACTTATCAGGCTGTCTTTCAAAAAATCAAGGCACTCTAATCTTCTCAAGGCAGATTTTGCAGAAGACCTCAAAACCGGTCTGGATTACATTCAAAACAACAGCTACAATCTCGTTCTCACTGATCTCGGGCTTCCGGACAGTGAAGGCGTTGCTACGCTTACTAGCGTGAAAAAGAATTCTGAAGACATCCCTATTATCGTGCTTACAGGTCTTGATGATGACAAGATCGGCCTTGAATCTATTAAAAACGGGGCTTCAGATTACATCGTTAAAAACGATCAGATGATTCACTCTCTGCCTCAGTTTATACTTTATGCAATTGAGAGAAACAAGGTTGAAAAAAAGGTTAGAGAAGAAGCGGCCAAGCTGAAAGCCATTTTCGCCAATATTAATGATGGCATAGCATCTGTTGATGAATCCGGAAAAATAATTGAGGTCAACAAGCGCTTCGCTGATTGTTTCAATACTATGAGAAGCTCGCTTGTAGGAAAGTACCTTAAAGATCTCGGTGAATTCGGCAGCTTTGTTTCGGGTAAAATGGATACTCAGCCGTGCAATAAGCCCTCTGAACCCTGTACATACGAAATTGGAAACCGGGTTTATGAGGTTAAGCTCAGCGCCGTTCAGGGGGCAGACCAGAAGGGCGGGTATATCATAACTCTTATGGATGTCTCTGAGCTTCTCAGGGCTAAAGAGGCAGCTGAGAGAGCTAATCAGGCAAAAAGCGATTTTCTTGCAAATATGAGCCACGAAATCCGAACGCCGATGAACGCAATAATAGGGATATCGCAAACCCTTTCAAAATACAATTTAGACAACCTTACGGAAAAACAGATTGAAGGGCTCAAAATAATTAACGAAAGCGGCCAGAGGCTCTTGCTGCTAATAAACGATATCCTCGATCTATCCAAGATTGAAGCGGGCAGGCTGGATATTAAATATGACGTGTTCGATCCTCAGGAGCTGCTGCTGCCTCTGAGGAGTGTTGCAAAGGGGATGGTGGGTGATAAAGATGTTGAAGTTGCCCTTGAGATCGGTAGCTCCGTTCCGGATCTTATCTATTCAGACAAGCAAAAGGTAAATCAGGTTCTCCTTAACATACTTGGAAACGCTGTCAAATTCACCGATCAGGGCACGGTATATCTGAGGTGTTTTCTCAAGGACGATATGCTGAAATTTGAGATTGAGGATACCGGAATCGGTATTGCCCAGGAAGATATGAACGGTATTTTTGATGAGTTCAAGCAGGTGGACAGCTCTACAACAAAAAAATATTCCGGCACAGGGCTTGGCCTTGCGATATGTAAAAAGCTTCTCAACCTTCTCGGTGGCGGCATAAAGGCCGAGAGCGAGGTGGGCAAAGGAACTAAGTTCAAGTTTTCTGTTCCTGCGAATTTAGATAAGATCAAGGCCAGAGAAGCCGGCGGCTATCAGCTCCCAGGAGAAGAATACGATAAATCATCTGGACAGCTTAGTGCCTACCAGAGCAGCACTGCCCTTGGTGAAGGCTCTTCAGAGGAGGCAGAGATAAAGATGCCCCGTGTTTTGCTTGTGGAGGATAACAAATTCGGCAGAATCACGGTTCAGATGATGGTAGGTGATTTGTATAAGGTAGAAAGTGCGGAGAACGGCAAGGTAGCGCTTGATATGCTGGAAGAATCAAGCTATGATGTTATTCTGATGGATATAATGATGCCCGAGATGGACGGTGTAACAGCGTTTAGAAAACTCCGTGAAAGAGGACTTGATGTTCCTGTTATAGCATTAACAGCCAAGGCTATGAAAGGGGACAGAGACAGTTTGCTCTCAGAAGGCTTCAACTCGTATGTCTCAAAGCCTGTTGACAGAGATACGCTGGTTGATGCAATACAGAGTATGCTTGATTGAACGAGGCCTGATTTGAGAAAATAAATATGCTTTTAAAGATTCAATACCAAGCAGTTGTTCTTTCTGTAATATTAACAATTGTTGTTTTTTTTCTTACTCATATACCAGCCGGCTGGTTGCCCGATGCGGCTAATTATAATGATAAAATGATTCATTTTGCAGCGTATTTCTTGTTAGCATTCCTTTACAACCTCAGTTTCAGCGCTGCGAGCTGGAAAAGTGTTCTTATAAGTTTTGCGATTATCATCGTTCTTGCAGGCGTTGGTTTCCTTGATGAATACACCCAGCAGTTTTTCGGCAGAGAATATTGTATGGCAGACTATTATGCAGACTTAAAGGGTATTGTTTCAGGCACGTTTGCAGCAAAGGCTCTCAAGGTGCTTTATTATTTGACAATCGGCAAAATACGCCTTATTTTGTCTAATTAAGAAAGGCAGTAATGAATAATATTGTTGATATGTTCCTCGAACAGGCCGAGGCAACGCCAGATGCTTCAGCTTTACTGCAAGGTAGGCGAACTCTGAGCTATCTTGAGCTTGATAATGCTTCTGAGAATATTGCCAAAGCAATAGAAAAAAGGGGTCTTACCGGCGAAGTTGTTGGGATTTATTCATCCAGAAGTATTGAATTTATCGCATCAGCCCTTGGCATTATGAAGGCTGGATGCGTTTATGTGTCTCTTGATTCTGAACTCCCGCTGGCACGGCTGCAAAAAATAATCAGCGATGCAGATATTAAGCTTCTTCTTTCTCAGCCTGATATTCCTGCACTTCAGATTTCCGAAGGTGCTGAAATTGTTTATGTTGAAATAGATGATATAAAAACATCCTCTCCTTTAAGAAATGAGCGAAAAGTATCGGACGACAGACTTGCCTATGTGATATTCACCAGCGGCTCGACAGGCGAGCCGAAAGGCACTAAGATTACTCATAAATGCCTTGCAAATTTTGTTAACTGGATGGTAGTATGTTATAATTTCAAGTCGGGAACTAAAACCAGCTGGATTTCCAGGCCAGCTTTTGATGCCTCTCTGTTTGAAATATGGCCGTTTATCGCTTCCGGCGGTTTGATATCAATACCTCCTGATGAGCTTCTTTATGAGCCGCCCAAATTATTAGAATGGATAAAAGAAAATAATTTGGACACCTGTTTTATGCCAACGCCTTTAGCTGAGAGCTGCTTAGACTTGAAATGGCCTGAAGAATGCCGTTTGAAGTATCTTTTCAGCGGCGGGGACGCCCTTCGCAAGGCACCTAAGCCCGATGCTCCATTCAAAATGTTTGATCACTACGGTCCAAGCGAATGTACTGTAGTTTCAACGTATGCAGAGATCACTCCTGAGCAAAGCAAGAATAAATTTCCAAATATTGGCTTTCCTATTTCGGGAGCTAAGGTTTATATCCTTAATGAGAGCCTTAATCCTGTGGAAGATGGTCAGGTGGGTGAGATCTTTATCGCAGGAGCAGGTGTTGGGGATGGTTATCTGAAAGACCCTGAGCTTACCAAGGCTAAATTTCTCCCTGATAAGTTTTCGAAAACCCGAGATGCGAAAATGTATAAAACGGGCGATCTCGGGGCAAGGCTCAAAGACGGCAGCATTGAATTTCACGGCAGAACAGACCGGATGGTTAAGATTAGAGGTTTTAGAATTGAGCTTGGTGAAATTGAGTCTTTAATATTAAAACAGTCATATATATCGCAAGCAGCGGTTGTTCTTAAGCAGGGGCAGGCGGCAAAGAGGATTGTTGCCTTTGCTGAAACTCTGGATAACACATCAGATTGTTTGGAAAAGCTCAAGAAGGTTATCTCAGAAAACTTACCTTCTTATATGATGCCATCAAAAATTATATTTTTGGATAGTCTGCCTAAAACATTAAACGGCAAAATAGACCGCTCTGCCTTAGCTTCAGGAGAATATTTCAATCAGTCTGATAATAATGAAAATGCAGATCCAAAAGAACTTTCTGATAAAGAGAAAGCGATTTTTGAAATTTGGGAAGAAGTATTGGGCGATGATAACTTTTCCGCAGACACAAATTTTTTTGATGCCGGCGGGCATTCGCTCAAAGCTTTCAGGGCGGTTTCGAGGATTAATGAAAGATTCGGCTCCAAAATAACCGTTAGGCATATGTTTGATTACCCTACGATTCGCTCTCTCGCAGAGATAGTTAAAGGATCTGAGCAGTTTTCTGGCTCGCGTATTGAACATAAAGGGCTTAATAAGGCCCCCGCAACCCCATGGCAAGTCCATATGTGGCTCTTAGACTCTTTCAGTTCGGAGATTAATGTTTGCAATATTATCTGCAGCTTTGAGATTTCTGGCAAGTTAGATGTTGAGCTTCTTGAGTTGTCTGTTAAAAAGCTTGTTGAATTTCAGCACTGTTTGAGGCTTAAGTTTCTTATTTCAGACTCTTATCTCATAAAAGAAAAAGAGGATTACTCAGTTGATTATGTCTTTCATGATCTTTCGGATATCTCAGCCGAAGAGGCCGAGGATTTATCGGAAGAGATTATTTGCGGGTTTAGAGATTGCAAGTTTGATTTAAAGGAAGGGAATGTTTGCAGATTTGCTCTCCTTAAATATGACTCTCAAACCTACACTTTGCTCGCAAGTTTCCACCATGCTGTCTTTGATGGTTTCTCCCTTGCAGTTTTCGTTAAACAGTTAAAGGGAATTTATGAAACTCTCTTAGTAGGCGGCGATGCAGAAAATTTAAGACCTGAGATTTCATATTTTGACTACTCTCTGTGGCTTGAGAAATGGCTGGGGTCTCAGGACGCACAGGAGCAGAAAAAATTCTGGCTAGACAAATTAGATGGAATAAAAGGTCTCTTGATGCTTGATTGCACCCTTCCCAGGCCAGAAGCATATACATTTGAAGGCAGAAGGCATTATTTTAATTTTGGAAAAGAAAGAAGCAGAAAGATTGAGGATTTCTGCTCAAAAAATTCGATTACTGAATATATGCTTCTTTTAACTGCATACTCGCTTCTGCTTAGAGGACATACTGATACAAATGAAATAATTGTAGGCTCGCCAATAGCCAACCGTCCCGACTTGCAAACAGAGCAGCTGGTTGGGCTCTTCATAAATGGTATAGTTCAAAGATTAAATATTTTGCCTGAAAACAGTATTATTTCATTGCTTGATACTGTAAAAAAAGATACCTTGCAGGCCTTTGCAAACCAGAATTATCCTTTAGAAAATCACGTGCATGATTTGAATTTAGTGAAGTATCCTTCTGCTCATCCTCTTTTTCAGCATCTTTTCAGTTTCCAAAATGCCCACATCCCTGAAGCAGAATTGGGAAGCAGTAAAATGCGCGTTGACGATATTGGCAATAACACAGCAAAGGTTGACTTAGCCTTGGTTCTGGAATTACGTAATGGAAATATTGAGGGATGGTTTGAATATAACACAAATATTTTTACAAGTTCAGTAGTCGATGAACTCTCGGACGAACTTTTCGAAATTTCAGATAAAATAATCTCTTCACCAGACTCTAAAATTTCTGATTTGATCTCTTTAGAGCCCTTCAATGAAAGTAAGATGTCAGAATTAGAAAATGGACCTATTGATCTGCCAGAAAGTTTTGTTAGATTTTCAGGGTTAAGCCCGGATAAGCCGGCAGTCTGTGCTGATTCAAATTTTCTCACTTACTCAGAGCTCGATAAAATAACAGATTTGCTCGCTAGTAAGCTGATAAATGCCGGTGTTAAGGCAGACAGCAGGGTTGCGGTTTTTTATGACAGCAGCCTCGAATTTATTGCCGCTGCGCTGGCGGTGCTCAAAGCAGGAGGGGGATATGTTCCTGTAGATCCCGATTATCCTGATGAGAGAATTGATTATATTATTCAGAATGCTCAGGTTTCTTGCGCTTTTGCTCCAGCAGGCACAGTGAATAAAGCCTTTCTTGAAGGTATCACCTGTTTTCCTGTTGATTTAGATCAGCTGAAAAATACTGAAAGGAAGGAGCGGATTTGTGTTGATGTTTCGGAGGACAGCCTTGCTTATGTTATATATACTTCAGGCTCCACCGGAAATCCGAAGGGAGTTGAGGTTGAGAGGAGGAATCTCAAAAATCTTATTGAGTGGCAGTTGAATTATTATCAGATCAATGCTCGCGACAGGGCAAGCAATCTGGCAAGAAGCAGCTTCGACACCTCTGTATCTGAGATATGGCCTTATCTGATGGCTGGAGCGAGCGTTTATATACCTCAAGAGAGAATCGTACTTAACCCTAAGAAAATGATTGAATGGCTTTGCGCTAGTCGGATAACAATATGCGATATGACTACCCAGCTCGCTGAACTTGCCGTTTTCGAAAATTGGCCTTCAGAATGCAGTCTTAGGGTACTTAAAACGGGTGGTGAGAGACTAAAGAAACGCCCGCCTGCGGGACTCAGTTTTGATTTGTATAACGAATACGGTCCTACAGAATGTACCGTAATAGCAACATCCGGGAAGGTTTCTCCGGCTTGTGCTGGCGGGGAATTCCCTGATATAGGTGTTGCAATTTCAGGAAATAAAGCGCACATTTTAGGGGCAGATCTCAAGCCTGTTGCCAAAGGGAGCGAGGGTGAGCTTTGCATCAGCGGCAAGGGGGTAGCACGCGGGTATATTGGGCTTGATGAAGAGATGGAAGAAAGATTTATTCAAAGCCCGTTTGACCCGGCAGCGAGAATGTATCGCACGGGCGATTTGGTAAGAAGAAAAGAAGACGGAAATCTTGAATACATAGGCCGAAAAGACTCTCAGATTCAGATACGCGGTTTCCGTGTTGAGCCCGGCGAGATTGAAAAAGCGGTTACAGAATATGGAGGTGTAAAGGAGGCGGCGGTAATATCATCAGATGAACAGGATTCGGAAATAAAACTGCTTTGCTTTGTGGCTGCTGATGATATAAATAATTTTTCTGAAGAAAAACTGCTGTCTTATCTTAAAGAGAAGCTCCCGGATTATATGCAGCCCGCTCAAATTTTCACTGTTGAAAAAATTCCGTTAAACCACAACGGCAAGACAGACCGTGATGCACTTCTTGAAATAGCTAAAGAGGATGTGCCCCAGCCAAACCGGACGGATTCAAAAGTTGTTATGCCTCGCAATCCTATGGAAGAGGTTCTGTGGGATATCTGGGAGCAGCTGCTGGGGAGGAGCGATTTTGGCGTTTATGAGAATTTCTTCGACTTGGGCGGACATTCATTGATGCTTATAAAAATGGATTCTTTGCTGTCTGAGCGGGGGCTCTATGTCGGAATAGAAAAGATACTTCAGTATCCTGAGATTTCCAGGCTTTCCGGATGTCTGGACTTCAGGGTTGCGGGAGAAGCATGCTGCAGCGGGGAGAAATGTCTTATTGAACTTAATAAGGGCAGCAGGGGGCGTCTGCCTGTTTATTTTATCCATTCTCTAAGCGGAGATGTGCTCGGCTATGCAAATTTGGTTCATCATCTCGGCAAAGACCAGCCTTGTTATGGCTTTCAGTCTGCCGGCCTTTCTGATTTGGATAAAGCCCATAAAACACTGCCTGAAATGGCGGAGCATTATGTAAAGCTTATGCTTGATTTTCAACCCGAAGGGCCTTTTCTGCTCGCAGGCTGGTGTTTTGGCGGTTTTATTGCCTACGAGATGGCTCAGATGCTCAAAGGTATGGGAAGGCAGGTGGGCATGCTTTTGATGGTAGATGCCCCGTCAATGCCTCCAGCTGATATTAATCTGTCATACTATTTTGATATAGCTTGTAATCTGGCATCGCTCGGGCCGTCTGGTATGTTTAAATTCATAATTTCATATCTGAAGAAACATAAACAGTTTGAAAGTGTTGAGGAGATTATAGGAGAGCGTTTCAGCATGCAGGATAATGAAATTAAGAATAAATATGTTTCAAACAGAGAAGGTGTTTACAAAATAAATCTCAATGCAGCCAGAAGCCATAAAATCCATAAATACAATGGCGAAATCATACTTTGCACTGCCGCTAAAAGAGAGCATTGGCTTCTCAGGGGCGATACTCTCGGATGGAAAAATTTTGTCAACAATGTGGAGCTTAAAGTTATCCCAGGTGATCACGGTTTTATTATCAGGAAATCGAAAGTCCTGCCGAAGTTCATAAGAGAAAAAATTGATCAGGTGATCAATGCAAACTGAAAGACTAAATGCTCTTAGCAGGGGATGGAGAGAAATACTGCCGTCGGATGTTCGTTTTGAGATTGCCCAAGCATCTGATTACACCAGCAAGCTTTCTGTTTTAGAGAATGAGGCTATCAGAAATGCCCGAAAGCAGAGGGCAGAGGAATTTTCTACCGGCAGGCATTTACTAAAAAAAATATTATCCAAGATGAATGTGTCTTTCGGAGATCTAACGGTAACCCCCAATGGAAGCGTTAAAACCGGCAGCAGTGTAACCTGCTCAATATCCCATTCTGGAGGGTTTGTGTTTGCGGCTGCCGCTCCGGCAAGCAGCTTCCAAAGCATAGGAGCGGATATGGAGGTGTTGGAAGATATAAACCCTGAGGACATTGAAGGCTATATCCCGCAGACTGAATTCCGCCAGATTATCTCAGATTTATCCCTGCCAAGGGCGGCAGTTTCATTTTCTCTCAGGGAATCTATAGCCAAATGTTTCGGCAATTTTGAAAGGAGGTTTATAGATTTTGCCGAAGTCCTGATTGATTACAAAAATAACGGGGCAGTTGAAATTCTTCCGATCTCCGATTATATGCAAAAAAAATTTTTACGTGATTCTCACCGTTCTTTTTATTATGATTATATTGTAAATGAGGATTTCATTTTAACTTTCTTCTGCATAAACTTTCATTGAAAAGCAAAGCGGGAAAACGATGGTACTTGGCAAGATAATAAGGAAGAGAAGGAAAGAGCTCCAGCTTACTCTTGATGATGTAAGCGAGAAAATCGGCTATTCTAAGCCGTACATCTCCACCGTTGAAACCGGAAAAGTTCGCAATCCCCCCGGGCAGGATTTTCTTACAAAGCTGGAAGATCTGCTTGGTTTTGACAGGGGCGAGCTGCTTTATCTTGCCGAAATGAAGAAGATGCCCATCCTGCTCAGGGATCAGATTGAAGGCTCATTTGTGGAAAACGAAAGACTCAGGCGGATTCTCTCAGAAATGCTTCAGGAGGATAATACCGGACAGGTTCGCCGGTTTCTCGAGAAACATCACTTAGACATAAAGGATTTTCGCAAAAACAGCATTTCCGGTGTGATTCCCGTTATCAATAAGGTAAGCGCAGGATATCCGGCTGATTTTGGAGACCTGTCTTACCCTGCCGGCTTTGCTGACGAATACATTAACTGCCCGGGACTTAACGATCCGAATGCATTTGCTGTGAGGGTTGTAGGGGATTCTATGAAACCAGATTACTGCGAGGGGGATATCGTTGTGTTTTCGCCTTCAAGGGCGGTGAACAACGGAGATGACTGCTTCGTAAGATTCAAAGACCCGTTTGAGGCTACCTTTAAGAGGGTTTATTATGAAAATGATGGAAGTATCAGGCTGCAGCCGAGGAATACCGATTTCCCGCCGTCTAAAGCCTCTACTTACCGGCTGAACGGGGTCTATAAAGCTGTACTGAAATACCAATATTTATAAAGGGGAACATTTATGGCTATTACAAAACTTTACAACAAGACAGGGGATGAGAAAGCAGTTGAGATCCAGAATAATCTGGAAAAGAATTTTGGCTTCCTTCCAGAAACTTTTCAGGCTATGGGCAGAAACGGCAATTTCCTTGAAGGAGTGCTGAAGGTTATGGAAACCGCCGGTGCAGGGCTGGACGGAAAAACCAAAGAACTGATAGCGATTGCCGTAAGTGCAGCTAATGGCTGCAGCTACTGCATTGATGCCCACAGAGCTCTTGCCAAGCAGCAGGGGATCAGCGATGAGGAAATTACTGCGGCTATTGAGATGGCGTCTATGATGAGCCTCTTCAATACATACAACAAGTCTATTGGCCTGAATCATGACATTAAGGCAGACTGATTCCTTTTCAAAATTGTTCAGATAAAGGCCGTCTAATTTCCTTGGGCGGTCTTTTTTATGGCTTGAGGCTGTATGCAGAATTGTCTGAGGAGAGAAATCCTGTTCCCTCAGCCAGATTTTCAATATCGCTTCGGGTCGCATTGCTGTTTTCAGCAAAACATTTTTTTTGTGAATTCACGTGTCCATCTGCCCAAGCAATATTGGTTTTTCCGTTGTGCCGGTAGCCTTGCGTCCCTGCATTTCTTCCGCTGAAAGATTTGTCAAACCGGCTGGGCTCTGGGCTTCGCATAAACTTGTTTGCTCCCCCAGAAAATTCGCCGTCTCCAAACACAGCGCAGCGGTAAGGCCGGCTTATTTCTTCAATCTTAGCCGGTCTGCTCACGGTTTCGTTTGCCCCTCTGCCGATGTAGCTGGTATTGTAATTGTAGCCGGTGTAACTGTCTGACGGGGTGTTTGAGTTTCCCCTGAAAGCGGGGCACTGCTGAATCTCAGGCTCGCTTTCGCCCATCCAGAGAAGTCCAGGCTTAGTCGTAGTTGAGTTCTTGATTATAAAATCCCAGTTGATGTGCAAAAATCCAGAATCGGTTTTTTTGAAATCGTAGGCAAGGGGAAAATAGCCGTCGTAGGTGTTGTTGTATGAGTTTGCAGCCAAAGACATCTGCCTGAGTCTGCTCTTGCAAACAGCAGATTTAGCTTCCTGCCTCGCTGAAGCTAGCGCAGGAAGTAGAACTGAAATCAGCATAGCTGTTACGGCTATAACTATAAGCAGCTCTATAAGCGTGAAACCTGATTTATGTTTTTCTGTTCTTGCCATATTATGATGGGAGCGGGGTTAAACCGCTCCCCCGAGATATGTTAAATTGAATTCTTAATTCAAATCCTGGCAGCCCCATGTGCAGTTCATCCAGTCCGCTGCCAGCTGGGCAAAATCTTCAATATCAACTCGGCAGTCTCCGGTAACATCGCCCGCGGGTTGGGGATGCTGAGGATCGCCGCAGTATGTAACATCGGAAACAGCATCAATTTCTCCGCTGCTGCCTTCGAATTTAATATACTTAATCCATTCAAAGCCGCTTTGTTGCAGGTCGAAGGCTGTTCCGCCGCCGCTGTTGCCGTAGGCATCTATTATGCTTGAAATATCTACTGAGCTTCCGTCGAGAAGGTTGTTCTTAATGGATGGGTCAACTGGCTGAGTGAAGTCTTTTTCAATGGATGTCCATCCATACCCTTCGCTGTCGTATTTGTCCTGATCCCAGTGAAAGCCTTGCGTGGGGAATTCACCGTCTGCAAAGGGGCCGGAGCTGTATGTGTACCAGTTCTCCCCGTCCTGACTTACAGAGACTGTAATTTCTCCGCTTCCGATGCTTCCGCTGGTGTAAAAGGCTGACATATCGCTGTCATCGTCTGCCCAGCCGGATTCACAGGAGTAGAAAGCGTTGCCGAAAACGATAAAATCTTTCCCGTAGGGATTTGATGGGTCGTCCATCACTTTGTGGTCAAATTTTACGACAGCATACTCTCCTTCATTAACAGAAAGAAGGGTATTTTCGCCGTAAGGGGCTTCCACAACCTTTGTAATGCGGGTCTCTCCAGACCATGAATCGAAGAACGAGCTGGCGGGTTTGCCCGTGATATTTTCCGGATTTCTGTATGTTCCTCCGTCGAAAGAACCCTGCGCATCAGTTACCCATAAACCAAAATCGCTTGTACCTTCTATTGTGTAAACCCATTTGTCAAAATCGCCGTCCGAGAGCACTCTCGATCCAGCTCCTGTGAAGCTTTGGGAGTAGTTTTGGCCGTCTACGGAGGTGTAGTATGCCCACCATTGTTGAGCCTGCGAGCCCCAAACCGCTTCATAATCTCGCCCGCCTGCTGCGAATCGAGTGATGAATGCACCGTAAGTGCTCGTTGTATAATCGCATTCAATCACACCTTCAGCAGCGAGCGCATCGATAACATCGAGCCCCGTTACAGTCTGGCCTGCCTCAAACATATAGCCGTAGGTTACATTGTCGTTTGTAAGGTCTGAATCAAAATCGATTGACAGATAGCAGATTGAACTGCCGCTTCCGATAACTTCATCACAGATAATTGTGTTTGGGTCTTCTGCAAGCAGACTGCCGGCAATACAAAAACAAAACATTACAATAAAATTTTTCATAGATACGCGTTCCTTCTGGAAAGAGTTAATAAAAAAGACCCTGCTCCCGCAAAGAGAACAAGGCCTTATTAAAAACAGTATTTACGTAATGTTTTGAATATGCCTCTGTCCTGTAACGCGAGAACAAGCATTCAAGCAATAGAAAGGTTTTCTGACTTGCGTAAAACTGCTCCGCCTTCCCGCCTTCGGCAGTGGCTTAATGAAGCAGTCTTCGGGAAACCCGAAACGCTCACAGCGGCGCGTCCGTCGCAGTTTTTCACTGCGTTCCCTTAAACTATTGCACATTTTCAATTTTTAAAGATTGCTGGAAGTTTAGATTATCTTTTAGTTAAGTCAAGGAATAATTAAAAAAAGACGCATCAGCTTCAAACCGATGCGTCTTATGGGCTTCAGAATTAATTTCTGTTAGAATTCCTTGAGGTAAACTTTTCTTTCCTTGTCGTTCTTGGTTACCACATTCAGCAGTATTCCGTCCTCAAGGTCAGCGTCTTCAATAAGTTCCTGGAAATCTTCTGCCTCTTCAAAGCCTTCACCGTTAACTTCCATGATTCGATCGCCCACTTCGATTCCGAACTGTTCAGCAATTGAATCTGGGCGTACATATCTAACCACAGCTCCTTCGGAGAAGTCTGCCTCGCCTTGTTCATTGTATCTTTCAATAGCGATTCCGATTTTCTTGAAAGACTCAGTCTCTCGGTCTTTACCCGTTACTACGCCTTTACCGCCTTGGCGGCCTGTGCCCGGGCGAATTCCAAGAGTAACTTCCAGCTCTTCTTTTTCGCCGTCCCTGAAAATCTGGATTTCCACTTCAGTTTCCGGTTCCATTGAACTGATAATTTTAATAAGCTCGCTGGCGTCTTTAACACCCTCGCCGTTAATTGAGAGAACTATATCGCCTGCTTCCATATCCGCTTCATCTGCAGGGCCGTCATCTAAGACGTCAACAATGTATGCACCGCCTCTGTCCATAATGCGTTCAGGGATTTCCTCAAGCATATCTTCATCTTCTATTGCATCCAGCGGTGATACTGTTACCCCGAGCCAGCCGCGAACTATCACGCCCTCAGTAATGAGTTTTTCAACCACATCTGAAGCTATATTGCTGGGAACTGCAAAACCAAGGCCTGCATTAAAGCCGGTTCTTGATATGATGTTGGAGTTGATGCCGATAATCTCTCCGTCGGTATTAACAAGCGGACCTCCGCTGTTTCCTTTGTTGATTACTGCATCGGTTTGTATGAAATTTTCAATCCCAAGTTTGCCGAGGATGCCGCTTTTTCTGCCTTTACCGCTTACTATACCAGCCGATACTGAATTAGCCAGTGCCTCGCCCAGCGGAGAGCCCATAGCGAGTACCCAGTCGCCAACTTTCACCTCATCCGAATCACCGAAGGAGATTTCGGGCAGCTTTTCGCCTTCTGTGTCTATCTGAACTACTCCAACGTCCGTTTGTGTGTCGTATATGAAATCTATTGCCTCAAATTCTCTGCCGTCCGGAAGGTGAACAACTGCAGCATCTACATCCTTAATTACATGTGCAGCAGTAAGTACATACCCTTTTTCAGCGTCTATTATCGCTCCGCTGCCGCTTCCTTTGATGATCTGTTTTTCTTTTTCGGGGGCTTCTCTCTGTCCTCTGTCCCAAGGTATCCAGTCAAATTCTTTGAACGGCGAGCTTACTACTTCCCGTTCCTGAGTAACTTCAATGAACACCACTGCCGGATTCACCTTTTCAACAACATTGCTGAAAGAATCCGTCATGCCGGCTGATGCCGAGAAGGGAACAATCAGTGAAACTAAAACTGCTGCAAATAAACTGCGTTTCATTATTTTACCTCGCAATTAAATATTAAATT
Organism: Sedimentisphaera salicampi; assembly: GCF_002117005.1. Taxonomy (NCBI): domain Bacteria; kingdom Pseudomonadati; phylum Planctomycetota; class Phycisphaerae; order Sedimentisphaerales; family Sedimentisphaeraceae; genus Sedimentisphaera; species Sedimentisphaera salicampi. Next base: position 322,960 of record NZ_CP021023.1, read on the forward strand.
CGAAAAAGTTAAATTTTGTGCTGCCTAAGCAGCTCCAACAAAACAACAATCAAATTACGCTTCCTGAAAATTCTTGTTCGAATTTGAAAATATGTTCACTCTGCATTAATAATAGAGCCTGTTTCCCCGCTGTTAAGAGAGAGTTGTGAGCTCAGCCCAGGTATCTTGTTTTCAATATACGAAGAAACAGATTTCTTGGCCTGCATTATCCCCGAGTTTTGGGGGAGGATGTCAAAAAAGAACTGAATATAGCCGTCATCTACAAACCGCTTTAATGTTTGCCTGAAGTTTAGATCATAAACCCAGCAGAGCTGAAGGAGTTTGCGGTCTGTAAGTGTTTGAACCTTGTTGTAGTCTGCCTGTCTTCGCTGGATTACATCTTGTAAAACATCTTCTGTGTATTCGTCGGTAATCTCGCTTCTTCTTATCCCCAGCGTAACCAGAAAATTGCTGTCGTAATTAGAACTCAAGAGTTTCTGGTGCGTCTCTTTTATTACCCTGCATATATCGAGTTTGTCTGCATCTCGTATCATTTTCAAGTAAAGGTCCGTTAAAGCAGGAAGGCCGAGGGGCAGATTTACATCCATATCGCTGTGGTGCTCTATCGACTGTAAAATAATTTGCTTTTTCTGCTCATCTATCCCCTCTAAAACTTCAAGCTCATTTATAACTTTCACGCCGAGAAGAGAATGGCTTTCGCTGTCTCTGTCCTGAAATGTACGGTAAACCTGAATCTGGCGAAATCTGCCTATATCGTGCAGCAAGCCTATGGCCTCAGCGAGAAGTATCTGCTGATTATTCATGCCCAGCTCGCCTGCTAGCCAGCGTATTATCTCGGCAACTTTATAAGTATGGATATGTTTGAGTCTTGTTTTCTCATTTATGAAATCGTCATCACAGTAAAAGCTTTTGATATAGTTTTCTGCCCATTTTTTTATGTCTGTGAGGCTGCCTATTTCCATAAGTATCTGGTTCTTCCAAATTAAGTGCACAGGTGTTTTCCATTTTAATCCAATTTGAAAATCTTAAGCGCTGAGGGTTAAAAAACAATTAAATCTTTGCAGTTTTTTTATTCAATGTTAAAATGATTACACGTAGATTCAAATATTATGCATAAAACGAGGGAAAAGGGGTAATAAATGAGAATCAAATTAACTGTAATCTCCGCAGTATTATTTTCTTTCGTATTCTATAACGGGCTGCAAGCTGCTGAGCGTGTACCGAATGCCCGCAGGAGGGCGATTCCGGATACTCGCAGCATAGACAGGAATTCCAGCAGGGAGCAGAGATTGAACGAGCTGAAAAATAAAGCTCAAACTGCGCATCAGGAAATAAAACAGCTTGTTTCAAAACTGGCCGGCTTGGTCGCTGAGTCTAAAGAATTAGACAAAAAGCAGAAACGAGAGATTCGTATGAAGCTCATTGCCGGTAAGAAATACAGCCGTTATATGAGCAATGAACAGAAGAGCGATCTTTACGTGGCCGATGCATGGTACGGCTATCTGGAAGGCGAAGATCCGGGACGCTGCAGGAAAAAGGCTCTCAGCGCTTGCAAGCTCTCACCAGGAAGCGAGATTGCATATAAATCCCTCACTGTGTTTTCTCTTATTGCTCTTGAAAAGCCAATAGACAGGGAATATTTCCTCAAGCGTATGGACGAAGAGCAGGCTGAATCGGTGAGCTCTTATGATATTCCTGTGAAGCTTGATTATGATAAAAATATTTTCAAACTCAGAGGCAGGAACATCTCCGAGCTTGGCATAGACGGAAAGCTTCTCAAAAAGGATAATATGAAGCCCCTGAACTGCATTTTTATGTGGTCTGCAGGTAAATACGAGCTTACCCAAGCTCAGAAAACTTACTCTGAAAATGATAAGCTTCTAAGCGATATAATCTCGCAGAGGAATGTTGAAAAAAACAGAATTGCCCAAAATTTGGAATATTTTTTACACCTCAAGAATATTAACAAAGAGCTTCCTGCAGCAAATTTTGTTTCTCTAAATGTTGATAAAGACAGAAGCAAAGCAGAAGAAATGCTCAAAAATGCAGATGTTGAGCAGAAGGATACTGTTTTTGTATCTCAGCCTAAAGAAGAAGATGAGCAGCTTGAAGAGCTTCCCGAGGATCTCGGAGCGTGGGCGAATGCGTTGGATATGGCGGTTTTGGTATGTGATAATGCCGGCAGTATAAAATACGCAGGCCCGGAGTTCGGTGTTGTATTCAGACTTTTGAGCGACAGGCTTATGGGCGGAATCACCCATCCGGATTCCCTGAAGGGGCTGGTGGGCGCAGGTGCTTCTGAAGATCCTTTCGGCGGGGAAGGGTTTGACCCGTTTGCCCAGCCTCAGCAGCAAAATCCCTCACAGCAAAGCCAATCAAAGCAGCCGGCAGACCCTAATTCCCCCGAAAAGGCTCAGTCAAGCCAGCTTTCAGAAACTGAAGAGTATAAGGCTAAAAGGCTCCTGAAGAAGGCCGAGATGCTCAGAGGCAGCTACACGCGTCTGGGCAGCTCTAAGAAGCTCATAGAGGCATGCAGAGAGGTTATAGAGAAATACCCGGGCACAAAATATGCTAAACAGGCACGCGAAATTTACGAATCAATCCCGAAGCACCAGAGAGAACGCAGAGACCCGATAGAATAATCTTTGCCTCGCTTATCTATTCCTTCTTCTGTCTTTGAGCAGAAGACCTAAGCCGAGTATGGCGATTGAAGCAGGCTCGGGGATCGTAATAATCATCTGCGGATCGGTGAGCGAGCCGGAACCCTCAAAAGTTCCATCATCATAAAAATTCAGAGGATTGGCGTATTTGCTTTCGCCTTGAGAAACGAAATACCAATCGAAATCAGTTGAAGCCGTATTGCCAACAGCAACCTGGATTTCGCTGTTTTCTTCAGGGTTGGAGAGCAAATCGCCGATTACGCCGCCATCCCCGTAAGAGCTCCATAACCAATTGCCCTGAAATTCATTTTCTGAAGCCTCGTACTGAAGTTCTGAAGACTTGTCATCTGCCACAAGCACCGTGTCAAATCCAGCGGGCAGGCCGGCATCAGCGTTGAAAAAACGCATATCCACATTTGAGGCCACTCCCCCTTGTCTGTTTACAATCATGCACAGCTGCATGGTAGAGGTGCCTTCCTGCTCATAAAGCCAGAAAAATCCCTTTCTACTTTCAGGACCGAAATCCGGATTACCTCCGTTAGCTAACCCTCCGTAATCGTAGTATTGTGCGGCTGTTTCGCTCCCTGTAATCGGATTTACATTGAAAGAACTTCCGTCGTTTGATACTGAGACTGCCGAAACTGGCAAAGCATACAAAGATAAAAGTAACGCCGCAATTGAAAGGTTTTTTAATGAATAACACATAATTACTCCTTCACTTACTGTTAGAAAGCCTTTACCTAAGCTTCTTATAATATACGAATAAAACTATTTCAAATAAAAAATCGATTTGGAGGAAAAATTATACCTCAAAAGCTATAGTTAAAGTGTTTTTACTTGCAAGCTTTCCCTTTATCTTTTTATACTATCAATTACAATAAATGGAAATGCAAGTTATTAAGCGTTATCATTAAGAAAGGATTACTATGCGGTTTTCGAGATTTATGCTTTTTGTTACCATCTTGTTGTTTGCGGTTCATTCACTTAATGCGCAAACCTTAAAGGTTAAATCACCTGATGAATCTGTAGCGGTTTCTGTAAATGTTGGGAAAGAAATTCACTGGTCCGTTTCAAAAAGCGGAAAAAAGGTTCTCTCGCCATCAAAAATTATGCTCAATTCAAGCAGGGGGGCGTTTGGCTCTAAACCTGATTTGGTCTCGCAAAATAAACGTACCGTGAGCAGGATACTCAAGCCTGCAGTAGCTGAGAAACGAAGTGAAGTAAAGGATAATTTTCAGGAGCTGGTGCTTAATTTTAAGGGGCAGTGGTCTTTGGAGTTTCGGATCTATAACGACGGCGCTGCCTACAGATTCAAAACTGATTTGCCCGGAGAGCAGATAATAAAATCTGAAACCGCCCAGTTCAATTTTCCTGAAGACCACAAGCTCTATTTCCCGGAAGAAAACAGTATGATTACCCATCAGGAGAGAGAATATCTTCATACTTCCCTTTCAAAAATAGATTCAATGAGGTTCTGTTCGATTCCTGCCCTTATCGCGCCTACGAACGCCCCTAAGGTTATTCTCACAGAATCTGACCTTCGTGATTATCCGGGTTTCTATCTGCAGGGTAATGGAGCAACATCGCTGGAGGCGGTTTTCCCGAACTATGTATTAGAGTCTCATATTAGGGCTGCTGGCAAGGGCGACAGAGTTCCGGTTGTAGATAAACGCGCAGATTACATTGCAGAAACCAAGGGGAGCAGGGCTTTCCCGTGGCGAGTGGTTGGGATTGCTCAAGCCGATGAGGACCTCATAGACAGCCAGCTTGTCTGGAAGCTTGCAAGCCCCTGCGAGCTGGAAGATACCTCATGGATAAAGCCCGGGAAAGTAGCTTGGGACTGGTACAATGCCAATAATATTTTCGGCGTTGATTTCAAGGCCGGAGTGAATACCAAGACATACAAGTATTTTATTGATTTCGCTTCTGAATACGGCATTGATTACATAATACTAGATGAAGGCTGGTATGTGCTGAAAGACCTTACAGCTCCAGCTGAAGATATGAACCTGCCTGAGCTTTTCAGCTATGCTGAGAAAAAGGATGTTGGGATTATCCTCTGGATGACCTGGCACACACTAAATGAGCAGTTTGAACAGGTGATGCCCATGTTTGAGAAATGGGGCGCTGAGGGGCTCAAGGTTGATTTTATGCAGAGAGACGATCAGTGGATGGTGAATTTTTATGAGAAGGTGGCCAAAGAGGCTGCAAAGCGGCATTTGCTTGTGGATTTTCACGGTTCATACAAACCTTCCGGGCTCAGAAGGGCATACCCGAATGTTATAACTCGCGAAGGCGTGCGAGGCGGGGAGCAGAACAAATGGAGCGAGTATGCAAACCCTGAACATAACATCACTCTTCCCTTTACGAGGATGTATGCAGGGCCATTGGATTATACGCCCGGTGCGATGGTTAATGCCCAGAAGGACAACTTCGCTGAGAGATTTGAACGCCCGATGAGCCTCGGAACACGCTGCCATCAGCTTGCGATGTATGTGATTTTCGAAAGTCCCCTGCAGATGCTATGCGACAGCCCGTCGCTTTATTACCAAGAGCCTGAATGTATGAAATTTCTCTCGGCCGTGCCCACTGTATGGGATGAAACTGACGTACTTGATGCGGAGATAGCTGAGTATGCGGTTGTTGCGAGGAAATCCGGCGAAGAGTGGTATCTCGGGGCTATGACAGACTGGAGCAAAAGAGAGCTCCAAGCAGATCTTTCATTCCTCAATGAAGGCAGCTATACTGCGCATATTTGGAAAGACGGCGCAAATGCGGATAGATACGCAAGCGATTATGCATATATTAAGAAGAAAGTAACCAGCAGCGATAATCTGAAAATTGATCTTGCCTCCGGCGGCGGATTTGCTGCGAGGTTTATACCTGAATAGATGAAAAGATTTTTTATTTAACTGGAGCCCCGCTTTGAAAGAGATACAATGGAAAAAGCTTCTTGAGACTATAAACGGAACTAAATGCGAAACCATACCCCCCGGATTTATTATAGACAGCCCGTGGCTTCCCGGGTGGTTCGGAATATCTACAATTGATTATTTCTCAAATGATGAGCTATGGTTTGAGGCTAACAAAAGGGCAGTGGAAACCTTCCCTGATGTAATGTTTCTCCCAGGATTCTGGTCTGAATACGGGATGTGTACCGAGCCTTCGGCCTTCGGGGCTAAATGCAGCTTCAAGAAGAATGATCTGCCCCATGCCGAGAAAATCATCAGCTCTGTTGGCGATATAGACAGCCTCACTCTTCCGAAAACCGAAACAGACGGATTGGCGTCTTTTGTTTTGAATCGCATTCGGTTGAACAGAAAGAAAATTGAGAGCCTTGGCCATTCAATTAGATTCGCCTGCGCAAGAGGGCCTCTCAATATAGCCTCTTTTCTGATGGGTACAACAGAATTCCTTATTGCTCTTAGAACGGATCCAGATAAGGCGCATAAGCTGCTTGGAATAATCACAGAATACACAGAAAACTGGCTGCGGCTGCAAAAGCAGGAGTTCGATACCATAGACGGCATCCTCATACTTGATGATATAGTGGGATTCTGCGGGGAGCCGGATTTTCAGGAGTTCGCTTCCAGATACCTGAAGAGGCTTTTCTCTTCGTTTGACTGTTCAGTGCGATTCTTCCATAACGACGCTGATGCGAAAGGGTGCAGCCCGCACTTGGCGGAAGTTGGTGTGAATATGTTTAATTTCAGCTTCCTGCATTCAATACAAGAGCTGAGGCAATGGACAGGAGGAGAAATTACATTATTTGGAAATATACCTCCAAGAGATGTCTTGGCATCGGGAACTCCTGAGCAGGTTGCAGAAAGCGTAAAATCAAACTTTTCAGGCTTGGAGAATACTTCACGAATTATTGCTTCAGCAGGCGGCGGTATGCCGGACGGGGTTTCAACCGAAAATATACGCTCATTTACTGACGCACTTGGTGATATTAGCTCCTTGCCGTCATAAGATAAATCCTTGTATAACCGTAAATTTCCTTGACAGAAGTTATTTTATTGTTATCTTCAAACTCAAGGCTTGAGTTTAATCTTGCTTTTCGTGAAATCATATAATAATCATTTATTTTATGGAGCTTTTTATGTTTAGAAAAATTGCTTTCTGTGTTTTATCTATAGGTTTTATTGCAGTCTGTTCTGCTGATACGCCCCCATGGAAGTGGCTTTTCAATGGTAACGACCTCTCCGGCTGGCATCAGAAAAATGGGGAAGCGGTTTATGAAGTTTCCGATGGTGCAATTGTAGGCAAAACAGTAAGGAACACGCCGAACAGCTTTCTTTGCACTAATAATACGTATTCAGATTTTATATTGAGGCTTAAGTTCAAGGTTGATTCAAAGCTCAATTCCGGCGTGCAGATACGCAGCCGCAGCTTGGCTGATTACCGAAACTACAGAGTCCATGGGTATCAGGTGGAAATAGACCCCTCCAGCAGGGCCTGGACAGGCGGCATCTACGATGAAGCAAGAAGAGGCTGGCTTCACCCGCTCTCTCACGGCGAACCCGCTGCGAAGGCATTCAAGCAGAATGAATGGAACGAATTTAGAATAGAGGCAATCGGCAGTACCTTCAAAACCTGGCTTAACGGTAAGCCTGCCGTTCATCTTGAAGACGATATGACAAAAGAAGGCTTCATCGGCCTTCAGGTACATTCAATCGGCAACGATAAGGGCAAAGAGGGGATCAAGGTTATGTGGAAGGATATCCAGATAATTACGGATAATCCTGAGAAATACTCCAAACCGATTTCTCTGCCTAAGAGAGACCTCCACAACAAACTCACTTCAAACGAGGAACGAGCCGGCTGGGAGCTTCTCTTCGACGGCAAATCAACAGACAAATGGCGGGGAGCAAAGCTTGATAGATTTCCTGATTTCGGCTGGTATGTGCATGACGGAATCCTTACTATCAAGGAATCCGGCGGCGGAGAAGCCGCAAATGCAGGCGATATCGTTACAAAGAAGCAGTACAAAGATTTCGAGCTTCGTGTTGACTTTAAGATTACCCCCGGGGCAAATTCAGGCATCAAATACTACGTTGACACTGAGATAAACAAAGGCCCGGGTTCATCGATTGGCCTTGAATACCAGATTCTTGATGACAAAAGGCATCCCGATGCCAAAAAAGGAAATCATGTAGGGAGCCGTACGCTTGCATCTCTTTACGATCTCATAATGGCGGTTAATAAGCACCCAAATCCTATGGGTGATTGGAATCATGCGAGGATTGTTTCAAAAGACAATCACATCCAGCACTGGCTCAACGGAAGAAAGGTTTTGGAGTATGAAAGACGTACTCCGAAATTCAGGAAGCTAGTTCAGGAAAGCAAGTATGTTAAATGGGACAATTTCGGAGAGCTGCCCAAAGGCAATATCCTCCTTCAGGACCACGGAAACAGAGTATCATTCAGAAATATTAAAATAAGAGAACTAAAATAAGGGGCTAGATATGGACAACATTACAAGAAGAAATTTTGGCAAACTCTCGCTTTCTGCCGCAGGTGCGCTGAGTCTTGGCGGAATATCGCAAATCTCAGCAGCAGCTTCGGCTAACTCTAAGGTCGTTTTGGCTGTTGCGGGAATCAGAAGCAGAGGAAGACAGTTGGCGGAAAACTTTGCCGGCATAAAAGACTGCGAAGTTAAATACGTTATAGATGTTGATTCAAGGTACCTTGACCATGCCGCAAAGAGTGTGGAACAAAAGCAGGGAAAGGCGCCGAAGGCTATCAAAGATTACCGCGAAGCCCTTGATGATAAAGACGTTCACGGATTAGTTGTTGCCACGCCGGAACATTGGCATGCCCCAATGAGCATTGAAGCTGTGAAGGCCGGCAAGCACGTGTACGTAGAAAAGCCGTGTTGCCACAATCCCGCAGAAGGTGAGATGCTGGTGGAGGCTATGAATAAATATGACAAACTCATCCAGATGGGCAACCAGCGCCGCTCATTCCGTATTGTTGAGCAGATGATTGATGAGATCAGGAGCGGAGAGATCGGAAGGCCGTATTTCGCACGCACATGGTATTCAAGAAAACGCGGCCCGATAGGCAAGGGCAAGGTGATTGATGTACCCTCATATTTGGACTGGGAGCTCTGGCAGGGACCAGCCCCGAGAGAAGAATATCGCGATAACGTACACCCGTACAACTGGCACTGGTTTTGGAACTGGGGCACAGGAGAAGCCCTCAATAACGGCACGCACGAACTCGATGTTGCCAGATGGGCTCTCGGCGTGGACTTCCCCACAAAAGTAACAAGTCTGGGCGGCAGATACCACTACCCCAAAGATGACTGGGAGTTTTTTGATACACAGAATATAAGTGTTGAATTTGAAGGCGATAAACTCATAACATGGGAAGGAATCAGCAGCGCTTCAATGAAGATCTGCGGCCACAGCCGCGGGGCTCTGATACAAGGCACAAAAGGATACGTTGAATACGGCTCAAGCTCATATAAAGTTTTCGATCTAAACGGCAAGCTTCTAAGGCATGAAGATCAGGCTGCTAAAAGCAAGGACAGCACAAATGTTATAGACCCTGGCCTTAATGATTATCACGCAGAGAATTTTGTTTATTCGATCCTCGGCAAAGACAGCATAAACTCTCCTGTGGATGAAGGCTATAAGAGCATCCTTCTCGGGCTTCTGGGGAATATTGCTGCCAAAACCTCAACTATGCTCCATTGCGATCCGAAAAACGGACATATTCTCGATAATCCCGATGCTCAGAGGTATTGGAGAAGGGTTTATGAGCCCGGTTGGGAGCCGAAAGTTTAATCATCTCAATGAAGGATTGTTTTCACAGCAGTTTTTGGGCTATGAACACAAGGTTTAACCTCGTTCTCCCGAGTGTTGATTTCGAACATTCTGAAGAAATTTTCGAACAAGTAAAAACCGAAGTTTTGAGGCTTGAGAAAGTTTTCAGCAGATTTGACAGCGAAGCAGAGCTTTATAGATTTAACCAGAGCAGTGAAAAAGATATAATCACTGTTTCCGGGGATTTGTCAAAGGCTCTGCGAATCTGCAAAGATTATTCTGAAAAAACTGATGGCTATTTTAACCCCTCATATTCAGGTGAAATAGACCTCGGGGGCATTGGCAAGGGCTATGCACTTGAAGAAGTGAGGAAAATATTATTGGACTATGCTCTCTCCAGAGCTTTTGTGAGTTTTGGAGAGAGCTCCATTTACGGCCTTGGAAGCCATCCGCACGGGAACTGCTGGGAGGTTGCTGTATGCAATCCTTTCAGGAAAGATGAGTCCCTTGACAATTTCAAACTGCTAAACAGTTCTTTGTCAGTATCGGGTTTTTCTGTTTTGCAGAACGGTGTCTCGGGATATCATATAGTCGATCCGAAGACCGGCCGACTTGCCCAAAACAATATGCTGGTATGCGTTTTATCAGATAGCAGCATAAAATCGGAAGTGATTTCAACAGCTGTTTATGCCAGTTCAGGTAAGTGGCTCCCAGGAAAAGATCTTTTCCCCTCAATTAAAACAGCAGTAATAGAATTGAATGGTAATGGTGAAATAATCAGGAAACATTATGTCTAATGATAAAAAGTTTACGCGGCGAGAATTAATAGAGAATATGAAAACGATTGCCGCAGGCGGGGCCCTTGCGGGCACAGTGCCTTGGATATCCCTTTTGAGCGAAAATGTACCGGCATCAGTTGCTCCGTCAGATAAAGTGAATGTGGGTTTTATAGGCACAGGTTCCCGAGGGAAAGCGCTGATAAGGTACGCCAACAATGTGCCTGCAATAAATATTGCTGCAACATGCGATAACTATGAGCCCAATTTCAAAAGAGGGCTGGAAATAGCCAAAGGCAGCCCAAAGGGATACAAAGACTACAAGAAGCTCCTCAAAGATAAGAGTATTGATTGCGTTATAATCGCTACACCTTTGCATCTCCATGCTCAGATGGTTCTGGACGCCTTTGCAGCAGGCAAGCACGTATTTTGCGAAAAGACGCTTACCAAAACTATTGAAGAAGCAAAACAAGTTAGCAGCGCGCAGAAGGAAACCGGCCTTATACTTCAAACAGGGCATCAGAGAATCTTTGATATCCGCTACCTCAAGGCCTTTGAGGATATGAAAGCGGGCAAACTCGGCAAGATAACTCAGATCAGGGCATATTGGCACAGAAACGGCGACTGGCGAAGGCATGTCCCAAAGCCCTCTCTCGAGAGAAAAATCAACTGGCGGATGTATCGTGAGTATTCCCTTGGGTTAATGACAGAGCTCGCCTCACACCACCTCCAGGTGGCTAACTGGTTCCTCGGCGCCACTCCGGAAAAGGTTATGGGTTCAGGAAGCATTAACTACTGGAAAGACGGACGTGAGGTGTACGACAATGTAAACGTGGTTTACAGATATCCGGGCGGGATTCATGTGATATACGATTCGCTGATCAGCAATAAGCATTACGGCTGCGAGCTTCAGATGATGGGTGATAAAGGGCTTTACGAGCTCGAGCTTGGAAAGTTTTATTCGGAAAATCCTCCCGCACCTGCCGGCATTCTCAGGCTGATAAATGATATTGAACATTCAATCTTTGATCCCGTTCCCATTGCCGGAGCGAGCTGGGTGCCCGAAACTGCATCAAAATACAAGGGCGAGTATATTGTTGATATGCACAGGAGCAGAATCCCCAACAATACGCTTCTTTCGCTTGAGGCATTTGCCGAAACTGTAAAGAAGGGCAAACCTGTTCCGGGTATGCTAGAGCACGGCATCGATGCTGCTGTTGCTGTGATATTAGGCGATAAGGCTATGGTAGATAATGAGATAGTTAATTTCCAGAAGGAGCTGGCATAATGAAGGATTTAGTGATTAAGGCCAAAACGATAAAGAAGGAGCTCCTGATTTGGCTGCTGTGTTTTCTTACTGCATTCGGGATGAATATTTACAGCATTGTAAAATACGATAACACAAGCTTTACAGAGCTTATCACCAAGCTTCATATTGTTGTTGTGTTGAGCTTTGTGTTATTTGCTCTGCTGTATATCCTGCGATTGATTCTCAGGCTGGCAGCTTACCCGTTCACGAAGAATCGCTCAAAGGAATGAACGACCGTTTTCTCAGTTGAAGTTTTCGTTCGGACTTTCAAGAATCTGCCGAACCTTATCCATATACTGAGCAGCGTAAGCTCCGTTTACCACTTTGTGATCGACGCTGATCGTTAGCGTGCAGACCTGTTTTGCCTGAATCTCACCGCCGCGCTTGGTAAGCGTTTCTTTTATTCGTCCAACGCCTATAATACTTGTCTGTCCGGGGGGAACAATCGGGATGAACCAGTCTATTCCGAGATTTCCTAGATTGCTTATGGCTGTTGATGCGCCTTCAAGCTCCCCGGCTGTTAGACTCCCTGTTTGGGCCTTTTCTATGAGCTGCTTATTTGTAAGTGCTGTTTCACGAAGTGATTTTCCTGCGGCATTTTTGCACACCGGAACAAGAAGCGCCTCTCCTGTATCTACGGCAAGCCCGATAGAAATCTCCTCAGCGAGTTTGATATGGTCTCCGGCTGCCTGGCCGGTCATCAGCGGGTAATCCTTCATGGCATCCGCTGCTGCTTTCATAATAAAATCGTTGAATGAAACCTTAACATCCCCGTAAGCATTTACCTGTTTGCGGTATTCAATCAGCTCGGTGAAATCCACTACGCTGTTTAGATAAAAGCACGGTATATTCTGCTTAGAAAACACCATCCTTTCGCCAATTATTTTCTGTACCCTTGAGAGCGGTACAGTTTCGCCTCTGTCCGGAGTTTCAGGGATTACAGTAAGGCTCTGGCTAACATCTGAATCGTTTACTTGCCCTTCCTGCAAGTCTCCGAATTCCTCAAATCTGAAGTTTTCTGGCTCACTCCTTTTGGCTTCGTTTAGCAGATTCTTATTGTTTTGCTTAATCGATTCAATCTGCTCTCCAGAAATGGAACTTTCGGACTGCTCTGTTTTCACTATAACCAGAACGGCTCCAACTGCAGCCTCTTCTCCCTCTTCGGCAACTATGCATTCAACCATTCCGCTGAGATGGCTTTCCACTTCCATAGCAGCCTTGTCGGTTTCAATCTCTATGAGCGGGTCGGATTTTTGAACATTTTCCCCTTCCTCGCATAGGAAGGCGGATATAACAGCACTTTTGGTTTCTTCTCCAAGGCGAGGCAGTTTCACCACCTCAAACCCGTCAGGAAGCTCAGCACTTTCTCCAGAAACGCCTTCGATCTCTTTTTTTATATCTGACGGTATCTCTCCAGCCTCTGGGCCAATGACGGCCACGGGGCAGCCGTTGTTGATTTCATCTCCCTCGCTGGCGAGAAGCTCTCTTACCCAGCCGTCTTTTTCGCTAATAACATCAAAAGCAGCCTTGTCAGTTTCAACTTCTGCAATTACGCTGCCTTTTTTAATGTGGTCGCCGATTTTATAATATATCTCAGCGACCACTGCCTCATCTGTGTCATCTCCCAGCCCGGAAAGCCGGACTATATGGAAATCCTCGCTTTCTTTTGAATCTGGGATTTCAAGCCGAATTACAGGCTCACCTACCGGCACAGTCTGGTCTATTCCCACGAAAATCTCGCTTACAGTTCCATCTTCCGGGCATTTCATATCGTAAGAGGCTTTGTCTGTTTCCAGCTCAAAGAGTTTATCTCCCTTAGAAACTTTCTGCCCCTTTTCCACGAGAATCGTAACAATCAATCCTTCCTTCATGGAACTCCCGAAAGCCGGTAGTGTGATGTCTTTTTCCATAATTGTATTTCTGATGCTGAATTCGGTTGGTATTTCTTACATTAAATATCTTTGGCTGCCTGAGCAATTGCGTTAATATGTTCGGGGGTTGTTCCGCAGCATCCGCCAACTACATTAGCACCCGCCTGGGCAATATCTTTCACGAGCGAGGCCATAAATTCAGGCGTATCAGGGAAAACATCCACACCGTCAACATTTTCCGGAAGCCCTGCGTTTGCGTGTATAAGGATAGGCTTATCCCCGCAAACTGCTTTAATCTGCTTTACAATATCGATCATCCTTTCGAAGCCGTTCCCGCAGTTTGTACCAACGATATCTGCCCCAGCTTCAATTGCGGCTTTCGTGCCGGCCTCTGGGTCGATTCCCATCATTGTTCTGTACTCACCGCCGGTAGTTCTCTCATAGGTAAGCGTGCAGATAACCTCGCAGTTTGTATGGTCTTTCGCAGCTTTTACAGCAAGGGATGCTTCCTGTACGTCGCTCATTGTTTCCACACAAATCGCATCAGCGCCGCCCGCTTCAAGCCCTTTAACCTGCTCTGCAAAGCTGTCATACATCTGCTGTTCTGTTACATCTCCCATCAAGAGCATCTTCCCGCAAGGCCCGAGCGAGCCTAATACCCATTTATCCTCGCCTGCGGCTTTACGTGAAATCTCAGCGGCTGCCTTGTTTATTTCAAAGCATTGTTCGCTAAGCCCGAAATGCTCGAGTTTCAGTTTGCTCCCGCCGAAGCTGTTCGCTCCAATCATATCTGCGCCAGCATTGGCGTAGCTTTGAGCAATATCCAAAACTTCATCGGGCTTATCAAGGTTCCATTTTTCAGGGCATTCCCCAGGTTCTAAGCCTTTTCTCTGGAGGTAAGTGCCCCAAGCACCGTCTGAAATGAGAATTCTGGTTTTTGCGATTTCACTGATTTTCTTTCTGGACATATTTCTCCTAATGAATTAAACAACATTAATTGAACTTACTTAATATGTAATCAACGTCAACATGTTCTTTCACCATCTGGTGAGTCTTTTTAATTTTATCGGTATCGTTAGGCCTGATCTTAAAGAGCAGGTCTTTCATTCTCGCAGAAACGGTGTATGTTTCTTCCTGCGTAAAAAGAACAGGAATCTCGCTTGCCACAAGCAGATTCAGAATTTCATCGTGCGGCATAAGCCCGCCGGTAAGAATAAGCCCGCCGGTACAAAAACTGTCATGGTATGTTTTAGTTTTTGAAAGGCTTATGGCAAGAAGAATATTATCCATTCTGTCTCCCGGGGTAATAATAAGCGATCGCGGCCTGATGTGCCTCAGCACGTTTTCAGGCTCCATTGCTGCTACTACCACGCTGTCGATCTTGTTCCTCACTGCGCAGCCGCCACACAAAACCTCATAATTGAAGGTTTGTGCAATCTGCTCTATAGTGTACTGAGTAAGCATTTTGTAGTAGGGGATTGCTCCGAGAAATTTAATCCCCATGTTGTCAAGAGCCTTTGTTACGGTTTCAACAACCTTTTCGTATTTATCCTGACGCACTTTATTCTGTATTACCCCGAGAATTTCAACATTATGTTCTCTGAAAAGGGAGAGCGAAAGGGAAACCTCATCAAGCATCTTGCCAATTCCGCCCGGGGCAACAATTATAACTTTTGAATCTGTAAGCTCAGCTACCCTTGCGTTTGAAAGCCCGAAGCAGCTGCCTACTCCAGCATGGCCGGTGCCTTCTACGAGATTGAGCTCGTGATTTCCGTTGAGTTTGCTGAAAGCATTATGTATCTTGTTTTCGAGCCTTGTGGGATCAGGGTGATTTATATATTTTTTCGTAAATCCTCTCTCTATTGCTATAGGACTCATATCTTTTGGGTTGTCTATCTGAAAGCCCAGCCCGTCAAGAATCAGAACCGCATCTTCATCGAGCTTCTGTCCGTTATGCTCAATATACTGCTGCCCCACAGGCTTTATATAGCCCGGGTTGTGCCCGATTTCGCGAAGCTGCTGCATCAGGCCTAATGTAACGCTTGTTTTTCCGCAGTCTTTGAGTGTTGCTGCTATGTATATATTATTCATACTTGCTTAATCCTACTGAAGAAGCTGGGTTTCATACAAATTCTTATATGTTTGGCATCTTTCTATAAGCTCAGAGTGTTTGCCTGTATCAACTATCCTGCCTTCATGTATCACAGCAATCACATCAGAATTGATTACAGTTGAGAAACGGTGCGCTATCACAAAGCTTGTTCGCTCAGTTGTAAGCTGCTCCAAGGCCCGATTTATCTTTGCCTCGCTGTCGGCATCCACCTGACTCATCGCCTCATCAAAAATGAGAATTTCCGGGTCTTTCAGAATCGCTCTTGCAATCACTATCCTCTGGAGCTGTCCGCCGCTTAAACCTGCTCCATTCTCACCGATAAATGTATCATACCCCTCAGGCATAGACCTTATAAATTCATCAGCGTAGGCCAGTTTGGCGGCCTGAATAATTTCATCTTTGCTTGCAGAAGGGCGGCCGTATGCTATGTTCTGCGAAACTGTATCGTGGAACGTTATAACCTTCTGTGATACAACTGCAATCTTTTCACGAAGCCCTTTCAAAGACATATCTTGAATATTTACACCGTCTATAAGGATTTCACCCGAAGTGGGGTCGTAGAATCTCGGCAGCAGGTTCAGCAGAGTGGTCTTTCCCGAGCCGTTCGAGCCCACAACCGCAATATTCTCGCCCTTTCTAACTGTTAGATTTACGTTTTTCAGGGCATCATTTTTTGCACCCGGATATCTGAAAGAGATATCTTTGAAACTAATCTCTTTTTCAATTTTTGCTGGAGCTGCCGGCCTGTTTGTATCACGCTCTTTTTCGGTATCCACAAGGCTGAATATCCTCTCACAGGCAGCATTTGCCTGCTGTAGTTTGTTCCATACATTGCTCGCTTTTCTGAAGGACTCTGCTGATGTGCCCAGAAGCATAAGCATGGCAAAGAATTCTGTTTCATCCATATTTCCGGCAAGCACCCACTCCAGAGCCATAAGAAAGCCAATAATGCCAGCAAAAAGTCCTAAAATCTCCATCAGAGGGCTTGTTAGTGCATTAACCTTGGCGATCTTATTCTGTTCCTTAAGGAGCCTCTGGTTTACCCCGCGGAAAGATTCCTTCTCCCTGTCCTGCTGATTGTAAACTTTCACTGCCCTGAGCCCGTTTACAGATTCATCAAGTTTTGAGAGCATCTGACCCCAGCTAACGAGAGATTTTCTTGTGGCCTTTTTTATCCTTTTGCCGAGCTTGTTAATAGCAAATCCCAGAAAAGGTATTCCGCACAGGAAAACAAGCACAATCTGCCAGCTCAGCATAAACGCCATAACAAGACACATAAGCCCCTTTGCAGGTTCTCTGATAGCCTTTTCGAAAACTGTTTTAATCCCATTGCCAGCCATCTGAGAGTCCTGGAGGAACTTACTCACCGTGTCCGAGGAGCCCTTGAGCGAGAAGTAGCCTATGGGCATTTCCACTATGTGCGAAAAAACATCATTTCTCAGGTCTGCAAGACCGATATTAACCACCTTCTGTGATAAGTAACCTTGGAAAAATCGGCTTACACACCTTAGAACAGTCATGCCGGCAACGATCAACATCACCACCCGCATTGCCTCGCTTTTGCTGTCTTGCGAATTTGCCTGCGAAACCATACTCAAAAGTCCCTGAGATGCCCCGAGATAGAAGGGCGGAGCGTTGGCCTTTATTTCTGTTTTGTGTTCTGATTCCTCGCCGGAGTCTTCAAAGCTTACATACTTTATATAGAGCCGTTTATCCGCTCCGAGATTTGCCAGCTTATCGAGCATTTCTGAGGCCGCCATGCTCCCGGGATCGTCTCCGAAGTTCTTTTCAGAAACGTAAACTATCCTGTCGTTTGCCCGAAGTCCGCTTTTATAGCCCAGCTTGTCTTCTTCTGCCTTTGTGAGAAGCAGAAAGGTCGTGTAGCCGTTTTCGGGGTCTGAAAGCTCGGTATTATCAGGCACGTAAAAATCTATGCCGTATCTGTCGCTGCAGATTTTTCTGTGCGCCCAGCCGTGCAGGCCTTCCTGACCCATCATAACCTTCAAAAGCGGGATAACGGTCAGAAAGCTTGCCGAAAAGGTGAGGGCAATAACAAACACGCAGATAAGTATTACAATTATCCGAGGCCACTGTGGCCAGATATAATTTAACAGTCTCTTGAAATAATTCACAGATGAGAGTCCCTAATTGCGGGTTATCATTTTTAGTTTGAGCTCAGGATTTTATCCCGATTTCCTGCATAACCATCTTCATATCATCCCAAACTTTTTTTCGGTTTTCGGTGCTGTAGTTACGCAAGAGATATGCTGGATGGTAAGTGGGCATAAACTTTATTGTCTCGGTGCCGCCTTTTATCGTAAAATCGTGAAATCTCCCGCGGAGTTTTCCGATAGCGGTATCTGTATCAAGGAGTTCTTTAGCCGCATGAGAACCGAGAGCGACAATAATATCCGGTTCTATAACGGCAAGCTGCCTATAGAGATAATCTCTGCAAGCATCTTTCTCGCTTGCAAGAGGGTCTCTGTTGTTGGGCGGCCGGCATTTAATCACATTACATATAAACACATCTTCCCGAGTGAGTCTCATTGCGTTTATGATTTTTGTAAGAAGCTGCCCGGCCCTGCCTACAAAAGGCCTTCCGCTCTTGTCCTCATCGCCTCCCGGCCCCTCGCCTACGAACACTATACGCGCATCGGGATTGCCTTCCCCGGGTACGGCGAACGTTCTTGTTTGGCTGAGGTTGCATTTCGTGCAGACTTTAACTTCTTCTGCTATTTTTTCAAGCTGTTCGCTTTTGCTCAATTCATTTTCCGTTTCTGTTGTTTCAGCATGGACGCTGCTGATTTTTTTTTCGGCTTCATCCTCTGAGCTTTCAAGCTTCTGAGAGATTCCTTCACCTTTAACCGCGAATCCCCCGCTGAAAAAATTGTCAATATCAAGAAGCTGGTTTATTGCTTTTTTCTCTTTTTCCATGCTGAAGAGTTTATTGTATCGCTTTTATCTTTCAAGCAAAATACCTTCATCTAATCCGTCAAGGTTGAATTATAATCTGGTATTTTAATTGACGCCGCAAGTTGAATCCGGTATTTTATTAGAATAATCATTTATTTGGAGAATACAAATGGCTTCTAAAAATAGGAAATCTTTGTTGGTGTTGGCTGTTTTAGCAGTTTTTATCTGTGTTTCTGTGTTTGGTGTTAAGCTTACTGTTCAGAGAAAAGCACAGGCGAAGGTTGATGCCGTTTTTGCAGGCTGGGAAACCTTCTGCGATATCGAATATGACAAAGTGAACACTTCCCTTATGCGGCAAAGCGTATCGATTGAAGACGTTAAACTGTCTTCCCCGTTTTTAGGGGGAAGTATCGGAAGCGTTAGAATCAGCGACTACAAACCCGGTATTGAAGTTCAATTGCCAAACGGCCAGACAAGGCCTATCCCGGAATCTATGGATGTCAGTTTCGAGGAAATTGCAGTTCCGGTAACGAAGAATTTAGAGAGCCTTTCAAATAATCCTCTCGTAGCGGACGAACTTTTTCAAGAGATCAATTCGGTAGTGGAATCTTTAGATCTGGGGGATGAGATTGTGATAAATTACAATATCACATCTAATTCAGATTTTGAGAAAAATGAGCATTTCTTGAATGCCTCTTTGGATTTTGAAGGAGTTTTTCAGTTTACTGAAGAGGTTAAGGTTTCCGGTTTTGATATAGCCAAGTTTCTGGTTAAGGCCAAAAAGCTTCAGGATCAGGGTGTTAAAAATCAGATGCCCCATTCCGAAATGCTCGAGATAGCTTTGGAGCATATATCTTTTGAGCTGATAAATGAAACACTTATAGACAAGATTTTTGCTGCAGCTGCCAAACAGGCCAATCAGACTCCTGAGGTTCTCAGGCAGCAGGCCTCAGCTCAAATTGTGAATGCCCAGCCAGGAGCCAATGCGCCTGATATTGCACGTCAGCTTTCAATAGCTTTGCTTGAGATGATAAACGGAGACAGGAAGAGATTAAAAATTTCAGCATCGCCTCAATCTGCTGTCAGGATTGAAGAGCTCGTTAATGCCCAGAATGTTGAAGAGGCTGTAGAGAAGCTCTCTTTAAGCATAAATTGAGGTGTGGCGAGAGTCTTCAGCCGAGAAGGTAGCCGTTGTAAACCTCAGTAGCAGCGCCTGTCATATAGATATTCCCGTCCTCTTCACACCAATGAAGCTCTAAGTCTCCACCGGGCAGGTGGCAGAGCACAGCCCTCTGACTTTTTCCGTTGAGAACACTTGCAGCAAGACACGCGCAAGCTCCTGTACCGCAGGCCATGGTTATCCCGGAGCCTCTTTCCCATGTTCTCATTGTTATCTCCTCAGGCGTGTTTACCTTTACAAAATGCACGTTGGTTCTTCTCGGGAATATGGGGTCTGTTTCTATGAAAGGCCCTATCTTTCCCAGCTCCAGCCCTTCCAGATCGTCGCAGAAGAACACTGCATGCGGGTTGCCCATCGAAACGCAGGTCATCCGGAGCTGTGCGCCGGAATACTCGTAGGGTTCATCTACAACCCTTTCACCTTCAAAATTTACTGGGATTTCATCTGGCGAAAGAACTGGCCTTCCCATATTAACGCATACACTTTCAGCGATACCCTCTTCATCCGGAATAATACCAACTTTCAGTATGCCGCTGCCGGTTTCAATATTCAGTGAATGCGGGCAGGGACGCTGGCCGGGAACAGAAAAGCTTGTCCCGGGTTCGGCAAGCTTGTGGTCGAAGGCGTACTTGGCTACGCAGCGGATCCCGTTTCCGCACATCTCTGATTCGCTCCCGTCTGAATTGAACATTCGCATACGCACATCTGCCGTCTGCGAGGGGCATATCAGGATCAGTCCGTCAGCACCAACTCCGAAGTTTCTGTCGCTTACCCATCTTGCTAATTCTGCCGGGTTCTCCACTGTCTCTTCAAAGCAGTTTATGTAGACATAATCGTTCCCGAGGCCCTGCATCTTAGTAAATTTCATTTGTTTTTCCCGCTTTTTTATAAATATTTCAATTTTTCACAGCATTATATGTAAATATTCTTGCATTTCAATTTTTATATGTCAAAATAATAATAGAAGTTTACCGCTGTAAACTCAATAAGAGCTGTCGTGGTAATTACTTTTGCAGGAAATGGTAATTAAGTTGATGTAATTTTTTAAAGTAAGAGGTGTAACTATGAATACTCCAAGGGAGAACTGGGTTCGAGCAAGAACCCCCGAGCAAAAGGAATTTCGCACCGATGAAATTCTGCAGTCTGCTGATAAGATCTTTCAGGAAAAAGATTTCGAAGAGATAAGTCTTAACGAAATCGCCCGGGGAGCGGGGATCAGCAAACCTAACATTTACAGGTATTTTTTAACCAAGGAAGATATCTTCCTCAGACTGGTAATTAAGTATTTCGATCTAATGCTCGACTATCAGGCCAAAAATCTTTCCGGTGTTAAAAAGGGCAATGCTAAGGTCTTTGCTTCTGCATGGGCGAAAAATACAATGGAATGCGAGAGGTTTCTCAGGCTGGTTACCAGACTCGGCGCTTCACTGGAGAGATATTCTTCCGAAAAAGGTCTTTTCAACTACAAGAGCAGGCTTTTCCCCCTAATCGAAAAGGGAGCTGAAATTATACAAAAATACTTCCCTGACCTTTCTGTAACTAAGTGCCAGAAGTTTATTTATTATCATTATGGAATGTCTGCCGGATTGATGTCTTTAATAAAGCCTTCAGCTAACCTGCAGAAAACGATGGCTATGCCCGAATTCAAAGAGTACAAGCTTGATGGTGAAAAGCTTTACGTTGATTCAGTTTACTACCTTTTAGACGGGTTGGTGAACAAGGGCTGAAAAAGAAATAAAAAGCCTCCCGCAAAAAGGCGGGAGGTTTTGTGTTTGCCATTTGTTTTTTCAGCTTTCTGAAATAATGTCCTTTACAACGTCGATTACCATACTTTTGGATTCATTGCTGAAAAAGAGGATTCCGCTGCCTTCCTTAGACCTAATAAGGGGGCAGTCATAAAGGTATTCTCTTTGGAGTGAAGGTTTTTCTCCGTTTACAGAAGGCCGCTCGGAGTCTTGGAGATCTGTCTGTATTTTCGCAGGTTCTTTGTCCGTATTTACGCCGTAGAAAGTAAGATTGCCATCTTCAATTGAAGCAAACTGTTTTTCAAGATAAGCCGAGAAAGCCTCAAAATCTTTGTATTTATAGCTCAGCCCTGTAACCATTGCTACAGGCCCTTTCTCTTTGTCGAATATGAGCCTGCTGCCGTTTGCCCATCTGCCTTCATCTGTGGTTTGTCCGTCCTTCGGCGAAAACCCTTTTATTCCAACCCATACTCCGCCTGTTTTGAAAATTTTCCAGCCGCTGCTTAGCCTCATATTAGAGGAAAGGCCAGATGACATTATTAGTTCAACTGCACCTTCGGGATATCTGCTTCGATTTGGCATGTAAAGAGTAATATTTTTATTTTGAACAGAAACTAAAGAGTTGTATTCTCTTATCTCGTTTTCTCCGTTTCTCAGTACCGGATAGATAATGCTCCCCGGGCTGCTTTGAAAAGTCAGGCCGCTCATAATGTTCTCGAAGGCATCTGAGGCAATATTCATTTTTTTTTCATCTTCAAACCCACTAACAGCTTCTGGTGATGCAATTACTGATGATTGGCAGTAATAATTTGTTACATATGAGTATGAGAGGAATTTTTTCCCGTCTTTATCAAGGTACTCTCTGCCTTGCTTTTCGATAATATTTGCAGGGTAGGCAGATATTGAAACAAAGCTCTTTCGAGGTTTTTTGCCGAGTGCTGTTGCCAAAACAACATCTGGGAGCTGATAGTTTGTTGTTGCGGAAACATAGATCCCGAAGTCGTTTGCATACACATCTTTTTCGGTTTCGAGCCATTCATTGCTGCTTCCCACAAACGGTGCTGTGTAATACCGCCATTTATCAGATTGGGAATAGATATCTGAAGATTCGAAATTCATCCCTGTTCTTGCTCCAGCATAAACCCCGTTGTAATGCAGGTGAGACCAGTCTGCGAGGATAAAGGTAATAAGAATATCTACCTTTCTTTTTAGGTCGCTGTCTTTTGTGAAATCATAAAGATTAAACAGGCTAATCAGGATAGAGGCCTGATCAGGGCTTGAGAAAATTTCCGGAAACAATCCGAATTTGCAGTGTTCAAGAACAAATAGTTCCAAGAATTCAGTCCATAAAGCATAATGATATTCGATTGTTTTGCCGTCGCTGAATTCTGCGGCCTTGAACTTCTGCTCATTTCTTACTGCTTCTATGCAGAGGTAGGTTCTTATCCAACGCTTAATTGTTTTGCTTTTATTTCCTTCAACTGCCCATATCAGCTCCCCCTGGACTTCCTCCGAATTGCTCATAACTGAAGCGTACGTAAAGAAAACCGACTCAAGCTCTTTAGCAAGGGTGCTGCTGAGCTGAGCGTGCTTGCCCTGATTTTTATCCGGGTGAAACTCGAAATAAAGCCTCAGCCACCAGTCCAAGTCCTCTTCAATATCCTGTACACTCTTTTCGTCAGCGTCTTTAGCGGCAGAGCCGAGCTCGCCCTGCAGGTAGCTGAGCATATCTTCGTTCGCGTTTAAGGCGTCGTTGTTTAGAAACAGCGAGCTGAAACCCTTTATGCTAATCGGCGTATTCTCGCCGGCAAGACCTGTCATACACAATCTTCTGGCGTTGATCTGGCGCATCTTTCGTTTTGTTTCAAGCGAACTTCCTGAAAGCCCTGCAATGCTAAGAGCTGCCGGCAGCAGTAAACTGAGCAGAATAACTAATATTTTTCTGTTGTCTGAGATTATGTCTTTCATATATCAAACTCCGCTGCTAAGAAAGTGTGGTCGCTTGGTTTATGTTTTTTCCGGGGCTCTAAATCCACGAAGCATTTTATGCTGCGTTCAGATAGAGGGGCGGTTGCCAGTATATGGTCAATACGCCAGCCTTTGTTGTTTGGGAAAGAGCCCGCCCTATAATCCCAGAATGTATAGATAACATCTTCCGGGTAATGTTTTCTGAGGATGTCTGTGAATCCCCAGTTCATAACATCCTTAAAAGCGTCCCATGTTTCCTGTCTGAAGCATACGTGGCCAAGTAGCCCTTCAGGGTTGTGAACATCGATGTTTTCTGGTGCAACATTCATATCTCCAAGCCACAAAACGTTATCTTCCGGCGAGAATTTTCTGCTGAAAAAGGCCTTAAGTCTTTTGTACCAATCGAGCTTGTACTGAAATTTATCCGAATCCGGACTGTTTCCCTGTGGGATGTAAGTATTAACTATATTTATTTCAGGATACTGGGCATATACCAGCCGGCTTTTGTCTTCAGGCTCAGTATCCAGCCCATATTCCACTTTCAAAGCCTCTTCGCGGGACAAAACTGCCACCCCATTATAGCTCTTCTGTCCGCTGAAATATACGTTATATCCAATATCTTCGAAAAAGGATGAAGGGAAATCCTTATCCTGCACTTTGGTTTCCTGAATGCAGAGAATATCAGGGCTCTTTTCTTCAAGCCAGTCTTTGATGATTTCTTTTCTTGTTCTAATTGAATTTGCGTTGAAAGTGGCTGTAAGCATTCGTTCCTCGGATAGTTAAAGATTATTTCTCTTAGATTATATCATATAAACCTTTCCGGTAAATACAAATAAGCCTTTCACTGAAATTAACCGCAGGTAATTTTTATACTTTGGCCGAATCACGCATAACCGCTAAAAACGAACAAAAGCAGATTGCTGCTGTTTCAGTTCTAAGGATGGTTGATGTGAGTGATATGCTTTTTGCGCCAGCCTGCTCGAGAATTTTTTCTTCACTTTCCGTAAATCCTCCCTCAGGTCCTATAAATACTGCATAGTTGTCTGAAGGATTTAGTGTTGTCTTAAAAAGGCTTTCGGAATTACCTGATAAAGTTGCCGATAACAAAACCGAATCGTTAAGCCCATTCAAATATTCTTCAAAGGGGGCCGGGGCGAGGATTTCCGGAAGGAATAAATTTCTGCTTTGTTTGCAAGCTGATATTGCAACTTTCCTGTATCTTTCCAGAAGGTTTTTCCCTTTGGCGGTTTTTACTGTACGTTCAAATACTGCGGGCATAATACGATCTGCACCGAGCTCTGCGGCTTTGGAGATGAGCCAGTCGAACCTTTGCCCCTTTGCGATACTTACAATCAGGGATATTTTACCATTCTCGCGTGGGCTGGCCGTCTGCTTGCTGAGAATCTCAAGTTCAGTGCTGTTTTTGCCTGTCTCTCTTACTAAACCTGTTGCGGAGTTCCCTTTGCCGTCGAATATTTGTATATTATCGCCTTTTTTAATGCGGAAAGCTGCAAGATGCTTGGTTTCTGATTGGTCCAGAAAGGTAGTGGGATTGATATTTTCAGCGAAAAATAAAGGCATTTTTACATACTCAATATTGCTTGGGCAGCTTTGAGCTGGATCTTTTTAGAGTTGTAATCCAGATAATCAGGAACATATTGGGCACTGTCAACACCCTTTATAGCCATCGCTGCATCTATTGCGTGCAGCAGGGCGCGGTCCCTGTCTTTTTTGTCCAGCGTATTCACTTTGTTCTTGAAGAAATTCAGCACGATATCCCTGCCGGATTTATCCCCGAGCAGGGCGGCATTTTCAGCAGCCACCAGCCTCACTTCAAGAACCCCGTCATCAAGCATAGTAAGTATCGCATTTTTGGCTTTAAGCGTTTTGAGCTTCTGCATTGAGGTGATGCCCATAACTCTGTCATCAGCTCTTTTACTTATCATTAATGCCCAAGCCTTTGAGCGAGCTTCGGGATCCCTGAGCCTTGAGAGGGCTTCGACAATCAAAAGCTTCGTTCTCTCGGTAGAGTTTTCATTATTGTAAAGCCATCGCAGAACGCTTATATATTTTCGTTCTCCAGCCTTGCCCAGAAGCAATACCGCATTGTCTTTAGTTTTTTGATCTTCAGAATCGAGATGATTTAATATTATTTTGTAGTTAGAGTTAGAAGTTTTTCCGAGTCTTATAAGGGCATACGCCGCTGCCATTTTAAGATTTGGGTTTTCATCTGTTTTGTACTTCTCAGCAAACTTCAGCCCCCCTGAATATTTTGCATCGCCAATCGCCATGAGGCCTGCAAATTTGATTGGCTCGGGGGCCTTCTCATCATTTAAAACAGGCATAATATTAGAAAGAAGGGTTTCATCGCCGCTTTTCGCTGCCACTTCAATAGCGTCCATTTGCAGATCGATGCTCCCGCTTTGCATAATTTCCATAACTTTCCATCTTGCCTTTTCTTCCAAAGGCAGCCCTTCCTCAACACCTCTGGATCTGCTGTCTCCCATTGCTGAGCAAATGACCGGTATTGACACAATGATTGCGGCGATATACTTGATTTTGATAAATTTATCTTTCAGCATTTTCTTCCGTTTTTTTTATTTCTCTTTAGCCATAACTTTTCAATTACAATTGCAGCAAATATAACTATTATTACCTTTAGAAAGATGCGTGAAAACCATCTTCCGTGCCAGCTGAAGAAGCTTCTTCTTCGGCAGAGTATTATATTATCGCTGAACCATCCTTCAACAGCTCCTCTGTTTAATGCTTTCTCGGGAAGATTGCCCTCTTTGTATCCGTTTATTATCCTTCCGAGTGGATCTATCGTGCAGCTTATGCCAGTATTTACAGAACGCATAAGAGTTACCCTGTTCTCTACAGCCCTGAAAGCTGAAATCGCTGTTCTCTGGTAATGTTCTTTTCCTGCTCGTGCTGTGCCGTCGCCGTCAAATTTCACGTACCAGCCGTCGTTGCTTATGTTCAGAAGTAGGTCGGATTTTTCGCCGTTGGTATGAAGAGATTTCTTAGTAAATTCTGCATCGGTATCTTCGTAGCAGATTGAAGGTGTGATTAAAATCTCTCTTCCATCAGCCTTAAGCCTGAATCTCTGCAAGCTTTTTCCTCGGTTGATTGTGAAGTCCAGTCCCTGGGGGTTGAAGTGCATAATCAAATCGTTTATCCAGCTGATGTGTCCGAGGGGTATATATTCTCCAAAGGGTACTAGGTGAATTTTATCGTATCTTTTATCAAGGAGTTTCCCGTTCTTGAAGATAATTGCAGAATTGTACTCCTCGTCAAACCGAAGGCTCCCGTCTTCGATGGTTAGCGTTGCGTAAGGCGCACCTGCAATAAGGGTGAAATCTTCAGTGAGTTTTTTGAGCCTTCTATAAAATTTTTGGGGCAGAGAATCGCTCCTGCAGCATTCAATGTATTCTTTATTCATCGGTGCTGGTATCATAGTTTCTGGCCAAGCAATAATATCCGCTCCGCTCTGTCTGCAAAGCACTGTTTGTTTTTCAAGCCTTTTGAGCATTTTATCGTAGCTCACTTGTATGCCTTTGGCTGTAGATGGTACGTCCGGCTGCACAATTCCGATAAGCGGGCCTTCAGAGAGCTTTTCGTTTTCGATTCTGAAATGCCCGTAAAGAAACACTGAGGCAAGAACAATCACCACTGAAGCGTCCAGAGCACCGTATTTGGCAAGCATCTTGGCGTTTATTTCGGGCTTCTCCTTTATAAGCCGGCGGGTTATCAGAAACGCATCAGCCAAATAACCGTTTACCATCGCCACTGCGAAACTAACTCCCGCTGCACCCGTTATATCTGCAATTTGAATCAAATGCAGAAAACGGTATTGGCTGTGGGCGAGGAAATTCCAGTCGAAACCTCCGAAAAGGTACCCCTGAATCGCTTCAAGCCCTACAAGAACGATGGGGAAAGCAAACGTGAAGAAAATGCCTTTCTGGTGGAGAAAACGCACGGAAAAGTAAAGCAGGAGCCATTTGATGCCCATTATTGCTGCGGCAGTTATCCAAGCAGCGAATGCAATATTTACAAACCAGTCTGTGCTGAAAAGCCAAAGCGAGAAGCCTGCAAGCCAGAATGTAAAAGCCGCAAACTTGCCTTTAGCCGCTGTAAGACTCAGCAAAACCGGCACAAAAGCAACCCAAGCCAGCCAGCTGACGTTGTATGGAGCAAAAGACAAAGCACACATAACTGCCCCGGCGAATACCGCGGCTGCGGCTTTGAGGTGAATTTTCTGCTTCATACTACTGCTCTAACTGCTCCTGAGCCTCAGTTGATGAACTGAAATCTGCGCCGATCTGTTCGGCAAGCAGTCCGGCATTTTTCTTGAATCCTTCATCTCTGAAATTATCTTTTGCCGTCCGCAGCTGCTCACGTGCCCAGTCCGGATTATCCATCTGATAGTAAATGTATGAAAGCAGGAAAACCAGTTTGCTTGAACCGTTTCTCTCTATCCACCGCTCAACATCAACCATCCTGTTTTCTATGATATCTCTGCTGCCTATAATGTCTGTGAGCTCAACACGCATTTTAACTATATCCGGATATATGAGCATTGCCCTGTTCAAGCTTACTGAGCTGCTGAGATATTCGCCTGCGGCGAATTGTGCAAAACAGATCCCCAGATGGCAGAGAGGGTCGTATTTTTTGTAAATCTTGGCTATTTTGTAAGCGCTGATCGCTTTGTAATACTGCCCCTGAGACATAAGCTTTTCTGCTTTTCGCATATAGGTGTTGAATTTGTCGTTTGAAAGCGTTGCAAAGGTTGAATGCTTACCTAAGATGTTTTCAGCCTGCTGGCGGAGATTATCACCTTCAGGGACAGCAATTTCCAGAGATTCTTCAATATCCTTTTCGGCCTCTGTTTTCGGGTTTTCAAAATCCTTTATGTATTTCTCGTATTTTTCTCTAGCCGAAAGGGGTTTTTCATTGCCTTTATCTGAAGAGTCTTCGCTGTCTAACTTTTTCTCATCTTCTTTTTTCTTTTGGGACGCAGATTGATAGTTCTGGATTTCGTCTTTTATTCTTTCAAACACGTCCATGTCTTCCTGCTTCTGTTTTGCCGCCGGATCCTGGAGCGGTGAATTTTCCTTAACCTTTTCGTTTTCTGTTCTTCTCAGCTCAGATTCTTTATTGATCTGTCGTTGTTTATCAGGGCTTGCGGGCTGCTGCGGCTTTAGAATATCATCTAAAGGATCCTTACTGCTTACCTTTCCCTGCTCTTTGGCAATGAGATCCTGAACGTATTTTTTAGTGATTAGGTCTTGGTGCTCCTGCTCAAAATTTTCGGGAAGAGAATACCTGTCTGCGTCCTTCCTTGAAGAGTATTCGCTGTTTTTCAGTTTGTTGGAGTCTATCTTAATGTTGCGGCCGTATCTCGTTTCCGAGAGAACTTTATTCCTCAGATATTCTTCGTATTCTGGCATGCCGGTTTTCAGGTTAGAGCGGTCAGTGATTCTGTGCGGGAGTTTTGTCCCGCTGAGAGGATAGCTGTATTTGAGCCCCGTAGAAGATTTGGAATAACGGTCGTACTCTCTATATGTGGTGATTGGGTTCTGATTATACTGCCTTCCGTTTACATCCATACCTGCCCGGGAATAGTTTTGATATCCTGGCTTCTGGTCATAGTAGTTGTAATTGCCCGTGTAAGGGCTTGTTTTGCTTTGGAGCTGAGTAGAAGGGGTAGTGTATCTTGCTCTGTTTGTGTTTCTGTTGATTCGCCTCTGCTGGTAGGCCTGCTGACCGGTACGGGGGATATCCCTTTCCGCAGCAGTCAATGCTGAAGTGAACAGCAGAATTAGTATGCATATAATATTTCTTCTCATAATAGCGCCCTCGAATAAATAAATTATCATACGCCGATTTTAAAATATTAAACCCTTCAAGTCAAACAAATACACAGGTAAGATTTTGCAATATTAAAGCTTATATCTCTATTCCTTTTACACTTGCCTTATTATTTTTGTTCGCTTTAGAACTGTGAAGGTTAGGTGATATGGCTAATCTTGATATCTCAAAAATATTTTATTGCTTGAAATCAGCCTGTGAATTTGATATTTTATTCGGGCTTAAAGTGGGAAATCAGGTCTATTTGGAAAGGGTACTGATAATATGTATTCCGAATCTTCGCAAGACGAAAAATTTCCCGAAACTGCCGGGATCGCGAAGGCAGCTACGGGAATTAATGGCTTGGATGAAATACTGATGGGCGGTCTGCCGTCCGGTTCGCTTACGCTCATAAACGGCGGTCCAGGGACAGGCAAGACGATCCTTGGTTCAGAATTTATATATCGCGGGGCGATTAACGGCGAACCCGGGATAATTCTTTCATTTGAAGAGAAAGCTGAAACACTGAAGAATAACGCTTTAACCCTTGGCTGGGATTTCAGGAAGCTTGAAAATGAAAATAAGCTTTCAGTTATTGAAGCAAGGATAGACCCTCAAGCGGTGCTTTCAGGCAGGTTTGATTTGTCTGGTCTGCTGGCAATTATTGATAGCGAGGCGGCAAGAATCAATTCAAAAAGAATCCTCATCGACGGGCCGGATGTCTTTCTCAGGCTCCTTGACGACCTTGTAAAAGAACGCAATGAATTGTACAGTTTCAAAAATTGGCTGGAGGACAACCAGATAACTACTGCGCTTACCATAAAAAAGTATGAAGGGGATTACAACCGCTATGAATTTTTGGACTATCTCTGCGACTGTGTTATCCAGTTAGACCAGCGGGTTTACAATCAGATTGCCACAAGGCGGCTTCGAGTGCTGAAGTGTCGCGGCTCGGACTTCGGCAGGAATGAATACCCGTTCGCAATATATCTCAACGGGGTTAAGATAATCCCCGTTACAACCACATCACTCCAGCACAAAGGTCTTGGCAAATCAGTTTCCAGCGGGGTTGAAAAGCTCGATGAACTCCTTGGCGGGGGCTACAGGAGAAATTCCTGCAACCTGATTTCAGGTACCTCAGGCACAGGGAAAACCACCCTTGTCTGTTCGTTTGTCAGTTCAATATGTCAAAACGGCGAAAAGGCTCTATATATAGATTTTGAAGAATCTCAGCAGGCAGTCGTTGAAGGTATGCTCAGCCCGGGAATCAATCTCAAAGCCCACATAGATAAAGGTCTGCTTAAATTTCACCCGGTAATGCCCGAAGCTCTTGGTGTTGAGGAGCATCTGGTGCGGGTTTTTCGTTTGATTGAAGAGTTTAACCCGGGATTTCTTGTGGTTGATGCCATTTCTGCCTGCAGGCGTATGGGCGATAAGCACGCGGCCTTCGATTATATCCTGAGGCTCATAAACTACTGCAAACAGAGAGGCATTACAACTCTGCTGACAAATCTTGCAGACAACGAGAGAGAGGGTAGGGAAATTACAGGAATTGATCTTTCTTCTGTGATTGACACTGTGATTCTGCTTAGAAACGTTGAATTTCAGGGGCGTTTGAATCGCCTTCTGCTAATACTAAAATCTAGAGCAAGGGCTCATTCAAATCAATGTCATCTTTTCAAAATTACAGACAATGGTATTAAAATAGGCGGTGTGTATTCAGGTGCGGAGAAAAGAGATGAGCGGCGATAACACTTTGATGGTTTTGAGGCTTTATGTGGCCGGAAAAAACGTAAATTCAACTCTGGCCATTGAGAATCTTGAAAAATTGTGCAGAAGATGCAATTCGTTTGAATACGATCTTAAAATTGTAGATGTGCTCAAAAACCCAGAAACTGCGCTGGAAAAGGGGATTTTCGTTACGCCGGCGCTTGAGATTCTTGAACCGGCTCCAGGGGGTATGGTTTACGGAACACTCTCAGACAGTGCTGTTCTAAAACCCTTTTTTCCCAATTTGTGATTAGTTATGGACTTTAATTTGGTGTCAAAGCTAATAATATGGGAAGTAAATTGAGTTATTCCAGAAAATTTATTTATGGTGCTACCGGACTGTTTGGTCTGCTTGCAGCTTTAAGGCTTATTAAAGTTGTTATTAATGAAAGCAGTTTCATTGATTTTCTCGCCTATTACGATATTACAAAGACTATCAGAAATGGGGTTGATCCTTATATTCTTGAAAATTTGTCTTTGCAATGGGGAAAACCGCCTATTGTATTTCCGGGATATACTGCAATATTTTATCCTATCACATTTTTTTCTTCAGTTGCAGCAGGGTATGTATTTTTAGTATTGAATGTGATAATAACTGTCATTCTTTTCTACTTGCTGTTTAGAAAAACAGGCCTGATAAGCAGCGATAAAAAAGATTTGTTAGATTCAGGCTTCCTTCTTACTTTATTCATATTTATGAGCTCCACACCCTATTTTGCATCGCTGGATCACGGGCAGATCACTATAATTGTAACTTTCTTTCTGATTTCGATTCTCTTAACAAAGCATTTCTATCTTAAGGTGTTATTCTTTGGTGCGGCCGCTGCGCTGAAATACTCTATGCTGCCTCTTTACGGTCTTGCTCTGTTTTTCAAAAAAAATTACCGGCTTTGCATATTCTCATTTGTTCTGTTTTTGCTTTTCGCAGCAGTTCCTCTGCTTCTTGGACATAATCTTATCGAGCTCTATTCGAGCTATACAGAACCCCTATTAACTCAGGTTTCAGAGGGAGGCTTCAATACATTCGCTGTGAGCGGATACAATATGATTCACCTGGATTTCATTGCTGTTAAATGGTTGCAATTAACCGCAAAAATATCCTGTGCGGCTTTATTTTTCTATGCCCTGTTCCTAACCAGGAAAGATGAGAACATAAGTATGCATCTTATGTTTTTTATTACCTCCCTGACGATGTTGATATCTTACCATCGACTGTACGATCTTGTTTTTGTTTTGCCCTTTGCGCTTTATCTAATAAATATTTACCTAAGGGAGGGTAAGTTTTTCAAGGCTGCTGTAACTTCAGGCTTTGTTGGTTTCTTTATTATTCCCGAGTCGATCATATTCAATTCTGCGGATTTTTTGGGTAGTTTTGTGAAAGGTAATTCTGCCATTCATTTGACAAGTTTTAATCGAAATCAGTACGCAAATATGTTTCCAGTACTGCCTGCAGCCTGCATCTTTCTCACTATATGGGCATTTTATCTTTTAGTTGTACGATACAGGGAATCGCAAAAATAGGTTGAATATATTAATTTAGAAAGCTGCTATTATGGGAAGTATCAAAAAATTTTCTAAGATCGGCGTGTTTTACAGCGGTAATAAGGCCCGCCTGCTGCTTGTTCTGCTCATACCTTTAGTTCTTCTCGCCCCTTATATTGCCGGCAGCCTCTTCAGCGGAGATACCTTTTTCACCGGCTATTTAATGAATGCCCACGATCAGAATATCTATTACAGTTTTATGAAGCAGGCTCAGGATGGGCATATAAGATTTCTGAACCTCAGCTGCGATATTCCGCACGAGAGGGAGTATATACATACCCTTTTCCTATTGCTTGGCGGGATTTCAGGGCTTTTGAATTTGCCTCTATGGCTTGTTTATCTTGTTTCCAAATATATTTTTTCTGTGTTATTTGGCTTTGCAGCTTGGGCGATGCTCAAAAAAGTCGTATCGGGCGGTTGGCTTACTACCGGCCTTCTTGCTGTTATGCTTGGCTCCGGTTTCGGGCTGTTTGGGAAGATATTCAGTTTAATCTCGGGTATTGAGGTATCAGGGGAGGCGATGTCTTCCTTCCCGGGCGATCTCTGGATGCCTGAGATGACCGTATGGAACTCAATCAACTATACGCCTCTTTTCATTTGGAGCTATCTTCTTATAGTTCTGATTTACGGCGGCATATATTTTGGCGAAAAAAAAGAATCATTCAAACCGTTTTTGGTCTCCGCCGGCTCTGTTTTTCTCATCGGTCTTTCTCATTCATACGACCTCGTTCCAATTGCATTTATATCCTTTGCTTTGTTCCTTTTGTTCAGATTTTTCAAAAGCTGGCCGTTTAAGCAGCGGGTCTTCTGGGGCTACTCTGCTTACGGCGTTTTATTTTTCGCCACACTGCTTTATCAGTATTATGTGCTCAAGACGAATGCCGGTTTCAGCCTCTGGGCGGAGAAGAACGTTAATCTACCGCCAAACTTTATTGTGATTCTAATGGGTTTCGGCCTGCTCTCCCTCGGTTATGTAGAATGTATTCTCAGAGTTTTCAAGTTTAAGCAAATGAGCTTAGAGCTCAAATTTATGGCGATATGGCTCCTTCTACAAACGGCTCTGATGTATTCGCCGTTTGCATTTTCGAGGCGATTTATACTCGGTATTAGTGTGCCGTTAGCTGTGTTTTTCGTGCTGTTTCTCAAGAGACTTCCCAATACAAAATTGCCGCCGAAAATTTCATATACTCTCTGCGGGCTTCTGCTTTGTATTACTTTTCTTACGCCTGCCTATCAAGTTGCTGCAAATTTCGGGAAAGTGGTTATCAGAGACTCAAGATTTTTCTATTCTCAAGAGGCCTATTCCGCCTACAGCTATATCTCCAATAACCTTACTGAAGAAGATACATTGCTTTCCGGTATTAAAGAGTCTAACAGGGCACTGAGATTCAGCTCAGCGCCGGTATCAGCAGGGAGCACTCAGCAAACGCCGGAGGATGTACGGAATAAGGTGGAGGTTCTTTTCTCTCAAGCCGGCGGGGAGCTTGATAATTTCGTTCAGAACAGAGGCATAAGCCATATCTTGTGCAATAAATCAGAGCATAAAGCCTTCCTCAATAAAAATAAAGGTTTTCTCAGTAAAAATGATGTTGTTTTTGAAAATGATCTTTATATTGTTTATGAAGTGATGTGATTTGCCCTCGGCATAATCTCTTGATACGTTTGAATGTTTTGGCATAAGTTTATAAAAATAGAGCGTAAAATTGATATTTATCAAAATAAACTATCCATCAGGATAAATAAGCAAAAGATGATTTTGATTTTAGAATGTTTTCTATTAAATATAATAATACCATTATTTTTATTCAGTTTTTTAAGGGGCATTGAATGAATCCCTCTCATGGGGAAGTTAAAGAGAACATTGAATTATTTGATTTTTCTGCTGATTTTGAGCCGAAAGATGAAGAAAACGCTGATTTTGTTAGTGTTGTAATTCCGGTTTATAAAGAAGAAGCCAACATCCCGTTAGTCGTGAGAGAGGTTTCTAAGGTTTTAGAAGCAGGCAAATATTCATATGAGCTCATTTTGGTTGATGATAACAGTCAGGATGGGTCTGTTGAACAATTAAAGAAGCTCCAGCAGGAAGGGCTTCCAGTATGTATGATTGTTAGGAAAAATCAGAGGGGGCTGAGTTCAGCAGTTATAGAGGGATTTAAGAGGGCGAAAGGTTCAGTGCTGGTTTGTATGGATGCTGATTTGAGCCATCCCCCAAAAACTTTACCGGAATTGATTAAAGCTGTCTTAGAGGAGCAGGCAGATTTTGCGATAGGAAGCAGATATGTCGAAGGTGCGGCAATTGAAAAGGACAGTAGCATTTTCAGGCGTTTGAGCGGTAAGATCGCAAGATTGATGGCTTTGCCGTTCACTAAAGCCAAAGATCCGGTGTCCGGTTTTTTTGCTTTGAAGAAACAAACCTTTCTAAGCAGCGCATATTTAAATCCCATAGGATCTAAAATCGGCCTTGAGCTGATCGTAAAATGCGGCTGCAGGAATATCAAAGAGATCCCAATATTCTTCTCAGACAGGAAATCCGGCAGCAGTAAGCTTAATTTCAAAGAGCAGCTCAGATATATCCAGCACATAAAAAGATTATTCGATTATAAATACGGCAATCTGGCAAAATTCTTTCAGTTCTGCATTGTCGGGGCAACAGGGGCCGTTGTTGACCTTACATCATACAACATCTTTATGAGTTTTATGCCAATAGAAACAGCCAGAATAATTGCTATTATCACAGCAATGACTTGGAATTTCGAAATGAACAGGCGCTTTACATTCAGCTACGGCAAGCACCGGCACTGGTTAAAGCAGTACTTCGGTTTTGTTTGCTGCTGCTCTATAGGGGCAGTGGTGAACTGGTTTGTCAGTATGTCATTAAGCAGGAATTTTGAATTCTGGTCAGAGCATCTAACCCTGGCGGCAGCTGTTGGAATACTATGCGGCACGTTATTTAATTTCCTGCTGAACAGATTTTGGGTTTACAGAAAAAAGGACTAATGGGAATTTTTTAAAATGGAAGCAAAGCGGCCAGAAATATTTGATCTTTTCCGGATTTACAGGCTTCTGTTTATAACAGGCCTTGGGATTTTCGCTCTTCTTATTTATCATTTCGGCGGGTTTGAGAGTTCGGGGATTTCGTTTAATTCGATAATTCTATTATTTGGGGCGGCGTGTTTAGGGCTTTTTCTAAGGAGCCTGCGGCGGAAGCTGTTTTTCGGGAAGGAGATTTCTCTGCACCAGTCTATGTCGTTTGAGGTAGTGATGCAGTATCTGCATTTTATGAGCCCTCTGCTTCCGGAAAAGACCTTTGAATCAGAGTTCCTAGCGCGAGAAACACGGATATCATCTGAGAAAATAAGCTTATGGCTTCATTCAAGGGTGCTGGGAGTTTATTTTATCTGTTCGCTCGCCGGCCTTCTTGTCTCAATCTTATACGCCAGCTTAGTGTTTTCTGTGATTTTTGCCGTTTCGGCAGCCGCTGCTTTGCTGGTTGCTTTTTTGAGAAAACACATAGGCGTTTTGAGCTATGTCAATTCTGTTGTATTTGGTGTTATTGTCTGGGGGCTGGAGGGGCTTGTTGTAACATCAGTGCTCAATCATTTCGTATCGCCGGCAGATTCATGGACGGCATACCTCATATTAACTGCCGTGATAGAATTATCTCCTGTACCTTTTGCAGTTGGTCTTGCTGAACTGCCTCTGCTGATTTTTGAATCGCCTGTTATTTTCTGGCTGTGCGTTGTGTTCCATTTGTCGAGAATAATCCCCGTACTTGCCTTATCAGCGGTTTACATAACACGATACAAGTTTAAAATTTCCGATTTCTTCAACCCGAGGATCATAGAATTTCTCCATAGATACCCTGAACAGGAAATCCCTGGGATAGAGGAAAACGAAGACGCCCCTGATGTGAGCATTGTTATACCGGCATACAATGAGGAGCAAAGACTTCCGGCTTTTATGAAGGATATATTGAATTATATAGAAGCAAACAGTTCTCGCTTATCTATAGAGGTTGTCATAGTTGATGACGGCTCAAGCGATAACACTGTTGAGGTTGCTCAGAAATTGGCAGGTGAAAATCCGAGCGTCAGACTTCTGCGTCAAGTAAGGAATCAGGGCAAGGGAGCAGCCGTGCGAAGGGGAATGCTTGAGGCAAAAGGACGGTATGCGCTTTACGCTGATGCGGATGGTGCAACGCCCATAAGGGAGCTGGATAAATTTATTCCATTTATTGAAAACCGTGATAAAATAGTAATAGGCTCTCGTAATATATCTGCCAGTGATGTTAAGCAGGAGAGAGAAGGTTTGAGGTCTGTAATGGGCGCAGCTTTTTACAAGATGGTCAATTTCCTTGCAGTTCCAGGTATCAAAGACACTCAGTGCGGGTTCAAAATGTACAGAAGGGATATAATCCATAAGATTTTCACACGCTCACTTGAAAACGGATGGGCGTTTGATGTTGAGCTTCTCTATCTGGCTCAGCTTATGGGCCATTCGATTGTAGAAGTGCCGGTGAACTGGCACGAAGTGGAAGGTTCGAAAATCAGCCCTGTAAAAGATGCCTTGAAAATGCTGGCCGCTATCTTTAGGATAAGAAGCAGGCAAGGGGGGTTTTTGAGTGATTCCTAAGCCCTTGTTTTGTATAATACAGGATTGCGTTTATTAGAAGAATAACACTTTAGGGTTTAAGTATGATAGATTACTTCAAAGATTTAGCAAAGTCGTTCATAGGCAGAGGGAATTTGCGATGCTATATACTCAATTACTCTCCCCCGGTAATAGTCTGTTATGAATACGATTTTCTCAGATCGAAGGATCAGATAATAAAAACTCTGCCCAAGGACAGAGTGTCTTATGTGCTTTTTATGCTGGGCTGGCACAGGCAGACAAAAGAGCGTATTGATGACTTGGTGAAGGATATACATAGCTTTCAGGCTGAAAACGAAGCGGTTGAATATGTGTGTATGGCAAACAGCGAGGACGAAAACCGCAAGATTCAAAACGCAGGGCTCAAGAGCTTTTTCTGCCATCAGAATGCATTTTTGGATACGAGTAAATACAAGATTGTACCTGATACTAAAAAGAGCTTTGATGCAATATATGTTGCAAGGATTACACCTTTCAAAAGGCATGAACTTGCACGTAAAATTGAGAGTCTCAAGATTGTGGGTGTGCATTCAGAGAGGGAAACTCAGCATTATAACAAAATAAGGGCAATTCTTCCGCAGGCTGAGTACACAGAATCTGTACCTTCCAGTAAAATTTACAAGGTTATAAATGAAGCACGATGCGGGCTTTGCCTTTCAAAGGAAGAAGGCGCTATGTTTGTCAGTGCTGAGTATCTGCTTTGCGGGCTCGGTATTGTGAACACCCCCAATATAGGAGGCAGAGATGAGCTTTTCAGCGATGAGTATGTTGTAACTGTACAGGATGATGAAGACGCCGTGGCTGAGGGGGTTCAGGAAATTATAAGGAGGGATTTAGATCCTTACTTAATCCGAAAAAAGACAATCGAGATTATGAACTCCCACCGAGAGAGACTGAAGAATTTTATTCAGGAAAAATGCGATCAGGCAGGTGCTGGATATGATTATTCAGCTCACTGGCAAGATATTTTTACTCATAAGCTTGGAATTAGGGTAACTGTCCCTATTTTCAGCCGGCAGAGAAAACGCATACTTAATAAAAACACCCGCCTATAGATGGGGCTTTATTGCTGCTTTTCAGGAACCAAGGTTAATCTGCGTTTGCCGGCCGACGAAAAACATCATCAATATGGTTCCAGAAATCCTCGCTAACCTCAGAATTGGCGTATTCAGATGCCTGCTGATAGAGCTGGAGTCTTTGTGATTCTATTTTATCCTTGAGCATCTGCATTCCGGGAAGAAGCTTTGGGAACGGTCTTGCGCTTCCGAAATATTCAATCGTCCTCTGCTTTTCTTCCTCAATGAGATTTTCCAAGCCTATTTTCCAAACGTCTCGATCGTGCATATCCCCAAGCATAGTTTGGAAATTTTTAACTTTAGTTATTGTTTGCTCAAGCGAGCCATCAAATGCCTTGTCAGCAGCTTCAAGACAGTAGCGGGTTTTCTTAACGGCAATTCTGAGCTTGTGGTGGCCGCCGTTGTTTTCTATGTCCTTTAGAAGCTCAAGCTTGTTTATCACATCATTTTTATGCGGCGAGATTCTCTCTCTGAGTCTTTCCAAAAGAGACTCGCTGATTCTCGGGATTTCTTTGTTTCTAAGGGGGAAGAGCATTCTTTCAGTGTCAAGATGCATATCGATGAGAATATTTTTATCCTCAAAACGCCTTATCTCTTTAGCCATCTTAGGCTGCAATTTTTGCCTTGCCTGCTGTTTTCTAAGAAGAGCTCTTCTGAGACCCGGCACCTGCCTTCTCGAATCGTAATTGAGCTCAGAGAGAATGCCTTCAATGAAAATAATCTCAACATCCAAATCCCTCGCTTCAGACATTCCTTTAAGAAGCTTTTTGAGCTGTTTTTGCCAGTTGTCCGCTCTTTCCTTGCCGTAAACATCTCCAAACAGACGCAAAACAGCCCTCAGCCTTCTCGAAGCCAATCGAACCTTATGAACATCTTCCACATCCCTTGCAAATTTAGCGCCTTCAAGCCGCTTAGTAATAGTTTTAAGCTGTTTTTTTACATTCTCGCAAGCGAGTTGTTGGGTTGCGGAATCTTGATTTTGCTGCATTTTCCTCTCCCTATTTAATTGAACCCAGAAGGTCTGCAGGCCATTTCTCTGATTCTTCACTGATGCCGTTTTCTAAAAGTTCTGCAAAGCTTTTGAGGGTTTTTCTTGCATCTGCAATCGGGTAATAGAAGGCATCCCAGTTCTCGCTGTCTTCGCCGTCGTGATTTGGCAATACAGCGTCAAAAATATGAGCCATCTGCATTTCTCGAAATGCGCTTGATGCCCTGGTTTCAATGTTTTCGAGGTCTTTCAAGCCGAGAAGTCCTTTATGCCTTGAAGTGCGGCGGAGGAGTTTGCGTCTCATAACGTCAGCGATAAAATCTTCAATGCAAACGCCAATCTCCTTGAGCTCCTGGATTTCATTTTTTTCGAGCGGAGACAGGAAAATTTTAAGCGTTTTAATGTTGTCTTTTATTCCCGCCTTCAGCAGTTCAAAAACTACAAATGGATTACCCTCGAAAAATACATCTCCGTTTTGCAGCATTTTCGTGAGTTCTCGGATGTCCATAGCCTGTAAATCAGTTCGTACTTCAAGCACAAGATAGTCGTTATTTTCTCTCAAGGCCTCAATTTTTTCTCTTTTTCGGAAGTGATAATCTTCGCCGTCTGTTTCACCGGGCCTCGGACTGCGGCTGTTGTACAACACGCATTTCCTCAGCCTTCCAGCAAGATCAGGGTAAAATTTCCGCAAACTGCTGTATAAAGGACCTTTGCCTGCGCATGAGGGACCTGAAAGAATGATTAGCTTGCCCATTTTTCGCTCCCCGTTAAATGTTTGAGCTTATTCAGTAAATTATAGCCGATTTTCAGCCCATTGTCAAAGCAAGGGTTCCTCTGGAGGGGTATCTACTTATTAAAATGCAGGCCGCTCTACTTCAGTCCTGATAAGATATCGTGAATAACTCTTGAGCCAAGCGGGTCGGCTTCGAGTATCAGTTCGTGTTTGCCTCGCGGGTATTCGATCAGCTCGGCGTTTGGCCAGTAGTTTTTGAAATACTCTGCACCCTCATTTGTGTCAACAGTTGTGTCTTTGAGGCCGTAGAGGACTCTTGCCGGCACGCTGCATTTACCCTTTTTGCGAAGTTCCGCTTCCCATCTGTGAAGGGCCTTAACCCAGCTCAGCGGTAGGAAATTTTCCCGAAGCGGATCGCTGCGTTCCATCTCAATGTAGAACGGATCTGATGTTTCTTTTTTGTACACTCGCGGGATCTTGTCTGTAATTTCATCGAATGCTGAAGTGGCTTTTTTTGTTATTTCCCAAAGGGCGTTTCTGATAAGCGGGGCGGCTAAAACTGTTTTTTTGAAGGCCCCTTTACCGTTTTTCAGGTGGTAATCAACAAAAATTGCCCCGCCAAGACTGAAGCCAAGTCCATATACAGGAAGGGCGGTAAAGCGATTTTTTACCTGATCAGCGAACACTTCTAAAACCAGTCTATACTCATCAAAGTTGGAAATGGCATATTTCTTCCCGTTGGAAAGTCCGTGCCCGGGCAAGTCTAATGCGCAAACTGAATACCCATTTTTATTAACTTCAGGGATCAGCTTGCCCATCTGCACGCAATGTCCCAGATATCCGTGAAGAGCCAATATAACGCCTTTGGGAGATTGTGCGGGAAAGTGGTATGAGGCTATGTTGAACCCGCCTGCCTGTAAATATTCAAATTCGGTATTTTCCGCAGGAAGATGATAATACTTCAAATGATCGGAGATGTTTTTTTTCATATCTAAGCCGCTTTTAATTTGGGGTGATTGGTGAAAAGGTACAATTTTCTTTCAGACGAAAGTACTTATCACTTTCAGGCAGAGAAAAGAATCGCTCTTTCATTTG
Organism: Sedimentisphaera salicampi; assembly: GCF_002117005.1. Lineage (NCBI taxonomy): Bacteria > Pseudomonadati > Planctomycetota > Phycisphaerae > Sedimentisphaerales > Sedimentisphaeraceae > Sedimentisphaera > Sedimentisphaera salicampi. Next base: position 363,972 of record NZ_CP021023.1, read on the forward strand.
TTTGGTAAAGTTGAATAATTTTATTTTATCAGCCTTCAGGTGTATGAATGCGTTATCCTGTTCGGTTTGAATTTGTATAACATCTGGCACTTTGAAATTTTCTTTCAGTGCAGTGTATGAGGGAAGTACTATCGAAACTGCAAGGCGGGCGTTTCTGTATATCTCTATAGACTGGGGCAAAAGGCTTTTGCTGTCGAAACTGTATTTTGCGTATTCTCCGGCAGATGATTTGTCTTCAAAATACCATCTCCCATCTGAGTAAACCAGATCGCTCTTGCTAATAGTCTCGGGAGGTATAAAACCGAGCATTATTTCAGGTTTGATTCCGCTCAGTCCTCCAATTACAGAGCATTCATCAGTAATCGTACGGGGGAATATATAGCACGATTTATCTTTGCCTTTGTATGATTTGTACCAGATCTTTTCTTGATCAGAGCCTGCGATAATCATTGTGCCCATGATAGACTTGAGCTGTACAGCGATGCTTTTAAGCGAATCGAAATATAGATTTGCGGTTACATCTCCGGAAATGCTGTCAGATTTATACTTCCCCTCAGCCCGTAAGGCAAAGGACTGGGCAGCCATTTTTCTCCTCTCCAGCTTTTCTGCAATTTTCACCGGCGAGGGGGCATCAGCGGTTTGACGTCCGAAGTCTATTTTAGCGGGCATTGAGCACCCGGCTGTAAATATCAGCCCCGCTGTGAGCCACATCCAAACCTTCATTCATCCTCCAAAAGCATAATGTCCCCGATATTTTCGCTGAGCTTTTCGATCTGTTCTTCACCAATATGCGGGTCTAAAACCTCTACCATCTTATCCTGTCCGGTAATTTTCAACCTCCAGTAGTCTTTCCCGTCTCTGCTGAAGGTGTCTTTGTATCGAAGGATTCGTTTTCTTACGAGCACGAGCATAAGTACAAAGCGGAAATTGATTTTTTCGGGCTCTTCTGACTGCTCAAGCTTCTCGAGGAATTCGAGCATAGTTTCATCGTTAAGAAACTTCTGCTTGCCTTTCTCTTCCGGCTGGGGCATTTTAGTTTTCCAGAAGTAAAAGGTTCGTGGTTTCTTCTCTTGCCAGCAGCCGATGCAAGTGTCTATTCTCTCGAAGCCTTCCTGCCCATCTACAAGACCTGCATAGAATTCTTCATCAGTCTCAAATTCTCTGCCGCATATCGAGCAAACGCCTTCAGGTTTCTTTATGTTCCAGTCTGCCATTATTCAAACTCGGTGTATTCAGAGATTTTTTCAATGGTAACCGGCCCTATGCCGTAAACGTTGTCTAATTGTTTAAGAGTTTCAAGATTTTGTTTTTTTCTGTATTCGATAATTCTATCAGCAAGCACGTTACCAATTCCCGGGAGCCTTACAAGGCTTGCTTTCGGGGCGGTTTGAGGATGAACCTTTGAATAAATATCTATGCTGCGTTCGCTGCTCCCCGCAGCACCTGCAAAAGACAGCAGTATCCCCGCAATGATTACAATCAACGCAAAATTCCATTGATACCTCAAGTGAAAGTCTTGAAAATTGCCCATAAAGTCAGCCGCAAAGCAGTTTTCGGAAATTTCTAAGAGTTTTCATTGCTTTTTTCGGTTCGCCTCCGGAAGTTACAATCCCCACTGGTTCCTCGATATCTACAAAAGAATCATAGGTTACCGATGCCATCTGCTCCTTGGCAAGCAGTATTTTGTAAAGGGCTCTGAGGAATGCTGCCTGAGTGTTCTCAGACCACGGCTCCCGCCAGTATCCTGAGCCTTCAATCGGCTTTGAAGGAACTTTTATTGACGTAACGCAGATCGGTCTGCTTGATACTGTGAGTTGGTCTATCATTGCTGATATCTGCATAAGGTCTTTGGTTGCAGCGTCAGGGGTTTTCCCGGAGAGGTCGAGCTCAATTCCGATCTTATCGAAGGTTATAGCGTTTTGCATGAGAGTTTCAGCAAACTGGACAGTGGGTATTGTGCAGGCATTTCTTGAATGATACCAGCCCCAAGGTTTATCAAGGGTGATAATCTTGGTTGTTTTTGAGTTTGCTGCACGTGCTGCAAGGCAGGCTGCTCTGCAGATTTCAATACATTCATCAAAGCTGAACCCAAGATCATTGCTTGAATTCATACTTCCCACAAGCTGCCATGTGTCTATTTTGCCTGCATACTTCTTTACGATTTTCGTGATAAAGTTGTAGGCCAGCTCTTTTATGCCGTCGTATTCATAGCCTCCAAGCCATTCAGGGTAAATGCCCCTTTCAAACTTCAGCAGGGGGCCTGCTGAAAGACGAATCTTTTCCGGCCCGAACGCAGCAAGACAATTGTCTATAGAAGAAAAATCGTATTCGCCTTTTTTCTTTTCAATCTCGCCCCAGCTAACCGGTATTACAGCATAATTGAACAAGTCGAGTATTTTTCTTCTGTAGCTCTCGCTCGCCGCAAATTTGGGCTGGAGAGTGCATCCGAAAGACATCTCATTGAATTTACCGCTTCCGGCCTTTGTATTCAAATTTGTTTCAGCATGCCTCTGAGCAAGATTCTCTGAGGCAAGAACAGCCTTTTTGAGGCATTTATCCGCATAAACTGAGGCCTTTTCAGGCTGATTTATGTGTGATAAGGCACTCACAAAAAGCTTTTCAGCTGATTGAATTGCTTTATTTGTATGGTTATCGTTTTCGTCGAAGAGCTGCCAGTCTTCCCGCTTGAGCATTATCTGCATCAGCCGAGCGCGTGCCAGTTCAAGATTGAGTATGTAAGGCTCCGAACGTTTGCGCAGTTTAGTTGTGCAGAGCTGCATCTTTCCGAGCCCTTCAACCTCCCACATCACAGCAAGGCCTCCAGCTTCGTATGTAAGCATATCAAAGCTTATTACGCTGTCGGAAAAATCCAGAGATTCGCTCACCCTGAGGGCTGCTCCTTCCGAATCGAAAACATAAGCCCCGTCCAAGTTGAAAGTGTCTGTTAATTTTCCTTCTTTATATACCTGAAATCTCAACGCTGATCCCTGATTAAACTTTTGTAAATTATCAACTCAAAGAGGCGAGATTATAATTATAAATGCAAGGTTTTGCAAATATTTTACGCAGAAAACGCCTGATAAAGCAAAAAAGCCCTCAGGCAGGAATGTGATTGCAACGATTTTTGCAGCTTTTCAAACGCTGAGAAACAGGCTGAATTCTGATAATCAGCCTGAAAGTTTCGCGGAAGCAGAGGAATCAACCGTAATCTCGCCTTTTTCAAGGCAGCTGAAACAGAAAATGAAATTTCTGTAATACTCTCTGGCTTCCCTGCTTGAGGCAAGAATCTGGTTTAGCTTATTTAACTGCCCCTTTGTTATTTCACCAGTTAGTGAGGCGAGAATTAACCTGCTTAGAATGCTCTTATAGATAAAGTGATTTTTCATCAATATTCCAGCATCTTTCTTCCGATGCACCTTGAGAGAACGTCATGAGTTTTTGAGAGCCGCCTGTGGACTGCCGTTATAGACAAGTTGAGTATGCCTGCTATTTCGTTCAAAGTAAACCTCTGCTGATACTTCATTGAAAGTAAATGTTTGCATGGCCCGCTTACATTTTCTACACACTCTTCAAGCAGTTCCTTCCTGATTTCGCAGTTATGATTTTCTTTTGTGTTTTCCGATTCAATCAGCTCTAAGACTTCATGGTCTAAATATGAGTTTCTGGAATAATGTTTTCGGCAGTAATTTTTTGCGCAGAAGCGTGCAATTGTCCTGCCCCAGGAAAGAAAATTCGTGCCTTTCTTAAAGCTGGCTCTTTTTTGCCACATAATCAGCGAAGCCTCCTGAAATATGTCTTCAGCATCAGCTGCATTAGGCACTAACATAAGGATATAATTATAAATCTTAGTCCCTTCAAGTGCCATTTTTTCTGCAAAATACTTTTCTTCCATAGCTTCTCTGACGTATTATAACATAATTTATTATTAAAGCATTCTAACACTTTATCGATTCAGGGTAACACCAAATTTAACATTTTTCCTTTCAATTTGTAAACAAGTGAGCTGCTGAGCAGCTTAAATGGTGGAAGCAGGCATACGAAATTATTTTTGGTTCTGAATACTGATTGAAATTCAGCAAAGGTAAGTATAATAAATAAAAGATATTTTTACTTTCAGGCACAAAGAATGAGAAAAATAAATTTAATAATACTCTTACTCGCAGCTTCTTTGTTTTCATATTCAGGCGGAGACGGCTCTTTGGATGCCCCGTTTGAGATAGATTCAGCTGAAGATCTCTCTCAATTGGCCGGAACGCCCGGTCATTGGGGCAAAAGCTTTAAATTCACCTCCGATATTGAAATGAAAGGCCGGCATATAGAACCCATAGCGCCGGAGCAGGAGGATCCTTTCGGGGGAACTGTTCAGGGAGGCGGCCATAAAATACATAATCTGAGCTATACAGGGCGTTTTTCTGAGACTGCCGGCTTCTTTGCCAATCTTTCGCCTAATGCAAGGATTGTTGATCTGCACCTAGTTAATCCGAAAATGTTTGCCGCAAGAGATGACCTTGTTTATGCGGGAACACTTGCAGGACTCTGTAAGGGCAAGCTTATCAAATGCTCTGCAACGGAGGTAAAAATGAACATAAGATGCGGCGATTATGCCGCAGGAGGCGCTCTCGTAGGACGGCTCAAGGGCGGGCTAATTACTGGATGCCGCAGTTCAGGCGAGGTTGCTGTTTATGCCGGCAGAAGGGCGTTTGCAGGCGGGCTGGTTGGATATTCACTTCAGGCAGTAGTGGAAAACAGCTCTTCTGAATGTGATGTTTCTGTGGATTCGGATAAATTCTCATATGCCGGCGGGATTACAGGATATGCTGTTGAAGGCGAGATAACAAGATGTTTCACGGCAGACTCTCGAGTTAGCTCGGGAAATAACAACAGCTATTGCGGCGGAATCTCTGGTGAGCTTTACAATGGCACACTTACTGCATGCTGGAGTAAATCAGACGTATTCCCGCATAAAAGCGCCTTTGGCGGAGGTATTACAGGCCGGCAGTATTACTCAATTATAAGAAATTCATTTTTCGCGGGCGGACTTTCCACGGAGCTCTCTGATAATTCAAGAGGCGGAGTGGCAGGTGAAACGCAAAAGAGCATTCTTGAGGGCTGTTTTTGGAATTTAGAAACTTCCGAATGCTTCAATCCTGCCGGCTGCGGAGATGAATACAAAGGAAGAACCAGCAGGGCTCTTAAGCCCGAATTGATGAAGGATTACTATTTTTACAAGCATGCCGGCTGGCTTTTTGCCGGGCAAGCAAAAAAGGGCGAAGAGCCCAACTGGAAAGAAGTTCCGGGCAGTCTCCCGCAGCTCTACATGGAAGGAACCTCTGAAACTCCCCTGGACAAATAGGGTTTGAAATCGGAATATGGCATTCTTATATGGAATAGATGAAGCGGGCTACGGACCAATACTTGGCCCGCTTGCTGTCAGTTATACGGGGTTTCGCATTCCTGATGAAATTATCGCTGAAGATCTGTGGGAGATCCTTAAAAACGCAGCGGGAAAAAATAAACGCGCCCTTCGCGGGCGTCTTCTTATAACAGACAGCAAAAAGGTTTATTCACGGAAATCCGGTATTGCTCATTTGCTCAAAACAGTTCTCGCACTTACGGCTCTTCGCCCTGCATCTTCAAGAGATCTGATTGACTCTTTAACTTCCAGTTCGCTGAAAAAGCCTGCCGATTATCCGTGGTATGAAGGGCTCAGAGCCGAATCGCTAGATTACGACATAGACGATGTGAACATTTCCGGCGAAGTTTTCAGCAGAGAATGCGGTAAGAACTATATCGAGTATATTGGCGCAGGCTCAGAGCTTCTTGATGCCGGAGCATATAACGACTTGATCCTGAGCGTTCAGAATAAATCTTCACTTCTCTTTACGCTTTTATGCCGCCTGATTGCGATTATCGCAGAGAATCACCCGAAAGAGACAATTCAAATCATAGCAGACCGGCAGGGCGGCAGGGCGCATTATTCAAGGCCGCTTGCTAAGATGTTTCCGTATATGGAAGTGGCGGTGCTTAAGGAATCGGAGAATATCTCAAGCTATCTGCTACAAGGCAGCTCAGAGATTAAGATACATTTCACTGCAAAAGCAGATCAGAGGTTTCTGCCAGTATCCGCTGCATCAATGATATGCAAGCTGCTCAGGGAGATTATGGTTGAATCGCTTAACAAATATTTCATTGCGAGAAAACCAGGGCTTGCCCCAACTGCCGGCTACTGGAAGGATGGCTTGCGGTTTATTTCAGAAATTGAGCCTATAATTGAACAGCAGCAGATAGACAGAACACGCCTTGTCCGATCGCGCTAATATTAAAATTAAAAAAGCCGGAGAGCTTTAAACGCCCCGACCTTAGATTCCCGTTTTATGCAAGCTTTCAGTTAATCAGTTTGTAGGTATCCATTGCAATCATCAGTTCTTCGTTTGTAGGTATAAGCAAAGCTTTCACTTTCGAATCTTCGGTAGAAAATATTTTCTCGCCGGTCTCATTTTTATTCTTATCCACTTTGATTCCGGCATATTCAAAGCAGCTCAAAACTTTGTCTCTGATAATTGGATTATTCTCGCCGATACCAGCCGTAAAGACAACGCCGTCAGCACCGCCCAGCGTTGCAAGATATGAGCCGATATACTTCTGAATGCTGTAAACCAGAATTTCAACAGCGTTCTCCGCGTCTTGATTTCCCTGTTCGGCCATATCGATCACATCCCTCAAATCAGAGCTGCCTGCAAGGCCGAGAAGACCTGATTTCTTGTTTAGTATTTCATCCATCTTTTTCGGGCCTATACCATCGGACTGCATAACAGAGAGAACTGCTGCCGGGTCAACATCGCCGCATCTTGTGCCCATAACAACGCCTTGGAGGGGAGTGAGCCCCATAGAAGTATCCTGAACCTTGCCGTCTTTGAATGCCGTTATTGAGCTTCCGTTTCCAAGATGGCAGGTGATAATCCTGCACTGCTCGAAAGGCTTTCCGATGAGTTTTGCAGCCTCAGCCGAAACATAATCGTGGCTTGTGCCGTGGAATCCGTATTTCCTTATGCCCTTGTTCTTGTAATACTCCAATGGCAGGCCGTACATAAAGGCCTTTTCCGGCATTGTCTGATGTACAGCAGTGTCAAATACTGCAACGTTCGGTGCATCCATAAGCTGCCTGCAGGTTTGGATGCCTGTAAGGTTTGCGGGATTATGCAGAGGGGCAAATTTGGATAAATCATCAATGTCGTTGATAACTTTATCATCAATAAACACGGACGACTTAAAAATCTCGCCCCCGTGAACTACCCTGTGTCCGATGCCGTTAATCTCTGATATATCTTTAAGCACACCGTATGTTTTATCAGTGAGCAGAGGTTCAATTGCAAGCATCGCTTCTTTATGATTTTTCAAAGGCTTTTCTATAGTGCATTCCTCTTTGCCTGAAGGCTTATGTTCTATTAGAGAACCTTCAATTCCTATCCGTGTTGCAGAGCCCTTAGCAAGAAGGTTGAAAGTGCCTTCTTCAACCTTGAAAATTTGATATTTCAAGCTGCTTGATCCGCAGTTTACTACGAGAATTTTCATTTATCTAATCACCTTATACTTCTCTGTTTCTAATTATATATGCTGAACTAAAAAAGGGTGCATTATGCACCCTTTTTGTTTTTATTTTTCGCCCTGTATGGCTGTTATTGCTATTGTGGCCAGAATGTCTCTTGCGCTGCAGCCTCTGGACAGGTCGTTCACAGGCTTTGCTACACCCTGCAGTATCGGGCCGTATGCGCTCATACCTCCCATTCTCTCAGCCAGCTTGTATGCTATGTTGCCTGCGCAGAGGTCTGGGAATATGAACACATTTGCCTTACCATCCAGCGGGCTTTCGGGTGCTTTTTTAGCTGCCACCTCAGGCACAAAAGCCGCATCCAGCTGAAGCTCGCCGTCAATATCGTAATCACCTTCAAATTCGCTGGATAGCTTCTCTTTAGCTGCCTTTGTTGCCTCCTGCATCGCATCGACATCAGGACCGAGTCCTGAGCCTTTTGTCGAATAGCACAGCATTGCAATGCGGGGTTTGATGCTGAACTGCCTCGCTGTGTTTGCTGTTGCTAGGGCAATGTCTGCGTGCTGTTCGGGAGTGGGGTTGAGGTTAAGGCCGCAGTCTGAAAAGAGGTAAGTTTCCTCGCCCCTGCATATAAAAAACATACTCGAAACAGTATTAACAGACGGGGCGCATTTGACAATCTGAAGAGCGGGTCGGATTGTATCGGCCGAGGAATGAACTGCTCCAGCTACGAGCCCGTCGGCATCGTTCTGCTTGAGCATCATTGTGCCGAAATACATACTGTCCTTAACGGCCTGCTCGGCCTTGGACATATCTATTCCCTTCTTCTTGCGGAGCTGGTAAAATTCTTCAGCATATTCCTGAAGCTTTGGAGAATCAGCCGGATTGACAACGTTTATCATATCCATTGCTGCGCCGGCTTCTTCGAGTTTTGATGTTATGCTTTGTGCATCGCCAAGCATAGTAATTATTGCCATTTTTTCCTTCGAAGCCATCGAAGCAGCATCCACCATGCGCTGGTCTTCCCCTTCAGGCAGAACTATATGTCTGCAGAGAGACTTAGCTTTTTTCGTAATATTTGTTAGAAATTGTTCTGTTTCAGACATTGTGCCAACTTTCTTGAATTGTTAAAAGATAAAAACCACGTCGGAAAATTATAAAAAAACTCTTTTACTGTTCAAGACAGTTTGCAGTTAATCCTGAATATTTTGGAAAAATATCAGCAAAACGATTTCAAACTGAAAATCTGCAATGCTAAGGAAGGGATAATTAAACTATTATAGTTCCCTTAAGTAAGCAGTCATCAGGAATTTGTATCGTAATTGCAAAACTTTTGTTGTGTTGATAATTTAATCGTGCAGTATATACTAAGCCTTAAAATAAGAAAAATACAGGGTGAATTATGAGCAACAAAACAAAATGCGTAGGAATATTAACCTCCGGCGGCGACTGTCCGGGGCTGAATGCCGCAATCAGAGGCGTGGCGAAGTCTGCAATGGCAAACGGTTCAAGGGTCGTAGGTTTTCTCGACGGTTTCAGAGGCCTAGTTGAGAACAGAACGATGGTTCTAGAAGACCGGAACGTCAGCGGCATACTTACCAACGGCGGTACTATTCTCGGTACAAGCAGGGACAAACCCCGAAAGATGCCAATGGGCGACCAGATTCTTGACGTAACAGATATTGCTGTTGCAAACGCTCAGAGAAATCACATAGACTGCCTTGTGTGTCTCGGCGGGAACGGTACGCAGAAGAATGCTATGGATCTGTGCAAGAAGGGGCTGAATGTTATAACACTGCCCAAAACCATCGATAATGACGTGGCAGAAACCGATATCACATTCGGCTTTGATACGGCAATTGAAATCGCCACAGACGCTATTGATAAGCTCCATACTACTGCAACAAGCCATCACAGGGTGATTGTATGCGAGATTATGGGTAACAAGGCTGGCTGGCTCACTCTCGGGGCTGGGATTGCAGGCGGAGCGGATGTGATTCTCATTCCTGAACTGCCTTACAAAATAGAAAGCATTGTAGATCACCTGCTTGCCCGAAGAAGACATCAGAAAAGATTCTCAATTGTTGCTGTGGCAGAGGGTGCAATCTCACAAAAAGAGGCGGATGAGATAAAGGAAAACGGCAAAAAGAAAAAGAAGAAGAAAACATATATGGATGATGACGGTACTTACCTAGTTGAAGAAACCACTTCAACCAAGATTGCCCGCAAGATCACTCAGGCCTGCGGAATTGATACAAGGGTTACAAGGCTCGGGCACGTCCAGCGGGGCGGGAGCCCGTCGGCATCCGACCGCCTGCTTTGTACGAGGCTTGGAACGAAAGTAGGACAGCTGCTTGCTGAGGGGGTTTATAATGTGATGGTGGGCGTTAAAAATGACAAATGTGTTCCGGTTGATCTGGAGAAGGTTGCCGGAATCACAAGGAAAGTTCCCAGCGACCACGAATGGCTCAAAACTGCTCTTCTCGTTGACACAAATATGGGGTGTGAACTTAAAATCTAATAAAAAAACGGGCACCGCAGGTATTTCTGCTGCTGATGCCCGTTTCTGCATTCAAAAATGTTAGGAATATAGATTTTTGAATATACCGTTTCTTCTTAATCAGCTTTTAAAAATTTCTTGATGAAATCCACTTCCGCCTGTCTGTAAGGCGTTCCGTCTTTACGGAAGATATCGTGAAACCATACCGGCGGGTCAGACGGAGCATTATCCGGATCTGATGAAGGAACAGGCCTTATTTGTCCCCCTCTGTCTCTTGTTCGCGAAGACCACGGCCATTTTGTTCCCGATTTTCCATCAACCAGTCCCCAATTCCAGCAGGAGATCTTTTCCTCCTTGAAAACCGGCAAACAATTCTGGAAGGTGCTGCCTTTAGTCCTGGCCATATATTCAGTGCAGAAAATCGGTCTGCCGCTGCTGTCCTTCTTTGCAAATTCAATCTGTTTTTGTGTACCTTTTGGATTGTGGTATGAGTGAAAGCTGTATATATCGCTGTTTTTTGCGTTTATCCGTTTCGCTTGGTCGTTAGAGCATCCGTTCACGCAGGCAGTAAGTGGCTGAGACGGCCTTACATCCCAAGCCCACTGCCACGTATCTTTGAGCAGCTTTATCGGTTTATTGCCTGATCTTCCGGGTTCGTTGTAAAGGTCCCATCCTAAAATCCTTTTATCATCTGAAAATTCTGTTAGTATCGTCTTGATGTAGTCTTCAAGTTTTTTCTTTTCAGTCTTGCTTACAGTTCCCTTCTCGTAGGCTTTTGTTGTAAACCAGCCTGGGCTGTGCTTCCATCCGGAATTGTGCACGCCAGGTACCGGCTTCGGCTGAACGCCCATATGCGGCCAAGCCCAGTGGCAGTCGTCGAAGAAAACAAACAATGGCCTCATCCCGTGCTTTTGGCAGATGTCCAAGAATTCATCGATTCTTTTAATGAAGCCTTCTTTTTCGTGTTCATAAACAAGATCATGCAGATATACGCGGACAGTATTGAATCCCAGCTCTTGTGCCCAGCGGAGCTCCTTGTCGATAGTCTCAGGGTCCCAAGTAAGCTCCTGCCACATCTCAATCTGATTTATAGCAGTGCTTGGAAGGAAGTTGCAGCCTACCATCCAAGGCTGCTTCGAGTACCACTGTTTCGCTTTTTCCACGCTCCACTGGGAGTTTCCCGCTTCAGCAGCGAAGCAGAAGACCATCAATGACAGAAGGGTGATTGCTGTAATCTTTTTTGTCATAGTAAACCTCTTTGCAAATAAATTAAAATTTTTCTTCTCCGACTTGTCCGTTCAAGAACAGGAAACTGCTATTATAAAGCTTTTTTGCGGCCATAACGAGCCTTGTATAGATATCAGTAGGCCCTCACATATTACATGCAAAAAATTAATTTTTTTTTGCATATTAAAACAGGTAACAGGCACCTATTCGATGGGTTGCGATATTTAATCCTGTAAATCCTGTTATTTTCTGTTTTTCTGCTCCTCGGCCTTCCGCTTCCTCACTTTCACCCAAAGAATAACATTAAAGAGAATTTACACAAAAGATATCATCGTGTCATATTTTTTGCCGAAGAATATTTTATTGTAAAGCAAAGTTTGATTCCTCTTTTGCATATATTATAATCACCCCCAGATTCTGAAAATATATTTAAAGAGTTGGATAAATAAATGGCTGAAAGAAAACTTTTTGGAACAGACGGGATACGAGGGCTGGCCAACGCATACCCTCTTGATGTTGAAACAGCGGTGAGAACGGGCAAGGCAGCGGCAAAGATTTTCCGCAGGGAAGAAACTCGTCCAGTGTTTGTGATTGCAAGGGATACAAGGGCATCAGGCTTGGTGCTGGAGGCGGCAATCTCGGCAGGGCTTTGCGCTATGGGGGCAGATGTAAGGCTGATAGGCGTAATGCCTACGCCAGCAGCAGCAGTTGCAGCGAAGATGATAGATGCAGATGCCGGTATTGTGATAACTGCCTCGCATAATCCACCCGAGGATAACGGAATAAAATTCTTTTCCAACAAGGGTGTTAAGCTTCCTGATGAGAAGGAGCTTGAGATCGAAAGGCTCATCCTTGAAGACTCTCTGGATACTTCGCATATTACCGGCGCAGCAGTGGGTAAGATAGTATGTGAGGATTTTAAGCCACAGTTTTCTGATTTTATAACACTTACCGCAGATAGAGACAGCTTGAAAGAGTTGAAAGTTGTGCTCGACTGCGCAAACGGGGCAGCAAGCCCTGTAGCGGGAGATATTTTCAAAGATCTCGCTTCGGAGGTGATTGTTGTTAATGATGCCCCTAGCGGAAATAACATAAATCAGGAATGCGGAGCAATGTACCCGGAAAATGCAAGCAAATTCGTGGCTGAAAGCGATGCTGATATCGGTATCACCTTCGACGGCGATGCCGACCGACTTATAACCCTCGACGAAAAGGGATGCGTGGTTGACGGGGATATAACTATCTTCCTGCTTGCTCTTTATTATCAGTCCAAGGGCTGGCTGAAAAATGATTCCGTGGTTGTAACTCAGTACACAAATCTCTCTGTTGATGAAGAGCTTAAAAAACGAGGGATTTCTACTGTTCGAGTTGCTAACGGCGATAGATATGTGATTGAGGAAATGCTCAAGAACGGCTATACCCTCGGCGGGGAAAAGAGCGGGCACATTATTCTGGGAAACTACACTACTACCGGCGACGGGATACTCGCCGCAGTGCATTTTGCCCGAATGGTGAAGGAATCAGGCAAGCCGCTCTCTGAGCTTGCCGGGCAGATTGAGCTCTTCCCCCAAGTGATCGATAAGGTTGAGGTGAAACAGAAACGCCCATTTGAAGAGATTCCAGGATTCACTGAGCTTAAGCAAAGTGCAGATTCAAGGCTCGGCGAAAGCGGAAGGCTGTATGTGCGGTATTCCGGAACGCAGAATGTATGCAGGATAATGGTGGAAGGCCCGGACAGACAGATGCTTGAAGAGATCAACGAAGAAGCGAAAAAAATTATAGCTGCTGGAGCTTAAATATGGAGATAAGCAGATGAAAGTTATTTGTTATGCCGCGATGGAAAGTCCTCAGTGCAGCCCTCATACTGTAAACAGGCCTGCTGCTATGCTCAAGGCTCTGGACAAGACCGTAATAGAGCATAACCTGCTCGCCTGCGGGGAGGCAGAGGAGTATATTGTTTTTGTAGGGTTTGAGGCAGATAAAATAATAGAAAAGCTCGGTGATGAATTCAACGGAGTGAAAGTTCGGTTCATAACCGCCTCAACAAACTGGAATGATTGCCTGACTGAAGTTGAAAGGAGCCTCTTTGATACAAGGCAGGTGCTTTTGTTTAAATGCGACAGCATTTACAGCAAAGAGGATATGCAGATGCTTGCAGCGGATAGAAATGCAAGGCTCACCTGCGAGGGTAAAGAAGCAAATGCGTTTTCCTTTGACCCAGCAGAAGTTAGCATAAGCGATGATTTTCAAAAATGCCTGAGACCTGTGGAAGTGCAGGATTACTGTTTGCCTTTGCGTTATCCTTGGAATTATCTCGAGGCAAATGTTGAGCTGGTGCGAAGGCTCAAGGTCAGAGAGATAAAGGGGGAAATTGAGGATAATGTAGTAATAAAGGGCGATGTACATATCGCAGAAGGTACGTTAATTAAAAGCGGGACATATATTGAAGGGCCTGTTTTTATTGATTCAGGCTGCACTGTCGGCCCGTTTGCGTATATACGCAAAGATACGGTTTTAGGAAAAGGTGTTCAGGCAGGCAGGATGGAGATATATGATTCGGTACTTATGGACGGGTTTACCTCAAAGCACATCAGCTATGCCGCCCATTCTGTGCTCGGGGAAAACTGCAATTTCGGCGCAGGTACTATAACAGCAGACTATCGGCACGACGGCGGAAATCATACTACACTTATCGAAAATAAAAAGTTTGATACAGGCAGACGAAAGCTCGGCGCCTTCATTGGCGATAACGTTAAAACCGGTATCGGAACCCTTATATACCCGGGCAGAAAACTATGGCCTGGGACCTCAAGTTTGCCGGGCGAAGTAATTAAAAAAGATAGATTTAACTCTTGACTTAAAACAATTCTCTGTTACGCTAAAAGAACATTTGCAATTTGGCGTTTAACCGTGTATTTGAAAGGCCTACTTATGAAAAACGGTACAATCTTATTTGTTTCAGTATTTGCTTTGGCATTCGCTTTGGCAGGGTGCAGTGAGGAAAAGAGATACAGCTCTATTTATACAACAGAGCCAGCTGATGAAGTGCAGCAGCAAAGCTATGATGCCCCGCCAGAGGCTGCAGAAGTTGATCTGGTGGAAAAGCTTGCTCAGGAAAGACGAGAATATGTGGAGGCTTTAAAGACTCTCAGGAGTTATTATGAGAACACAGGCAACTTCCGCAAATCTAAATGGGCTGCCAGAGAGCTTGATATGATCGGGGATACTCCGCAGTACAAATTTATTGTTACAGGTGAGATATCCTCAAAGAATGCTAAAAATCTTGTCTCAGTTCCCGAGGCAGACGAGCTCTTCAAGAAGGCAAACGATTTGTACAATAAAACACGCTTTACAATACTCATTGGAGATACACCGGGCTTCAGGAAGGCTCTAAATATGTTCAATGAGCTTATCGAAAAATTTCCAAACAGCGACAAGGTGGATGATGCTGCCTACAGAGCAGGGCAGATTTATTCATTTTTCAAGGATTACAAGCTTGCAGCCCTTTACTATAAAAGGGCAGTTCAATGGAATCCGGACATAGAGGAATACCCTGTACGCTTTAAGCTGGCAAGCATACTCGATAAAAAGCTTGGCAAGCGTTCAGAGGCGCTTCGCTACTACGAACTCGCTATTAAAAAAGAAACAGATTATCCTGCTAATATTGAAACAGCAGAAATGAGAATCAAAGAGATTCAGAAAACACGCTCTTCTGAGCAGATGAAAGAAAAAATGAAAAACTGAGCTTTTTGAAATCGGAAACATAAAGCGGCTTTAATCAAGGCCGCTTTTTAATCTCAATAAAAGTCGTCAGATTCGAAATTAAAACGTTAAAACGGCTTGATATTTGATCTAAAGCAGGTAAAATCAAACCAGCTGTTTAGGAAATTCACATTCAATAAGATATAATTATTTTTTTCTGTTCCCCTTTATGAAATTCATTATTTATTTTTATAATATTATAAAAATTACTGATTAAGACAAAACACCAAAACCCTTCTATTTGGGATGCCACACCCCGGGCATCCCTTCTTTTATCTTGCTTTTTAGAGATTATTAGAATAATATGTGCAGCAGGACTTTGGTTCAGCTAACGATTGAATCAATGAGAGGAATTATGATTATACTTTAAATCAGGCGTAAAACTTTTTCAGGATATTTATGGCTAAAGTTTTGATTATAGATGACAATCCTGACAATCTCAGAGTAGCTGCTACTGTTATCAACAATGCCGGTTATGAGGTAATGCTTGCTTTAACGGGAAAGGAGGGCCTTGCCTGTGCAACGCATAACAGGCCTGACATAATTCTGCTGGATATTATGATGCCTGAAATGAACGGCTATGAGGTTTGCAGAAAGCTCAAAGAAAACGAGCACACCTCCGAGATTCCTGTACTTTTTGTAAGCGCACGAGACGAGATAAAAGACATAAAAAGGGCATTCGATGTTGGAGGGGTTGACCATATCGCAAAGCCCTTTGTTCCTGAGATACTTGCAGTGAGGGTTAATAATCAGCTCGAACATTTCAGGCTGATGAAAAACCTTTCTGAAAGGGAGAAGATGTTTAAGAATCTTTTCCGTTCAATAAAGCAGCCGATAGCCCTTATAGACAGCAATTATATAATAAAATACTGCAACCTTGAGTTTTCCTCTGTTTTTGAGCTTTCGCCTAATATGGCAATCGGAAGGAATTGCTTTGAGGTTACCTGCGGCGGGAAAAGTAAATGCTCGCACTGCCCGCTCGCAACAACATTTCAGGCAAATGAAACTGCATATCTCGTTAAAAATTACAAGGGACGGGTTTACCGTGCTGAAACCAGCCCTGTAAGCTTTGAAAACAACCATATGAAATACGCTTCTCTTACTCTCACAGACATATCAGATTTTACCGTTTAGCTTGGGTGATTGCCATAAGAAAAATGCCGGCAGCTTACGCAGCCGCCGGCAGAGAATGAGGAGTAACACTTATATGTGAAAGGAAGTTTCTTAATCGCTGGTATTGTTTACAAGTTCGAAGCACTCTTGAGCAGATGAGCTGAGAATCTTGCGGAGAGCTTTATTCTTAGCTTCCCCAAGCTCTTTATTACCGCAGCCGTAACCCTTATTTTTCAGCTTGAAAAATTTTTCGGGTATGATTGTTTTCTTGAGACGAAATTTCAGCTCCTGAGCTGCATCTGGAGTTTTAGCTGTGAAGGTGAAGCTTGAGCTGCTCATTGGTTTGTCAGTGCCTTCGAATTCACGCTTACTGCCTGCATATATGCTGAATATGTCCCAAACCCCCTCCATAGCACCGTTTACGCTTATCTCAAGCTCCTTTGGGTTTAATCGAGAATTAGGAGATAATTGGGCATCAGCGAATTGGATGGCCTTAAATCCCGTGGTTATCCCGAGGCAGAAATGGGTGAGTTCATCATGTTGGTGAGCTTTATATTCGTGATGATAGTGGTTATCATCTTCGTGATGGTGAGAGGAATGTTCGTGTTCCTGATGAGTTTTCAAAGCCTCATAGAGAGAAAGATCTCTTAGCCCCCCGTCTTCAGAGGCTGCCTTGACAGGCTTTGTATTCTTTATCATCTGAAGTATTTCTTTGGAGCTGTCTGATTCTTTATCACACCCTGAAATGAGGACAATGCTCATCAGCGCAAACGAAATAAAAGTTGAAAGTTTTACGGTTTTGCTTTTCATAATAATTTTCCTTTTGTTTTTATAAGTTCCATGGTTTAAGGCAATCTTCGTTATTAGGGTCTGTGCAGGTTAAGAAATTTTCTGCAAATAGAAGCAGATCTTCGAAATCTACCACACAGTCTTTGTTGATGTCGGCCTGCAAGCCGTATCCCGCCTGCCAAACTCCGTGGCAGCCTGATGGAATAGAGTTAGGATCTTCGAAAACAGAATCTTCGAAACCGCTCACTTTCGGATCGAAGCAGATTTTCCAGCTCTCTGCTATTTCTGCAAAATCCAAGTGGTTTACGAAACAGTCGCTGTTTGCATCTTCGGGGATCGTCCAGCCGTACTGCGCAGCTTCAGATTTAATTTCAGGAAGCTTAACGCTTGAAGATCGGAATGAATCAAAAAACATACCAGTTTGAGAACCGACTGTTTCTCTAAAAACTTTTACGAAATGAACGGGCTGTGAGATTTTGCCGCTGAAATCAAACTCGGCATCATACAAGTGCCCGCCTTTCCCCGGTACATCATTTAGCTTGCCTTCAATTTCGCCTATTTGAACAAGATTGTCCGGCGATTGGCCTGCGTAAACAGAGGCCTTAGCAGCAGGGCCGCAGTAAAGTCGGATAACAAGATCAGCTCCAGCATTGTCCTCAAGCGAATTCTCAAAATACACAACAATTTCCTGGCCCGCATTTATCTGCGAACCACCTCTCCAGCCAGCAGCATAATCCCTGTCTCCCTCTTCAAAATCCCACGCCTGCATATTGCCGTTACCGTCACAATCGCTTTGTCCGAGCACCCACCAGCTGGTTTGAGGCGTTTGGAGGCTGATAAAATTCGGGCCGGGGCCGCCGCATTGACCATCTGCCCAGCTTTGAATTCGGTTCGTGCAGCTGAAAACTTCATCAGCCCAGTTCACGCCCTCAATATATTCGGCGTTTGTTAAAACGGCGAGTGTTAGAATAAATGCTGTTAATGTTTTTGCTTTTTTCATAATTGCTCCTTTATTAATTTCTCTTTGCATACCAGAATTTTCCAAAACGTTTTTCACTGAACCGGTTAAAAAACGGAATTTCCTCTTTCCCCATTTTTTCAGTGTGCTGGTCTAAGAACAGAATATTTGCCTTGCTGTTATGCCTGAAGGCAAAGTTATCCCGAGGGCAGCCTTCGAAAAGCACTACGCCCGGAACATGAAGCGTGCCGTTCGCATCAGTAAACATCATTGCCTCTGAGGGGCGGCGAAACTCACCTTCTTTTCTGTATTCAGTGGGCATACTGCCCCTTCCTGAAACACCTAAAACAGCATTCGCTGCAAAGCTAAGAGCGTAGCCCTTGTTTTTTTCAGGGTATTCCGGCGGGCTGTGCCTTGTGCGGGCTGGCTTTCTGTGAGCAGGGCAGGTTAGAACGCTGCGTGATTGTGGCGGCCCGAGAAGATCCCCATCATCATCCCTTCGCAGCTCAATATCCAGATAGCTTAGAAATTCAGGATTCATAAACCAGTGCTGCTTTAGACTGCCGTATTTGCCCGGATAAGGCTCAGCGGAGGGAAGAACTCCATTATGGTTGTCTATATACAATCTCAAAGCGATCCCTGTATTCCTTTGATTCGAAAGGCATACTGCGCATTGTGCGTGTTCCCTCGCTTTTGCGAGGGCTGGAATAAGAAAAGATATCAGAATGGCTGTGATGCTGATTACAGCCAGAAGCTCAATGAGACTGAATCCGCAGGATTTGCTTCTTATCATTGTACTGCCAGAGTCTTTACCGTTTGCCGATGTATTCATTATTATCTTGCTTTTAATGTTAGCCTTACCTAAAAAATTTGTCAAAAAAAACGTCGAATTTTGTTTAGGCGAAGCTAATCTTATAAGGCTCAACTCATTTATCAAGTAAAAACTTAAAAAAAAATTTTAAAAGCTGCTGAATTTTTTGTATTTTATTCAAACAGGTTAGCTATTTTTATGTTTCAAAAAGCTTCAAATCCACTATATTCTTAAGTAAATAATTTTTCAACTTTGTATTTAAGAACGGATTATGCAGCAGGACTTTAAAGAACTTATTCAGATACTACTGGAAATTGACAATCCCGCAGATATGGAATGCTTCCTTGAAGAAATCCTAACTCCAAGTGAAAAGAAGGATGTGATTCTCAGGTGGAAGCTTTTGAAGATGGTTCACAGCGGCATGCCTCAGCGTCAGATTGCCTCAAATCTTCGCATAAGCCTTTGCAAAATCACAAGGGGCTCAAAGATACTGAAAAATCCGGACTCAACCTGTAAGAGATTTCTCGATCGGGGCCTTTCTGAAGATACTAAATAAAGCTTATCTATTTGGCTTTCTGAAACCGAGAGAAGATGCTGTTTCAGGGCTTGTCATTGCCTCGTAGGTGCTTTCGTCGCAAAGCCCTCTCTCAAGGAGGTACTGCTTTATTGTTTTACTTTCTTTTCGGGCCTTTTCTGCTATCTGAGAGCATTTTTCGTAGCCGAACATTGGAAGGAATGCGGTAATCACCGCAGTGGAGCTGTGGATGTTTTTCTCGCATCTTTGTTTATCTGCATGAATCCCCGCAGCGAGCATACTCGTGCCGAGTTCTGCCGCAATTATCAGGTTATCAAACATGCCCAGCAGATTATCCGCAATAAGGGGCAAAAATGCGTTGAGCTCAAGCTGACCGCTTATTGCAGCAGTGGTAATTGCTGAGTCTTTGGCGATTGCATCTATGCCAGCTTGACAAGCCATTTCCGCTATTACCGGATTAACCTTCCCTGGCATTACCGAAGAGCCAGCCTGTTTCTGCGGGAGAATCAGCTCGCCCAGTCCACCTTCAGGGCCGCTTGAGAGCAGACGCAAATCGGAGAATATCTTGAACATATTTGATGCAAGGGCTTTGAGTATTCCGCTAACCTCAACAATCTCATCGAGATTCTGTGTTGCCTGCACAAGGTTTTCCGCCCGCGCAAGCGGAAGGCCGGTTATTTTTCTCAGCTCATCCGCTGCTGCGAAAATAAATCGCCTATCTGCCCCCGCTCCTGTGCCGGTTGCTGTTCCCCCGAGATTTATCACCCTGAGCCTCTCTTTGCATTTATATATCCTCCAGCGGTCTTTGCTGAAGGCTTCAGCCCATGCGCCGAAAGACTGTCCGAGAGTCATTGGTACTGCATCCTGAAGCTGAGTTCTTCCGAGCTTGAGAATTTCAGAAAATTTTCTTTCGCCTTCCTGAAAAACGTCTGCAAGCTCGCTTACTGCCTGCTCTAATTCAATTGATGCGAATATGGCTGCTGTTTTCATGGCGGTTGGGTAGGTGTCGTTTGTTGACTGATGCAGATTTATATCATCCAGCGGCGAGATCTTGTTGTATTCCCCGCTCGAAAGCCCGCTGATATTGAGCGCCCGATTCGCTATTACCTCATTAACATACATATTTGTGGAAGTGCCTGCACCTCCCTGCAGTGCAGCAGGGGCGGGAGGCAATTCGATTAGCCCTTCTGAAAGCTCTCTAGATGCCTGCTCTACAGCTGCAAACTTCTCGTCATTCAGATAATCCAGCGAATGGTTCACCGCTGCGCAGGCAAGCTTTACAAAGCCATAGGCCTTGAGCAGTCTTGGATTTAATTCTCCTCCTATGCTCCCGAAATTCTCTATCGCTCTTGCAGTATGTATTCCGCTTAGAGAATCGACAGGGATCTGTTTTTCGCCGAGGGAATCTTTTTCTGTTCTGTAATTCATCTATTAACCGCTTAATGGTAATGAGTGAACATAATCAATATTGCTTAGAGTAGTTCGCTGTCCATTGTCAAAAAGATGTTCATTTCTTTCTCTGCTGATATTCAATCATTTCCTGAAGTATCATATCAAGGCTGTATGCAGGTTTGAAACCGGTTTTTTCTCTCACTTTCTCAAGCGATGGCTGTCGAACCATCATATCGTCGAAATCCTTTCCGTAAGCCTTTTCGTAAGGCACAAGAACTATCTCGCTTTTGCTGCCTGTAAGCTCAACAATTCTTTCAGCGAGCTTCATTATCGAAATCGGTTTGTCGTTGCCGATATTATAAACCCCGCCAAACGCATCTTCGGTGCTCATCAGCATATCTGCTGCCCTTATCACATCCCATACCGCCCCGAAGCATCTGCTTTGCTCTCCGCTGCCGTAAACTTTGATCGGTTCATCTTTCAGTGCGGCATCTATAAAACGCGGAACTACCATTCCGTATCTGCCCGTCTGCCCTGGGCCTATTGTATTAAAGAACCTCCCAACAAGCACCTTCAGACCCTTTTGCCGGTAGTAGGCAAGCGAGAGGAATTCATCCACAGCTTTGCTGCATGCATAAGCCCAGCGTGGGTGGGTGGTACTGCCGTAGATCGTGTCGTCATCTTCGCAGAATGGTACTTTCTCTGTCTTTCCGTAAACCTCGCTTGTGGAGGCTATAAGCAGTTTTGCTCCGTGCTGATGAGCAGTTTCCAGCATAACTTCAGAGCCGTAAATATTTGTTTTTATGGTATGTATAGGGCGGTCTATAATCAGCTTAACCCCGACAGCCGCAGCGAGGTGATACATCTGACCGCACCCGCTTGAAAGTTTGAGGGTAAGATTTTTGTCGCAGACATCTCCCTCTGTAAAGTAAAGGGCGGGGTTGTCCAAAACATCAGCAATATTATCCAGAGAGCCGGTAGAAAGGTTATCCAGTACAACAACCTCATTCCCCTCTCTGAGCAGCTTCCTTACAAGATGCGAGCCTATAAATCCCGCTCCGCCTGTTACAAAAATTTTCATCCCTGTTCGCCCTTGTACGTGCAGTATGCCCTGTCATTTTCCCATATCCTAACGCTTTTAAGCTTTGCCCCTTTTAGTTTATCGCTCAGAGTATTCCAGCAGTGAACGGTTATATTTTCCACAGTAGGGTTTAGCTTTTTGTAATAATCCAGATCTCTGCTGAGATTTTTGTGGTCAAGTTTGTCAATGAAAAGCTCATTTACTTTCTTCTGGAAATCGAATCTGTCAAAATCTTTCCAGTTCTCCGGCTCCGCAGTTATCTCCACCACATAGTTATGTCCGTGCCCTTCGGGATTCGCGCATTTCCCGAAATGATCAAAATTTTGTTCTTCTGAAAAGTTGTCATTCCAGAGCTTGTGCGTAGCTGCAAACTCAAATTTTTCGCTGTATAGGAGCATATTATCTCCAGAAATTGTTATTTTCTTGTAAGGATTTACTAGCTGTTCGAGGCTCGAGAGCTTCTGAGGAGTAAAGCTGCTGCGGAGCCCTCCCCAACATTCCCTAAGTATTTCACATGTTCGTTGAAGGTTTACGTTTTTGCCTTCTGCAATGAGCTGACGAATCCTTTTCTTGTAAATATTAACTGCTACACGCCTTGCTTTGGCATCAATTTCTGCAAGATTTATAAGAAACCCTGTATCCGGCTGTACGCTGCCTTCCACTTCTACGTTCAGACAGATGAAAAAGCCAAAGCCGTGGCCGGCCGGTTTGGAGCAGTACGAGTTGAACCCTTCAGCATCGCCGCCATTGGGAAAGGGATCAACGCTGAACCTTATTTGGCGCGTAAGCCTGTGCATTTATTGAACCCCGCCTGCGCCTCTAATCAGGCTCATCACCTCAGACCGGCTCCTCTGGTCCTTTATGAAGATGCCTCTAAGAGCGCTTGTTACCATAAATGAACCCGGTTTTTTGGCTCCCCGCACAGTCATACAGCTGTGGCTTGCTTCCACAACAACAGCCACTCCCTTGGGGTTGAGCCTTTCCATGAGAAAATCTGCTGCCTGTATTGTAAGCCTCTCCTGAACCTGCGGCCTCTTTGCAAAGCAGTCGAAAACTCTCGCCAGCTTGCTTAGTCCTATAATATGCTTGTCAGGCAGGTAAGCTATGTGTGCTTTCCCGCTGAAGGGCATAAGATGGTGTTCGCACGTACTTGAGAATGCAATATCTCTCAATACAACAATTTCGTTATAGTCTTCGTGGAAGAGTTTTTCGGTATGTTCTGAGGGTTGATGCCCGAGCCCTGAAAATACCTCTTCATACATCCTAGCTACCCTTTGCGGAGTTTCCGCAAGGCCTTCTCTGTCCGGATTTTCTCCTATGGCAAGCAGTATTTCACGTACCGCTGCCTCAATTCTTTTGTGGTCTATTGTTTTGTTTTTTTCTTCGCTCATAAGCAGATAATTATTTCCATTTCACTGCGTTAGTCAACTCAAACTTCAGTACTTAATTTATATTCGGTTTTGTTTTTTAAGTTGCATATTTTCATTGTACGTTCATAAATAATTAAAAGAAAAGAATGTTATCAGTTTTCTTTTTAGTTTGCGATAACATTGTCAATTATTCAATTTTTAGGAGAAAATTATGCATAGCAACATCTTTGAGGCAGTAATCCCTGCAAAATCCGAAAGAAAAGGCTTTTTTAAGCGGGTTTCGGGAGTTTTAACTGTCTTACTAATTGCATTTACTGCAAACCCATCTCTGGCAAATAAGTCAAATGAGAGCAGCTTCAGGCCGCCTTCAGTGCCTCTTATTGCATGTGATCCTTATTTCAGTATATGGTCTCCTGCAGATGAGCTTTACGGTTCTGCAACCTGCCACTGGACAGGCACAGACCACCCATTGGTATCTATGGTTAGAATAGATGGGAAAACATACCGTCTTATGGGGAATCAGCCCGAAGCAATTAACCCGGCAAAACAAATCTCACTTGATGTTTATCCCACCAGAACAGTTTACACCTTTCAGGCCGGCGGAGCTGAGATTCAACTGGAATTTATGCAGGCTGCTCTACCGGATGATATAGACCTTTTAAGCCAGCCGGTTGTCTGGCTTGAGTGGGAAGCAAAGTCAGTTGATGGGAAGTCTCACGATATATCAGTATATATGGATGCAGGAATGGACCTTGCTGTTCATCAGAACAACCAATATGTAGAGTGGTCTAAGCCCGATTTCGACAGCCTCAATGTTCTCAAAACTGGTACACAGAGTCAGAACGTACTGGCAAGGAAAGGCGATAACGTTCGTATAGACTGGGGCTATTTTTATATGGCCGCACCGAAAGGGCAGAACCCTCAATCCCAGATTTCTAAAGCTCATAAAAGTCGTGCATATTTCGCTGCAAGAGGCGATTTACCCGGCTCAATGGATAAAGATATGCCTCGCAGGGTTGAGGAAGATGCCCCTGTGATGGCGTACAAATTCGACAGAAAGCTTAAAAGCGGCCAATCCGCAAGCTGCCGGATGATGCTTGCTTATGATGACATTAAGTCAGTTCTGTATTTTGGAGATGAGCTTGAGGCTTATTGGAAAAAGGACGGCAAGACAATCGAAGATGTTCTAGCAAGAGCAGCGGAAAACTTCAATCAAATTAAAAAGAGATGCAAAAGCTTTGACAAAGAGCTTATGCAGGATCTTAAAAAGGCCGGCGGGGATGATTACGTTAAGATTGCCTCTCTTGCGTACAGGCAGGCGCTTTCAGCAAACAAGGTTGTTGCAGATGAAAACGGTATGCCTCTTATGTTCAGCAAAGAGAATTTCAGCAACGGCTGCATGGGCACCGTTGATGTATTCTATCCATTCGCCCCGCAGGTTCTGCTTCTCAACCCAACTCTCGCCAAGGCTTCCTTTGTACCAATACTTGAATACGGCCGTTCAGACCGCTGGAAATTTCCATTTGCCCCGCACGATGTGGGAACTTATCCGCATGCGATGGGGCAGGTTTACGGCGGCGGCGAACGCTCTGCCGAAAACCAGATGCCTGTTGAGGAATGCGGTAATATGATACTGCTCACAGCAGCAGCCGTGAAGGCCGAAGGCGATGTAGAGTTTGCAAGAAAATACTGGGATATACTCTCTTCTTGGGCAGAATATTTGAAGAGCAAAGGCTTAGATCCTGAAAATCAGCTCTGTACGGACGATTTCGCAGGCCATCTTGCGCATAATGTTAATCTCTCAATGAAGGCGATTGTTTCGCTGGCAGCATACGCAGATATGGCTGATATGATGGGAGAAAAGGCCAGAGCTTCCTTGTACAGGAGAACTGCCCAAAAATATGCCAAACAGTGGATGGAAATGGCAGATGACGGTGACCATTACCGCCTCGCCTTTGACAAACCGGGCACTTGGAGCCAGAAGTACAATCTTGTATGGGATAGAATCCTTGATTTGAATTTATTCCCAGATTCTGTCGCCCGTACTGAGATGGAATACTACAAGAAGGTTCAGAATAAATACGGCCTTCCGCTGGATAATCGCAGCAAGTACACAAAACTGGACTGGATTTTCTGGACGGCATCAATTACCGGCAGCAAAAAAGACTTCAAAGACCTCATCGCTCCTGTGAGAAAGTTCATCAGCGAAACCCCTGACCGAGTACCTATGACAGATTGGTACTGGACTCATAACGCAGAGCAGAGAGGCTTTCAGGCACGCCCTGTTGTCGGCGGCGTGTTTATAAAGCTGATGGATAACAAGAAAGTCTGGAATAAATGGGTTGAGGACGCAGGCTCAGTAGCAGGGCAGTGGGCTCCATTGCCGAAGCCGCCAAAGATTGAGCCGGTTGTTGAGATGTCTTACGACGAGCCTAAAATGTGGTATTATACTTTCGATAAACCGGCAAACGAGAACTGGTATAAACCATCCTTCGACCCAATTGAAGAGGGGTGGAGCAGAGGAGCGGCTGGCTTTGGAACCAGCGGAACGCCTTCTGCCGAGGTTAATACCGTTTGGGAGACCCCGAACATCTGGATTACAAGAAAATTCCATCTCGATGATATTCCGGAAGAACTCGAGCTTATGATACACCACGATGAAGACGCAACGGTTTATATCAACGGCAAAATGGCAGCAAAGCTCTACGGATATACCAGCTCGCCCGGGCATTACAAAATCAAAGAAGAAGCATTTGATGCCTTAAAGCAAGGAAAAAATACTATGGCTATACATTGCCGCCAGACAACCGGCGGGCAGTATATCGATGCTGGCCTTGCGCAGGTTATCGAGCAGGATTAAAAGTATGATTACCTCAGGAAATTAAAACATTACATTTTTGTGCAGGCTGTGTAAAGATTAAAACATCTTAATTCTTTATCATAGCCTGCATATTTTCTATTCTGGAATAATCGTTTATGCGTTTTAAAATAATACACTGCTTTTTGATTTTGTGTTTAATTTTCGCCTATGCGAACAGCAATTCTGCCCAAGCTCCGTTTAAAAAATGGGGCTTTGAGACTCTGAATCAGATTGATAAAGATCTCAAGTTAGAACATGGCCTCGGCTACTATGAGGACAGCTCTCGGGATGATGTTTCGTTCGCATGGGGGAATGCGATCCTTCTTCTTGCCAAGGCTCAGGCATTTGAAATTGATGATTCATACAAGCCTGAATTTGAAAATCAGGTTAAAATTCTTGATGAATATTTTGTTGTTTCCGGCGGAATAGGCGGATACAATTGCCTCCCTGTACATAAAAATACAGAAGTGGACCGTTATTACGACGATAATGCATGGATAGCTATGGCACTGATTGATGCATATGAGGCTTCGGGAGACAAAAAATTTCTTAAAAAAGCTAAGAGAACAATAGATTACAGCCTCAGCGGAGTTGATGAAGACGGCGGAGGCCTTTTCTGGAGAGAAAATTGGCCTGAAAATGCAAAAAAATCAAAAAATACCTGTTCAGTTGCTCCGACTTCCTTTTCATGCCTAAAATTTTACCAAATTACCAAGCAGGACAAATATTTTAATGAAGCCAAAGAATTGATGCAGTGGCTTGATAAAACGCTCAAAGATGAAGAAGGCTTATATTTCGACCATATAACTGAAGACGCCAGGATTGGCCGGCGGAAATGGTCTTATAACTCAGCTATGCCTGTAAGGTGCTATATCCAGCTTTATAAAATTACAGGAGAAAAGAGCTATCTTCAAAAAGCCAAAAAAACAGCAGATGCCAGTATTGAGAAATGGTATGAAGATGATGGCGGACTGAATTGCAAGGCCATGTTCGGCTTTACGCTGGTAGAAGCGTGGTTTGAGCTTTCCGAGATAACCGGAAATCCAAAATGGAAGAATATAGCTTTTGAGGTAATGAGAAATGTCCGCGAGAATGTGATGGGGCCTCGAGGAAGATATTCAGACGACTGGGACGACAAAAACTCGAGCCCAGTTAGGCGTTGGCAGCTGCTTTATCCCGCCGCAGCGGCACGGGGATACTTAGCAGCAGCAGAATATCAGTTTGCGCAAAAGAAAACAGAAAAAAAGGATTAACATAATGGGACTCAAACATATATTTTTCATTTTATTAGCAGCATTCGTTACTTCAGTTTTATTTGCAGGGGAGACGAAAAATCAGCCCTTGGATTATGTAAATCCGCTGGTAGGCTCTGATTCTGCATTCGAATTTTCCAACGGCAACACTTATCCTGCGATAGCGCTTCCTTGGGGCATGAATTTCTGGACCCCTGTAACCAACACCGACCAGAACAACGGCTGGTGCTACAACTACGACGACTACAAGATCTGCGGCTTCAAGCAGACCCATCAGCCCAGCCCTTGGATCAACGATTATGCCCGCTTTGCACTGATGCCGGTAGTCGGTGAGCTTTCAGTTAGGACAGAAGAACGCGCAAGCTGGTTTTCTCATAAGGCCGAAACGGTAAAACCGCATTACTACAAGGCTTATCTGGCAGATTATGATGTTACCGCCGAGATCACTCCTTCCGAAAGGGCGGCTCAGTTTCGCTTTACATTCCCCGAATCAGATAAATCCTACGTATTGCTGGATGCCTTCAATCAGGGCTCATACGTAAAGATAATCCCCGAAAAGCGAATGATCAAAGGTTACTGCCGCAACAACAGCGGCGGCGTACCTGATAACTTTCACAACTACTTCGTAGCGGTTTTCGACAAGGATTTTGAAGAGGTTTCAACTTGGAGCGACTGGAACATCAGGAAGGGCAGCAGCGAAGAGAAGGGCAAGCACGTCGGTGCAGCAGTCCGCTTTAAGACCGGCAAGGGCGAGCCTGTGAACGTTAAAGTGGCCTCTTCGTTTATCAGTCCTGAGCAGGCAGAGCTCAATCTCAAACGAGAAATAGGCAATGAAACTTTCTCTCAGACCCGCTCCAAAGCTAAAGAGATTTGGAATTCCCAGCTAAACAGGATCAAGGTTAAAGGCGGCACTGAAAAGCAATTCGGCAATTTCTATACAGCCCTTTACCGCACTCTTCTTTTTCCGAGGAAGTTCTATGAATTCGATGAAGACGGCGAGATGGTTCATTACAGCCCTTATAACGGGAAGGTGCTTCCCGGCTATATGTTCACAGACAACGGCTTCTGGGATACATTCCGCGCAGTCTTCCCGTTTTTCACAGTAATGTACCCTGAGCTCAACGCTGATATTATGAAGGGCCTTGTAAACACCTACAAGGAGAGCGGCTGGCTTCCGGAATGGGCAAGCCCCGGGCACAGAGACTGCATGGTGGGCTCAAATTCTGCTTCGATAATCGCAAATACCTACCTCAGCGGAATCAGAGGCTACGATATTGAAACCCTTTACGAGGCGATCCTGAAAAATTCCGAAAACCAGCATCCGAATCTCTCATCGGTAGGCCGGCTCGGCGTTGACTATTACAACGAAAAGGGTTATATTCCCTGCGATGTCGGAGTAAATGAAAGCATCGCCCGCACTCTGGAATACAGCTATGCGGATTATACAATTTGGAAGCTTGCAAAGGCTCTGGACAAGCCGAAAGAGCATATTAAGCGTTTCCGCAAGAGGGCTCAGTTCTACAGAAACGTTTTTGATGAAAGCACAGACTTTATGAGAGGCAAAAAAGAAAGCGGCAAATGGCAGTCTCCATTCGTACCGGAGAAGTGGGGCGGAGTTTTCACAGAAGGCTCAGCCTGGCATTATACGTGGTCCGTCTTCCAGGACCCTCAGGGGCTTATGAACCTGATGGGCGGAAAGAAAGCGTTCACAGAGAAGCTTGATTCTGTTTTCTCAACGCCTCCGAAATACGACGCTTCTTATTACGGCTTCCCGATACACGAGATCATAGAGATGACCGTTGTAGATATGGGTCAGTACGCCCACGGCAATCAGCCGATCCAGCATATGATTTACCTGTACAACTATGCAGGCCAGCCTTGGAAGGCGCAGAAATGGATCAGAGAGGTTATGGACAGGCTCTACCAGCCCACCCCCGACGGTCTTTGCGGGGATGAGGATAACGGCCAGACCTCAGCGTGGTATGTATTCTCAGCTCTCGGCTTTTATCCGGTATGCCCGGGCTCAGGTGAGTTTGTGATAGGAAGCCCGATTTTTGAAGAGGCTGAGATGAAGCTCGAAAACGGAAATGTATTCACCGTGGAAGCGGAAGATAACTGCAAGGATAATATCTATATTGAAACCGCCCGTTTGAACGGCAAGCCGTATTCGAAGACTTATCTGAATTATGAAGATATCCAAGACGGCGGAAGAGTATCTTTCGATATGTCCGATAAACCAAACAAAGACTGGGGAGATGATCCTTCCGATGCACCTTACTCAATGTCTAAAGAATTGGAGTAAGGACAGAGGCAGGCTTTAGAGTGTTAATGTACAAATCGCAATGACTGGTTAATTAAACGAAAGGAAGAACCGTGAGAATCCAAACAATTCCAATACTTTTTGTATTTCTGATGATGGGCGTTGCAGATGCAATGGGCCCGATGTCTGAGGCGGTAAGGGAGAATTACGAACTCAGCAACGTAACAGCAACCCTCTTATCGTTCTTTGTATTTATAGCGTTCGCTGTTTTCAGTGTCCCTGGCGGTCTTCTGGCAGCAAGAATCGGCAAGAAAAGGCTTCTTCTTCTCGGCCTTGGCCTCAATGCAGCAGCTATGCTGATACCGTGCCTTGTGGACCCTACATTTGCTGTTCTTCTCGGCTGCATTTTTGTTCTGGGGATTGGAACAACATTCCTTCAGGTAGCCGGAAATCCGATTATGCACGATGTGAGCGCTGAAGGCAAATACGGCCGCAATCTCAGCTTCGCTCAGGGCTTCAAGGGAATCGGAAGCTCAGTTTCCTCATATCTTGTAACGGCTGTTGCAGGTTTTGCGATATTCAAAACACTTGGCTGGAGAGGCGTATTCCCGATTTTCTTCGTGCTTATGGCAGCAGCTTTTATTTGGGTTTGCACTATCAAAGTAAACGAGACAAAGGCAGACGTTCCACCAAGCCTGAAGTCCGGTCTTGGTCTTTTGAAAAAGCCTGTTTACGCTTTAGCGGTTCTCGGGATCTTCCTTTATGTGGGCTCTGAGGTATGTATGGCAAGGTTCCTCCTTCCTCTTCTTGAAAAGATGGGTCTTGAAGAAACCACAGCCTCAAGATTCGGCCCTGCATTTTTCTTCCTTATGCTGACAGTCGGCCGTCTCGGCGGGGGTGCTGTATTGAACTTCCTCTCTCAGCGTACCTTCTTCAGGCTCTCAGCCCTGATGGGTCTTGCCGGCGGGTTGATACTAATGTTTGGTGCGGCGAAGATAGCAGTACTGGGCGTATTGCTTGCAGGCCTCGGATTTGCTAATATCTGGCCAATGCTCTTCTCAATTACAGTAGAGAAGGACCCAGCGCGCGGAAGCGAGCTCAGCGGCCTTATGTGTATGGCTATCTCCGGCGGGGCGCTCGTGCCGCTGGTTATGGGCAGTCTTGTTGATATGGAGCTCGGCACTAAAGCCTTTATCGTTCCTGTAATCTGCTTTGTGTATCTTCTGGTACTTTCTCTTGAGAAGGATAAGCCGAAGCAGATTGAACCAGAAGCAGTACCTAGTCCTTGATCAAATGAGGTGAGAGATGAATCCAACAAATGATAACAGAATTGTATTAACCCTTGATGCAGGGGGAACGAATTTCGTTTTCTCTGCGATGCAGGATATGAAGGAAATTGTTGAGCCGGTTAAACTGCCCGCCTTCGCAGACGACCTTGATAAGAGCCTTGGTTCAATGGTGAAGGGTTTTTCTGAGGTGATCGAGAAGCTCCCTCAAAAACCGGCGGCAATCAGCTTTGCATTCCCCGGCCCTGCGGATTATCCCAACGGGATTATAGATAACGTAGGCAACCTGCCCGCTTATGCGGGCGGAATACCGCTTGGCACCTACTTGGAAGAGAAATTCCAGATTCCCGTTTATATAAACAACGACGGGGATTTGTTTGTTTACGGCGAGGCGATCGCCGGATTCCTGCCTAAGGTAAACAGTATGCTTGAGAAGGCAGGCTCGCCAACACGCTTCAAGAATCTGTTCGGCATAACAATCGGAACAGGGTTCGGAGCGGGAATAGTTTCGAACGGAGAGCTCTTTATAGGCGATAACTCCGCCGCCGGCGAGATATGGATCACAAGGAACAGTAAGTATCCTGAGTGTTTCGCTGAAGAGGGCGTGAGCATAAGGGCGGTAAAGAACAAGTATGCAGAGCTTGCTGGAATATCGCAGGAAAATGCCCCCGAGCCCAAGGATATTTACGAAATCGCAAACGGCACTCAAGAGGGCAATAAACATGCTGCGCTGGATTCGTTTGCCGAGCTGGGCGAGATAGTCGGCGATTCGCTTGCCAATGCAATCACCCTGATTGATGGTATCATCGTAATAGGGGGCGGGCTTTCCGCTGCATACGATATGTTTATAGATGCAGCCCTGAAGCAGATGAACGGAACTATCAGCAGCTACGCCGGCGAGCCCCAGCCGAGAATCGTCCAGACAACCCTCGATCTGGAGAGCGAAGAAGGGCGGAAGGAATTCATCAAAGGCAAAGTCAAGCAGTTGAAGGTTCCGGGAAGCGATAAAGAAATCCCCTACGACGCTATGAAACGTATTGGAATCGGAAAGGCAGTGCTTGATACAAGCCAAGCCATCTCAATAGGGGCATACGCCTATGCCTTGAGTGAACTTGACAAAAGCTGATTATACAGGAAAGGATAATGTAATGATTAACAGACGCGATTTTATGAAAGACGCTTCTCTGCTGACCGCAGTCCTTGCAGCGGGTGGAGGTGTGTCTTTGGGTGCTGAAGAGCAAAAATTTGTTTCACAGAGGCCCGCTCCGAACAAAAGAACCTTCAAAAGCTCAGCAGTAGAAAATACAATAGATGAGGTTAAGTCCTTTATAAAGGACCCTGAGCTTAGCTGGATGTTTGAAAACTGCTACCCGAACACGCTCGATACAACCACCGATTTTGAGATGATAGACGGCAAGCCCGATACATTCATAATTACGGGCGATATTGATGCAATGTGGCTGCGTGATTCGACTTGTCAGGTATGGCCTTATATGCCTCTGATAAAAAAGGATAAACACCTGAAAACGATGATCAAAGGTCTTGTGAATCGTCAGGTAAAATGCGTTCTTTTGGATCCTTATGCCAATGCTTTCTATAAGGATATGGACAAACCCTCACACTGGGCAAGCGACAGGCCTGCACCTAAAGCCGGCGTGCATGAGAGAAAATGGGAGATCGACTCTCTGTGTTATGTAGTTCGCCTTGCGAATGAATATTACCAGATTACAGGCGATACGAGCTGTTTTGACAGAGAGTGGGATAAGGCTATGCGTCTTATCGTTAAGACATTCAAGACAGAGCAGAGAAAAGACCATTCTACCCCATACCGCTTCAGCAGGGAAACATCCCGTATGACAGATGCTCCTGTGTTTGACGGTACAGGAAGGCCAATTAACCCCGTTGGGCTGATATGTTCAATGTTCCGCCCATCTGATGATGCTACAGTGCTTCCTTTCCTGATTCCATCAAATCTGTTTGCTGTTCAGAGCCTCAGGCAACTTGCTGACTTGTATCGAACCAAGCTGGATGACGAGAAATTCGCCGCAGAATGCAGCTCGCTCGCTGATGAGGTGGAGCAGGCTGTGATGAAATGGGGCACAAGAGAGCACCTCCATTTCGGCAAAATATATGCTTATGAGGCAGACGGATACGGTAATCATCTGTTTATGGATGATGCGAATGTTCCGAGCCTTATATCTCTGAGCTATCTGGGCTATCACAAAAGCTCAGATTCGATTTACCGCAGGACAAGAGAATATCTGTTAAGCAGCTACAACCCATGGTATTTCGAGGGAAGCGCTGCGGAAGGCTATGGCAGTCCGCATACAGGTAAAGAATCAATCTGGCCTATGGGGATCATTTTAAGAGCCCTGACAAGCAATAACTCCGAAGAGATTGCACTCTGCCTGAGGATGCTCAAAAACACCCACGCAGGCACAGGTTTTATGCATGAATCATTCAACAAGGATAACCCGAAAGATTTTTCAAGGGAATGGTTTGCCTGGGCTAACACTCTATTTGGCGAACTTGTGATCGAAACTTACAAGAAATATCCGCGAATTTTGAAAAAGAAAACTGTATAAGACTTATGAAAGGTAAATTGAGATGCTGAAGGGGTTAAATCGCAACTGGGCTATTCTGCTGGCTGTTTTGCTGCTTTTCTGTTTTGTTTCTTATGCCTCAGCCGAATACGACCGCTCATACTCTCCGCTGAAAAACGGCGGGGCAGAGCATGGGCTTTCCTGCTGGGATACAGAAGCTTGCAAAGCTAAAGAGTACATCCCAAATAGCGGGGAAAGGTGTTTTACGTTAAATGTTCAGGAAAACAGCCGGGCTGAAATGCGTTCCGATTTGATTAACATCAGAAGATCAGAGAAGTTTTGCGTAGATTTCAGTCTTAAAGCCCAAAGCGATTTTAATAATACAGCATCTCTTTACCTTGTCTTGCGTTCGTTTGGCCTTCAGGGCGAAAATGTTCTTTCAGTGGAGAAAAGAAAACTCACGGCTAAAAAGGGCAGCTGGAAACAGGGCAATGAAGAATTCACCGCTCATAACAAAGCATACTTTGTCGATGTTCAGTTTGAAGTACGCTCGCATGGCAAAGAAAGCGGGAGCATCCTGCTTGACAATATAGCTCTTTACAGGGAGATAGACTACAGTCCGCTGTACGGTGAGATTAAATCTATTTCTAAGGGTGATTCGCTGATTACGTTTCCTATGCAGAGAAGATCCAAAGGGGCTGTTTCGATAGCGGTTCAGTCTCTGCAGGGCGTTACTGCCCGCACAGAAGGGCCAAAGATATGGATAGATACAGGCGATGATACTTTTCTTGACTACCTTAAAAAAGAATTCAGTGTAAGCTTAGACCGCTCTTATGAGAACGATTTTCCCCGTCTTCTTAAAGCTATGAAAAAACACACCTCCGGAAGCTATGTCCTCTACGATCTCGATTACAAGCCTTCAATCAGCGCTGCTAATACAATGGCGGGGCTGAGGGATGCAGTGGCAGTGGATAAAAGCCTTGAGCAGACTGCTCTAAAGGCTGGGTATAAACTTGCCGCAGATGTTAGCAGAAAGGACTGTGAATGGGTTTATAATAACTTCAGGGATGAGATCAACGAGGAGGCGATAATCGTTCATACAAACGATATGAGGCGTCATCCAAGCGTCTTCCATATGAAGGATTTTGCGCCTGCTATGAAGGCTCTTAACTGGTGGCACAGCGATGAAGAGCTTTCACGAAGAGTTTACAGGAGCATGGAGCCTGTGAGCCCTGTTTACGGCTGGCAGGACGGAACTACTTCGGATGAAGGGCTTACAGTGAAGCTGCACTCTGAGGAAGGCCTCTTTCAAATGCCTTCAGACTGGATGCTCAATCTTTCCGTTCACGCATCAACCGGGCCGGCAATGAAGGATGAGAAATTCACGCAGAAGATTTCCCGAGAAAAGCCCGATAGCGAGCAGGGGGTTCATTATGTAACGTTCATTATGAGTGATATGGACAATATTCTTACAGAGATAGGCCCTGATTCGTTCTACAGCGAAGATAAATTCTATGCAAATCAGCATCGAGGCGAGTTTCCAATGAGCTGGGGGATGGCCCCTTCGCTCGTGGAGCTTTCGCCTGCGGGCGTGGATATGTGGTACGATGCTGCCACAGAAAATGATGCCTTCGTGGGTTACTGCGGGCTCGGATATTTCTACCCATACCATGCCCCTTATATGCAGACTCATTCCCAAAGACTCGACGAATTCCTCGAAAGGGCAGACCTCCGTACTCTTCTGCTTATAGACAGGATTATGCCTGATAGCCGCCTAACTCAGGACTACTACGATAAAATAAAATATTTCACATCTATAGACAGGCTCAGGGGTTTCTTTTTTATGGAATACGTAAAATACGCCCCGTATAACGGCAAAATTCTATGGTTCGACGGCAAGCCTATGGTGTGTGCACGTTTCGATTTCAGGGATGAAAAATTCTATTCAGCAGTTCGTTCAACTCCTGAAGAGCTTGCAGGCAGTATTAACGAATTGCCCACAAATCCGAGCATACCTGATAGCTATACCTTCGTAACAGTGCACGCATGGAGCAGGGGCATGGATGATATCCGCAATACTATCAAAAAGCTTGATTCAGATGTTCGGGTGGTTAATGCGGAAGATTTCATCGAACTGATCCGCTTAAATGTAGAACATTAATATTTCAGCGGAAGCTCACTCCTTTCGCAGCTGAACACGGCGAATCTTTCCGCTGATTGTTTTGGGCAGGCTCTGAGCAAATTCGACAATCCGCGGATACTTGTATGGTGCAGTAACATTTTTTACATGTTTCTGAAGCTCTCTTACCAGCTCATCGGAAGGCTTATAATCTCTAGTGAGCACTACAGTTGCCTTAACTGCGGTTCCTCGAACCTCATCAGGCACGCCGGTTACTGCGCACTCTAAGACAGCAGGATGCTCTAACAAAGCACTTTCCACTTCGAATGGGCCTATGCGATAGCCGCTGCTTTTTATTACATCATCCGCTCTGCCAACAAACCAGAAATATCCGTCCTCATCTTTCCACGCAACATCGCCGGTATGATAGAAATTGTTGTACCAACTCTGGTCTGTTCTTTCCGGCTCGGAGCGGTATTTCGTAAAAAGGCCGGCAGGTATGTGCGCAGCGGTGTCGATTACGATCTCGCCCTCCTCGCCTGGATCGCATTCTTTGCCTTCGGAGTTTATCAGCTTAAGGTCGTAGTCGGGATTCGGCTTGCCCATAGACCCGGGTTTCGGCTGAGTTTCGGGAAATGTAAACACAAGGGGAGTGGTTTCTGTTTGGCCGTAGCCTTCCATAAGTTTAATTCCCGTGTAGATAAGAAATTTATTGTAAATTTCCGGATTCAATGGTTCTCCTGCCACCACGCAGTATTTGATGTTGGAGAAGTCGTATTTTTCAATATCTTCTTTAATGATAAAACGGTAAATCGTTGGCGGAGCGCAGAAAGTATTAACTTTGTATTTTGCCGCCTTTTTCAGAAGCTTTGCAGCATCAAACTTTTTGTAATCATAGGCAAACACGGCGCTGCCCGAGATCCATTGCCCGTAAATCTTTCCCCAAACGCATTTCGCCCAGCCAGTATCCGCTACGGTGTAATGAAGCCCGTCATCAATCACGTTTTGCCAGTATTTAGCAGTTATTATATGGCCAAGCGGGTAGTTGAAATTGTGTTCAACCATTTTTGGAAAGGCGGTAGTTCCGGAAGAGAAATAAACCAGCATAGGATCCTCGCCTCCGGCACTGTTCCCACCTTCCCTGCGATCAAAAACTGGCGAGAAATGTTCAATTGCTTCGGAGAAATTATCCCACTGCTCATTCGGTGATTTTTTAAGGCAGCTTTTAATTTGAACAAGGTCACTGAAACTTTCATGAGCAGCGTCGATTTCCTTTGTCAGTTCGGGATCGTTATCGCTTACGACCATCTTTATCCGCGCCTTGTCAAAGCGGTATTCAAAGTCTTTCTTCTTGAGCATATGGGTAGCAGGCACGGCAATAGCGCCTATTCTGTGCAATCCAAGCAGGCAGTACCAGAATTCAAATCTTCCCTTAAGCGTAAGCAGCACGCAATCTCCCTTGCGGATTCCTTTGCAATCAAAGTAAGATGCTGCACGAAGGCTGTATTCACTCATCTCGCTGAAGCTGATTATCTTTTCATTATCATCGTCATCAACCCATACAAGTGCCCGTTTCTGAGGTGAATGCTCTGCATAGTAATCAACAACATCGTAAGCAAAATTGAAATTTTCAGGGATCTCAACCTGATAGTTTTTGCGGAAGTCTTCATATGATTCAAAGCTGGTTTGTTTTAAGAATCTATTTAAGAGGTTCATCGTTTCTCCTGTTCTACATTACTATCGCCAGAAACACTGCTTCTTCGCCGTTCATTGCCTGCATCCTGTGCGGGCAGCTTGAATCGAAATATATTGAATCACCCTCAGAAAGGTATATTTCATTTTCGTGTATCATAAGTTTGAGTTCACCCCTCAGGATATAGTTGAATTCCTGACCGGCATGTGCGGCAGGTTTGATTTGTTCTTCACTGGTATCGGGAGAAACTGTAACGATAAACGGATCGGCCTTTTTATGAAAGAATTCTGTTGATAGAGCTTCATAACCATACTGCCTGCGTCGGTCTATCTGCACACCTTTCCCTTTTCTTGTAACGCTGAAAAGATGCATTTTCGCTTCTTTTCCCGTTAGCAGTACAGTACTGTCAACTCCTAATTCATCTGCGATTGCTATAAGAATGCTTGCAGGCATATCTTTCTCAGCGGCCTCATAGCTTTTGTAGGTTTGTTCATCAATCCCGAGCCTCGAGCTCATGTCCTTAGGGCTTATATCCATCAAACATCTGAGCTCTCCAACCCTTCGGGCTATTTCTTTAATCTTCTCACGCATAATAAACCTCCCAGCATAATAAGTATCTGCGGCTAATAAAATCAGTCTTCAAATGCAAAGCAGTTCAGGGCATCTGCATAGAAATCCCTGCCTTTGATCAATTCATCTTCAGTAATGCTTTCATCCGGCTTGTGGCACATATTCGGTTTCCCTGGACCAATCACTGCTATAGATTTACTTAACTGCTTTAGGTATGGGGCGTCGGTTGTGAAGAATATCGTTTCGGGTTTGCAAGAGGAGAGCGTTTCAAGCTCTTTAACAAAATCATCATCAGGCTCTGTTTCAAATGCATCAACGTATCTTTTGGTTTCAGCTTCGAAGTTAACACCTTCAAGAAGTCTGCTGATTTCTTTCAGAGCTACATCTTTGCTCTGGCCTGGCAAAAGGCGTATGTCTGCCCAGATTCGGCATTCATCGGGAACTACATTCGCTGCTGAGCCGCCGCTTATCTTGTTAATGCTGATTGTTGACTCTCCGAGCAGTGGATGTGTTTGGTTAGTGAATTTTATATTTGAAAGGCGATGAACAGCCTCAGCCATTTTTACAACAGCATTCTCGCCCTCATGGGGTATAGAGCCGTGAGCTGTTTTTCCGGTAGTTTTGAGCATTAGCCAGAGAAGCCCCTTGTGTGCTGTAACCAGCTTCAGATCGGTTGGCTCAGGGACTATTATGCCTCTCAGTCTTCCTTCAAGATGCTTTTCCTTTTCGGCAAAACGCAGTATTCCGCAGCTGTTGGTCTCCTCGCCAGCTGTGGCCGTGAATATAATATCTCTCTTGGCAGTTTTGTTTTCTGCTGTTTTCGCCATTGCAGAAGCTGCTGCGGCCAGAGGGCCTTTCATATCGGCTGTGCCTCTTCCAAATAGGTGTCCGCCTTCTTCTGTTAGAGTAAAAGGCGAGCTGTGCCAAGAGTTCTTTAACGCCGGCACAACATCCAGATGGCCTGCAATGAGGATAGCTCCGTCTGATTTTTCACCTTTAATTTTGGCGGTAACGTTTGCGCGGTTTTCATCCCACTGGTCTATTTCGCAGTCTATATTCTGCTTGACGAAGAAGTCTTTGAGAACCTTAGCAGCTTCTAACTCGCCCTTTTCAGCGGTGGAGTTTGCTTCAATAAGTTTTCTGAGCAGTTTTTTCATATTCAATATTATTATCTCTGCCCTCGTGTTGTCAATAATCAGTGCATTTCTGTGTTTTTCACTTATCTGATTTCTTTAATAGCCCTTGCACAGTCGGGCGTTTTCGTTAGAATATTCCGCTCGCAGCTGGCAGATTAACTTACTGCTTATAAATTTAAATTTGGGCATAAGGTTTATGCAGGACATTACGATTCAGGCTAAAAAGCCGGACGAACATTATATGCTTGAGGCAATAAAACAGGCACAGATTGCCGAGGAATCCGGCGATGTGCCGATTGGAGCCTGCATCGAGTATGAGGGCAGAATTATTGCCCGTGCCTGCAACCAGCGGGAGCTGCTGAAAGACCCGACAGCCCACGCAGAAATGATCGCCATAACTCAGGCTTCCGAATATATCGGCTCCTGGAGGCTTCACGGCTGTACGCTATATGTTACGCTTGAGCCATGTACGATGTGTGCCGGAGCGATGGTTCTTGCGAGAATGGATAGGCTCGTTTACGCCTGCGACGATCCCAAAACTGGGGCAGCCCGTTCTCTGTACAATATAGTGCAGGATGAAAGGCTGAACCACAGACTTGAGGTTAAGAGAGGGGTTCTTGAAGACCCCTGTTCTATGATGCTTTCAGATTTTTTCAAAAGAAGACGTGAGCAGATAGCTGAGAATAAAAAGCTTCAGAAAGATAATGATTAAAAAAATGGAGAGATGTCCGAGCGGCTGATGGTGCACCCTTGGAAAGGGTGTGTGCGGCTAACCGCCGCACCGGGGGTTCGAATCCCCCTCTCTCCGTTAATTGCAGCGCCGACTGAAAATTTTGTCGGCGTTTTCTATTCCAACAGCCATTGTGCTGTAAGTTCGCTGAGCTGCTGGAGATTATAGTTATCCTGCCATCCGAGAGCTAATCCGCTGAAATCGAGCAAATCTACTTTTTGGTCTTCGTTTAAGTCTGCAGTGTATTCATTGAAGCTCCCGAAGGCATCAATTATTATCTCATTTCCAGAGCTTGCAGGATTTTTTTCATTGATTACCCTCACCATTAAAGTATGCGTTCCGTAGGGAAGCCACGGGGTTTCATAGAGCGGGACAAAGTATTCCGGTTGGCTGGAATAGCAGTCTACTGTCGTTTGGAGTATTGAATCTAAGTAAATACGGGCGATTCCGAGGTCATTCCGCTTGAAGCCGTAATAAACTGCCTTTGTGCCAGTAAATGTAAATTCAGCCCATTTCCAAGGAGTGTTGCAGTAATGGGAATCATTTTGATAGCCCGGATTACCCGACCAGCTTCCCCAGCCTTCTGAATATTGAACTGCCTGTCCCGAATCGTTGGTTATCTGCTCGCCAGAGGTGTCTTTCTGCCATACTCGTACATATTCAACTTCTGCGTCGGTCAAAAAACCATTCTGCTGGGATTGAAAATCGCCGTCCCCAAAGCTCGCTCCATCAGAGAGCCATATATACTCGCCAACCTGCGGAATCCATTTTGCGTTAGTGTACTGCGTTTTGAGTTGGCCGTCGTAATAAATCTTGAGATAGTCTTCTGTCCATTCGAGTCCGTAGGTATGGAAGCCTGAGTGAATGCCCGGGGCATTCCATCGTTTTGTATTTGCCTGCTTATTACTGCCGTAGCCGTCAATATGAACAACGGATTTGGTAAAATCTCCAACCCAAGCCGATTCGAACACATCTATCTCAGCCCCGTCCGCTCCTGAACCGTCAATATCGCCCATATTATCGCCCTGAAACCAGAATGCAGTATGCACGGCCTTTGAGGTGTCGGCAGCTTTCATCCGGACTTCGAAATATCCGTATTGGGGCTCATAGATATTGTTGGTATTAATAGATCCGCAGTAAAGGGTGTTCCAGTCGTGTTTTTCGGCTCGCAGTATAAGCTTTCCATTTCCATCGAGAAAAGCATTGTCCGCTTTCCACCACCAGTCGTGGATTCCCTTATCCCATCTCGGATTCCGGCTTTTCGTACTTACCTGCCTGCTCCATTTTGAACTGTCCAGCTCTTGCCCGTTGAATTCATCGCTCCAGATGAGCTCCCAGCCCCTGCCGCCTGAGGCAGGCTGTGAGGAAGGCGGAGTTGAATCATCAATTGATGCGGATACATAACCTTGCGCAAACAGCAACAAAGCTGCTCCGACAATACAAAAGCCCTTTTTCATGCAATTGCCTTTCAATGAATTAATTTGGTTTTCAGCTTGAGCTGTTTTTCTGCTCTATAGCTTTCTGCCTTAACTGTTTCATTTTTTCAAGTTTCTGCTGAGTTTCTTCATCTGAAGCAGGTCCATTATTTTCATTGCCGGTATTATCTTCAGAAGGCTGAGATTGCCCTTTGTGTTCGGAAAGCTGTTTTTCAAGCTCTTTTACCTTGCCGACTGTCTGTATGAGCATTTTGGCATAGCCGTCTATCGTTTTCTTGTTTTGGTTTATAGTTTCTTTCAGTCTGGCTATTTGCTGGTCTTTTGCCTTGAGCTGTTCTTCCTTATACTCCGGCGACATCTTCTCCAGCTTGGACTTATATTTCTCCTTAAGCTTCTCTATACGAGTCTCATACTCTTTCTGCTGGGATTTAATTTTCTTAGAAAGCTCTGCATTTTGCAGCCTGAGCTGAGAGATCTTCTGGCTCTCACTGCAGCCTGCAGCCAGAATTGCAAATAATACTAAAACAATAAGCTTTGCCGATTTAATCATAATAGTAACTCCTGTAAATTATTTCTTGATTAACAGAGAGCATTTTATTTTGTGCAAGCAGCTTTTTCAATCAAAAATCTTTCAAACAGAATTCTTATTTTATTACACTGAAATAATATAGGGCAATGCTTTTACGTTTTGGCGGTTTCCATTTCGCCCTTGCTATGTTATCATAAATGTTGAAGAATTTGCAGCATCGCTTATAATTCTGCATTGTTTATTGAGGGATATTGATTATGAAATACGAACATCAAGTTTTTCGCGTTGCCACAAACAGGCGGTGTCAGATGAAGGATATTACGCAGCCGGTAATGGATTTTATCAGGCAGACCGGGATAAAAAACGGCAGGGTAACTGTTTACTGCCCCCATACAACCGCCGCTATAACAACAAATGAGAACGCAGATCCGGATGTCCAGCGGGATATCCTGCTCGCTCTTGAGAAACAGTTTCCGAAGGATATGCAGGGCTTCAAGCACTGCGAGGGCAATTCAGACGGTCATATAAAGTCTTCTCTGATTGGGGTGAGCGAGGATTACATAATTTCAGAAGGAGCGATTGCCCTTGGAACGTGGCAGAGCATTTTTTTCTGCGAATTTGACGGGCCGCGGACAAGGAAGTTTATGGCACTTGTAGAAGGATCTTAACTGGAAAGATAAATGGAAGAAAACAAACAGCAAAATGTTGCGCAGGTGATAAAGGATTCTGCGCAGGACATACACGATAAAATTGTAAAATCTCAGAAACCGACAATGACTACGCCTCTGCGGTCGCTCTCGAATGTGGCCTATCACGAAAAGAAAGGGCACTTCCAGATGCGCGGCAAGAGCAAAATACGTACGCTCACCGTGGGAACTGTGAAAACGTTCGCCCAAACTCTCAAGATGATGGCGCTTTCAAAGGAGCTTATCGATACAGACGATATGGCTACAAAGAGGGAGGCCTACTATATCTCCAAAAACTGGGGGGAAGCCGGCTTTGATGAGCAGTCTGAATCTGATACGATAATGGATGACGTTGAGGCCACCTTCAAGATAAACAGGGAGAAGATGAAATTCTTCCCTGAAGAGAAGG
This sequence comes from Sedimentisphaera salicampi, assembly GCF_002117005.1. Lineage (NCBI taxonomy): Bacteria > Pseudomonadati > Planctomycetota > Phycisphaerae > Sedimentisphaerales > Sedimentisphaeraceae > Sedimentisphaera > Sedimentisphaera salicampi. Next base: position 406,569 of record NZ_CP021023.1, read on the forward strand.
GCGGTTCAGTTGCAGGAAGGCTTCTTGTTTACGACAAAGACCATGAGGGCTCCGAGCTCGAGATAGACTGCACAAAATTCGGCTCAGGGGCTTATTCAATCCCAAACGCAGTTGAAGAGCTGGAATTCAAGAGCAAGGCCAATTTTATCCTTGCCGTCGAAACAGCGGGCGCATTCCAGAGGCTCCTTCAGTACGGCTTCTGGGACACGAATAACTGCATACTGATAAGTATGGGAGGCGTTCCAACGAGGGCTTGCAGACGTTTTATCAGAAGGCTTTCTGAATCGCTTGAGATTCCAGTTTACGCATTCGTCGATGGTGATCCATACGGATACTTCAATATCTACCGTACGCTTAAAGTTGGTTCTGGGAATGCAGCGCATTTGAGCGAATTTTTCTGTGTTCCCGGAGCGAAATTCCTCGGAGTTACCCCGCAGGATATCATCGACTACAACCTGCCTACCCATAAGCTCAAAGAGATTGACATAAAACGCGCAAAAGACGCTCTCAAAAACGACCCGTTCGTGAAGCATTACAAGCAGTGGCAGAAGGCCATAAATCAAATGCTCAAAATGGGCGTACGTGTGGAGCAGCAGGCGTTCGCTAAACACAGCCTTGATTTTGTGGTAAATGAATATCTGCCCGAAAAACTTGCAAATCCGAATAAATTTTTGCCTTAGAGGATTGATTATGCAAAACAGTAAGCATCTCACCCGAGAACAGGTGCAGGACTACGACAGAAAAGCGATGGAGGAAAAGGGCATACCCGGGATGATTCTTATGGAAAACGCCGGCAGGAGCTGCGCTGAGAAATGCATAGAGCTGGCTGGCGGGAAACCTGATTTTTCTGCTGTGGTTTTCGCGGGCGGTGGAAACAACGGCGGCGACGGATTCGTTGCTGCAAGGCATCTGAATCTTTGCGGCGCGGAGGTTTCAGTAATGCTTGCAGCAGATGAGACCAAAATTTCAGGTGATGCTGGCGAGAATCTCAAGATAATAAAGAAAATGGGGCTGCCGGTACATAATGTTTTGGACACCGAAAAGATTCGTGAGATGATTTACAATTCAGATGTTATAATCGATGCGATGCTGGGAACCGGCTTCAGCGGCTCGCTTAGAGAGCCTTTAAAAGGAATAATAAGTATGATAAATGATGCTGGGAAGAAAGTGCTCGCTGTGGATATCCCCTCCGGGATGAACTGCAACACAGGAGAAGTGGAGGATATTGCGGTTAAGGCGGAGACAACTGTAACATTTGTTGCCCGTAAAAAGGGCTTTGCCGCGGATGATGCTGCTGATTATACTGGCATGGTTACTGTGGCAGGGATAGGCGGATAATTGAACGGGAATTACAGGGCTTGGACGGCTGGTGCTTACTAAATCCGGAAGAATACAATCTGCATACCGAAAACACTCGATAAGATCCGCTTCGGCATCAGTTATCGGCAAAGTAATAGGCAGCTACTGCCTTCTTTCTCAGCCCCTGCAGCTTTTTGTGATTGATGCGGGTGCAACTGATTTCTACATCGGCTTGATCAACTCTTCTATATGGCTTGGAAGCCCCTTTTTCGTTATGGGTATATATGTTATGTACCGCTTAGGCAAACGGAAGGCTCTTCTTTACTGTTCCGGGGTGGTCTCGAGTATTTTGGCTCTGCCAATTGTGTTCGCCCCTTTGATCCATCATTACAAGCTGATGCCCGATTCGACCATGCTGTATGTCGTTTTTTCTGCTGCTGTTCTTCATTCAATTTTTGAGAGTTTGGGCGGGGCGTCATGGTTCCCAATGCTTCAGGATAATGTGCCCAGAAGGGCAGCGGGCAAATTTTTCGGTCTCTTCCGAAGAAGATGGCAAATTGCACTGATGATCGGCACTTTTCTTATTTCTTTCTTCTTGGGGGAAGAGCCTGAATGGTGGAGGTTTTTTGCTGTTTTCGCAGTGGGCGAACTGTTTTTTCTTAGTAAAATAATATCACTGAGCGGGATCGCTGAAAAACCGCTAAGCGAAGAAAACAAAAATATAAGCCCTCTAAGAACAGTAATCTCAGTGCTGAAAAATAAACCGGTAAGGGATTTGTGTATTTATATCTGTATATACAACATCGCTGCCTATATGCCCTTTGCATTTTTTGTTAAGTTTCTGAAAACCGAAGGTGCGCTGAGCGGGTCTATCATCGCCGCTACTGCAATGGTGCCTCTGGGGGCAATTATCAGCCTGAAATTCTGGGGGATTGTCTGCGATAAATACGGCAACCGTTCAGTCTTTACATTTTCTCATATTGGCATGATAATTACGCTGCTCCTCTGGTGTTTTATTTCAACGGGAATAATATCAAAGATTATGTTCTTCATTCTTTTCTGCACTTGGAGCATATTTCAGGCGGGAAACGGAGTTGCCCAGACAAGACATATGTTCTACGTTACCCCTCAGCACAATCAGGCTCAAATTTCAATCCTGAACTTGATTTTTTCTCTTTCGATAGCTCTGGGCTCGCTTTTGGGAGGCCTCTTTCTGAGCGGATTAACAAATATATTTCCCGGGTTAGAATCTACATCAATGAGTTACCGATTGCTCTTTGCTTTTTCAGCCATTCTCTGCATCGTTCCACATCTGCTTCTTGGCTCCGTTTCTCTTGAACAAGACTGGCGGGGTAGGAAGGTATTTGTTATGCTCATTGCTTCTATGAAAGCAACAATAGGTTCATTTGTTATAACTAAATCAAACGAAGATCAATAATTGTGCCTGCTTTTGCGAATTTAGGCTCAATGCTGATTGAACTGTCAGTTTTCGTATATATAATAGATTAAAGGAAACTAACCCGAATTTTAAAGATAATCCCACGCAGTTTGGCGGAAATAGATAAAATGAAGAAAAACAGTTTTGATCTCTTAGAGATGGATGAGATAGACGAAATAATTTCTGAGGAAAACGGAAGACATTCCGAGCCTCCTGAAGATCAGCAGCTGCCTGAGGAGATGAAGCTGCTGCCGGTTAGGAATGCTGTATCGTTTCCCGGTACAGTTGTGCCTCTTGCAATTGGCAGAGACCGCAGCCTTGCTCTCTTGGATGAGCTGGATTCTGAGGAAGAAATAATCGGCCTGATTACGCAGAAAAAATCTGAGGTGGAAAACCCAAAGGCTAAAGACATTTACGATATTGGAACCGCAGTCTCAATTCTGAAGGTGATTCGCTCTCCCGGCGGCGGTGCTACTACAGTTATAGTTCATGGCCTAACACGATTCAGGATTGATGAAGTTATCCAGACCGATCCATTCATAAAGGCAAGAGTAAGCAGGGTTGAGTCCAAAGGACGGGTTACCAAGAAACTCAAGGCTATGATGGTGAACGTTAAGAAAATGGCCATCAAGGTTGCCTCTCTCAGCCCTAATGCGCCGGAAGAGGCTTCTCTTGTGATTGAGAATATTGACGATCCGGGCTCACTTGCCGATTTTGTAGCCGCTACACTTAACGTATCTACTAAAGAGAAGCAGGAATTTCTTGAAGAGGAGAGCTTCAACAAGAGGCTACAGAAGGTCTCTGTAAGCCTTGCAAATCAGCTTGAGCTTCTTGAGCTGAGCGATAAGATCCACGGTGAGGTGCGTCAGGCCATAGACAAAACCCAGCGTGAATATTTTCTGCAGGAACAGCTCAAGGCTATTCAGTCTGAGCTTGGGCATGATGATAAGATGCAGGGTGATTTGAACTCGCTTTCTGAGAAGGTGAAAAATACCGGTATGCCCGAGAAGGTTGAAAGCGAGATCCTCAAAGACGTTGAAAGGCTCAAAAGCATTCCGCAGGCCTCGCCGGAATACAGCGTTATAAGAAACTATGTGGAATGGGCGTGCGATCTGCCCTGGAAGATTCAAACCGAAGACGCTATTGACATAGAAAGAGCCGAGCAGATTCTCGAACGTGATCACTACGGCCTAAAAAAGGTCAAAAAGAGGATCCTTGAGTTTCTCTCAGTACGCAAGCTCAACCCCGAGGGCAAGAGCCCGATTCTATGTTTGGTAGGGCCTCCGGGCGTTGGTAAAACTAGCCTCGGTAAGTCAATCGCAAACGCACTGAACAGGAAATTCATTAGAATAAGCCTCGGCGGCATGAGAGATGAGGCGGAAATAAGAGGGCACAGAAAAACCTATATCGGAGCTATGCCCGGAAGAATACTTCAGGAGATTCGCAAATCAGGCTCAAACAATCCTGTGTTTATGCTTGATGAGCTTGATAAGATAGGGCAGGATTTCCGGGGAGATCCTGCGTCTGCACTCTTGGAGGTGCTTGATCCAGAGCAGAACAATACTTTTACCGATTATTATCTTGACCAGCCGTTCGACCTTTCAAACGTTATGTTTATCGGAACGGCAAACTATACCGATCCAATTCCTGATCCCCTGTACGACAGGATGGAAACTATTGAACTGCCGGGCTACACTCAGGTGGAAAAGCTCAACATTGCAAAGAAGTATCTGGTTAAAAGGCAGGTGCAGGAAAACGGTCTCAAGCAAAGCCAGTTTTCAATAAGGGATGAAGCAATAAACCTGCTGATTGAAGGCTACACTTCTGAGGCGGGCGTTCGCTCTCTGGAAAGGCAAATTGCGGCTATGTGCAGAGCCGCAGCTACGAAGGTGGCGAGAGATGAGGCAAAGAAGCTCACCGTTACCAAGAAGAAGGTAGGCGAGGTGCTCGGGCCTGTTAAATATGAATCTGAGATAAGAAACAGGACTGGAAAACCCGGAGTTGCCACTGGCCTTGCTTGGACACCTTACGGAGGCGAGATACTTTTCATCGAATCACTCTCAGTTCCGGGAAAAGGAGACTTAACCATAACCGGTCAGATCGGAGATGTTATGGAAGAAAGCGCAAAGGCTGCCTACAGCTATATCAAGTCTGTAGCACCAAAGAATAAAATCGATAATGATACATTCAAAGATTATGATTATCATATTCACGTGCCTGCCGGGGCGGTTCCCAAAGATGGCCCGAGCGCAGGTGTCGGGATGTTCGCCTCCCTTTTCTCTCTTGTGTTGGGTAAGAAAATTAGAGCAGACCTTGCCATGACCGGCGAGATTTCCCTTCAGGGGAATGTACTGCCGATTGGCGGACTGAAAGAGAAGGTGCTGGCTGCTAAAATGGCGGGCATAAAAACCGTGGTGCTGCCTTACAGAAACAAAAAGGATATGCCGGAAGTTCCCGAAGAGGCAAAGAAAGATATGGAATTTGTTTTCGTTAAAAGGGTTAATGAGCTCAAAAAGTTTATCTTTGCTGAGTAATCGGGATATTAAACGTGTTTATAGATGAAGCAAAAATATTTATCAAGGCTGGAGACGGCGGAGACGGCTGCGTAAGTTTCAGGCGGGAGAAATTTCTCCCGAAGGGTGGACCCGACGGAGGAAACGGCGGAGAAGGCGGGGATGTAATTTTTCAAGCCTCGGAAAATGTTGATACCCTTACCGACTTTGCAGGCAAACATCATTGGCGTGCCGAAGACGGAATGCAGGGTGAGGGAAGCAATAAAACCGGAGCAGATGGAAGCGAGCTCTTGATAGAAGTGCCAGTGGGAACTTTGATTTTCGATTCTGATACCGATATACTCCTGAAAGACCTGAACATTTCAGGTAATAAGGTAACGATATGCAAAGGCGGAAAGGGCGGCAAAGGCAATAAATTCTTCACCAGCAGCATCAGGCAGGCTCCCCGTATTGCTGAGCCAGGTGAGGAAGGGCAGGCAAGGAATCTTCGCCTCGAGCTTAAGCTGATAGCCGATGTTGGTATGGTAGGGCTGCCCAATGCAGGCAAGAGTACGCTGGTTTCTGTATGCAGCAAGGCAAGGCCGAAGATAGCAAATTACCCGTTCACAACGCTCAATCCCGTTTTAGGAATTGCAGAGCTCAGCGATTATCGAAGGTTTGTAATGGCGGATATCCCCGGGCTTATCTCAGGAGCGCATAAAGGCGCCGGCCTCGGGCACGAATTCCTCCGCCATATCGAGAGAACAAAAACTATTGTCCATTTGATAGATATCTGCCCGTTAGACGGCTCAGACCCCGCAGAAAACTACAGACAAATACGCGAAGAGCTTGAGAAATACAGCCCTATGCTTGCTGAAAAGAAGGAGCTTGTAGTGGTGAACAAAATAGACCTGCTCCAGTCTGATGAGCCAATCAGAGAGCTGAGCAGCAAACTCAGCGGCTGCGAAATAGTTCAGGTTTCAGCTGCAACGAAAAAAGGCATCAATGAGCTGAAAGAAAGGCTCTGGAAACATATCCAGCAGGAAGGAAAAACGGATTAACTACAACAGCAGATTATTATGAGATTGATAGACCACCACGCACATCTAACTTCTGAACAGTATCAGGGCAGGCTTGATGAGATTATCCAGAGGGCAGCCGAGTCAGGAGTAGAGAAGATTATCACAGTTGGAACTGAGCTTAAGGACAGCCATGATTCGTTTGAGATAGCCAGAAAATTTGAGAATGTTTTTTTTACAGCCGGCTTCCATCCACACGAGGCAAAATCAGCGGATGACCAAAGCATTGAACAGATAAGACTCCTCCTTCGGGAGGACAAAGCGGCAGCTTTAGGCGAAATCGGCCTTGATTACTACTACGAATTTTCATCCAGAGACCAGCAGAAAGAAGCATTCCTCCGTCAGCTCGAAATTGCGGCAGAAGAAAATATACCTGTCGTAATTCATTCAAGAGACGCATTTGATGACACAGCAGAAATCCTTTCAAAATACTCACAAAAACTGCCAGCTGTTGTCATTCACTGTTTCGGTGAAGGGCCTGAGCAGGCGGAGTATTGTCTAAGGCAGGGCTGGTTTGTGTCTTTTACAGGTGTAGTTACATTCAAGAATGCAGAGAAAACTCGTCAGGCCGCTGCCGTTGTTCCCCCTGAACGGCTTCTGGTTGAAACCGACTGCCCCTATATGTCTCCGGCTCCGCTCCGAAAATATAAAACTAATGAGCCGTCTTTTATCGTTCATATCGCCAGAAAGCTTGCTGAGGTAAAGGGGGTTGAGGAAAATCAGATGTCCGAGAATCTTTCGCAAAATGCTGAGTCAGTGTTCAGAATCTGATCCGCCGTTCTTCTTTTCGCTGTTTTCACTCGGTTTTGAATCTTCAAATCTCTCAGACCTCGCTTGAAATTCCTTGAGCAGATCATCTGTATCAAGCCCGAAATGTGTTCGAACGAGATAAAAAAGCTGAAACATAAAGCTCAGGCAGTATCCGCTTAAATCTGTTAAATCTTCGTTGCTGTCGTGGCTTATGCTCATCCCGCCTTCTTCGTAGTATATCCTTGAGAGGAGGGTATGTATGTCTATATGCACTGCATCATTGAACTGCAGAAAGCCGCGTGGATACACGCCAGATCGCCAGTTTGAAGAAAGCTTGTTGAATATCTCAATTGTTTTGGGCATTGGCGGGGCATGAAATTTGCGTTCCTTAAGCTTGATTTTTCTTATCGTATCTTCAAGCTCCCTGCTCTGTTCCGAGCCTACGATGGAGCGGAATTCATACAGGATTCTAAGCTTTTTGTACAGGGCGTCTTTCTCCCATTGGTCAAATTTTCTCTCTACTGCCTGTTTGCGGTCTTTCTTTTTGTTTTTTGGAGAAACAAGACACCACGCAATCTTGGCAACTGTCTCGCAGAGAACCCTCAAGAGCGCTTTGGCGGGCATATTATGGCCGGAACGGATCAGATCAAGTACCGCATTTGCATAGTTCACACAAACTGCGATAGAGCTTACACATACCATGTCTGTACGCGTTTCCGGATTAACATTTTGCTCAATCGGCTCAATTGTTTCTATAAACCACTTTTTTATTACAGCGGCATCATAATCGATTAAACTGCCGTTTTTAGCCTCTCTGGCAGTGAAAAAACGTTCCATTAATCTCCCAACAATCTGGCTTCTTTGCCCGCCGATAGAATCCGGAGGGATATTTTATCAAGCCGGCCTATTCCAATTTTGATGCCGCATACTCTTCGGCAGCCTTAAGGGCTTTCGGTATCCCCGAAGCATCTTTCCCGCCGGCCTGAGCCATATCGGGGCGCCCGCCGCCGCCGCCGCCTACAGCAGGAGCAGCCTGTTTAACGATATCGCCGGCTTTTATACCCTTCTTGATAAGATCCTCTGACACAGCGGCCACCATCATTACCTTCCCGCCGGAGCTGGTAACCAGCAGGGCAGCTAAAGACTCGCATCTCTTTTTGATTGAATCTGCGCACTCCCGAAGCTGTTTGTTATCTGCGCATTTTACGTGCGCTGCTATAATTTTAGCGCCCGAAATATCTTTGGCGTTTTCGATAGCCTTATCGGCCTCTTCTCGCGCGCTGCCGCCGCCTTCTTTGCCGGCATCTTTGATTTGTTTTTTGAGCTTCTTGTTTTCGGCAATGAGCTTATCTGTTCTTTCGCTGAGCTGATGGAACGGGACTTTTAGCTTAAAGCAAAGCTCTTCTATCACCTTTTCTCTTTCGCTGAAATATTCGATAAGAGCCCTGCCTGTAAGTGCGGTAATCCGCCTTACCCCTGCAGAAACACTCTCTTCCTTTATTATCTTAAAACCGCCGATTTGAGATGTTCTTGAAACGTGAGTTCCTCCGCACAGCTCCTTGCTGAAGGCGTTTTCGTAGTCCTCATCTTCAGTGCGCCCAATAGATATAAGCCTTACGGTATCACCGTATTTTTCGCCGAAAAGGGCAGTAGCGCCGAGCTTCTTTGCCTCATCGATAGGCATTGTGGCGCATGTTACAGGCGAATCGGCGAATATTTTCCCGTTCACCAGATCTTCCACTTCTGTGATCTGTTCTTTGGACAACGCCTTCGAGCAGGTAAAATCAAACCTGAGATAATCCGGACATACCAGCGAACCCTGCTGAGTAATGCTATTTCCCATAACCTTTTTCAATGCCCATTGCAAAAGATGCGTGGCAGTATGATTTTTTCTCGAAGAATTCCTTTCACCTGAAACAGTAACTTCCACCTCATCCTCAACCTTAGCTTTCCCTTCAAGGATTTTGCCCTGATGAAGAACGGTATGGCCGATTTTTTCTGTTTTTTCAATCTCAAAAACGAAATTATCGCCTCTTATCTCCCCGGTGTCTCCAATCTGTCCGCCTGATTCTGCGTAGCAGCAGGTCTTATCCAGCAGTACAGCAGTGTTTTCTTCTGTTTCCGTAAGCTCACCTTCGCTTTTATAGCCATCTCTGCCTGCAAATCCAAGGATTTTTGCTTTGCAGTTTTCGGTAAGATATTTTTCCCTGTCATCAGTTTTGGGCAGTTCTTCGCCTTCAAGCTTTCCTATAAGCCCTGATTCTTTCTTTGCTGCGCGTGCTCTCTGACGCTGCTCTTCCATAAGTTTATCAAAACCTTCTCTGTCTATTCCGAGGTTTTTCTCGCGAGCAAGCAGTTCGGTTAAATCAAGCGGGAATCCGTATGTGTCATATAGTTTGAAGGTATCTTCCCCGCTGATATATTTTTCAGATTTGCCTGCTGCTGCCTCAAATATTTCAAGTCCGCGGTCGAGAGTACGATTGAAGCTTTCCTCTTCCGATTCGATCACAGTTTCAACAAAATCCTGTCTCTGTTTAATCTCGGGGAATGCTTCTCCCATAAGCTCAATCAGAGTTGGAACTAACTTGTAAATGAACGGCTCTTTGAGCTCGAGAACCCTGCCGAATCTTGATGCCCTTCTCAGGATCCGCCTCAAAACATAGCCCCGTCCGTCGTTGCTTGGAACAGCCCCGTCTGTTATAGCAAACGAAAGAGCCCGCACATGATCTGCTACCACTCTCATCGCTATGTCTGTTTTTTCTGTAAGAGAATGAGTGTATTCTGTATTTGCCATACCGCTGATTTCTTTGATCAGCGGCGTGAAAAGGTCTGTGTCATAATTGCTCGGCTTGCGCTGCAAAACAGCAGTAAGTCGTTCAAGCCCGAGTCCTGTATCTATATATTTGGCTTTCAGCGGAGTTAGCGTTCCGTCAGACTGTCTGTTAAACTGTATGAATACGAGATTCCAAAGCTCAATAAACCTTGCGCAGCCTGCATTTACCCCGCATTCATGGCCGGGCACATGCTTCATGTCGCACATCTCGTCGCCAAGGTCTATATGTATTTCGCTTGATGGGCCGCAAGGGCCAGTTTCACCCATCTCCCAGAAATTGTCTTTCTTGCCGAACGAAAGTACTCTCTCTGCCGGGATTCCCGTTACCTTAGGCCAAAGTTCAGCAGCTTCTTTGTCGTATTCGCTCCCGTCTGACTCGTCTCCGGAGAATACCGTAGCATAGAGTTTGCTTTCGTCTATCCCGTAAACCTCAGTTAGAAGCTCCCATGCCCATTTGATTGATTCTTCTTTGAAGTAGGAATCGAAAGACCAGTTCCCGAGCATCTCGAAAAATGTATGGTGGTATGTATCCACGCCAACCTCTTCGAGGTCGTTGTGTTTGCCACTTACACGTATGCATTTCTGGCTGTTTACAGCGCTGTGGCAGTCTTTCTTTTTCACGCCGAGAAAGATATCCTTAAACTGATTCATTCCCGCATTCGTAAATAGAAGGCTAGGGTCGTCTGCTGGTACAACCGGCGAGCTCGGCACAAACTTATGGCCTTTATCTTCAAAAAATTTTATAAATCTTTTTCTAATCTCTTTTGAACTGAGCATATTAAATCCGCTTAGAAATAATTAAATATTAGCTTTTTACATTTTCCTGACAGAAGCTAATGATAATTTTTTGCGGGGTTTTGGCAAATGTATAAACAAAAAAAGCCGGCGGCTTGCCGGCTTGAAAGTTTAGGGTGGATGAGGAGATTCGAACCCCCGACCCCCAGAACCACAATCTGGTGCTCTAACCAACTGAGCTACATCCACCGTGAAAAGGGCGGTATTCTAACCGCACCCTTACAAAAGTCAAGCGGTTAATTCTTAGAAGTGATTTTCGATTTGTTGAAGCTTTTCGCTTGCAATAACAGGTGTTGCCTGTAAAATCAGCCCTTTTATGAGGTGAATGCCCTGATTAACTGGAATCGAAAGGCTTATTATGAAATTATTCTTAAAGCTGTCTGTCTTAACTACACTTTTATTAAACGCAGCTGTTATGGCTGAAGATTGGCCGTGGGAGGGTTCCGGAACATCTTCGGATCCGTTCCTGATCAATACTGTAGAGGATTTTAACAAGATAGACAACGATCCATTCCATATGGACAAACATTATGCGCTGACAGCTCAGCTTGATTTTGAAGGTGCTGAACCGAATGCCATTGGTTCACAGGAGTACCCTTTTCAAGGGCAGTTTGTCGGGAAATATGTAAACCCCGATACCGGCACAACCGCTGCCGGCTCGCTGAAAAATTTCAGTCTAACTTCAAACGGCCCTAGACCGTGCGGCATTTTCAGGGTTGTTGGAAGCGAAGGCAAGATTTACAGCCTTACTGTTCACTCTCCGGTAATTGCCTCCTCTTCCAATGCTGCAACAGGCGGTATTGCAGGCAGAAACAACGGAGTTATCAACGAGTGTACAGTCAGCAATGCCCAGATTACTGGGAAAAACGGCGTTGGCGGGATCGCAGGATATAATTCAGGTATAATAAATTTCTGCGGCGCAGACGGCCAGATTATCGGCGAGAACACAACAGGCGGTATTTGCGGCTATCTGGAAGGCGGCGAATTAACTCAGTCAACCTTTGATGGTCAAGTAACGGGACAAGAATATACAGGAGGGGCTGTAGGCGGAATTAACGCATACTCATCGGTTTCAGACTGCTTTGCCAGCGCTGAGATTACAGGCGGAAGCTATGCAGGCGGTTTTTGCGGGACCGCTTCTGAGAGCACAATAATCGACTGTGTGGTTTACGGCAGCGTTGAGGCTTCAGGCTGGGCAGGCGGAATGTGCGGAATAAATTATGCAGAATTCAAAACTTGCGCTGCTTATTCCGATGTTTCAGCAGTCAGCAGCCTTTCATATGGGCTTAACAATCTTACGCTCAAAGCAGACACATATGTCGGCGGATTTGCAGGTATTAATAACAATGTTATCGAAAACTGCTTTGCACGGGGCAATGTTAAGTCCGTTGTGAATGCGGGCGGGTTTTCAATATCATATTTTATTGAATCAGTTGAGGACCAGCCATCTGTTTTATCATACAGTTTTGCAGGCGGTTTTGCCGGTTTGAATTCAGGCAGCATATCCAGATGCTATTCTGTTGGTCAGGTGGATGGAGGGCTTTTAGCTGATTCAAACTCCAGTCCTTACGTTAATGACCCTAATTTTGTAACAGATGTTCTTTATGAAGGCGGGTTTACTGGTAAAAATGACTCTTCGGTATCCGGCTCTTACTTCGATAAAGACGCATCCGGTCTTACTGGCGAAGAAAGCGATGGGGGGCAGGCAAAAACTACTGCTGAGATGAAAAATCAGAATACTTACGCCAACTGGGATTTTGCACAAACTTGGAGAATTGACGGAGGCTACCCGCAGTTTATGTGGCAGGTCTCTGTTAGCTTCAATCCCTCCAGCATCACAAAATCTTTAAGCCAAGGCGAGGTACCAGTATTCAAGCCTAAGGCAGTAATGCAGGGAGAAGGAAGTTTGTCCTGTCAGATTTCTGTAGAATACTCTGATGGAAACGGCTGGCTTTCAGCAACCCCTGCAAGTTTTGAGCTGAATAAAAACGAGATTGACCAAACGTTGGATGTGTCCTTGAACCCAGCAGGTCTTCCAGCAGGAATCTATGAAGCGGATATTGTATTATCCTCAGCTGCTCTTGAATACGATGCTCTGCTTCCTGTAAAGATGGCAGTACTTCCGGCAAACGGTGATTTTAACAATGATTCGAAAGTCGATATCGCTGACTTTGTTAAGTTTGCAGCAATTTGGAAAGACCAATCTATAACAATTTCAGAGCTGAAGGATTTTGCATCTAACTGGCTTAACTGATTGAAAACTATTTTTGGTATTAAAGGGCGTACAAATCTGTACGCCTTTTTTTATAAATCAAAAATCAAACATAGGCCGCTGGTGCACAACTTTTCTTAATAAATTTCGTATTCTCTGTATAATATCAAAACGCTTTTACAGAGGTGATATATGATTCTCAAAAGATTTTCGTTAATTCTCCTTATAGTTTCAACAGTTTCAGCATTTGAAGAAGTGCGGAAAGTAGATTCAGATTTCTACCGAGGAGGGCGTGTGCTGGATACTATTGATTTAAGCACAATTTCTACCCCCGATATTGCGCTTGAAGAAATCCTGAAAAAACGCGGCGGGGAAGTAGTGTTCACAAGGCAGGAATTTACCATAGACCAGCTTTCGCATATCCTCAAGCTCAGCTACGGTTACAGCGAGGACAGCCGAAGGACAGTAGAGTCTTACGATAATGCTTATCCTGTGCTTGTTTATCTGGTAAACAGAGACGGGGCGTTCGTTTATATCCCCAAAAAGGATTCCCTTGGCAAGATCGTGGATGATAACATTAAACGCCGTCTCTTCAGCGCTACCAAACACAGAGACAAGGACGGCTATATCTCTTCTGCTAACTTTGTAATTGCTGGCTCCCCAAAGCTTGCCGGCATCAAAAGGCCACGTGAGGGAAGGAAATTTCTCTTTATTGAGGCGGGCAGAATTGCTCAGAATATGGAGCTTGCGGCAAATTCCATTGGACTTGGAATAAAAACCGAACCGGATTTAAATCAGCTCAAAATACGTTCGCTTCTGAAGATGCCTTCAGGCTTTGAACCCGTTATGATGATATCTCTTGGAAAGCTGAAAAATTCTAATTTCAAAATCAGCCCCGAAACCCTCAAAAAAGAGAAACCTGCCGAAGATAAGGATGGGGGCGAAAAGCAGGATCCGAAAAAGAAAGAGCGTTTGAAAATTGCTATTGTTGTTCCTGAAAGAGGGGCAGACAGAAGGGTTATAAACGGGCTCAAGAACATTTTTCAAATCTCTGATGCCCGCTGTTTTATTGCCGCACCGGACGATGAATTCAGAAATTCAGATGGTATAAAGATGAGTCCTGATATTTTTATCAATAATCTGTCTGCAAGAGATTACGATACGCTCGTATTTCTTGATGGAAGCATTACATCCAGGGTTTACCGTAATGATGAGCTTGTGATGGATATAATGTACGAGGCAGACCAGCTTAACAAAACAGTCGCAGCGTATGGTTATGCTGTGGGTGTCTTGGCAAGGTCGGGTGTGCTTTCAGGAGGCATACAGGCCACTGGAAGCATCGGTGTTCGTGGTTCTGTGAAAAAATACGGCGGGCGTTTCTTGGCAGAATCCGCTGTAGTTAGATCTGGGAATATAGTAACAGCAAGAAGTCTCGATACACTTGCAAGAAGGGATATTCAAGGGCCTGAGGGGATTTCCGGTTTTGCAGCGGAAATACTTAAGGCTTCGAAAGAATAAATTTTAGCTTTTTGAAAGGGTTCTTATGAATTTTCAGATTACCGCTATGGCTGTTCTGGCCGGTTTCGTTTTCTCTCTGAATGCAGCAGACAGCTTCAAACCGTATGTAAAAAAACCGGACAACAATGGCGTTCACCTGAACGCTCACGGCGCAGGTGTGATGCACCACGACGGCAAATATTATCTCTATGGTGAGCATAAGATTGCCGGCAGGGCGGGCAACAAGGCTCATGTGGGCGTGCACTGCTACAGCTCCGAAGATCTTTACAACTGGAAGGATGAGGGGATTGCTCTTAAAGTGGTAGAAAAAGAAGGCCACGATATCGAGAAGGGATGCATCATCGAAAGACCAAAGGTAATATACAACGAAATGAATGATAATTTTGTGATGTGGTTCCATCTGGAGCTGAAAGGCCAAGGCTACAGCGCAGCAAGAACGGGGCTGGCAGTTTCCGATAATCCGACAGGCGAATTTGAATATATCAGGTCTTTCCGCCCGAATGCGGGGCAATGGCCGATTCATTTCCCCAAAAAATGGCAGAAACCCATCAGTGAGAAGAAGTTCAATAAGCTTAAAGAGGAATCAGACTGGGACTACTGGCTCACTCTGCTTGAAAAGGGAATTGTATTGAGAAGAGATTTCAAAGAAGGGCAGATGTCCCGAGATATGACGGTTTTCGTTGACGATAACGGCAAGGCCTATCATATACATTCATCAGAAGATAATTCAACCCTTCACATCTCCGAGCTCACCGATGACTATCAGGATTTTACAGGCAGATACACCAGAGCTCGGCCGGGCGGATACAACGAGGCCCCCGCATTATGCAAGTATGAAGGAAGCTACTACCTTATTGCCTCGGGATGTTCAGGCTGGGCTCCAAACACAGCACGCTCATTTAGAGCAAGCAATATTATGGGCGAATGGAAGGCTCTCGGCAATCCGTGCAAGGGCAAAAATCCGCATAACGATATCGGCTCGATCAAAACCTTCGGCGGACAAAGCACCTACATCCTGCCTGTTGAAGGGAAACGCAATGCTTTTATCGCAATGTTCGACGTGTGGAGGCCGTCAAATCAGATAGACAGCAGATATATGTGGCTTCCTGCTAAAATAAAGGACAATGAGATTGTCGTTGAATGGCAGACCGAATGGGATCTGTCATATTTCGAGGAATGATTGTTTTTCCACCTTCCGGTTTCGGCCGGAAGGTTTTTTTGTCCTCGATATAGAAATATTACTTGAAACCGCAGCCTGTCTTTTGTATATTAAAGCTCAAGGCTTTAATTTTGGGATATAATTATGAAGCGATTAACATTTTTAGCAGCTGCATTGCTTTTATTTGCGGATGTTTCGTTCGGGATTGTGATATCAGGCGGCGATTCAGGCCATTTAACTGCCCCAACCGATGATCCCGGCTGGGCTCGTTCGGGGAGCGTAGGAACGAACG
This sequence comes from Sedimentisphaera salicampi, assembly GCF_002117005.1. Lineage (NCBI taxonomy): Bacteria > Pseudomonadati > Planctomycetota > Phycisphaerae > Sedimentisphaerales > Sedimentisphaeraceae > Sedimentisphaera > Sedimentisphaera salicampi. The sequence goes on from NZ_CP021023.1 coordinate 422,436, forward strand.
GTTCAGGCGTTTATCTGGGAAACGGCTGGGTGATTACTGCCAACCACGTAAGCAGCAAGACATACTTTACTGTTGATGGCGATGCTACATACAACAAAATGGCCGGCGAGGAATACGGTGTTCAGCTTGATAATCTTGAAAAAACTTCGAAGATAGACCTCTATATGTTCAGAGTGGATACTTCCGCAGGCAATTTAACCGAACTCACTCCAACACCCATTGCCTCCAGCGCTCCTTCTGAAGGTTCGCAGGCAACTCATATCGGAACAGGCGACGGCCAGACCTCCTCAACAGAAACTACTTGGTATGTTGATACGGGTGAAGATCCTTACATATGGGAAACATCTCCTTTCCCCGGGGCAGACGCCCATGCAAATGGATACTACTTGCAAACTAACAGAGACAAAAGGTGGGCATTTGAGGAAGTCTATCAATCCGATGATGATTTCGATAACATTGAAGGGTTTTCCACAATTTTTAATGATGATGCGGACTACGGAATAACTGTAGAACACGATTCTGGGTCCGGTCTTTTCGTTAAAAATAACGGGGAGTGGGAACTTGCTGGAATTGCCCATGCAATTGGCTCTTACAGCGGACAACCTGATAGGACACGTGTTTACGGAAACACAAGCTATTATTCAGACCTCTCTCAATACAGCGGGCAGATAAATGATATAATAACCATCCCCGAACCTGCTTCATTATTAACTCTCGGGCTCGGCTTTTTGTATTTCAGGCAGAGAAAGCAGCCTGTTTCTGCAAAATAAACTGCCGGATTACTTTTTCGATTTAACTGCTTGAAAAAATGTCTTAAAACCATAGAATTGTTGTTTCAGCTTTAATTCTATTTTAAGACGGAGAACTAATGTCCAGCATCTCGGATATACTCATAAAACAGTTAGAATCCTCATACAGAAGCGATGAGTTCGTATGCCTTCTTTCCCAGTATGAAAACTGGAAGACCTCCCAGCCGCTCAAAGGCCTTCAAATTTTGGAAGGCAGCCCGGTATTCAGAAACACCTGCCCAAAAATTGCGTCACTTTTAGCCGCAGGTGCTGAGGTAACAATCGGACTACATCAAAACTGCCCCTACAACCCGCAGGTGGCAGGTATGCTTGAAGATATCGGCCTTGAAGTGCGGCACGGAACGGATTTAAAACAGGATTTTGACATTATTCTCGATTGCGCCGGTGCTTATCATCATCTGGGTGCCGGCCTTGGATTTGCAGAGCTGACCAAATCGGGGGAGTATTATTATTCCAGCAGCTCTAAACCGTGTTTCTGCGTTGACAGAAGCATTATAAAATATTTTGAAGATTATCTTGGAACAGCAGACGGGCTTATGCGAAGCCTTGCAGAAAAGCAGCTTCCCGTTTCCGGGAAAACTTACGTTGTTTTCGGGTGCGGAAAGGTAGGAGCGGGGATATGCAAAAGGCTCACGGACGAAGGAGCTGAAGTAAGGCTTGTGGAAGACGGGTCCCGCAGGCATCAATTTGGATATCCAGTAATAGACTTCAAAGACAAAGAATCTGTACACCAAGCCATTAAAAATGCGGATTGCATTGTTACAGTAACGGGGATTAAAGATGTTATAAGCAAAAGCTACAATGCAGAAATTTTCAACAAGAGCTCTGCATATTTGGTAAATATGGGTGCTGAAGATGAATACGGCCCGGATATCCCCGCTTACAGAGTTCTAAACGAGAAGAAACCGCTGAATTTCATACTCGGAGAGCCCACGAGACTCAGATACATCGACGCTACACTTGCTCTGCACAATTATGGAGCTTTCGTTCTGATGAGAAACGAGCTTGAATCGGGGCTTATGTCCCCGCCGGAAGAAATAGAGAGGATGATTATAAAGCAAACTCTTGCAGGCAGCTGCATATCTGAAGAAGTTGAGAATTTCTTAAATACTAAAAATTATGCGGTGTAAATGTGTCAAATCTGCTGCTGAAAAATGTAATATTAGACAAATCCAGCACCAATATTCTGGTTAGGAACGGTGTATTCGAATCACTTTCCGCTGCAGACTCCGCCAAGGCCGATTCTGTGCTGGACTGCACAAACCTTGCCGTTCTGCCGGCGTTCTATAACGCCCACACCCATTCACCAATGACCCTTTTGCGGGGCTATGCAGACGACCGCGAGCTCTTCGACTGGCTGCAGAACTATATCTGGCCTATGGAGGCAAAATTCAATCTCGAGGATATTATCGCAGGCACGCGTCTTGCCTGCCTTGAGATGATAAAAACTGGAACTGTGTTTGCGGCAGATATGTACTGGCATTTTCCGGAAGTGGCAAGAACGATTACGGAAATGGGGCTCAGATGCTGCGCAGGACCGATCTTTCTTGATGCCTTTGACGATTCACTTACAGACCCGCAGTTTGAGGAGGCGGAAAAGTTTTACGATTCGCTCAGCGGTTTCAGCGATCTGTTGATTCCAGCCATTATGCCTCATTCTGTTTACGGGGCAAAGGAAAGCACACTTAGGAAGGTAAGCGAGATGGCCGAGCGTCTGCAGTATCCGATACAGATTCACGTGGCTGAGACGGAAAAGGAAGTAAAGGACTGCCTTGCTCAGACCGGACTCACTCCGTTTCAGTATCTGGATTCTTTAGGCCTTTTGACAGAAAAAACAGTAACTGTACATTCTGTTCACATGACAGAAGATGATGCTGAGCTGGTTAAAAAGAGGGGTGCGAAGATAGCCCATGTGCCAGTATCTAATATGAAGTTATCGAGCGGGGCATTCAGGGCGGGCTTATTTACTGACTATCTCGACTCAATATGCCTCGGAACTGACGGCTGCTCTTCAAACAACAATTTGAGCATGATAGAAGAGATGAAATTTGCCTCGCTTCTGGCAAAACACAGCTTCGAATGCACTCAGATTTTCAGCTCTGAAGTTGTGTTCAATTTCGCCACAATAAACGGCGCATCCGCATACGGCTTCAACGGAGGAAAAATTGAAAAGGGCAGGCCGGCAGACTGCATATTGGTTGATACAAAAAGCCCGTTTATGACTCCAGGGTACGATATTGTCTCTGATGTGGTTTACAGCTGCGATTCATCCTGCATAGATACCGTTATATGCAATGGGAATATCCTTATGCAGGGCGGGATAATTCCAGGCGAGGCGGAAATTATAAAAAAGGCCAATAAATCTGCACGAAGAATTACTGAAATGTAACTTTGCTGCGTTTTTTGAAAAAAAATATTCATACCTTCAAATTTGCATCCCTAAAAGAATATTAGCCATTTTTCACTAAATTACGAAAAAAATAAAATTTTCGCTTACAAATTTTTATTGAATTTTCAAATATAGATGATAGAAGTTAATTATGATGTTTGATTTTTAGCTGCATAATTTTGAGCACTTACTTCAAGTGTTATTTTGAAAGGATGTTATTATGAAGAGGCTTATTAGTTTAATGTTGGGCATTGTACTCTCCCTGTCTTTATGTTCTTTTGGTGATTATATAACCATAGATTCGGATTTATCCGACTGGGCAGGCATCGACTACACAGACCAAGGAACTAAATCAGGTCCTGATGGAGGATCTTATTCCCTGAGAACAACCTACGATTCTCAAAACCTTTACATCGCTGTTGACAGAAGCAGTACGGGCCGCATTCTTGGGGATACCGGAACTAACTATGATGACACCTCTTACAGTCCAGACGATTCGTTTTTCCTTGCATTTGATGTTGATGGCATAACAGACAGTGGAGGTTCTTCAAACGTAACTCTTGCTAATGGGGAAACTGATGGAATGAGTATCAGTTTTGGTGGTGATAATCTTCCCGATATAATTTACGCATTTTCAGGAGGTGGTAATTGGTTCACCTATTCAACATGGAACGGTTCAGAATGGACAGGCGATGCTGATAACTGGGTTGAACCAGAAGACTCTTCAATAGGAGTTTCATATGGTGATTCCGGAAATGATGGCGATGAGTTTGCTATACCTCTTCAAGATATTGGCTCACCTAGTGGAGATATAATGGCTTGGGCTTGGATGGCAAAAGAAAGCCATTACTATATAGAAGCAGCATGGGGGTTTTCTTCAGGAGCTCAACCTACTGCTTATGACGGAATGTCAGTTGCAGTTCCTGAACCTTTCACTCTTGGGCTTCTCGGAATCGGTTCAATTGCCCTTAGAAGAAGAAGAAAAAGTTAGAACTGGATTATATCAGAGAACAAAAGGCGAAGCTTCACAGTTTCGCCTTTTTTAATCCATTCGAATAACAAAGAAACTCCATTTTTGAATTTTTATAGATGTTTCTTTAATTTTGAATTTTTGTGTTACAATTTTGAATTGTAAATGCAAGTATAGGTGAAGAATTCGAGCGGATTTTATATGAAAATAAAAAAAGAAAATTCGGAATTTATAAAGCATTATTCCAGAGTACAGATGAGACTGTATACTTATCTGCTTGCATCCGTGCATAACCGCAATGACGCAGACGAGCTGATGCAGGAGGTGAGCCTTATACTCTGGGAGAGCTTTGATAAATACGACCCTTCATACGATTTTGCAGGCTGGGCCCTGGGAGTTGCCAAGAACAAGGTGAAAGAGCATCTTCGAAGCAGGAAAAAATCCCCAGTATTCGGGGAAGCGTTCTACGAGTCTTTAACCCAGCTCGCTCAAAATAGCGACGATGATCAGGCAGAGCGGATTGAATTGCTCCGAAATTGCATCAAGAAACTGAATACCTCCGACAGGAAACTTTTGCTTATGAGATTCAAGAAGGAATTCAGTGTAAAGAAAATTTCAGAAATTACTGGCCGCTCAGGAAACGGGATTTATAAGTCTATTGCGAGAATTGTTGCCCTTCTGAGAAGCTGCATAAAAAGAGAACTGATTAAGCAGGAATCCAGATAAAAAAAATGAACACTAACGAACTTAAACTTACAGAATACATACTTCGAATGCTTGACGGCGAGAACGACGAAGCAAAGCAGAGAGAATTCGAAGAGTACCTCAAGGAGCTTACTGAAAAGAATCCGGCGGCCCTGGATTATTACTGGCAGCTCGTAAGTGATTATGTATGTATAGAATCAAGGGTTCGGGAATACGATGATGAAGAAATAATAAACGAGTTTATGCCGGCAGCTTTAGATGATGATGCCGTTTTAGAACTGCAGGAGGAGATAAAGAATGCCCCTGTTGTACCGCACAAAAACGAGCCGAGAAGAACAGAAAACAGGCCGGCAGTTTATGAATTACCCGCAGAACCCGCTGAGAGAAAAGTAAGCAAGCCAACGCTTTTTATTGCAGTTGCTTCAGCAGCCGCGCTTGTATTTCTGCTCTCCGCAGTGAAGCTGGAAAACTTCTTCACCAAAACTCCAACCGCATACATCAATGATTCATACAAGGCTGTATGGTCGGATGATTATCGTAAGCCTTCCGAGGATGGTTCTTTTTATGATAAAGATGATTACTTCAAGCTTGAACAAGGACATATCGAACTTTTGTTTGAGAGTGGATCTCAGGTTGTAATAGAGTCTCCAGCGATATTCAGGTGCATTTCTGAGGGGGTTCTAAGGCTTGATTACGGGAAAGCCTGCTCTTATGTGCCTGAAAGAGCCCAAGGGTTTACTGTTCAAACGCCTTCATCTGACATCGTAGATTTAGGTACTGAGTTCGGTGTTGAGGTGAACAAATACGGTGATTCCAAAGTTCAAGTGTATGAAGGAAAAACTGTTCTGAATTCTGTAAACGATAAAATTAGCAAATTTCTTCTTTCTGTAGGCCAAGCAGGTGAAGTTGAGCGTTTGAGCGGAGTGATAAGCGAGGCCGATTTCGAGCCTTCCGGCTTCACCAGAGAAATTGATTCAGGCTCCGGGCTTCTTTGGCACGGAGGGGAACTCTCTCTCGCTGATATTGTCGGAGGTGGAAACGGCTTCGGCACTGGAACCGCAGAAACCGGCATTGAAATATCAGACGGAGATGTTCTTAGCAAACTTTCTTACTATGGAGAACGAATCGGACGTCAAGCCTATGTTTCAGTTTCCTCGAATGAGTTTATCGACGGCGTGTTCTGCGCCGACAACGCAGGCCAGGGCGTACAGATTGCATCCACAGGACTTTTAAGCAAGAACATCCCCCAAACTAGCGGTTCCTACTGGGGATATATCTTCAACGGTGCGTTCCATAATGGTTTGGATGTGCCAAGGCATAGACTGCAAAAGGGCGGAAGGAAATACGGTACAAGGGATAATCCTGCGATTACCATGCATCCAAATACAGGAATGACTTTCGACCTTAACGCAATTCGTGAGAAACTTTCCAACCTGAAAATTAGTTCCTTCGCCGCTGAGGCCGGCATATCTGATACAGTAGAAAAATACTCTGAATCTAACGCAAGAGCTTTTATGCAGGTAATTGTTGATGGAGAGGTAGAATTTGAAAAGTTGTTGTCAAGCGATTCTCCTATGGAAGATGTGGATATAAAGCTAACCGGAGCAAACAGATTCTTAACTCTTTCAGTTACAGAAGCAGGCGACAGCTGGGGCTTCGACTGGAGCTTCTGGGGCAATCCTGTTTTAACAATAAATGCTGATAGGCAAGGGTTACAATGACATCTTTTATTAAATACATATTGCTTTTCGGCTTTCTCAGTTCTTTTGCTTTGGCGGGGCTGAGAACAGATTTCAACCTTGACGGCATAGTAAATATGGCCGATTTCGCTGCTGTATCAAATAAGCAGCCTGATATATACAGAGACCATGATTTATCAGATCTGGCTTTTCACTGGCTTGCCGGCCAAAATCAGTCTGAAGCTTTTATTGAAGATGTTTATACAGATGCCTCAAGGCACAACCCAAATGAGATCTGCACTGTAACGGCGGAAATAAGCAATCCATCCGATGAGCAATTCAAAGGCAATTTAAGAATTAGGATCACAAAAAATACTAATCCTGTTTATTCAGCCTCATTATTGGTTAATATCCCTTCACAGGGTAATACAGAAAAAGATTTCACCGTTCATCTGCCCTCTGAAGACTTTCAGGGGTATCAGATTCAGGCTCTTTTGAGCAATGGAGACACCGAAACCTCAGCAATAGACGTATCGAGCGACTGGAAAAGATATCCAAGATATGGATACGTTACAGAATTTTACGAAGGGCAGGGAGCCTCTCGTAATGTTGAAATTATGAATTCGCTCTCAAGGGATTATCACATAAACTCACTGCAGTATTACGATTGGATGTGGCGGCATGAGAATGTTATTGAGCGTGATTCGGATGGAGATATCAAAGAGCCTTGGCAGGACTGGCGGGGAGCTTCAATATCCTATTCAGTTTTAACGCATTCCATCTCAGAGGCGCACGAAAGAAATATGGCAGCGATGCCGTATTTCCAGGCATACTGCGCACTGGATGATTATCAGCAGATAAGCGGGGTTAGTCCGGGATGGGGGCTTTATTCAGACCAGTCCAATCAAAATCAGTATTACCACGATGCCGGCACAAAAATATGGGTGTTCAATCCCTTTAATCTTGACTGGCAAAATCATCTCTGCGGTGAGTTTACTGATGCTTTACAGACTTTTCAGTGGGACGGACTTCATATCGATCAGCTTGGAAATATTGGCAGCGGCAGCTATTACGACTATTGGGGAGCAAAAGTGAATCTTGCAGAAGGCCTTAGGTCCATCGTAAATCGAAGCAAGATGCATCTTAACTGGCTTGAATCAGAAGATCCCGAAATGCAGGGAAGGGATGTTGTTATATTCAATATTGTTGACGGAGCTGTCGGCAATTGGGCAGTGCCTCAGATAGTCGAGCAGAGCACCGCTGATGTGATTTACAGCGAACTTTGGTCTAATGATACCTACCGCGGGGTAAGAAATTTTATCCGATATTCGAAGAGGCAGTCAGGCGATAAGGCAGTTGTTCTGCCGGCTTATATGAACAAAGAAGAGGATACTGGAGGTTATTTTGATGAAGATTCGGTTCTGCTTGCAGATGCCGCATTTTTTGCTTGCGGGGCTTTCCATTTAGAACTCGGCGACGGCGATTTTATGCTGGCCAATGAGTTTTTCCCTTCCAGAGAAAAGCTTATGACAGATTCACTTAAAGAAAAACTGAAAGATTACTACAGCTTTATCACGGCAAATGAAAAGCTGCTTTTTTCGCCGGAGCTGAGATTGGGCGACGGCGGCCTTCAATGGATAGATATTCCTGGAGTAAACCTCTCCGGCGATGCTTCCGCTGATACGGTATGGTTTATTAACAGGGCAAATGAAGATTACGAAATCTTCCATCTAGTCAATCTTCTTGGTAATGACAATTTATGGCGGAATCAAGCAGAACAGCCTAATACCCTCATCGATTTTACGGTTAAACTAAGGCTCGGCAAGGATACTGAGGTTAATAAGGTATTTTGCGGCTCTCCAGACAGAAACGGCGGGAGCTTTTATCCTTTAAATTTCACAGAAGGCCAAGACAGTACGAGCGATTATATATCATTCAATGTAAAAGAGCTGAAATTTTGGGATATGATTTTAGTTGAGAGGGATTTCACTCCCCCGCACGGCCAGCTTTATGAGGCTGAAGATGCAATTAAGTTTAACACGGCTGTAGATAACGATCACCCGGGATACTCCGGATATGGTTTTGTAGATCAGTTCACAGGAGTTCACCAGAGCGTTTCGTTTTACGTGATGGCCGAAGAGGATGGAAATTACGAAATCGATTTCAATTATGCATCCGCTAATGAAGCCTCAATACGCAGTGTCATTGTTAATGGTGAAATTGCCTGCAAAGTTAATTTTCCCCTGCTTTCTGATTGGGACAGTTGGGCTGTCAGCTCTGTTTCAGCAGAGCTCCAGAAAGGAATTAACCAGATTTGTGTGTACTATGCCCCTGATGATTTCGGGCATATAAATTTAGATTACCTAAAACTAAACACTAATTAACTTAATATTTTGCTTTTCCCCTGATGCCATGCAGGGTAAAGCAAGGTTGTTGTCATGGCAGACGGAGATTTAAAATGAAAAAATTTGTTTCACTTATTCTGATCCTGTTAGTCAGCGTTTCATTCGCTGAGCTGGTTGGGTATGAGAGCTTCGATTATCCGGACGGCTCTGATCTGGTAGGGCAGAACGGCGGTATCGGCTGGGACAGAACCCAGACTGGCACAAAATCAACTTGGAAAACCGATTGGGGTACGCTGACAAATGCTGTAGTAAACGGTGGAGTTTACAGCAGTCCCGCTTACGGCGGCAGCGGCGGCGGAGCCTATAGAGACTGGTCCAGCGGGGATATCTGGGCAGGTGCTCAGCAAGCCGGCGGAATCATCTACACCGGCGCAACTATCACCCTTACCGACTACAGCGACTGGGGCGGAATCAGCTTTATGGCCGACACCGGCGGAGAGAAGGTTAAATACGGTCTGCCTTACCAGGAAACTGGCGTAAAATACTGGGGTGTTAGCGTCGAAGGTGATGGCGGCGGCAATGCCTTTTCAAACGTCGAAGTTGAGCTCAATGTTCCTGTCAGAATCGTCGGCGTATGGGATATGGAGACGGAAAATGTTGGCGTTTGGGTTAATCCGGATGCTGAGGACTACTACAACAGCGCTTCAGACAACACTGCCGACGCTTTTATGGACGCCTCCGCCCGTGAAGGCGATTGGATCACAGGCATTAGGATTGCGTGCATGGAAACAGCAGAGTGGGATGATGTGGTAGTTGCCACAACGTTCGAGGAAACATTCACATTTGAGCAAAAGCTTACAAGAGCCAATAATCCTGCGCCTTTTAACGGAGAAACTGGTGTGCTTGTAAATACTGATCTGACTTGGGATTTTGCCCTTTCCTCTCCCGGGCTCAGCGATGTTGACCAGACTGTGGACGAGTACGAGATTTATATGAACACTGTGGAAGGTGACCCTAACTTGTTTTTGGTTGATACTATCGCAAAACCCGCCGGCGGCTGGGATGAAACATCCGGTGCCTATTCTTACACCCCGGCAGAATCACTCGATATGGACAGAATATACAAATGGCGCGTTGATGCTGTTCGAGGTTCAGAGACAACTACAGGGTTCACTTGGCAGTTCCAGACAAAGAAATCTATTCCGGAGATTCTATCCCAAACTGAATACGTGCTTGCTGATATAGGCGAGACAGTATCAATGGAAGTTGAAGTCAGCTCAATTTCGCCGGAAACTTATCAATGGTATAAAGCTGATGCAGCAGGAGAGTTGCAGGAAATCAGCGGAGAAAAATCTTCTGTATTAGAAATAATGGATGTACAGTCGAGCGATGAAACTGAATACGTTTGCAAAGTAGGCAACGATTCCGGCACAGAGGTGTCAAGCGAACCTATCCCGCTATATATTAAGAAAAAGATAGCTTACTGGCCTTTCGATGGCGGAGATTATCAGAGTACTGTAGCAGGAAGTCCGGTCAGTTATCTATTCGGCGATCCTAATTTTGCTCCGGGCTGGAGCGGGCAGGCAATCAATTTTAACGGCCAGGATAATGCCCTTTATACCGATATTGAGGAAGTGGATTACTTCGATCAGTGCAACTATAATATGACAGTAACATTCTGGGCAAAATCTTCTACCCCCTCAGACTGGAACCCGTTTGTAGCGAGGAACGGCGAGAGCAGCGAAGGCTGGCAGGTGAGGAAGTATAACACTGCCGATCAGGGCAGCAAGATCTGCTTTACTACGCGAGGCACAGGCGGCGAAGAAGATGGCACGCCTTCAGAGAGAAATATCTTTGACGGCCAATGGCACTGGGTAGCAGCCACCTTCGACGACGGCATTAAGAAGCTGTATATCGACGGAACTCTCGCTTCAGAAGATACGCTTCCGGGCGGAGTTATAGCTGATACAGACTCTCCTGTGAGCATGGGCGCAAGATTCGAACTCGATGAGGGTGTTGTTGTACCTCAGGAGTTCAGCTTTATGGGAAGCATTCTCGATGAAGTATCAATATACAATTATCCAATAGCTCAAAGCGATATAGCCCAGATGATGGCTGATATGACTGGTGAGCCGGTCTGCCAGTCCGATCCGCAGATGGATTTCGACGGCGACTGCAAAGTAAGCCTTTCTGATTTTGAAGAATTTGCATCTCATTGGCTCATTGATAACAACGTTTATCCAACCGAATAAAATTATTCAGCATTCCCGGCTCACTTGGGCCGGGAATGCATATTTTCTATTCTTCCGCCCTGAACTACGAGCAGGGCGAAAAAATAGGAATTTTAAACAACTGTTAAATTTAAGAGGATTCGAATGAAATTAAGTTTGTTTTTTGTTTTGACTGTTTTAGCAGGCGCTGGTTTTTCAGATGTTATTCTTGAAGAGAACTTTGATTCAGCAGAAATCTCAAAATCGGCAGTCATAAACGGCAGAAATGATTTTTCCGTTTTAAGCGGCAGTCTGGATTACAGCTGGATAAAAGAAACCGGCAGCAGACTTCAACACAAAGGCAATAAGGTTGATGCCGTATGGGATGTTGATATTGAGCCTTACAGAGAAAACAGCAAAACAATTTACGTAAGCTTTTTGCTGAAGAACTTAAATGAGGATGTAAAGAACAGCTTTGCAGGATTAGGTTTCTATAACAATGATACTGAATTGTTTGGTATCGGCAACGATTTCGAGTCGGAATATTTCAAATATTACTCGCCCGGCAGCAGCAATATTATAGGCAAAGCCCCAACACTTGTTGACGGTGAGGTTCATCTTATTGTCGCACGGATAGAGTTTGTTGAGGGGTCAAAGGATAAATTCACAATCTGGCTTGATCCGCTTGTTAGAAGAGATTTAAGCGATCAAAATGAATGGAAGACTGCCAGAGGAGAGTTTGAATTTGACTTCAATCAGCTCAGGTTAAGAGCTGGAAACGAAGGTAACAAGTGGGAATTTGATGAGTTGAAAGTTGCCTCAGACTGGGATTCGCTGTTTAAAATGAACAATTCTCCGGGCGGAAAGGTTTCAAGGGCAATCAAAAACGCCGACCTTCCCGGCATAAGCGAGAAACTCGATAGAGGCGTTAATCGCTTTTATGCAAAGTATGCTGATTTAGAAGAAATACCTTTTTCTTTTGCAGTTTCCAAAGAGTTTAATAATGTTAAACGTTTGAAGAAATCCCCTGATCTTCAGCCTGTATTTTCTAAAGCCAATGGACGCAAGTATGTTTACTTTGACACCCCTTCTCATGATGATTTCTACGGAACTGGCGAGGTTCAAGGGGCATTGAGGAGAAACGGCTGCAGGATCATTCTCTACAACAAAGATAACTATAATTACAATGACCCTGACAACCTTTACCAGTCTCATCCTTGGGTCATGGGTGTTCGTCCTGATGGAACCGCATACGGAATTATTTTTGATACCACATGGAAATCTGAAATTGATTTAAGGGCGGGCATATTGTTTTCCGCTCCTGAGGATGCTGCGGATTTCCCAGTTTACACACTTGAAGCAGAAAGCCCCTCAAGGCTTATGGAGATGTTAGGCGGAATTTCAGGCAAGATGCCTATGCCGCCAAGATGGGCGCTGGGTTATCAGCAGTGCCGCTATTCATATTATCCCGACAGCCGAGTTCGTGAGATAGCCCGCGGCTTCAGGCAGAGACAGATTCCATGCGATGTTATCTGGCTTGATATACATTATATGGACGAATATCGCATTTTCACCTTCGATCCTGAACGTTTCCCCAACCCGAAGGGATTGAATGATTATCTTCATGCCAAGGGATTTAAGAGCGTATGGATGATAGACCCTGCACCGAAATATGAAGAGGGGTACTCTGTTTACGACAGCGGGAGCGAAATTGATGCGTGGGTTAAGAACAAAGATGGTGAAGATTATGTCGGCAAGGTTTGGCCGGGGAAAACCGTCTTTCCTGATTATACTATTCCGCGGGTTAGAAAATGGTGGGCAGGTCTTTATCAGGATTTCCTTGATGAAGGAATTGACGGCGTATGGAATGACATGAACGAGCCTGCCGTTTTTGAAGAGCCGGAGAAAACTATGCCCTCTGACAATCTGCACAGAGGCGGTGGCAAATTAAAGCAGGGCAAGCACATACAGTATCACAACGTTTACGGCTATTTGATGATCAAGGCTACAAGAGAGGGAATGCTGCAGTACGCCCCTGACAAGAGGCCGTTTGTATTATCTCGGGCGAATTTCCTCGGTGGTCAAAAGTATGGCGCTACTTGGACAGGCGACAACGGATCCACATGGGCTCATTTAGAGCAGTCTATTCCGATGTCTCTCAATCTTTCTCTTTCAGGACAGCCTTTTAACGGCCCTGATATTGGCGGTTTTGTAGGTGATGCCTCGCCTCAGCTTTTTGCGCATTGGATGAGTGTGGGTGCATATTATCCATTCAGCAGGGCACATACAATGGTTGGTTCAAAAGATCATGAACCGTGGTCTTTCGGAGAAGAAACTCTTAAAGCCTCCAGAAGCGCTCTTAATAAGCGTTACAGGCTTATGCCTTATCTTTACACGCTCTTTTGGAACTCTCACAAAAACGGAAATGCCGTGATGAAGCCCGTTTTCTTTGCCGACCCGGCTGATAAATCCCTCAGAGACGAAGACCAGGCCTTTATGCTGGGTGATAATCTCCTTGTTGTTCCAAAGTGGGCGGAAGATGTTAATTTGCCTGAGGGCATCTTCAGAAATCTTCAAATCGGCCAAAACGAGCGATGGGATAAGTATCAGTGTAAACTTCTTCAGAAGGGCGGAAGCATTATTCCTGTAGGCGAAAAGGTTCAGTCAACTGAAGAGCTTGGCTTGCTTAATCCGCTTACGCTTTCTATTGTGCTCGATGAAAATGGAATGGCATCAGGAAGGCTTTATGAAGACAGCGGCAACGGATACGAATTCAAAGAAGACAAATTCATTGTCTCCAACTTCAAAGCTCAAAGAACTGAAGGCGGAATAAAGGTAACCTGCGAAAAGCAGAATGGTGAATTCGCTTACGATAAACGGTTTGTAAAGATTGCATGGATCACCAAAGACGGAATAAGCTTCGGTTACGGGGATATATGCAAATCAGTTGAAGTTATGAAAACAGATAACTTCGAATATATCAAATAATATGGCTGTAATACAGAAAGGTTTTATTATGGCAAATAAAATTAAAGCCAATCAGCATGCCTTCACCCTGATAGAGCTGCTGGTAGTAATATCAATAATTGCCATCCTCATGGCTGTTTTGATACCTTCACTGAGTAAGGCGAGAAGGGCGGCAAAAAATATACTCTGTAAAAACAACTTGAAGCAGTACGGCATTTCAGGGAATATGTACGTAAACGATAATGATTATAAATTCCCCAATGCATGGAACTGCATATTCAAGCCCGATCTTGCAGGCGGAGATATTAACTGTCAGTGGCATGATGCTGAGAGGAACCCTGTAAACGACGATTATGAACATCTAAGAGGTTCTCTGTTCCCTTATCTGGGAGATAATACTGAGATTAACCTCTGTCCTGTGTTTGATTCTTTTGCTAAAAGATACGGTTCAGAACACCCTTATCATAATCCTGAGATTGAAATTGAGCCCCAGTACAGCTACAGTATGAACGCATTCCTTTCTCCAAACTCCAACAACTATACTGACGGCCAGCCGCTGAAGTATGATGCTGTAAAAAGGGCGGGGAATACTTTCTTCTTTTCAGAAGAGAATATGTGGCTTCGAGAAGAGGAAGGCGTTCGGAAAAATACCGCTGCTTTGAACGACAATGCTTTATGTGCAAGATTTAGAAACAATTTTGTTGAGACCAATCTTCCGAAGGACTACGACGGGCAGTTTGATGATCTTTTCGGCAGCTTTCATAAAACTGAATTAAGCGTACAGGAAAGAGGGGAAGGCGTTGCTAATGCGGTCTTTGTAGATGGCCATGTTGGTGAAGTTCGCTGGCAGGATACATACAGACTGGCATTAGTAAAAAGATAGCATCATCAGCTGAAAATTATACATTGAATATTTGCAGGAAGATATGGACACTGATACTAAAGACCTCTTTATTGGGATAGACTTGGGCGGAACATTCGTCAAGATAGGGTGCTTTAATGAAAGCATGGAGATGCTTTCAAAGATTTCCGTACCAACTGACGATCAACATCCCAAAGTTACTCTCAATTCTGTAGTGAATGCTCTTGCAAGTCTAGTAAGGCAGGCAGGGCTGCAGTTAGAAAACATAAAGGCTGCCGGAATAGGCTGCCCAGGTGTGTTAGATACGAAAAAGGGGGTTATAATTACCTCACCGAATCTGCCGATGTATAAGGGGTTTGCGATAAGCAGATTCGTTTCTGAAAAGATCCATGCACCTTGCGTTCTCGAGAATGATGCAAATGTTGCAGGCTGGGGAGAGTATGTGCTTGGAGCAGCAGAAGACGTGGATGATATGGTTCTTTTAACCCTCGGCACAGGAATTGGCGGTGCGGTGATAACCGACGGCAAACTTATTCACAGTGCAGGAAACAGCGCAGCGGAGCTCGGCCATATCATAATCTTTCCTGAGGGCAGGGAGTGCGGCTGCACTCAAAGAGGCTGCGCTGAAACCTACGCTTCCGCTACGGCAACTGCCAAGAGAGCAAATGAGATGCTCGAAGAAGGAGCAGTATCATCACTTCAGAACATATTTATCGAAAGAGGCGAAGTTAGCTGCAAAGAGGTTTACGAACACGCCGCACAAGGTGATAAATTTGCTTATGAAATTACAGAACTGACGGCGAAAGTTATAGGTCTTCTCTGCGTTGACATCTTCTCATACTCAAACCCTGATAAGATTGTTTTCTCAGGCGGAATGATTGCCGCCGGACAAACATTGCTGGATAGAATAAGCTTTTATTTCAATAAATTCATCCGCAAAGATATCAATGTAAAGATAGAGTTTTGTTTCGCAAATCTCAGAGAGGATTCCGGGATTATAGGAAGCGCTGCCCTTGCCAGAGATACGTTCTGCTTAGTTTAAAAAAGGATTTATCGTATTATGAATAAAATTGTTGTTATTATCTTAGCTGCCTCTTTTTGCCGTGCAGGATACTATACTGCAAACTCCTATTCAGATGCAAGGGGTAAGGTCGCTGCCGAAGTTACAGAGACAAACGGCCAAAGAGAGTTTAACTTATCAACATCACTTAGCCTTAGAGACGGCAAAAACAGCAAGCTGAATTTTACAGAAAAAGCCTGGCCAAAACTACATTCAGGGTCGAAGCTTTTTGATGCTCTTTTGGCTATGGCTTATTATGAGGCTGAGTTAAACTCTGTTTCAAGTATCTCAGATAATAGTTTTAATTACAGCAGCAAATTGCAAAAGCCCTACTTCCAGACTGGCGAAAAATGGAAGTATGTCTGGACAAGAGACCTTGCATATTCAATCGAACTCTCTTTGGCAGGTTTTGACCGCCAGAGATGCATCAATTCGCTTCTATTTAAGACAAGCCGATTTAAGCAAGGCGTCAAAGGCGGTTTTAAGCCTCAGATTATTCAGGACACCGGTTCAGGCGGGAGCTGGCCTGTTTCTACCGACAGGGTGGTTTGGGCGTTAGCCGCTGAGGAGCTTGCAAATAATTTGAACGGAATTCTCCGCGAGGATTTTTTGGATGAGTGCTGGCCGATTATTAAGGCAACAGTTGAGCAGGACAGGAAAATTATATACGACGAATCTTCAGGACTTTATGCGGGGGAACAGTCGTTTCTGGATTGGCGTGAACAGACCTATCCCTATCGCACAAGAGATAACGTTACACTTATCGCGCAGTCCAAATCGCTCTCCACAAACGTGCTGCATTACAATGTCCTGAAGTTTGCTGCAAAGCTGGCAGAAAGGAATGATTCGCCTCTCCAGAAGAAGTATTCTGATTGGTCAGAATCGCTGAGAAAAAGGATAAATGAAAAATTCTACCTCAAAGATAAGGAGCATTACAGCTCGCTTATAATTGAGGGTGATATGACCTTTAAAACATGCCGCAGGGATCTGCTGGGCGAATCTTTAGCGGTCCTCTGCGGCGTGGCTGATGAGAAAATCGCTGAAAAAATTGTTGAGAATTATCCCACAGGCAAATTCGGGCCACCGGTGGTTTGGCCGCAGGATAAGAGAGTGGCGATATATCACAATCACGGGATCTGGCCTTTTGTAACTGCATACAGATTGAAGGCTGCAAAAATAGCACAAAATTCAAAGGCAGTGAATCAGGCAGTTCATTCGCTGGTTTCGCAGGCAGCGCTCAATTTGTCAAATATGGAGAACTACGACTTTGCTTCCGGCCTTGCCTATGCAGAGTCTAACGGAATAAAAGGCCCTGTTATCAATTCGAGAAGACAGCTATGGTCTGTCGCCGGCTATATCGGTATGGTGCAGGATGTTATATTCGGATTTGAGCCCGGCTTTCGATCGCTGAAGATTAATCCTTGCGTAACAGGCTGGATACACAGTAATCTCTTTAGAGCCAGTAATAAGGTTCAGCTCAAAGGTCTTGAATACCATGGCAGGGTTATTAATATCACCCTCCATCTCCCTGATAAACCATCTTCCGGCAGCTGGTATTCGGTGGACGAGATAAAACTGAATTCCCAAAAACTTAACTCCTCTCGGGTACTTGAAAGCCAGCTTGCAAAGATTAACAATTTTGACATTAAACTTCTGCCTGAGCAGTCTTTAAAGGACAAAATCAATAATATCAAGAATCTTTCCGGCAGCGTGATATTCGCTCCCCAAACCCCAAAAAAAGTTGCTGTTGAAAGCAAATTTGGACTTGTAAATTTGAAATGGCAGGGGCCTCAGAATCCAAATATATACTACAAAGTTTACAGAAACGGAGAGCTCGCAGCAGACCGAATCCGCGGCAACAGCTGGTTGGATGATCATTCTTCCGGTTTCAGATATACCCCCTATTACTATTCGGTATGCAGCGTTTATGACGACAGCGGGAACACATCACATATAAGCAGGATATTACCTGCTGGAGATTATTCTGTTAATGTTGAAGCTTCGGAGATGAAAAATACTGGCGGCAATCTTGTAAACGGCCATCATTTCGAAAACTGGGGCAAACCTGAGCACAAGATTGAGTGCGAATTTACTGCCGAATATTCCGGCACACACCGGATTTGTGCAGAATACTCTAACGGGTCATTCCAAATTTATTCCGGCATTACATGTGCTGTGAAAAATATTAAGGTGGTTGAAAAAGATTCTGATTCAGAAAAAGCTGACGAATACCTCATTATGCCGCATACCGAAGATTATGACAGCCATAAATCCGGCTGGGATGTT
Source organism: Sedimentisphaera salicampi (assembly GCF_002117005.1). NCBI lineage: Bacteria > Pseudomonadati > Planctomycetota > Phycisphaerae > Sedimentisphaerales > Sedimentisphaeraceae > Sedimentisphaera > Sedimentisphaera salicampi. The sequence goes on from NZ_CP021023.1 coordinate 440,718, forward strand.
TACAGAGATTCCACTTTCGTATATGCTGAACTCGAAAAAGGCAAAACTTATAAAGTTCTGATAAGTGAGGATGATTATTCACGTAACATGAGCTATTTTGAACATTATTCACCCTACAAATATTCAGGCGGAGGGGATGAACCATATAATTACACCAACATTTCTCAGTTGAAAGTTCTGCCTTGCGGGGAATAACTATGCGCATCAGCTTATTGATGCTTATTTTCACAATCGCTTATACCTCAGGCGAATCGGCAGGGAAGAACTGGTGGGAGGGAGCAGTGTTTTACGAGGTTTTTGTAAGGAGTTTTTACGATTCCGATGCCGACGGTATCGGGGATATAAAAGGGCTTACTGAAAAACTAAATTATCTCAATGACGGCAAACCTGAAACTAAAGGAGATTTAGGGATTGATGCGCTCTGGCTTATGCCGATTATGCCCTCTCCGAGTTATCATGGATATGATGTTACCGATTACCGAAACATAAACCCAGATTACGGGAACCTGCCGGATTTCCGCAGATTTCTCAAGGAGGCTCACAGTCGCGGCATAAAGGTTATAATTGATTTTGTGCCCAACCACACCTCAAATAAACATCCGTGGTTTAAAAAATCATTGAAAGCCAATCAAAACGCCCAAAACGCCTTCAGAAATTTTTACATCTGGCAGAATGACAATGAAGTTGGAGCAAACTGGCATAAAACTCCTTCCGGCAGCTATTACGGCTTTTTCAGCCCTGTTATGCCGGACTTGAATTATAAAAACAGGGATGTAAGAAAGCAGATTGAAAAGGCAGGGAAATTTTGGATTGAAGATGTTGGTGTAGATGGATTTCGGCTTGATGCTGTTAAATATTTGGTTGAGAATGGCGAGAATATTCAAAACACTAACGGGACTTTGAGAGTGCTGAAAAATCTAAGAAAGGCATGGAAGGGGCTTTCCGAAGATGTTTTTATTATAGGGGAGATATGGGATAATGCTGAAGTTATCCGTGAATATACGATTAAGGACTGCGTTGATATGGGGTTTGAGTTTCCGTTTGCATGGACGTTAATCGAAGGTATTAAAGACTGCCGACCTGACAAAATTGCCCAAAAACTCGAGCGGGCTTGTATTTGCTATCCTGATATGCGTTTTGCGCCGTTTCTTTCAAACCACGACCAGAACAGAATCTTTTCCCAGATAGGCAAAGATGAGGCAAAAATGAAACTTGCCGCTGCTGTTTTGCTTACCTCTCCGGGAACACCATTTTTGTATTATGGCGAAGAGATTGGTATGGCCGGCACTAAACCCGACCCTGAAATAAGAAAGCCCATGCAATGGTCTGCGGGTAAAAACGCAGGTTTCAGCAAAGCTCAGCCGTGGCAGAAACCAAACGAAAACTTCAGACAGTTCAATGTGCAGAGTATGGAGTTTCAAGAGCAGTCTTTGCTGAACTGGTACAAGAAACTAATAAGGCTAAGAAGCCGCAATAAAGCCTTAAGCAGGGGAGATTTTACTCTCCTAGAAGCAGGTTGTGATTCGATATTAGCTTTTCAAAGGAGCTGCAAAGGCGAGATAATCGCAGTGGTACATAACTTTTCTGAAGAGAATGCTGATGTTGATGATCTGATGATCAAAGCTTATGAAACAAACACAGATCTTCGTTTAGAACGCCTTATAGGAAGCCGGCTTGATGCCAAAGAGAGCTCATTAACCATTACCGGCACAGCCAAACCCTGTTCTACAGAAATCTTCAGGATAACTGCCGATTAGCAATTTTCGAAATCTATTCGAGCCAGAATCCTGCCAGAAAAACTGCATCCTGCACGCTCACGGTTCCATCCTGATTGAGGTCTGAACTGCTGCACCACGAATTTGCAGGGGAGCAGTTTTCATTGAGCCATTTGGAGGCAAATACTGCAAAGTCCTTGAGATCGATCTGTTCGTCAAAATTCAGGTTTCCCTTGATTGGTATCTCTATCAATTCAGTTGCATCAATATTTCCGTCGGAATCCCCTGAGGGTATCTGGGCGATTAATGCACCACCATCCTGAGTTTGATAAGCAGCGAATGCTGCATATATTTTATCAGGCATATCGCCGAAAGCTTCCGACCAGCTGACCACCGCTTCTGCAATATCTCCGGAGGCGGTTTCACCGCTTGCTTCGAACCAGCCTGTCCAGCCGTTGGTAGATTCGCAGCCTGCATAAGCCTCCCAACGGCTTACATTTCCTGATTTGGCCCAAGGAGCAGCAGCAGGCGGATTTGCCTGTTTTGAGATAAATATAAAATGATCATTCTGAGCGGCCGGCGGGCAGGCCAGGTATAATTTCTCGCTGTTCCAATACGCAAAGAGCTGATTGTCCTGATTTTCGCCGATTTTCGCAGCTTTCTCATCTAACAAACCATCCATCTTGAAAGCCCCATCTTCGCCTCCCCCTGTTGTTCCGCCTGTATCAACGTACGTATGAAGAATTGGTGATCTCTCAACGAGGCCTTTATTGTCCTCTGCCTCAATGTAGTAATCAACGAGTACGCCTCCTTCCGCCACAATCTCAGGCTCTAAAACGTGAATGTAGTACTGGTCGGCAATTACAAGAGGCATCTCGAAAAAATCAATCTCCGGATCATTAAAAAAGTTCTCAGGGGGGAAAGTACGTTTTGTCATAGTGCGGCTCCGCCATGCTCCAACCTCGCTGCCCCCTTGAAATGTTTCGTTCTGATTTGAAGAGAGCGGATTCTTTCCGTCCCTATCAAGCCTGTAATTAAACGTTACTTCCTTCATTCCAGAAACATCGCTGACGAATGTCCAAATCCAGAAATCCCTTGAATGCTGAACTTCCTGATAGTCCCAAAGCGGGCCGAAACCTTTTCCGCCTGGATTATGCGGAAGCTGCTGAGGAATCCAGATTGTTGGAGGAGTTTGATCCTGAGACCTGTCCTGAATAGCAAGCTCAGCTTTTTCAACTGCATTGTTGCAAGCGATAGTTGGTTTAACCTCCATATCAAGAGCAGAGCCGTAATACATATATCCGCTCGTAAGCGCGGGCAGGAAAAAATGCCATGCCAGCTCAGAGTTTGTTGCAGAAGCATCTGGAGATTGTATCTGCTCGATCCTTGCGCTGCCTTCAATCTGCTCAGCAGTTTCAACATAATTTTGGGCTGCTGTTATAACTGCCCAGTTTCGCTCGTCTTCAGCCCAGCCGCCGGAGATGTCGAATTTCCCCGCCTGATTAACCAGCGGCCAATTCCAGTTTATAAAATCAGGAGAGCCGAAATCTCCATCGGCGTTTACCCAGGAACCATCTTCCACATGAACCACATCATCTTCATCCACCGGATTTTCGGCTAAATACTGCTCTACAACGCTCGGCTTATAGCCAGAATTTGAAGCTGCCTGAGAAAACTGGGGAACGCTCTGCATATAATACGAAAAACCGCCGCCGAAGGCATTATCTCCATCGTGTGCTAGCACTACAAGAATAGGTTCTTCCGTGCTTGATGCCCACGAGATCTGGTCTATATCTTCCGTGCCGTAATGCTGATATCCGTCTGTCCAGCTCATTGCCTGAGCTACAGGCACAACAGTTATCTTATATTCCTGACCTGTTTCTGGATCAACGTATTTCGCCTTATGGGGCTGATATGAAAAAGGATATGCGTTTGTAGGTGTGCAGCCTCTGTCTATACTTTTGCTGAACCAGTTAGACTGAGGCGGATTCTGAATATCTGCCTTGTTCGGGGGCGTGCAGTTTTCTCCGCCGCTGCCTAAGGTAAGCGGAAAATTCTCGCAAGCCCTTGAGATATGATTATTAGCCACAAACACCCATTCTATACCTTCCTGAACCAATACGGGAATCATTCTCTCGCTGAAAGAAAGCTCAGCGGGGAAAAACCCCTTTGAGACTCCGCTGCCCCAAACTTCAGGATAAAGCTCTTTGTATATTTGAATCTCTTTTTTCAGGGCTTGGGGGTCTATAAGCGGGCCGAGGGCGTGGTGATAGGTAAATAAAACAATATCCAGCTTTCTTTTCCCGCCGGAAGTGAGCCAGTTTCTGGCTTCTCTGTTGCTGTTTTCCCAGCCCGAATAATAGCCGAGTGAGCCGTCTTCTGCAAAACTCATCACGTTTTCAACAAGGCAGCCTGAATATGAAATTTGGGCGCCTGCATCAGGAAACCCCATACTCTCTATTGCGTCTTTTATTCGATACTGATAAACTGCCACTCTGTCGTCTTTCCCAAAAATGCTTCTCAGATTATTTTCCGGGTGGGGCGATGAGCTTGTCATACTCTCATAGCCTTTCTGGTAAGTGCTGCTGTTGTAGCTGCTCAGCTCAGGCCAGTATATCGGCTGCTGGAGATGCCAGTGGTATGTGGTGTAAACCTGCGATAAAAGCTCTCCGCCTGCTGAAAAGATAATAAAAAGCGAAGTAAATATCAGTGAGCTAATCTGCCTTTCTAAATGCATTATAAGACACTCTTTGAATTTTGATTGGTATAATTGAATTACTATTCAAGCCAGCTGTTTACGAAGATCTGCAAGTCTTCTATGTCCACAGAGCCGCTCATATTGAAATCAGCTCCTCCGCACGAATTCCACAAATCACAGCTGCCTCCCCATTGCTCAGAAAACATCTCAAAATCGAGATTATTAACGATAGTATCGCCGTTCATATTGGGCTGGCTGCCCTGCGAAAGCACTACCAATGAGTAAGGGCCTATCCCTACGTCTGCGTGGAAGGGCAGGCCGTCTTTGGAACCGAAATAGGCGTAGGTGTCGTTTGAGTTCCAGTTGCCGAATTCAGGGTCGTAGCCTTGCCAGTCGCTGTTAAAACGAACCCTCCATCGCCCCTCTCTGGGCATACCGATTCCATAGTTGGTGTAACCAGTGCCGCTGAAATTTGCGAGTATTATCACATCATCCCCAGCTCCTCCGTTCCACCATCGGTGATAAGCTATTACTTTCGCTGAATTGTTTACATGAAAAACATTTACATTGCTTGCTTTGAGTCCGAGGGTGTTTCGGCCAAGGTTTCTTCGCAAAGAGATAAGATGCTCATAAAGCATATTTATTCCGGAAAACGTGTTTTTTCTCGTCCAGTCCAGAGGGGTATTATCGTGCCAAGCTCCAGTTTCAAGAAATTCCTGCCCCATAAACAGCATAGGAATTCCAGGGCTTGTAAATACGATTCCAGCTGCAAGGGTTGAGCGTTTTTTAGCCCAGTAGCTTTCGGGGTTATCCCAGTGTATGGCAGAAGGCAGTCTGCTTTTACCGCTGGATGCCCCAGCTTCGTCGTGGCTCTCAGAATAAATCACCCTTTGCGTATCAGAGCCGTTGTAGAGGTTTGTAATCGCATCTCTAACATCGTACATATTTCTGTTCGGATCATCAGACTGAGTTACAGCGCCTTTGATTTTGTGGTGAAAGCCGGCATCCCACTGCGAATCAAATCCTGCTCCGCCGGCACCAGTCGATTTTGTTATCCACTCGTTATCCCGCATATCTTCAGCGATCGAGATCTTCTCAGGGTGCGCAGAATCAATCTCATCATTTATCCACTGCATCAAAGACCAGCCTTCGGGAATCTCAGGCTGCATAATCCCTCTTTCACGTATATAAGCAGTTCCGTCCATTCTAAGACCGTCCATATTGTACTCATTGAGCCAGTACATCACGTTATCTCGGATGAATGAACGAACCTCACCAACACTGTAGTTCAATCGGGTATCCCCCCAAGGTGTGTATCGGTTGTCATTTTCGTAGAAGTATATCCCTCCTGTATCTTCGTAAGCACTGTATCCATCAAACTTCCATATAGATTCATCAAGATCGCTCGGTCCCAAATGGTTGTAAACCAAATCAATCAAAACAGCAATCCCCCTCTTATGGCACTGGTCTATGAAAAATTTTAACTGCTCCGGTGTTCCATAAGCGCTTTCAGGGGCAAAAAGATTCACCGGATTATAGCCAAGCGAATAACTGCCTGGGAATTCGCATACCGGCATCAGCTGCACCGCATTTACTCCCAGCGAAACGAGGTGGTCGAGTTTCATAGCAGCAGAGTAGCAGGTTCCGGGTTCACCCCCTGGTGCGTCGTAGAATGTTCCCAGATGCATTTCGTAGATAATCATATCATTCCAGGCAGGCGGAGTGAATTCATCCCAGTCGTACTGATTATCGGTAATAATTGAATTTCCAACAGAGCTCACTACATCAAATGCCCGTGGATCGCTTTTCCAGAGATCGCCGTCTATCACATACCTGTATTCATCGGCCTCATCGGCTCCATTAACATCAGCAGACCACCAACCCCCTGACTCACTGTAGAGCGGAGTTGCTGAGGAGTTCCAATAGTTGAAGTCTCCTGCAACATTAACGGTGTCGGCGTTAGGTGCCCAAACACGAAATGTCGTTCCTCCCGGGTACAATATTGCACCAACCCCAGACCTTGACGAAGGCTCAGCGATAACCGCCGCTGAGATCAGCAGTACAATCAGGAAAAATTTGCTGATTGGTTTCAAGCCTGAATAGTATGAAATTTTTAGCATAAAGATTTATCCTAAATAGTATTTAATTGCGCGGCATCTTCTTAACTTCCCTTATAGTTGAAAAAAAACTTGTATTTTGTAAGCTAATTTTGTTTTTATTGAACAAAAATATTTCCCTCTAATATATTATTCACGCTGATATTTAAATTAGAAAAGTTTTTATTTAATTTATTTTTACTTTTAACGTATTATTTATTCTTTTAAATTTGAAATTATTGTTATAATGATTTAAATTATGTTTATCAGCAGATATAAGCTATTGTTGTGTTGACCTTTTATGAAGTATAGCTAAAATCTGCATATTGTTTTGAGAGCTACTAAAAACAGGTGAAAGCGGTTTGAATTGCATGACAGCCCAATACGTCGATGAAACAAAATTCCGCGGACTGGTGCGTCAGAGGAGCAGAATACTTTACAGTTATACGAGCTTTCTGGCAAATCATGAAGACCCGTACAGGGTGCTTACCAGGCCCCTTGCAGGAATTATACTTTCCCAGTCTATTCAGCTGGAAGAGCTTGTAGATTTCTACGGGGCTCAAAATAACCGCCGTTGGGCGAGGTTCAGGTCTTTCGTTGCCACTCTCAAGAGATTCAGCGACGTCCTATATGAACTAATACACATCAAATACAGCATTCCAGAATACCGAATTGAGGAAGAATCTCAGCAGTTTGAACAGAACACAGATGATGCGATATCATACATCAAGAATATTGTACACAATGCAGCCAATCAATTTGTAGAACACTGTATAAGACTTGAAATCGATTCGAAACCAATTGAAATACTTGAAGATGAGATTGATGAGCATATTCTGGAGGGCAAACTTAAATACGACCATGAAAGACGACACGTTGTAGAGGTTGGAAAGATTGTAACATTTCTCGGAACTTCCTTTTTGAATATGATAGCTGACACTTCTCTCAAAGCCATTGTGGAGGGGGATAAGCCCTTTGACAATGAATCATATTCAATATCTCCGATAAGCGAAGAAAAGCTCCGGATGCTTGAGCACAATTTCCACAATATGCAGTGTAATTATGACACTTATGTCTCAAAAACGGACACTGAAAGCCATGATGAATCACTGCCCGTACTCAGGGGTCATGTAAGTGTTGTCTTCCATCTGCTGACTATAGCAGTTTCACTTTCCCACTATTACGAACGTCATCTCAGCGAATACAGAGATCCTACACAGGAATTCAAAGGACAGCTTGTTGACCCTTCCGGACTGTTGGAAAAGCTCTCAGACTACTGCATACATTACATTCGCAACTATGTAAACAGCGCTAAGAATCTCTGCCAGAATATGATCAAGAAATATTCCGAGCAGGGCGAAATAACAGTACCTGTGCCCAGATACAGGGGCTTTCACGTAAGACCGTCAACACTGATTGCCCTTATAGCCAATCATTACGGCAGTGATCTCAAGATGGATATGCTTGGCGAGGAGTATGATGCCAGATCTCCGCTCGAGCTTTTCAGGGCAAATGAGGCTATCAATTCGGAAAAAAGGAAGGGGCTCAACAGGGAGGTTCTAAATCTGGACATAAACCGGAAGGTTGATTCTAATACAGATATGAGGATCATCGTAAATGATCTGGTTATGACTCTGGCAGATCAGGGGAAAATGATGATCTATGATCATCCTCTTGAAATATCGCCGGATATAAATGAAAGAAAAGAGGCCACATTGATCGACACTATCAGAGATGAAGTAGCCAGGCTTCTTGCTGTTGGAAAAGTTGATATCGTTACAGACCTTCAGGCTCATTTCAGGGGCGATAAACGTGTCTTGGAAGACATCAAGCTCCTTGCACATTACGGCTACGGCGAAGATAACCACGGCAACAACATTCCTCTTCCGCCGAGCCTGGAGTATCTAAGAAAATGAATTCACCACGAATTGAGCTCTCAGCCCCCGATATTACAGAAAAGGAAATACAGGCAGTTACAGAAGTCCTGAGAAGCGGAAAACTGTCTTTAGGCCCAAGGCTTGCCGAGTTTGAAGAAGCAGTCAAATCCCTTACCGGAGCGAAATATGCAGTTGCTGTAAACAGCGGAACAAGCGGGCTTTTCCTTTGCCTGAAAGCTATGGGCATAGCCCCTGGAGACGAGGTAATAACTACTCCGTTTACTTTTATAGCCTCTGTAAATGTGATTCTGCAAGTGGGAGCGAAGCCTGTGTTTGTTGATATACACCCCGATTATCTGAATATGAACCCTGATTTGATTGAAGAGCAGATTACATCAAACACAAAAGCTATTGAGGCAGTTCACGCCTTCGGAAACCCGTGGGGTATTGATGAGGTTCAGCGTATTGCACGAAGCAGAGACCTGCTTTTGATAGAAGACAGCTGCGAGGCGATTGGAACTGTTTACAAAAATATTCCGGCAGGTATGTTCGGCGATGCAGGTTTTTTTGCCTTCTACCCCAACAAACAGATTACTACAGGGGAGGGGGGCATTATCATTACAAATAATGAGCTGCTTGCAGATATATGCCGTTCCCTGCGTAATCAGGGGCGAAGCCCTAACGCAGGTTGGCTCAGCCACGAAAGAGTTGGCTACAATTTCAGGCTTTCTGATATAAACTGCGCTCTGGGAACTGCCCAGCTCTCGAGGTTTGAAGAGATAAAGCAGAAAAGAGCACAGGCTGCAGGAAAATATATTGAAAAACTGAATTCGGACAAAAGGCTTATAATGCCTGAACTGCCTGAGGATTGCAATTTCAGCTGGTTTGTCTTTGTTGTAAGACTTACTGAAGATTACAGCCTGAAACAAAGAAATGAGCTTCTGGATATGCTGAGGTCTGAGGGTGTTTGTGCGAGCAATTATTTTCCGCCCGTACATCTCCAGCCGTTTATTAAAGCTCCTCTCGGCATTAAGGAAGGCTGTTTTCCTGTTACAGAAAGCGTTAGCAGCCGTACAGTAGCGCTGCCTTTTTACAGCAGTTTAAGAGATGAGCAAATTGATTTTGTATGTGAAAAATTGAGCTTGTGTTTAGACAGGCTTTACTTATAAACTTGTTGCGTACTGGTTGTACTTGACTCGAAGGCGCTGCTTTTTCGGCAGCGTCTTCACTTAATTTGTAAACCTTGCGAACGCTATTAAAATGAAACTCAACATCAAAAACCAGCTTAAAGGAAGAGACCTGCCCATGATTATGGGCATACTCAACGTAACTCCGGATTCTTTCAGCGACGGAGGCGATTTTTCTGATTTTCAAAGCGCAGCAAGGCGAGCAGATGAGCTTGTATCTGAGGGAGCTGATATAATCGACATTGGCGCTGAATCTACCCGGCCCGGAGCTGAGCCGGTGAGCCCTGAGCTTCAGATTGAGCGGTTTTACGAAGTAATAAAGGCTGTTAAGGCTAAACACAAGATATGGATAAGCATAGACACTCAGAGCAGCGAGGCAGCTTCAGCAGCTATAGAGGCCGGTGCTGATATTATTAACGATATTTCCAGCGGTTCGGACCCGCAAATGTTCAAATTTGCGGCTAAAAAATCTGTCGGCATCGTGCTAATGCATATGCTGGGCACTCCTCAGACAATGCAGAAAGCCCCTGAATATAAAAACGTTGCAAGTGATGTTATGGCATACCTCCAACAGAAAAAGAAAGCCGCTGTTCAAGCAGGTGTATTGGAAGATAATATCATACTGGACCCTGGCATCGGCTTCGGCAAAACTCTCAAACACAATTTAGAGCTGACAGGAAATCTGAAAATTTTCACTCAGCTGGGAAGTCCAGTATTGTACGGGGCGAGCAGGAAGAGCTTCATCGGAAAGATTACAGGAAGAAAAGAAGCAAAGAACCGAGAGGGCGGCACTATCGCCTCTACAATCTACGCAATGCAGCAGGGCGTTTCTATAATCAGGGTTCACAGGCCAAGGATAAATCTAGATGCGATGCGGCTTTACAGAAGCATTTTAACTGGAGCTTAACCCTGCATAAGCCTTGGCTGGCCTGTAGCAGACAAAACATCCCTCCATAAAGGTCCGTCGGGATCTATGTAGTTCCTCTTAGAAGTAGCCAAGGGGATTGGAATATGAACATAAGTATTGTAAATCATACTTATAAGAAATTCCGTCCTGCCGGCCATTGCACCATGTACTGCATTCGCGCCAAGCCTTGAACAGTAAATCGTGTCGTTGGGGTTTGGAGGAGCGCTTCTGATTATATAGCTTGGATCTATGTATTTAAGATTAATATCCCAGTTTTTGTTTGAGAAATGCTCTTCAATACTTTCTTTAAGAAACAGCCCAATATCTGCAAGCCTTTTATTGCCTGATTCATCTTCATCTTTTTCTGCTTTAAGCAGTTCCTGCCCAGCCCCTTCAGCTGCAACAATTACGGCATGGTCTTTGTACTTCATTCTTTCTTCAAGCGTTTTAAGGAAGCCGTTTTCTCCATTTAGCTTAAAGGGTACTTCCGGAACAAAAACAAAATTTACGTCCTGACTTGCAAGGGCGGTGTGAGCAGCTATAAAGCCCGATTCTCTTCCCATTAGTTTTACCAGCCCCACCCCCATACAGGCATCTTTCGCTTCTATATGGGCAGCTGCAACAGCATCAATAGCCTTCGAAACAGCTGTCTCAAAGCCGAATGACCGCTCTATGAAGCTCAAATCATTGTCGATAGTTTTGGGTATCCCTACAACTGATATATTCAGATTTCTTTTTTCTGCTTCTCTCGAAATATCAAGTGATCCCCTTTGAGTGCCGTCGCCGCCGATAACGAAGAGCATATTAATATTCATTCGCTCAACAGCATCAACGATTTCATCCACCCGGTCCCCGTGGCCCCTTGAAGAACCCAGTATTGTGCCGCCCTTAGTGTGTATGTCGTTAACAGTTTCAGGTGTAATATTAACAGTAGGCAGCCTGAATTCGGGCAAAAAGCCGCGATATCCGTACTGTATCCCTGTAAGCCTTTTAACGCCGTAGCTGTAGAACAGGGTGTGAGTTATTGAGCGTATAACGGCATTCAGCCCGGGGCAAAGTCCGCCGCAGGTAACAACAGCAGCGTTTACTTTTGCAGGGTCAAAATAGATTTTCTGCCTTGGCCCGGCCTTTTCAACCAGCTGATGCATTTTTATATCTAAATTGATGTCTCCTCGAGGAAGCTGGATATTGTAGATAATGCCCCGTTCATCGCTTGCGTAATTCGCAACATAATCGCCTTGCGTTGTTGAAAAGCTCAGAGGGGAATTAACTGTACATCTGCCGAGTTTTTTTATAGTAAAATCATAATTGGTGCCGGGCATTTTCTCTCCAAATCCGGACTAACTGTTAAGTGATGCGTCTTTAGCAATCACAGCTTCGGTTTGGCGAGTTCTGAACTGTTTAAGTTTTTTATCTACTTCTTCATCAAAAAGGCTGATTATCTGTGCTGCAAAAATAGCGGCATTTTTTGCGCCGGCTTTGCCAATTGCCATTGATGCCACAGGCACCCCTGGAGGCATTTGTACAGTGCTGAGAAGGGCGTCCAGTCCGTTAGGCCCTTCTGAGGCCTGCATTGGAACGCCAATTACCGGAAGCTCTGTCCTCCCCGCAACAGAACCTGCAAGATGAGCCGCCATACCTGCCGCAGCAATTATAACTTTATAGCCTTTTTCCTTTGCCTTATCGGCAAAATCAGCAGCTTCAAGAGGGGTTCTGTGTGCAGAAATAACCCTCACAGTTGGCTCTATGCCGAAATCCTTGAGAGTGTCAATGCATCTCTGCATAGTAGAAAGATCGCTGTCTGAACCCATAATAACCGCCACTTTACTGACTTTTTCTTCCATTGCGGTCTTACCCTTCCCATTAAAAAGTACTTTAATTTTTGTAAAACGTCTTTTTGATTGTATAATGATTTTAGGAATAAATTTTAAATTTTCAAGAAGGAGAGAGAATGGTTGACAGAGAGATGATATGTGCCGGAAGCTTTTACCCTTCCCTAAAGAGCGACTGTCAGAGAGTTATAAACTCTCTGCTTGAGCAGGACACTCAAGCTCAGACATTGGAAAATTTCGAGCCTAAGGCAGCGGTAGTACCCCACGCAGGATGGGAGTTTTGCGGAGATGTAACAGCAGCGGTTTTCAATGCCCTTAAACAGAGCAAAATAAGTATTGATGTTTTTCTGCTTTTTGGGGCGGTTCATCTAAGGGGGGTGCTCAAGCCGGCAGTTTTTGACGGAGCGGCTTGGCAAACGCCAATAGGGATAGTTGATGTAAATCAGCAGCTTGCTGATTTGCTTGTTAAAAGCAGTTCTGTATTTGAAAAGGACAGCCGCTGCCATAAAGGCGAACACAGCCTTGAGGTAGTCTGCCCGTTCATTAAGCACCTTTACCCTGATGCAGAAATATGCCCTGTTCTTGTACCGCCTTCAGAAGACGCAGTTCAGGCAGGTAAGGATGCTGCTGAGGCGGTAAAAAAAATAGAGGATAAAAATGTTTTCTGCATCGCCTCCTCTGATCTCACTCATTACGGCAGGAGATTTGATTTCTCTCCGGCAGGCGAAGGAGAGGCCGGCTGCAAATGGGCGAAAGAAGTAAACGATAAGGCCTTCATTGAAGCAGCCGTGTCTATGAACGCAAAATCTGTATTATCTAAAGGTATATACGAGAGGAGCTCCTGCGGGCCTGGAGCTGTGGCCGCTGCAGTGGAGTATGCAAGGCAGGTGGGCAGCAAAGAAGGAAAACTTCTGAAACATACTCACAGCTTCGAGGTAATCAGCTCTAACTACCTTTGCAGCAGTGATTCTACTGTTGGGTATGCGGGCATCATCTTCTAACCGGCATAAATTATATGCATATTTATAGAGATTGTTCCCATCTTTATTTTTGCTTTTGGTGAGAATATTTTTATCATAGTCAAACAATTTCAGAAACATTTTTAGATGGGAATAATTATGATTTATCCGATAAAATTTGAACCAATATTAGTTGAAAAAGTCTGGGGCGGTAATTCGATATGCAGAAAATTCCTGAATAACCCTTCGGACAATAGGAAAATCGGGGAAAGCTGGCTTCTCTCGGATATACCCGGGGCAAGAAGCAGAATCGTCAATGGAGAGCTTAAAGGCCTAAGAATAAATGAAATAGTAGAAAAATACCCTTCAGAGCTTTTTGGAGGGAAATTTGCACTCGGTTCATTCCCATTGATGATTAAGATTATTGATGCTGGAGACAGGCTAAGCCTTCAGGTTCATCCAGACCAAAAGACCTGCGAAGAAACCGGCAAAGGAAACCCGAAAACTGAATGCTGGTATATACTTGAAGCCAAGCCTGATTCATTTATTTATAAAGGTCTGAAAGAAGGTGTAACCCCAGATCAGCTCAGGCAAGGAATTGAAAACAGCGATTGCGAGAGACTATTACAGAAAGTTCACGTAAAGCCTGGGGAATGCCATTTTATTCCGTCGGGCACGTTTCATGCCATTGGCAGCGGGATTCTCATAGCTGAGATTCAGCAGCCTTCGGATACTACATACAGAGTTTACGACTGGGGGAGAATGGGTCAGGACGGAAGCCCCCGTCAGCTGCATATTAAAGAGGCTCTGGACTGCATAAAAAATATGCCCGATCCAGCCAATGAACCCACAACAGAAGGAAGGCTTGTTGATGCAGATGAATTCAATGTTGATAAGAAGTCCTTGGCCGCTGGAGAGGGGTTAAAGTGGGACAAAGGTGATTTGGCGGCAGTATTTGCCGCTGAGGGCGAAGGCTCAATCAAAGGCAATTTTCAAGGGGAAGTGAAGTACGGCCCGGGTGAGTGCATAATCCTCCCGTATTGCTTTGAGGGCGAAATCAAAGCGGCTGAAAAAACTGATATGCTCATTTCAAGGGTTTGAAAGATAAAAGGATATTTATGAACGTACCTATGCTAGACCTGAAAAAGCAGTTTGCAGGAATAAAGGATGAAGTGATGCCTGCCATAGAAAAGGTCTGCCAGGAGCAGGCCTGCTGCCTCGGCCCGGCTGTTAAGCAGTTCGAGAAGAACGCTGCACAATTTTGCAACGCTGATTTTGCCGTCGCAGTTTCCAGCGGAACCGACGCGATTCTTGTCTCTCTTATGGCAGCCGGCATTGGCAGGGGGGATGAAGTTATCCTGCCCTCATTTACCTTCGCTGCAACCACTGGAACCGTTGCAAGGCTTGGGGCTGTGCCGATTTTTGCAGATATTAACAAAAGAACTTTCAATATAGATCCCGTTAAGATTGATGAAAAAGTTACCTCTAAGACAAAAGCGATTATTCCCGTTCATCTTTTCGGACAGATGGCTGATATGATGCCGATAATGGACATAGCCTCAAGGCACGGTTTAACGGTTATAGAGGACGCAGCTCAGAGCATTGGCGCTTCTCAAGACGGATACTCCAGCGGAACAGTGGGCGATTACGGATGCTTCTCTTTCTACCCCACTAAAAATCTCGGCGCTTTCGGCGATGCCGGAATGATAACAACTTGCAGCAGTGAGAATGACAGCATCTGCAGGATGATAAGAAACCACGGACAGAACAAGCAATATGAATACGAGCGTATTGGCGGGAATTTCCGCATGGACGGAATTCAGGGAGCTGTGCTGAACGTAAAGCTCAGGCATCTTAAAGACTGGCAGAAAAAGAGACAGGCTAATGCCCGATTGTATGATGAGCTTTTGAAAGATGTGGAGCAGATTAAACTGCCGTTCATCGAAAGCGGTAATGTCAGCGTTTACAATCAATACACAATCAAGGCCGAAGACAGAGACCAGCTAAAGGAATTTCTCCAGAACAGCGGCATAGGCTGCGCTGTTTATTATCCGGCACCTCTGCATAAGCAGAAATGCTTTGAATACTTGAATTGCAGCAGAGAGTCTCTTCCAATAACTGAAAAAGTATGCAGGCAGGTTCTTTCGATTCCGGTAAGCCCTGAGCTTGAGAGGCAGCAGCTTGAATACGTTGTGGAAAAAATTCGCAAATTCTACGGCTGTTGAAAGGTTAAATGCTTGAAATTGCAGATATAGGCAAAACCAATTTCGCTGATGTATTTAGCTTTCAGAAAAGGCTTGCTGATAAAGGCAGGAGCGGAATAATCCTTCTGACAGAGCATAATCCAGTAATCACCACGGGCATCCGCAAAGATAAGAACGTTCTGCTGAAAGATGAAGAGCTTCTAAAAAGAAGCGGCATTGAGGTATTCCCTGCAAACAGAGGCGGCGGGGCTACCTGCCATAATCCTGGGCAGCTTGTGGTTTATCCGATAATTGAGCTGAGCAGATATCATTTCGGCATTAGAGATTACATCTCAGCTCTTGAGGATTTCGGTCGGCGTTTTTTTTATTCTTTCGGCCTCGAAACTTCAAACAGGGCAGGATATCCCGGGCTCTGGAAGGGGGGCAAAAAGATTTCCTCAATCGGAGTGAGGATAAATTCCGGCATAAGCTATCACGGCATCGCCTTGAATCTGAGTAACGATCTGGATATATTCTCCAATATAGTTCCCTGCGGTCTTGAAGGCGTTGAGGTTACCAGCCTTGAAAAAGAGACCGGAAGTTCAATCGATTTGAATCAAGTAAAGAAAAGAGCAGCCGAAATTCTTGGCGAAACTTTCAATGAAGAATACAAATACATACAAAAAACGCTTTCCGAGCTGGCTGAAGACAAAGATATCTGCCTCGGGCAATTATTGCAGAACTGAAAGAATTATCGATTCGCTTGGTATAAACACAATCTGCGTGGAGGCGAACTGTCCTAATAAAGGCGAATGCTGGTCGAGAGGAACAGCAAGCGTTTTGATTCTCGGGAATATATGCACAAGAAACTGCAAGTTCTGCTCTGTTCCTTCAGGCTCTCCAGCACATCCAGATCCTCAGGAACCAAAGAAGCTCTCAAAGCTAACAAGCGAGCTCGAAATCATCTATCTGGTTATCACTAGCGTTACGAGGGATGACCTCCCATGCGGGGGAGCAGCACATTACAGAGATACCGTGCTGGAGATTCGAAAAAATAACCCAAATACCTCCTTTGAACTCCTCACGCCGGATTTTGTCGGCTGTTCAGACAAGGCTCTTGATTTTCTTGCCGAGGCCCTGCCTTTTGTTTATTCGCACAATATCGAAACAGTTGAAGAGCTTTTTCCAAAAGCAAGGCCGCAGGGCAGCTATAAGAGGTCTTTAGAGCTCCTGAATAAATTTTCCGAGAAATTTCCCGAAGTCCCGCTGAAATCTTCATTAATGCTCGGCCTTGGAGAAACATATTTGCAGGTAGAAAAGCTTCTCCGCGATTTAAGAAGCTGCGGAGTGCAGCGTGTGGCAATGGGGCAATACCTTAAACCGTCAAAATCCTCACTTGAGGTGCAGGAATTCATAACTCCTGAAAAATTCTCATATTTGCGTAATCTTTCGCTCGATATGGGCTTTGAAGCTGTGCAGGCCTCACCTTTCACGAGAAGCTCGTATATGGCAGAGTCTATGTAAATATTTTTCTTTTTAGAAGGGAGGCAGCGGGCACGCTCAATTTCTCAAATATTTTGGAACTCAGACAGATTGTATGCCACTTCGGGCTTCGAAGCTTTGCATTTTTCAAGTATCTCTCGGCCTCAACAGCTCTGAATATAAACCTGTCCTCCCCGAGCGTATAATCAATATCGTATTCACACATGCAGTATGGGTTATCAAGCCTGTATGCGAAAACAAACAAAGGCAAAAAGCCTTCGTTCTTTGCCTTAGAGATAAAGTCGCTGTCTCCGGATGTGATCCAGTTTTGAAATGAACTGCAAGTTATATTTGTCCGTGTTCTAACTGTTCTGCCTTTGAGTTCCACAGCAGCAGAAAAATCAGGAAATGATACGAGAAAATCAAACCTCTTTAAGCTCGTCTTGCCTGCCTGAGGGATATATTCAAAACAAAGTCCTTTTTCCTTCAGCCAATAGCTGAAAACTGATTCGTAAATATTTTTATAGCGATCTTCCATCCCTTTGCATACCGCTGCTGGTTCTGAAAAAACCAGCAAACTTTGAAATATAAAGCCCTTTTTAACATTCTGTTTCCAGTTACAACTTGTAATATATAGCCAAATGATTATATTTCAAGTATTCGGCAGCCGCCACAGATTCAATAAGCGTTAGCGGTTTTGCTGATACACGAAAAATAATTTCTTTTTAAAAGGATAAAAAAATGGCTAAACATTTCGGAGACGCCTTATACAATGCAGTTTTAGACAAAGACAGTATTCTTTGCGTTGGCTTGGATCCTGTGTACGGGCGTCTGCCAGAAGATATAAGAAAACGTTACGGCAATTCTGCTAACAATATCGATTCGGTTATTGATGCAACTCTCGAATTCTGCACCCGCACCTTGAAAGTGATTTCCGAGCATGTGCCTGCAGTAAAACTGAATTCAGCATATTTTGAGAAATACTACTGGGACGGAATCGAAGCATACTACAGCCTTATCACAGAGGCTGAATCGCTCGGAGTCCAGGTGATCGGGGACGTAAAAAGAGGGGATATCGGCCATACCTGCACTGCTTATGCTGACGCCCATATCAAGGAACCCAAATTCAAGAGCCTTAATGTGGTTTCGCCGAATGCTGTAACAATAAACGGCTTTGCCGGAGCTGATGGAATAATCCCATTTGCAGATGCTGCAAACGATTCAGGCAGCGGCATATTTGTATGGGTTCGTGCAAGCAATCCTTCCGCAGCGAGGCTTCAGGATGCCTTAACTGAAGAAGGTGTGCCGTTCTATCAGATACTCGCAGAGATAACTGCGGAAATAGCAGAACAGCCCAAAAGAATCGGTGAGTCCGGCTACAGCAATGTAGGAATGGTTATCGGCGGAACAACTCCCGAGCATACAAGCAGTCTTAGGATGAAATATCCGGATGTATGGTTCCTTGTTCCGGGCTTTGGAAGTCAAGGCGGAGACCCCACAGACTGCATCAGATTCTGCAAACCTGATAAAACAGGCGCCCTGATCAATTCATCTCGAGGTATTATCTATGCCTATGAGAAGCCGGAATACAAAGAACAATTCGGAAACGACTGGGAAAGCTGCATAGAGCAGGCTGTCATAGACGCCAACGACTCACTGAATCAGGCAATGCAGTTTTGAATTCTTAGCGGTCTGATGGCAAAAATTCTAAGGGATAAATCCGTTTTAGTAATGGGTCTGGGTAAATTTGGCGGCGGGGCGGATGCAGCGCTTTATGCCTCAAAATTTGCCCGAAAAGTAACTGTTACAGACTTATCAAGCAGAGAGGCTCTGCCTCAGGCAGACGTTCTGGAAGGTAAAGGAATTAACCTCGTGCTCGGTGAACACAGGGAATCTGATTTTGCCCAATGCGATGTGCTTATAGTTAATCCTGCAATACCCGAGGACAATAAATTTATAAAGAAAGCTGAAATCTGCGGCGCTTTGGTTACCTCTTCAATAGCTTTATTTTTTCAGGAGTGCAAAGGGGAAATAATCGCAGTTACAGGGTCAAACGGCAAGAGCACTACGACCTCGCTTATTTACCACATACTCTCTTATGCATCAAAACAAAAATGTATAGATGGGGATGTTTTTTTAAGCGGTAATATAGGAAATCTTCCGCTTCTGGAAACTTTACCACAGATCAGAGAGAAAGATAAGGTTGTATTGGAAATCTCCAGCTTTCAGTCCGAACAGCTCGATAAATTCGGACTCGGCCCCTGGGCAGCGGTGATTACAAACCTCACGCCTAACCATCTCGACAGGCACGGAACTTTCGAGAATTACTGCAACGCAAAAAAGAAGCTTTTCTTCAATCAGCCAGAAGGCGGAGTTTCAATCCTGAACAGCGATGATGTGGTTTCGGCAGGGTGGTTTGATGAGTTGAGCAAAACGAGAAAAACTCTGCTATGCAGCTCCAAATCAATACCCCCTGAAATTACTGCAAAATTCAACCTTCCTGGTGAGGCTAATAAATCGAACCTCGCAGCAGCCATTGCGGCAGCGGAAGAACTTGGGGTTGATAAGGTTTCGATTTCAAATTCTTTGCCCAGCTTTAAGGCCCTTCCTCACAGGCTTGAGCTCATAACCGAAAAGAACGGTGTGAGATGGTACAATGATTCCATTTCCACAACACCTGAGAGTACAATCGCAGGCACAGAGGCATTCGAAAACCCTGTTATCCTGATAGCCGGCGGATATGACAAGAAAATTCCATTTTATGAAATGGCAAAGGTTGTTTCTCAGCGGGCTAAATGTGCGGTACTGATTGGAGACACCGCTGGGAAAATCAAAGAACTTATAGAGAAAAATCCGAAGAATCGGTGCAGAGTTCATCTGGCAGAAAGCCTTGAGAACGCCTGCCTGAAGGCGTGGGAGGAAGCTGAGGCTGGAGATAATATCCTCCTTTCGCCAGCCTGTGCGAGCTATGATATGTTTGAGAGTTTTAAGCAGCGGGGAGAGATGTTCACTCAATTTGCTGAAAGGATAACAAACGATGATTGAAAATGGTTTAGTCCAAATATACACAGGTGAAGGCAAGGGCAAAACTACCGCAGCGCTCGGCCTTTCGCTGCGTGCTGCAGGAGATGGTAATAGGGTTCTTTTCGCACAATACCTAAAGCCGGAAAATCTACAGCTCAGCGAGAGAAATGCCATTGAACAAAGCAAACTCCCGATAGATTTCAAAACTATTGATATAGACTGGAATATGTGGAATTCGCCTGATGATTCCGATGAGAGAAAAAAGGCCGCAGAGCTGATAGAGAAGAGCCTTGAACATATAAACACCCTTACTTCTGAGGGGGTGTATAATGTTGTGGTGCTTGATGAAATAATTTACTGCATAAACATCGGTCTTGCCTCTGTTAACCAAATTCAAAAGCTGATAGAACATAAAGCCGGTAAAGTGGAGATTGTGCTTACAGGCAGGGGAGCGAAAGAGGAAATTATAAAACTCGCCGATCTTGTATCTGATATTAAATCTGTGAAGCACCCTTTTGCTGAAGGGTTCAGAGCAAGAAAAGGTATTGAATACTGAAATCGAATTTGTAAAATCCTACATCGTTTTGAATCTGGGTGATACCTTAAAAGTTTGAGAGATAAAATTTGGCAATCGATCAGGAAAAAATAAACGAACTTAGCTTTGAAGATTCTATCGAAAAGCTCAGGGAAATAGTATCAGATATAGAAACCGGCAAAGTGGGCCTGGAAGAAAGCCTGAGCCAGTATGAGGCCGGTATGAACCTTATTAAGCATTGCAGAGAAATACTCCAGAAATGCGAGGATAAGGTGGAAAAACTCACCGACTAAACATTAAGCGAGCGTGGCGGAATTGGCAGACGCGCCAGATTTAGGTTCTGGTATCTTCGGATGTGGAGGTTCGACTCCTCTCGCTCGCATTATATTTTACCACATTCAAGTCTTTTATTAGAGTTTGGTCTTTTTTGCTTGACTTTAAAATAAGATATGCTAAATTAAATTATATAATTTAAATATCTTTTGTTTGTGTGGGGTGCAAAATGAGTGTAAGAACAGTATCATCAATCATTGTAATCATTTCTATGCTTTTGCTTTTCGCAGGCTGCTACAGTTGCGAGAGCTACTACGGAATGCAGGGCAAACAGGTGGAGCCGGGAAGTGAAGGAAAAGCTTTCTGGGATGAAGACTGCAAAGTTGTCAGCGAAGAGCCTGTTAAGGAGAAAAAGAAGCCCAAGCCAACGGTAGAAAAGGCCGCTTACGATTCTGATTCGATGAAGGAAAGTGCGGTTAAATTAAGCAGATTGATTCAGGTTAACAAAAATATGCCGGAAGAGGTAGTTCTTGGAGAGAAATTCAGCTACACTTTAGATGTGATTAATAAATCTGCCCAAACCCTTTCTGAAGTTACTGTTTACGAGCAGCCTTCTAAAAGTTTTGAGTTCATTTCCTCAAAACCAAAAGCCCAGATGGAAGACGGCAAGTATAAATTTATGGTTGGCCAGATGGCACCGGATTCATCAAATCAAATAGAAATAACGGGTAAAGCAGCGGATATGGCTGCAATTCAGAATTGCACAACTTACTCGTATCTGATTCCTTCATGCAGTTATACAAAAGTTGTGAATCCTGAGCTGATTCTTGAACAGCAGCTCCCGGCTAAGGCTATTCTCTGTGATGAGATAGTGGCTGAATACACGGTAACCAACCCTGGCTCAGGTGTTGCAAAAGATGTTGTAATCAGAGAAAATCTTCCTGCCGGAATGCAGCTGAAAGAGGGCGGAAAACAGGTTAGATTTGATGCCGGTGATCTTGCTGCAGGGGAGTCTAAGACTTTTAATGCAGCTCTATCTGCAAGCAAAGCAGACACCTATAATCTAACACCAATGGCAAATTCAGCTTCTGATCTTGAAGCTTCAGATGAAGATAAGATTGTATTAGTAAAGCCTGAGATCAAGGTTTCAAGTGAATGCGCTGAAAAGATATTTCTCGGCCGGAACATTGATTATCACTTTACTATCGAAAACACAGGTGATGGAGCAGCTAAAAACCTTGTTGTAACTGATTTAGTGCCGCAGGGAACTGAATTCCTCAGCGCATCAAACGGAGGTACATTCCAAGATGGCCAAGTTGTTTGGAATATTGCTCAGCTTGATGCCGGGAAGAAAATTAATGCAATGGTTAAGGTTAAGCCCTCTAAGATAGGCGATTACACAAATAAAGTTATGGCAAAATCTTACTGCGCATCTATGAATTCTGCTAACTGCACAACTAAGGTTCTCGGAATACCAGCGATACTTCTTGAAGTTATTGATGTAACAGATCCAATCGAGGTTGGCGGTCAGGAAACCTATGTAATCACTGCAACAAATCAGGGTACTGCAGTTGGTACAAATATTGAGATAACTTGCGAACTTGAAGATACGCAGAGCTTCGTAAGAACTGAAGGTGCAACCGAGGCAAGAGTTTCCGGCAGCACAATTGAATTCAAGCCGCTTGGCAAGCTGGCTCCGAAAGATAAAGCTCAGTGGAAAGTAATTGTTAAGGCTGAGAGTGCTGGGGATGTAAGATTTAGCGTAAGTATGGTCAGTGATCAGCTCGATCGTGAAGTTATCGAAACTGAATCAACACACCAGTATGAATAAACAAAAAGCCGGAAGCTTAAAATGATCGTAAATTATTGTTTTACTTAGATTTACGAAATTTATAAAAGGCTTTAATTTTAAACTGCTGCGGTCTAGAGACTGCGGCAGTTTATTTTTTTTATAAGAAAAATGCAAAATTATTGTAACAAAACACATCAATAAGAAAGCTTGGAAAATCTTCTGTATGCTAAGTAAAAAACACTAATGACAAGGGCGGATAAACAAGTTTTTGTGATAACTATGGATTATATTTGGCCCATCCCCCTGAATTAGTTCCATTGACTATGTTATGATTTCCTTGTAAATTAGTCTTTTATTACAGGAGAAATCTAATGAAAAAGAAACGTTTTAGTGAAGAGCAGATTGTCAGGATGCTTCGCCAGGCTGAGACAACCAATCAAACTGTTGCTCAGGTTTGTAAAACCCACGGTATATGTGAGAATACATGGTATCGCTGGAAGAAGAAATTCGGCCAAATGGAAGTGCCGGATGTTCGCCGTTTGCGTGAGTTGGAAAAGCAAAATTCCCGGCTCAAGCGACTTGTCGCCGAACGCGACCTGGAAATCGACGCTATGCGGGAGGTTATCAAGGGAAATTTTTAGAAACCGGCCAGCGTCGCAAAGCCGCCGGCATACTGCAAAGGAAAGACGTGTCTCAAAGACGCAGTTGTACATTGGTCAGTATCAGCAGATCCAGTTTCGCTTATAAACCAATTGAAAAGGACGATTCAGGAATGATTGAAGAGCTCAAAAAGATTTCAAAGAAGCATCCACGTGAAGGCAACCGGAAAGCCTGTGAAAAGCTTCGCAGAAAAGATATTGTAATAAACCACAAAAAAGTCGAACGGCTCTGGCGTGAAAACGGACTTACCGTCCCTGTCAAACGCAGAATGCGAAGAAGGGGTAAAGGGCTTGACAGGCCGATCAAACCGTTCTATCCGAATCATGTATGGGCTTATGACTTTATGGAAGATTCGTGCTTAAACGGGCAAAAGCTGCGTATTCTTAACATTGTTGATGAATTCACAAAGGAAAGCTTTGAGACGTATGTCGATCATTCGATATCTGCAAAGAAGGTGATTGACGTGCTGGAGTTTTTGTTTTTTATACACGGCAGACCGGTTTATCTACGCAGCGATAACGGCCCGGAGTTTATCGCCGAAGCGATTCAAAACTGGCTTAAGCAACAGAATGTTAGTACTGCTTATATCGAGGCGGGCAAGCCCTGGCAAAATGGTGTCGGCGAAAGCTTCAACTCCAGGCTGCGTGATGAGTGTTTGAATATGGAACTGTTTTACGGCCTGAGCGAGGCGCGGGTTACAATTGAAAACTACCGGCGTTATTATAATCAAGAGAGATTGCATGGCTCTTTGGACTATGTTCCACCGCTTGAGTTCAAGCAGCAATGGCTGACGGATCATCCGGGTTATCACATGGGGGCTCTGCCCCCAAGCCCCCGGGATTTATCGCTTGATGCATCAAAGCAGACTGTAAAAGAGAAAAGCCGGACAGCTGACTTGTGCTGCCAGGCTTCTGCTCCGATGACCAGCCAACGCTCAGGTTGCGTCCCCGCAGAGCCTTATCCTTTGGCTGGTGAAACAATCGTAAACGAAAAGAATATTTGACGCAAGAATGAAAAAGCTACAATAATAATCGGAAATCATAACCATAAAAATGGACCTAACAATGGGGTACAGTCATATTGATAATTTAAATTAATAAAATATACTCATCATATGTAAAGGAATGTGGAAATGAAATTTCGTAGATTTTGCTTACTGTTGGTCGTTTCTGTTGCTATATCTTGTTTAGGAAATGATTATAACAATTCTGAACATAAGTCACAGAATAGAGACCCAAAACAATGGTCTGAAAAGAAGGCTTGGCAGTGGTACAATAATCAACCTTGGTTAGTTGGATGTAATTATCTACCTTCTACCGCATCCAATCAACTTGAGATGTGGCAGGCTGATACTTTTGAACCTGATACTATTGAACAAGAGTTAGAATGGGCTTCAGAGATTGGATTTAATATCGTCCGTGTTTTTCTGCACAATATGTTATGGGAACAAGATTCCAAGGGCTTTATAAAACGTATCGACAAATTTATTGAAATTGCTGACAAATTCGATATTAAGGTTATGCCGGTATTGTTTGACAGTTGCTGGAACCCTTATTCGTCTCTTGGCAAACAACCAGAACCTAAGCCGCACGTGCACAATTCTACATGGGTGCAGTGCCCACATATAGAAACCCTCAAGAACACTGAAAGCTGGGATAAGCTTAAAGCTTATGCCCAAGGGATTGTAAAGCAATATAAAAACGACCCCAGAGTGCTGATATGGGATATTTTCAATGAACCCGGTAATACTAATCAAACTGCTTACGGGCATCTTGAACCTGATAACAAAAAAGAGCTGGCTTTGCAGCTTATGAAAAAATCATTTAAGTGGGTAAGAGAATTAAATCCTGAACAACCTCTTACAGCCAGTGTATGGGAAGGTAATTGGAAAAAAGGCGATGATATTTCTGCTCTTAATAAATTTGCTTTGGAAAAATCGGATCTTGTGCAGTTTCATGTTTATCATAACCCTGAAATAACAAGTAAATGGGTAAATATGCTTAAGGAATATAACCGCCCGATTATCTGCGGTGAATATATGTCAAGGGGGACAGGGAACACATTTGAAGATATTCTGCCTATATTCAAAAAACACAGAGTTGCAGCTATAAATTGGGGTTTTGTGGCTGGAAGAAGCCAGACAAATTATCCATGGGACTCTTGGACAAAGGAATATACCTCAGAGCCCGAACTATGGTTCCACGATATCCTGAGACCTGACGGAACGCCTTATAAACAAAAAGAAGTGGAATTTATTAAAAAAATAATTAAACGCTAAGCAGGGTAATTTAACTTGTAGTTAAATTCAAGGTAACGAATAATTCAATCGGAAAGAATCTAATGAATAATAATAGCTGGTGTTTATTGCTGGGGCTTCTGCTAGTCATAGGCTACTGTAAAGCAGATACAAAAGTCTGGAATTGCAAATATCTCAGCAATGATTTGATTGACTTGAAGTTGGTTCCTGAAATTGGCGGTAGAGTCCTGCAGTACAAACTTGGTGATTATGGCTTCTATTATGTTAACAAAGATTTGTATGACAAAAAACCTCCTGCCAGCGGTTTAGGGCCAGAGAATTCTTGGTTAAATTATGGCGGTGATAAGCTTTGGCTTGCTCCTCAAGGATGGAGCAATGAAAAGCAATGGCCGGGACCACCGGATCCTGTTCTCGACGGACAGCCATACAAAATTGAAATTATTAATAACAAAAAGGTTCGCCTGACTAGCAGAGAAGATCTGAGAAGCGGGGTAAAATTATCGCGAACAATAGAAATATTCGACGGCACCACCCGGGTTAGCATAGATGCAACAATGAAAAATATCGACACCAAGACTCGCAGGTGGGGGATTTGGGCTCATACCCAGTTCTATGCAGGTAACAGACATGGCAAAGGCTATAACAAGAATTACTGGGCTTATTGTCCCATAAATGAGAATAGTATCTTTCAAAAGGGATATGGAGTACAGTACGGGTTGGTAAATAACATCTCCTATAAGCCTGATTATGATAAAGGGATTATGAAAGTTCACTATCAACGAAGGGTAGGAAAGATAGGCCTTGATTCCGCTGCTGGATGGACAGCAACTGTCGATGGTACCGATGGCTATGTTTTTATCCAACGGTTTACTTACAAACCTGAAAAGACTTATCCGGATAATTCATCCGTTGAGATATGGATGGATGGTCTTGGGGAATTTGTTGCATGGGGAGAAATCAATCGAATTACCAATGACGACCCTTCGGTTACTCCATATAATTTTGAAAATGAGCTGATAAGTCCTTATGCAACTTTGAAACCTAGCGAGGAATATAGTTTTCATTATGACTGGTACAGTGCCAAAATACCGGCAAGAAAGGAAATAGTTAACTGCAGTAATGTCGGGGTAATATGCCAGCCATTAGATGTGATATACAAGGAAGAGGAAATGAATATTACTGGAAAATTCGGAGTGTTTTACGAAGGGACGATAAAAGCAGTGTTTCTAAATCAAGAAGAAAAGGTAGTAAAAGAAAGTTTTCCGGGAATTTCTGTTTCGCCACTAGAAAGTCTTAATCTTAGTTTGAAAATCAGCAGACATAAGGAGCTCTCACAGGCAAAAGCTGTTTCAATTGTAGTTTGTGATAAAAATAAAAAGGCTTTAGGAGAACTTGACAGAGTGTCGATCTTATCAGATTAAATCATCAGTATCTTTAACCATAGAACCTGCTGGATAAACTGAACAAGCAGTTTGAGTTAAAACCTTTTCGAGAAACACAAACTATAAGATCATACACATACATATTTTTTGTCTTGAGGAGTTTTATTTCATCAACTAATGCAACAGAACATAAATTATCATTACTTAACTGAAATATTTTGCACTTGCGTCCTCCTGCGATTATAATCACGTGTTAACTATTATTGCGGAGACACATTTATGCAGAAAACACCAAAATCACTGCGGCTTCACATAGGAATCTTCGGCAAAAGAAACGCCGGCAAGAGCTCAATCCTCAATTCCCTCACCGGCCAATCCTCCTCAATCGTGTCGAGCTATGCAGGCACAACCACAGACCCTGTGGAAAAACCGATGGAGCTTTTGCCTATTGGCCCTGTGCTTTTTATCGATACTGCTGGAATAGACGATATTGGAGCTCTCGGCGAAATGCGAATAGAGAGAACGCGTCAAGTTATAAAACGCACTGATCTTGCTGTTATTGTTATCGAACCTGGAAATTTAACCGAATTTGAGCTCGACCTTATAAAAGAATTTGACCGCTTAAGCGTACCTTACATTCTTGCAGTAAATAAAACTGACTTAAAAAAACTGAAAGATTCTTCTTTAGAAACATTAAAGCAAAAGACTTCCAATATAGTTATCTGCTCAGCTGAAACTGGAGACGGCATAACAGAGCTTCGAAAAATGCTCATTAAAACCGCCCCGCCGGATTTTCTGGAGAGCCCTGCCATACTGAGCGATCTTGTAGGCCCGGGCGGGATAGCTGTTTTGGTTGTGCCGATCGATAAGGAAGCCCCTAAAGGCCGCCTTATAATGCCGCAAGTTCAAAGCATACGGGATCTGCTTGATGGAGACTCCTCGGCACTTGTCTGCAAAGACAGGGAGCTTATGAGTACCCTTGATAAGCTAAAGCATAAACCCGATCTGGTTGTAACCGATTCGCAGGCATTTCTCAAGGTGGCCGCAGATACCCCTTTGGATGTCCCAATGACAAGCTTCAGCATTCTTTTTGCCCGCTTTAAGGGTGATCTCGTAGAAATGACCAAAGGGGCTATGGTTATAGAAAACCTTGAACCTACAGACAAGATTATGATCTGCGAGTCTTGCACGCACCACCCAATTACTGACGATATAGGAACAGTAAAAATCCCTCGCTGGCTGCACCAGTTTGTGGGCGGAAAGCTGCAAATAGACCACTGGCGCGGGCACGACTGGCCTGAGAATCTCGAAGAGTACAAGCTCATTATCCATTGCGGGGGATGTATGTGGAACAAGAGAGAAATGCTTTCGCGGATAATGACCGCCAGAGAGGCAGGTGTGCCAATAACAAATTACGGCTTAACTATCGCCTATACTCTTGGAATATTTGAAAGGTCTTTGAAACCGTTCCCTGCTGCATGGGAGGTTTACAATAAATACAAAACTTGATTCAGGAGGAAAAAATGAAATTTCATTTCCTTTGTTTGCTTCTCATTATGAGCCTTGCTGCGGCTGAACCCCCTTACAACGCACATTACAAAAGTTCTAACGGCGATCTTACTTTAATAATGAATATAGAAGGCTGGCCGCCCGTTGTAGGGGAAAAAATCAAAATTATTGTTAAAGCCATTTCCATGCCCCCCGCTGTTGATGATAAGGAGGATTTGAAGTTTTATTCCTCAAGGCTCAACCGTTTTCTTGACAAATCCTTCGATAATGCCAAACACATTACCCTGCATTCTATAGAACGTGCTGAGAATGAGTTTGCAGTTAAGGCGGATATAAGGCTTGAAGGCAGATCCCTTTCAAGAATACTGCTAAAAGAAGGGCTTGCAGTAAAGAAACTTAAGCCTGAAAAGGAAGTTGAAAGCAGGCAAAAAGATTCTAAGCCGGAAGGGAACCGCCCTTCCCAAAAAACAAACATTGAAAAAGAGCACAATACCAGCAGGGAGACGGAGATAAATAAGGACACAGCAAAGACTTATGGTAAGGATAAACGTACCGAGAAGAAAGCTGGTTGTTATAAGTTTTGCGCGTCCAAAAACAGCCAGACATTTCACAAAACAGACTGCTTTTTCGTAGAAAGAATTTTAGAGAAAAATCTTGTTTATTTCAGCTCCTACAAAGAGGCCGCTGATTCAGGAAGAGAGCCCTGCCAATCCTGTAAGCCCCAGCCAAGGGAGCAGAAAAATGAAGAAACCGCAAAAAACAAATAAAGGCGGGAAATTTTTAGTTTGAAAAATTTAACCTTGCCATTAGAATATCCAAGGTTTAAATATGCGCTTTTACTTAGAATAAGCGGTTGCTTTTCTCTAAGCAGGCTTTCCGCGGGGAATTAGTGCAAACATTTTTTGTTTGAAAGACTGAAGATGGCAGTACTGCGCATATTTCCTTAAAAATATTAAGCATTTAGCGAGGTAAGAATGGATTATGAATTTGAAAAACAGTTCCTTGAAAAGAATGCGAAATACGCAAAGTCTGCAAACAAGATAGACCTCAGGCATTACGAAAACTACAATGTAAAGCGGGGTCTGCGTAATTCCGACGGCACAGGTGTTTTAGTCGGACTTACCGAGATAGGCGATGTACATGGCTATATCGTTGACGAGAAGGAAAAAGTTCCAGTAGAGGGTTCATTGAAGTATCGCGGGATAGACCTTCTCGACCTTTGCAATGGCTTCCTGAAAGAGAAAAGATTCGGATTTGAAGAAACCGTTTACCTCCTGCTTTTCGGTAAACTGCCAGACAAGGAGAATCTCAGTAATTTTAAGCAGCTTATGGCCTCATACAGGGATCTGCCGAGCGAGTACAAAGAGATAAGTATGAAGGCCCCGAGCCGCAATATTATGAATAAACTGGCTCGAAGTGTGCTTTTTGCTTATTCATACGATAGAAATCCCGAAGGCAGAACATTAAAAACGATACTTCGCCAATGTATTGAGCTTGTGGCGAAATTCCCTGTAATGATTGCATACGGCTATCAGGCCAAAATTCATAATTTTGATAATCAGAGCCTCGTTATTCACCGCCCGGACGAAAATATGGGTACTGCGGAAAATTTCCTAAGGCTAATAAGGCCTGACGGAGCTTTCTCTGAGGTAGAAGCTGAGATCCTCGATCTGGCTCTAGTAGTACACGCAGAACACGGCGGCGGAAACAACTCTTCTTTCACCACTCATGTGGTTATGAGTTCTGATACCGATATTTATTCGGCAATTGCAGCAGCAATCGGTTCGCTGAAGGGGCTCAAGCACGGCGGCGCAAATATCCGTGTGATTGAGATGATGGAAGATATTTCAAGAAACGTAAGCAACTGGACGGATGAAAAAGAAATTGAGGAATATCTCGCACGCATAATACGCAAGCAGGCATTCGACAGAACCGGCCTTGTTTACGGTATGGGACATGCAGTATATACCAAATCCGACCCAAGAGCTGAAATCTTCAAGAAAAAAGTCGAAGAGCTCGTTTCGGAAAAGGGTTATGAAAGAGAATTCGAGCTTTACAAAAATGTTGAAAAGCTCACCCCTCAGGTCTTTGCAGACGTGAAGAAGAGCGACAAAGTAATAAGTGCGAATGTAGATTTCTATTCCGGCTTCGTTTACAAGATCCTCGGAATTCCGACAGATCTTTACACGCCGATGTTTGCAATGGCCAGAATCGCCGGCTGGAGCGCTCACGCTCTTGAAGAAATAGCAAGCGGCGGAAGAATTATAAGGCCTGCATACAAGAGTGTAGCGAAAAGGAAGCCGTACATACCTTTGGATGAACGTTGAAATAATTGCGGCATAATTAATACCACAGGGCAGAATGCAATTATTGCGCTGCCCTGTTTATTTTCTTGGATTTTAATTATGTAAGGAGTTTGATTGGATTTCCACCTCATATTAGCTCTTCTTGCAAATATTGCCGGTGTTTATATGCTCTGCAAAGGTGCGGATATGCTCGTTGAGAGTTCTGTTTCTCTTGCAAAGAAGGCTGGAGTAAGCACATTTGTAGTTGGTCTTACGGTAGTTTCCATAGGCACGAGCGCTCCTGAAGTTGCCTCAAGTACAGCGGCAGCCGTTAAAGGGGCTGGTTCTGCGGCTTTAGGTAACATCTTCGGTTCAAATATTGCCAATATTGCTTTGATAGGCGGCATAAGCTCGCTCATAAGGCCTATGACAGTTAGCCGGCGTGTAAGCAGGATTGAAATGCCTGCGATGAATATTATTGTATTACTAATGCTGGCATTCCTCTGGAACTGCTATATCAGCAGAATCGAAGGGCTTTTTATGCTTTCAGCTTTTATAATTCTGCTGTATCTTGTAGTATATGAGGCCCACAAGGGAAGAAAAATCGCAGCTTTAGAGCCTGTTCCCAAAACTCAGATGCCTCTTCGAAAAAGCATCATCATTCTCGCAGCAGGGCTCGTTTTTTTGATTGGCGGCGCAAAGCTTGCGCTGGAAGGGGCTGTGTATATCGGCAGAGCTATAGGCATAAGCGAGGCTGTAATAGGGTTGATAGTTCTTGCGATAGGGACGAGCCTGCCCGAATTGATTACGTGCGTAACAGCTGCTCTGAAGGGGCATGAAAATATCTCTGTAGGTAATTTGATAGGCTCAAATATATTCAATGCCCTCCTAGTTACAGGTGTGGCATCTTCTGTGAGCCCTTTCAGCTTTGAAGCAAGGCTCAAAGGGGCAGACTACCTTCTCGTGCTTGCAACGGGCATAATATTCCAGATCTTTGCAGTTCGAGGAGGAAAAATATCAAGGCCTAACGGCGCCTTTCTTCTGCTAGTATATATCGCTTATACAGCCTACTGCTTCATTCACGGATAATCAGGCGAGATACTGCTTATAGTCTTCAAGATTAACTTCTTGACCTTCACGTACGAGATTTTTTTCAAGCAGCCTCGCATATGCAATACAATATCTTGCCCATGGCTTTGCCTCGAGCCGCTTTTTGTTAATAGCTTCG
This sequence comes from Sedimentisphaera salicampi, assembly GCF_002117005.1. NCBI lineage: Bacteria > Pseudomonadati > Planctomycetota > Phycisphaerae > Sedimentisphaerales > Sedimentisphaeraceae > Sedimentisphaera > Sedimentisphaera salicampi. The sequence goes on from NZ_CP021023.1 coordinate 472,599, forward strand.
CCAGTAGCTTCGCAGAGACCGTATGTGCCTTTGTCAAACTTCTGTAAGGCGTGCGTGATTTCCGAAAGAGTTTCACGTTCACTTTTCATCAAATTCAGAGCAAAGTCCTGAGAATAATTATCACTTCCCAAATCAGCCATATGTATCGGCATACTTGAGAGGTCTCCGTTAGACTCGCCCAACGTGTTCTTGAGCGTGTCATTCTCTATTTGAGTGAAATCACCAAGTATTTCCGCCCTTCTTTTAAGGAGGAGATATTTGAAATGATTCATTTCCTTATTCGTAAGGTGCTTAGATTTCTTTGATTTTTTTTGAGCCATACTCTTGACAACCTTTATTGTTGTTTAAATATCGTTCTGAAAGCGTTTAGAATTTTAGAGAATAATATTTTATGTTCAACAGCAAATTGCTAATTATCAAAACATTTAAATTTTCTTAAAAATTAGATGCCCCAGAAATCGGCTAAATAAATAAAGTCGATATAGTCCACAAAGCCGCTTTCATCCAAATCTGTCTTCAGACAATCCTCTTCAGGAGTTTCAAGCCAGCAAGAGGCAAAAATCGATAAATCGCTCTCATTAACCGCACCGTCGCTGTTCAAATCGGGAGTCAGCTCGTAAAAACCGAAATCTACTCCTGTTTTCGCCTCCCCTGCGTAAATATCAACGTAATTTTTATTAACATCTGATATTTGAACCAATCCCTCAGCAAGGCTATATGCGTTCACTCTTTTATAGTATTCGTAAGTGTTTTGGACGTTGTCATTTTCATCGTCCCCATCGTAAATATTTTGGGCAGTTGCTTTAATTATTTCCCTGAGCTGAGGGAAAGTAAGCTTAGTTCCGCGGAGATCTTCTGAAATCTGCTGGGCTATAACACTCACTCCCGCAAGGATCGGTGAAGCCTGAGAAGTACCGCTCATAGTTAAAATATTCCCGCTGTTTCCTGCCGCTGTAATCTTCGCTCCAGGAGCCATGAGGCAGGATATCTGATGATGCCTGAGGCTGAATGGAGTAATTCTGTCTGCATCGGTAGAAAATGCTGTCGCTCCGCCCGAGTAAGACATATAACCGATATCGTCATCAAAAACAGCTCCCACTGACATTGTATTCAGATCAGAGGCAGGGTATGAACAGCCCTCGTCAGGAGCGTGGTCTATATAGCTGTTTCCAGCAGAGCAGAATGAAGCTACGCCCATTTCTGCTAAAGCAGAAAATTCATCATTCAGTCCGTAGCCCGCGGTGAAGCTGTCATTGTTTTCCCCATCTCCCAGCGATATATTAACGCTCGCTATATTATAGGCTGACGCATTATTCACAACCCACTGGAGTGCTTCTTCTACGTAACCAAAAGTGGCGTTGCCTTCATCATCGAATACTTTAAGGGCAATTATGTCCGCAACCGGCGCGATTCCCGGATAGGTATCATCTTCGCCGGCAATTATGCTGGTAACGTGTGTCCCGTGCCCGTCGTAATCTGCAGCCGAGCTGTCATTTTCGGCAAAGTCATACTGATATACAATCCTGTCGGCCACGCCGTTATTGTCCAGATCAGGGCCGAAAAAACTGTGATCAACATCAATACCTGTATCTATAACAGCAACTGCGTATCCTTGGCCGCTGTAGCCGTCGAAGTTGTAATCATTCCGAAAATCACTCATTCCAATCAAATCATTTGTTTCGATCATATCAGGCCTGATTTCGCTGTCTGTCTGACCCATTTTGAAAAGGGGTGCTTCAGAACCTTTGGTTGTGCAGTCTTCGGAAGGCAAAGGTGCTGCACCCATTTGCTGGGGCTGGAGCGGAGAGAGCTCATAAGGATAGGTTTGAAGCCATCCAGACTGCGAAATTGCAGATATTAAATGACTGCCTGCCTTGAGTTCTGTAAGGGTATAGTTTCCGCTTGAATCTGTAACATCGTTTGGCTCATTTGAGTCTAATGTTCCGTTGAAATTCGTGTCAGAATAAACTGTCCAGCCCTGCGGGCCAGTCTCGCCGGCATCTTTGCTGGCATTAAAATTAAAATCGGTGAATATATTGCCTGATATAGAGCTGTAACCGCCCTGTCCTACGCTGATTATCCGTTCGAAATAATTGTTGGTTTCATCGCTTTCCTGCACCTCATCGTAATAATCAATCTCCACAGAAATTGTATATGCCCCGGGCTGGAGGCTGCCCAGATATTTATCTGTGTAGAAACTGAAAGTTTCGCCGGAGAAAAAAGGCCATACGCTGAGATCGAAAATCCAGCTGTTAGTTTCAGGCCCTTCTAAAACAATCCGGACAGAGAAATCCCCTGCCATAGAACTGCCTTCATTTTTTACGGCCATATTGTAGTACAAATCGGTCCCGCTGGTGTAGAAAGGATTGGAAGTATGGTTTTCGGAATCGGAAAGCTGCTGATAGCCTACAGGAATCTCTTCAAGCCAGTTATCAGGAAGGTACGGGGCTAGATCAGAGGCTGCAGAGGCTGCGTAAGAAAATTCAGTTGATAAAACTCCCGAAGCAAAAAGTATAAGAAGGCATAAGCTTTTCATTGCTGAATTCGTCATAGCGAACCCCCCTTTGAATTATAAAACCTATTTAGTCGTTCCTGAAAAATCAATGTTTTCGGAAAAATTCCCGAAATATATCAGATCAATTGAGTCTTTAACTTGTTTTTGATTCCCAAATTTCTATAAAATCCAACAATTTGAAGCGTAAAAATAAGGGCAAAAGTAAACTTCTTTAGAAGTTTACGCATATTGTACCCAAAAGCGCTGCCGAGAGCGTTCATTTTGTCCCCTTCTACACCTTTCAAGAAGTTTCTTGCCAACCTGTTGTCTTCTTTGAGATGGCCTATCGTTGGTTCTATGCTTGATCTTCTTTTAAGCCACCTCTTGATACTTCGTTTCTTCTTTCGCCAGCCCCTTTCTACAATCTCAACATTCCCAATATCCTCACAGCCGTGTTTCTTATAACCTCCATCAACATAAACATCTCCAAGCTTCTTACGCCCGATAAATTTCATTGTCTGCCTCAGGTTAGCTTGCAGGGTATGGCCATCATAAGGGTTGCCTTCAAAACCCAACGCTCCTACAATGAAATTATTCTTGGCAGTAGTTACAATTCCAACCTTATTGCCAAACTCATATTTTTTGTGGCTCTTACCTTTCGCAATGCAGCAGACGTGAGGCTCATGAATGCTGTAGAGCTTATTCTTGCTTTTCTTTGTCTGGGCTAAAAGCTTCTTTGCGGCCTGAAGCAATGTATCAAAAATCATTCTTAACTGATTATTGTCTGCTATATTCCGCTCAATTTCCTTCGTAATCCGCCGCAGGTAGTTCCTCAATTTCTTCACTTCCTTTTTTGCTTCCTTGAACTTCCTTGCACGTCGATACCTACCCTGCATCACATATGCCCTTTTCCCAACCCTTTCATAGCTCTGGCGAAGATGGATTTGGGTGGCTTTTGCAAGAGCTACAAGTTTACTGCGAAGTCTGTGGCAGAGTTTTGCATCGGTCGGATAAGTGATGTTCTTCTGCTGAACGGTTGTATCTGCAACAAGCTTGTTGAAATCGCTCTTCTTGATAACCTTGAGTTTCAAGCCTGCCTTAATAGTTTCAGCAAGCAGCTCTTCAAGACCATCAGATTTTACCTTATTACGCCATTTAGTCATACTAGTAGGATCTATGGGAGGCTCATGCTGAAAGTATCTCTCACCGCAGAAATACTGCCAGTAAGGGTTCTCAATCCAGCCGGCAACGACTGCTTCATCGCTGAGATTGAAAGTGTATTTGAGGTATTGAAGGCCGACCATCAGGCGAATCGGCTTGGCTGGCCTGCCTAAATCAGGACTGTATAAAGTACCAAACTTTTCCTCAAAGCGAGACCAGTTGACAGCTTCTGAAAGTTGTACTAAAGAATGATCAGGATTTACAAGAGGTTTTAATGGCTGCTGAAAGAGTAAGCCTGCTTTATTGTTTTTTGCCTTCATTATTTTGTCCCAATATTGCAAGGTTTTGATAGATGTTAGATAAACACTTGCAATATTATACCATATCCTGAAAGCTTTTCAATCATATAAACCATTATTACAAAAGAATTTAAGGAAATTTGCAGACTTTTTCAGGGACGACTATTTAAGGTCGATTTATATATCTTGAAGATTTACTTAATATTTTTTAACAATTGAACATAGTATTTTTGGCAAATTAATCATTACGCTCAATCTTGTTAATTTACTGCCACTGAAAGATTTTGTTCTTTGATGTTAAAAAACTAGTAAAATAAAAGGGTCTGTTTTATTGTTCAAGCCTGATTAGATCTTCATAAGTTTGACGTTTCCTTATTACCCTGTAATCATCACCGTCCACAAGAACCTCTGGGAGCATTGGCCTGGAGTTGTAGTTGCTTGCCATTGTAAACCCGTAAGCACCCGCCGTGAAAAGAGCCAACGCATCTGCTCTCTTAAGAGGCGGCAAGAGCCTGTCTTTGGCTAAAAAGTCGCTTCCCTCACAAATCGGCCCGACTACATCATATTTCTCCAGCCCTTTCATCTGCATATCCTCGGTCCGTTGCTTAGGAACAAATTCCAAGCCCGCTTTCACCGGCCATATAAAATGGAATGCTTCATAAAGAGATGGCCTTATCATATCATTCATAGCTGCATCAACAATTGCAAATTTCTTGCTGCCCCCCTGCTTTATATACTGTACTTCAGAGAGCAGTATTCCGGCGTTAGCGGCAATGCTTTTGCCCGGCTCAAGGATTAGTTTCAGGTTTTTCCCCTTCAGCAGAGGCACAATAGCCTCAGCATACTGCTTCGCCGAAGGCCCGTATCCGGTTACATAATCCGCACCATATCCGCCGCCTATGTCAAGGGCTTCAATCTCATAACCTTTACTGCGCAGGGTATCCACAAGAGTTAAGATCTTCTCGATAGCCTCAACATAAGGGTCAACAGTGTTTCCGCCTGAGCCCAGATGAATATGTATCGCCCGAAGCTTAACGCTTGGGTTGTGGGAGTATGTATCGAAAACCTTTTCAGCCCTCTCAATATCCACTCCGAATTTGCTTTCCTTCTTCCCTGTGGTTATGTATGCGTGGGTTTTAGGATCTACGTCCGGATTAACCCTCAAGGCAGCTTTAGCTGTGCAGCCCCGCTCAGAGCTCAGCCTGATCAGATTTTCAAGCTCCTCTTCGCTTTCAATGTTGAAATATTCTATGCCGGCATCAAGGGCCTGCTTAATCTCCTGGTCGGTCTTGCCCACTCCAGCGTAAACAATCTTTTTCATATCCGCGCCGGCCTTAATCGCCCTGAAGAGCTCGCCTCCGCTTACGATATCAAAACCGGAGCCGTTTTCCCTTAAAAACTTTAGGATATTAATATTGCTGCAGGCCTTTATAGAATAACATACGGTTGTATCCATTTCTGAGTAGGCGTTCTGGATTTTGTGCAGATGGTCAAGGAAGGTATTCTTACTATACACATAACAGGCAGTACCTACTTCTTCTATAATCTTTGAAGCAGGGAGCTGCTCTATATACAGCTCCCCGTTTTTGTAGTTGAATCTGTCCATAAAATCAGCTTTTATTGGTGTAATTTTTGTTTTTTGGTCTGCGGCTTTTCGCCACGGTTACATTAATAGCCTTGCCTGAGAGATCAGTTCCATTAACCTCTTCGATAGCCTTGCCCGCTTCGGACGGCTTAGACATCTCAATAAAACCATAGCCTTTTGAATCGCCTGTCTCTTTATCAGCAATGATTCTTACTGAATTCACCTCTCCGTACTTGGAGAATATTTCCCTGAGATGGGTTTCAAAAACATCTGAGGCCAAATTTCTTACGTGGATAGTTACAGGTCCTTCTTTGGGAAGTCTCGGTGCAGAAGGCTTTGTGTTTTTGGTGTTCTTGCTGGATTTGGATTGCTTTGGAGAGCGTTTGCTTCGTTTTGAAGACTGATAAGGACTTTTAGTTTCGCTGAGTCCAAGCACGGCAGTTACATAAACCATAAAAAGGGTTACAGCACCGTGAAATGCAATCTGCTGGGCAACTTCTTTTTTGCTTGCACCGGAATCCATTGCAAAAGAAATACCTGCTCCAAAAAGCAGTATTAACACTAATGTAACAACCGGCCACATCGCCTTAAGTTTCTTTAACATATTATCTCCTGATAATTAAACTACATTTACAGAGGGCAACTTATTCACCTGATTTTAGGACGCTCTTAAACGCCTCTTGAGGGATTTGTACAGATGCAACACTCTTCATACGCTTTTTGCCCTCTTTCTGCTTTTTTAATACCTTCATTTTGCGGGTAATATCCCCGCCGTAAAGCTTAGAGGTTACATCTTTTCTGTACGCCTTGATTGTTTCCCTTGCAATCACTTTTCCGCCGATAGCCACCTGCAGCGGCACCTCGAACTGCTGCCTCGGGATTGCCTGACGAAGGCGATCGATCATTTTCCGGCCTCTTGTCTCAGCAGATTCCCTGTGAACTATAGTGGATAAGGCATCCACCTCTACCTTATTAACCAGAATGTCGATTTTTACAAGATCGCTTTTCTCAAAGCCGATAAGCTCATAATCCATCGTTGCATAGCCTCTGGTTGCTCCTTTGAGGATATCATAGAAATCGTAAACAATCTCGGCGAGCGGAGCCTTAAACTGCATCATTACCCGATTACTTCCGAGATATTCAGTTTTGCCAACTACACACCTTCTCTGCTCTGCAAGCTGCATAACAGTTCCGATGTAGTCTTTTGGCATAATAACCTCAAGTTTTACAAAGGGCTCCCTGAACTCTTCGATTTCGCTTCTCTCGGGAAGCTGAGAAGGCGAATCGACCTTGAAAATTTCTCCCGAAGTTGTCATCACCTCATAGCTCACACTTGGCGAGGTTTGGATAACTTCAATATCGTTCTCTCTTTCAAGTCGCTCCTGAACTATTTCCATATGCAGAAGTCCAAGAAAGCCGCACCTGAAACCAAAGCCCAGAGCCGGCGAATTCTGCGGGAAAAACGTAAAGCTTGAATCATTGAGAGCAAGCCTTTCGAATGCAGCTTTCATCTTTGGATAATCGCTGCTCTGAGCAGGATAGAAATCTGAGAAAACCATCTGCATTGGTGGTTCATAGCCGGGTAGAGGATTCTCAGCGGGTTCATCAAGGCTGGTGATAGTATCGCCGACACGTACATCCGAGAGGCTCTTTATATTGGCAATCATATAGCCAACCTCTCCGCAGCCGAGCTCTTTGCGCTTATCCATCTTTGGTGTAAATTTGCCAAGCTCGGTTACTGTGTAGCTGTGCCCGCAGCTCATAAATGATATCTTCTGCCCTTCTTTAATTTTGCCGGAAACAACCCTCAGGTAGCAGATTACTCCGCGGTACTCATCAAAGTGGCTGTCAAAAACCAGGGCCTGAAGCTTATCATTTATGTTATTTTCCGGAGCAGGCAGTCTTTCAATTATTGCTCCAATGAGCTCATCTATACCTTTTCCGGATTTAGCACTTACCGAAATGCACTCTTCCCGTCCAATTCCAAGAATGTTTCCAAGCTCTTCAATCACCGTTTCGGGCATTGCGGCAGGAAGATCAATCTTATTCAACACAGGAATTATTTCGAGGTCTTCGTTAATAGCAAGGTATGCATTGGCTACAGTCTGCGCTTCTACGCCTTGAGCAGAATCAACGACAAGAAGAGCCCCTTCGCAGGCAGTCAGAGCCCGTGATACCTCATAACTGAAATCCACATGCCCTGGCGTGTCAATTAGGTTGAGCATATATCTCTCGCCCTTGTAATTGACATACATGGTAACAGCGGAGGCCTTGATCGTAATGCCGCGCTCTCTTTCAAGATCCATACTGTCGAGCAGCTGATTATGAAATTCCCTTTGAGTAACCGCTCCTGCATGCAGCATAATTCTATCTGCAATAGTGCTCTTGCCGTGGTCTATATGTGCTACTATGGAAAAATTTCTTATATTTGCTAAATTCATTTATTCCCTTAAAGGAGTTCTCAAACAGCAGAAGACTGCTTAACAGCTTTGGCGCATCTCTTGCACAAGTCTGGATAGTCTTCATCTTCACCCACTGTAGCGGAGTAGTTCCAGCATCTCTCGCATTTTTTGTGCTTGGATTTGCTGGCTGTAACCTCCAGATTCTCGCCTCGCTGTATTTCAGCTTCACTGATTATACAGAGCTCCGCAAAATTATCATCACCAAATTGTTCAAGCATCTCAGCAGTTTGCTCATCCGCCTTTACGATGACACTTGCCTGCTGGTTTGAGCCTATAGTCTGGTTTTGCCTAAGCTCTTCAAGTTTCCTGAGAACTTCATCGCGTATTTCAAAAATCGTTTTCCATTTATCCTGCTCAGCAGAACATGGAATCTCCTCGGGAGCATCTATAAGAGAAAGATGCACGCTTTCGGAATTTTCATCTTTCTGATCAAGTGCTTCCCAAGCCTCTTCTGCGGTATGCACCATTATTGGCGCAATTAACTTAATCAGACCGTTAAGGATTTTCCAAAGTACAGTTTGGCAGCTCTTTCTTGAAGGGCTTTCGGGCAGCTCGCAATACAAGCGATCCTTCACAACATCCATGTAAATGTTGCTCATTTCCACAGTGCAGAAATTGTATATGCCGGCAAATGCCTTATGAAAGACGAAATTATCATAATCTTCGATAACATTTTTGACCATAAGATTATAACGGTAAACAGCCCACTGGTCTATCTGCTCCATCTCCTCAACAGCGACAGCTTGTTCAGGCGTAAAGTCCTTTATATTACTCAGCATATACCTTATGGTATTGCGGATTTTCCTATAAGAATCTCTCATCCTGCCGATGAGCTCATCGCTGCATCGCATATCTTCCTGATAATTCACGCTGGAAACCCAGAGTCTGAGGATATCCGAGCCGTATTTTTCGATCTCCTCCATTGCGTTTACATAGTTCCCTAAAGACTTGCTCTGTTTGTGCCCTTCAGCATCCACCGTAAATCCGTGGGTGAGAACATTTTTGAAAGGCGCTTTGTGCATCGCTCCAAGCGCGGGCAGAAGAGAAAGCTGAAACCATCCTCTGTGCTGGTCGCTGCCTTCTAAATACAAATCAACGGGCAGATCCCATCCCCTGTTTGCTGCAACGCTGTGCCAGCTGCAGCCGGACTCAAACCATACATCAAATATATTTTCTTCTTTTTCCAGATCATCAAAACTGAAACCCTCAGGCAAATCAAAATCCTCGCCGAGTATTTCTCTCGGGCTGTCGGTAAACCAGCTGTCCGAACCTTTCCTGTCTATATGTTCTGCTGCTGAGGCAACAGCCTCAGGGGTTAGCAGGCTCCGCCCTTCTGAATTAACAAATACCGGTATCGGCAGCCCCCAGCTTCTCTGCCTGCTGAGACACCAGTCCGGCCTTGATTCAAGCATACCTGCAATCCGCTTTTTGCCCCAGCCGGGTATCCAGCGAACCTCCTCAGTACTGGCAACAGCCATCTCCCGCAGCGTCTTTCCAGTGTCCTGAAGCTTTCTGTCCACGCCCACAAACCACTGCTCTGTTGCCCGGAAAATAACAGGCATTCTGCTTCTCCAGCAATGCGGGTAGCTGTGAAGCATATCTTTTCTTGCAAAAAGAAGGCCGTCTGCTGAAAGCCTTTCAATAACCTCTTCATCCACCTTCAGAACATTCTTGCCTGCAAGGAAATCCGGAACGCTCTGATCGTAGTTGCCGTTTTCATCTACAGGCGAGTAAATTTCCAGCCCGTTTTTCACGCCGGTCATATAGTCTTCAGTTCCGTGCCCGGGTGCTGTATGAACGAGCCCTGTTCCGTCTTCTGTGGTAACGTAATCTGCCTGCACAACGAAATATGCATCTGCTTCAGTAGGTTTTTCAGTGATAAAGGGATGAGTGTATCTCAGCCCTTCAAGCTCAGAGCCTCTAACCCTCGCCTCAGAAACGGTGAAATCTGTTAGCCCTGCAGCATGGGATGCCGCTTCAATACGCTCAGCGCATATAATGTCTGCATATTTCTTTCCGTTTCTTTCATACTTTATAGCTGCATATTCAAGCGACGGATTAACAGCAACAGCAAGATTGGCGCAGAGAGTCCAAGGGGTGGTTGTCCAAATCATAAAGCTTGCTGTTTCGCCCGCCTCTGCAAGGCCGAGCTGTCTCAGCTTTTCTGCTGAATCTTTTTCTGCAGGGAAGTTTACGTAAATGCTCGGGGATGTAATGTCTTTATATTCGAGCTCAGCATCAGCAAGAGCTGTCTGGCAGCCTACAGACCAGTGAATCGGCTTGAGCTGCTTGTAAACAAGCCCCTGCTCTACAAGCTTGCCGAAAACCTCAAGTATTCCCTTCTCGTAAGCGGGCACCATTGTGAGATACGGGTCTTCATAATTTCCGAAAACTCCAAGAGATGCAAACTGCTTAGACTGAAGCTTTACATACTTGCTTGCATACTTCTTGCAGCGTTTGCGGATCTCGAGCTTTTCCATATCCGCCGCTTCTTCTCCGAGCTCAGTCATCACCTTCGCCTCAATGGGCAGCCCATGGCAGTCCCAGCCCGGTACATACGGGGCATCAAAGCCTCTCATAGTCTTGTATTTTACAACAATATCCTTGAGTACTTTATTGATCACGTGCCCCATGTGGATGTCTCCATTGGCATACGGAGGGCCGTCGTGCAGAATATATGGCTTGCTGCCCTTCCGGGCTTCTCTGATTTTCTGATATATCTTTTCCTTCGCCCACTGCTTGCGCATCTGCGGCTCGCGCTGGGTAAGGTTGGCCTTCATTGCAAAAGACGTTTTGGGAAGATTCAGCGTTTTCTTGTAATTTTTATTTTCCGACATTTCTACTGTTCCGTTTCTCAGTTAACATATAGACCGTTAATCATAACGTTTACTGAGTTAATGTCAAGATATGCTGTCGTGTATTTAGAAGAACGAAAAGTTGAAATACGAAAATCCCAAAATCCAAAGAGCAGCATTTTCAGTCTCTGAGCAGCGTTGATTTTAGCGAAGGACTTAGTAAACGCTAATCCGCACTAATTTTTGTTGATTATTTATTTATGCGATAAAAGCTGGCGGCAGAAAGCGGCGGCCGCTCTTGTGCGGGGAATCTTCTCGCCACACGTCAATTGCCCAAAAATCCCAGCAATTTGGTAATATATGTGTTTAATTTGGGATTTACATCCCATCCTTTCAATCCTGTCTAAAAATAAACCTGAAATATTATTTCATATTGACTTTAATGCCGAAAATATATATAGTATTTAGGCAGTGAGTTTTAGAAAATAAATAGAAAACTAACTGCAAGGATACAACTTGAAGACTGTTATAATAATTCCCGCCAGATATGATTCCACCCGTTTCAAGGGTAAGATTCTCGCCTCAGAAACTGGCAAATATCTTGTGCAGCACACTTATGAAACTGCTGCTAAAGCCGAATCGGCAGATAAAGTCATAATCGCCGTTGACAGCGAGAAAGTTTTGCAGGCATGCCAAAGTTTCGGCGCAGAGTGCGTCCTCACTGACCCTGCTTTGAAGAGCGGTACAGACAGGGTTGCCAAAGCCGCTGAGAACACAGACTGCGATATTATCGTTAATGTTCAGGCTGATGAGCCTGAGATAGACCCGAAAAATCTCGACCTGCTTGCAAAACTGCTTGAAAACAACAAAGAGGCAGATATGGCAACGCTTGTTACGCCGGTTAAGGATCGAAGAGAAGCTGAAAACCAGAACGCGGTAAAGGCAGTTGTTGCAGAAAACGGGTATGCGATTTATTTTACCAGACAGCCCGTACCGTACTCACGTAAAGACGGGCAGCCTAATTTAAGTCTTATGAAACGGCATTTAGGGGTCTATGCGTACAGAAAGGATTTTCTTATGAAAATCACCCAAATGCACCAGACTCCGCTTGAGATAAGCGAATCACTCGAACAGCTTCGAGCTCTGGAAAACGGCTTCAGGATCATAGCAGATGAAATTCCGGAGGCGCACGAAGGAATAGATACGGAAAAGCAGTATATGGCTTTTGTTAAAAGAATACTTAAATAATTTTACGGCGGTAACAATGTCCCAGAAAAGGGAAGATATATTTGCAAGCATCAGCAATAAATCCTCGGATACTGAATTCTTCTCTCCCGTACCAAAAGGGTATGTTAAGGGAAAAACTAAGTATGTAGTAGTTCTCGGTACAGTTATGAGCGGATTGGGCAAGGGTATATTCTCCTCGTGCGTTGCCAAGCTTATGCAGGATAAGGGCCTTAAGGTATCTCCCGTGAAGCTAGAAGGGTATCTCAATATGGATTCCGGCACGCTTAATCCATTCCGGCACGGAGAGGTTTTCGTTCTCGATGACGGCATGGAATGCGATATGGACCTTGGAACTTATGAGAGAATGCTCAATTTAGACCTTTCCAAACAGAATTTCAGCACCAACGGTCAAGTATTCAGTTCTGTGCTGAAAACAGAGAGAGGCGGCGGCTACCTAGGCCGGGATGTTCAAGTTATCCCTCATGTTACAGGCGAGGTCAAACGCAAGCTTCGTGTGCTTGCAAGAGACAGCGAAGCGGATGTCGTTTTCGTGGAAATCGGAGGAACTGCAGGCGATCTGGAAAACGCATTCTACATCGAGGCAATGCGTGAACTGGCAAACGAGGAGGGAGACAGCAACTGCTGTTTCGTGGCCCTAACCTATATCCTTGCCCCGCAGACCCTCGGAGAGCAGAAATCAAAGGCCGCACAGCTTGGAATAAGGGAACTGCTTCAGAAAGGTATTCAGCCCTCAATTATAGCTTGCAGATGCGAAGAAGAGGTAACAGAGCAGGTTAGAGAGAAGATCAGCCTTTTCAGCAACGTACCCTTCAGCAACGTATTCAGTATGCACGATTCAAAAAGCATATACCTTATCCCCGCAATGCTCAGAGACAGCGGCGTGGATTTCAGCATCATAAAAATGCTGGGGATTGAAGACAAGATAGATCTGCGCAAGGAACGCAGTGAATGGGAAAAATGGTGCGATTTTACCGATCGGGTAACTAAAGACCATAAAAATGAGGTTACAATAGGGATAACCGGCAAATACATATCCGTACGGGACAGCTATGCATCAATCAGCAATGCGATTGAGCACTGCGAGGCATGGCTTGGCTGCAAGGTTAATGTGGAGTGGATAGAGGTTACAGACATCACCCCGGAAAACACTGAAGCTGCTCTAAGAGGCGTTGACGGGATAATAGTTCCGGGCGGATTCGGCGTACGGGGAACTGAGGGCAAGATAGAATGCATAAGGTATGCAAGAGAGCACGATTTGCCATATCTGGGGCTCTGCCTCGGCTTTCAGATGGCTGTGATTGAATATGCGAGGAATGTATGCGGGATAAAAGATGCCAACAGCTCTGAAATCGCTCCAAACTGCGGCAGCGCAGTGATAAACCTCCTGCCGGAACAGAAAAAGATTGAAGGGCTAGGCGGAAATATGCGTCTTGGGGGAAGGGATGTGGAAATCAAGAAGGATACGCTTGCTTATAAGCTTTTTGGTGATGAGCAGACCGCAAGGCTCAGATTCAGACACAGATATGAAGTTGACCCTGAATACATAGAACAGCTTCAAAATGCAGGACTCGTGTTCTCAGGAAAAGCGCCGAACCATCCTATAATGCAAATTCTAGAGCTGCCTGAACACCCGTATTTCATCGGAACTCAGGCACACCCATGCCTTACATCAAGACCGCTCAATCCCAGCCCAATGTTTCTTGGCCTGATTGTAGCAGCTATGAAGCATAAATACCCGGGAATTTATCCCGAGGACGTTTCAACCCTTGTTAAAAAGGCGGTGCGTAAATAATATTTCGCTTTATGTTTCGGGTGAAATTATAAATTACCCGCTGGCTGAGGCTTTAAAAGTTATTCCCGCGGGTCTTCGCCCTGCTCTATTTTGCGAACCTTATCGAGCCTCTGCTGGTGTCTTCCCCCCATAAAGTCTGTCTCCAGCCATACTTCAACTATCCTTCTTACAGAACTCTCTCCGAGCAAATCGCCGGAAAGACAAAGAACGTTAGCATCATTATGCTGTCTTGAAACGCGCGCATTTATCTCATCAAAGCAGAGAGCGCCGCGTACATTTTTCACCTTGTTTGCAGTAATACACATACCAATGCCGGTACCGCAAATTAGGATTCCCCTTTCCGCCTCACCGTTAGAAACAGCTATAGCTGCTGAATAGCCTACATCAGGATAATCAACAGGGCTTTTTCCGTCGGAGCCGTAATCTACGCATTTGTGCCCCATTTTTTCGACAAGGCCTTTAATAAGTACTTTTGTTTCGTAACCTCTATGGTCGTTAGCTAAAGCTATAATCATAATACAATTTCACCTAATCTTTTATTGACCGAATCTTCCAGCAATTCTACAAATTTCTGGAAGTCTTCGCCTTTCCCATCCGGCTCAATTATGTCTTTTCCCTTACGCAAAAGATAACATTTATCACGCACTTGAGGGTAAAATTCGAGGATCCTTTCCCTCTGTTTTTTTGCCATTACAAATATCGCATCGCTTTCTATAATATCTTTTTCAGAAAGACCGGTAGTTATATGTTCATCGAGATTTCCGCCGATAGATTTAGCAAATTCCATTGCAGCATTCTGTGCAGGCTTATCTATTTCAATTTTAACACCAGCACATGAGATATTATAGCCTTTTTCCTCGAGCTGGGAAACACTGCAATCAAAATTTTCCGCAAGACTTTTCCTGCAGAGCTCTGCTGCTATAGGGCTTGAGAGCGTATTGGCCTCGCAGACAAAAAGCAGCTTAATCGCTGAAATATCCAAAAGTTCCTGTTCTTTCACAGCTCCTTCCCTGAGAACCATAAGCTTGTTTTGGGATATCATAGCAACTGTGCTGTTCAATGCCTCGGTGCAAACGCCCCCGTCAATGATAGCATCAACTTTTCCGTCGAACTGCTCTATAACCTCTTCGCCGCTGACAGCCGGTTCTTTTCCGGAAATATTTGCGCTTGTTGCCACTACGGGAATACCAGCCAGATATAGAAACCTTGCAGCGGTTTCTTCGTCTGGGCATCTGACGCCTACGGTCTGATTGTGGTAAATTGAGTCCCATTTTTCAGCGAGTTTACGATGATTACGAGGCATTTTTTCGGGCGGGACTTTAAAGACCATAGTAAGCGGTCCAGGCCAGAAGTTATCTACTATCTTCTTGGATTTAAGATCTATCTCAGGGACATAACTGCTCAAAGCCTCAGGAAATGGTATATGCAGGGAATAATATTTCCCCTCTTTCCTGCTCTTTAGCTCGCTGAGCTTAGAGGCAGTTTCGCTGTCTGCCCTGGCTGCGAGCCCATAGACAGTTTCCGTTGGGAAGGCTACTATACCGCCCCTTTTCAAAATCTCCGCAGCTTCGGAAAGCTCTTGGGATTCTATCTCTAAGTTTTGATATATTTTTGTATGCATAGAAATATTATTATATTGTTATTTTAGATAAAATCAATCGTTGTTAATCGTTGAACAAGCCCAATTGTTGCGTATAATTCTTTTGCAAATTGATTAAAGCTCTGCTGAATATAAAAGGGATGCCTTGAATTTTTTACAACAAAAAGAACCCGGCATGATAAACGCAGATTTCGAGGATATAACTGCAATGAGAATCCTCAAGGCTGCTGGATTTTGGAAACGTGCCAGAAGAGAGTATTACAACATTAAAGTGCGATGCTACAATCTAGCATTTCCCAATTTGCCGGCTTCATTCTCAGGTAAAAAGATTCTATTTATTGCAGATCTACACTACCCGGGCAGAGAGGGTTTTCACGAAAAGGTGCTTGAGATGGTGAAATCACTCGATTTCGACTATTGTTTTTTGGGCGGAGATTATGCCTGGGGAGACGGTGAATTTCCGGTATGGGTATGCAGGTTTATGAACTCGCTTCTGAGAGAAATAAAAAGCAAAACCACAGTAATTCATTCTATTCTAGGAAATCACGATTCCTTGTTCATCTCAGAACATCTTGGGAATGCCGGTGCTTGTATGCTCATTAACAGCTCCGCAGAGATTGAATCAGAAGCTGGCGAAAAGATCAGCGTTGCAGGCCTTGGAGACCACCATAAACTGCGTAATGATGACTGGGATGCCATGATGAGTTCGTTAAACCATGACACAAAATTCCGGATTCTGCTGTGCCACAACCCGAACTACTATTTGAGGGCTCAGCAGACAAATTTCTCGCTGATGCTTGCAGGACATACCCATGCAGGGCAGTTCTGCCTGCCGAGCGGGATTCCTGTTTTCACTAACTGCCGCGCTCCGAGGCGTTATGCCAGAGGGCAATGGAAATACAAGAATCTTTCCGGAATAACGACCGCTGGCGTGGGGAGCAGTAGGCTCACAGCAAGGCTGAACTGCCCTGGAGAAATAAGTATCATAACTTTGCTGAAAGACAAAATGGGAAATGGTTAAACTATTGAACATATTTCTTCTTTTCTATGTGATTTTGATTGCCGGCTGCACGCCAAGAGATTATTACAGCAGAGAAAGATATGCACCTGATGCGCCGGATAAATTTGTAAACCAACCCGAAAGCCTCTCAGGTGCTAATGACGAATATGAGTTTTTTTCAGGCAAGTGGTGGGAACAGTTTCAAGACCCGGAGACTAACCGTTTGGTTCAAACGGCCTTAAAGAACAACCCAAGCATTAAATCGGCATTTTCAAGGGTTAATCAGGCAAAGCAAAATCTCAACATTCAGGCCTCTCAGGACTGGCCTTATGCAAATCTTGAGATGTCTGCATCAAGAGGGAAGGACATGCCGGCCTATAAAACTTCTGATAATCTGCAGGCGGGCCTGAGAATCAACTATTTACTCGATCTTTTCGGTAAGCAGGCAGCAGGAGAAAGAGCCGCTCTTGAGAGATTTTTGGCAAGCAGAGAAAGCAGGCTCTCTGTTATGCATTCGGTTGTTTCAAGCACGGTAAAATTAAGGGCGCTTTCAGTTGTGGCAAGCAGGCAGCTGGGGGTGAGCAGGCAAAATGCTCGAAGCTGGGAAAAAACCGCTAAGACAGTGGAAAGAAGATATCAGAATGGAGTAGCGAATGTATCTGAAGTTCATCTTGCAAAGCAGAACCTTGCATCTGTGAGGGCTGAGATACCTGATTATGAAAAACAGCTTAAAAACTATCTTTACTCGCTTGATATAATCCTCGGCCGCCCGCCCGGCGAAACCCAGCTGAAAGAGGATGAAATCGGGCTGCCCGAACCGGCAGAGCTTGCAGAGATAGTCCCCGCTTCGCTTCTCGATCGCAGACCTGATCTCAGAGCCAGCCGTCGCAGGCTCGCAGCGGCAGTTCAGGATTTAAATGTGAGCATCGCTGATATGTACCCGCAGATATCTCTTACAACTTCAGCGGGGAGGCTTTCTGAGGATTTTTCCGGCCTTTTAGAAAGCAAAAATTCTGTTTACTCCATCGCAGCTAATATTACTCAGCCTTTATTTGAAGGCGGAAGATTAAAGGCGGCTGTGAAATACAATAAGGCGAGAGTTGAAGAGCTTGCATTGGAGTATTCAAAATCCTTTCTCGACGCATTAAAAGAGGTTGAAACTCTGCTGATGCAGGAAAAACTCTACAACATTCGGCTTAAAAATCTTAACGAAAGCCTGAAACAGGCAAAAAAGGCTGAAAGAAGCATTAAGCGTGAATACAACTCCGGGCTTGCAGCTTTTACCGCCCTTCTACAGGCAGAAAGACGCAGACGGAATACGGAGTTTCAGGTTAATTATATGACAGGTCAGATTTGGGTGAACAGATGCAATCTTCACCTTGCCCTTGGTGGTAACTGGGAAATGGGTCAGGATAACAAAAAAACTAAGCGAGGCGGAATAGATGCAAAATAATGAAAAAGCCGTAAGGCCCGCTGCTCAGGCAGTTATATTTCTTCTGATACTTTCGGCAGCTGGTCTCGGGGCATATCTTATCTTTAAGACCCGGACGAAAATCACACCGGAAAAGGCTTCTAAATTAGTGCCGGCAGTGGAAACGTTGGTTGTAAAACTCGAAGACAGACCTGTGATTGTTGAAAATTACGGTAATGTTGTGCCGGAAACATCATCGCAAATCATAAGCGAGGTGCCTGGAAAGATTACCCGGTTCGATATAAACAAAGGCGAAGGCTTCAAGAAAGGCAAAACATTGCTTGAGATAGACCGGCGTGATTACCAAATCGCACTTGAAACAGCAAGGGCTTCCGTTGCAGCGGCAGAGGTGAATCTCGATAAGGAGCTTGCTCAGGCTGATGTAGCAAAAAGGGAATGGAGAGAGCTTCATCCAGATAAAGAGCCGGCTAACCCGCTTGTATTCAGGATTCCGCAGGTCAATGAGGCAGAAGCTGCTCTTGAAAGCGCAAAAGCACGGCTTGAAAAGGCCAAGCTCGATCTTAACAGAACGCGGATTTCAATGCCTTTCAATGGCATTCTCACAGAAAAACTTAAAGAAGAAGGTGAATATATAGCCCCGGGCGAACCTGCGGGGAAAGTTTATTCAACCGAAATTTTTAATGTTGAAGTGCCTTTGAGAGATGAAGACTTGCAGTGGTTTGCAGTTGGCGGGCGTAATGGAGGCGAAGTTCAGGTTGAGGCTGAATTTGCCGGGGATAAATACAGCTGGCTCGGGCGGGCTGCAAGAAATGCAGGAAGAGTTAATCGCGGCACGAGAATGGTAACTGTAATCGTGGAGATAAGAAAAAAAGGCTTTGAAGGCTCCGGACTAATACCTCTACCCGGGATGTTTGTAAAGGCAAGATTTATCGGAGATGAGAGAGAAAATATCGCAGCCGTGCCCAGCACAGCGGTTCATAATATGAAAGAGGTTTGGGTAGCAAACACTGAAGACCAGCTTGAAATCAGAAAAGTTAAAGTTCTTCGCATAGACAGAAAATTTGCATACATATCCGAAGGCCTGAAAGATGGGGAAAAAATAATCACCAGTATGATTGATTCCCCAGTGGAAGGTATGAAAATCAATCCGGCAGGCAGCGAAAGCAAACAATCGGAGCAGAATTGATGGATTCAAAGAAAGGGCTGATAAGCTGGTTTGCAGGGAATCACGTTGCGGCTAATCTGCTTATGTTTGTGATAATAGGCGGAGGTATTGCAGCGTCCTTAACGAGCAATCTTGAGATATTCCCTGATATAGACAACAAGATGATAACAATAACTGTTCAGTATCTCGGAGCTTCACCTGAGGAGGTGGAAACAGGGATTTGCCTGCCATTAGAGGAGGCTGTTTCAGGGCTGGAAGACATAAAGAAGGTTTACTCAACCGCTTCTGAGGGGGTTGGCTGGGTGTTAGTAGAGCTGGAGGATTTTGCTGATACAAGCGAAATGCTCGATGAGATAAAAAAAGAGGTTGACCGCATAAGAACATTCCCTGAAGAGGCTGAAAAGCCTGAGATATCCGAGGTTGACCAGTCAGATCATATCGTAACTGTTATGGTTTACGGGAATGCAACCCAGAAATCGCTCAGAAAAATAGGCGAAGACGTTCGAGATGACCTTTTAGACAGCGAGAAGATTACCAAATGCAGCATTAAGGGCGCCCCGCCCTACGAAATTTCAATTGAAGTATCAGAAAAGTTGCTTCGAAAATACAACCTCACTTTCAGTGAAATCAGCAGAGTTATAGCGGAGTCTTCAATTGATGTACCGGGCGGTTCGATAGAAACCGGCAGCGGCGAAATTCTCATACGTACGCAAGGACAGATGTATGTTGGCGAGGAATTCGAAGATATTATCGTAAAGACCAACAAGGACGGCAGCTTTCTGCGGCTCTCAGAGATCGGCAAAGTGATAGACGGCTTTGAAGAAACTCCTATGATAACAAGATTCAACGGAGAGCCTGCTGTACTCGTGGAGGTAGGCAGAGTGGGAAGGCAGGATGCTGTTGATATAGCTGCCGCAGTTAATGAATACGTTGAGAAAAACGGAAGCTCTCTGCCAGCCGGCATAAAGATGCAAACTTACAACGACTATTCAGTGCATCTGCGATCTCGGCTGAGCCTCCTGCTTAACAACGGACGAAACGGCCTGATTCTTGTATTCATCTGCCTTCTGATCTCGCTCAATATCCGGCTCTCCTTCTGGACAACCCTCGGGATACCAATCTCATTTATGGGGGCGATGATCATTTTGTCTTTTCTGGGTGTATCGATAGATATGCTCTCTCTGTTTGCTTTTATAATATGCCTTGGAATTGTCGTTGACGATGCTATTGTTGTAGGCGAGAATATCCATGCGCTCCATCAGAAAGGAGTACCTGCCTCTAAGGCCGCTGTACAAGGCGCAAAAGAGATGGCGAGCCCTGTTACGATAGCCGTTTTGACCACCATTGTAGCATTCCTGCCTATGATGTTTACTATTGGGATCATGGGACGAATCCTCAGGGTTATACCAATTGTGGTTATAGCAGTTCTTGCAATATCTCTGGTGGAGTCTTTGCTTATCCTGCCTGCTCATCTTGATGCTTCTATGAAAAAGACCGGCAGAGACCGCCCGGGAAGGCTCAGAAATCTTATAGATAAATCCTACAAAAAATTCTCCGAAGGGACTTTCAAAAGGATTATTGAAAAAATTATAAGCTGGCGATACGTTACCATGGCCTGCGGATTGTTTGTTTTGATCATTACATTTGCAGTAATAAGGGCAGGCTATGTAAAATACACTTTCTTTCCTTCAGTTGATTCGGATACCGTAAGCGTTTCGATAGAAATGCCCGTGGGAACGCCATCTGAGAAAACCCGAAAGGCCGCTGCAAAAGTTGAAAAAGCCGGCAGAAAAACTGCCTCAGAACTAAACAAATCTGAAAGAGATGAGAAATCAATGCTCAGATACATCACAACGATTGTGGGCAAGTCTCAGATAGTTGACAATTCGCCCGGGCCTCAGATATCAGACGGGTCTGCATCATCTCATCTTGCTGTTGTGGAAGTTGAGCTTCGTAGTGCTGAAGAGAGGAGTATTTCCTCGAAAGAATTTGTGAACAGATGGCGGGAAAATGTAGGTCTGATACCCGGACTGAATTCGATTAAATACAACTACACAATGCAGGATGCAGGGGAGGCAGTGAAAATAGAGCTTGGAAACAGGGATTTTGAAAAACTCAAATCTTCTGTTGAGATTTTCAAAAAACGAATAGCTCAAATCCCGGGGGTAAAGGACATTAAAGACAACTTTGAGCAAGGCAAAAGAGAAATTAAACTTTCTCTGTCTCGTGAAGGGAGGGACGCAGGGCTCACCCTTGCAGATATTGCCATTCAGGCGAGACAGGGATTTTACGGCGATGAGGTTCAGAGGATTCAAAGGCAGAAGGATGAAGTTCGGATTATGCTTAGGTATCCATACGAGAAAAGAACCACTCTTAGGGATATTAAGAATGTGATGATTAAAACCCCCGACTCAAGACAGATACCCTTTGAAACTGCTGTCAATATCGAATACGGCAGAGGCTATTCGCAAATCAACCGCTCAAACAGGCAGCGTACTATCACTGTAAGCGCAGATGTTGACCCGCTTGAGGCAAACTCGCAGGAGGTTAATAACTACATATTCAGCACAATCCTTCCTAATATGAAAAGAGATTACCCCAAACTCACCTACGATGTGGAGGGAGAGCAGAAATCGATGAATGAGAGTATGTCGAGCCTTGGAAACGGATTCATTTACGCATTTTTCGGCATCTATGCACTCATAGCAGTTCAGTTCAGGAGCTATATTCAGCCGGTAATTGTAATGAGTGCAATCCCGTTTGGGATTATAGGCGCTGTTGCAGGGCATTTGCTTATGGGATTCGATTTGTCCCTTATGAGCACTTTCGGAATAGTTGCCCTTACAGGAATTGTGGTAAATGATTCGCTTATACTCATAGACCTTATCAACAGAGAAAGAAAAAACGGTTTGAGTCTTTATCAGGCTGTTATAGATTCTGCTGTGAGCAGACTCCGCCCTATCCTGCTGACCACATTAACCACCTTTTTCGGCCTTGTTCCAATGATTCTTGAACAGTCCCTTCAAGCACAATTCTTGATTCCAATGGCCGTGAGTCTCGCTTTCGGCGTCCTGTTTGCTACTTGCATCACCTTGATACTTGTCCCGTCGCTGTATATGATAATTGAGGATATATATTGGTCTATTTTTACGGCGAAAAATGCGCGAAAAAATTAGAATTTTTATAGCTATTTACCGAGCCTTATGTTAATATTACCAGCAGGTAAAGATTGTTTTTTATTCTAAAGGTATAAAAATGGATTGGCTGAGCAATTTTACAGATCCCTTTTTTCTTTGGATGGTAGCGGGGATAGTTCTGATTTTTCTGGAGTTCTCTTTCCCCGGATTTATCGTAGTGTTTTTCGGTATAGGGGCAATTCTAACAGCAGTAATCACTCAGCTGCTTTCCGGATTTGTTACAGTAAGCTTCACTGCGCAGATGATAATGTTCACAGTCTTTTCAGTACTGAGCCTTATTTTCCTGAGAAAATACGCCAAGCGAATGTTTTACGGCGACCAGAAAAGCGGCGGCCTGAACGACTTTAATGAAGACGATTTTACCGGCAAGATTGTAAAGGTTGCAAAAGATATTAAACCTGGTGTTACAGGCAAAGTTGAATTTCAGGGCAGCACATGGAACGCTTCAAGCAAGGAGCGTATAAAAGCCGGCGAATATGCTGAAATAATCTCGCACGATAACCTCACTCTGAAGGTAAAAAGGTGCGTAGAAGAATAACTGTCAATATTTCTCAGGAGTATTTTAAATGGTGAATCAGATTATAATAGCAGATGTCTCCACAGGCGGATTACTTGCTTTCCTATTCGGAATTCTGGTCGTTATTGCCCTTATCAAGACAGCAAGGGTTGTTCCCCAGAAAACCGCATTCATAATTGAAACCCTTGGAAAGTACAAAAAAACCCTCAGTGCCGGTTTCCATATTCTTATTCCGTTTATCGATAAGGTTGCATACAAGCATACCCTCAAAGAGCAGGCGATTGACGTGCCCCCACAGCAGTGCATTACTAAAGATAATATTGCCGTTGAGGTAGATGGGGTGCTTTATCTGAGGGTTATCGATGCAGTAAAGGCATCTTACGGAATTGATAATTATCATTTTGCCTCCATCCAGCTTGCCCAGACAACCATGCGAAGCGTTATAGGCAAATTAGAGCTCGACAAAACCTTTGAGGTTCGTGAGGAGATAAATCAGACAATTGTTGATGCAGTTGACAAAGCCTCCGACCCTTGGGGAGTGAAGGTTACAAGATATGAAGTGAAGAATATCATTCCGCCCCAGAGCATTAAAGATGCTATGGAAAAGCAGATGCGAGCTGAGCGAGAGAAGAGGGCTATGATAGCTGAGTCTGAAGGTCAGCGGCAGGCTAAAATCAATCGTGCTGAAGGTGTAAAGCAAGAGTCTATAAGCCTCAGTGAAGGTGAGAAAATGAAGCGAATCAATGAGGCTGCCGGAAGGGCTTCCGAGATCAAGCTCGTTGCTAAAGCCACATCCGAAGGTCTTAAGATGATTTCTACTGCAATCAACGAACCCGGCGGTTCTGATGCTGTTAACCTTCGTATTGCTGAGCAGTATATAGGGGAATTCGGCAGGCTCGCCAAAACTAACAACACAATGATAATACCAAGCGACCTTGCAGATATTTCAGGATTTATCAAAACTGCTTCAGAAGTGGTTAAAAACCAAAATTTTACTCCGAAAAATTCAGATAACCAGCAGAACCAAAGAAACAGAACCTCAAAGAAGAGCAGCTCAGAGGGCGAAAATCAAGGATAAGATTAATTTTCAAATCAGCTCTCCGGTAAGGCTTCTGAGCATATGGCCGGTAACTTTAACATCATAAAAACGGCCGAGCTCTAATCTCTGCCTTACGCCTACGATTATCGGGTAGCTGCCCGGATGCCGCAAAAATGTTACGTTTCCCTCATGGGTTTCTGCAAGAAGGCCGTATAATCTATGGCCTTCGGGGAAAATTTTCTCGAGCATTGGAAGGTCTATTTCTTCTCGAATTTTTCGACTCCATGCGGAGTAAAGGTGTTTGTTTTTCCGAAGATATCTATCCCCAGCCACTTCATAGAGCCTTGTTCCCGGGAACGGAACAACCTGCCTTATGTTTATCCTGCGAACGAACAGATCTTTCTTGAGCATATCTTTTAGGGCTTGAAAGTTCAGCTCAAGCGTTCGCTCCGATTCGCCTTCAAGGCCGAGCAGAATATTAATCCCGGGCAGGAGTGCGGGCATTCCATTATCTCCATAACTCCGCCCGCATTCGTTAATTATCTCTATCGCTTGAAGGGTATTCTCAGGAGAGCTGTTTAGGTTATTGAGGCGGTAAACCTCAGGGTCAAATGTTTCTGCGCCCATTGCAGCAGTGCTGCCGGGTGTTAGATATTTAACAAAAAGCTCAGTAAGCTCTTTGGTTACAAAAGCAGGGTTGGCATTGTCAATATGAAAAACCGAAGGCTCGAGAGCCTTTATTCCTGAGAGAAGCTGCTCTAACTTTTCGGGGCTTGATTTCATATAGCTGTAAATGCAGGACTGCTTGCCGAGCCTGAAGCGCGCTGCACCGTTTTGTGTTAATTTTTTAACCTCTTCAATAATCAGATCAGGCTCCCTCCAACAGAGCTGCTGCTTGAGAGGCTCGGTGCAGAAAGAACAGCCGCTCTGACGTGAGCACCCTCTGCCAGTTTCTATTTCGATAATTCTTTCAGCAGTTATTTGTTTGAGAACATCTGCCCCTTTTGTGAAAGCGGGCTGCATTTCTCTGTAGTCAGCAAATTTATATTCACGAATATGATCGAATATCCCTCTATCAGGCAGCTCAGCAGCAAATCCGCCCATTTGCTGAGTACCGATTGAAGCGGCAGGGCCTGTGAGTATTTTGGTGGCCTTGAGGGGTTTTAACAGTTTTGAAATTTCTTTGAGTCCGGCAGGCTGGGCTGAGAGGTATTTGCCCGGAGTTTGCAGGCCTGCAACAACAATAATCTGATCTGCAGAGCTGAGCAGCTGTTTCGCTTTTTCAGGGCTTCTGGTTCGGTTTAAAAGATCAATTCGTGTTTTAGCTGTTGGAGGATCGAGTTTGCTGGAAGTTAGCTTGATTTGCGCAGAAAAAATTCTCAAATCGTCTATTGTGAGATATTCCGCTTTACCTTTAAGCTCTCCGAAAACTATCCTTGGATGCGTACCTAAAAATGGAGGCACCCCAAGACCGGCAGGTTCGTCGGTATAACAGTCTATGATTACTCTTTTTCTTGCCATAAGAGCTTTTAAGCCCCTTTTCCGCCGCCGAATAAAACCAGCTGCAGACGCGGGCAAAAGGTGTATCCAAAACCAAGGCAGTATTGAGCCACTTCAGGAGCCTTGAGCTGATATTCTTCAAATGTAGAAGCCATTGGCATAAGCATCAAATCTGCCCTCCCAACCGCCGAAATCTCTTTCACTGCCCTGCCGGCTTCAAGCACATCCTGTAAATCAGATACTACGAATTTTATCTGAGAGGAATACTCCTCTATCAAACCTGAGATAATCTCGGGGTAGAAATGCTCGAAGTTTTTTTCTTCATCGTTCTGTGCGTTGCTAAGCTTCGGGCTTATGCTCATAAGATCCACTGCCAGATCACCTGCCGGCAGTATCCCGCTTGTTTCCAAGGTAATATGCGGGCTGATTGCTCGGAGACCGTAGCACAGATCAGCTAAATCCTCCTGTATTAACGGCTCGCCTCCAGTGATAACTACATTGCTGCCATCTCTTGCATCAGCTCGGCGAAGAATTTGAGCAACGCTCATCTCTTCACCTGCATCAAAGGATTTGGCGTAATCAGTGTCGCACCAAGGGCAGTTCACCGGGCAGCCTGCTGTGCGAATAAACAGCGATGGAACACCTGCAAGACGCCCTTCCCCTTGGATAGAATAGAATATTTCACTGATTTTCATTTATGCGTGCCTTAACAGATTTTGAGATAAACCGGGCAGCCTCTGGAAAGATTTGCTCTAAACATTGCTCCCAAGAATCAATAGCATTTTTCTCATCAGTTTCAAGAATCGGTTTTTTTGCTCTGAATGTTTTTGAACTTACCGGATCGGCGTTTCTTGTCGATATGAATATCTTCAGTTCTATTACAGCTTCCGGTTTCAGAGAGTTTACAAAATTAGCATAAAATTCGTTAATTATGCCGGTGATAATATACTCGCTCTTTACATTATCGGGCTGAACATTGAATCCGCTTGAATCAAGCCATTGGGTTAGACGGTTTTCAACCATTGAACTTTTGGGTGAAATGAATTTTCTGTAATGATCTATTTCATAAACGCCTTCCGCTTTTCTGTATGTAAAGTTTTTGTAATCAAAAGCATCTGCTGTATGGAAATGCCCAATATTTATCGGAACTTGCGGAGCATCAGCGATGCTTTCAGGAAGGTCCGGTTCAAGCAGATACAAATCTTTTACGCTCATTGTTTCGTTTGCGCACCCGCAAATAAAGACGAATGTAAGAATAATAATCAAGTGTCTCATTTTAGTACCTCAGACTTTTCAGGAGGATTAGAAAAAATCACCGTAGAAGGCTGCTGATTTATCTTCTCGGCGGTATCATTTAGTTTATCTGTAAGTCTCTTGCTGTTGTCGATAAGCTTTTCAATGCTGCGTGAATTTGATGCTGCCATCGTTCTTATACGGGTAAGGGTGTTTCTGAGTTCTTGGAGAAGCTCCGGAACAGTAACGCTTTCAGTCTGGGACTCTTTATATTCTAAAAGTACGTTTGCATTATTGCAGAGCTCGTCGAAAGAGGCAACACCTTTATCAAACTCATTTGCGGATGCCTGAATTTTTTCAAGGGTGTCAATAGCAGAGTTCTGAAGCTCTTTTAATTCTCCCGCTTTCAAAGACTCATCTAAATCCGCAATAAGATTCCTTGCATTCTCTGAAGTACTGGTTAAATCTTCTGTGAGAGTGATAAAATTATCTGAAAGTTCTTTTATCCTCGCATCATCAATAGCCTGATTGGTTTTGGCGAGAAGCGAATTAAGCTCGTCAGAAATATTCCCGAACTCTACTTTAGAGAACTCTTTCATTATATCCTCAGCCTTGGAAAGAAAGCTGTTCATCATACTTTCAGTTGAAGGGATACATTTATATTCCGGCTCCCAGGAATACTCCAAAACGGGATAGTCTTCTGCTGGAGTGAAATAATCAACATCAAGAAAGGAGATTCCCGTAATGCCCTGCGCAGTTACGCGAACACGGAGATTAGTTTCGGAAAGATTGTCTTTATCCAGAAGGCTTTCAGGGGCTTTTTGCGGGTCCACAGCAGTTACAACGCGAACATATTTGCCGTATTTATTTATCTGCTCGTCTTTGAGCTGTCTGCTGTAAACCTTGGAGGCAAGATCTATGCTTTCAACTCTGCCAATCTCAACGCCTCTGTATTTCAGTGGCGAGCCAACACTTAATCCCTGAATGGACTCATCAAAATAAGACTCCATCCGAATCTTCTTGGCGCCCACAGCTCCTGTGCCAAATACCACAACCCCTACAACAAGCAGCAGCGCTGCTGTTAATAAGAAAAGCCCTATGTTAAAATAATTCGGCTCCCTCGACATATCTCCCTCAGCTTATAAACTTAACTTCACGTTCTCGGAAACACGGGGATTTATACTAAAGTTTACTTTCTAATTTGCAATAACTTTTTTAGTTTTAAGCAATATATTAACCATAAAAAAACAGCGATGCAAGTCTGCACCGCTGTCCGAAAGTCTTTTTTAAGCTGAAAGCCTAAAGCGTGTAAAACTCAATAATCTTTGAGAAGTCCACATCAAATGGAAGACGGACTTCATCAAATTCAGGAAGCCTTGTGATGGAGGCCTTCATATTACCAGTGTCTGAGGCAATCCATTCAGGCACTGAGAGCCCGAGCGAACCGGCCTCTTCTGCGGCCTGCTGAACGAACTTTTTGCTTCTTTCTTTAACCTCGATCACATCGCCCGGCTTCACTCTAACCGATGGAATATCAACCCTGCGGCCGTTGAGTCTGAAATGTGCGTGAGATACCATCTGTCTGGCCTGCCAAATAGTTCTTGCCCAGCGAAGCCTGCGTACTACATTATCAAGCCTTGTTTCCAGAAGTGTCTGGAAGACTTTATCTGAGGCATCCTTGGAAGATTCAGCCAGTTTCATATACCTTCTAAGCTGGTTGTTCTTCACATTGTAGTAGTAGGCGATTTTCTGCTTTTCTTTAAGCTGAACGCCGTAAAGAGTAGGCTTCTGCCTCCTGTAGCCGTGCGCTCCCGGGCGGTTGGTTTTCTTCGGGCTAACGTGCTTGGGCGTTTCCGCTACCGGCACACCAAGAGCCCTGCTGAGCTTTACTTTTGGTCCTGTATAATTTCCCATAAATTCAATCTCCTTCAAGATAAGTTCTGCTTACGGGCGGGAAGCCCTTTTCTAATTCAGCCGTTTTTTCTCGGAGCAGAACTTCCGATTACTTCGGCACAACGAAAAAGAGGATTTTATTATTTAACCAAGGAAAAACAAGCATTTTTTTGAAAAAATAACAGATTGAAACGCCCTACTGGCTTTTTAAAGGCAGCCTGAACCGATGCAGCTGAGCCACCTGTCAGAGAAAATGAGCAGATCATTCAAATTAACCTCTGAGTCTCCATTAAAATCACCTAAATAATTTTCCGTCTGGTCTGCATCTCTCCATTTTTCGGAGATCAGGAAGTAATCCTGCATATCCACTGCGCCGTCCGGCTGGCCGGCAGGGCCTGATATATCCGCCTTAAGGCAATGCTCTGAGAAAGCTTCGAAAACCTGAAATTCATAAATTCGAACCGCCGGGTCTGTCCCCTGTGTCGGGGCGGTTATGTGCAGCCTTACGAAACGTATCCTTTTAGGCTCATCTAAAACTGCTCTGGTTATACTGCCTGAATTCTCTTCAATGCAGAGAATATCCTCCCATCCGCCTTGTCCATCTTGATTTGCCTGAATACAGAAATCGCTTGTATTCCAGCTTTGATATTCGCCTCCAGCTGCGGCATGGGCAATCACAAATGTGTCCACATCGTAATAATCGCCCAAATCAACTGTAAGCCAATGAGGCTCTATGCGTCCTGAACTGGCGCACCATTTACTGTTGCTTCGAAGAGAACCGTCAACCGCCAGTGCGGGGTGTTCTCCGCTGATATAGCTGTCTGCAGTAACTTGCTTATTCAATGCCAGATTTGACCGCTCATGCGGGAAGTTTTCCGGGTTGGAAACATTAAGTTTGAACATCTTCTCCTTTACAGTTCCGCAAGAATTCGTGCAGACTGCGGTATAAACACCCGAATGCATCAGCAAAGCAGGCTCGAAAGTGATGCTTTTCTCGGAAGATGTAAATCCGTTAGGCCCTTTCCAGCTGCAATGTACTGCGTCAGTTTGAGCCTTAAAACTTACTGCATCCCCCACCTCTGCATAGCAGACAGAGGATTGAGCCCAATCACTGCTGCCTGTTTTTACCAAAGGGGTAATAGAATGTACCGGGCATCTGTTTGTAATCTTCAGAGAGGAAGCCCTGTTACCCCATCCTTCATAGTTTAAGCAATTATCGCTGAGAGATTTAGTGAGCGTTTCGCCGCTGAAATTGCCGGCATCGTACAACTTGACAGAACAATTATCTTCCAGAAGAAAAGAGGAAACAGAATTATTCAATACTCCGCGGAATTTCAGGTCATCAAGTGAATAGCTGCCGTAATCAAGCCCTAGAGACCACCCCTGATAGCCGCAGCTGTCAAAAAGAACAGCAGGATAAAACTGGGCTGCGCCTCCCTGAGTCCTGGCGAGAGTCCAATACGCTCTTGCAGCAGAGGCTTGGTCTATAAGGTCGTCAGTGAAATCCCCGCTAGTGCTGCTCCAGTCTTCTGGATATCGTCCTTCGGTTTTACAGTTATCGTGAAGAAATCTCAGATAGCCGGCTGCAAGATTTATCCATCTTTGATTTTGATCAACCTCATAAAGATCAACAAATGCATTTGTCATATCATGTCCGCCCCATTTGCCGGTTTGATGTAGGGCATTAGTACGAGCGTTTATCATTTCAGTTTCAAGTGCATAAGCCATATTCTTGGCCTGCCTCAGGTATTGCTGGTCATCGGTGATCTTATAAAGCTCAACAGCCGCCTGCAGAAATGGTGCAGTGTCATATCCGAGCTTAACATAATCTAAAGTGCCGTTACAATGCACGCCTTCATAAAATGTGCCCCTATCAGACTGTAAACCATAGTCAAGCGCCCACTGATATATTCTAAGCCCGTTTTGGAGGTATTCGGCTTTGGATGTTTTACTGTAGAGCACTAAATTTGCAAGGCATACCGGAGCTGTTGAGCATGTTCTTGTTCCGCAAGTGTTAGATTCGTGCCAGCGAATCCCGCCGCTTGGAGTGTTTGCAGTGCCGTTTTCGAATTCCATAATAAAATCCATAGCCTGCTCAGATCGCTGAATATATACATCATTTCCGGTAATATCATAGAGCTCGAGCATTGCAAGAACAATCCATGCGTTATCATCTGTATATCTATCCCCGCAGCCGCCTGCTGAAGCATTATAAGCAGAAAGCCCGCCTGAGGTGCACCAGTAGTTTGTCTGGATTAAATCCGCAAGGGCTTCTGCTTCAGCAAGATAGCTCTGATCAACCCTTGCCGCTGCTGCTAAAGCTCCGAAAACGATCCCCTGCCCCCATGCATACGCAGAAGTCCTGTCAGATAGCGTTTTGCAGTATAGGCCGTTTGGAAGTCTGAAATCGCCCTTGATTTTTTTCATACTTTCCTGACCCCATTCGCGGAGCCTGCTCTTTTTGAGTGCAAACGCTTCATCACAAAGCAGATTGACTGAAGCAAAAAAGATAAAACCTGTTAAGATGACTTTTTTCATTCATAACCCTGCTGTTATCAGTAATAATTAAGTGCAATTATCAACAAATACAAAAAACACTGGCAAGCTGTTCTTTGAAATGTTAAATGTAAGCTTCCCGTTTCATCCGTAATTGAGCTTGGTGTATTGTTATGTTGTTTATAACAGGCATTCTAGCGATAAGCTCATTTTTGACAAATATAATTATTATATTAGAATTGCGTTCTCGGCGAACGAGGTAATTATGTGTCTACGACTGCTTTATTGTTTAATTCGGGGGCATTCAGCTTTATATGTACATCTTAGACTATCTTATATTCGGCATTTATATGATTTGCGTTTTGGGGGTTGGATTTTACCACTTCTTTAAAAATAAGAGCTCTGAAGATTACTATGTAGGCAGCAGGTCTATCAAAGCATCGCACGTTGGTTTTTCGATCGTGGCAACAGATGTAGGCGGAGGGTTCTCAATTGGTCTTGGCGGTGTAGGATTTGCAATGGGTCTATCGGGAAGCTGGCTTTTATTTACCGGTCTGATAGGCGCATGGCTTACTGCAGTGTTTGTAATACCCAAGATCAAGAAGCTCGATGAAAAGGAAGGGTATCTTACGTATCCGGACTTCCTTCGCTGTAAATACAGTGACAAGGTTGCACTGGCAGCTGCATTAATATCTGGAATCGGTTATCTCGGATTTACCGGTGCTCAGATGCTTGCAGGCGCCAAACTCGCCTCTACCACAATTTTGCAGAAAAACCCATTCGACATGGATCCGATATTGTTTTCCCTGTTAGTAATAGCTGTAATAACAGTGGTTTACACCGTTTTCGGCGGCCTGAAAGCTGTTATATACACAGATACAATACAGTGGATGATACTGCTCAGCGGGCTTATCTTCATCACAATCCCCGCCACGCTCTTAGAAATTGGCGGTATTTCAGCATTAAGAGAAACCCTGCCTAAAGAATATTTCACCCTCACCAACATTGAAGCCTCTACATTTATAAACTGGATGGTTACGATAATACCAATCTGGCTTATTGGTATGACGCTCTATCAAAGGATTTATGCCTGCAAAAATGAAAAACATGCAAAAAAGGCTTGGTTTACCGCCGGCTTGCTCGAATATCCTGTAATGGCGTTTACAGGCGTTTTTCTCGGTATGTGTGCAAGGGTGATATATCCTGAGGCAGACAGCGAAGCCGCCCTGCCGATGCTTATCAGGGATGTGCTTCCGATAGGGGTAACCGGTATCGTTATCGCCTCGTATTTCTCTGCAATTATGTCAACAGCGGACAGCTGCATGATGGCCTCCTCTGGTAATTTTGTAAACGACCTGCTCGAAAGGCATATTATCGGAAAGAAATCTCACAAAACATCGGTTAGGCTCTCTATGGCTGCTACATTTGTAATCGGAACCCTTGCAGTTACACTGGCCGCACAGTTCAGCACTGTACTGAACGCAATCCTTTACGCATATTCGTTTATGGTATCGGGGCTCTTTATTCCAACGCTCGGAGCGTATTTCTGGAAGAAATCCAGCTCGGCCGGTGCGCTAGCTGGAATGCTTGCAGGCGGAGTTCCCACGCTTCTGATGCTAACGAAAGTAGTAAAGCTCCCTGAGCCGATTGCAAAATACGGACTCGACCCCAGCGCATACGGTATTTTTCTTTCTGCTGTCTTTTTCATAGCCTTTTCCTTTGCTATGCCAGAAAAAAGTACAGCCAAAGTGTGATAAACTGCAAAATAATCAGAATTATTTCAATTGTCTTATTGACAATCGAGAACGAAAAATCAATAATCATTCGTACTAAAAAGTATTGATATAACAACAGTTAAGGATTTTAATGTCCATAGGCTCAAAAATAGTTTTAGTTGTTGCCTTTATGATAGGCATAAACGTTATAGTTGACATCGGTATTCACAAGGTTGTCTCCGAATCAACGCAGGTTGAAAGCGACAGGCAAAATCTTGAGAAATACCTTATGTGGTATGCGGGAACTATTGAAGAGGACAGAAAACGTCTGCGCAACACAACCCGTGAGCTTGGCGAGCTCAAAGCCACTGCAGACTTTATTAAAAGCGGGGGAGATGAATACAAGGACCTTGTATCGCAAATCAAACAGCTTACAAGACTTGAAAATGTATTAATACTGAATATCAATTCAGAAGTGGTTTATAATTCCGGAGGTGAAGATTGGGGCAAGGTTTTTTCTGAGGAATTCATAAGGGAGAAAAATCTCAACCTGAACAACACCGATACAAGGCGTTATGGACTGACGAAGACATCTCAGGGCATGACTCTGATTTCAGCAGATCCGGTAATCAGTGATGGCCAGGTAGTTGGTACAGTTATAGTATGCGAGCTGTTTGGTAAGAAAATTGCCAGCGAGATATCCGGCAAAACTGGCGACAAAATCAACATTGTCCCTGAAGAAAAAGGCCCGTTCTCAAAGGAACAGAGTGAAGGCGGAATCAATATCCGAAGAAAGGGAGGCGGAAAATTTATAGCACACATAGCTTTGGACGGATTGGGCAAGTCTGAGAAGTATGCGCTGAAGGTTGAAGTGCCTTCTTCGATTGCAGCAAGAGCTAGCACGGCGAACAAAGTAAACATATTTACAAAGATTGTTACCGGCCTTATTACCCTGCTCTTGATTCTTTTTATTGTTTACAGAACAATCGGCCAGAGGCTGGAAACCCTAATCGATCATATCATAAAGATTCGGCACAGCGGTGTTCTTGTGCGAATGATGCAGGAAGAGGGCAAGGATGAGATTGATCTGCTCGGACATGAATTCAACCTTATGATCGAGCGGCTGCAAAAAGATACTGAAATGCGAAAGGCAGCAGAAAGAGATCTGAAAAAATCTCTTGATGAGCTGCGCCGGTTTGCAGACGTTGCCTCTCACGATCTTCAGGAGCCGCTCCGCTCGGTTACAAGCTGCGTTCAGCTTCTTGAAAATCAATACAGCGAGAATCTCGACGAGCAGGGCAAACAGCTCATTG
Organism: Sedimentisphaera salicampi; assembly: GCF_002117005.1. NCBI lineage: Bacteria > Pseudomonadati > Planctomycetota > Phycisphaerae > Sedimentisphaerales > Sedimentisphaeraceae > Sedimentisphaera > Sedimentisphaera salicampi. The sequence continues at coordinate 506,535 of NZ_CP021023.1, forward strand.
ACTATGCTGTTCAGGGGTCGAGAAGAATGAAAGGCCTGCTCAAAGCCCTGCTTTCATACTCCAACATAGGCAACACAGAGCTGGAAACGGAAAATTGCGAGTGTAACTTGATAGTAGATCAGGCAATCAAAGATCTGCAGCAGGAAATAAACGAGAAAAACGCTGAAGTTAAAGTAAGCGACTTGCCGGCGATTAAGGGCGATAAAATGCGTCTGCAGCTCTTATTTACTAATCTAATTCACAACGCAATAACATACCAGCCGGAAGGGCGAAAACCGGCAGTTCATATTGAAAGCAGAAAAACGGAAAATATGTGGCGGTTTGAGGTTCGTGATAATGGAATCGGGATCGAGAAGCAATACTACAACCAGATCTTCATCGCCTTTAAGCGTCTGCATACCCAGCAGGAACACGAAGGCAGCGGTATAGGGCTTGCAATATGCAAACGTATTGTTGAACAGCACGGGGGGAAAATCTGGGTGAAATCAGAGCAGGGAGTTGGCTCAAGCTTTTTCTTCTCACTGCCTGCCTGATTTGATGCTTTGGCGATAGTATCTTTTCGCCTCAGGCATAAGGTCTTTTAAAGCCTGAATCCTTTTTCTGTCGCAGGGGTGTGTACTCATAAATTCAGGGGCAGCCGAAGAATTCTCCGACATCCTCTGCCAGAAATCAACAGCAGCTTTCGGATCGTAGCCTGCCATAGCCATAAAGATAAGGCCAAGATGGTCTGCTTCGTATTCATGCTTTCTGCTGTATGGAAGCATAATCCCGTAATGACTTCCTATAGAAAAGGCCTTCATAAACCCCTCACCAGCCCCGCTTTTACTCAAAGCATAACCGCCGAGATTTAAGAGAGTCTGCTGGCTCATCCTTTCCGCTCCATGTTTTGCTGCGGCATGAGCTATTTCGTGCGATATCACCACGGCAAGCCCTTCTTCATTGCGTGTTTTTTCAAAAATTCCCGAATATACCATCACCTTCCCGCCCGGCATTGCCCAGGCGTTGGCCTGTGAATTCTGGATTACATTAAATTCCCAGCTGAAGCTTATTTGCTGATTGTTTTGAATAAAGTACCTCTCAACAGCATCTCTTATGCGAAAACCAACCTTTCTCACCAGTTTCACCTGCTGCTGATTCTGATTTATCGTTGGTCTGTTTTCGCTTAGAAACTGCTGATACTCCTGGGCAGCGATTGAATTGATTCTGGAATCAGAAACGAAATTCAATCTATCGCGATTGCTAATCGGGACAGTGCTGCAGGCAATCAGCAAAGGAATTAGAATAATCGGCGCAGATTTACAAAATTTACCCATAATTACCCCCTTGTTAAGAGCTGTTTTTAGATATAGTTTCAAGTATCCTCAGATAACTCTCGTATCTCGTTCGGCTGATATCGCCGCTCTGAACTGCTTGTTTAACAGCACATCCTGGCTCGTGAGTATGGGAGCAGTCTGAATATCGGCAGTTTTCAGCAAAATAATCGAATTCTTCAAAATACCATTTCAAATCATCAGGATTCATATCCCAAAGCCCGAATTCCCTTATTCCGGGCGTGTCAATAATCCAGATATTGTTTTCAATCTGATAGAGCTTGGAATTTTTTGTAGTATGGCGTCCGAGTCCTGTCCCGTTATGTACTGAGCCGGTTTGAGCATCCACATTAGGGCACAGCCGGTTAAGGAGCGAGGTTTTGCCCGTGCCGCTGTGGCCAACGAAGACACTTCTCGAAGATGCCAGCGATTTTTTGAGCTCGTACAAACCGGAACCGTTTTCCGCAGAGCATTCCACAACATCAAGCCCTATTTCCTGATAGGCCTTTAAGATCTCCATTTCCTTCTCTCTTGCAGAATCATTAATCAGGTCGATTTTATTTACGCATATAACGGGCTCAACACCGCCCTTCTGCGCCGCTATCAAATATCTGTCTATAAGGCTCGGCCTGAGCTCTGGCCTTTTGATTGCAGCTACGATTACAGCCTTATCTACATTAGCTGCTGTTACGCGCTCTATTCCTGCTTTTGTCGGGTCTGGGCGTGATATGCAGGACTTTCTCTGCTCCACGCTATGAAGCACTGCAGTACCGTGCTTAGAATATGAGAAGTAAACATTATCACCAACAGCCAGATCGCTCTTCTGGGTCATTGAAAATTCAGGGCCAATTATACACCTTACATCGCTGCCCTCGGAATACACCAAACATTCTGCCGGCATCACTTCCTCTATCATTCCGTAATGCTTCTCGCTGTATTCCCCTAAGTCCTCCCTGTGCCTGCAAGTTTCTCTGAGTGTCTGGATCCCCTCCTCTTCAAGAACCTTCAGCGCCCAATCGTCGATGTCCATTTTGGGAGCTTTTTTCTTTTTTTCAAAATTTGTAACATTATCCCAATTGCTGCGGTGATCTATTTTGCTTCTGAATGAGTGTTTCCTGTTCATCGCTCCCACCTGAGAGGCTTTACGCAAATTTGCAGCTCTTTTGTAGAGCTGTTTTTTTTCACTTTCGTTCAGCTTTTTAAGCTGCTGCTGGAAAAATTTGCGTTTGCTTTTTTTCAACCTTTATTACCTGCTGCCTCAATAGCACCCTTTAAAGTGATAGTTCCTTCATACAGAGCCCTTCCAATAACGGCCCCGGCTACCCCTGCCTCTCCAAGTTTAGTAATGTCATCTACGCAGGTAACACCGCCTGCGGCTATAACGGATGAATCCACCGATTTAACAAGATTCGAGGTTCGTTCAAGATTTGGCCCTTCCAGCGTGCCGTCTTTGGAGATATCGGTATAAATTATTGAATTGATTGGCAGCGCAGACGCCTTCCTTGCAAACTCAATAAGCTCCAAGTCTGTGTTTTCAAGCCAGCCGTGAGTTGCAATCTTATCTCCCCTTGCATCAAGCCCCAGAACGAGCTTATCTGGATATTTCTCTGCCATCTGGGTGAACCAGTCGAATTCTCTGATTGCTCTTGTTCCTATTATTATCCTTGATACGCCTGCATCCAGGAGAATCTTAATTGAGTCTTCGTTTCTAACACCGCCGCCGAATTCAACATTGAGCCTGCCTTTGGCAATTTTCTTAACAGTTTTAAGATTTACAGGCTTGCCCTGCTTTGCTCCGTCGAGGTCTATAAGATGAATCCATTTCGCACCGGCCTTTGCAAAGTCTTTGGCCTGATCTGAAGGGTCGTCTTTGTATGTTATTTTTTTCTCATAATCGCCTTGAACAAGACGCACGCATTTGCCGTCGATAAGGTCTATTGCAGGAAGAACATCCATTAAAGTTTCCAATTGCTTAGATTTAGATTTACGCTTTATCAAGCTATACCTCTGCCAGTTTCATCAGGAGCTGCTCTGTTTCCTCCCAGCCGATACAGGAATCGGTAACTGAAACGTTTGGCTTGAGTCTGCCCGAACCAATCTTCTGACTGCCCTGCTCAAGGAAGCTTTCTATCATTACGCCAACTATAGATTTATTGCCGCTGAGCTTCTGCTCTATTATATTATCCAGAACTTTACTCTGCTTTTTGTAATCTTTTCTTGAATTAGCGTGGCTGCAGTCAACAACGATTCCCGAACCGATTTTTTCCTTGCGAAGAAGTGCCTCAGCGAAAGCTATATGCTCAACCTCATAATTTGGGCCAAGGCATCCTCCTCTCAAGATGAAATGGGTATAGGCGTTGCCCTTTGTTTCAGCGAGGGCCACCTGCCCATCAATATTGATACCAAAGAAGAAATGCGGATTTCTGGCAGTTTTAATAGCCTGAGCGGAAGTGTAGAGGCTTCCATCTGTGGAGTTTTTGAATCCAACAGGCATTGAAAGACCGCTGACCATCTGCCTGTGGATTTGCGATTCGCTTGTTCTTGCTCCAATCGCCGACCAGCTAATAAGATCAGTAAGATACTGGGGTACAATTGGATCCAGTATTTCTGTGGCTATCGGGATACCTGCATCGAGAATCGAAAGCATAATCTTTCTGCTTAAGTGCAGACCTTTCTTCATATTGTAACTGCCGTTGAGTTCTGGATCGTAAAGCAGGCCCTTCCAGCCTATAGTCGTGCGGGGCTTTTCAAAATACGCCCTCATGACTATGAGGAGCTTGTCTTTTGTTTTTTCCTGAATTTTGGCAAGTTTTTCAGCATATTCAACTGCTGAATCTTCATTATGAATAGAGCATGGGCCTACTATGGCCACCATCCTCTTATCAAGATGAGATATAATATTTTTTAAGCTTTTGCGTGCATTCAAAACTACATCCGCCTGCTTCTGAGTTATTGGTAAGTCCTCTCTCAGCTCTCGTGGGGTTGTAAGCTCTCTTAATGCTACGATATTTACATTATCAGTTGCTCTCATTGTATTTTCCTAAAAAATTTCAAACCAGTACATCCAAGCAATAAAAAAGGCGAGCCTGCAAATCTGCTGGCCCGCCTTTATATTATTTATTTATTGATTTCAGTCAACATTTCCAGCAGGCACCTCAGAGGCAAGATAAGCAAAGTCTTGATAATTAACAACACCGTCGCTGTTAAAGTCTCCCGGGATACCTTCGCCTTCTGCGAGCCAGTTATCAGCAAGCAGGAGGAAATCTGAATACTGATCTACCTGCCAGAGCAGCTCTGGGTAGGCGTCTGAAGTGAAGAACCAGAGGGAGCTGTCCCATCCTGCCGACTGATATATACCGCTGCCGGTCATCTGACTGTGGGGGTATCCGGCGCTTCCGGCTGAATCGCCTGCCCCAACACCGTAAGCAGAATTGTCGCTGTTGAATATGCAGCCTGAGAGGGCTTCAGGAGAATCGTTAATGTTAGCTCCGGCAAGAGCTCCCAGTATATTATCGCCCGATACGTCTGTTACGCTCTGAGCAGTGTAGCTGTTTGAGAGTGTTCCTTCGTTTATGCCTGAGAGGAAGCCTGCAAACACTGCCACTGCATCTGCATTAATGGTTCCCTCGGCATAGCAGGATTCTATATGCCCTGAGTTAAACCCTGCCACCTGAGAAACTGCATCAAGATCACCTTCCGCTGTCATCAGGCAGTCTGCAAAACATCCTGCAATTGTTCCAGCGGCCTCATTTACAGCTGCTATCGCACCTGCATTGTTATATTCGCCGGCAATTGTAATATTGCCCATTGCCTCGCACTGGCTTATAAGGCCTTTATTTACGGCTGCAAGAGCACCAGCGTTTGCTTCTTCGGCTGTAATGTTTATGTTTACATCCTCAAGGGTGATCCAGTCCAGAGAACCCTCATTTACGCCAAACAGCCCGCATAAACCGTTTTCAAGGGCATTGCAGGTGAAGCCGGAAATCGCATATCCATCGCCGCTGAAATCTCCAGTGAACGGCACTGATTCATTGCCTATAGGTGTAAGAGCAGCTTCGGAGATGTCGATATCTGTTCCAAGTGCGAAGCTGTATTTCCAGAAACCGTTTTCTGCTGCGAGTTTTTCCATATCTTCAGCAGATGATATCACGAACGGATTGGCATCCGTTCCTGCTCCGCCGCTGAAGATTGTCCATGTGAATTCAGGATATCCGCTTTCAGCGGTGTACCAATAGTCTTCTTCGCCGTTTGCTGTTTCATCAATGTAATCCCAGCCCGCTGCTTTGAAATTGGCTTCTTTCTTCATTTCAGAATCAGAGAGGCCTGCAGCTCCAGGGCTGGCCTGTCCGCCCAGCTCGCTGTTCCAGAAACAGCTGTTTACTTCTGAAGAGCCGGCAAGCGTAGTATAGAATCCGTAGAAAGTACCTGTGGATCCGGAATCAGCAAGACTGCTGGTGTAGCAGTTTTCAATCAGTGATGCTGCTGCCCCGTCTGTAACAGTTCCAACGAAGCCTGCACTCTCTTCAGAATAAAGAAGAGTTCCTAAGCTAACGCAGCGCCGGAGAGCCGCTCCTGAAACGGATTCTGCAAACCCGTAGGCTTTTGTTCCTTCAACGTCTGCTATCGCAAAAACATCCTCGATTACCGCATCGCTGAGCTGTACAGCAAAGCCGGCTGCCGAATCGGTGTTAGAGGTTACGGATGAATTATCAATTCCCATATTCTTAACACTGCCTGTAACAGCCGCGAAAGGTGCGGTTTTGCCATCTTCAACTACATTGAGATTGCTGATAACTTTGAAATTACCGTTCATTTCGCCCGCAAAAGGCATTGAGGCAGAGCCGACAGAGCCCACAGTAAATCCTGTCATATCGATATCATTCAGCAATACATAGTATGCATTGAGCTGGAGGACAGATTCAGTTAGATCAGCAAAGTCCTGCGGAGTTTCAATCAGATAAGGTGCATACTCTGTTCCGTATCCGCCTGAATATGTAAACAATACTTCTATCTGCTCGGAGGCAGACCAGTTGTTAGCTTCGTCTGTCTCGACAACAGTATCCGCAGAATCAACCATCGCCTTTAGATAGTATGCAGAATTAACGGGCGGTAGATCGAATGTAAATTCGCCGTTATAACTGCTTCCCTGAGCCAGAGAGCTGAGCACTTCTTCATCAAGGAGCTCAGCATTCTGCCAGTCTCCTTCTGTTTCACTGTAATATAGCGATACTTTAAAGTTTTCAGCAGGAGCATTCCCTTCGCAGTCTGCCGAGAAGCCGAGTGTCTGCTCATTGCCCTCGTAGGCGGTTATCATTCCCTCATCTATTGCTGCGGTAAGATCTATCTCTTTAGGTACAGTAAGCGTTACAGTTTCGCTCCAATTGTTGGTTTCATCTGTCTCGTCTATCGCTTCTGCATTATCAACCTTAGCCTTGAGATAATAAGTACCGGCAGAGGCAGGAGAAGAGAAGCTTACCTGCATAGTCTCGCTGCCGCCGGCAGTAACGCCGATGATCTGGTCGCTGTAAACGATATCAGAGGCCTCAAGAGTATCCCAGCCGGAATCCTGATCTGAGATATATACTGCGGCCTCAAAAGCTTTTGAATCTGAGCTGCCGCTGTTAGATGCGGTAATATCGAATTCTACAGCTCCGCCGCTTGGAACTTCAGCTGATTCAACTGAAGAATCTGCGGAAAGATCAACATCAGGCTTAATTTCAAGCTCAAAAACCTCAGACCAGTTGTTCACCTCGCCTGTTTCTTCAATTGCCGAGCCGCTGTCTGCTTTAATTCGCAGGTAAACAGTTTGTGCTTCAGTTTCGGTTACAGGGAAGCTGAAATCAGCATTAGCGCTTTCAGGAGCAGCCAGCGATGAAACCGTGATAGAATCTGAAGGGCTGAGAGATTCCCAGTCATCAATTGGGCTGGAAGATTTGTAAATCTCAACATCAAACTCACCGGCAGTGTTAACACCCAGATTAGTGATCACAGAGCTAACATTCACATCCCCGTTTAGAAAAGCGGATGTCCCGCTTTGGGGGTAGTCAGTTACTGCCAGATCAATATTTGGAAGAACGTTGAGAGTTATCACCTCATCTGAGAGGTTGTTTGTTTCGTCAAACTCATCAACCACAGCACTTGAATCGGCCTGAGTTTTCAGGAAATATTCGCCTGGAGTAACAGGGGCAGTAAACTGGAAATTACCGTTCGACGGCTCGCCTGCAAGAACGAAACTTTTCTCGAAACTGGCTGCATGCTGAGCAGAGCCCCAATCCCCGGAAACATCGGAAAGCAGAAGCGATGTTACAATCTTCCCTGATTCCGGAAGAGCTGTATCCGTGCCCATATTTGTTATTACGCCCGGAACATTAACCTGCATTCCTGCAGGACTGCTTATTGGGCTTGTTAGATAATCAGCAAACGAGGAGACAAGATCAATCTTTTCTAGAACTTCAAGCTCACCTGCAAGCTGTTCGTTGTTGGAATAGTCAACTTCCTCAACTGCGTGATCCGGATTAACCGCCACTTTCACCTGATAAGTTCCTGCTGTATCAGGAGAAAAACTGAAGCTTACCTGCTCTGAGGAATTTCCGGCAAGGGCTATGACACCCTCTGAAGCAACTTCAAACCAGCTAGTATCCGCCTTCTTTAGATAAACTTTTACATCAAATGCTGAGGCTTCGCCGGTTCTTCCATTCGATACAGTTATGCTGAAATCTACCGATTCACCTGAATAAACCTGTCCGAGGCCTGAAGGCACATTGGACAGCGTAAGGTCAACTACCGGAGGAATATCTACAGTAATATAATCTGGCGTCCAGTTGTTATTTTCATTTGCCGGCGCAGGAACTTCCGCTGCCTCACCGGCTGAATCAGTAAGAGCTCGGAAATAGTAGGTGCCTTCCTGTTCAGGCAGGGTAATATCAAATTGTTCATTTAATGATGCCCCTGCCTCAAGCTCACCGCTGGACACGTCAGCAACCGCTGCTGCTGAGCCCCAGCTCTGCGGATCTTCGCTCATATACAGGGTGGTAGTAAATGAACTGCCGGTCGCGCCGCTTCCGCTGTTTGTTACTGTAAATGGTATAGAAAGGCTCTGGGAAGGTTCAGCTCCGTTTATAACTGAATCACCTGTGAATTCAGCAGTGAGGTCTATGGTATCTAAAACTGTAACCCCGCCTGTATCCCAAGTGTTGTTGTTTTCGCTGTCTTCCGGAACCGCCTCGCCTGAATCGGCCAGTATTCTAAGCTGATATGCACCTGCCTGTTCAGGTGCGGTATATGTAAATTCTTTAGAGATATTCGCTCCCGCTGAAAGAGATGAAACCGAAACTGTATCTATATCAGTCCAGTTTACCCCGTCTTGAGAGCTTTGAAGAGCTGCTTCAAACGCTCCTGCCGGATTCTGACCAGTATTTTCAATAGATGAGGTAATCTGCATCTGCTCGCCTGCATAGATATCAGGCAGCTCTGAAGAACCGCTTGGTACTGTCAGATCTATCCCGGAGAGTACTGTTATTTCAATATCGCCTGAATCTGTAGAAGCAGTGGAGAAATTGTTGCTCTCGTCAGATTCGCTCACAGCCTCACCAGAATCAACCATAAAGGCATAATAACCAAGGCCTGCCTGCGTTCCTGAATTAAAGTTGAAGGTCTCAGTAGAGGCAGAGAGCTCCCCTATGCCGCTTATAACCTGAGTACTGATATGTTCTGCTGAAGAGTCTGCTATTGCATCAGGCCAATTACTGACAGGTTCAGATGAATAATAAAGAGAAAGGTCGAAATCTCCTGTAACAGCAGGCCCATCGTTCTCAATCGTAACATCAATACTTGTTGAGCTGTCAGGTTCAACCATCTGCGTTTCAGGGCTAACTGATGTAATGCTCAGTTCCGGCGAGGGAACCACTTCAACTGTAACAGTTTGAGAATAGTTATCCAGCTCGCTGAATTCCAGAAGCTCCTCGTCCCCGTCGCTGTATATTCTAAAGTAAAGCATATTTCCATTATCGGAAGCAGTAAGGGTGAAGCTGCCGTTGTATGAAGCGTCAATTTCGAGCTCAGGCACAGCGACGGAATCAACGTAGCCGGGGCTGCCTTCTGAAATATTGCCCTGAGTACCGAGGATTGAATCCCATCCGCTGTCAACATTGTTATAGTAAACTTTCACTGAATGCGGGAGGGCCGAGGCAGTTCCGTCATTTATCTCTGAATAGCTTATATCAAAGCTGTCTCCTGTACCAACGCTTAGAGATGTTCCGCTGGTAACAGCGGGTTCAAGATTTGGAAGCTGGGGCGGCTGGAAGCCGGTGTCATCAAGCCTCGCAAAATCATTGCCATCCACAATTAGCCAAATATTTTCAAAATCATATCCGGCAGTATTGTATGTATCATACTGCCTGAGCTGCTCGTTTGTCTTGCCTTCAATTCCAACGCTGGCCCCTGAACCAACACCAGTAAGCCCTTCGCCCTTGGTATTATCAAAGAGGCAGCCTGAGAATGCGCCGGAGCTTCTGTCTCCCACAACGCCGCCGCCATATAAATCAAAGCTTAGAGAAGGGCCTGCCCAATAGCATTGGGCAATCGTGCCAGAGGTATTGGAACCTATAATTCCCCCTGTGTACCTTGGGCCTGTAATCTCTGCAAATGAGTAGCAGTTAAGAATATCACTGTTGCTGTTTTCTCCAACAATACCGCCTGCCTTTGATGAAAAAGAGCTACCAGCATTCAGAACACCCGCAGAAGCACTTTCACTTATCTGGGATGAATTTTTCTGCTCACCGACAATTCCGCCCACCATAGAATCACCTTCTATATTAACAGAAGAGAAACAGCCCGTGATGGTGCCGCCAGAATTATAGCCGCATATACCGCCGATAGAATCATCGCCGGATACGTTCACTGTATTAGGATCTGCAAACTCAGACTTAACAGCTGAGCAGTCTAAGATTGAGCCGCCGTCATTTTCGCCGCATACAGCACCAACATTATCAGTACTGTCTCCAGCCTGCACTAAAGGATCAACCAGAAGTATATTTTTCACTTCTCCGCCTGCACCTATTACCCCGAAAAGGCCTTCTCCTGTTGTGCTTAAGCCGCTTATCTCGTAACCTTTCTGGTAAATGTAACCGCCTAATACAGTAAGGCCGCCAGATGAAGTTCCTCCGTCAAAGCTTCCGGTGAAAGGTGTGCCTGAATCGCCGATTGTGATATCAGGAAACCCCGACAGATCCAGATCAGAAGTAACGATGAAATGGGATGACCAGTCTGAACTCTCTTGGGAGAGGTTGAAAAGATCTTCTGCGGTAGAAATTTCATAAGGTGCAGAAGCGCTTCCGTTTCCTCCGCTGTAAGCAATAGCTCCAGCATTGAAAACCATAACCAAAGCGAGCGACAAAACAACGATTCGATTCATAATTTCACTCCGTTTTTGAGACAATTTTTATCAAAACTAATACTCAGGTATTTTATCATTCTGCGGCTTAATAACAAGAATTAATACCGCTAAATCGCCAAAAAAGTATGCAAGCCGGCAGTTAATGCTCCGCAAAAAGGTATGAAACAGGGAATTTTTAAGGATGAAAACTAAAATTATTCAGACTGCTTTGATTGCAATTGTCCCGCTTCCTCGACAGACGCCTTAAATTCAGGGTATAATAGAGGGCTTGGATTTTGATCGCTGTCTTCGTTTTTCCCCATAAATTTGCCGCTGAATACAGATCCCAAGCACCACATCTTGCTGTCTTCGGTAAACTTTTTAGCTCCCATATCACAGAATGTCCGCCCTGATGTTGCGAACACATCATATTTTTTGCAGGCATCATAAAAGGTCTTGTACCAGTCTTCAGGATACCATGGACGGCTTTCTCACGAATAAACCTAAAATCCTCCCATAAATGTTTTCTTTCGCGAGCATGTATATGAATATCGAGGCCGTCTATGTTAGTGTTTCTCTTTGCAACTTTAATAACTTCGGGAATTGTCGGGTGCTTGCTGAATGACACTTTGTTAAGTGAACCGGCAAATACCAGAAAATTTCAGCCGTATTTCTTTTTCCAGCCGGCGATTCTGTCAGCCAGCTCGTTGATAAATTGGGCGTAGTCTTTGGAATCTCTTCCAGATGCAAACATTGGCTCATTGCCCATCACGAGTATGCTGATTTTTTCGCCAATATTGTAAGATTTGAGAAATTCCTCAGCAGCAGTAAACACATATTCCATCTGCTGAGAATGAAGCGGCGGAACATCGCCCTTGCAGATATCGAAACGTATCTTAAAGCTTGAAATCAGCTTCAGCCTTCCTTTTGATTTGTCTTTCACAGCAGCAAATTGCTCTGAAGGCTTGTGATTTCGAATAGCATCCAAATCCACCCCGCTTATCTTTCTGTCTTCATCAAGGATGAGAAAGTAATCCATAAAGTCTATAAAAGCACGGACATAAGTAATCTCGTTTTGCTCCATCTGTTCAATAAATTCGACAGGGCGTCCTAAAAATTGATTAAAATTTGCTCCAAGCTCCTGTGATTTCGCTACAGGGGCGAGAAATAATATTGCCGCTGAAAATAATATTATAACTTTCTGCATTTTCACTCTTCGGTCTGTTATTTTATCTATTAGCTCTTCTAATTTGAGACCGTCCCAATTAGTGTGTCTAAAGAAAAAGGGATTCCTTTTCTAAGCTATATGCTTAGTATGTTAAAAAAAAGTCAAATTAAACAAAAAGGAACCCCTATGAAAAGGAATTATAACACAATTTTGGAAAAAGCGGTTGAAGATTTTCTTGCCCACAGCGGGAAAAGTTTGGAAGATGCAATTCGGATTACATTCGAGACTATTCTCAAAGCCGAGCAGGATGAATTTTTGGGTTACGTCAACGGCTGCCGGAAAGACAAATCCACGAGCAACAAGCGTAATGGTTACCGTCAGGCTTTAGTCCAGGGATTGCAATCCACTTTCAGGATAAACATTCCCCGAGATCGTCTTGGTAATTTTCAGCCATTTTTTCTTGATCTGTTAAATTCTCAGAGAGGCAAATATGATAATTTAGCCTTTAGGTTATACAGCAAAGGCCTTACGACTCGAAAGATCGAAGAGATTTTCCAGGAGCTTTTCGAGCAAAATTACTCCAAGAGCAGCATATCTCGCATAACCTCGAATTTCACAGAATACCGCAAGCTCTGGCAGAACAGGCCGCTGGATGAAGACTGGTACATCATTTACATTGATGCGGTAAAGGTAAAGCTTCGCAGGGACAAGGTTTCCAATGAATCGATGTACGTTGCTTTAGGGCTAAAGGAAGACCTAAGTCGAGATGTATTAGGTGTTTACAATATACCAGAAGAGAGCAGCGAAGGCTGGCATTCAGTTCTTAAAGACCTCAAAGAGCGTGGAGTAAAGAAGGTTCTTTGCTTTGCTGCAGATGGTCTAAAGGGTTTGTCGGAAACTGTGAGCAGGGTTTATCCTTCAAGCGATTTTCAACGTTGTCTTATTCATAAGCTTCGCAATGTACTCAGCAAGGTTCGCCAAAATGACAAGAAGGAAGTTGCCTCAGATTTCAAAGCGGTCTTCAAGCTTGAAGATGGCAGCTACCGTTTAGAAGATGGTAAATGCGAGCTGGATAAATTTGTGAAGAAATGGGCAAAGAAGTACAGCAGTTTTGAGAATATTTTCCCTGAGCAGGAGAGGGATGATTATTTCACATATTTGAAATATCCGACTAAACTGCATCGTATGATGTACACCACCAATTGGATAGAGGCTCTTAACAGGATAATCAGGAGAACCGTTAAAATACGCTGCAGCTTTCCTACAGAAGAAAGTGCGTTGAATCTGATCTGCGCCCGTTTAATGGAGCACAGTGAGACGAAATTGATGAGGTATAAAGTTACGAGTCTGTTTGCATGCAAGGATGAACTTGATACAATGGCAAAAGAAAGGCGGAAAATTTCACCTCAGGGTACCCTGAGGTGAAATAAGGAGCTAAGCATAAATGCTGAAAAGATCCTTCAGACACACAATTTGGGACACTGCCTCTAATTTTATCTCACTGGCCATTATTAATATCTATGAGACCAAATTTTTTACAAAAAAAAGGCGAAGCTTAAGCTCCGCCCAAGAAGGTAATAATGAAAAAGGTTGTATTTGTTCAGGTTAGGTTTATCTGAAAGTAATTTTCTGCATTTTTAAAGCAGATATCCTGCACCATCCTTCCAAGAGAGTCGATATCTTCGGGGACAATACCGTTTTCTATATCGCTGCCGAGGATATTACAAAGAATCCTCCGGAAATACTCGTGCCGCGGATAGGAAAGAAAGCTTCGTGAATCTGTGAGCATTCCTATGAACCTGCTCAATAAGCCAAGGCTGGATAGTGCTTCAATCTGCCTTTCCATGCCGAATTTATTGTCCAAAAACCACCAAGCCGTACCGAACTGCATCTTGCCCGGGATGCTGCCGTCCTGAAAATTGCCTATCATTGATCCGATAAGCTCGTTGTCTCTTGGGTTCAGGTTGTAGATTATGGTTTTTGCCAAGCTGTCTTTGCTGTTTAATCTATCCAGGAATTTTGACAGCGGCTTAGCAATTTCTGCATCAAGAATTGAATCAAACCCCGTATCAGGGCCTAGGGCATTGAACATCTTCGAATTATTGTTCCGGAGCGCACCGAGATGAAGCTGCTGTGCCCAGCCTCTGGAATGATTCATCACTGCAAGTTCAAAAAGCATTGCGGATTTGAATTTGCTCACTTCGTCGAAAGAAAGCTCTTTCTTCGAGAGAATCTTTTGGAATATTGAATTGATTTCCGTTTCGCTGTAATCCTCTGCGCAAACCGTTTCCAAACCGTGGTCTGATATCCGGCAGCCGTTTTCATGGAAAAAGCTGTGGCGATTATTTAGAGCTTCGAGATATGCATCGAAATCTGTTATCTCGGTATCCGTTGTTTCGCTGAGCTTATCTATCCACTGAATCAGCTTGCCGGTATCCTCTGCTCCCATCGCCTTATCCGGCCGCCATGTTGGGAGAACTTTTATCTCAAACCCGTCCTCAGCAATTTTCTTGTGATGCTCCAAGCTGTCTGTTGGATCATCTGTAGTGCAGACAGCTTTAACATTCATCATCCGCATTAGATTGCGGGTGCTGTACTCACTGCTTCTCAGCATCTCGCTGGTTTTATCGTAAATCCTGTCTGCTGAGGCCGGAGAGAGAAGCTCATCAATCCCGAAATATCGCTTAAGCTCAAGATGGGTCCAATGGTGCAGCGGATTTTTGAGGGCGTATGGAATCGTTTCCGCCCATTTCTGGAATTTCTCGCGGTCTGAGGCGTTTCCAGTGGCAAATTTTTCATCTACTCCGTTAGTCCGCATTGCCCGCCATTTGTAATGATCGCCGGCGAGCCATGCCTGAGAAATATTTTCAAACTGAGCATCATCTGCAACCAGCTTCGGCGGCAGATGGCAGTGATAATCAAATAAAGGCAAATCCTTAGCGAATTCGTGATAAAGCCTTTGGGCGGTTTTAGTTTGCAGGAGGAAATTATCTGTTATAAAGTTGTCCATACCGCTTTTCCTTTCTGGGAGAATTTCCTAAACAATATAGCTTGAAGAAGCGGTTTCTCCGCCGCGTCCAGTCCAGTTGGTATGGAAAAATTCGCCACGAGGCTTATCGATTCTTTCGTATGTGTGAGCTCCGAAGTAATCTCTCTGTGCCTGAAGCATATTTGCGGGCAAGCGTTCGCTGCGGTAGCCGTCGTAAAATGCAAGCGCGCTGCTTATTGCAGGCACAGCAATACCCTTCTGAACGGCAGTTGTAACCACTCGCCTCCAAGCCTGCTGCCCGTTTTGAACAGCCTCTGCAAAGAAAGGATCGAGCAGGAGGTTAGAGAGCTCAGGATTCTTTTCGAAGGCCTCTTTTATCTTGCCGAGGAATACCGACCGAATAATGCAGCCGCCCCGCCACATCAAAGCGATTCCGCCGTAATTGAGATTCCAGCCGTATTCAGCCGCTGCAGCTCGCATAAGCTGATAGCCCTGTGCATAGCTTACAATCTTCGAGGCATAGAGAGCCTTTCGCAAATCATCAATCATTTTCCGCTTATCACCTTCAAACTGAAGAGAAGGGCCGGAAAGCTGCTTTGAAGCCTCAACGCGTTCAGTCTTGAGCGCAGAAAGACAACGCGCAAAAACGGCCTCGCCTATCAGAGTAAGCGGCTGACCTACATCAAGGGCAGCTATCGCTGTCCACTTGCCTGTACCTTTCTGGCCAGCAGTGTCCATGATTAAATCCAAAACATAATCACCGTTTTCATCTTTGTAGCCGAGTATATCACGGGTGATTTCGATGAGATACGAATCCAGCTCGCCTTCATTCCACTCTGTGAACACATCTTTCATCTCTTCGTTGCTCATTCCAAGGCCGTATTTCATAAGCTGATATGTTTCGCAGATCATCTGCATATCGCCGTATTCGATGCCGTTGTGCACCATCTTCACGAAATGGCCTGCCCCGTTTTCACCAACCCATTCGCAGCAGGGCTCGCCCTTATCTGTATGAGCAGAGATCTTCTGGAATATCGGCTTTACATGCTCCCAAGCCTTGGGGCTTCCGCCGGGCATTATTGAAGGGCCTAAAAGAGCTCCCTCCTCGCCTCCGGAAACGCCTGTACCGATATAGAGCTTGCCTTCGCTCTCTACGTATTCAGTTCTGCGGATAGTATCGGGAAAATGGCTGTTGCCCCCGTCTATTATTATGTCTCCGTCGTTTAGATGCGGGAGAACCTGCTCAATGAAGGCATCTACAGGCTTGCCCGCCTTCACCATAAGCATAATTTTCCTCGGGGATTTCAGCGAGCTGAGCAGCTCCTCCATGCTTCGGCAGCCGATTATATTTTTTCCCTTGGCTCTGCCGCTCATAAAATTATCAACTTTTGAAACCGTGCGGTTATAACAGGCAACGGTAAACCCTTTGCTTTCCATATTGAGAATAAGGTTTTCGCCCATCACTGCCAAACCTACCACTGCGATATCTGCTTTTGCCATATTGTAATCTCCTATATTATTCTGTTATCTTTTAACTCTGGCATTACCTTCCCAGATGCTCCATAGCTGGTTTTCATCTGCAGGCTGGGCGTAGTCTGTGAGCATAGTTGCAGCGAGGGCTCCGCTTGCCCAGCCGAAACGAGCACAGCTTGCTGCATCCCATCCCTGCAGGATTCCGTAAAGCAGGCCGCCAACGAATCCGTCGCCGCCTCCGATACGGTCTAAAACCCCGATTTCCCTCGGCCTTATGATTTCCCAGTCGCTGCTGTCTGTAAGAATCGCACCCCATTTATGGTTGTTTGCGGATACCACTTCACGAAGCGTGTTTCCAAACCACTTTGCGTTCGGGTAAGCCGACTGGATTCTGCCAATCATCTCTTTGAAGTTATCGATTTTTTCCTCAAGCCCTTTTCCGCCGGATTTAGGGCCTTGAATGCCAAGGCAGAGCTGGAAATCTTCTTCGTTGCCGATGAGTATGTCGCTGTTTGTAGCTATTTCAGCAAAAGCTTCGCTGAGCTCTTTTTCGCGGCCATACCAGAAGCTTGCCCTGTAGTTAAGGTCGAACGAGATAAGCGAGCCGTTTTTCTTGGCAGCTCGAACAACATCAAGGCAGAACTGGCTGGTTTTCTCAGATAAGGCAGCAACCAAGCCGGACAGGTGGACGATTTGTGCCCCCTCTTCAGCAAAAATTCTTTCCAAATCGAAATGCTCCTTGCTGAGCTCTCTGCCAACCTCGCCGGCTCTGTCGTTATGAACCCGAGGCCCGCGTGAACCCCAGCCGCTGCCGGCCATATTTATCTGATGGCGAAAGCCCCATGGCCCGCCCTGCTCGAATTCCTGGCCTTCATAATCCATCCCGCGGCTTTTGAGATTATCTTTGATGAAACGGGATACAGGGCTGCCCTTCACAAAAGCCGTAAGCACCTTGGCCGGCATTCCCAAATATGAGGAAACGCTCGCTACATTTGTTTCAGCACTTGTCGCCTGCATCTTAAAGTTTTCGCTGCAGTGGAAGGGTTGAGAGTTTTCAGGCGTAAGCCGAAGCCCCATACTCGTTGGAACAAGGATTGAATACTTTTTCTTATGATTCATTTTTCCCCAATCATCTTCTAAAATTGCCTTAACTCTTCCAGAGCCCGAGCCCTGGATTTGAAATGTAATAAATATCTTCGCCGTCAATATTATTGAACCCGTCATTTAATTCATCAGGGTTGTACTTTTCCATCATTTCATCCAAATCGGCATATCTGAAATTCACCGATTCAATCTCCTCTCTCGTTAATCCGCCCGGGCAGTAGGTAATATTGAACCGCCCTTCTGAGGAACCGTGAATCAGGTGAGCGGCAGCGCTTAGATTATCGCTCAAATCACTGTTTTTCTTTGTATTCTCAAGAACATCGGGCGTTCCTGTATAGCCGTATTTGCGAATCAAATGGTCAATCTGTTTATCCTCGCCGAATTCCTTAACACCCGGGGCAAGAATAATCAGCTCGCCTCCATCTGCCATAGCCATACGAGTTCGGTAAATAGCCTTGTTTCCAAGCCATGTGCTTTTGTACTCATCTGCCTCTAGCAGGACAACAGCTTTTTTTAAGGGTCTTTCCAACTGGGTTACATTTACCTTCTCAGACAGCTCAGCTGCCTTATGGAAACATTCTGCATCATCGCCTATAAACAGCCCGCGGGTAATATTCTCGTTTTCGCCGGCTTCAATAACAGTATGAGCGTAAACAACGGGCAGATGGCGGGCAAAATTCTCGCTCGCATAATTCAGAACGCTTCGAACAGGATTATCCGCCCTTCCCATTATTTGCTCCATCCCGTAAACGGCTCCCAGATAATGGCTTTTGTTGATGCCCTCAGCCCCGCCAGTGCCAACGAAGATGTTCTTGTTGTAGTTGGCCATGCCGATAACCTCGTGCGGGACGACTTGCCCTATCGAAAGGATAAGATCAAAATCGCCCTCTGAAATGAGCTTATTCACCTGAGCAGGCCAGTCGAAGTTGAGCCTCCCTCCGCTAACCTCGCTGATGTAGCTCGACGGCACCCTGCCTAGAGCAGTTATATCCTCCCGCCAATTATGCACTCGGAACAAATCAGAGGGTACATCTCCGAACATCCGCTTGATTTCCGTCTCTGTCATGGGATTGTGAGTTCCAAGGGCGGGGAGAATATCAGTAAGCTTATCTCCGTAATACTCCCACGCAAAGCGGGTAAGCTCGCCGGCACGGGAATAGAATCTCGTATTATCCGGCGGGACAACAAGAACCCTTTTGCAGGCTCCAAGCATATCGAGAGCCTCAAATAGAGCTGATCGCAAATCTCGGCCGGACAGTTTTGCGTTTTCGCTGCCTGAGCTGCAGTAAAGCATAATCAATTCCCCTCTAAAACGGAAAAAACCGAATATCCACCCTAATTAAACGCCGCTGAAGGCACTGAATCCCCCGTCGATAGGGATTACAGTTCCCGTTACAAATCTTGAAGCATCGCTCAAAAGCCAGAATACAGTGCCGCTGAGGTATTCAGGCTTCCCGAATTCACCCATTGGTGTATGGTCTATAATCGTCTTTCCTCTGTTGGTAAGCTCGCCAGTTTTCTCGTCTGTTAGCAGGAAGCGGTTCTGCTCTGTGAGGAAAAATCCCGGCGCAATGGCATTCACCCTTATATCGGGGGAATAATTATTTGCCATATGAACTGAAAGCCATTTAGTAAAGTTGCTTACGGCGGCCTTGGCCGCTGCATAGCCGCAGATATTCGTTAGCGGGGTTAGAGCTGCCATACTCGAGACATTGAGTATGCTGCCCTGCTTTTTATCTGCAAAATACTCTCCGAACACCTGAGAGGGAAGGAAAGTGCCGAAAAAGTTCAAGTCAAACACGAAATGCATCGCATCCTCGGGTATATCAAAAAATCTCATATCTCCCGAGGCAGTAGCGTCTTTACGGTTCCCTCCTGCGCCGTTAATAAGCCCATCAACACCGCCCATTATCTCTACAGATTTTTCGAGCGTCTGCTGGATTTGTTCTTTATTAAGAACGTTACATTTAACAGCCGAGGCAGAATTACCCTGCTCATTTATTTCTTCTGCAACCTTCTGTGCCTTTTCTTCATCGTAATCAGCAATGCAGATTTTAGCCCCGCCAGCGGCCAGATCATTAGCCATCCTGCTGCCTAAAACCCCTGCGCCGCCTGTTATAACATACCTCTTTCCAGTCAGGTCAAACATATTTTTCATTTAGCTACCTCAATATTTTACTTTTAACTCAAGCTCTGAGTTTTATTATAACTAAAAAAATTACAAGTTCAAAGAATAATTTCTTGAAAAACTCATTGACTGAGTTAATATACTTGTATGAACGTAACTGCAATAGATTCAAAAAACGCAGGCCTTAAGAATGAAAGGCTTGTTCTCAAGCTTTTGCGCAACCAAACAACGCTCTCTCAGGCTCAAATCTGCCAGAAAACTGGTCTGGGCAGCTCTACTGTTACTTACATTGTGGGAAGGCTTAGAAACAAAGGGCTGATCAAAGAAACCCTCGGAGAAAGCACAAAAAGAGGTGCGAGGCCGAAGTGGATCTCAATCAATCCAGACGGCGGTTTTGTTGCAGGGGCAGAAATATCTCCAAACCATATCTCAATAGCTTTATACAATTTGGATTCCACTCAAAGAGACAGAGTTAAGCTGCCTTTGGCTTCCGACCGTTCTGCAGAAAATGTTGTAAAGCTGCTGGAAATCACCATAAAGGGCATTCTCAACAAACATGAATTGAAGATAGACAAGCTTTTCGGTATCGGGCTGGCTCTGAGCGGTTCGATCTCGCCTGAAGGTGTTGTTAAGCTTTCAGGACCTATGTGCTGGAAAAATGTGCCTTTGAAGGCGATGCTTGCTGAGTATTTCGAATGCCCTGTTTATGTTTACACAACAAAGGTCCGCCTTCTCGCAGAGCTGGAAGCTTCTCCATCTCTTAACCGAAAGAATATTGTTTACTTCAATGTTGCAGACGGCGTGGGGCTCAATAACATAATCGACGGAAATCTCATCAACGGAGCAACAAACCGCTGCGGTGAGATTGGGCATATAGTAATAGATCGAAAGGGCCCTCTTTGCGGCTGCGGGCAGCGTGGCTGCCTTGAAGCACACATTTCCGGACCGGCGATTGCCGAGAAGATTATGAAAGACCTTGCCTCTGGTATCGAAAGCGGATTTTCGGAGGCTTTGAACGAAGAAAACGAACCGGAAGACATTGTCAGGGAGTGGAAAAAGCTTATCAGCGAACAGGATCAATACGCCTTATCACTTCGAGATTACGCAGCCGATAAAATTAGCTGGGCAGCGGCTATGGCAATAAATATGTTCGACCCTGAAGTATTGATACTCGCTGGATACGTTAATGATGCCTGCTCTGACTTTTTTATGCAGTCTATATTAAATCGTTTCAAAACAGATGTATATGACGAAACTTCAAGAAATATCAAAATAATACCGGCAAAAGCCGGCCTTGAGGCTCTGATGAAAGGTGCATCGGAAGCTGTTATAGAAAAACATTTCAGTATATAATTTTTATTAAGTGGGGTAATCGTGAAGAAAGAATCTTCGTTTTTCGTAAGCGGTTTAATTATCGGCCTTATCGCAGCGACGGCCATATTTTCATTGTTTGTCCGCTCTATGGACGGGAGGTCTGAAAAGACAGTGCTGAAGCTCGGCCATTGTCTCGACACAAACCATCCGGTACATAAGGGAATGGTGTTTATGAAAGAGCGTATAGAAGAGCTCTCCGGCGGAGAGGCAACGATCGATATTTATCCCAGCAGTGTGCTCGGGTCTGAGGTGGAATGTATTGCCCAGCTTCGCAGCGGAGACCTTGCAATGACCAAAACCTCAGCTGCTTCTCTTGAGAATTTCGTTCCTGAGCTGAAGGTATTCGGCCTTCCCTACCTTTTCAGATCTGAAGAGCATTTCTGGACAGTTCTTAAAAGCGAGCTTGGCAGGAAGCTGCTCGAAAAAGGCAACAATAAAGGTGTGAAGGGGCTTTGCTACTACGATTCAGGCAGCCGAAATTTCTACACTAAAGACACGCCTATAAAGACACCTGAAGATTTGAAAAATTTGAAGATAAGAGTTATGAACAGCGAGATGGCAATGAAAATGGTAAGCTCGCTCGGGGCTTCTCCAACACCAATTGCATGGGGCGAGCTCTATACAGCTCTTGCACAGGGAACAGTTGACGGAGCAGAAAACAACCCGCCCAGCTTTACTACAAACAAGCATTACGAGGTTTGTAAGCATTTCTCAAAAGACGCCCATACGCGAATACCAGATGTGCTGTTGATAAGCACAAAGATATGGAACACCCTCGATAACAGACTGCAGGGATGGCTGGTGCAGGCAGCCGGAGAATCCAGAGAATACCAGAGACAGCTTTGGCAAGAAGAAACAAAGGAATCGCTTGAAACAGCTAAAGAAAACGGTGTAACTATACATGATGTTGATCAGAGCCTCTTTGCTGAGAAAGTTCAGCCTCTTTACGAAGAGATGGAAGATCAGAAAATGAAAAATCTTGTAGAGAAAATTCGAGAGATTAAACCATGAAAATAGCGATACTCAAAAAAACAAGATACTGGCTCTGCCGACTGCTTGAATACGGTCTGATTATTGCGATGGCAGTGCTTGTTCTGGACGTATTGTGGGGCGTATTTACCCGTTTCGTTCTTGGCGGGCAGGCAAAATGGACAGAAGAGCTTGCTCGATTTCTGCTTGTCTGGGTTGCCCTTCTTGGCGGAGCCCTTGCATTTGGCGAAAATGCTCATCTCGGGGTTGATTATTTCGTTGGAAAACTCGCACCTGAGGCGAGGAAGCTGGTTAAAGTTTTCACTCAGTTCATAGTCCTTTTTTTCGCTATAGCTGTATTCATAATCGGCGGTACTCAGGTAGTTTCTGCGAATATGGACCAGACAACTGCTGCCCTAACTCCAGCTGTAGGCATAACGATGGGGCACGTATATCTTGCCCTACCAATTGCCGGGGCATTTATGATCTTGTTTACAGCAGAGCAGCTTGCAGAAACATTTCTTGAAAAAGACCAGCAGAAGGAGGAAAACTAATGGGATCGATAACACTGATTCTTGTACTGGGATTCGTACTCCTGCTTATAATTAACGTTCCTATAGCCGTTTCTATCGCTGTTGCAGCCTTTATGGCAATAGCAGCTCAGGGCAGCGACCCTTCAGTTATGATAGCGGCGAAAATGGCCGAGGGGGTAAACAGCTTTGCCCTTCTTGCGATTCCATTCTTTATCTTTTCCGGCCAGCTTATGGGCAGAGGCGGAATGGCACGGAGACTCATAGATTTTGCAAACTCTCTTGTTGGTATGTTCCCCGGAGGGCTTGCCTACGTTAATACGCTGACCTGTATGCTCTTCGGATCTATTTCAGGGTCTGCAGCTGCGGCAGTTTCATCTGTTGGCGGATTTATGATTCCCGAGATGAACAAAAAAGGCTACAACCGAGAGTTCAACGTAGCAGTAACTACCACCGCTGCTACTACGGGGCTCCTAATCCCTCCGAGCAATGTAATGATTGTGTATTCAGTTGCAGCGGGGAGCGTTTCGATTGCAGCAATGTTTATGGCGGGGATTCTTCCCGGCATCATCACCGGTCTTTTCATTATGCTTGTATGCGGCTATTTCGCCTTCAAACACAAATACAGCTCGGCAGACAGGGTTTCATTTGTGGAGGCTCTGCTGTCGTTCAAGCGAGCAATCCTAAGCCTTCTGCTTGTTATAGTAGTTATAGGCGGAATCCTCAAAGGCATATTCACCGCCACTGAAGCGGCGGCTGTAGCAGTGCTTTATGCGTTCATACTATCAGTAATGGTTTATCGGGAAATAAAGATGAATGAGCTTCCCGAAATACTAAAAAAAACAGGCATAACAACAGCTGTGGTAATGCTTTTAATAGGAGCAAGCTCGGGAATGAGCTGGATAATGACAATGGCCAACATACCGCAGTCTGTAAGCAGCGGACTGATAAGCCTTTCAGATAATCCAGTTGTGATTCTCTTTACAATCAATCTGCTGCTCCTGTTTGTTGGAACTTTTATGGATATGACCCCCGCAGTGCTTATATTTACGCCGATTTTCCTGCCCGTAGTTAAAACTATGGGTATGCACGAGATTCACTTCGGAATAATGCTCATAGCCAACCTTTGCATCGGGCTTTGCACTCCGCCGGTTGGGACGTGCCTGTTTATTGGATGCGGGGCAGGAAAAACCACTATCGCAAAAGTTACCCGCTATATGCTTCCATTTTTCGGGGCAATGGCAGTATCGCTGATGGTGATTACGTACGTTCCAAAGGTCTCGCTGTGGCTGCCGGTTAAAACGGGACAGCTCAAGGCGGAGGCTGTAGAAAAAACCGTTCAAGAATGGAACAGCAACGTTTTAGGTATGGAGCCGAATAAGAAAGCCGAAGAATCCGGCGAGCAATAGCTGATTGCTTTTTTTTAACGCGACTTAAAATCTAAGGGTGCTTTTAAATAAAGCACCCTTTTACTTTCAGTTATCAGCTTCTAATTGAATTGTTGGCCATTTTTAGTGTTTTCGTAGAGCTGTTTTACTTGGGAATCACTTAAGCCGTAATTATAGATTCGAACCTCGTCGATAAGCCCTTCAAAGTTTTCGTCTGCCGGCCAGTTGCTTTTTCCTATATAATTGCGGGTGCGTTTGACATTTGAAAGCCCCGCTTCCCCTTCAGCTTCAAGTTTTCCGTTAACAAAAAGTTTTGCCTTGCCTGAGGAGGAAACCGAAGCAGTGAACATCTGCCATTCATTAAGCTCTATCACATTTTCTGCTCGAAGAAGACCTGAGGAGCTTTCGCCTGAAAATGAATTGAAAATGAGACTGTCCGAACTTGCCTCACGGGTAAGGAAGATATTATCAGAGGATTCGCCTCTGCCCAAATCCACAAACCTTGCCCAATTCTTTACGGCAGTGGGATATGCCCACACAGACACTGTGCAGCCCTTTACAAAATCATTAAAACCTTCAGGAAGCTGAATAAAATCATCCTTGCCGTCGAACTTAATCGATCCGCCAGCAACTCCGTTTTCTGAGTCGCTGTGAAAAGAAAAGCTGCCGATAAGACTTCCATCATTCCCAGCCCCGCTTGCATCTGATGCGATTTTGCCTGCATCTTCATCAAGTTTCCAATGGCCGAGCAGTTTTTTCACGGTAGGCTGAGGGATCGGATTTGCATGCTCCTTATCTGCTGGGAGCCAGACAGCCATTTGCCCTTCACCTCTGTGAGCCCATGCGTAGTAAGGAATGGCAGTGAAAGAAACATATTTAGAAACTGATTTTGATTTTTCAGTTTCGAAAAGCCCCTTTACAGTCCCCGTAATTACGCTGCCTTTATTGGTAATACCGTCCAGCCCAAGCATATTTTTACGGTATTCTCCCTTAAGCTCAGCATCTTCTGGAATATACAGATGAGTAATACGTTTGCTCTTGAAATCGGGCCATTCGGCGCAGTAAACTATTGGGCCGCGCTCGAGTGCAATTCTACCGCGGTTCGCCTTGATTTTCGGGTGCGGCAAAACCCGCCTAACTTTCATAGGCAGGGTTAACCTGATTTTATCGCCAGCCTCCCATTTTCGAGTGACAGCAACATAGCCTTTATCTACTTCAAGCGGCACGGATTTGCCGTTTACGAGAAGCTCTGGTTTTTTATCAAAGCTATCTTTATAGCGGTAGAGATTTCCAGGAACGGGATTATTCTGCGCCCAGCCCGGTATGCGAACATATACTGTGAACCGAGTTTGCTCTTCGGGCGAAACATTTATCGAGATATTGCCTTTCCAAGGATATCCGCCCTTCTGAACCATTTCGACCTCAGTGCCTGAGAGCTGAAACTTACTCCTGCCCTGTATATACAGATTAACCCAAACTGAATCATCGCTGCAAGCATAAACATAACCGGGAATCGACGGGATTGTACGTGCAATATTTCCTATACAGCAGTTGCACTCAAACCAAGCGCTGCGTGAATAGCCGCCGCTGGAGACAAGCGGATTGGGATAGAAGAAGGTATCACCTTTCAGCGAAACCCCGCTGATGAGTGAATTGTAGAGGCTTCGTTCCAGCGAATCTATGTACTTAGCTTGCCTGTAGCGCAGAAACATCCGCTGATTCCACATTACATTTGCAATCTGAGCGCAGGTTTCGCAGTATCCGTCGTTTGGAAGTTCATAGGGCTTGCCGAATGATTCTCCTCCATGCTTTGCTCCAAGTCCTCCGGTGATATACATTTTCGTATCATCTATGCTGTGCCAAATATTTACCAGTGTACCCATCAGCTTTGCGCTGTAAGCAGAATCGGGCGTTCGTGCGGCTATATCTGCCATGCCGATATAGAGATACAATGCCCGGACAACGTGCCCTACAGCCTCATCCTGCTGGAGAACTGGCTTATGGTCTTGATGGTATTCGCCCCAAGGGCTGTAGTCTTCGGTTGATTTGCCTCTTATATCAACGAAATATCTGGCAAGCTCAAGATATTCCTCGTTGCCGGTTACCTCTGAAAGCCTCGCAAGGCCAGATTCTGCAATCTCATGACCGGGCGGGATTTCTACGCCTCCCTCATGGAAGGTATCCACCAGAAGGTCTGCAAATTTCATTGCCACATTCAAGAGCGATTTCTTGCCTGTCGCCTGATAATGAGCAATCGCAGCTTCAAAAAGATGCCCTGCATTGTATAGCTCATGGCTCATTGAAAGATTTGCCCACCTCTCATTTCCGCTCCATCTATCTCTGCCGTTGGTTCGCATCGTGTAGAGATAGCCGTCATCTTCCTGAGCCGCTGCAATTAGCTCTATGAGCTCATCAAGATATTCCTCCAACTCAGGGTCAGGCGAGACCATAAGCGAATAGCTCGCCCCTTCAAGCGTCTTGTATATGTCTGTATCATCGAACGGAAAATGATAGCGAGGTTCGCCGTCCTTCAGTCCGCCGGCAATTGCAAAGTTATCAATCCGCCCGGTCTCCTCGAGTTTATCGAAAATATAAGGAACGGTAACCTTGCGGTTTGTCTGCAAACGGGGAAGCCAAAAGTGATCATTAAACGACACCTTTGTAAACGGAACAGGATATAGATAGCTCCGCTGATTAGCGCTGTTCTTTTGTGCCAAAATTACCTCGCTCTGCAACAGCAAGATGAATAAGACAGCGGCAGATGAAACTAATAGCAATTTTTTGTTTCTCATAATTCTAACCTTCTGAAATAACCCATATTTCTACTTTTGAACTGACAAGGGGGAAATACCTTCATGCGTCGGCTCTACAGGCAGGATTCTTCCGGACTCATCAAACTGCATCTTATCAATACACACTTCTCTGTTATAGCCTGCTGAACGCCCCATCTCAATCCCCTTAGGATATGTGAACCGGTGATAGACGATGAAACGCTGGTCAATATTCGGAGCAGCGATCGTGGAGTTGTGGCCGGTAGCGTATATACCCTTTTCTGGAGCTTTCGATAAAATTAAATTGTCTTCCGGTATATTCAGCTCACCAAGAGGGGACTCGGCAACAGCGTAGCGAACTCTGTAATCCTCGCTTCTTGTATCATTTTCAGACCACAGGAAATAATATTTGCCTTTGCGGCAGAAAACATGCACGCCTTCTCTGAAAGTTCTGTCAGGAGTCATAATTTTGAGTGTGTCTTGTTTAATAGAAAGCATATCATCGCTCAGCTCTGCGCCGGCGAGATAACCGTTGCCCCAGAAAAGGTAGTCTTTGCCGGTTTGAGGATCACAGAAAACATCAGGATCGATTTCCTGTCCTCGGTTTATACCTTCAGGATGAGAGCTGATCAGAGGCTTTCCGGAATCAACAAATCTGCCGGCAGGTTCATCAGAAACTGCGACTCCAATCTTCTGTGCAGCGGTGAAATAGTAGAAGTATTTATAATTACCTTCGATTTTCTTTTCGATTATGCAGGGCGCCCATGCGTTGCGGCTTGTCCAGCTCACATCTTTCTTTAGATCAAGGATTACCCCTTCATCCTTCCAGTTCACCAAATTCTCCGAAGAGAATGCCTTAAAAAATGTTCCAGACCATCCGGTATAGCCGTCGCTGGTGGGGTAAATATAGAATTTGCCGGTTTTCTCTGAATAAATGATATCTGGGTCTGCATATAAACCGCTAAGCACTGGATTATTCCAGCGGGAGGCTCTTACCTGATATTTCTCCTTTGTGCCAACATATTCAAATGTGTATTCAACCGCACCTTCAGAAAAGTCCTGAGCTCCTTCCGGCGAGACTGAAGCAAATGAGCAAACGCTGAACTCAGGATCTAAGCTTTCAAGATCAGTTTCATTTTTCACCGGAAGATGGATTACTTTATTTTCCACGTCAAAGGAAACATTATTAGTTTTTACGTATTTCGAGCCCGCAATAAAAGAAAGATGCTTCAAGGAGCCCCACTGCTCTACAAGCCTTAAATACTCATCGCTGGTAATCGGCATTACCGTTCCATGCCTTGGATGAAAATCCATGGAGATCTCATCATCGATAACTTTAAAATTCAGCAGGTCGGAAGACCGCGTAAACTGGTACCTTCCCCGAGTATAAACATCGTACATCAGAATCCATTCGTCGGTATCGTTAAGTTTGAATATACCTGAACCCTCCACTCGATGGCGTGAACGATCCATTCGCCTGCTGCTGTAAAGCCTGTAACCTTCTGTAAGCCTGTTTGATACTGCAAGCTTTATTCCCGGGTCTCCATCTTCTGCTTTGTAGAAGAGGTAAAACCTTCCGTCCTTCTTGATTATATCCCCGTCGATGCATGCTTTGGTGTTGCTGTCTTCAGGCGGGTAGTAGAGCTGTTTCGGTGCAGATTCCAGTCCGGCAAAATCCTTATCCGCATAAGCATAGTATATAACATCAGGTTCATCGCCCTGTTTCATTGAGAAATACACCATATACTTGCCGGCATTTTCGTCATAGATCGTCTGCGGCGCCCATACGCGGTTTACATCGCCGAATTTCTCGGGAAAGGTTTCAGGGATATTCACAACTGAAGACTCCCAATGAATCAGATCCTTCGATTTCAACATAATCATTGCATAATTATTCCATCCCATATCGGGCACATACAGGTCTGTAGCAACAATATAAAATGTTTTTCCATCAGCCCCGCGAAGGATGTGAGGGTCTCGAACGCCTCCGGTTGAGCTGATCTTGCTCGAAGATATTACTGGTTTGCTGCTATTGAGAGCTTTGTAATTGAAACCGTCAAGACTCAGTGCGAAATGAATCTGTTCCTCACCGGGGCCGTTGCCGGTGAAGTATGTGAATAAATAGCCGGAGAATTCCTTCTCGCAAGCAGCTCTCAAAGTATGCCAATTGCCAAAAATCAGTGTTAAGGCAAAAACAGGAAATAAAAACAAGAGCCTTGTTTTACGTAATTTTTTCATACTGATAATCCTTTTGATATATAAGTTTCATTTTAATTCAACATACTTTTGATGCCAATTTCTTTCGTACTTCCGCTGTAGCGTACTTCTGAGGCATCCTGCTGCGGAAAAGAAATCCCTGTCCCAGCACCTTTCTTAACAGGAACTATTTTGAAAGTTCTATTTTCAAGCATACCGGGATAACTGCCTTTTCTGCGGCCAATTATCAATTTCTCCGAATTGTCCTGCCAAGAAAAATCAATGGTAGAATATACTCCCTTTTCATAGTTATAACTATCCCCCTGATCCTCATAGAGGGTAAAGCTTGTGTCATCTCCTGCGTATATACGCAGCTCAATTTCGGAAGCGGGTTTGTGTCCCACATACTGCATTTTCGGTCCCAATGGAATAATCGAGCCTCGCCGAACAAAAAGCGGGATCCTGTTGATTGAAGCATCAGCAACAATTGCCTGACCCGCAGAATACTTTTCCCCAGTCCAGAAGTTATACCATTCACCTTCACCTGGAAGATAGACATTTCGAGATTCGGCATCTTTGCTCACTACCGGGCAAACCATAATTGAAGGGCCAAACATATATTGATCTGATATTTCGTAAACCTTTCTGTCCTTTGGGAAATCCATAATGAGCGGTCGCATCATAGTGTATCCGTTGTTTGTAACCTTCCATGAAACGGAATATATATACGGCAGAAGGCGATATCTGAGATTGATGTATCTTACAAGTATTTCCTGCGAAGCTTCATCGAATCTCCAGACCTCTTTTCCATTGCCAGTACCATGGACACGAAACATTGGGCAGAATGCCCCATATTGAAACCATCTTACAAAAAGCTGCTGATACTCAGGGTCTTTGGGGTCTCCGCCAAAAAAGCCGCCTATATCTGTATTCCAATATGGAATACCAGTTGCGGCAAAATTAAGGCCGGCAGGGATCTGTTTTTTTAATACATCCCATGTCCCCTGCACATCTCCGGACCAGGCAACAACACCATTACGCTGCTGTCCTGTATAAGCTGCTCTTGCAAGAATATAAACTCTCTTGGAAGGCATTGAGTTTCGCTGCCCCTTGTAAACACCCGAAGTATGCAACAGCGGATAAGCATTGTAAACCTCTGCCCCAATTCCTTGAGCTGTATTCAGTTTGTTCATCTCTCCCCAATCGCCGCCAAGCTCTGCCTCACAGGCATCAAGCCACCAGCCGTCAAAGCCAATTTTGCCGAGCTGCTCATAAATCTGATTCCAATACAATTCACGCCCTTTGGGATTGAATGGGTCATACCATTTTGTCTTGCCCGCAGGATAAACATTATCATAAACAGGGGCATATACAGCTCCTGCTTTCTCAAGCTCAGCTAAATTCTCTGTTTCCAGATCGAAACGAGGCCATACAGATATTATAGTATGGGCATTAAGATTATGAATCTTTTCGACCATTGCAGCAGGATCTGGATAACGCTCTGAAGCAAATTTATGGCTTCCCCATTGACCATTCGGCCAGTACTGCCAATCCTGTATAATTCCATCAAGAGGTATTTCAAGCTCGCGGTATTTCTCAAGAATTTCAAGAAGCTCCTGCTGAGATTTGTAACGTTCCTTGCATTGCCAAAATCCCCACGACCATTTCGGAAACAAAGGCGCCTGACCTGTAAGATTACGGTATTTCTTAACAGATTTGTCAGGCTGGGGGCCGTAAATAAAGCAGTAATCAACTCCATCTCCAGCTTTTGAAGACCAGCTGGTTACAGGTTCCTGAGGCACCTGCCAACTAAGGCGGACAGCAGCATCAAACTCTCCTTGAAAATATTCCATTTTTATTCTGTGCCTGCCTTTATCAAGCTGTATATTTGCAGGAAATTGAGTTTCGGGCTGAGTCTGCCATTGGTCTGTAATCATTTTCCCATCAATCCATAGCCTAACACCATCATCTGCAGATGGAATAATTGAATATTCACCAGCTTTCGTAACTTCAATCCAGCCTGTCCAGCGAATGCTGTAATTATTGCGGCTCATTCCTTTGGGAGGTTTCGAAGACCAGTTAAAATCGATCTTTGAGTCTATTCTGCTAAAAACCAATTCTTCAAAATTTCTACCTTTGAAATATTCCCCTTTCAGTCCTACTTTTCGACCCTTTGGCGAGAGAAGTTTTTTTTGGGGAATAACTTCCTCCAAGCCTACACCAAAATTGACTTTGGTAACTGCCGGATTATCCCAAATCATCATATAACCTTTTGAGGAAAGTACCACCGGCACTGCAATCTCCTTGTTCTTTTGCTGAAGAACAATCGAATGCCCCGAATAATTCATTACACCATTCTGATGCTGGCCAAGCCCGTAAAGAGCCTCTTTGTGGTCAAAATTAAATTTCTGTTCGATAAGATTTGTTTGATAAGAACCAATTGAAAAATCAGTTATGGTGGTACCGTTGTTTTTTTCTGAAAGCAGGGTATTGCCGGCATTGTCAAAAAATCTTACTCTGCCGGTTGATTTATCTACTGTGATTTTAAGCGATTCGGTTTGTACTACTGACTTCCCATCTTCAGTATTGAGATGCCAATCAGCGAATTTTGGCTCAGCTTTAATTGCAAGACTGTCAAAGGAAGTTTCTTTAATAGCGTTGGAATGAATTACACGAACAACACAATCATCAAAAAATTCCAGCTTTGTAATACCTTTATTCGTGTGGATTGTAATGCCGGATGAATCTTTCTCGATACCGTTGGTATCCTCTGCTGGTAAACAAATTGAAGCAAAAAAACTTAACAAAATAAAAATTGCTTTAGGTAATTCTTTTCTAAACATCATAATTCTAACTCTAAAACATAGTCATATTAGTAATAAAAGCCGACAAATTTGCATGTATAAACTGGACATATCTAACTCCACATATAAGCAAATATGCAGAAGTCTTTATAATCAATAGCCCCGCTTGAATCAAAATCTATTGCAAGGCAGCCTTTTTCATCTTCCCCAGCAGGGCAAACAAAGAGCCACCAATGCGCGAGAGAACGCAAAACCTGCATCCGTTCATCCTCGCCTGGGAGGTTTTCTATCTGCTCTTGAGAAAGGCCGTAGTTGTAAATTCTAAAATCATCGATTTTGCCGTTAAAGCAGGGATCGGAATTCCACATACTCTTGCCTATATAGCAGTAAGGCTGGGCAAAAAGCGGGTCAACAAGGCTCACTTGCTTCTGATCCTCCGGCTCGGCGTTTACGTAGAGAGTTGCGGTGTCTCCTTTGAGCGAAACGGCCAGATGAGTCCACTTGTTTACGGGCATTTCCGGCCCGCGGAGATAATAGCAGGCATCGCCTTCATAATTGCCCCATTTTGTAGTTGTGAGTCCAAACTGAACCCCTCCATTGCCGGAAACTGTAAGAAATATAGACTTTTCAATCTCAGAGCCAAAATCAAACACACGCTGCCAGTCTCCCCCGCCGCGCCAGTAAACCCATGCTGAAACGGTAATATCCTGATAATTGCCCGCTCCTGCGGGGAGTTTGACGTACTGATTTTTGCCGTTCAGATCAATTGCTTTAGAACTATTAACGCCTGAAGTGAAGCCCGGCAGGCCGTCTTCTGCCCCGCAGAGTTTGGCGTCTTTGCTGCCTGCAAGATCTTTCACATCACCTTCAAAGGTATAATGAGCGGCCAGTTCCTGCGAAACACGCAGAGGCTCACTTTGCAGATTCTCAGATGACCGTACAGCCTCCACGATATAATAATACGTCTTGCCGTTTTCGACGCTTGTGTCCTTAAAATACAAGTCTGGCGGGTTAACCCTTCCAAGCTCATTGAAACCGGAATCAGGGGTTTCAGAGCGTTTTATGATATAGCTCTCTGACCCTGCAGAGCCCCACCAGTGCAGCGTAATCTCGTTATTGCTCCAATTTGCTCTCAGCCCTGCAGGAGGTGTTTCAGAAGCCTGAGGCTCTTTTGTGAATGTAAGCGTTCCAAGGCCGAACCAATCCACCTGGGAGGGATGGAGACCTGTATCCGGCCAAGGCTCGGGTCTTAATTGCTCTGCCGCCCTTTTGCTCCAAGGTGCGGCAATGCCCTTCTGCTTTTCATAATGATTGTAAACCAGCTCATACTGATAGTATCCGCCGAGCCCTCTTCCCGCGCTGGAAACTGAACCTTCGGTATATCCCATATCGCAGTTCTGATGGCGGGTGTAGGGAACGTTGTGGCCGAGGTTGTATTTTGCATTGTATTCAAATGCTCTAAGCACGCGGTTATTGTCATAACCGAAAAGATCATCGCCCTGATTCCAGGCAATTTTGCAGAGCATAGCCATAAAGTACCAACCGCCGAGATTGTGCCCTTGGTCTCTTCCAGCCTCTTCCCCCTGGCCGAGCCCGTTTGGATGGATATACCAAGCCGCCCGCTCAACTCTTCCGTTGCCAGGTCCGTATTTAAAAAAGTCTAAGGCCTGCTCATAAACAGCCCTGTTATCGCAAAGTACGCCAATAGCTGCCATAGAGGCCATATTTGCAGTATCCCAGTTCAGGCGGTAATGCGTATTTCCGCCCTCACGCCAGAACGTATCGTGATGACGCCACAGGAAATCAAGGTTTTCGGGGTAGAACACACGCATCATCATATCCTTGTAAGCCTTCTTATCTTCATCTTCCCAGCCAGGATAAGAGCTGAGCAGATCACCTGAGGCAGCAAATAAAAATCCGCATATACCTGCCGCTAAAGACCTGTTGGAATTTCCTTGCAGACCAATCAAATCAGACCAGACATTTGCTATATGCACTGCCCTGTCTGCGTAAGCTGTATCACCTGTAATGTGCCATCTGAGGGCCTGAGTATAGATCAGATGGGCATCCTGCTGGCAACGCGTGTAATTATCGCTCGCTCCGCCTCGGGAGATGTAGTCAACGTTATAAGCAGGCCAGCCGAAATTGTTGTATGGGCTGCTGAGAAGCATATTCCAGCCTGAAAGCCAAGGCTGCTCTTCAGCATCCACTTTCTCTTTCATTAAATTGAGCTCTTCCTTACTGTGAAGTGCAGATGGATGTTCAAACCCTGTCGGGGGAAAGCTTAGGGCAGTCATATCGGCAGCAAAAGTATGGTCTCCATCAAGAAAGGTAACCTCGTTCCCGGAATGATGATATGCGCGTCCAGACTGATAAGAATCGCTTTTAGTTCCAAGCCATTCGAAAAAGTTGGAGCTTCCGTTGCCAATCGCAATCTCAAATCCGTACACAGCATTGGGCTGGAGAATAGTAGTAAATGGAAGATGGAAGGTAATGTAAGTACCCGGCCCGTTGCTGCTCTGACCATTGCCCGGATTATCAAGACCGCCCGCTTTGAAAAGCTGACTTGTTATAACCTTTCGGCTGCTGCCTTCAATCCTCGCTATCGTAAGGATTATCGGCCCGTTTTTTTCTCTCAGATCCCAGAAAACTTGATCACCGTCCTCTGCGACATTATTTGAATAGCCGGCCATCTGAACGGTAATGGAATTAAGCCTGTAGCCGTGGGCTGAACTTGCTGTGGTGAAAGCTTGACCTTGAATGGGCTGATTGTTTGCAACATAGGTGAAGCTGTCGTTTGCCGTGCCGTTATCAGTGCCTCCGCTTGAATTATTCCCGGATCCGCCGATATTCCCTGCATCGAAATCCGCCCCTGAGAAATTGGCCTCGCTTTGCGGGCTCATCTGCGGGCGGGAATCGGAGTATTCCATCTTAGAATTGAACCAAATCTGATGAGCAAAAGAACTGCCACACAAAACCAGCATTGTAAATAATGCTAAAGCTGAATTTAATCCAAATCCAGCGCACAACGAAAAATCCCATTTACGCGGTAATATTTTCATCATAACCCCTCGATGAAAA
Source organism: Sedimentisphaera salicampi (assembly GCF_002117005.1). NCBI lineage: Bacteria > Pseudomonadati > Planctomycetota > Phycisphaerae > Sedimentisphaerales > Sedimentisphaeraceae > Sedimentisphaera > Sedimentisphaera salicampi. Next base: position 541,193 of record NZ_CP021023.1, read on the forward strand.
ATTTTCATAACTATTTGCCGGCTGTAAGGAAAATCATAACCATAATTCTGTAAAAAGCCGGATTGAATCTAATACTCTATAATTCTAATCATTGGGATTTAGTGTAAGAAATTACAGATAATAGTCAAGCAGAGCTAATTGACACATCTTTGGCTTCTTTTAAAATCACCGAAAATATTCTAAAGAGATAAAGGATTAATATGAACAGCACACACAAACACCAGCACGGTGGGAAATCATCCGAACTTATCGTTGATACAGAAACGGTTTTAGAGCTTCTTGATATTACTCCCGGCCAGAGCATACTTGATGCCGGCTGCGGGAACGGATATATGACCAAACTCTTCTCCGAACTCACCGGAATTGAAGGGAAGGTTTATGCGATAGATGCTCACGAGAATTCAATCGAGAATCTCAAGTCCGAATTCAGCGCAGAAAATACAGAAGTGCATCTTGCAAGCATTACAGAAAGGATGCCGATTGAAGACGCTTCAGTGGATTTGGTGTATCTATCGAACGTATTTCACGGATTTACAGACGGGCAAATCAGCAGTTTCAAGAAGGAAACATCGCGAATTTTAAAACCATCAGGCAGACTTGCTGTTTTGGAATTCAAGAAGGAAGATACAGGTTTCGGCCCGCCATTGAATATTCGATATACCCCGGAAGAACTGGAAAAAGCGGTTGGAATGAAAGCTGAGATCTGTTCACCCGCCGGCAGCTTCAACTACCTCTCTGTTTTCAGATTTGAATAATACTGCCGCAATTAGGAGTCATACGGCAATCACATACCGTTCGTGCGGAATGCCTGCGGCAGAGCTTCGATTATATCCGATGATATCATAGCAGCTGTTCCGCATTTATCCTCTGCAATGTCTCCCGCCGCTCCGTGCAGATAAACGGCCAGAATTGCTGCGTCGAATGCGTTTCTGAGCTGATCTTCATCAGCCTGATTTCTCTGCATCTGCGCCCAGAGAGCTGCTGACATACCTGTGAGCACGTCCCCGCTTCCGCCTGTGGCCATTCCGGGATTGCCTGTATTGTTTACATAGCAGTCCTCGCCGAAAGCCACAACGCTCTCAGCGCCTTTTAGCACCACAATTGTGCCGGATTCAAGCGAGAGTTCGGCAGCATTTTCGAGCCTTTCATCAGGAGAATATTCCATCGAAATAGATGCTGCAAGACGCTTCATCTCACCCGGATGAGGCGTGAGGATTATATTCGCCCTTGCCATATTCGGCCAATGCGGAATATGGATGAGGTTGTTTATCCCGTCTGCATCAATAACAATGTTGAACTCGGGCACCTTTATCAGCTCAGAAATAAGAAGCTGAAGATTTTCTCCAATTCCCAGCCCCGGCCCAACGGCTATCACATCTGCCTTCTCCGCAGAAGCGAGGACTTCATCAACAGAATCTTTGCTGAATTTACCTGTCCTGTCTGCATCAGCGGGGGTTACCATATAACACGGCTCACTAGAAGACGCTGGCAAATATGCCGGCTCTGGTACTACTAGCTCCACAAGCCCTGCTCCAGAACGCAGGGCAGCTTTCCCAGACAAAACGGGGGCTCCGGACATATTCCGTGAACCGCCAACTACAAGGCAGCGTCCGTACATATTTTTGTAGCCGTTTGAAACTCTCGGCTCAAGAAATTTTATGTTGGATATTATATTCATTCATCACTCCGCTTAAAATTCCTGTTGATTAGAGAGGCTGTATAACCGGCTGAGAAACCGTTGTCAATGTTCACTACGCTCACGCCGTTTGCGCAGCTGTTTAGCATTGTGAGAAGAGCGGACAGACCGCCGAAATTCGAACCATACCCCACGCTCGTGGGTACACCGATTACGGGCACATCTACCAACCCTGCCACAACGCTCGCAAGAGCGCCTTCCATTCCCGCTGCTACTATCACCACATTGCTCTTTCGAATGCGTTCAAGCCTGCTTAAAAGCCTATGTATCCCAGCTACGCCGACATCTGCAATAAGCTCGGCATTCTGACCCATCGCAAGGCACGTTGCAAGAGCTTCTCTTCCCACAGGCACATCTGCTGTACCCGCTGTTACGACGGATATATCTCCGTGAAGTGAATCGTAATGATCCTGCATCAGTGTAATTGTTCTACCCCTCGGATCGTAGGTAAGGTCTTCTCGCGGGCATATTTCGCTGTCCCGTACTGCCTGATAAACCGGCTCCTCTGCTCTGGTTGCCAGGATATTTACGCCAGTCTCATACAGCTTTCGAAATATCTGAACTATCTCGCCTGTGCTCTTGCCCGGGCAGTAAATCACTTCCGGAAAGCCGCATCGCACAGAGCGGTGTGTATCTATGCAGGCGTTTTCTGTGTGGACGAACGGGAGCACACGAAGCTTTTTCAAAGCATCCGCAGGGCTTATCTCACCTGAGCTTACTTTTTCAAGAATTACCTTTATTTGTGAATTTTCCATATATCCGCCAGCTTAATAATATTCAAGATTATATCCTGCAGAGCTCGGCAATGCAAGAATGGCATAATAACTTTTGAAAGAGTCTTATCAGTTACGTATTTTTAAAATATTGATTCTCATTTTCAAATGATTAGTCTTTCAGCTTTATGCTGTCTCCTGTGTCTATGATTTCGTGGAGCCTTGCTCTTGAATCAGGGCTCATAGTAGGCCTGTGAACTGCAAGCATCAGCCGGCCGTCGAAGGTTTTAAATATCATTCCATGCCCGCTGTCGTTGGTAAGCAGGGGTTTTTTCTGCTTCCATGGCCCTTTGAGCTTACCGGAGGTGCTTTCAGCGAGCCCCTGAGTATATTTGTGATTTTTCTGCCAACTCGACCAGAGCATAAGGAGCTTGCCGGCCTTTGTTCTATATAAAAAGCACCCGTCGGTTACATAAGCTCCCTTCTCTTTGTTTACTGCTCCCGCCCATGGGGCATCCGAGCCGCGGAAAAGCAATTCAGGCTGCCCAACAGTATCGGATAAATCATTTGTGAGCCTTACAGCTTCAATTGTTCCGTCGAATATCTGAACCCATTCATGGCAGTAAACCATCCAAGGGCAGCCGTCCTCGACAAAGAATGTTCCGTCTAAGGTCATCATCCCTGCGGGGAGAGTGGGCATTTTGCTCATCGGCTTGAAAGGCCCCTTGGGTGAATCGCTTACCAATACCTGCGTGCTTCTCATATGCCTTGGGCGAAGCGGCTTTCCTTTTCCTTTAACAGGCCTGTCGTTGTTATGCAGCGTAACAAAAAGATAATATTTGCCGTTGTAGATATGCACTTCAGGTGCCCATGCACCGTGTCTGGGGTTTGCCCAGCTATCGTCTGGTATCTCAATAAACTTAAACGGGCCTTCCCAGTTTTCCAAATCTTTGCTGAAGAAGGCTTTTCCGCCTGTGCTGTAGAGGTAATAGGTTTGCGTTTTCTCATCAGCAAGTATGAAGGGATCGTGGACGTGAAAATCTTCCAGCTTTAGCCCATCTTTTTGCTTCTCTGCGGATAAACCTGATGCCGCAAGCAGGATGCAAAATAAGAAATACAATTTACTGCTCATTATAACCGCCTTTCAAATACATTTATTTACCGCTTTTACAATATTAAATCGTACATACTTCTGCAAGCTTTTTCCATCGCAGAAAACAAAAAAAAGGACGCTGGAAAGAATCCTGCGTCCTTTAAATATGCGTATCTAAACCCTGCTTACTTGAGGTAAAGCATTGTATCTCTTCCGTATTTTGCATTTGAATCGAGATCTTCCGCGATTCTCAGAAGCTGATTGTATTTTGCAACACGGTCAGACCTTGAAGGAGCGCCAGTTTTTATCTGCCCGCAGCACAGAGCAACGGCCAGATCAGCGATGGTTGAGTCTTCAGTTTCACCTGAACGGTGGCTCATTACCGCAGTATAGCCGTGGAGCTGGGCAAGCTTAACAGCGTTAATGGTTTCAGTGAGCGTGCCAATCTGATTTACCTTAATCAGGATTGAGTTTGCAGCACCCATCTCGATACCCTTTGCGAGCCTGTTTGTATTGGTAACGAAAAGATCATCACCAACAAGCTGGCACTTATCTCCGCAGTCTGCAGTGAATTTCTTCCAGCCTTCCCAGTCTTCTTCAGCGAGTCCGTCTTCGATCGAAACGATCGGATATTTATCGATCCAAGCAGCCCAGTGAGCTGCCATTTCTTCGCCTGTCATCTTTTTGTCAGGATTGCTCTTGAAAAAAGTGTAGGTGTTGTCTTTCTCGTTCCACATCTCTGTTGAAGCAGGGTCAAGAGCTATTGCTACCTGTTCGCCGGGTTTGTAGCCGGCCTTTTCTATAGCTTCCACGATTACCTCGCAGGCCTCTTCGTTGCTCTTGAGAGAAGGAGCGAATCCGCCCTCATCGCCAACAGCAGTATTATAGCCGCGGCTTGCGAGAACCTTCTTAAGCGTATGGAAAACCTCTGCACCCATCTGGAGAGCCTGCTGGAAGCTCTCAGCACCAACCGGCATAGCCATAAATTCCTGAAAGTCAACATTGTTGTCTGCGTGTTCGCCTCCGTTGAGGATATTCATCATAGGAACAGGCAATGTGCTTGCGTTTGACCCGCCGATATAGCGGTAGAGCGGGAGCCCCGCACTCTCAGCAGCAGCCTTGGCGTTTGCAAGAGAAACACCGAGAACTGCATTAGCACCGAGCTTCGTCTTGTTTTCCGTGCCGTCAAGTTCGAGCATCGTTTTATCGAGGGTTTCCTGATCCATCGCATTCATACCAACCAGCTCAGGAGCGATGATCTCGTTTACATTATTAACAGCCTTGAGAGTCCCTTTACCAAGATAACGGTCTTTATCGCCGTCGCGGAGCTCGCAGGCCTCAAACGCTCCTGTTGAAGCGCCGCTTGGAACTGACGCACGCCCCATAGAGCCGTCATCTAGCAGTACATCAACCTCAACTGTCGGGTTGCCGCGAGAATCAAGGATCTCACGCCCTCTTACATCTACTATAGTTGCATACATTGCACTTTTCCTTTCGTTTTATGCATTATTATTAAGCTGTTTTTACATTAAAAGCAGAAACAGCGCTCAGTGTAATAAAGGGCAGAGATAAGTCAAGTAAAAGCAAGATTGGAACCCGCATTTTGGAGGGCTGAATATCTGAAGCTGTAAATAAAAAACTTGACCAAAAGTTAGTTTCTATATAATTAAAAACATATTAAAGGCAGGAAAGATGCCTGCCAGATTAAATACCTGCTGTTTTGAAAATTTGGCAGATCGATTACTAATGAATCGTTTAAGATAAAAGAAACAGACAATCAATATGCCGGCAAGTCTCAAATGGGATTCTGCTGGTTTTTTGTGCGCCGCCGGATTTGAAAATGAAGGCATAATGAGCCGAAAAAAGCAACTGCTTATGCAAAAGACCTTTAAAGCCCAGAAGAAAAATGAAGATAATAATAACAGGCCCAAAATGCAGCGGCAAAAGCACTATAGGTGCTGAAGCTGCTAAAAGACTTGAAATACCCTTTTATGAGACAGACGGGATAATTGAAGAGCTTTACAGCCGTGAGCACAATGATAAGCTCAACTTCTATGAAATATGCGAAAAGCTGGGCGAAGCGGCCTTTCGAGAATACGAAAAACGTGCTGTTAAAGAAGCTGCAGAGCTGGACTGGTGCATCATTTCTGTAGGCGGGTCAACCCTGATGGACTCTGATTCAAGAAGGCTTCTTAGGGACGATTCTGTTATCGTACTCCTAAAGGCTGATTTGGACATCCTTTGGGAAAGGCTTAAAAACAGAGGCAGCTCTATATATTTCAGCCGCCCTTCTCCTGAAGACTATTTCAGGGATGTTGCAAACAAGAAGATTGAGGCAATAGAGCCTTTTGCAGATGTAACAATTGATGTCTCTGATGATAAAGACAATCCGGGCAAATTCATAAGCGCTGTTACAGATTACTTTGCGGTGCTTTCGAAATCCCCGAATACCCAAGGCCAGGTCATCCGCTCTACTACCTTCGGGGAGAGCCACGGCGATGCGGTAGGTGTGGTTCTCGACGGGCTAAAACCCGGAATTGAGTTTTCTGCTGAAGATATTCAGTCGGAGCTTGACCGCCGCCGTCCAGGCCAAAGCAGCGTTTCAACACCCAGAAGCGAGAAGGATAAAGTTAGAATTCTATCGGGCGTGTTTGAAGGAAAAACCACCGGCACGCCAATAGCAATGATCATCGAAAACAAAGATCAGGATTCTACAAAGTACGACATTATCAAACATCTGTTCCGCCCTGGGCATGCAGATTTCACGTTCTGGAAGAAATACGGCATCAGAGATCACAAAGGCGGAGGCAGGTCTTCCGGGAGGGAAACTGCCGGAAGGGTCGCTTCAGGAGCAACTGCTAAGAAAATACTCTCAGAGCGAGGTGTAAAAATAACTGCCTCCAGCGCCGAGATTGGCGGAGTAAAGTCAAGCAGTTATAATGAAAATGATATAGAAGCAAATCCTGTTCGCTGCGCAGATAAAGATGCAGCTGAAAAAATGCAGCAGGCGATTATGGATGCCCTCAAAAACGGCGATTCACTAGGCGGGATTGTGGAGCTGAGGATTTCCGGCGCACCTGCGGGACTTGGAGATCCGGTTTTCGGCAAACTCGATGCAAGGCTTGCTGGAGCATTGTTCTCTCTCGGGGCAGTTAAGGGTTTAGAGTTTGGAGACGGTTTTGAAGCTGCTCGAAGCTTGGGAAGCGAATTCAATGATCAAATGAAGGATAATGATTTCCAAACAAATCATGCAGGCGGAGTGCTGGGGGGCATTTCTACAGGGCAGGATATTCTGATAAGGCTTGCCGTGAAACCGACTCCTTCAATATCCCGGCAGCAGGAAACAGTGGATATAGAAGGTCGATCCGAAAAGATCAAGATTGAAGGCCGGCACGACCCTTGCATTGTGCCGAGGATTATTCCTGTAGTTGAATCAATGGCTGCGCTTGTATTGCTGGACTGCTGGGAGATTCAACAAAGGCTGAGATCCGATATATAATCTGGCTTGAATTAAACGGGTATGCAGCTGTTAGGAATAAGAAAAGAGTCGGCTTAACTTTTATCTTAGAAGCTGAGGCTGATTTATAGAAAGGGTTAATATGAGAAAGTGGATCGTACTAGTTGCAGGCGTCTTGATGCAGTCAGTATTGGGCGGGGTTTATGCTTGGAGCGTTTTTATACCCTCGCTAACCGAAGACTACGGGCAGAGCAACGGACAGGCCGGCATGATCTTCGGGATTAACATTGCAGTTTTCACAGTGGTTATGATTCCCTCAGGCAGACTTCTTGGAAGATTCTCTCCCCGAAAGATTGCCTTCACAGGAGCCCTGCTTTTTTCACTCGGGTATCTCACAGCATCAATCTCAGGCGGGAGCTATGCAGTGATTCTAGCAGGAATTGGAATTCTTGCTGGTGCAGGCATTGGGGCTGGATATGTTTGCCCGCTCACAGTTGGTATGAAATGGTTCCCCAACAACAAGGGGCTTGTTACGGGAGTGGTAGTTGCGGGATTCGGCGGCGGGGCAATTGCCTTAAGCTCCCTGTCAGAATATCTTCTAACCGCCCTCAATTGGAATGTGTTAGAGGTTTTTCGGCTCATTGGATACGGCTTCGGCGGGCTTGCAATCGCAGCCAGCCTGCTTCTTAAAGAGCCTGATAAGGGAGCTGTTAAGCCGAAAAGTGAGAATTTAGAGGAGAAAGACATTTCAAGCTGCCTGCTTTCAAAACCTTTTATAATGCTCTGTGCAGGGATGTTTGCAGGTACTTTCGCAGGACTTCTTGTAATAGGAAACTTAAAGCCCATTCTCCTGAGCCTCGGTCTTACAAGCGAAACTGCTACTCTTGGAATTTCAATTTTCGCTGTAGGGAACGCATCAGGACGAATTATTTGGGGACAGATTCACGATAAGTTAGGTGTACGCCCTACTGTTCTGGCCTCTCTGGGGGCTCTTGGTATCTCCGTCATTTTGTTTTTCATAGAGATGCCCGAACCCTTGCTGCTTGCAGCTACGCTGATAGTAGGCATAAACTTTGGTGCGTGCTTTGTTGTATATGCATCATCAATGGTATCACATTTCGGAACAAAACTTTTCCCAAGCCTGTACCCAATATGCTTTCTCTGGTACGGTCTTGCCGGTATCATAGGTCCAGGAGCAGGCGGCTGGATAGCTGACTCAACAGGAACTTTCACAATCGGCATAGCGGTAAGCAGTTTGATAGTTTTTGCGGCAATGGGAATCAACGCAATGGGTCTCAGATCCCCCAAACGAGCGGAAGAAACGGCTTAAATTGTAATAGAGGGTTTATTGTGAATAAAGCTGTATTTCTCGATAGAGATGGAACTCTGATTGAAGACAGAGGGCATCTCAGCTCGCCTGAAGAGGTTGTCTTCTTTGAAGAGACTTTCGACGCACTGATTAAGCTTCAGGTAAGTTTCAAGCTCTTTATTATTACATACCAGTCGGGGATTGGCAAGGGGCTGCTGGGGCAGAGAGATGTGGAATCAGTGAACGCTTATGTAAACAACACGCTGCTTGAGAAAGGCATTAAAATCACCGATACATACGTTTGCCCGCACAAAAATGAAGACTTTTGCAGCTGCAAAAAGCCAAATCCATTTTTTCTATGGAAATCAGCGGCAGATTATGGCATTAATATATTAGAGTCTTACAGTGTAGGGGACCATCCAAGCGATTACCATCTTGCTGAAGATGCCGGCGGAAAAGGAATATACGTTTTAACCGGGCACGGCATAAAGCATCTTAACGAGCTGCCCGAAAATGCATTAACTGTAAAAGATATCGGCGAAGCAGCCGATATAATACTCGCACAAAAATAATTTAAAGGAGAGCCAAGTGAAATATTTAGTTATGAGCCTTTTGATTGCAGGTTCGCTTTTTTCTGCGGAGATTAAGCCTGATAAAATTATGGTTTATAAACATACAGAGCAGACAGATCTCACAATGCACATTTTCAATCCTGAAGAACATAAAAGCGGCGATAAAACTCCCTGCATTGTATTCTTCTTTGGCGGAGGATGGGTATCCGGCAGTCCATCGCATTTCTACCAGCAAGCAGAATATCTTTCCTCAAGAGGGATGACTGCGATGTGCGCAGACTACAGGACAAAAAACAAATACGAAACATCCCCCAAGGAATGCGTGAGAGACGGAAAATCAGCGATAAGGTGGGTACGTGCGAATGCAGATGCACTCGGCGTAGACCCTAATATGATTGCAGCAGGCGGGGGAAGCGCAGGCGGGCATGTAGCCTCGGCAACGGCTGCTTTAGACGGATTTAACGAAAAAACAGACAATCTTGAAGTGAGCTGCCGCCCCAACGCACTCGTATTGTTCAATCCTGTTTTTGACAACGGCCCAAACGGCTATGGGTATGAAAGAGTGAAAGATTACTGGCGTGGTTTTTCTCCCCTTCATAACATTCATAAAGATATGCCTCAAGCAACTGTATTCCTTGGAACAAAAGATGATTTGATACCCGTTTCAACTGCTGAGACATTCAAGACAAAAATGAACAAGCTCGGCAATAGGTGCGATTTGCACACCTACAAAGGATGCGAACACGGCTTTTTCAATAAGAAGAAATTTTACGTAACCCTGTTAGAGGCGGATAAGTTTCTTACCTCTCTTGGATATCTTGAAGGCAAGCCAACGCTGAAAAAATAACGGCTTTAGGGCCGCTTACAACCAAAAACAATATTTGCGTGAATTCGTAAAACACACAAAAATTAATCTATATGACGCTTGATTTTTATTGTGATTTAAAGTATCATTATTTGGGTTTATAATACTTGTTAATGTCTGTTTGTATTTCTTAATTTTAGAAGGTGAAAAAATGGCAAAGAAAACAATTGCTGATATCAAAGTGGAAGGCAAAAAAGTACTTATACGTTGCGACTTTAATGTGCCTTTGAACGACAACAGAGAGATTACCGATGACGCTAGAATTACCAAGGCTCTCCCGAGCATAAACAAGGCTCTTGAAGGCGGGGGAAGTGTAATACTTATGAGCCATCTGGGACGGCCGAAAGGCGAAAGGAATATGGATTTCTCGCTTGCACCCGTAGCCCAAAGGCTCTCAGAGCTTCTGGGCAAAGACGTCATTTTCGTTGAGGACTGCATAGGCAGCGATGTTCAGGCAAAGGCTGCAAGCCTAAAGCCGGGGAATGTTATGCTGCTCGAAAACCTCAGATTCCACAAGGCCGAGACTATAAAAGACAAAGCTGCCAAGGAGGACGAGCAGCTCAGAGAAGCGAAAGATAACTTTGCGAAAGAGATCGCCGGCCTTGCAGATATTTACGTATGCGATGCCTTCGGAACAGCACACAGAGACAACGCCTCAATGCTTACGGTTCCCCAGATGATGACAGGTAAACCTTGCGTTGCGGGTTTCTTGATTGAGAAAGAGATAAAATTCCTCGGCGATACAATTGAAGCAGGCGATAAACCTTTTGTTGCGATTCTCGGTGGAGCGAAAGTCTCAGATAAGCTTCAGGTAATTGAAAACCTCATGGACAAGGTAAACACCATCATAATCGGCGGAGGTATGTCATTTACATTCGCCAAAGCAATGGGCGAAAATATCGGAAGCAGCCTTTGCGAAGAAGACTTTGTTGAAAAGGCCGGTGAGCTTATGGAAAGAGCCAAAGACGGCAACTGCGAGATCCTCCTGCCTGTTGACACAGTGGAAGCGAAGGAATTCAAAGCGGACGCTGAGCATAAGGTTGTGGAAGGAAGCATTGATGACGGCTGGTTAGGGCTTGATATTGGGCCTAAGACCTCAGAGATGTTTGCCGATAAAATCAAAAACGCAAAGACCGTTGTATGGAACGGGCCGATGGGAGTATTTGAAATGGAAGCGTTTGCTAAAGGCACTAAGGCTGTAGCTTATGCACTGGCAGAGGCTACAGAAGCCGGAGCAAGAACCGTAATCGGAGGCGGAGACAGCGCAAGCGCGATAAAGGTCCTCGGGCTCGAGGATAAAGTAAGCCACGTTTCAACCGGAGGCGGGGCATCTCTTGAGATGATGGAAGGCAAGAAATTCGCATGCCTTGCCATCCTTGAAGATAAATAAGAAAAACTCACTCGGGGCGGCAAAAACAGCCGCCCATTTTTTTCTTGGAGATGAGATGTTTTCAAAAGTAGTAACCCCGCGTTTTGGAGATATAGACGGCCTGCGTCATATCAACAACTGCGTTATTCCCCAGTGGTTCGAGCAGGCAAGAAATCCCTTATTTGAAATATTTGTGCCGGATTTGAGCCTCGATCCCTCAAACTGGAATATGATAATGGCGCATATAGATTTCGACTTCCTCGGCCAAATGTATTTCGGTACGGATGTGCAAATCAGAACATACATCTCAAAGATTGGGAATTCATCCTTCCATTTATACCAGCAGGCCCTGCAGAACGACAAATTATGCGTAGAGGGGAATGCCGTTATCGTGCATTATGATTTTTCTCTGCAAAAGGCAGTTCGGATTCCTGATGATATTAGAGAAGAGCTGAAAAAGCATCTATACAGCGATCATAGCTAAACACTAACGCCCTCAAGCCTCAGCATCCGAAGTTTCAATAAGTTACCACTGCTTCCCATAAAGCCTCCAAGTGATCCGTCTTTTTTGATCACTCTGTGGCAGGGAATAATAACAGGCAGAGGATTGTTTGCAAGCGCTCTGCCAGCCGGCCTTGCTTTGCCCTTCTGCCCTGCTTTATCCGCCAAATCGGCATAGGTGCAGATGCTGCCGTATTTTATCCTCGCCGCTGCTTTTAGTATATCCTTTGAGAAGCCTTCTGCATTAAGCTTAATTTTCAAATCACTGAAATCAACTTGCCTGCCCTGAAAGTAAAGAATAATTTTTTCAGCCGCATAACCAGGAACCTTGTAAGAAGAACTATATCGTTCTGTTATGCTCAAAACATCCTCTTTGCTGTCAGCAGGAAGAATCACTCGGCAAATTATGCCGGCTGATTCCACAATGCCCGCCCAGCCTAATTCTGTTTTGAAAACCTGATGTTCAAACTTATTTTCTGGCATTTTCTGCATATCGTTCTTGCGGATTGCCTGTAAAAAATGCTGATATAAATATTATAATTGGGAAAACTGTAAAAGAAAGCAAAACATTGCTGTATGTCCCGAAGAAACCCTTAAGCAGGCTGAAAAGCCAAGGGCCGGCTGCTGTTGATATTACCAGCATCGACATTGTAAGACCGTTAATTGCCCCGAGGTGTTTTCTCCCGAAAAATCTTGCCCAAGCTACAGTTCTCAGTGTATTAAAAAGGCCTCCGCTTGTCCCGAAACCAGCCATAAACATCACCCTGCCATAAAGCTTGTCCCAGTTTGCGGTTCCTATGATTGCAAAGGTTATAGCGATCATAAATATAAACAGGATCTTTTTCATTTTCACTTTGTCGCTAAAGTATCCCCCAAGAAGATTGGAAAAAGCGCTGAAAAAAGACATAGGCATATAAAGGCCGAAAGCCTGCTGGGCTGTAAGGCCTGCTTCCATTCCAATTGCCTCAGTATGGAATGAGATTGAAGTTGTAAGAAGGGCGCTCAATGCCACTGCAAAGGTGTATATCCAGAATTCAACAGTTTTAACCGCCTGCGACCTTGTAAAATCAAAATATTCATCCGCAACCTCCCCGCTTTTCTCTCTTGCCTTTTGATAATTCGGGCCGTCAACGTGCATGCCGCAGTCCTCGGGATTATCACGGAACATAACAAAAGCAATGATACTCATTCCTATCCCGACAGCCGCAGATAAGGCTATATACGTGCTGCTCCAGCCTATATTTCCGACCATAAGACCAAGCGGTTTGGGGGAGGCATTAAACCCGAATGAGACTACAATCCCGCTCAATGCGGCTGTAAGCCCCCTTCTATGCTCAAACCATCTGGCCATAGTAACTCGGGAGCTCATTGTCATGCAGCCCTGTCCTGAGAAACGCATAAATGTGAAGCATAGGCAGACTGCCGCAAAGGCAAGGCCGAACTGACCCGCAAATTCAGCAAAGCGGTCTATCTGACTCATCAAAAGGCATGCCAATCCAAGCAGAAAAGCAGAAATTGTACCCATAATCCTGCCGCCGAGTTTGTCTATCATCTTCCCTGCAAAGGGAAGCATAAAACTGCTCAGCAGTGTACCAACCAGATAGGCCTTGCTCAAATCTTTTCTTGAAAGCCCAACAGCCTCCCTCAGCGGCTCTGTGAACACGCTGAAGCCTATCGTCTGCCCGGGCACACTCATAACTACCCCGATAGCGCATACTGCAACGATCACCCATCCATAGAAAAACGGGATCTTTGCAGGCTTAAAAGGAAAGTTTACTAACTTGGTACTCAAAACAATTTTATCTTTCAGCAGTATAATTTTTGTTGCACAAAAAAAGAGCGGTGTCGTTGGACACCGCCCCCAGCTTTTGAGGCAAAGCTGGTTGTTAAGGAGGAGGAGGTCAAAATGTTTTAGAGGAGTAGTAGGTTTTTGTGAGCTTTACTATCCAACTTGGTATTCTACGGTGTTCTTATTGCAATATCAAGGATAAATTAGTTAAAATCAAATTATTTATTAATTTTTTTTCTGTACTCTCTCGCTTGCTCAAAAAAATCACGAAGCTCAGATAAGTAATTGTTGGAAATGAAAAACTTGAGTTTCTCCAGCTTTTCTATTATCCCGTCTAGACTGTTAAGCATATTTTCTGAATTTGTCATAAAAATATCTGTCCAGATATCAGAATCACCCTCCGCAATTCTGGTTGTATCGCGGAATCCCTTGCCTGCATACTTTATAAATTCCTCGGGAGTTGAGAGCACCATAGCTGCCGCAGCAGCGTGCGGAAGATGGCTCAAAACAGCATATATACTGTCATGACGAGCGGCAGTCATAATTGATGTCTGCATCCCCAAGGCCTCCCAAAAATCGCTGAGAAAAGAAATTTTCTCCTCACAGACCGATTCACTCGGGGTAATAATGCATCTTGCGCCTTCAAAACAAACATCACAGGCGTTGTCTATTCCGGACTTTTCAGAACCTGCAATTGGATGTGAACCTATAAAAACGCCATTGCCCAGAATGTCTTCCGCCCATTCTGAGACAATAACTTTAGTAGATCCAACGTCGGTAACAACAGTTTTCTCATCCACGAATTGTGAAATTTTGCTGAAAATTGATTTAAAAGTTCCCACTGGAGCAGCAGCGATAATCAACTCTGCATCTTCAACACAGTCTTCTATTTCTGCCGCATACTTATCTGCAAAGCCGAGTTTCACTGCCTTGGCGGCGTTCGCGGAGGATTTATCGTAATAGGAAACCCTGCAGCCATGAAGGCGTTCTTTAACCGCCTTGCCTACAGCGCCGCCTATAAGGCCTGCTCCAATAATAGAAACTTTTTTTAAGTTTTTGGGCATTTTTCAACCGAAGTAACTACTGCGATCTCATCACAATGCTCTTGTTTCGGGCAATTAGCGCAGTCGCTCCATACTTTCATCGGAAGCCTGCCTTTCTCTACGGTTTCAAAACCGCATTTCAAAAAGAAATCTTCTTCAAGAGTAAGGGCGAAAACCTTTTTTATTCCGAGTTCAGAGGCGATTTGCATATGCTTCTGCACTATTGCCTTACCTAAACCTTTGCCTGCATATCTTTTATTAACAGCAAGACTCTTAATCTCTGCAAGGTCTTTTGAGACAACCGACAGTGCCCCGCAGCCAGCAATTACACCCTCTTGCTCAGCAACCACAAAGCTCATAATATCTTCATAAACCCTTGAGAGGGACCTAAAAAGCATTCTGTCAAGCTCTGCATAATGCCTAATTAGTTTATGAATGCCCTCAGCATCGGAAATTTTTGCCTTGCGTATAGTCATAATAATTAAAAAAAATAGGCAACCTTAAAAACAGGCTGCCTAAATTATCTCAAATTGCCTAAAAGAATGAATTAAGCCTGCTCTTTTTCCTGCTCCTGAGCTGCTGAATAATCTTCAGAATCATCTGAGGAATTAGAATCAGAGTAACTGTTATCGTTTCTTTTTACCTGCCCTTCAACATCTCTTATCTCAGACTCGATCTCATCAGTATCAATATCTTCAGAGATCTGTTCTTTGGTTTCTTTAAGGCCTTCCTTGAACTCATTAACACTTTTTCCCATACCGCGTGCAATTTCAGGAAGCCTCTTGCCAAAGATGAGCACAGCAATTATTAAAATAATAATCAGCTCTTGAGGACCAAAATTTATAAAACCGAGAACGTATTCCATTTTCTCACCCTTATATGAAACAAAATTTTCTTAACTTGTTTTAAATCTAACATTAAAAACTAATTTTGGCAAGCCAAATATTTAAATATTAGTAAAGGTTTGCAAAATTATTCATTTACCACCATTTACTACGCTCAGAGCAGATAAAAGTTGGGCTGAAATGCAATAAACTTAAGCTAAATTCCTTTAAATTCAATACACACGCTCACACTGCCCTGCCCATTTGATTGCTTTTTGGGCTTGGAGGAAGCAATTGAGGGCTCAATAAAACCCATAGAAGGCTCAATTGTTTCGGCTGAAGGGAGACGAAAGCTGTTTTGAATATCAAAGGTCTTTGCAAGATTCAAAGCCTTATTCCAGCTTGCCTCATTTAGAATTTCTGCAGCCTGATTAAAGGCAGCATTCTCTAATACAATCTGATCGCCGGTGGAAAAGTTTTTGATCGTAAGACGACAGTTTGAATCCGATACCCTCGAAAGATCGCTTAGAACCAATGAAAGGGCTTGTAAATGAGAATCAAACCGAACTCTTCCTTTTTTTGAATCAGCAGAAGCCAGAAGGGATCGGTTGTAAAGAATCTGAGTTAAAAGCTTTTTAGACAGCTCGGAATTATCACCTCCCAAAACCACCCTGCAAGAGAGCATACAGTCGTTCATTAAAGGAGAAACAGGATTCTGAGTGATTCTGTCCACACTCAAACTCCTTGCTGCAATCTTCGCAGGAGCTTGCTTTGGACGCTCATTTATATTGAAAGAGCCCCATATAACTGTAATAACTGCTGCAAAGGCCAGCAAAGCTGCTGCACTGCCGACAGTTCTGAATAGATAAACCCTTTTCTTTTTCCGACGTGCTGCAAGCTTATTTTGTACAAGGGTGTGCATATCCTTAGACGGAGCAAATTCACCGGCCTCAGACAGAATCTCACGGATTTTCTGCTGCTCTCGAACCTTGCGTCTGATTTCAGGCGAACGAGACATGATCTCTTCAAGCTCTGCGGCCTGCTGAGCAGAAACACATCCGTCAACATACTGCGTTATCAATTTTTGGATTTCACTCATTTTTACTCGCCCTCAAAATAAGGCAGAAGCTTTAATCTCAGAGCTTCTCTGGCTCTGTAGATTCTGCTTTTAACCGTGCCCTGAGTTATTTCCAGAATTTCTGCTATCTCATTATAGCTCATCTGGTCTATATCTCTGAGCAATATCATAGTTTTATGATGAAGCTCAAGGCTGTCCACCGCCCGCCAAAGCACCTGTTTTCTTTCATCTTCAAGAAGCTGATCAATTGGCATCGATGCTTCTTGCGAAGCAAATTCCACCCTTTCAGGTTCATCCTCGTTTGCAAACGCTGTTTCGGCTGAGCTGAACGATACAAGCCCCTTTCGCTTCACAAAGTTCAATGCCTGATTAACAGCGATTCTGAAAAGCCAAGTATAAAAGCTGCTTTCGGCCTTGAAATTATCAATGTTTTCAACAGCTTTGACAAACGCATCAGAACAAAGTTCCATGGCATCATCGGGGTTTTGGCAAATTTTCAGAAGTGTCGTGTAGAGTCTGGACTGATATTTTTGGATAAGCTCCCCCAAGGCGTCCTTATCGCCTTGGCGGTAGCGCATCAGTAGGCTGCTGTCTTCTGGATTATTCTGCACTTTAATCAATCTGCAAAGTTTTCTGAGTATTCAGCATACCGGTTTCCGAGATAAAAGTAACCTCAATAACGCATTCTGATAGTGCAGAGCCTTTCTCGGGCATTTGAAGGTGAAATGAGTAGGAACGCATCATATCTCTCCAATAACTGTTGTTATCCTTTGCTGAAACAGCATTTATATCGTCCCATTTAAAGATTCTTTCCGCCTTTGAAACAGCAGAGAGCTTTTTAGGTCTGTAGGCCTCAATCCTGAACACCCCCGGGTGCTTGATATTCGAGCCGAAATTATCCTCCAGCTCAACATATACCTCAAATTGATAGCCTCCCGAAACCTTTGAGGCAGATGAAAGCGGAGAAACCCTTAAGACTTCCGGCTTGAAGCCGGCGTACTGGCTCTCACAGCTATGCTTGCATTCCTCAAGGCTTACGGAGGATGTAAAAACGCCGCAGCCGCCCGTAAAAATCAATATACAAACAATAAGCTTAACCAATTACAGATCCTCACCTTTGAGTAAATGTCCGAAACGGTGCTTTTTTGTTCTCAAGTAGTTTACGTTGTACTCGCATGGCTGCATCTCAATAGGCATCTGCTCGACAACCTCAATCCCGTAAACCTTGAGCCTCTCGATCTTCTTAGGGTTGTTGGTGAGGATTTTCACCTTGCTCACTCCCAAATCCCTGAGTATCTGCGCTCCTATACCGTAATCACGCTTATCAGGGGCAAATCCCAGCTCCACATTCGCATCATAAGTATCAAGGCCGTCTTCTTGGAGCTTATAGGCCTTTAGCTTATTAACAAGGCCTATCCCTCTTCCTTCCTGACGCAGATATACGAACACCCCTCTGCCCTCTTTCTGAATCATCTCAAGGGCCTTTTCCATTTGCTTGCCGCATTCACATCGCTTTGAATGAAACAAATCGCCTGTCATACATTCTGAGTGCATTCTGATAAGAACAGGTTCATCTGTTGTTAAATCACCTTTGCAAAGGGCAATATGAGGCTCTGTTGAGCCAAGGCTCTCATATCCAACAAGCTCAAATTCGCCGAAATCTGTAGGCATAGACACTGCCTGCATTCTTCGAACCTGAGTTTCCTTCTGCATCCTGTATTCAATTATATTGGCAACTGAAGTCATCTTTAGATCGTGCTCCCTGCAAAACTTCACCAGATCAGGGAAACGCTTCATACTTCCGTCGTCGTTCATTATCTCGCAAATAACGCCCGCCGGCTTGAGACCTGCGATCCTTGCAAGGTCCACAGCACCTTCAGTTTGGCCTTCTCTGGTAAGAACGCCGCCTTCCTTTGCCCTCAGAGGAAAAATATGCCCGGGACGTGCAAGGTCATAAGGCTTTGTTTTATCATCAGATAGTACCTGAATCGTTTTGGACCTGTCGGAAGCGCTCACTCCGGTTGTTATCCCGTCCTTTGCATCCACGCTTACAGTAAAGGCTGTGCCTAGCGAAGCGGTATTTACGAGAGACTGAGGGTGAAGCCCCAGTTTTTCGCATCTCTCAGCCTCAAGCGGAACGCATATAAGACCCCTGCCCCGAGTTACCATAAAATTCACAATCTCAGGGGTTATATGCTCTGCCGCGCAGACCAGATCGCCCTCGTTCTCGCGATCTTCATCGTCCACCAAAACAACCATCTTCCCGCTGCGAAGGTCTTCTGCTACTTCATCTATAGTGTTTAACTGCGTATCTTCCATTTATATATTTCTGTCAAAGGTCTGTAAAATCTGAGCTGTCAAGCAGTTTGAAACCCTCTTTTTTGAGGTTGTCAACAGCGGCCTGCTTCAGGGTATCGTGTATCTCCATGCAGCAGACACCCAAATTACCGGGTTGAACAACAAAGCCGAATACATCGGCAATGTTTACATCATTCTCATTCATAATTAATGTGAGCCGCTTCAAATTTCCCGGACTGTCTGGAACGCTCACAGCGGTGATATCTTTAAGTGCGCAGGCAAATCCCCTTTCTGAGAGCGCAAGCCTTGCCTCGTCTGGTTTATCCACTATCATCTTGATAAGGCCGTATTCGCCTCTGTCCTGCACGGTAAAGGCCTTGATGTCGATTTCGTTTTCGGTAAGAATATCAGTTACCCTGTAAACTCTGCCCGGCCTGTTTTCAACAAAAACATTAAGCTGCTTTATCATAATTAAAGCTCCAATCTAAATTTCTTCCCGCATATCAATCACCCTCTTTGCCTTGCCTTCAAAAGTAGGCAGGGTGCCGGGTTCGTGTATCTGAACAGCTGGATTAACAAATATTGATGCCTTCAGCTCCTCGCAAATTCTTTTATTCAGGCTGTCGAGCTGCGAGGCATCTCCGCTGAACATCTTTGAGTATATCTCAACCTTTACAATTACCTTGTCTATAGCCCCGCTCTTGGCAAGAACAATCTGGAAATTCGTTCCAACCTCGGGTATATTCATCACAACCTCCTCTATCTGAGAAGGGAATACATTCACGCCGTTGATTATCATCATATCATCGGTTCTCCCCATAATACGGGAAAGCCGGCGGTGAGTTCTACCGCACGGGCAGTCTGAATCATAGATATGACACAAGTCTCTTGTTCTGTA
Source organism: Sedimentisphaera salicampi (assembly GCF_002117005.1). Lineage (NCBI taxonomy): Bacteria > Pseudomonadati > Planctomycetota > Phycisphaerae > Sedimentisphaerales > Sedimentisphaeraceae > Sedimentisphaera > Sedimentisphaera salicampi. The sequence goes on from NZ_CP021023.1 coordinate 560,698, forward strand.
TCTTATAAGCGGCATAGCTGTTCTGGTAAGGTTTGTGAGAACAAGTTCGCCCTTTTCGCCGTCCGGAAGCACTTGGCCTGTTTCAGGGTCGATTATTTCTGCGATGAAGCCGTCTTCCCAGATGTGCATTCCGTTTCTGTAAACGCATTCAAACGCTACTCCCGGCCCGTTCATTTCGCTTAGCCCGTAGGAATTGTAGCAAGGCATATTGTAAAGCTCTTCAAGTTTTTTTCGTGTCTGCTCAGTATGCGGCTCTGCGCCGGTGATAGCCCTTTTGAGATTCAAGTCTTCTATTTTCGTATTAAATTCATCCAGCTTCCCGTGGATGTGCAGAAGGTAGCTCGGGGTAATGTGCAGAGTTGTTGTTTTGAAATCCTGCATATATTTAACCTGCCGGATCGTGTTTCCACCGCCGATAGGGAGAACCGCCATCCCTACTCGCTCAGCCCCGTAATGCAGGCCTAAGCCGCCTGTAAACAGTCCGTATGTCATCATATTCTGGAATATATCGCTCTTCGTGCAGCCTGTTGCAACAAGGCTCCTTGCAACCAGCTCAGTCCAGCAGTCCATATCCTCGGCCGAAAGATAGATTACCGTAGGAACGCCTGTTGTCCCGCTGGAGGAATGAATTCTCACAACATCATCAAAATCCGATGCGAGCAGTCCTGTGGGGTAATTCTGCCTCAAATCGTTTTTTGTAGTGAAGGGGAATTTCTGAATATCCTCAAGAGTTTTAACATCTTCAGGGGTTTCTATGCCCGCCTTGTAAAACTTTTTCTTGTAGAATTCTGATTTAAAAGCAAGTCCCACAATCTTTTTGAGCCTTTGGAGCTGAATATCGTTTATCTCATCTCGGCTCGCCGTTTCGATCTGCTTATTCCAGAAGTTTATCTGCATTTGTTCTGCCTTTATAATTGTTTTAATTGGCCGCAAAAGCTAAAGTTTAGCAAAGACCGTAAAAATTTCAACTTACAAAAAGGCTCTCTTTATACTATTGCTCAAATTCAATCATCTTCCAAGGCAGTCCGCAGGAATTTAGCCTCTCCATAAAAGGGTCTGGGCTGAACTGCTCCGTATAAAAAACCAACATTTGAATTTTTTTGAGGAAACAGGAATATGGCTCTTTCTGCTACAATATTTCAACTTCCAAAGGGGCTATTGAATCCAAAAAAAGCCCCCTCAAAAATTGAGGAGGCTTTAATGTTTTAAAGGAGTCAGTAATGTTTAGTCAAGCTGTGGATACAGGTTAGACTCGTTCCAGTCGCCCGCCATCAGAGCGAAATCTGCAAGGTCAACTTTGCAGTCGCCGTTGAAATCGAACTGAAGCACGGGTGATTCAGGCTCTGTACAAACTGTTTCACCAGTTATCTGGTAATACTGCTCTGCTACTTCATCGCTTGAAAGTGCATAATTGTACATTTTTATCTCATCGAATACGCCGTATGTTGGCCGCCAGAGTGTGCCGTTTTCATCCCGCATATCACTCATAAGCTGCACAGGCAATTCGTTTCTGCTGGTTTTGAAAGGCCCGCCAACAGCAGCAAGAGTACCGTTGACATAGAGCTTGCCCTGCTCATCTTCGTTGTTTACAAACGCTATATGAGCCCATTCACCTTCTGGCAGATAATACTCCTGAGGAGCTGTAACAGGGCCGTAATCCTGATGATTGATGTCAATCTGTCCGTCCGGACCGAGACCAAACCACCAGTTATTATCTAGCTGCTGGTCTTTAGAGCAAACAAGGCCTGTCCAATCTGTAGGAGCAACACCAGAGCCTGCCCATTTGATCCAGAGGGTAATAGAAAGCCCGTTTGTGTACTCAGCAGGCACAAAGGCATCAGTTTCTGCGGCCACAAGAGCGTTAGGCTCAGTATCAAGTGCTTGGCCAGTCATTGCAGGGTCAACACCGTCAACCCACTGACTTGCCAGAGGTGTAGTGTTTGGGTCTGCATGATGGCCTTCGCCTGAAGCGTCTGTATAGTCTCCATCAAGCGGCCAATAACCTATCATACGCTTAACTCCCAGCATCGCAGAATCAGTATCTACAGTTCCGGCCGCATTGTTTGTCCTGCAGAAGTATTCACCCTCATCGGCTTTCTCAAAATCAGCAATTGAAAGGCTTGTGGTGTAGCTGTCACCGTGCTGAGATACTCCGATTGTTACGTCAGGGTCGCTGTCGTCAAGAATAAGCTCAGGTTCACCTGCCTTCACCCAATTCACAGAAGCTGCAGACTTGCTGGTAAAAGAAGCATTTAAAGTTACTTCTGTGCCGGCAAAATCTGCCGTATCTTCAGGTGAAGCGGTAATTGCAGGGATTGCCGGCAGTGCTTCGAACTCCCATACAGGACCAGCAATGTTGCCCGGAGCGCCTTTTGAAGCACCGCTAACCTGCTCTTCAACCTGCCAAAATACCTCATCACCAAGGTTGAATGAGTAAGGAACCTGCACAGGATCACTGCCTGCCGGAACGAATGTATCAACTTCTGCCACATTGTTGTTCGGATCTGCTGGGTCGAATGTTGAATAGATAGTAACAAAGTGCCCTGTAATGTCTGGGTTCGGATTTGAAGTGTCAGCGGGGTCGCCGGCAGTGTCAAACTGAACAGAAGTTACGGCAGCAGGGTCAACATTAATCGCATTGTTGGCAGGCACTGGGTTTCTCGGGAAGGTTTCCAGATCTATCACGTCTTCAAAGATCTGCCCTCTAACATCAGAGCCTCCTTCGGTTTCCATAGCAACAGCGCAGCCGTCTGAGGTTACCAGCTCAATTGAAGGATACCAATCACGGCTCAAGCCACCCATTGAAGGGTAATTGTAGCTTTCTCCCTCAGCGGGAAACTGGCCAAGAACGCTTACTCTGCGATCGCCAGTGAGATTTGTTGAGCCTAATGTTCCTGTTATGGTTTCTTCATAGAGCCTTCCGTTAATCATAACTGCAAGCTCGCCGGTGTTCGCATTGAAAGAAGCAAAAGCTTCTGTTTCAACGCCCGGATATACTGGTCCCATTGCCACTGCAACGCCTTCATCACCTGAGGCATCGGTATCATCAAGGCTGGCTACATTTGCCTGCTCTCCGCCGGAGCCGCCGGCTCCCTTTGAGCAAAATGTTAGCATACCATCGCAGATATACAGACCTGTACCAAAGGTAGTTCCGCCTACCTCAATCACTATTACCGGCCCGTCTGTTTTAGTTGTGTCTGCTTCAGTCGGAGTAAATTTTGCTGAAAGTGTTATCAGCCCAGAGCTGTCTATTGGCGGACAAGTTTGGCTTTGAGCGGTTTTCTCAGAAAAATCTACCAAGGCATCAGCGTCATCGAATCCGGGAACTATTTCTCCAGCCAGAGACACTGAACAGGCCGCTGCAAAGAACATTAATACAAGGATTTTATATACTTTCGTCATTTTATTTTTCTCCATAATATTTAATTATCACTTACAAACCGAATTACTCGCCCGCTGCGGGATAAAGCATACTGTTCAGCCAGTCAACCGACCATTCAGCAAAATCTTCAAGGCCTACGGTGCAGTCTCCGTTTATATCATAAGCGAGATTTTCAGCATTCGGCTCAACGCATATTTGTTCGCCGGTTACATCATAGTACAAGCCGGCAATATCCTCTGGAGGCATAGCATAATTGTAGAGCCTAACTTCATCAAATATCGCCTCGGTGCAGAAATCGAGGTTATCAAGCTGGTTTGTTCCGAGGAATACAGGCACACTTGCAGTATTGATGCTGTACCTGCCCGGATTTGTCTGGTCAATTTCAGAGCCGTTTACATAGAACGTGGCAACTTCATCGGCGGATGAGGTTACCGCAAGATGAACCCACTCGCTCTTTGGAAGATTGTAATATCCGTATGGTGCGTATCCCGGGGCATTTACAGTAAGCCAGCCTGTTCTCTGATCAAACTCCCAAAACCAGTTATTCTGACTTGAGTCACGTGAGCTGAATATAGTACGTAAATGATTATTTGCAGGGTGGCTGTCCGCTCCCGGCCAATAAATCCACATAGACATAGTAACTTCATCGGTGTATTCAGCGGCCGCAAAAGGCTCTGTCTGAGCAACCGTATCTCTGTGTTCTATTGTACTCAGAGCCTGACCGGTTACTGCAGGGGCGACGCCGTCAACCCATTGTTCTGTTATCGGTTCTTCATAAGGTGTAAGGTGATTCTCTTCGCCGGAATAGTCCTGATAGTCTCCGTCGAGAGGCCAGTATCCAACCATACGCTTAACAGCAAGAGAAGCAGAATCAGACTGAGTATCGCCCGCTGTGTTTGCTGCAATGCAGTAGTAATAACCTTGATCAGCCACCTCTGCATTATTGATGTAGAGCGTTGAGGTGAATTCATCGCCGTTCTGGGCAAGATCAATGGTTATGTCAGGATCGGATTCGAGCAGTTCTGTGTCAGGGTCGCCTTCCTTATACCATGCTGAGCTTGCTGCTGATTTGCTTGTGAAGGTGTATTCAAATACCGCCTGCTCACCTGCAAATACGGCCTCATCTACAGGCTGAGAAACAGCAGCCGGAGTAGCGGGCAGAGTTTCAAAGTTCCACAGAGGCCCAACTATATTTGCAGAATCGCCTTCCGGTGCTCCGCTCATCTGTTCTTCAACGTTCCAGAAAACCTCTTGCCCGAGCTCGAGCTCGAATGTTTCAGGCGTATTGACCGGCACTGTAATAGGATCTGCTCCTGCTGAAACGAAGGTTTCATAAAGCGGGGCCATGCCAAGATTAGGATCGCCGTCCATTCCGCGATAGAAAGTTACAAAATGACCTGTTACGTCAGAATTCTGAGAGCCCGCATTTTCCGGATCTTCAGCAGTGTCAAAACTAACTTCTGTAAAGGTGTCGGGGTCGATATTCTCAGCTCTTACCGCAGGAGAAGGGTCGTGAGGAAGAAGCGTAGGATCTACGGCTTCTCCAAAAATCTGTCCTCTCACGGTAGTGCCGGATACGGTAGTCATTCCCCACGTATTTTCTGCATTAAGCAGGGGCTCATTTGCTCCATTCAAGCCGCCCATTGAGCCTGTATCAATAGTACCTGCTCCGAGAAATGTAACAGTTTGGTTACCTGTCAGATTTGTTGAGGTGGGGAAAGTGTCCAGATAGACGATTCTTCTAACTCCATTAACTGAAGAAAGAACTATACCTGAATTCAAATCGACAGAAACCCACGCATTTACTTCTTGTTCTGCCTCAATATCGCCCATTTTTACTGCACCAGCACCATCTGCAAATTCGAAATCTTGAAAGGTGCGGTCGTTATTTCCGCTAACATTTGCCCTGAAGGCGTAGTGAAGCTCGCCGTTGCAGATCCAAATGCCGCTGCCGAAGGTGGTACCGCCGGTTTCAATTACAGCCACCGGGCCGCTGTCTTCTGTAACATCGGCCACTGAAGGTGTGAATTTTGCGGCGAAGGTGATAGTGCTGCCCGGGTTCAGGGCTGTAATATCGCCGAAATCTCCATCTCTGGCAGCGGTATAATCCACCAGGGCATCGCCGTCATCGAACCAAGGGACTATCTCCCCTGCCCAGACGGACGCCGCAACTGAACAACAGAAAAGAATTAAAAACACTTTTTTCATAATGAAATACTCCGAAATAAATTTAACTTATTAACTATATGCAGCAACCAAAGCTGCAACTTCCATTTAAAAATTTTCTTCAGTGAATTAATAAGAAGGAGCCAATCTTTTTACAAAAAAAATCACAGCCATCCCATAGGTCCATAGATTTATCGTTGAGGGCTTGTTTATTGTATTAAAACGCCCTTTTCCTGAAGGATTTCAATCACCCCAGTTTGCATTTTTTTGGCTATTGTTCAATTGTCAGTTATTTGCTCAATACTGCCCACTCTTTTTTCACCTCTTTCTTTGCGTAAAATCTTGCTACATATTAAAACCTGGCAAATAAGCCTGCTGAGGGCTTGCAACCATACGCGGTGAACCACGTGCTGTCCCACAGGCAGCCATAACGCTAAAAACATCCAGCCGGCTGAATAATACACCCCTCAGCAAAGTAAACAATCGACTGAATGTTCCTTTCCATTTGCCGAGGAAACCTATATACCGTATTAAAATATAAGCAAGCATTGCCGTCCATACTTGCCATAGAATCGCTTCTTGGCTATGCCCTAGGAAATCGCTTAGCTGCAAAGTCTGCTTTATTTGCTTGAAAAACACCTCTATGCCCCATCGGCATTTATATAGGCCGCAGATACTGCTCGGCGCCCACTGAGTATTGTTAGTGATAAATTTCATAAGCTTTTTCTCGCCGTTAACTTCCACATAAGCCTTAACCAAACGGAGCTGCTTCGGGTAGGCCTCATAGCTTTTCGGCATTTCAAGTTCAATTAATGCATCGTATTGGATATCACCTTTTGGTTCTGTATTCTGTTTAACAAAACGATATTTCATATTGTCTTTGGCTCTGGTAACCCAGAATAATTCTCGCCTGTCAAGATCAGCCAGATGCTTAAAATCCACGTAAGCCTTGTCAAAAACCGCTATTTCGCCGCTTTTAAGGTTCTGACAGAGCTGATAAGCCTCTGTCGAATCATGGGTTGAGGCTTCTTTTACAATAGCAAATTGAGGCAGGAATGTCTGGAGATTAAGCTGCATGTGGCACTTTGCAGCGGCTTTGCGTCTGCGATGTTTAGCCCAGTCAATACAGTTGGCTACAAGCTGAATCGTTGTTGAATCAACCGCATATATTGCTCTCTTAAAACGCCTTGGAAGGCCGGAGTATTTATGACCTCTGCCAAAATTAGGATGCTGGGCTTGGATATGGGACAGCACCTCCCAGAAGAGAGTCTCTGCCATACGAGGATCTCGAACCCTGTTTGCATGAGAAAGCCCATTCCTGCTTGGTGGGGTTGCACGGCGAATAGGAATCAAAGCTCCGGAATGATTACGCAATGTGTCGGCAACGTCGTTCAGCGAGAGGCTGTGAGCAATCTGGACATGAAGCATAGATACAATGTGAGACCAGCACGAAAATGTTCGTGATTGCTTGTCAATACCGTAAAACCGGGATAATTTTGAAACAAGATAAGCAGGAATATATTGGCATATCTGCTTGAGAACTGTATATTGATGCTTAGCGGGTGTCATGAGTTACTCCTAATTTTTGGTTAGTTTGTTGAAATTAGTGTAACTCATACCCCGCTATTTTCAAAGAAACATCTTATATTTTGTTCTTCTATGGGATGGCTGTGAAAAAAAATTATTTTTTTTTAATTTTCTTACTGAATTTGTCAGCATATCTATCAAGTTAGAATATTGCTCTAAAAAACCATAAAAATATCAGCCTATAATCAGAGGCTCTTCCGGATAATTGTATTTAGCTGTCTTAAATCTGAGCAGCAAAGAGGAAAGGATCGTAAGAGGGCCTAACCTGCCTAAGAGCATAGTGAATATCAGCAGCACCTTGCCTGAGACAGAAAGCTCAGATGTAATGCCTGAAGAAAGCCCTACAGTAGCAAGTGCGCTTGCCCCTTCGAACATCAAATCAATGGCCTCAAAAGAATTGCTTCTTTCGGTTATCATAAGCCCGAATACAACGATTATGTATGCGGTAATATAGAAAAAAGCCACTGTAATCGCCCTGCCAATTATTGCTGTTCTAACGCTGCGTCGGAAAGCCTCCACCTCTTTTTTCTTGGTAACAGCGGCCAAAACTGCGAGTATTATAACCACAAGAGTAACTGTTTTCATACCGCCTGCTGCTGAACCCGGCGAACCTCCTATGAGCATAAGTATAATCGAAAAAAGCTTGCCTGCCTCGCTCATCTGGGCTACCTCAATGGTATTAAAGCCGGCAGTTCGCGTTGTAACGCTCATAAAAAAAGCATCCTTGAGGCTGGAGATTTCGCAGGTTTCAAAGATATAACCAAAAGTGATGTATCCTGCTGTGCCGGCTGCAAGAAGAGCGAGAGTTGCCCAAACTGCAATTTTTGTCTGCAGGCTGGTATATCCGGAAGGCAATTTATTGAAAACTGTAGGCGGGATGAATAAAGAGCGGAATAAATTGCGGATTTTGCAGGCTGTCATTTCGCTGATATTGTATAGAACGGTAAAACCGAGCCCCCCGAGGATAATCAGCGGGCACACTACCGCATAAATCTGCGGTGAGGCCTTGAAAGAGGTGAAGCTGTCAGTAAAGAGCGAAAAGCCTGCGTTGCAGAATGCACTGACTGAATGGAATATACTGCAGAAAAGCCTTCTGCCGGCCTCAAATCTTGCGCTTTCAAGCTCCCACATACCCCATAGGCCCGCAGCTCCAAGAGCCTCAGCTATAATGGTGAAAGCGAAGATAAAGCCTATCATCCTCTTAATCCGGCCAACTGTTTCAGTACTCAGTAGATCCTGCAATGCTACTGATTCCTGCACCGAAAACGCTTTGCCGAAAAGCAGAGCAAATATTGCACCGAATATAATTATTCCCAATCCGCCGAGCTGCATAAGCGTTAAGATCACAAACTGACCCAGAATCGTAAAATCGCTGCCGGTATCTTTTACTATCAGTCCAGTAACGCAGACTGCACTGGTTGTTGTAAAGCATGCATCTACAAAGCTAAACTGCTCACATTTATGAAAAGTGGGGAGCTTAAGAAAAATCGCCCCGATAATTATGAAAGCTATAAAGCTCAGAACAAAAGTTCGCATCGGGTTTCGCCCAGTAGCCGCAACCTTAACAATAAACCTGCAAACAGAATCTACAACCTGAACTATAAGGTAGATATTCAGGACAAGAAGAATGCCTTCCACGGGATGATCGCTGAAAAATCTCTGAGAAGCGAGGATAAAAAACAGTACCAGAGCCAAAAGCAGCGGAATCTGAAACCAGTTTCTCCGGGCGTATGCAAGCTTGTTTTTTGCACGTATAAAGCCGGCTGCGTGGCTCACAAAGAAATATATAAATGCGAGTATTTGAATAATGTGCAGAGCTGCAGGACTTACCAGCGGCTCATAAAAGCCGAAAAGCAAGATAAAACTTGCAACCACCAACAGGCACACACTAATATGGACCCATTGTTGGGGGGTTAGCTTTACACTGCCGTTCTTCATTTCAGGCTGTCTCTGTAAACTTAAGGAGTTTTTGCTTTCAACTGATGATTATACTGAAGTCATTAAGGATAGCTACCGGCCGTTTTAGAAATTTCCGCCTTATTCATATGCAAAAACAAAAGGGGCTAAGCTGGAAACTCGCCCCTTAAAATTTCAAGTTGAATCTATCTGCTGATTTTACTCAAAATCACAAACTGTGTATTTTTCAACGGATTCTACTTCATCAAGAGCTTTCTGCGCTTCCTTGCCCAAATTCTGGTCAAGGCTCAGAGCCATCATTGCCTTGCCGCCTTTACGGCCTACGCTCATAGTACCGATGTTGATCTGGTATTTCCCGCAGGCTGTTCCGATAGAACCGATGACCCCTGGCCTGTCTTTATAAAGTGCCAGCATAATCAGGCCGCTCGGAGTAAATTCAGTTTCATAACCGTTTATACTAACAATCTTCATTATGTTGTCGTCAAACAACGTGCCTGTTACAGAATAATCGCCTATTTCTGTTGACACTTTCGCTGTGAAGCAGGAGGAGAAGTTTGTGCAGTCTTCGTTTTTCACTTCATCAATAGAGATTCCTCTTTCTCTTGCAAGGAAGCCTGCATTTACGATATTAACCTGCACATCGAAATTCTGCTGGAGCAGTCCGATAGAGAATGAAGTTTTCAGCGGAGTAACATCCTCATTTGCTATAGTCCCGCGGTACTCAAGCACAACCTTCTTAATCCTGCCTGCCTTGAGAACGTTCATAAGCCTTCCTACCTTTTGAGCAAGTTCGCTGTAAGATTTGATAATCTTCGGAGCCGATTCACTTACGGCAGGTGCATTAATAGCGTTCTTAATCGGGCCGCCTTTAATCGAATCCATCAGCACTTCCGCCGCCTCTACTGCCACTCCAATCTGAGCTTCCTCTGTGCTGGCGCCGAGGTGCGGTGTTACAAGGCTGTTCTCGAGTTTCTCAAACCTTCTGTTCTCAGGGGGCTCTTCATTGTAAACATCCAGAGCTGCGCCCGCAATAACGTTATTCTCAAGGGCATCGTAAAGGTCATCTTCATTTATTATCCCGCCCCTTGCACAGTTTACAATCCTCGCAGTTGGCTTCATCATCTCAAGCTGCTCTTTGGAGATGAGGTTTTCTGTATTTTTGTTCCTCGGGATGTGCATTGTAAGATAATCGGCGTTTTTGTAGATCTCTTCGAGAGAATCTGTAATCTGAACACCGAAATTTTCTGCCTGAGTGGGGATTGAGAATGGGTCGTAACCCATTATTTTCATATTAAATCCGGAAGCCATTCTGATAACTGCCATCCCGATTCTTCCAAGCCCTATAACACCGAGCACCTTGTTGTTGAGCTGATTTCCAACGTAGAGTTTTCTGTCCCAGCCGCCGGATTTCATCTTGTTGCACGCCGGCACAACATTCCTGCTCAAAGCCAGCATAAGAGCCATGGTATGCTCTGCAGCGCTTAGCGTGTTTCCGCCTGGGGTATTCATCACCAGAACGCCCTTGCGGGTTGCCTCGGGGATATTTATATTATCAACCCCTACGCCTGCTCTGGCAACGCCCTTTAGATTGCCAGTGTTTTCCAGAACCTTTTCGGTTACCTGCGTAGCGCTTCTTACTATAAGCCCATCATAATCACCGATTATAGAGGAGAGTTCTTCCTCACTGATGCCCGTTTTCACAACGGCTTCAAAGCCTTCAGTGGCATTGATCAAATCGATTCCCTGCTGGGCTAACTTGTCTGCAATAAGTATCTTATACATACGTTCTCCATTAAAACTTTTGAAAAAAGCTGCTGCTAAACTTACCAGTCACTAAAATCTGTATCAACAGCTTCCTCAGCAATTTTGAATTTGTTTTTCTTACATTTATAGAAGTGCCTTAATATACAATGTGCGTTTGCAGTTGCAAGTCTTGAGCCGAGTTTTTCAGCACCTTTTTCGCACTCTATATCATATTTCAGCACCTTATATTCACTTCCTGCCGGCCAGAGCTTCTTATCCTTGGTGATATCATAATACAATGCCCCGATCTTCATTTCTGCAGAGTAGTATCCAAACTGGTGAGACAGGCGGATTATATCAAGGCCCTGAATCTCTATGTAAAACATTTTCTTCGCTCCAAGCTTTTCCGCTGCCCCTGATGGATCCAGATCTGCAGAGTTCGTATCAGCAAAAGGCGCATCTTCGTATGTCAGGATATTTTCAGGAACGTAATCTTTCTTGAAACTCACCTTTATATAGGCCTTCATTTTGTCTGCAATATCCTGCCTTATATTTACAGGAGTATCAATCCATGCCGGCTGAGAAACGAAAATATATATCTTCTCTTTAAGATCCGGTTTCAGGTCATATTCAGGAAGTATATACTGCTTTGAAGGGCCTGCTGCAAGTATGCCGGCAAGCTTGCAGCCTCCGGTAAAAATCGCCGCAGAAACAAACAAAATTAAAACTATGTTTTTTTTATTCATAAATAATCGTTTCATAGAAAATCTTCCAGCCCCAGGAAAGTAAGATTATAACCAAAGCAGCTAATAATAAAACCCGTAATTTCCACTTTATAAAAAAGCTTCTTTTTCTCCGTACCGCAGGGATAAGCAGTATTGCAGATTCAACCCAAACAGCAATACTGAATATGCATAATATAAAACCTGCCGGCTGAGCTTTGAGAGAGTCCAAAAAATTCCCTTCAAGGAATAATTTTGCTGAAGTTGTCATCCCGCAAAATGGGCAGGGTAAATCGTGCTTCTGCCTGAATCCGCAGATCCCGAATACAGATTCGCCGCTGATGATTTCGCTGCCCATAAGCCATATTAAAAACCAGCCAAAGGGCACGCAGATAAAAACTATCCATCTCCAAACGGCAAATGTCCCTGAATTTTGAATTTCAGCGGGTTTGTGATTCAAATTCTGCTAATACTCCTCCTCGGCAGCCTCAGGCACAGCGCCAGCTATAAGAGCCATCTTGCGAATAAGTTCCTGTTCGTCCGCCTGATACATCCAGTCTATTACCTTTTGGAAATCGCTGCTTTGGGGGATATTAGTAAGTGCGTATAAAGACAGCAGACGCACAGGCCAATGATCATCATCAAGGGCGTTGGAGAATTTCTCCTTCGCATCGAGCAGATCGGATGCGCCTCTCAGCACATTGAGCATAAGGAATTTCACCTGCCAGTTCATATCAGCAAGGCTTATATCAAAGGCCTCTTTGAGCACTGAATCTGGAAGAGCGTTTCTCTTATAAACAACGCCGTAATTCTTTGCGGCCTTTCGCTCAGCTACAAGTCCGTTAAGAAGCCTGAGAGTGTTAATTTTCTGACCCGCATAACCTTCTTGAAGGGACTGAATTCTCTTTTCAAGCAAATCTTCAGTGAGCACTACCCCAAGCCTTTTGGCTGTTGTTGTAGCGGGGACGATCTTGCTGGCAAGTTCGCCGGACTCATTTTCATAAGAATCGAAATATGCCTGAAACGTAATAACCAAATTTGCCTGCGGGAATCTCTCAAGGATCCTGTCTAAGGTTGGGGCTGCTGTTTTAATCGGCATTGGAACAGCGAGAGTTCCGCCCGGACGAATAGGTGATACAGGGGTAATCTTCTTCCTTATCTCAATCGGCTTTGCACCTTCTATATCGCCCGCAACTTTAGCCTTAACTAAAATATTCCCCTTGAAGAACGCATTTTCATTTACAACTATCGGCTGTCTTCCGTTGTTTGTGATTATCACATAAAGCCCAAGTTTTGCACCGTAACTGAATTCTACACCATTCAGGCTCAGCTTTGTTGTAATCACATCTTCAGGACGGTAGAATTTGGGAATCAGGGAATCGCCAAATGCCTTTTCGAGATTCTGCCTGAGAGTGAAGGCATCATAAGCGGGAACATAGTTAGATTCATTCTCCCGCATTACTTCCTTGGCTTTATGAGAAATCAGCTCTCCGGGCTGCATCTCTATACAAGAACGAAGCAGCTTCATCGCCTCGCTTTCGTTGTTTTCCTCAAGGCTGATCATCGCTCCGGTGTAGGCGGCAATCTGATTGTAAGTTTTAATCTCTTCAACAATCTGCTTGGCTGATTCCATATCGCCGGACTCAAAGAGCGAATAGGCGTAAAGAGCTCTCACGTCCACCGAATCGGCGTTTCTAGCGTATGCCCTTTTTGCCATTTCAATACCCTTTTGGGTGTTTCTGTTTAGGAAGAAATAAAAGAATGCAAGCTGCTGCTCTGTAACCATAGGGTTGTTTGTTTCGAGCATCTGCTCGCCTGTCTCAGCAAGCCCTGAGAGCTTGTCCATACGCTCTGAACGCGAGAGCGGCTCTGACATAATAGAAATATATTCAACGTAGATATTGAAATCGCCCTGCTGGCGGATCCTGTTGATAATCTTAATGCACTTTGCCTCGCCATGCTCAACATTGTAGGCACTGATAACCCACGGCATATAAACCCTTTGAGGAATTTTTTGATCGGGGTTTTCATAAACAAACAGGTCTGCTGCATATTCATAGGTGTCACGGGCTATTTTAAACAGACCGTATTTGAATGCATAGTCAGCAAAATCAAGGGTAAGCTCAAGGCTGTATGGGTCTAATACAATCTTCCTTCTGAGATAAGGCCCCATATTAACCACGTTCACGCTTTCAGGATCTATCTCAGAGAGCTTCTCAAAGGCCACAACGTTGTAAGGGTCTTTCTCGTAGGCAAGCTTAAACTGCCTTGAAGCCCGCTTAAAATCGCCCGTTTCAGCAATCAGAGAGCCCAGAAATGTGCTGAGTCTTGAAGAAAACTGCTCATTAGTTGAGCCGATGTCGCTGTTGAAGGCATCCAGAATCTCTTCCCTTCTTTCTCGGGTGGGCGCCTGATTCAATAGGTATGAAATGCCCCGCATAGCAAGCTCCGAGTCGCTTGAGGCTGTAACATATCGATAAAGAAGCTTCTTTACGAAATCCGAATGATCTGTCTCTTCGTCTATCTCAACTGCATCCAGAAGCTGAGGAAGCATATTGTTCATAGTTTCATCAAGCCGGTGCGCAGCTTTGATCAGGACAATGGCCTCTTTCGCATCGCGTACGCTCACATACTCCGGTTCAAGAATATCGCATGCAATATTATGGAACGTCTGAGCGGTTTGCGGTGAATATATTCTGTCGAGCTTTTCGGCCTCAAGCTCTGCTGCGTGCAGGCTGAAACTCAAAACCAATAATGCAGTTATACTTCGTAATATCAATTTCACCATAATATCCACATAATATTTGTTTACAAAACTTTTTCCCTCAATAATCCAGTTATCAAGGCCTGATATATAATAAGATGCTATTCTACACAATAGAGCTAAACATCAAAGCTAAAATATTTCAGAAAAGCCGCTCGAAATATATTTTCGCTTGCCGATAAGCAGCTAATCCAAACATTCAAGCTTGGCATATTTTTGAATTAGGGTTTTAATCTGCCCCTTATCGAATTTAACGGTAATCACGCTGTTTTCGCCCAAATCGAGGTATTCTTTAACCACACCAGCGCCGAATTTCCTGTGGCTCACCCTCTGGCCGGCAAAGTATGCAGGGCTTCCAGAAGGTTTGCCTTTGCCTGCAAATTCTCTTTCAGCTTTCCGGGAGCTCCGCATGCTTTCTTGAATTCTATCGTTTACAGCAGAATATTTTTCGGTTTTAAGACCGCATTCAAAGATAAACTTTGAAGGCATAGTTCTTATTTCCCTGCCCCATATAGTTCGATATTTCGTCTGACTTATAAAGAGATTTAGCCTTGCCCGAGTGATCCCAACGAAAAACAGCCTTCGCTCTTCCTCGAGCTGAGATTCTGACTCACTGCTTCTCTCATGGGGAAGTATGCCCTCTTCGAGCCCAATTATAAATACGTTGTCAAACTCCAAGCCCTTAGCGGCGTGGAGAGTCATAAGAGAAACCTTTCCGCTTCCCGGGTCGTAAGCATCCGCATCGCTGTATAGCGAGATCATCTGAAGATAGTCATCGAGGCCGCCGAGCTGTCCTTCCTCCTGCTGAGCAGCATCGAAAAATGCGGCGTTGTTTATGAGCTCCTCTATATTTTCAACAGCATCCTCCTGCTCTGAGGATTTTTTAAGGGCGGCTTTAAAACCCGAGGATTCGAATATATCTTCTATTAAATCTGAAACTGCAAAGCTATCCTGCCCACAAAAATTCTGAAAGCCTCTTATCATCTTCGTAAATTCTAAAACCTTTGCCGCCGCAGTCTTGCTTAAAAGCTCCACCTTGTCTGCCTCACAGGCGGCCTGCCAAAGGGAGATTCCCTTCTTCGAGGCATAACTCTTGATCCTTTCCATTGTAGTTTTGCCTATGCCCCTCGCTGGCGTATTTATTATCCGTTCAAGTGCAACAGAGTCAGAGGGGTTAGAAATAAGCTTGAGATATGCAAGCATATCACGAATTTCTTTTCTGTTGTAAAACTCTACTCCCCGAACAATAAGATAGGGCACTTTCTCACGTATGAATGCCTCTTCGATTGAGCGGCTCATAGAATTGGTTCTGTACAGAACGGCGATTTCATTGGGATTGTGCCCCTGCTGGATAAGCTCGTTAATCTTCCCGGCTATTGAGAGTCCCTCTTCCCGCTGGTCTTCAAAGGGCGAGAAAACAATATCCTTCTTCTCACTGCGGACGGCCTTGAGATTTTTCTCTTTCCTTTCCCTGTTGTGCGATATGAGCCTGTCTGCAAGGTTAAGGACTGCCGGGCAAGACCGGAAATTCTCCTCCAGCTTTACTACTCTGGCATTTGGCCAGTCTTTTTCGAAGGCCATAATATTCCTTATATCAGCTCCCCGCCAGCGATAAATAGACTGGTCTGGATCGCCTGTTACGCAGATATTGCCATGCTCGAGAGCAAGGCCTTTTGCGATTTGATACTGGGCGTGGTTTGTATCCTGATACTCATCTACGAGGATATATTTATATCTTTCGCTGAGACGCTTTCGAATATCGGGATAATTCTTTATGAGAAATGCAGTTTTAGTGAGCAGATCGTCAAAATCAAGTGCGTTGTTTTGTACGAGGCGGTTCTGGTATCGCTTGTATAATTTTGCCACCATCTTCTGCTGAAAATTGTCTGCCATTTTATGGGCTTCGTCAGGATCGAAGAGGTCGTTTTTGAAGTTTGAAATATATGACAGGATTTTGGCAGGCGGAAAATTCTTTGTGGACTGATTGCTAGCCTTGATTACTTCTTTGATACAAGTTTTCTGCTCGGCATCTGAATAAATGCTGAAAGTACTCTTAATGCCCGCGTAATCGGCAAACTCCCGAAGAATCCTAACGCAAAGTGAGTGAAACGTGCTTATCTGCGTGCCTCTCGGGACGCCCATCTCGCGAACCCTCTGCTTCATCTCATCAGCCGCTTTATTGGTGAATGTAATAGCGCAGATGCTCCAAGGCGAAACGCCCTTCTCTACAAGCCTTGCAATGCGGCAGGTTACAGTACGGGTTTTCCCGCTGCCCGGGCCGGCTATTATCAGAAGAGGGCCATCCTTGTGCTCTATTGCTTCTTTCTGTGATTGGGTTAGCTGGTCAAAAGAGAATGAGTGGGACATAAATTCCTCAGCAAACAAATCAATACAGGACCTTACTCGTTTTTCAGTTTTCCTTCCGGGGGAGCTTCCTTCTGCACTTTCTCTCGCTCTGAAGTAAGCTTCTCGTAGAGATCAGGTCTGTTATTTTTTATTCGGGCAAGCAGGTTCTGCTTGAGGTTGTCCGGGTATCGGCCGTCGTTTAGAAAATCCATCAGCGCCATATATCTGAGCTTCGGGAAATCTGCAAGCATTGCCCTGTCAACGTCTTCCTGGCCGGATGTCTTCTGGTAGTAGTCTGCTACTGACCTGGCCATCTTCTCTCTTGCTGAGCTCATATCATCATCGCCCACAGCAAAACGGAAATAAGACTCCTTGAGCATCATCGTTACCATTTCGCGGGCATCTGTTATAGTGAGCCCGTCGAGCTCGTTCTGCATTCTGTTTCGGCAGAACTGCTTGAGAGGCATGTCATTTTCTTCTCTGGGATAGAGTTCTTTGAGCTGCTTGAACGCCTCGGCAGCCTTCTCGCGGTGCCCTGCCATATAGAGCGTAAAGATAGCATCGTTCAAGATATTTCTGTGGCCGTTTTTAAGCGGTCTCAGATTCGCCTCTTCAAATTCCCTGTACTTTTCAATACGGTCTAAATGGGCTTGATTGTATGCATCAAACATTCGAAGATCGGGAAGCATATAAAGCGTTTTGCCCACCTTATATTCAGGCTCCTCCTGCGGTTTATCTAAATTGCCCTGCTGCTTGTCTGTATCAGAGCGCGGCAGCTTTAGCGGCACATTGTATATCACATACTTGCCCATTCTGTAAAGATTTTTGAGGCTGTGAAACACAATTCTGTCTGTATTGAGCTCGTCTGTTGAATAATCGCCTTTTCGACCGGCCGTTTCCAGCCCCTTTTCTGCCCAGAAAATAGCATGCGCATCGGGATGCTCCCAGTTTAATGGGAGCCTGTCGCCTGTTTTGAGATCAACAGGGCCATAGCGTTCATTCACCTTTCTCATAAGGTCTATATCGAATTTCCACTCCTGCCTGAGTTTGCAGGCTTGGCAGAAATTTCGAAGCTTTTCAAATCTTTGCGTTTCTATCTCTGCCCGCACAAATTCAACGAGCTTTTCGGGGTATCCCTCTCCTGCTGAATCCAGCAGAGCAAAGAAAACGCCTGCAAATTCCAGATCAGTAAGTTCTTCGCTGAAAACTTCAGGTGCAAACTCTCTCATCTTAGAGACAAGTTCAGCGACCTGCTCATCAGATCCAATGAGCTCAGAAAGCGAGTCCGGGGTGTTTGAGAGCTTTTTGAAATGCTCATTAGTTAAAGGCGAGATCAAAGGCCGCATCGATAATGCGAGCTGAATCTTGTAGTACTTATGCACATCATCAGTAACTCCGCTGATCTTGTGCTGGAATATCCAAGCAAGAGATCTGTAGAGTATTATAGAATTTGGGTTCTGCGGTATGCCCTTGTCTCTTAGAAGCTCATAACCGTTTCGCACCCACTTCCATCTCTCCTCCGGCTGGGAGGCGGGCATAGCCACCGATATATTGTAGGCCATATTCCAAGACTGAAAATCCCATACCGCGCTGAAGCGGGGCTGAAGTACTGTAATCCATTCAGCAAGCTGCTTGGCATCGAAAAACTTGCCTTCCTCCTTCAGGGCATCAGCCCTCATCCAGAGGATGTCAACCACAAGGCCGCGAAATGCCCCCATTGCTACCGTTGCAAAAGCAAGGGCAGGCGGAGCATTCTCAAGCGGCTTATTTGCCACTAAATCCAAGTCTTTGCGGGATTTATTTAAATCATCAAGCTGCAGGGAGGATGTAAACAGTATGCTGCATCCCACTGCAAAGAGCATTATAGTTATTATTATATTTTTATATGCCATAAAAACCTTACACGGTTACTTTAGCCAGCTCGCGTCTGTTGAATACAAGTGCGCCGGCAGCCAAAAGCCCGCCGGACTTAAGAATTATCGTTATGCCTGTTTTCTCCAAAAGGAACAGAGAGCCTATCATCCGTGCAGAGAGTATCTTGCCGGATGGATTGCTCTGCCCGTCGAAACTGGGCAGAAGGTGAAGCAGGGGCTTAACGGTAAACATATAGAAAAGCCCTACTCCTTGAGTAAGCGAATCTATCGCCCCAACTATAAATCCGTTTACCATTCCGGTAAAATATACCACAAGAGATACGAATATCGCTACAGGAAACGAAAGCCATGTTGTAAGGAAGATTCCCATGGCTGCGAGGAAGAAAAGCCGGATTAAAATCAGAACATTGGCTTTGAAGTAGTTCATTCCAAATGAGCCGGATTTATAGAGCAGCTCTATTTCCCTCGGTATTACTGTTGTTTTATTGAAATATAAATTCTGGAATTCAACCGTAAGCTGCCCGTCTTCCGGCACAACCGATGCAGGAATTTTGATCTCGTGGAATGTTTTAACTGCATCTTTCCTCACATAGCTGTCATAAATCGGAGTCTGCACCTTTTTAGCCTGTTCCAGCTGTCGTTTATCACCAATCAGCCACCTGCCCGCTATCATATTATCCGGCGGCGGCGTAGAGGCTTCGTACTTAAATCTCAGATAAATAGAACCGTTTTGTTTGTCCTGCGGATTTAAGCCTGTGAAAGTCCAGTCTTTCATTTCTCCGGCCGCAACAGAAACCGCCTGATACTTCTTCTGATTAACATACTCATTTATGTATTCCCGCATGGTTTTATCCTGCGGGACCTGCCCCTCGCTGCGTAAGCGTGAGTATTCTTTTCTGGCCTCTTCGCGGAACTTCGTTTCATCCATTTTTGGCGTAACACCGGTTCTTGCATTGAAGAATTCATCCTCTACCTGCTCAAGTTCCTGCGCGTCAGCTTCAGTATATTTAGGCAGGCTCACTGTAAGGAAATATGATATGCTCCCGAACACTAATAAAAATACCAGATTCACAATCATTACCCCGCCAAATTTGCCGAGGAGAATTTCATATCTCTGAACGGGCTTTGTAGCGAGGCTGAATATCTGCTTATTCCTGATATCGCTTGAAAGGGCGTAGCAGGAGAGGGTGATTGTAAGCATACAAAGAAGAAGGCTCACAAGCGAAATGCCGTAGCTCGAGAAGGTTTGAAGCTTACCGAGAAGCGTCCCGTCTCCGACCGCCTGTACAGCCATAAACGGGATAAGTGCGAGCAGCAGTAGAATAACAATTACCGCCACCTTCATCCTGATAAGCTGCGAGAAGGTGTTAAGAGCAATAATGCGAATATTACGCATCATCATCCCCCATCAAATCCTTCAAAACATCATCTTTTACCGGTTTCTGCTTTTTCTTTTCTTCCTTGGCGGGAGTTAGCTCATCATCTGCCTGTTTTGTCTTTTCTTCTTTAGATTCATCTTCCTTAACAAGTTCGCTCAACACCTGCTTATTCTCCTCAGGTTCGGCCTGCCTTGTTTCTGGTTCAGGGCGTGTTTTTTCGGTTTCTTCCTGTTTTGCAACATCTGCTGAGACAAGCTCATCAAGCACTTTATCAGTTTTATCTTCCTGCTGTTTTTCCCCAAGGAAGCTGCCGATTTTACCAGTGCTGTACGCTCCGCCTGTTGCCACTTTTTCATTCTGCGCCTTCTCTACAACCTCTATAAAGAGATCCTCAAGGCGGAACTGAGGAGAGCTTACCTCGCAAGACCCGCCGGCCTGCTGTATCACACTGCAAGCCTGCTCCAAAGCTTCTTCCTGAATATTCTCGGCTATAATCTGTTTCTTTCCAGTCTGCCTGAGAAGGTCTTTAACAATCCCCTCGCACTGCACTCTTCCGCCGTACAAAACACATATCCTATCGCAAACGTCCTCAACATCAGCAAGCAGATGGCTGCACATAAGCACTGTTTTCCCGCGTCCGGCCAGCTTTTTGATCAAATCTTTTATCTGTCTTGTACCGATTGGATCCAGTCCGGAAGTTGGTTCATCAAGGATCAGAACGTCAGGATCATTTACTAAAGCCTGAGCGAGACCGATCCTTCTCTGCATTCCCTTTGAAAATGTACCTATAGGCCTGTTGGCAACTGCCGAAAGCCCTACCATATCCAGCAGGGATTCAATACGCATATTAAGGACCTTTGAAGGTATGCCGAAAAGATTGCCATAGAATTTCAAAGTTTCTTTTGCCGAAAGATACTTGTACAGATAAGATTCTTCAGGCAGAAATCCTATACGCTCTGCAATGCGTTTCTCCCTGCTGTCTCCGCCGAGTATAAAGGATTTGCCCTTCGTCGGATGAAGCAGAGACAAGAGAACCTTTATTGTTGTGCTCTTACCGGAACCGTTGGGACCGAGCAGACCGTAAACCTCATTTCGTTTTATCTTGAGGTTCAGATCATCCACTGCCAGAACCTTGGTTCTGCCCCACCAGTCTTTGAAAGCCTTGGTAAGAGATATTGTTTCTATTGCATATTGCTCACTCAAAATTACTCCTCATCACAAAATAAGAGCAAATGTGATTATTCATTATTATTTTCTTCCCCGACGCTGATTTTATCACGGGCCACAACAGCTTCGTGTGTGTCTAGATATTCGCCGTAGCGAACTAAGCGGGCGCTGTTGAAGATTACGAAAAGTGAACCGACAAAATGAAGCGGAGCTGCAAGAGCCGCTGAAACAATGCCTGAGAGTGTAAGGGCGATGCCTATAACAATAAAGAGACTCCCGAAAAGCAGGTTCTGCGTGATAACTGTCCTTGTTTTTCTGGAAAGGTTCACAAGGAAAGGAAGCCTTTCAAGGTCGTTGTTCATCAGTGCGATGGAGGCTGAGTTGATCGCCACATCACTTCCTGCTGCTCCCATTGCGATTCCCAGATCGCCTTCAGCAAGAGCTGGGGCATCATTGATTCCATCTCCGATTACCGCAACCACATGGCCTTCATCTCTGATTTTACGAACGATTGAGAGCTTGTCCTGAGGCAGGCAGCTGGCTCTGAAATCTGTACAACCCAGCTCAGATGCCACTCTGTTCGCCACTTCTTTACGGTCTCCAGTGAGCATAGTAACTCGCTTGAGGCCTGAATCGAGCAGTTTTTTTACAGCTTCTCTGGCCTCGGGCCTTGTCTTATCCTGCATACCTATCCAGCCGAGGCAAACCCCATCTTTAGCTATGTAAAGTGTGCTGAAGCCCTCTTCTTCGTGAAGGGCAGGGTCGGATACAACCGAAAGATCAATGCTGCTGTCTTTGAGGAAGCTGTCTCTGCCAATAAGAACCTTGCTGCCCTCTACGACAGCCTGAACCCCTTTACCCGGAACTTCTTCAAAGCTCTCGCTTTCCTGCAGAGAAACGTTAGCCTCTTTAGCAAGCCCCATCAAGGCCCTTGCTGCCGGGTGCTTACTCATCTTCTCGGCAGAGGCTGCGGTTCGAAGCAGATCTGCCGGTTCCACCCCTTCAGCAGGCTCAAGCTTTGTTACATACAGCCGGCCTGTGGTCAGCGTACCTGTTTTATCGAACACCATTGAAGTGAGCTTACCGGCAATCTCAAGGTCTGCAACGTTTTTCACGAAAATACCGAGCCTTGCTGCAGCTGATATTGCTGCTACCATAGCTGTAGGTGTTGCAAGAATAAGGGCGCACGGACAGGAGACAACAAGAACCGCTATAGACCTGTCAAGGTGTTTGGTGAAAAACCAAGCTATAGCTGCTATCATCAGGATCGTGGGTATGTACCACTTTATATACTTATCCATAATCCTCATAATAGGGATTTTGGTTTTCTCTGCCTGCATTATCAGCTCTTGAACCTTGCCAAGAGTGGTCTGAGAGCCTACCTTAGTAACCTTAACATCAATCCCGCCAGTAAGATTTGTTGTACCTGCGAAGACCTGCATTCCCGGAACTTTATCAACAGGCAGAGACTCGCCAGTGATAGTGGCTTCGTTTATGCTTGTAAGGCCTGATATAACCTCGCCGTCTGCGGCTACATTATCGCCCGGACGGATACGTATTACATCATCCTTGCTGAGCTCGGATACCTTAACTTCCTTCTCTTCGCCGTTTGATTCTACCTTAACCGCCCTTTTCGGTGTAAGCTTTATCAGGGATTCGATTGAGGCTCTTGCCCCGAGGGCAGTTCTTGTTTCCATAAGCTCGCTGAGCAGAAGGAAGAAAGATACAATACCAGCCTCTTTATACTGACCTGTTGCAAATGCAGCGATAATCGCAAGCGCAACAAGCTCATCCATATGCATTTGGCCTTTGATTATATTCTTCACGGAATGAATTATCACCGGAAGACCGAGCAGGATAGCGCCGAACATTGCGCTTAGTTCAACAACAGGACTGTCTGCCCCGTATAAGAAAGGCAGGCCGCTGAGATAGCTGTTCAGCAGGAGCACTCCGCCGGCCAAGGTAGCAATCAGTGCAAGGCTGACTCTGCGAACCTTTCCCGCTTCCTTGAGCCCTTCCTGATTATCAAACTCTAATTGTTCTATATGAAGGTGGTCATGTGCCATTGTAGATTGCGCCTTATTTATTACTGATTGCCATTCTGGTTTTCATCACTGCCGCTTTTCTTATCTTTGATTGAGGGGTTTCTGTTTATCAGCACCCTGAATTCTCTCTCTTTGCCCTCTTTTGCGGGCTGAACGATAATCTTTTCGTCAACAGTGTCCAATATTTGTTCCATATTATCCTGATAGATCCTCTCTATCACGAGCTCCGGCCTCTTCCTGTATTCTGGAAGGAGCTGCCTTAGATAATTTGCGTTTGCCTTTGCGGTTTCAATCACCTTAGTCTTGTAAGACCGTGCCTCGCTGAGGTTCTTGCTGGCCTGACCTGTGAGGTCTGAATACGCCATACGAATTTCTGCCTCTGTGGAGCTTTCATCAAGAAGCACCTCAAGCGATTCTTCCGCTCTCGGGCCGCCTGCTTCGTTGAGGGTCTTCTCGTAATAGGTCCAAGCTTCAGTTTCAATGCTGCTTCGGTTCTGTCCGGCCTTTATCGATGCAAGGAAAGCCTGATCAACCTGACGTGGCCAAGTTATTTTCAGGATCTGCATATCTCGAACTCTAATGCCCGTTGAAAGCTCTCTGAGCCTTTCCTGGACTAGTGCAGTAACTTCCCGTGTGATATTGGATTTCGATGTTGTAACGGCCTGATCAATGCTGTATTTTGCCAGCGTACGCACTATTGCATCATCAGTTACTGTTGTAAGCAACGGCTCAACGCTCTCGGAGATAACGTCTCTATAGAGCTCTCCTGGCTTTACAGGGCGTACTTTTACATTTCTGAAAAATGCGTAAGGGTCGTCTTCGATTGTCCAGTTCAGCTGCCATTTGCAGTGGACGATGTTATAGTCGGTTGCAAGCTGGTCTTCATAGCCCTGCACCTCTTCATTTCGCGTGAGGCAGTAACCGTCTCTTATCGGATTGAGGGTTCGTCCGGGCCTGCTGCCCTGTTCGGGGTCAAAATACCAGAAATCATCGATCTCGAGTTTTTGCGTAGCTGTTACCGGAACCTTGACAATCTCATCAATCGGATAGGGAAGAGCCCAGTGAAGTCCGGGTTCTTTGAGAGCAGTTCCTGACGCGTCACGAACCACCTTGCCGAAACGCAGAACTATTGCCTTTTCATTTTTTTCTACTGTATAAACTCCTGAGGCAAAAAACAGGATTATAAGAACAATCATTATGAGCTTTAGAACAGCAAAGCTTATCTTAAGCGCATCAGCGAGCGCCTTGCTGCCTGAATCCATACCAGCTGTAATGTCCTGCTTATTTTCAGGGTTTTTATTTTCTATCTCATTCATCAAGACAGCTCCGAGATTTTACTTTTCTTTGTTTTCACTATCTTGCTGAGACGCCTTGGAGTCTTTTGGTTTGGAAGACTCTAGCTCGGGCACCTCGCGAAGCAGTTTCATTGGATCAGTTTCTGCCCCGAGAACAACAGTTGACCTATTCTCAAGAATCTTGGCAAGAGCTTCCAGATCCCTTAAATACATGGCAAGTTCCGGGTCGTCCTGAAGCATCTTATAATACTTTGCTGCTCCGGCATCACCCTCACCTTTGATAGCAATCACGCGGGACTCAACAGCGGCCAGAAGCTGCTGCTTTTTCTTGTCGGCATCAGTTCTGATTCTCGTAGCAGTTGAGCGGCCTTCGCCAAGAATATCTTCCTTCTTGCGCTGCCTGTCCGCACGCATTCTCTCAAAGACTGCTTGTGTTACCTCTTCATTGAGTTCAAGCTTCTTAATGCCCACTGAATCCACAGTAATGCCGTATTCGTCTTCGGTGGATTCCTTGAGTGCCTGGAGAAGTTCATTTTCAATCTGATCGAATTTGATCTTGTCCGGATCAGTGTTCACAAACTCGCTGAAATAATGCTTTCCTACCACTGCATTGGCATGATTTCGAAGCTGGCTCAAAAGAAACTTCTGCACCTCAACGTCAGTTGAAACTCTCTCAAAGAAGTGCTGGGGCTGAGAGATCTTCCAGATCATATAAGGAGTAATGATAACCGGCTCGCCGCCTTTAGTTGTTGTTTCCTCCTGCTGGCCTTCAAAGACCTGCAGGCGGGAATCGAATTTATGGACAACATCAAACGGCGTGGGGAGTTTGAAGTAGAGCCCGGGTTCGGTTTTTTCCGCTATAGGTTTTCCGAACCTCGTTATCAATGCAGACTCTGTTTCCCTGACCTGATAGCTGCACAGCTTGAATCCAAGCAGCACTACGATTGCTGTTACAAGAATCAGCTTTGGTAATCTTCTCATTTTTATTCTGCCTTAAATACCTTAGTATCAATATTCAATTTCAATTATTCCTCAGGTAGCTCTAAGTCGTATATATCGGGGTTGAGCTTCTGCTTGAGATCAACAATCATAACCTCGCTGTCGCCTTCCCCGGAAACAACGATGTACTTCCTGACATCTTCAAGAGACCTTTCCAGAGTTAGCAGTCTTTCATTCTGCAGGTAAATCTTTGGCGCTGCCCTGTAAGCCTTAAGCTGGCTCTTGAACCTTTCGCCGGAGGCCTTTGAAAGACGCTTCTTCTTGAAAGCATACTGCTCTGCATCAAAGATCTTTTCAGCAATCTGTCCCCGAGCCTCAAGGAAAGCCTTATCGAGCTCAGCAAGCCTTTCTTTACGTGCAGACTCAGACAACTCGTCCTTCTCCTGCTCATAATCAGAAAGCATTTTATAGAGACCATTTACCTGCTCTAGTGATCCGCCCAGCTCGGTAAGTGTTTTGTTCCTCTCGGCAAGGGCTGAAAGTATTGATTCCTGCCTCTTCTGGACTGCCCCTATAACCTCTTCATAATCTGAGGCCACATCGAGCGGGGGATGAATGCCCTGAAGGCCCACTGTTACAATCTCAACACCGAGCCCGAGCTCATCAGCTCTTGTCTGTATAATTTGTGTCAGCTCTTCGCTGGCTTCTTTTCTGCCAGCACCGAGCACGCTTTCATTATCCTGTATATCGCCGCCGAAGATATCCGTTTCGAGCTTGGCACTTGCCATATATCGTGCAATCTCTCTGTAAGACACATTTTTCAGGATAACTTCGGGATCTTTATGGTTGTATAAGAATTGGTAGAGGTCTTTCACCCTGTACTGTACCGGAACTGCGGCTACTATCAAACTTACAGGGGGCGCATCCTCATTGCTGATATTCTTGGAAGATTCGGTTGCAACAACGAGACGGAATTCGACTTCCTGGTGCTTCTGTCCCCAAAGAAGGGGCTTTTTAACAATCTCATCGGTTTCTTCATTTATATCTGGGGCATTCATAATGCCGATATTGAGCTGCTGAATTCTTTCAGTATCGTGAATATATGCCTTGTCGAAAGGCGCAGGCCATTTGAAGTGCATCCCCGGGCCTACTATCCTTCTGCCGTTGTCTGTAGAGCCGAGATGTTCGATCGCTGCCTTTTTACCCGGACCTACAACCACAAAACAGCTCATCAGATACATGCACAAAATAAGCAGGAAAAGAAGCGGAAGGATTGCCTTTTCAAGAAGCCTGTAGAACCAAGTCTGGGATACCTTAAAGCCGAACTGATAATCAATTGTGCTTGCCGCTGTATGAAGCATACTCCCCGGCTGGCTGATAATACCAAGCAGGCGGCTGTCTAAGCCCGGCCTGTGATAGGCACCTTTGATTCTTGGACGATAGATATCCAGAACTGTGTTCAAAATAGTCTCGGCTCCAAAAAGGAGCATAATTACAGGTACAATCCAGCTTGCTGCAACTATGGGCAGATCATAATGGAAAAACCGTATTCCAAGGGCTATTGCCACAATAAGCGAGCCGGCTGAGGAAGAAATCAGATAGCTGCCTCCTGCCCTTAATGGCTGCCAGTCTTTTTCAGAAGACATCCCTGAGGCGTACTTAGCGAGAAGGAAGCTTGCAAACCATGCTACTATCATAGCCGATGCCCCTGCAAGGGGGTTCTTTCCAACTAATTCACTCGTTTCTCTGAGTCTGGATATGAGCCAGAGGCCGATTGTTATGCTGTATGCGGCTGAGAGAACGGAAAAAACGATGCCTCCCCACCGCTGAAATATTTTGAACCGCTTGCGTGCGACAGAGAACATAGCCTGTCTTTGCTGGGAATCCTGAAAGATTGTCTCATCCTGAGATTTTAGGATAGCCTCATCGCGCTTTTCACGTTCTGCAAGGCCAAAGTTGTGGTAATAGATAATTAAGTAGAGCCATATAATTGCTGCGCCGAGCAGATGCCAGGCTATAAACTGCACCGGAAGGATGCTTGTAATAATTCCGGTAAGCAGGCATCCCAAAAAGCCTATCAAAGACAGGATCAGTCCGCCGAGAGCAACGTTCATCGCCTTTCTGGAGGAGTCTTTCATTTTATTTCCTGAATGTTATAATTAATTTTTATTCCTTAAATGTTGGCTAACTGTAATTGTTAAAAACAGTTTTGCAAAGAAACCGTATTAAACGAAGCGGCAAAAATTGACTTCAGCCTTTACTAAAAAGTTAAATCGTATAAATTAACCGCTTGCAAAGCTCGAAAGTTTATATTATACAATCAAAAAATCAACCTTGTTAAAATTTAATTTTAGGATTTATAAATGTTTATAAAGCTTATCACTATCGCCAAAAACACCTTGGTAGAAACGCTCAGGCAGCCTGTATTTTCGATTATTCTTCTAATCTGCCTGATTATGCTGCTTATAAGCCCTTCCTTAACAATGTTTTCGATTGACGATGATAACAAACTCTTGCGAGAAATTTCGTATTCTACGATTTTCATCTCAGGGTTGTTCATAGCAGTATTTTCCGCATCAGGTGCTATTACGCAGGAAGTGGAATCAAAAACTGCTGCAACAGTTTTGAGCAAGCCTGTTTCGCGTATAACTTTTGTGCTGGGTAAATTTTTTGGAATATCCGGAGCTGTGGCTTTGTGCCACTTCTTAAGCTCTGCAGTAATGATGATGATTATAAGGCACGGTGTACTGCAAACCGCCAGAGACGAGGTTGACTGGACGGTAATAACCGCCCTTTCGGTAATTTTTCTGCTGGGGATTATCGTGGGCGCTCTCGCAAACTACTCTTGGGACTGGAACTTCGCCTCGACTGCAATCCTGACATCATCAATCACAGCGGCGGCAGCATTTATAACACTCAGCTTCATAGATAAGCAGTGGCAGTTTAACCCGGCTGAAAATAACTTTTCCGCATTCGACTTATACAGCTCTGCACTGATTTTCTTAGCAATAATCGTTCTGGTGTCTCTTGCAGTGCTATTCTCCACCCGCTGCAATATGGTGCTAACACTGCTTTTATGTATTGGCGTATTTCTTCTCGGTCTCATAAGCGACTACATATTCGGCCGATTCGCAGCAGATAATATCTTTGCAAAAATCGCTTACTCAGCAGTACCGAACCTTCAGGTATTCTGGATCAGCGACGCCATATACCTCGACAGCACCGTACCTTTTCAATACGTACTGAAATGCGGGGCATATTCACTGAGTTATGCAGCTGGCGTTATAGCGTTGGCAGCATCCTTCTTCCAGAGAAGGGAAGTTGGGTAGGCCTTTTGTTCAAGCCGACAGCAGAGGCTTACAAAACGGTTGCAAAAGATCAGCGGCTTATTATAATCAATCGCAATATTGTTTATAATTGAAGAAAGAAAAGAATTTCGTTATCAGCGAATAATTACGGGCGAACATTAAATATGCAAGAAAACACAGAAAAAATTTGGGACAATCTATTTTCCTCTAAATCTGCACCTACTTTAGAGGATTACAATCAAATCAACCTCTCGGTGAACAACTCTGAGCGAAACAAAATGAAATTTGTTGAGAAGGTCGATAAAATTGCAGGCAGCAGTAAAAAGAACTCCGCTTTGAAAGCAGGAATCGGATACTGCATTGCAGGCAGATATAGGGACGCTATCGAAAACCTCGAGAAGGCAGGCGATTCGGGGATCAAAAACTACTGCATTGCCAAATCTTACCTTGGAGTAGGCAGGAAATCCGAAGCTGTTGAACATTTCCAGAAAGCAGTTAACGAGATAGACAATCCCACTATTGCTGAGCTTGAGAGGATTAAAGTTCTTATAGATGGGAGAGACTACCGCGCGGGAGAAAATGCCCTCAAGAATCTGTCCAAGGTTTTAAAGGGCAAAAACGCTAAGTATCACTGCGTTTACGGAAACCTCTACGATGCTCAAGGGGAATTTGACAAGGCCGCTAGTGAGTATGAAAAGGCTCTAAACATAGATCCGGAGCATGAGCCTACCCTTCTGAGCTTTGCATATATGCTTGACCTGCACGGAAACCCTGTTCAGGCCATGAAGCTCTATAAGAGAATTGTTCAGAATAATCCGATAAGCGTTAATGTGCTTTTGAATATGGCAGTAATATATGAGGACAACGAAGAATACGACAACGCTGCAAACTGCATTGATCTTATACTGAAGTACTATCCAAACCACGAACAGGCAAGGATGTACAAAAAGGATATTGAGAGCTCAAGAGATATGCTCTACGACGAGGAGCAGGAGCAGAGAAAGAGCACGAGAAGCAGGATTCTCGAAAAGCCGATCAGCGAATACGAGCTTTCAGTGAGAAGCAGAAACTGCCTCAAGAAGATGAATATAAACACGATAGGCGATCTGCTTAGAATCAGCGAGCAGGAACTTCTTTCCTACAAGAATTTCGGAGAAACAAGCCTTACAGAAATTAGGGCAATACTCGAAAGCGAAGGCCTGAGGCTTGGGCAGTTTAATGAAGACGGAACAGAAAACACCTCCCAGAAAAGCGAATCAGAGAAGAAAAAGGCCGATAATGAGCTGCTATCCAAGCCGATCTCAGAACTTGAGCTTTCAGTTAGAGCAAGAAGAGCTATAGACAGACTCAGCCTGAAAACATTCGGTGAAGTGGTTGAAAAAACTGAAGAAGAGCTGCTCAACTGCAAGAATTTCGGTGTTACAAGCCTAACCGAGATAAAAGAGAAGCTTGCAAAATACAATCTGACACTCAAACAATCCGAAGAATGACCGCCCGCATTAGAATAAAGAAAACCTTCAGGCTGCTTTTATACGGCAGCCTGTTTTTTTGCATACTAAACTTTCAAAGCTGTAAACCCAAGCCGAAAGATTTTAAGGATGTGCGTAAGGAATTTGAGAGCAAGGGCAGGGTCGTAAAGGTTCTTCTCACGAAATCAAAAACGATTGAGATAAACTGTGAGGGAAGTTTTCAGCTTTGCGATATTAACGGGGATAAGATTGTAATGTTCCCAAAATCAGCTTCGAACATAACTATCCGCTTCAATGACGGCCGAATAGATGTTGGCGGGAAAGCAGAATTTGAAGCAGGAATAGAACTCTATACTCATAAGGAAAGTTTTTCAGTAAACAGCAGAGATTATCGGGGCCGGCTCAAGATAATACAATACCCTGAAAGCGGTAGAATTGCTGCGATTAACGAGATACCTCTGGAGCTGTATCTCGCAGGGGTCATATCTTCGGAAATGCCGGCAAGATGGCCTGAAGAAACGCTCAAAGCGCAGGCTGTGGCCTCGAGAAGCTACGCCCTTTTTC
The DNA here is from genome assembly GCF_002117005.1 of Sedimentisphaera salicampi. NCBI lineage: Bacteria > Pseudomonadati > Planctomycetota > Phycisphaerae > Sedimentisphaerales > Sedimentisphaeraceae > Sedimentisphaera > Sedimentisphaera salicampi. The sequence continues at coordinate 591,365 of NZ_CP021023.1, forward strand.
AGGCAAATCACAGGAAAAACGAAAATTGGCATTTGAGAACTACTCAGGCAAATCAGGTTTACAGGGGGATTGAAGCTGAAAAGAAAAAGATTTGGAGAATTCTTCTCAAAACTCAGGGAGAAGCCTTGCTCCAGAAAAAAAGCGAAGAAGTTCTCCCTGCATATTTCAGTTCCACCTGCGGCGGAGCAACCTTTAAGGCTTCAGAAGTTTTCGGTGGAGAGGATTTCAGTATATTAGGTGTTAAATGCCCTTACTGCAAGAAGACAGCAAAAGAAGATTACCTGAACTGGCCGGAATTTGAAATCAGCCTTAAAGAGCTTAGAAAAAAACTAATCAGAAACTACCCTTCAATGGAGAAGCTCGGGAAAATCAAGGATATCCGCCCTGCTGAAACGATCAAAAACTCCGGCATTGAAAAGATAACTAAAGTTCGAATTATATGCGAGAACGACAGCGAGATTCTCCGCGGTGAAGACCTCCGCCTCACTGCAGACCCTACCGGCGTAAAATTTCGCAGCACAGTATGCTCGCTTGAAATTCAAGACGGCATACTCAAAGCATCAAACGGCAAAGGATTCGGACATAACGTGGGTATGTGCCAGTATGGAGCAAAGCAGATGGCAGACGAGGGGAAGAATTACAGGCAGATATTAAAACACTATTATCCCAAGGCGGATCTTGAAAGGATTTACTGAGTTGGGAAAAATTTTTGAAGTAAAATCGAGAGACGAATCTTCTAATGCCAGAACAGCCGTTCTTAAAACTAACCACGGAGCGATACAAACGCCTGTATTTATGCCGGTGGGAACTAGGGGCAGCGTTAAAGGGCTCACCCCTGATCAGATTACCGAAACTGGCTCTCAGATTATCCTGGCCAATACGTACCATATGATGCTCCGCCCGGGAGCGGATATTGTTGCTGAACTCGGCGGCCTTCATAAGCTCATGGCATGGGATAAACCCATCCTCACCGACAGTGGGGGATATCAAGTATTTTCCCTGAATACCCTCAACAAGATAAACGATAACGGGGTTGAGTTTGCAAGTCATATAGACGGGAAAAAATATATGCTTGGGCCGAAGGATTCAATCGGAATTCAAAACAAGCTTGGCGCTGATATTATAATGGCCTTTGATGAATGCACTCCCTTCCCCTGCCCTGAGGACAGACTGAAGACAGCAGTAGAAAAAAGCATAAGGTGGGCAGAGCAAAGCCTCAATGCTCACGACAGAGAAGAACAGCTGCTTTTTGGGATAGTACAGGGCGGGATTGATCTCGACCTTCGCAGCCGATGCGCAGAGGAGCTTGTATCCATGGATTTCCCCGGCTATGCGATAGGAGGGCTGAGCGTCGGGGAAGGACATAAGAATATGATCCGCGCAGTTAACCACACTGCGCCCCTGCTCCCGGAAAACAAACCCCGCTACCTTATGGGCGTTGGTATGCCGCCGGATGTAATCGCAGCAGTGAAAGCGGGCGTGGATATGTTCGACTGCGTCCTGCCCACTCGAAACGGCAGAAACGCATTTGCTTTCACGCAATCGGGAGCTGTACGACTAAGAAACTCTATACACACTAAAGATAAATCACCAATAGAAGAGGGCTGCGACTGCTATGCTTGCAGAAATTTCTCAAGAGCAGCAATCAGGCACTTCTTTAACGTTGGCGAAATGCTCGGACCGACGCTTGTGTCAATCCACAACATTCGCTTCTTCCAGAGACTTATCCATTCTATAAGAGAGAAAATAGAAGAGGGGAACTTCTCGAGCTGGGCGGATGAACAGATAGAGAATTATCAGAAATGCGGCCTGTGCCGTGATTTTTAAAAGCGAGAGATCTTCGGAAAACTTGAATAAAAGTGAGCCGGAGATATAATCCTTTTTTTGGATAAGCATTTATAAACTACAGGATAAAAAATGAGTAAGATTAAAGGCTTAGTTCTGCGTGCAGCAGGGATTAACTGCGATGTAGAAACACAATACGCTCTTGAGCTTGCAGGCTTTGAGGCCGAGAGAGTACATATAAACGAGCTGCTGAAAAATAAATCGATACTGGAGGAAAATCAGATTCTCGTTTTTCCTGGCGGCTTCAGCTATGGAGACGACGTAGCTGCGGGCAGAATTTTGGCGAACCAGATTGAGCATCATCTGTTCGAAAAGGTTGAAGAATTTGTGGGAGCAGGCAAGCTGGTACTCGGAATCTGCAACGGATTTCAGGTGCTCGTAAAATCCGGCCTTCTTCCCGCCTCGCCTCAGATTGGCTGCCGCAGCGTAAGCATTACACACAACGATATCCCCCAATTTTACGATAACTGGGTCTATCTTCAGCCCGGCACAGAAAAGTGCGTTTTTATAAATCCCGAACAGCGGATTTATCTGCCCATGGCACACGGTGAGGGGAAAGTGGTAACCAAAGACGCAAGAACGCTCAGCACTTTGCAGAAAGACGGGCATATTGCATTCAGATACGTGGATAAAGACGGCAAAACAGGCGATTACCCGATCAATCCCAACGGAGCAGTAGATTCTATCGCAGGCCTAACCGATTCCACAGGGCGAGTGCTCGGGCTTATGCCGCATCCGGAAAGGTTTATAAGACGCATACAGCACCCGCAATGGACAAGGCTTCCTGAAGATATTGAAGCAGACGGAATGACAATTTTCAAAAATGCTGCTGAATATGTGCAGAATAATTTATAGAAATGGACTCAGCCGCATAATAATTAGCAGTGAGATTTATGAGAACGGCCAAGGAAAATGTGAGAATAGTATAATGCTTGAAAATTATACCGAGGTTGTTAAATGTTAGAAAGGAGACTTATGAGTAAGCTTTTTGTACTGCTGGTGGTGTTTGCTGCAGCGTGCGGGTTGTATGGTGATAATCATAACACTCATAAGGAAGAACGTGAATTAAAAATTGAGACTGTCGGGGATTTCAAAACCACCAAACCGGACATCTCAATTGCCAACCTCAAAAGCCTTCTAAAACCTCTTAGAAAAGCACAGATAGAAAAAGAAGCTGAAGGGTGGATGAATATTCTTCAGAATAACATAAAGCAGATTTCAACTTCAGAAATTGCTGATGCCCCGCCCGAAGAGCTCTCTAAACTTCACGAGCAGAGAACAAACATAATCGACCGTCTCTCAACAGTCTTACAAGAGCTGAAGCAAAAAGGCGGAGAAGCTGAAGAATACGAAAAATACATTTCTGCCGTTTCCAAGGCCAATGTGGATGTATCAGATGTAAACGGAACATCCAAAATGCTGATGAGCTGGCTCAAATCACCAAACGGGGGAATTCGCTGGGGAATTCGAATAGGCTCGTTTATTGCTGTGCTGATCGCCTTTTACATCCTAGCCGCCTTTCTCGGGGGTATAGTAAGACGTGCTGCACAGATGAACAAAAAGGCTTCTGAACTGCTGCGAAATTTCTTTGTAAATATGGTAAAGAAAATTGTAGTGGTAATTGGATGGGTAGTTGCTCTTTCAACGCTGGGCTTAAACGTTGCTCCGCTTATCGCAGGGATCGGGGCTGTCGGTTTTATTGTTGGATTTGCCCTGCAGGGGACTTTGAACAATTTTGCCGCGGGGATAATGATACTACTCCACCGCCCTTACGATATCGGAGACGTTGTGAATACTGCAGGAGTTTCCGGAGTGGTAGAATCAATGAGCCTCAATACAACAACAATAAAGAGCTTCGACAATCAGATAGTCGTTGTGCCGAACGGTTCAATCTGGGGTGATGTTATCACAAATGTTACCGGCAGCGATATAAGGCGTGTGGATATGGTTTTTGGAATCTCATACGATTCAGACATCTCTAAAGCGCAGGAAATACTGCTGAGCCTTGTAAAATCGCACAGCCTCGTTCTTGACACCCCTGAACCGAATATTCAGGTTCATGAACTCGCTGACTCTTCAGTTAATCTTATCTGCAGACCTTGGGTGAAAACAGGCGATTACTGGACGGTTTACTGGAACCTTATGCGTACGGTGAAAGAAGAGTTTGATAAGGCGGGTATCAGCATCCCGTTCCCTCAAACAGATGTGCATCTATACAGCGAACTGAAAAAGAATAAAAATGAATCATCTCGGCCAAATGCTCAAATGCAGGGTAAAAGAGAAAACTCTACAGATATGGACGAAGAGCAGTAGGCTCATTCAAGAATTACTAATTTAAAAGTAATAAGGGGAAATTTATGAAAAAATTGCTAACTATCGCGGCCTTGGCTCTGTTTGCAGCATCAGTGAATGCAGATGTAGTGTATTTAACCAACGGTGATAAGATCAGCGGAAAAGTGCAAACTGTTGGCGGCGGAAAAATGAAAATTGCCTCAGAACTTGCAGGGGATATCGAAATTGCTCTGGAAAATGTTTCCTCATTTGAAACAAAAGAGCCTGTAGATATGCATTTGAAAGACGGAAGCACTCTCAATCAGCCTGTAGAAAAGGGCTCGGAAGGCTGCATTCAAACCAAAGAGACAGAACTTCTGAAGCCGCAAAAACTCAAGATTGACTCGATATCTTCCGTTAATCCGCCTGCTCCTGAGAAACCAAGATGGAAGGGAAGCATTTCAGGCGGTGTTTCTGTAAGCAGGGGCAACACAGACAAAACTGACTACAATCTAAGCGCTTATATGCAGAAACGCACAGAGCAGGACAGAATCACCCTTTCAGCGGACTACGCACAGAGCGAACAGACCAATGATGATACCGGCGAGGAAAGAACTACTGAGGAATGGTGGAAGACACGTGCCAAATTCGACTACTTCTTGAGTAAGAAGCTTTATGCATTTATAGACGGACGCTACGAAACCGACAAAATCGCAGACCTGGACCGGAGAGTTCTAATAGGCGGCGGTCTTGGTTATCAGTGGATAGAGTCCGCTGCAATGAATTTCTCCACAGATCTTGGTGTTGCCTCGAGATACGAAAAATACGACAATGAGCCCGACAGCAGCACAGAGCTTTCAGGTCAGGCAAGCTATCACTTCGACAAACAGATGATGGATAATCTTATGTTTATCCACGAGCTTACCTTTTACCCAAGCTTCGAAAGCCTGAGCGATGAATATTATGTATCAACATTCGCAGAGCTGAAATATCAGATGACAGATGCAATATTTGCGAGCTTCAAATCTATTCTTGATTATGATAAATCTCCAGCAGCAGGCACTGAAAGCACAGACAAAAAGTATATGTTCAGCATAGGTGTAGATTTTTAGATTAGAACAAGTTTTTTGTGAAAAACTCTTTAGTTAAAGTCAAAGAGAGGTTTTAAATATGACAGAGTCAGGAGAGCCCGATAAAAGGACTGTAGTTACTGCCTGCGATGAAGGTTATCTGTGGGGCGCATTTTTGCTCACAGCATCATTGCGAAGGTTCAATGTTGACTGCGATATAAATATAAGAGGCTTTGACCTTCCCAGCATATCAGCCTCTCTTCTTGAGCAGTTCAAAAGGGTGAGAGTAATTCAGGGCAACGAAGATATGGCCTTCAACGGGAAGATAGCAGCATTAAAAACAGCGAGTGAGGGCTCTGTAACATGGATGGATGCAGACTGCATGGTTAACGGAGATGTTACCGGCTATCTTAACGTGCCTGAAGACGGGATTAGGATACGCTTTAGAAGCAAAGAAGAAAATATCCACCGCTTCCAAGGCGACTACCAGCCCGGCGAAAACCACGGGACTGTGCCAAAGATTTACACAGACAACTGGCGTAAAGATGTGGGCGAGCTTGATCTGCGCCGCACTGAATCAGTTGCTTCAAACTGCGCTTTTACAATTCACGCCTCCAGTATGGGTTTTGTGGATAAGTGGAATAAATTTATGGAACAGATTAGGGAAAGCGGCAGCCAGTCTCCAGCATATTCGCTTGGTATGAGCGGAAAAAGAATGAGCGATGAGCTTGCCCTGAACGCCCTTCTGGCCTTTGCTGAAGATGCCCCGGAAATCCATCCGCACCTTCTCTCACACGACCCGGAAGCTCTTGTAGTACATTTCTACGAACGAAAAAAACCATGGACTATATGGACAAACTCACAGATAAGGCATTATTCACTTGTTATTGAAACTCTTGAATGGGTAAAGCAGCAGGGTCTTGAGCTGCCTGAAAATCTGCCTTGGACTTTCCGCAAATCGCTTAAACCTGCAGCCTACGGCTCAGCTCATCTTTTCAAGGCGTACACTGAGTTCAAGCAGGTTGTCAAAAAAATAATAGGTAAGTAAAAAAGCCCGAGGCAGCTAATTGCTTTCCCGGGCTTTATTCATTTGCTTTAATTGAGCTATAAATTGCTCTTCACGGCTTCAACCGCCGCTTGAGAAGTGATGCCGAAATGCTCAAAGCACTGATTGCACGGTGCGCTTGTTCCGAAGCCTTTCATACCGATGAAGATTCCGTCTTCACCGATATATTTGCGCCAGCCCATCTCAACGCCCGCCTCCATTGCGATTCTTACCTTAATCTCAGGGCTCAGCACGGAACGTTTATATTCTTCATCCTGCTGCTCAAATATCTCCCAGCTCGGCATACTGACAACCCTAATTTCAATACTTTCTGCAGCGAGTTTATCGACAGCATCAAGGGCTTTCTCCACCTCCGAGCCGCTTGCAAAAATTATCGCCTTTGGGTTTTCAGGACAGTTCAGAGTGTAAGCCCCTTTCATCGCCCCTTGCGCAGGAGCGTATTTTATTCTGTCCAAGGTTGTGAGCTTCTGTCTTGTTAAAAACATAGCCACAGGGCCGTCATTGTGAGTAAGAGCATATTTCCATGCCATAGCAGTTTCGTTTGCATCTGCCGGACGAATGCAGGTAAGCCCTGGCATTGCCCTCAGAGCCGACAGCTGTTCGACGGGCTGATGTGTCGGGCCGTCTTCGCCAACGCCTATGCTGTCGTGCGTGAATACGTAGATTGAAGGATAGCCGCTTATTGCTGCCACCCTCAATGAACCCCGCATATAATCGCTGAAAACGAGGAACGTTCCTCCGTAGCACCGGAGCGGCTTTGTAAGAGAGATGCCGTTGAGGATTGCCCCCATTGCATGCTCGCGAACGCCGTAGCGAATATACCTTCCGTTAGGAGCATCTTTTTGAAAACTCACCATATCAGGGAAATCTGTGTTGTTTGAAGGGGTAAGGTCCGCGGATCCTCCAAGTACCAGCGGCATCTTCGGCATAAATCCGGCAATAGCCTTACCCGAAGCTTTCCTCGAAGCAAGAGCCTTCCCTGCTTCAAATTCAGGGAGCACATCATCAATATTAACAGGAAGATTGCCCTTCATTGCCTGCTCATATTCCTCAGCAAGCTCCGGGTATTTTTCTTTGTAGCTGCGGAAGAGCTCGTTCCAGTTTTTCTCGAGCTTTTCGCCCTTCTCAATGCAGCCGTGCATATATTCTTTAACTTCTTCAGGCACATGGAAATGTTTATCAGGATCCCAGCCGTGATTGGATTTCATCTGGGTTATCTCATCATGACCCAGCGGAGCGCCGTGTGATTTGCTTGTGCCTTCAAGGGTTGGAGCCCCGAACCCGATTTTCGTCTGAAGCTTTATCATGCTCGGCTTTCCTTTGCATTTTTTCGCATTCTCCAGAGCTTGGCTTATCTTATCTAAATCGCCGCCGTCACCGGTAACTTCCTGAACATCCCAGCCGTAGGCACGGAATCTCTCTGCCACATCCTCAGTGAAAGAAAGGCCTGTATCTCCATCAATAGTGATGCTGTTGTCGTCATAAATCAGCACGAGATTATCAAGCCCGAGATGGCCGGCAAGCGAGCAAGCCTCGCTGGAAATGCCTTCCTGCATGCAGCCGTCTCCTGAAACGACGTATATATTATAATCGAATAGATTGAAGCCTTCTTTATTGTATCTTGATGCGAGATACTTTTGGGCGATTGCCATTCCAACCCCGTTGGAAAGACCCTGTCCGAGAGGACCTGTCGTAGCTTCTACGCCGGCAGTTTTCCCATATTCCGGATGGCCCGGGGTAAGGCTGCCCAGCTGGCGAAATCTCTTGAGATCTTCAAGAGGCAGGTCGTAGCCAGTTAGATGAAGAAGCGAATAAAGCAGCATAGAGCCGTGCCCGGCAGAAAGTATGAATCTGTCTCTGTTTGGCCACTGCGGATTTTGGGGGCTGTGGTTCATATGCTCAGTCCAGAGCTTTACTCCCAGAGCTGCCATTCCCATCGCCATGCCGGGATGACCGGACTTGGCCGCCTGAACGCCTTCTGCGCTTAAAAATCTTACAGTTTCAACGCACTTATTTTCAATTTTTCCCATAAATTAATCCTGTACTTACAATAGTAATCTCTAATTTCTAACCGATGCTCAAAGGATATTTATACACAAAATAAATGCAAGAAAATACATCTCACAAATCCTCTGAAAACAAAATATTAAAAGTTCTGACAAATTTACCAAATCATTACAGTTTCCATATCTATGGGATAGCTGCAATGCTTAAGAAAAATATTTTACATAACATAGCTAAACGCACAGATAAAAAAAACAAAAAATTGAAGAAAAAACTCTTGCATTCCAAAAGTTGAAATATAGAATTCTCTTTCTCTCAGGCAGCAGAAAGCTCCTGAATGCGGGTGTAGCTCAGTGGTAGAGCGTCACGTTGCCAACGTGAATGTCGTGAGTTCGAATCTCATCACCCGCTTTTAGATTAAAATAATCTCGACGAGTTATCGGGCAAAGCGTTTGCCTGGCGCTGGTCGGCGGGATGTTCAGATAGGTTAAACCAAGACTGCGGACGTCTCCGCAGTCTTTTTTTTATTGAAGGGAAAATTGAAATGTCAGAAGAAACAGCTAACAAATTAGATATCAACGTATCTACTGAAAAAGTTGGCCCGTGCAGGATGAAGGTTACGATTGAGGTTCCGGAAGACACAATCAAGAATGTTCTTTCAGAACAGTATTCAGACCTTCAGAAAGAGGTTGTTCTCCCTGGTTTCAGGCGGGGAAGAGCCCCGAGAAGGCTTATTCAGAAACGTTTCGGCAGCGAGATACAAGAGCAGGCAAAGCTGAAGCTGCTTTCAGACTGCACCGACCAGGCACTTGAAGAGGAGAATCTTGAAACACTCGGCGAGCCTGATATAGACCACGAAAATCTTGAGCTCCCGGAGGAAGGGGCTTTTACATACGATTTTGAGGTAAATGTGCGGCCTGAAATTGAGCTGCCGGAGATTGAAGGCATTGAGATTGAAAAACCTGTACACAAGATGGCAGATGATTTCGTTGACAATCAGCTTGAGCAGATTCAAAAGAGGTTTGCTGAATGGGTAAATCGAGATGAAAATGAACCGGTTGAAAAAGACGACCAGATAATCGCTGATATTGTGGTTACCCCTGAAGGAGAAGAGCCGGTTACTGCGGAAGAATCTGAGCTGTTTGTTTCAAGCGGACAGGGATTTTCAGGCAAGGTGCCGGTGGAAGATCTTGATAAACTGCTCGCCGGAAAAAAAATCGGCGAGGAAGCTGAAACCGAAACAGATGTACCGGAAGATTTCTTCAACGATCAATTCAAAGGCAAGAAGTGCAAGGTTAAGATCAAGATCAAAGAGATCAAATACAACAAACTCCCAGAGCTGAACGATGAGTTTGCCGCTAAGATTGGCTTTGATAGCATGGATCAGGTTAAAGAACGTATAGCCGAATATGGAAAGCAGGATGCAGAGAGACAAACCCAATCAGCTCTCAGTCAGAACGTTAAGGATTATCTGCTTGAAAACTGCGAATTTGAGCTGCCGGAAAATCTCGTCTCCGAGCAAGCAGATTCTGTGATGAAGCGTGAATATACAAGGCTGATGATGCAGGGATACGGCGAGGAAGAGCTCAAACGCCAGCTTGAGCAAATTCAAGCCAGAAGCAAAGATAACGCACGTAATATGCTTAAGTCTGTATTTATAATGGACGCAATTGCTGACAAGTACGATATAGAAGTTACACAGGAAGAGATGAACGGATATATCGCTCAAACCGCAGCACAGCAGGGAAGAAGACCTGAGAAGGTGCGGGAAGAGCTTTATAAAGACGGCTCTCTTCAGGAGTTCACTATGCAGGCAAGAGAGCAGAAGTGTATTGACATGATCATCGAAAAAGCCAACGTTAAAGAAGTGTCGCCGGAAGAAAACACTGACGAAAACCAGCAGGAAAGCGAGGGCGAAAATTCGCAGGAAAACTCTCAAGAAGACTCAGAATAAGCATTAAAACACGCAAATCTACGGGGAAAGCTGAAGATAAGGCTTTCCCCGTTTTATTTTGAGCAAAGTTAGATAAAATATACGCAGTCTTGCTAACTTTTGCTTTGGGATATAACAGTAATGTATGATTTGAGAGATACGATCTGCGCACTGAGCAGCGGCAGCCTTGATGCGCCAAGGCATATAATCAGGCTATCCGGCTCTAAATGTGAAATCGGCCTTGATAAACTCGTTGATAATAGAATCTTGGATCGTGGAATTGAGAAACGAAATGCCGCCCTTAGCTTCAGGGGAGGCAAGATAGAGTTTTCAGCATTTGTATATTCATTCCCTGAAGGTGCTTCATACACGCTTGAAAGGCTTATTGAGATTCACGCGTATTGCCCCCTGCCCGCAGCGGAAGAAATAATCAATGCCATAACACAGGTAGATGGGATAAGACTTGCCGGCCCGGGCGAGTTTACATACAGGGCATTTATGAACGGCAGGCTCAGCCTAGCACAATCAGAGGCCGTTTCGCAGATTGTCTCTGGGAGCAGCGTTTATCATATTCAAGCAGCTCAGAAACTTATGAAAGGCGATTTGACAAACCGCCTTGAACAAATAAAAAATTCTATAGTGGAGCTTCTCGGCCTATTCGAGGCCGGGCTTGATTTTTCCAGCGAAGATATTGTGTTTATTCAGCCTGAAGAGGCCAAAAAAAGAACGGAAGAGATAAAGAAAACTCTCAGTGAAATTATAGACAGCAACCTCGCCTACGAAAGGATGCTCGGGCTGGCTTCTGTTGCTGCTGCGGGACCGCCTAATGCAGGAAAGAGCTCGCTGGTGAATGCTCTGCTCGGCTCTGAAAGGGCTATTGTTTCAGCAAAACAGGCCACAACGAGGGATATTTTGAGCGCTGTATGTTCGCTGGAATATCAGGATTGCGTTTTGAGCGACTGCGCCGGGTTGATGGCGGCTTCTTTCGATGATAAGATTGAGCTTGCCGCCCAGGAACTTGCGGGCGAGTATATACTCTCTTCGGATTTGATACTGTTCTGTGTAGAATCGGGTAAGATGGACTATACTGAAGAGAAAAGGGTATTTGAAAAGATAAGAAATAAGAATATCCTCGGTGTTGCGACAAAATGTGACTTAGCAAGCAGCAAAGAGGCTCTTGAGGATATTTTTGGAATAAGTTTTGTGGAATTCAGCATCAAGCAGCGGGAAAAACTGACAGCAATGAAAACTGAAATCCAGAACCGGCTAAGCGAGCTCGTTCCTGCTGGTGAGCAGATTACAGCAGTAAACAAAAGACACAGAGATTCAGTTTTCCAATGCCTTAAAGATTTGGACAAGGCTGCTGAACTCTTTGCTGGAGGGGATGAGGAGCTGGCGGCATTATGCCTTCGCGAGGGTTACAGCAAAATAGCCGATATAGACCAGCAGAAGGATCTAGACGAGAGAGTTTTATCGAGTATTTTTCAGAACTTTTGTATTGGCAAGTAAGGACGCTTCAATTGGAGATAAGATTTTCAGGCACAGGTTACAGCTCTTCGATAAGCATTAATTCATTTTTTGCCGGCAAGGAAAACAGAATACTGGAGCCGGCAAAGGATGTGATTTACAACTGCAACAAAAACCGCAATGAAGACAAGTCCCCATTGCGTGATATGCCCTACAATCAGGACAACTTTGACTGGGTATTGAGAATTTCCGATGAGTATAACTTAAAGGGCAAACGGATGCTCTTGTTTGCATATTCAAAAGAAATCGAGCAGATGATGGGCTTGCCGTTAAGCAGGATTTCCGCAATCAGACTGGACAGCAGCGAAGAAGAGGCGAAACAGAAGGCAGAAAATTTTACGTCAGCAGACAACGAGGCCGGGATAATATATATTCCCCCTGCAGGCAATGAGAAGGCCTTTTCCATTCTCGAAAGACTTGCAAAGCTCGATTCAAATACTTTCGTATTCTCTGAGAACTTCTCAGAGCGGATTAAAAGCTTTGAAAGCAAAAAGATTGTTCTGAAAAAGATAAGACTCTTCAGCCCCCTCGGGCTTCCAGGGCTTCTTGCTGGAGCCTTTTCAGGAATTGACATAGACCAGCTCCTTTCCGGCGCAAGGCGGATAGACAGTTTCCTTGGCAGGGAATATCCGCAAAAAAACCCTGCCGCTATTTTCGCATCGAAAATATTTCACAGCAATCCGGAGAAAAACGGCGTGAAGTTTGAGTGCAAGAACGACAGCCTAAAGGGGATCTGCAAAATGTGCAATGCCATGATGGAAAATTACATAAACTGCAGCGGCACAGAGGCACTGTCTGTTTCATTTGGGATCAAAGAACCCGGGCAAAGCGATATAAATCTTGTCATAGATGAGCTCACTGAATACAAACTTGGTATGCTGATATACTTCCTTCAAACAGCTTCAACAATGCTTGGGGAATTCTCTAATCTGAGACGAGATCTATAATCAGCCCTGCTTTTGAAAGGCTTCTTCTTCCTCATGCTTTTTATCCATGCAGATACTGGTAAACCAGCCTCCCCACACGCCGAGACAGCCGTAAATTATAAACTGAAAAGGAAGAACAGCGGTCATCGGAGAATTAAAGTAGTTTGGAGGGAGGAATTTATTTATAGTTTCCAGATTTGATTCCTTTGCTAGAAATACGTAAGTAAAAAATGCAGCTACTGCTACCGAGAGATATAGAATCTCTACAGAAGATTTGAAATGCTTTCTTACAAGGTATGCAGCTATTCCAAAACCGGTTATCAGGCCGAAAGCTATCTGCTGAGCCAGCGGCTGATGATGAACAATTCCGAAATTTTCCACGGGCAGCATAATGCCTAAAACAAGGTATCTGGAAATAATATAGCCTGCTATCGAGCATACCGCAAGAGGCACTATAAAGGCCTTTTCTGTCCAGTTGAACATTACTTCCGGCTGAGGTGTATGCAGTCTTTTCGAGCCAAAGAGCCTGGCGGTTAAGAAACTTCCGTAATGAGCTGCAAGCACTGCAGCGAGCCAGAAGAATATCTCCCAGCGGAATGAGGTATATACCTGTGCCTGCTGTTCAGCAGAACTGCTGTACATCAAAAGACTGCTCAGATCGCCAGTCCTTAGTCCCCAGAGGCCGAAGCCGGTTAGAGCTGCAAGGCTTCCGTACATCGGAGTTGAAGGCCAGCCTAAAGCGCATCCTGCCATACCAGCAAGAAAAGCTGCGGCTATAACAAGGATCGAGCTCTTCAGGGTAAGCGTTCCTCCTATAAAACAGATTGCATCGAATCTGCTGCTACCGGCTGCAATTGGCCAGAGAAGCATACCAATCGCCACCATCCCCGTAATGCACACGATAATCATTCGAAGCTTATTAGCAACCTTGAGTTCGGTGAAGAATACTATAAAAAACATTGCTATAAACGCACCTACAACCTTACTTTCTGCAAAATTGTAAGATATAGCAAAAGGATCAGAAACAGCCCTGTTATAGACAAATATTCCGGCAATTGCAAGAATCACCAGCGCAGCAGCCGGATAGATCACATTCTTAAGATTTATTTTAGGTGTATCTTCATCAATCATTTTCAAGCCCTGATAACATTTTCAATTTGGCAGGTTATTTTATTCGAAGCAGGTAAAATTAAAAGAAGAAACGCAGGAATTTATCACGTCAGTAAAAAACTAATTTAAGATATAAACCTTATGTCCTCATTTCATTACTGAAAGAAGAACTAATTTTTGGCTTTTTTTGGGTGCTTATTTTAATATAATAACGACCGATTTGGAGCCGTCAAACGATCGTTATAGCAATTATGAGGTTTAATCAATGAGCTTAACTGAGAAATACGAAAAACTTAAACACAAACTGAACAGGATTGGCCAGGAGCAGCTTCTTAGGTTTTGGGAAGAACTTGAGGAAACCAAAAGAGAAAGGCTTCTGAGAGATATTGAACAGCTTGAGTTTGAAAATATCCCCAGATGGGTTGAAAAATACGTGAAGCGGGAGCATTCTGTGGAATTGCCCAGCGAATTCGATCCTGCCCCCTATTTCAAAGCGGAGCCCCCGAAAGGTCAAGAAGAAACTTATGCGGATGCAAAAGCTGTTGGCGAGGACTTAATCCGCCAAGGTAAAGTTGGTGCGTTTGTAGTAGCCGGCGGCCAGGGCACAAGGCTCGGCTTCGGCGGGCCGAAAGGCTGCTACCCAGTGAGCCCGGTTAAAAACAAAACCCTTTTCCAGATATTTGCTGAAACAATACTCTTTGCAAACCGAAAATACGGGGCTAAGATTCCTTGGTATGTAATGACTAGCCCGCTCAACCATAACGCCACTGTTCAGGCATTTGAAGAAAACAACTACTTCGGCTTGGACAAAAATGATGTATATATGTTTGAGCAGGGAACAATGCCTAATTTCCAGTTTGACGGAAAGATTTTCCTTTCCGAAAAAGATGAAATCGCCAAGAGCCCCGACGGCCACGGCGGGAGCCTCAAAGCACTTTACGCAAGAGGTGCTGTGGCGGATATGCAGAAACGGGGAATTGAGCATTTGAGCTATTTTCAGGTGGATAATCCGCTTATCCAAATTATGGATCCGCTCTTTATCGGGCTGCATGCCAAAGCGGATGCGGAGATGTCTTCAAAGGCTCTGATTAAGGGCTATCCCAAGGAAAAGGTAGGCAATTTCTGCCTTGTAAACGGCCGAGTTAATGTAATTGAATACAGCGACCTGCCGGATGAAGAAGCCGAGAAGAAAAATCCAGACGGAAGCCTTGTTTTCCAGCTTGGTTCTATTGCAATACACATCATTAGCAGAAGCTTTATTGAGGATATCAATTCCGAGGGCTTTGCTCTTCCGTTCCACAGAGCGGTTAAGAAGATTCCCCACGTAAATAAAGTTGGCGAGAAGGTTAAGCCCGAAGAGAAGAACGGTATCAAACTCGAAACATTCGTATTTGATGCCCTGCCGATGGCGGGAGAATCTGTGATCCTTGAAACGCTCAGAGAGGAAGAATTCGCTCCGGTTAAGAACAAGGAAGGCGTTGACAGCCCCGCTGTTACAAGAGAGATGATGACCGAACGGGCAGCCAAATGGCTCGAAGCAGCGGGCGTTGATATTCCACGCACCCCCGAAGGCAAGGCAGACTGCATTATTGAGATGAGCCCCCTTTTTGCAGCCTGCATAAATGATATAATTGAAAAGAAGAGCGAACTGCCCGAATTCGAAGCGGGCAAAACTTACTATTTAGAGTAAGGAATTTGTTATGAAGCCTGAAAGCCTAAAAACAAGATTCAGCGTTTTCCTGAAAGCTATTACCGCAGCGGTTATTGCAGCAGCCATATTTGCGGCTTCCGGCTGCTCGCAGGGATTAAGGTTTGAAGAGCCCGCGGAGATGAGCGAGGCTGCAAACAACTACAATTGTTCCAAGAAAGAAGCGATGAACAAGCTTAAGGAAGAACTTGAAGAGACGGGCTTTAAGATAGACAAATTCGACACTGAAAAGGGCTACCTGCTCACAGCACCACTTCGCGGCGGTCAGTTTTTCGAGCTTTGGCGCAGAGACAACATGACACTTCAAGCTGCAGGTTACAGCAATATCCAGAGCATTGTTCGGATAGGTGAATTTGAATTTGCAGAAGGCAGCGTACAGGGCAATGTCCTTGTTAAACAGCTTCGGATAGATAAGGATTATGAAGGCCTTATTTCAGATATTAATAACGTTTTCACGCAAAGAAGCGGAATGCTTGCAGGCCTTGAACTGCCTAAAGAAGGTGTTGAGTGGAGCATCGTAGGCAGGGATAAGGCCCTCGAAAAACGCTTTTTGACTTGTTTTTAACCTTTAGAGAACGGATAGATTTATGAATGTATTAGTATGCGGCGGAGCCGGCTATATAGGCAGTAATATGACAGCAATGCTCGCTGAAAACGGGCATAAGGCTTATGTTTACGATAACCTGAGCAAGGGGCACATCGAAGCAGTAGTACCCGAAGCGGAGTTTATCTATGGAGACCTTGCAGACTATGACAAGCTTGTTCGGGTTATTCGTGATAAAAAAATTGATGCCGTTATGCACTTTGCAGCCTTTATTGAGGTTGGCGAGAGCGTTAAAGACCCGCTCGGCTACTACAACAACAACTTCTGCAACACACACAACCTGCTCAGGGCAATGGACTTTATGGGTGTTAATAAGTTCGTGTTCAGCTCAACAGCAGCAACATACGGGATGCCCGATGAGGTACCAATTGTAGAAACGCTCCCTAAAGAGCCGATAAATCCTTACGGCGAGAGCAAGTGGGCAGTTGAAAGGATGTGCCACTTCCAAAGCCAAACCGGGCGGCTGAATTACGCTGCACTTAGATATTTCAATGCCTGCGGCGCAGGACGAAACAGCCAGTTAGGCGAAGACCACAAACCCGAATCTCATCTTATTCCGCTTATCATTCAGGCAGCACTCGGGCAAAGAGAAGACATCAAGATTT
Organism: Sedimentisphaera salicampi; assembly: GCF_002117005.1. Taxonomy (NCBI): domain Bacteria; kingdom Pseudomonadati; phylum Planctomycetota; class Phycisphaerae; order Sedimentisphaerales; family Sedimentisphaeraceae; genus Sedimentisphaera; species Sedimentisphaera salicampi. The sequence goes on from NZ_CP021023.1 coordinate 608,034, forward strand.
TCGGCACAGACTACAACACTAAAGACGGAACTTGTGTTCGTGATTATATTCACATTGAAGATCTTTGCTCTGCGCACCTTTTGGCTCTGGAAAAACTCTCAACAGAAAGCGAGATTGTTTTCAATCTTGGAAACGGAAACGGCTATACAGTTCGAGAGGTTATCGAAACTGTGAAGAAAGTTTCAGGGAAGGATTTCAAGGTAACTGAAACCGACCGCCGAGCGGGAGACCCTGCCGTGCTCACAGCCGATTCTGCGAAGGCACAAACCCAGCTTGGCTGGAAGCCCAAATGGACAAATCTTGAGGATATCGTAGAAACCGCTTGGAAATTCCACTCTGCCCGCCCAAACGGCTACAGCGGCTAAAAGCTGCAAATATTTCCCAAAAACAAACAAGTAAAGCCCCGCCGGAAAGCGGGGCTTTTTTAGTGGAGAATCTATTTTCTCTGAATCTTACGAATCAGTCTGCTGTTATTTGTAAGCAGAGCGGTAAAGTTCTTCTATCTCGCTGATAAGGGGGTATCTCGGATTCGTTCCGGTACACTGATCATCAAAAGCAGATTCGCTGAGCTTCTGTATTCGGCTGTTGAAGTCTTTCTCGCTCACGCCGCAGTCAGAGATTGTTTCAGGGATGTCAACCGCCCTGCTGAGCTCTTTTATTTTAGCAATAAGCTTTTCAATCTTCTCATCTTCGCTCTTTCCGCCTAGGCAGAGGTAATCGGCAATTTTGGCGAACCGCATCTTAGCCACCGGGTGGGTGTACTGAGAGAATGCTGCCTGCTTGAGCGGCTTATCGGTAGCGTTATATCGGATTACGTGCGGTATCAAAATCGCATTTGCAACACCGTGCGGTATATGGAAGGCAGAGCCCAGCTTGTGCGCCATAGAGTGGCACAGACCGAGGAAGGCATTTGCAAAGGCCATACCCGCCATAGTAGCAGCGTTGTGAACCTTCTCCCTTGCCTTAACGTTGGTATTGCCTTCGTTATATGCAATCGGCAGATACTTGAACAGAATACGCAGGCTCTCCATCGCAAGGCCGTTTGTATAGTCTGTTGCAGTAACCGCAGCGATCGCTTCAATTGCGTGAGTAACCGCATCAATACCTGATGCTGCCGTGAGTCCTTTGGGCATACTCATCACGAGCGCCGCATCCACAATCGCCATATCCGGCGTGAGCTCGTAGTCGGCAATCGGATACTTAATCCCTTCGGTATCGTCGGTGATAACTGAGAACGGAGTTACCTCAGAGCCGGTGCCGCTGGTTGTTGGGATGGCCACCATAGTTGCCTTCTTGCCCATCTCGGGGAATTTAACAATCCTCTTGCGGATATCCATAAACCGCATTGCAAGGTCTTTGAACTGAATATCGGGATACTCATACATCATCCACATAATCTTTGCAGCATCTATTGGAGACCCGCCGCCCAAGGCGATTACTGTATCGGGCTTGAAGCTGTTGAATACATCCAGCCCCCTGCGTACTGTAGAAAGATCTGGGTCGGGTTTAACATCATAGAAGATCTCGCATTCAATCCCGAGCTTTTCGAGCACGCTTGTTACCTTATCGGTAATGCCAAGCTCAACAAGAGGTTTATCTGTAACGAGCACCGCACGTTTATGGTCGGCGATTTCTCCAAGGGCTGTCTCAAGGCAGTTATATTTGAAGTAAACCTGCGGCGGCACTTTAAACCAGAGCATATTTTCTCTCCTCTCAGCAATAGTTTTCACGTTCAACAGATGCTTTACACCCACATTCTCACTGACACTGTTTCCGCCCCAGCTTCCGCAGCCAAGGGTTAGTGAAGGTTCAAGCTTGAAGTTGTATAGATCACCTATCGCACCCTGAGAAGAGGGCATATTGACAAGCGTTCTTCCTGTTTTCATCCGCCGGCCGAACTGCTGGATGCGGTCCTGATTTGCGGGGTCTGTATATAGAACAGAGGTATGCCCCATGCCGCCGTATTGAACCATAGCCTCTGCCTTTTCAAGGGCGTTAGCGTAGTTTTTGGCTCTGAACATACCCAGCACAGGAGATAGCTTTTCGCGGCTGAAGGGCTCGCTGTCTCCGATTTTCTCTGCCTCGGCAATCAGCACCTTGGCATCCTCGTTTACCTTCACACCGCCCATCTCGGCAATTTTTGCCGCAGGCTGGCCTACAATCTTCGTATTGAGTTTCCCGTCAATTACGATGGTATCAGCCATTAGCTTTTTATCTTTTTTGCTCAGAAGATGAGCCCCTCTTATCTCAAGCTCCTTCTTCACTTTATCGTAAACCTCATCGCAAACGATTATTGCCTGCTCTGATGCACATATAAGCCCGTTATCAAAGGTTTTGCTCAACAGAACAGAGCTCACTGCCATTTCGATATCGCAGGTTTCATCTATTACCACGGGAGTATTTCCGCTGCCCACGCCGATCGCAGGTTTACCGGAAGAATAAGCGGCCTTTACCATTCCGCCACCCCCTGTTGCGAGGATCATAGCAATATCAGGGTGAGTCATAAGCTCACGGCTGAGATCAACTGTGGGCTCTTCGATCCAGGCGATAAGCCCTTCCGGTGCGCCTGCTGAAACTGCCGCATTGAGAATGGTTTTGGCTGATTCTACAGTACATTTCTTCGCACGGGGGTGCGGAGAGAAGATGATGGCGTTTCTGGTTTTAAGCGCCAGAAGAGATTTGAAGATGGCTGTAGATGTGGGATTAGTTGTTGGGATAATCCCACCTATTACGCCCACAGGTTCCGCTACCTTCACGATACCGCTGTCTTCGTCCCTTTCGATTACGCCGCAGGTTTTGGTATCGCGGAATTTGTTGTAAACAAACTCGCTGGCAAAATGGTTTTTCAAAACCTTGTCTTCAAACACACCCATGCCCGTCTCCTCGGCGGCCATCTTGGCAAGCGGGATTCTTGCATCGTTTGCAGCAACTGCTGCCTTGTGGAAGATCTTGTCAACTTTTTCCTGATCAAAGTCGGCAAAGGTCTCCTGAGCCTTTTTGGCTTTAGCGATAATTTTGTTCAGTGCTTCACTCATTCTATTTCTTCCTTTCATAACTGCTAAGTTCAAATTCTATCGATAAGCTGGCTGTTTCTTCATAAGTTTGATAATATCTTATCAATGATATGTTCGTACGCAACACTTTTTTGTTTGAATTTTTTATTTTGTTGTTCTATATTTTCACATAAAGACAAAAGGAAGGACATAATATTTTAATATAAGTTGTTTAATAGATTATATTTACAAACTATAAAAGAGCATTTTAAGCAAACATATAATTTTTAACATTTTTCTTTATAAGTTCATAAAACTCTAAAAGTATTTGTTCATATGAAGAATTTTTATGGCAAACCTTCCATTGGCTCAGTTGATGTGTTCGACAATATTTTTTGGCAAAGCTTTTTAAAGTTGATCTATCCGCTTGTTCTCCGCCTTCGGCGGATTGGCTCAGTTAATAGATAGCAATAAATCCTGCAAAGTATTGCAGCTTGATGATTTGCATTTTGCCCAAAAAATTGTCGCACACCAGTTGATTTATAATTTGGAAAAAGCTTGAACAATGTACTTAAAATGTTAGTATACCAAAGAAGTATGACTGAATTGGTAATACTTAAATATTATCTAATTATAACCCACAGAGGAAAATTTAAATGACTGCAGCAAAAACAAGAATTGTTATAGACGAGGAAAAATGCATTGGCTGCGAGCAGTGCGTCAATGTATGTCAGGGCGGGGCACTTGAGATGGTGAACGGGAAGGCCAAGCTGGTTAGAGAAGACTACTGCGACCATCTCGGGCGTTGCATCGGCAAATGCCCCGCAGGAGCAATTACTTTTGAAGAGGAGAAGGTTGATAATAAAAACAATAAAAAATCAAAAATCCGCCCTGAAGAAGGGGGCTGTCCATCTATGCAAAATAAGACCTTATCCGGAGGCCGCGGAGATACTGAGCCTTCTGCCGGCGGCGGAAAATCCGAACTCGGGGCATGGCCTATACAGCTTCACCTAATCCGCCCTGACGCCCCGCAGTTTTTAAATTCAGACGTGCTAATAGCGGCAAGCTGCACAGCTTTCTCGTTCGGGAACTTCCATCAATTCTTGCTCAGAGGCAAATCGCTTGTTATTGCCTGTCCCAAGCTGGACAAGACCGAAGGCTACGAGGAGAAATTAACCGAGCTCTTTGTACAAGCCCAGCCGCGGAGTATAACAATTGCAAGAATGGAGGTGCCCTGCTGCAGCGGACTGACCGCTTTAGCGGAAAATGCAAGAAACTCTGCAGAAACGGGAACTGTTTTGAGAGAGGTAACTATCGGACTTGATGGCAATCTAGTTGTAGAGAGGCATCTTTAGAATTTTGCCTTTATCTGAGGACTTAACTCATCCAAACCGATTTTTCCTCTTCCTCAGGGCCTCAAATGTTTCAAGGGCAGTTGCCTCGGGCATACCCAAAGCCTCCTTTACATCATCATCAACTGCCCTGAGAAAAATGTTTGTGCGTTTTTCCTCGCCCACTGTCGAGGGCACAAGACCAATGCCTTCAATATCGGCTTTTCTTGCCTTCTGGAGCCTCTGCCTGACCAGCTCATTATCAGGCTGAACAGAAAGGGCAAATCGGCAGTTTTCTGCCGTGTAGTTGTGGCCGGGATAGATGAGGGTGTCTTCAGGGAGCGAGGCAATCCTTTCCAAAGACTGCCAGAGGGTCTTCGCTTTGCATTCGATTGGTCTGCCGCAGCCGCCTATAAACAGAGTATCGCCAGTGAAAAGCACATCAGGACTGTTATCACGGCTTCTGACAAGAATACAAAGCGAGTCTTTTGTATGACCTGGAGCAGGTATCACCTCCACTCTGCATTCAGGCAGCTGTGGCGGCGAATCGATTTCGTCTGGGAAAATCCAGCTTTTAGTCTTTTTTCTGAGTTTGCCTATCCCGCCTGTATGATCGAGATGGTGGTGTGTGAGGAATATATACCGCAGTCTCAGGCTGCAGGACTCAACCGCCTCAGAAACAGGCCTTTGACTGCCCGGGTCCACAACAAATGCCTCATCATTATTATACATATAGAGATAAATATAATTATCTCCGGATGTTAGAGTTAGTACTCTCTCCATAAAGCTTGCCGCCAAAAATAAGAGTTTCCAGCAGTATAACCTTTTCCTCTTTACAGAAGCCCGTAATCGCTAAGGGCCTGCTTGAGTTTTCCGCAGCTTTCCTGATCTAGATGGGTCATAGGCAGCCTGATCTCGTCTTCAATCATACCGAGCATAGCCATAGCAGCTTTTACTGGTATCGGGTTTGTAGCGAGCCCGAGCATAGACTTGCTCAACTCGAAAAGCTTAAAGTGCCACTTTCTCGCACTTGCAAAATCGCCTTCCTGCACGAAATCCATAAACCTCTTTACATCCTTTGGAACGATATTAGCTGCAACACTTATCACCCCCTCACCTCCAACAGAACAAAGAGGGAGAGTGAGGGAATCATCGCCTGAGAGGATTGTTATATCACAGAGCGATTTTATTTTGCTAGCCTGATCCATACTTCCGGTAGCTTCTTTCACAGCAACCACATTCTTCAGTTCGCTGAGCTTTGCGATGGTCTCGGGGCTGAGTCCGCTGCCTCCTGTTCTGCCCGGTATATTGTAGAGCACAACCGGCAGATCTACATTTTCTGCAATTGCTTCGAAGTGTTTATAGAGGCCTTCCTGAGTTGGTTTGTTGTAGTATGGGCATACCTGAAGCGTGGCATCAGCGCCAACACTTGATGCAAACTCAGTTAGCTCTACGGCTTCCTGCGTGCTGTTTGAGCCTGCCCCCGCTATCACAGGCAGCCTGCCTGCTGATTTCTTAACAACAAATTCGATCACCTTTTTATGCTCAGCATTAGTTAAAGTGGGTGATTCGCCTGTAGTTCCAACGGGAACAAGGGCGTCAGTACCTGCCTCAGCGTGCATCTCAATAAGCTTTTCGAGGCACGTAAAATCCACCTGATTATTTTTGAAAGGAGTAACGATGGCTACCATTGAACCTTTAAACATATTCTTCTCCATTAAGCTCTATAATAAACTAATTACAATTTACAGCAGAGCTGTCATATCCCTAACAGCCCTTTCCATGCCGGATATAACCGCCCTTGAAATGATGCTGTGTCCTATATTCAGCTCGCTTATACCTTCAATCGCCGAAACAGGAGCAACGTTTCGGTATGTAAGCCCGTGGCCTGCGTGAACCGTAAGACCAAGACCTCTGGCATAATCAACGGATGCCTTGATTCTATCCAGCTCACCGTTTTTCTCAGCGGGCGACTCTGCCTCGGCGTAAGGGCCGGTATGAAGCTCCACAGCATCAAATCCTAAATCCAAAGCTGCCTTAATCTGCTCCCTTTCAGGTATAATAAAAGCGCTTGCAGAAATATTCTTATCAGTAATTTTCTGGATTTGTTTCTGTATATTCTGAAAATTTCCGGCGCAGTCCAAGCCGCCCTCAGTTGTGAGCTCCTGCCTGCGTTCGGGAACAATCGTAACCTGATCAGGAACAAGCTCAAGGGCTGTCTCAACAATATCCGTAGCTATGGACATCTCAAGATTGAAAAGCGCTGCAACGGTTTCATTAAGGAGCCTTACATCCCTGTCGCATATATGCCTCCGGTCTTCCCGGAGGTGCGTTGTAATCCCGTTGGCACCTGCAAGCTCACATATTGAAGCTGCCCAGACTGGGTCCGGCTCGTCTGTCCCGCGTGCCTGACGAATCGTAGCCACGTGGTCTATATTTACGTTTAGCAATGCCATATCATCTCCAAGCCTTCAAAATTGATATTTTATTGAAAAAAAGAAAAAATGCAAGATGCCCTGCAGCATAAATTCAGCTAAGCCGCTCATAATCAAAAGGTTCTTTTCCCAGCTCAACCCTTGCATCGTTCTGCATTTGCCGAAGTTTATCGGTAAGCCATTTGGCGAAATTTTCTGCCCCCTGCTCCTGAATCTTCTCATAAGGCACAGGCTCGCCAATCTCCACCATAACCCTGCCTGAAAGATTCGGTTTGCTCTGGGTTTTAGGCCATATCTCGTGGAGACCCTCAATAACAAAGGGTATTACCGGAGCCTTGGTTTTTCTGGCAAGCAGCAGAAAGCCGGGCTTTATCTCTGAAATTCGTCCGTCGGGTGTCCTTGTGCCTTCGGGATAAATGCAGGTTCCGTATCCTCTCTGGAGTATGTCTATCATTGTGCGCATAGCCTTTAGATCGCTCTCGCCTCTTTTTACAGGCCTTGTATTGAGCTTTAAGAGGAGCTGGCCGAAAAGACCTTTGAAAAGCGTATCCCTTGCAAGAAAGAATAAAACCCTCCATGTGTACATCACAGCAAGCATAGGATCCAAAAAGCTCTGGTGGTTTGAAACCATAATAAATGCACCCTTCTCGGGAAAATTTTCCTTGCCCTTCACGCGAACACGATAAAAAATTCGCATAAATGATGTTGTAGAGAGCTTTGCAATCCAATAAAAGAAAAATGTTCTCTTAAAACGCACTCCAATGTTATTCATATTTTTTCCTTTAATTCCGAGAGCATTTTCTCTGTTACCTGTTTAATACTGATATTGCCGGTATCAATAATCACCGCTTCCTTCGGGCATACAAGGGGAGCGACCTCTCGCGATTTATCGGCCCTGTCTCTTTGCTCAATAGCCTTCATCACCTCTTGAAAATCCGCATTTTGACCTGCAGCTTCCAGCTCGGCGGCTCTTCTCTTGGCACGAATCTCTGCCGCCGCATCGAGATAAAATTTCACATCCGCATCCGGGAACACCACCGAGCCCTGATCCCTGCCTTCAGTAACAACATCTCCTGCCTTTTTGGCGAACTCTCTCTGCATCTCAACCATAAGAGATCTCAAAAGAGGGCTTGAAGCTATTCGGCTCACAGAAGCAGTAACCTCCGGTCTTCTTATTTCAGAGGATATATCTCTGCCGTCAAGGAAAACCTTTATCCCTTCGCTTTTGGGCATAAATTCGAAATTTTGCCTGCCTGCAAGCTTAGCAACGTCCTTCTCATCGGCAAGGTCCTGCCCTGCCTCAGCCGCAGCGAATGCCAGGGCGCGATACATTGCTCCAGTATCGAGGAAACTCCAGCCCAGCCTTCGGGCAAGCTCTCTTGAAACTGTGCTTTTACCGCTCCCTGCTGGGCCGTCGATCGTTATTATTCTGCTTTTCAATAAATGCTCCGATAAACCCAGAAAGCTCAAAAGGCCTCGCTGAGCGTGATATTATTAGTTTTTCCAATACTTCAAAATCGATATAATAATAGCTATGAAAGGCAAAAATGCAATTGCAGAAATATACCGCGTTACCATCTGGGGAACTGCGGGGAACCTCCTGCTTGCAGGGTGCAAAACCGCCGCAGGAATAATCGGAGGCTCCGCCGCAGTGCTCACAGACGGGCTGCATTCGCTCAGCGACCTTGCAACTGACGGGGCAGTTTTCGCAGGTGCAAAGCTCAGCGAAAAGGCTCCGGATAAGATGCACCCATACGGTCACCGCTGGTGGGAAACGCTCAGCACGCTTGCGATCTCGCTTGTATTGTTTGCAGCAGGCTTAGCGGCTGTGGTTAAGGCTTTCTCTTCCGGCAAAGTGAGCAGTTTCGAAAGCCCGGGGCTGGTTTATGCAGTAACTCTGTTTTCGATAGGCGTTAAAGAGGCCCTTTTCAGAATAACTGAGCGGGCGGGCAGGAAAACCTCAAGCTCCGCCCTCCACGCAAATGCATGGCACCACCGAAGCGATGCTATGAGCTCTATAGCTGTGCTTGGGGGACTGATTATGACAAATATGGGCATAGCTTATGCAGACAGCATAGCTGCAGGTCTTGTGGGGCTTATGATTATAATCGCCTCCTTGAAGCTTATAGGCGGGGTTTTCAGGGAATTTTCAAACACAGCAGCAGGACGAAAAACCCTCGAAACCGTAAAGAAAATCAGCCGAGAAGACCCCGAGGTAGGCCAGATACACAAGCTTCGGTCTAGAAACATAGGCAGAGAAATCTTTCTTGATTTCCATATGCTCGTTGACCCTCAGATGAGCGTACGAAAAGCCCACGAAATTACAGACCGCATTGAGAAAAAGATTTCTGAGAGTCTCACTGTGCCTGTAAATATTACCATCCACATTGAGCCTGATCTGGAGGATAAGCGAAAAGATGAATAACCCCGAGAAGCTCAGAAAAATCCTTGAAGGTCTATACCAGAAATACAATACTCCAGAATATATCAGCTCTGATCCGGTTATGTTTGTCCATCGTTACAGAAGTCGGGAAGATATGGAAATAGCTGCTTTTATCGCTTCCTCACTTGCATACGGACGTGTTGCGCAGGTGAAAAAATCTGTGGACAATCTTCTCTCAAGGATGGGCAAAAGCCCGAGAGATTTCATTGAAAGCTTCAGCAGGAAAGAGGCAGATAAGCTCTCAGGCTTCAAACACAGATTTAATACAGGCGAGGATTTTGCCTTGCTGTTCAGCGGATTCAAGGAACTTATTGCTCAATTCGCAAGCCTGGAAAACGCCTTTAACCACTGTATTGAACAAGACGATCGAAACGTTATCCCGGCTTTAACAAAATTCACTCATTTGCTTAGGGAAAGAGCAGGCAAAAAGAAATCAAGGGGGTTCAGCTATCTAATCGCAGATCCTGAATCTAAGAGCCCCTGCAAACGGCTGAATATGTTTCTTCGCTGGACAGTACGCAAAGACGGCGTTGATCCCGGGCCTTGGGAAAAAATCGGGGCTGAAAGGCTTATAATCCCGCTGGACACCCATCTAATCAGGCTGTGCAGGATCCTATGCCTTCATAAAAGCAACAATCCTACTCTGAAAACCGCAAGGGAAGTTACAGAACAATTTGCCCTTATCTGCCCTGAAGATCCCGTAAAATACGACTTTGCACTCAGCAGAATCGGTATCGTTGAAAACTGCAACGGCTCAGGCTGCACATACTGCGGGACCTGTGAGCTGAAGAGCTACTGCGGCTGAGCAGGCTTAGAAGCTGTAGCTTACGCCCATCATCGTGCTTACAGAATAATCCCTGCCAACTATCGGACTCTCGCGAACGGTATCATCTGCAAACTGAATTGATGCCGAGCCGAATACAGACCACTTCTCGTTTAATGAATACTGGGCGAAAACAGAGCCGTATGGGCTTACACTGCCAGACGGAGAATACTCCTGCCTGCCAGCCTTTGCCTCACCCTCAAGCACGCCATAGTAGTAGCGATTGTAGTTGTCGTCGTAAACATTTAACCCAAGCTTTGGGAGAACCATAAGGTTCGCCTGCCTGAAAAGCCTGCCTGCATATATATCCGCATAATAGCCCTGATGCTCTGAGAGCAGATCAGCAAACGCCGAAATTCCAAGGACATATTTGCCCGTTGTGAATTTAGCTGCAAGGCCTCCTTCAAGCGTGGAGTTGCGGTCAAGCCCCTCAAGGGCGTCGCTGTAGTATGTCTCAAAAGGCTCGCCTCGGTATTTAAATACCGCATCAAGCTGCATTTCCCTGGTTTTGGCGAAGGTATAGCCGAAGGATCGTCCGCTGATGAAAACATCGCCGAACTCGGCTGTTATCGCCGGCACCGGCTCGCCGCGGGTGTCTGTACCTTTGTAGAGGTCTCTATAAACCACGGCTCCAACGCCTACTGATACCTTTGAGTCAGACAGAAAACTCTCCCAGTCTGCCATGTCTGCGGAACGGTCTGTGGAGGCGAGGCCTGCAGAAACGGTTAGTATTAAAGCTGCAAATGTTAATCTCATAATATTCTCCCTAATTGATGTTTGAGGTTAATCTAACAGATACTATACCTGTCTGCAAGAGAAAAATGGAGATAAACAACAACTCTTGCTTAAAATCGATTCTTTGCAATGAGCCGGTGAGTGGTATAATGTGCTGAATGGATTATAATTTACCGCTGGTTTGCATCATTGATTTAAATCTAAATTTATGAATAAAGGGCGAAATATGATAAAGAAAGCGATTACAGCGTCTCTACTGCTCTCTGCAGTATGTTTAGGGGGTTATGGAGAGCTGCTCAAGCAGGATTTTGCCAAGCTCACCGAAAACGTTGAGGAGGTTGCCTCTCCCGGCGTGCCGGGGCCTGTTTGTATATTCCGTCCATACACGATTCCGCTTTGCTTAAGCGGAAATTACGGCGGGCAGAAGGTGGCAGCAGCGGCCGGACGTACAAGGGAAGGCCGGTTTGTATGCTTCGGCCACGGAGGATACCTCAACCCATCTGAGATTGAGAAGGCAGATACTTCTGTGCTGTTTGAGAACTGCGTTAAATGGCTCGCCAGCACGGAAGGCAGGGCAAAAGTTGCGGTGGTGGGGAATAAGCCGCTTTGCGAACTTTTTGAGAAATCACACTACGATGCGAGAAACCTCAACTTTTCAGATACCGAAAAAATTATGGACTCAGACCTGCTCGTTTTTGATGCGGGAAAGCTGAAGAAAGAGCAATTCGAGCTTTTGGATAAATACCTCAAACAGGGAAACGGAATTATGACCGCAATGCTGGGCTGGGGCTGGAAACAGATTCACGGCGGCAAAGACTTGAGGGAAGACTGCCCTGCCAACGAGTTCTTTTCTCAGTATGGGGTTGTATGGGCGGACGGATATCTCGAGCCGAACGAAAACGGGCATATGGCGGCAGCGGATGAACTCAAAGAGAGCCACAACAGCCTCTTGGCTTTTGAACAGATGAAAAAGCTCAAAGAGAGCGAAAATAAGCTCAAAATCCGTCAGATCGGGGAATCAATCGAACTTGCAGCTCTTTCCCTTCCGAGCGAGGAACCTGCTCTGATGCGTGAACTAAAACGTATTGCCCGCTCACGTTCGGTAATACCCTCAGGCGAAAATCCAGTAACAGCGAATGATGTGGCTTCGAGAGCTGCGATTACAGTATTCAGCCGAACACTGGAAGAAAGCAGACCAGAGCAGATTAAGCCGCACCCTTCCGCCAAAAAATTCCCGGGGGCTGTAAAAGAATCTGCCGGCAAAGTAATTCAAGAATTGGAGATTGATCTTTCTGTCCCGAGGTGGCATTCTACTGGTCTGTACGCCCCTGCCGGCGAAGTAATAGAGGCGGTTTTGCCCGCTGAGCTCACCAAGAAAGGACTGAGCCTTCGGATAGGCTCCCATAAAGACAAGCTCTGGCACAAGGATGCCTGGAAAAGATTTCCCGATATAAGCAGAAGCTTCAGTCTCAGCTCCGAGAATACAAAATGCGCCTCCGCTTTTGGCGGGCTTATCTATATAAAAGTACCGAAAGATGCTCATGGTAAATCGAAAATTATTCTGAAAGGCCCAGCTCGGGCTCCATACTTCAAGCTTGGCAAGACAAGCGGTAAGCAATGGGAAGAACTTCGCAAAAGGCCTGCTCCATGGGGCGAGCTTGAGGGTAAGAACGTTGTAATAACCGTTCCCTCAGACAGGCTCAGGAAACTGGAAAATCCTGAAGCTCTTATGAAAAAATGGGATGAGGTTCTTGATGCCTGCGCAGAGCTGAGGGGAGCTCCAATTCCAAGAAAGAGCCCGGAGAGAATCGTGCCGGACGTGCAGATAAGCGCAGGTTATATGCATTCGGGATACCCGATAATGACACAGTCCGACCAGTTCGATACGCTTGCAGATATCAACACGTTAAAAAACGGCAGCTGGGGGCTTTTCCACGAAATTGGACATAATCACCAACGAAAGGCCTGGACTTTTTCCGGGGCCGGCGAGGTTACGGTAAATATTTTCACGGTTTACGTGTTTGATAAGGTCTGCGGGATTGACCCCCTTGAGGGCAGAATGAATGCCCGCAAAAGGCAGCAGCTAAAGGATGAATTCAAAGAAAACGGCGGAACATTCGAATACTGGAAGAAAAACCCCTTCGTGGGGCTTTTATGCTATATGGAGCTTCAGGAGGAATTCGGCTGGGAGCCCTATAAAAAGGTTTTCAGGAAGTATGAAAAGATGAACCCCGAGGATCTACCGAAAAATGATTCCGAGAGGATAAACCGCTGGGTGCTTCTTTTCTCGCAAACTGTAGAAAAGAATTTAGTCCCATTCTTCCGCGGCTGGGGATGGCCGGTATCAAATAAAACTGCTGAAAAGCTCAACAGCCTTCCTGTATGGCCGGAGTTAGAGAAAACGGAATGAGAGAATGTATATTCTTCTGCCGGAAGAGGCGAGGATGTTATATGAACGCGGCAAGTAAACGTTTTAATTTTTATGAGGAATTATCAAATGAGCACCAGACGAGAATTTATGAAAAGTACAGCTGGGATTTTAGCTTCTTATGCTCTAACAGCCGCAGCTTCTGAAGCCCCAGTTAAAGACAAGCCAAATATCCTGCTGATTATGGCAGATGATATGGGTTATTCTGATGCCGAATGCTATGGAGGTGAAGTTCGCACGCCGAATTTATCTGCCCTTGCCGATAACGGCCTGCGTTTTACCCAGCACTACTCTTCCGGCCGCTGCTGGCCTTCCCGCGCTTGCCTGCTAACTGGATACTATGCACAACATATACGCCGCGACAGCCTTCCGGGCATTAAAAAAGGGAAAAGACCCTCTTGGGCACCGACAGCACCTCATTTCTTGAAGCACGGTGGGTATAAATCTTACCACAGCGGGAAGTGGCACATTGACGGAAGTCCTGAGGAAGGCGGCTTCGACCGTACTTGGGGAAACCACAATAACGGCTGCGACTGGGACAGATTTTTTGACTCAAAACAATGGCAGGAAGGCGACCTGAAAGCCCCTGTAGAGAAAGGCGAAAAGTATTATTCCACTACAGCAATTGCAGACCACGCTATCGCCTGCTTAAAACTGCACAAGAAAAATAACCCTGACAAACCATTTTTCCAGTATATGGCTTTTTATTCGCCGCACTTCCCATTGCAGGCAATCCAAAAAGACATCGAATCATATCATGGTGTTTACCGAAAAGGCTGGGATGCTATCCGCCATGAGAGATGGGAACGAATGAAGGAAATGGGGATAGTTAATTGCGGCCTATCTGAACGTGAAGCCAATATCCTCCCCCATTGGAATATGTCGGAAAAGGGTTTGAAACAAAAAATAGGTGAAGGTGAAGCGCCGTACGCAGTAGCTTGGAATAGGCTTACCGAAACGCAGAAAGAATTTCAAGCAAAGAAAATGGCTATCCACGCAGCTATGATTACTCGGATGGATATTGAGATTGGCCGCGTGGTAAGGCAGCTTAAGAAAATGGGGGTTTATGAAAACACGCTAATCCTTTTTGCAAGCGACAATGGAGCGAGCGCGGAGCAGTTCATTCGCGGAGACGGACATAACCCTGATGCCCCATTGGGGTCTGCAGAAAGCTATTTATGCCTTGGCCCCGGCTGGTCAACAGCGGCAAACACACCCTTTAGATTGCATAAACACTGGAATCATGAAGGCGGGATAAGTTCGCCTCTTATTGCTCACTGGCCGAAAGGAATCAAAGATTCAGGCGAATTAAGGCACGACCCTTCACATTTCATTGATATCCTGCCAACCTGTATGGATGCTGCAGGCTTAGAATTCCCTGATAAAACCAAAGATGGCAAAGCAGTACCAAAACGCAGCGGGAAAAGTTTGCTTGCGTCCTTCAGGGAAGATGGAGCTCTAAAGCATAAGTGTTTGTGGTGGGCACATGCCAACAATCGAGCATTTCGCAAGGGCGACTGGAAGATATCAGCCAGGCGGGCAAGCAATGGAAATACAGGGCCTTGGGAGCTTTATAACTTAAAGTTCGACAGATGTGAAATGAATAACCTTGCCTCTAAATACCCTGAGAAAGTAAATGAATTAGCCTCAAAATGGCATGAGATGGCTGAAGGCTTTAAGAGAGATTTGAACAGTTAACATAGAATCTTTCTGAGGCAGCTGTACACGAGACTTAACGCTTTTGTACAGCTGCTCAATTTTCACTAATGATTAACAGAAAAATTAATAATTTTCTGCCTTGAAGCTTGCAGGGTAATGATTATATTCTCGTCCGAGTTATTTTTACCTGCCGGCGGTGTTTACAGACTGCAAATTTTGTGATAAAATGTTACTTTTTAGAATAACTTTGGTGCAGTTTTATCTGCTCAAAGACAGTTAAAACATTTTAGTGTATTTTATTAAATCTTAATAATCAGGTTTTATATATGGAAATTAAGGCATTTAAGGCTTATCGTTTTAACCCGGAAGTTGTCGGAACGGCCGGAGACTGCATAGCTCCTCCGTACGATGTTATCAAAGACCAGCTTCAGGATGCCCTTTACAAGCTCAATGACCACAACATCGTTCGAATCATAAAGGGCAAACAGGGCGAAGAGGACAGCGAAAACAACAACGTTTACACAAGAGCACGAGACTACCTCAATTCTTGGATAGAGGAAAATGCTCTCAGGCAGGATGAAAAACCAAGCATATACGCCTACGTGCAGAGATTCGAGGCCGCAGGAGAGAAATTTGCCAGAAGCGGTTTTATTGCTCTGGGCAAGCTTGCAGATTTCGGCAAAGGTGTTCAGCCGCATGAGAAGACCCTCGACGGGCCGAAGGCAGACCGCCTCAATCTCACCCGCGCCTGCAAGGCTCAGTTCGGGCAGATTTTTATGCTTTACAACGACCCTGAGAAAGTAATAGAAAGTATCATTGATAAATGCGTACAGGGTGAACCGCTGGTAGAATTCTGCGATGAAGAAGGTGTTCAGCACAGCCTCTATTCTATCGATGCTGAGGAAGATATCGCTGCTGCAATCTCGATGATGCAGGATAAGGACCCCGTAATAGCAGACGGTCACCACAGATACGAAACCTCTCTGAATTACTACAAGGAATCCGGCAATCCTAACGCCCAGTACCGTATGATGACGTTCGTTAATATGTACAACGAAGGGCTCGTTGTTCTGCCTACTCACCGGCTTGCAGGAAGCATTGAAGGCTTCGATATCGGAAAGCTCATCACCGATCTGAGAGAGCAGTTTGAGATTGAAGAATTCGGTTTTTCAGATGAAGGCGAAAAGCAAAACGCAAAAGCAAGGATGTTCGAGGCTCTTGAGAGAGATTACCAGAGCGGCAGGAATTCCTTCGGGATATACGCAGCGGACAAGGCTTTCTATAAGATTACTCTCAAAGACATAAGCTTTATGGAAAGCTGCGCACCTGAGCTCAGCGAGGCATCAAGAAAACTTGATGTTACAATCCTGCACAGGCTTATTCTCGAGAATATTCTCGGGATCGGAGATGCCCAGCTTGCAAGCCAAGCGAATCTGGAATATATTAAGGGGATAGGAAGCGCTGCCGACGATTCTATCGAAAGAGTGGATTCAGGCGAGAAGCAGGTGGTATTCTTTATGAACCCGACACCTGTTAAGCAGGTTAGGGATGTGGCAGATGCGGGAGAGAAAATGCCGCAGAAATCCACTTTCTTCTACCCTAAAATCTATACAGGGCTTACAATAAACAAAATATAAATGCAAAAATCGCCTGCATACAGCAAGGCAGATTTGAAAGAATTAATAAGGAGTAATTATGACAGACTGGAAAAATCCTCCAAAACTTTTCATCCCGGGGCCGGTACACTCCACTCCGGAAGTCCTTGAGCAGCTCTCAAGGTACACTGTTGGCCACAGAGCCAAGGAATATTCTCAGCTCCACGGCGAAACAGTGGATATGCTGAAGAAAGTTCTCTTCACGGATCAAAACGTATTTCTTTCTACCTCCAGCGGCTCAGGCGGCTGGGAATGCTCAATGAGAAACCTCGTGGGTGAAGGCGAGAAGGTGCTCTGCTGTATGTGCGGGGCTTTCAGCGATAAATACGCATCCGTGGCGAAGGGCTGCGGGGTAGCTTACGACGAACTCAAGGTTGACTGGGGCCGGGCTACAACAGCAGAAATGATAGACAAAAAACTTGCCACAGGGGAGTATTCCGCTGTTACATTCGTTTACAACGAAACGAGTACGGGCGTAACTAACCCTGTGGAAGAAATCTCATCTATGATGAAAGAGAAGTACCCCGATGTGCTTATCTTTGTTGACTGCGTGAGCGCAATGGCCGCCCTGCCGCTTAAATTTGATGAACTCGGCTGGGACTTTGCCTTTGCTTCAGTACAGAAGGCATTTGCCATTCCGCCAGGACTTGCTGTTTTTGCGGTGAGCGACAGAGCTATGCAGAAGGCTGAAACCGTTAAAAACCGCGGCTACTACTTCGACCTTCTTCAGTTTGCTAAGACCGCCAAGAAAGACCAAACGCCTACTACCCCTGCCGTCCCGCAGATTATGGCTCTGAACTACCGCTGCCAGCTGCTTCTGGAAGAGGGAATGGAGAACGTTTGGCAAAGGCATCAGCAGATGGCCGACTTCGTGCGGGGCTGGGCAAAGGAAAACTTCGCCCTTTTCGCAGAAGATGAAAAATTTGCTTCCAACACGCTCACTACCGTTAAGAACACAAAGGGCATTGATGTGGCTGCTGTGATTGAGGCTGTGAAGGAAAAACACAACGCCGCCTTCGGTAACGGCTATGGAAAGCTCAAAGGCGAAACCTTCCGTATAGCCCACATGGGCGATATCACACTCGACGACCTCAAAGACCTGCTCAGCTGGATTGACGACGAGATAAAATAATCCCTTGGCAGAATATCATAACAGGTTGCGGGATATTATTTAGCACGCCTGAAATTGCTTACTAAGCCTCGAGAAACCCCTCGAGGCTTTTTTTAATCAGACAAACATTACGTGCGCTGAATATAATGACAGTTTTTTTTGAAAAAATCTGCCTCCGGCCAACATTAGATTAAAAAGCTTTATAAATTTGAAAAGGAGAGCTATGATGAAAAACCTAGGTTTACGAATTGTTATTATCGCTGTTTTATCAGCACCTTTCTGCGGATTTGCTTCCAAGGCAAATCTCACACAACTTCCAAAACGAAAGATATTCAAGATTGTAAGCCCCGGCAGCAGGATCGTTATTGAAAAAGGCGACCCGGGCACTGAAGACAACAAATACGGTTTTGAAGGCGGAAGAGTAGTACGAATAAACAAGGATTATCATCTCGTAACAGCTGAGAGGGCTGGAGATCCCAAAATTGTTAAGATGCGCCTCGCTCACTGGAAAAGCAGAGACGGAATCAGCTGGCAAAGAGTTTCAACGCTTTACGAATCGAGCGGAGAATTCGAAGGAAAAGATCCGCGTGCAGCGCTTTGGGGACCGATGCCGATATTCGATAAAAGCAAGAACCGGTGGTATCTGGTTTATGTGGCATACAGGGCGAAACCCAACGACGAAACAGGCTGGTACCTGAATCACGAGGGTAAAATATGGCTTGCTGAATCCCAGCAGAAAGGAAGAAACGGAATCGACGGGCCATACAAGGATCTGGGAATAATTCTTCAGCCGGATGAGAATTCAGGGCCTTGGGAAGGGCTTCAGGGCACCGATTCATTCTTTCCTTATAAAATCGACGATACGTGGTACGGTTTTTACGGCAGCGCTCAAACTCAGGCAGACAGGAATATGGACTATCCGAAATGGTGCGTAGGGCTTGCCAAGGCAGAGAGCCTCCAAGGGCCATGGGAACGTATGAGCGAGCGAAACCCGATAAAGCTTGATCCGCAATTTGCTGAGAATCCTGTTGTAACACGGCTCAAGGACGGTCGCTGGGTTGCAATGGTTGACGGCGGAGGCGGCGGATTTAAATATTCTGTATCTGACGACGGTCTGCACTGGTCAAGAGCTGTGAGAGTGCCGCTGGAGAGGCACGGAAGGAGATGGTGGAGCGCTATGAGAACCCCGCTCTGCCTCATCCCCGAAGGTGAGGGGATATACACAGTTTTCCATACCGCCTACACCAAAAGTGAATTCGCTAACGTTGGTATGGCAAAGCTGAAGCTAATCGAGGAAGAGGTGATTCATGTTGAGTGAATTTCTGATTTAAAGTAAAACGAAAAGCGGGCAGAGCAGAATTTTTTGCCCGTTTTTTATTTTAAGCGGTGAAAACTCTGCTAAAAATTTGTTTTTCGTTTGAAATTCAATTTACTGCTGCTAAAATATTCGGTGTTATGAGAAGTTTATCAAACACAGCTATCACAAATGCTTTTTCTGCTGACACCCTCAGCAGCCTTCTCCTACTGCGCCTGTAGGGCGCTTACTTTTTAATCAAACATACCACAAACAGACCTTTAATTTTCTCAATAAGTTTTAATCTATTATAATAGACTTACTGTATCATAATATCTAAACGCTTGAAAAAACAGGTAGTAAAATGAAAGACAAAATTTACATATTCGACACAACACTTCGCGACGGCGAGCAGGCCCCGGGGGCAGCTATGGGAATTCAGGATAAGCTTCAAGTGGCTCATCAGCTTGAGGCTCTGAAGATTGATATAATAGAAGCAGGGTTTCCCGTTTCTTCGCAGGCACAGTTCGAGGCCACTGAAATGATCTCCCGTGAGCTCAATTATCCCACGATAGCTGGCCTTGCAAGGGCGAGCAAGTCTGATATAGACAAAGCTGGCGAAGCGCTCAAAGCTGCAAACAGAAAAAGGATTCACACGTTCATAGCTACCTCCCCGATACATATGGAATACAAGCTCGGAAAAACGCCGGATGAGGTGCTGAAAATGGCTGTTGAAGCGGTCTCGCACGCCAAAACCGCTGCTGATGAAGTAGAGTTTTCTCCAGAAGACGGCTGCCGGAGCGACATGGATTTTCTCGTGGAAATAGTGCAGGCGGTAATCGAAGCGGGCGCTACGACAGTTAATATCCCCGATACAGTGGGATACGTGCTGCCGGAGGAATACGGGAAAATAATCGCAACGCTCAGGGAGAGAGTGCCCAATATAGATAATGCGGTGCTCAGCACGCATTGCCATAACGACCTCGGAATGGCGGCAGCGAACAGCCTTGCAGGCGTAAAAAATGGTGCAAGGCAGGTGGAATGCACAATTAACGGCATCGGAGAGAGGGCAGGAAACGCTGCTATGGAAGAGATTGTGCTGGCGGTTAAAACTCGCAGCGACTTTTTCGAGGGCATAGAGACAGACATCAAAACCACAGAAATCGCCAAGGCAAGCAAACTGGTAAGCAGGCTCACAGGGTTTGCTGTGGCTCCGAACAAGGCAATCGTAGGCTCGAACGCATTTGCCCACGAAAGCGGGATACACGTTCACGGAATACTCAAAAACCGCGAGACATACGAAATTATGACCCCCGAAACAATCGGGCTTGAAGGGAATCGTATGGTTCTGGGCAGGCACAGCGGAAAAGCAGGCTTCAAGAAGAGATGCGAGGAAATGGGATACAAGCTCTCAGAGGATGAGCTCAAGACAGCATTCGATAAGTTTTGCCAGCTTGCTGACAAGAAGAAGGAAGTGTTCGATGAAGATATCGCTGCAATCATCAGCGATGATATCAGAAAAGAAGAACAGATATTCAAACTCGACCATCTTCAGGTTGCATCTGGGTCGAGTTCCAGTACAATACCGACTGCTAGCGTCAGGATAATCCATGAAGGCAAATCACTTGTGGCGGCGGCGCACGGGGACGGACCAGTAGATGCGGCCTATCAGGCAGTTCGAATGGCAACAGAGATAAGTCCAGAGCTTGAGAGCTATTCAATACGTGCTGTAACCGGCGGGAAAGATGCCCTCGGCGAGGCTACCGTTGAGATTCTTGATGACAGCGGCAAACGAATTATCGGCCGCGGGGCATCAACGGATATTATTGAAGCAAGCGCTAAGGCCTATGTGGATGCTATAAACCGTCTTGTTCGCAGGCAGAAAATAACTGAAATGAAAGAAAGTTCGATTTAACCCTAACATCAGGAAAAGATTATGAAGCATGGTATGACAATCACCGAAAAGATATTAGCAAGAGGTGCGCATAAAGACGCTGTTAAAGCGGGCGATATAATAAATGCCGATATCGATGTAGCTATGTGCCATGATGTAACCACCCCTCCGGCTATCAGAATGCTGGAGGAAAAAGGCATCACGGGCGTATTCGACAAAGAGAAAATCGTGGTTACGCCGGACCACTTCCAGCCTGCTAAGGATATAAAAAGCGCAGAGCTCTTAAAAAGGCTCGATACATGGGCAAAACGCAACGATATAACGCACTACTACCCGGTGGGCAAAGCGGGAGTATGCCATGCGCTCCTCCCTGAGAAAGGGCATATCCGTCCGGGCGAGATTATCGTAGGTGGAGATTCGCATACCTGCACATATGGGGCGTTCGGTGCATTCAGTGCCGGCATCGGCTCCACCGACCTTGCAGCTGTCCTTGCAGCGGGCGAGCTCTGGTTCAAGGTGCCTGAGAGCATCAAGTTTGTAATGAACGGCGAGCTCGGCGAATGCGTTTACAGCAAAGATATGATAATCGCAATAATCACACGAATCGGCACAGACGGTGCTCTCTACAAGGCGATGGAATTTACCGGCAGCACGATTGAATCCCTGAGCATGGAAGCAAGGATGACAATCACCAATATGGCTATTGAGGCCGGCGGGAAAAGCGGAATTATTGCCGTTGATGATACTACACGAGAATATCTCGACAGGGTTTTGCCTGAGGGCAAAAAGGACTATCAGGTTTTCGAATCAGACGCAGATGCGGAGTATTCGAATGTGGAGGAATTCAACTGCTCCGAGCTTGAACCGATGGTGGCTATGCCGAATCTGCCGAGCAACGGCGAAACTGTGAGCGGACAGGAAGGAATTCCAATGGATCAGGCATATATAGGAAGCTGCACAAACGGGCGAATTGAAGACCTTCGCCTCGCAGCAAAATTCCTCAAAGGCAAGAAGGTGAAGAGCAGAACAATCGTTGTCCCCGCTACCCCCTCAATCTGGAAACAGGCGAATGATGAAGGTCTGCTGGATATCTTCTACGAAGCTGAATGCGTTGTAGCCGCTCCAACTTGCGGGGCGTGTCTTGGCGGATTTATGGGAATCCTCGCTGAAGGCGAAAAATGCATCAGCACCACAAACCGCAATTTCGTGGGCAGAATGGGGCATCCAAAGAGCGAGGTTTATCTGGCAAGCCCTGCAACAGCAGCAGCAAGCGCAGTAGAAGGCAAACTCACCGACCCTAGAAAACACCTCTAAAAACTTTAATTACCAACGTTTAAAAGCCGCAGACCTTCAATTCTGCGGCTTTTTTGATTTGCAAAATGTATAAGAAAATTTACCTCTTGAACCACCCGCTGCACTTTACATCCAGCGTGTGTTCATCGTTGATTTTCAGTTCCAGCTCATCGGTAAAGTATCTCGAACCGCCCTTCTCCTCGGGCGCTTCAATCTCCACCATAAGCTTAGTCATGGCATCTCTTTTCTGCTTTGTCTTGCAGGACATATATCCGTTTTTGCTTTGCGATTCTGCAATCTCTACGCTCTTGCCGTAGTTGCTCTTTATCCAGACTTCTCTTTTGGTTATAAGACCGGGCGCAGCGTCCTGCACTATTATTCTTGCAGGCGAGGCTGAATAGAGCGGGAGGGTTTGAAAAGTAGCTGAAACCACACCACAGTCCGGATGGTCTGTGTTGATAGTTATTACGCCGTTTAAGCTGTCCTGCAAAGCCTTTGAATCCACATCAGCAGTTATCATATGCTCCTTTGAAGCATCCTTGCTGTAGTTGAAATTAAAGGCTTTGTTTCTGCATTTGATGCCCGTTATTTTGAATTTTTTGCCGTCTTTACTGGTAACCTTTATATACTCAAAACCGGCATTATCCTCTACGAGCGAAAGCTCCACGCGTTTGGGCTGAACGCTTATCTTCAGAACCGTGTTGGACTTTATCTTTAATGCAAAACGAGGATTAGATTCATCATTTGAATGGATGTAAAGGTGCTTGGTAACAGGGCCTTCTCTCTGTGAAGATGTGTAGCGAACCTTTATCTCGCCTTCCTCGCCAGGGGCGTATTCCTTTTTGTTCAGTTCAGGAACAGTGCAGCCGCAAGTGCTTTGAACACGGTTGATCTTCAGTGTTGATGTCCCTGCGTTTTTGAATTTATAGCTGAAATTAAAAACCTGATGCGGGCGAACCTCGCCAAAATCTTTAACCGGTTTTTCAACTTTTATCTTGGCCTCCCCTGCTTGCGCTGAATGCGCTGCGGGTAAAGCTGTAAAAACAAAAGCCGAAACCAAAGCAAAAAATCTTATATTTTGTAACATCTTACACTCCGAAAATTATTTTTTTGAAACATAAAAAACTTCTTAGTTTTAATTTACTATTATTAATTCATCCCAAAAAGCAAAGTCTGCTCATAAGCCAATGTTCATCTTTTGCCCGTGCTTTTGCTGGCCTCAGGCAAGACAGACAGCATCCGCTCAAGAGCCTTCCGGGCTTTTGCCGCAGTTTGCTCAGGCACCCTCACTTCAAACTGCTCATTCTCAAGGCTGCGAAGAACTGCCGGGAGGGTGATTTTCTTCATATCAAAACAAATCCTGGGGCTTGCCTGAATAAACTCTTTATCAGGGCATTTCTCTGAAAGGGCATAAATTATCCCCGGCTCTGTTGCCACTATAAACTGCTCGGCTGAGCTGTTTGAAGCGTACTGAATCATCTGTGCGGTGCTTAAAAGCTTATCCGAAAGCTCACGGGTATCTTGCGGGCATTCCGGATGCGCCATTACCACCGCCTCGGGATACTGCTTTTTGCGGTCTTTTATTATTTCACTTGTCATATCCTCGTGAGGAGGGCAGTATCCGTTCCAAGTGATGATATTGCGGCCAGTCTGCTCTCGTACATAAGCCCCGAGATTCCTGTCCGGCACAAAAAGGATCTCTTTATCTTCCGGGAGATTGCCAACCAGCTCAACAGCATTGCCGCTTGTGCAGCAATAGTCGCTCAGGGCTTTAACCTCGGCGCTGCTGTTTACATAACAGACTGTAAGAGAATTCGGATGCTGTTTTTGGAATTCCTCGAGCTGAGAGGCTGTAACCATATCTGCCATAGGGCAGCCCGCTGAAGGGTCTGGTATTAAAACTTTCTTATCAGGCGAAAGGATACTTGCCGTTTCGGCCATAAAATGCACGCCGCAGAAAAGTATAATGTCCGCTTTAGTATCCGCTGCCTTGCGGCTCAAGCCTAAAGAATCCCCGCTGAAATCAGCTAAATCCTGGACTTCAGGCTGAACGTAGTTATGCGCTAATATAACGGCATTTTTTTCTTGCCGGAGTTTGTTTATCTTATCTGCTATATTCATAATCTATGATGTTAATACTTCAATAAAAGCAAAATGTTTTGCTGTACCTGCTGGAAATTTTATCCTTTCAAAGGACGGTATCAACGAAAAATTAAACGTCTTTGAAAATTCAGGGCTTCTTATTCTTTCGTTTTCCCCTTATCACCAGCTCCGGATTAACGCTCATTACCGTTTGCCCAGGCTCCACAGATTCCTTGACCCACGTATTACCAGCTATCACAGAGCCCTCTCCGATCACTACATCACCGAGTATTGTGGCCTCTGCATAGATTGTAACGTTATCTTCGATTGTGGGATGGCGTTTGCCCCCCTTTATGATATTGCCTTCGCTGTCTTTCTTGAAGCTTAGAGCACCAAGGGTAACGCCCTGATAAATCTTTACGTGCTCTCCAATTACAGCCGTTTCGCCGATTACAACGCCGGTGCCGTGGTCTATGAAGAAATAATTTCCTATATCTGCTCCCGGATGAATGTCTATTCCGGTAACCTGATGGGCGTTTTCGCTCATAATCCTCGGAATAAGCGGCACACCAGCCTTATAAAATTCGTGAGCCACCCTGTGTACAGCTATGCAGCGAAGCCCCGGATAGCTGATCACTATTTCCTCTTTTGTCTGGGCTGCCGGATCGCCCTCATAGGCAGCTTCGATATCCGTTTTCAACACTTCCCGTATCGAGGGAATTTTTTCGATAAAATCATCAACTGCCTTTTTCGATGCACTCACGCACTGCTGGCATATATCCTCAGGCTCATGCGGGCACTGATACTTCAAAGCGAGCAGTGTCTGGCGAGAGAGCTTTTCTTTAATCGAGCAGAGCAGGCCGCCAATTACGTATTCAATGTTATCGCTGCGTATGCTGTATCTGCCTGAATATCCCGGGAACAATACTTCAAGAATATCCGCAAGACATAATTCGATTTCTCTTCTGTGCGGAAGATTCTTGTTTTCGCAGAAGTTCACCGCCCTGTTATCTAGGCAGGAATCTACGATTTTTTTTACCATTTCAGAAGTATTGCCCATTATGATTCTCCTGCTTTGTTATGAGAAAAGCTCTGTTGATATATATCTTTCGCCGGTATCGCAAAGGATAGTTACTATATTTTTGCCCTTGGCCTCAGGCTCCTGAGCAACCTGCATTGATGCAAAGACATTAGCACCTGCACTTATGCCCACTAAAATTCCTTCTTTCTTCGCAAGAAGCTTAGCGGTTTCAACTGCCTGCTGCTCATTTACTTTCACAACCCTGTCTATTACAGAGCGGTTCAATACATCCGGGACAAAACCTGCACCAATTCCCTGAATTCGGTGAGGTCCTGGCTTGCCGCCCGAAAGCACAGGAGAGCCTTCCGGCTCTACAGCAACAGAAATCATTTCCTTGTTCTTTTCTTTCAGATACTCACTGCAGCCTGTTATTGTTCCGCCGGTTCCTACGCCCGCGACAAAATAATCGATGCCCTCGCCAAGATCACGCTCGATTTCCAGAGCAGTAGTCTCGCGATGGGCTTTGGGATTTGCGGGGTTGTTAAATTGCTGAGGTATAAAACTTGGTTTGTGTTCTTCTGCGAGCTCTTCAGCCCTTTGAACAGCACCCTTCATTCCAGCCGAGGCCTCTGTAAGCACAATCTCTGCCCCGAGCATATGCAAAAGTTTACGCCTTTCAATGCTCATTGATTCGGGCATTGTGAGCATAAGGCGGTATCCTCTGGAGGCGCAGATAAATGCAAGCCCAATACCTGTATTCCCGCTGGTGGGCTCTATAATCACAGTTTCAGGGGTGATTTTGCCGCTCTTCTCAGCCTCATTTATCATATAAAGGGCTATTCTGTCTTTAACGCTGCCGCAGGGATTGAAAAATTCGCATTTGCCGAAGATGCGGCCGTTAAAATCGCCGAGTCCTTTCAATTCAACAAGAGGAGTATTCCCTATGGTTTCTGTAATATTTTCCCGATATTCAGCCATTTGCTTTCTCGCTTTCAGCATTTCTCAATTCCAAAGTTTTTTCTGCAAGGGTTTTGAGGTCATGCTTTTTTAATTCATCAGCAATCATATCTGACATATACTGCGAAATATCTTTAACTGCGCATCGTTCGCAGTCTCCGCATATATTCATACCAGACATACATTCAACAGGTTCGATAGGTCCTTCAATAACGCGAATAATATCGTAAAGAGTAATTTGATCGGGAGATTTAGTGAGGTAGTATCCGCCTTTTGCCCCCCTGATACTCTGGACAAGATCAGCTGATTTCATCTGAGTTAGGAGCTGTTCGAGATATTTCAAAGAAATATTTTCGTTTTCAGCTATGATTTTTATCTGAACAGGCCCTTTCTGCCATCTTAAGGCAAGCTCAATAGCCGCTCGAATACCATATCTGCTTTTTGCAGTCAATTTCATTAATGTCTCCTTCCTAATTGATTCTATTACCTAATTACTTTGAGCTTTTCAGCTTATAGAAAACCTCACCATTGTATTCAAAAGATTCAAGCATCTCCCGCTTCTCAAGATTTTCAACAACAGGCTCTAAGAGAGACAAATCCGTACCAAGCCCTTCAGAGATGTCAATCTTTCTGCAAGCCCTTCTTTTGAGAAGCTCTGTAACCTGATTTTCAATACCCTCGGCATTAGAGCTTGTTTGGGCTGGTTCATAATGAATTATTCCCTCGGGGCCTATGCCCATAATTTGGGCTGTCTGAATAAGCTCTTTTTCACTCAGAGCCCTGAGAGAAGGATCTACCCCTGGGCGTACTACTGTATTAAGCTGTATTCTGTCAGGTTTTATTTTGTTCACAAGATTTTTGAGCTTTTCAAGACTCTCTAAAGAGGCATTAATACCCTTGATCAGGAAAACCTCCAGCCAGTATTGAGCTGAAAATTCGTCTCGGAACTGCTGAAGACCGTAAACCAGCTTATCGAATGTAATTTTCTCGTGAGGTCTGTTTATTGTCTTAAAAGACTCCTCATCAAAGCCGTCGAGCGATGGCATAACCAAATCAGCCTGGCGGAGTCTGCTGCGCACCTCAGGCTTCCAAAGCATTGTTCCGTTTGTGATTACGGCGATCTTTTTGCCTGTCTTATCTTTGAGCTTTTGAATTATGTATCCTATGTCTTTGTGGAGTGTCGGCTCGCCGGAGCCGCTGAATGTTACATAATCAACTCTAACCCCAGATTCCAGCCGCCTGCAAACCTCATCAATCACCTTCTCGGGCTCGGCATAGGTTTTTATCTCAATTACCGGCTTCTCGTCCATACAAAGCTGGCAGTATATGCAATTTTGCGTACAGGTTTTCAGCGGCAGTATATCCACGCCGAGGCTTGAACCAAGCCTTCTTGAGTTTACCGGGCCGAAAACGTACTTGAATTTTTCGTGTTTTTGCTCACTCATCATTCTGCCTGACTATTTTGAAAATTTCCCGGCACCTTTTGATGGTCTTCTCAAAATCGTTCATCCTCATCATACATGCAGAATCACAAAGAGCATCTTCGGGGTTTGGGTGTATCTCAAAGAACATTCCGTCTGCGCCTGCGGCTGCAGCAGAGGCAGCAAGAACTGGGGCGCTCTCCCTTGCACCTGCGCTTGACGTGCCCAAACCTCCTGGCTGCTGGGTGCTGTGGGTGGCATCAAATATCACAGGGCAGCCGAGATTTTTCATCTCGCCTATGGCTGTCATATCATTTACGAGGCGGTTGTAACCGAAAAATGTGCCTCTTTCGCAGAGGAGAACCTTCTCGCAGCCCGATTCTCTGAGCTTGCAGACAACATTTTTCATTTCCCAAGGGCTCAAAAACTGCCCCTTCTTAACATTGACTGCCGCCCCTGTTTCAGCTGCTGCTGCGAGCAGGTCTGTCTGCCTGCATAAGAATGCGGGTATCTGGAGGCAGTCTGCAACTTCGCTAACCGTGGCGGCCTGCGATGGCAGGTGGATGTCAGTAACTACAGGAAGCTGAAACTCCTGCTTAACCTCCTGAAGAATCCTAAGGCCTTCATCTATGCCCGGGCCTCTGAAGCTGTTTATGCTTGAACGGTTTGCCTTATCGAAGCTGGCCTTGAAAACTATCCCTGTCTTGAGTCTATCGGAGAGTTCTCTAAGAAATTCAGCAACTTCAAAACACAAATCCCTGCTTTCGATAACACAGGGGCCAGCGAAAACGAATAAATCCTCCTGAGAACCGATGCGGATGCCGTCTATGCTGAAACTGCTCACTTATATCCTTTCCGAAAACGGAACAATATCGCAAAAAAAAAGACATCCAGCCTTAAAGCCTTCTGTCAATTAAAACAATTTTCAAATTACTGTATTGAGATTTATGTTACACAAAAAAAAGGGCAATACAAGAAAAATTCAATCAAAGATATTCGTGAATATTATAAATCCGAGATTTCAATCATCTTAATGCCTTTGCTTGGCTAAAAGAAATGAACACATTGAATCTGGTGCGGCATATTTTATTTCGGTATAAACGCACGGAACCCGCAATTGAAATGGGTAGGCAGAGGGGAACTTGATAAACTTTCTGAAACCTTGCAGTTCTGGGCCGAATCGCACCAGCTTCCGCCTTTCAGTACTCGTGAGCCTTCACTGCTAGTCGAATCCGTCCATTCCCAAACGTTTCCTGCCATATCGCAAAGGCTGTATCCGTATTCACCGAATTGGCCTACGGGGGTTGTGTGCGGGAAGCTGGGAAGGCCTTGGGGATTGTTTAAATCGTAATTAGCTTTTGAGCTGTCTATGTTTAGTCCGCAGCCGTAGTGGAATGATGCGTTGTAATCTGCCGCTGCCTGCCACTGGGCTTCACTGGGAAGCACATAGCTGTAAAAATCGCAGAATGCCTTCGCTCCAAACCAGCTCACCTCAACCACAGGATGACTGTTCATATCATATCCGCTGCGGGATTCTACGTGAAAATAGCCGTCTGAGAAAGAGATCTGGGCGTGCGGATCATCTATATCATAGTAAAGCTGGCCGTTATACTCACCTCGAACGCCGTAAATCCCGTCTTTTCGCACTTCTATTTTTCGGGCATCAAGGGCATCGCTTAGAAATTTGCAGTATTGGGCGTTGGTGGTTTCGTATTTGCTCATATAGCCAACTAATTCAGCTTCATCAATATACACCCAAGACATACCGCTGAATCCATCCTGAGTAAATGATACCGTTAGATTCACACCAGAGCCGTAAGGGACACTCTCTCCCGCTGCCGGATACTGACTTATAACCGTATCTTGAGGGAATGAAAGGCTGTGCTGCTGGGTAAGCGATCCCACGGAAAGGCCGGCAGAAAATATCGCTTCCTCAGCCTCGACTTCGCTCAAACCCCAAACAGAAGGAACTTCTACATCAGAGGTTTCGAGCCAGTGCTGCGCGAAATAGGACAAATCGGACAGATCAATAATCTCGTTGCCGTCGTGGTCTAAGGCTGTGTCCCACTGCCCTAAGGAGGCAGCAGAAAGGAAAACTGCAAACAGAAACGCCGATGCGTATTTCATATTCAGTATCTCCAGTAAAGTAGTAAAAAGCTTGCTCTATACTGAAAATACAGCAATCAATGCTTTTTTTCAAAAAAACTGAAAAAAGCTGAATTGTTCCTGCAAATTTGAAGATATTAAGCCGCAGGCAAAAACCACTCATTCTGAAAACCTTGCAAAAGACCTATTGATCACCCCTGATGATATCAGCGATAATCATAAGTCTGCTGGTATTGTCTCGTTCGTTTTCACTCAGCCTTGATGCTATATACTTGATTGTGTCTTTGGTCTCAGGGATAACCACGTGTTCAAGAACGTTCACTCTCCGCCTTGTCTTCTGGAGATCTGTAGCGAGCAGGTATGCCTGTTTTTCCTTCTCGGCAAGCTCAATAATCATATCAAAGACCTTCTCAAGTGAATACAAAGCGGCATCCAGCTCAGGGCTTGTTTTTGCATATCCATAGCATATGACATCCCCCTCAAGCTTCTTCTCAAGAGAAGGAACTCTAACATTCATTATGCTGGCAAACTGCACAGCAAGGTTGAATTTTTTCACAGGAACTTCCAGAGCCGCTGCCACATCTTCAGGCTCCATGGAAGCTCTTGCGAGCATAAACCGCCTTGAAGTATTGTTCAGGGCCTTTTCCACTTCTTTTCGAAGCGGAGCGATCCCGCGTGAAATCTGCACAAGCTGCCTTGAAAGCTCATCACGCTTTTGACTTAAAAGCTTATGGCCTCTTTCTGCAAGCTCAACCTTCCTTCGAAGCCTGAGCATCTCCATTCTTGTAGCACTGACATTTGCCTGCATTTGCTCTGCCGATTAAATTTAGTGTTATTCTGAATTCTGCCCTGCTGAAGACCTGAACTTAGGCATATACTTATCGATAAGCTCTTTATCAATACGCTTGAGCTCTGCATCCTCGAACATAGTCAGAAGCTCCCACCCGAGATCAAGGGTTTCATAGACAGAGCGGTTTTCGCGATAGCCCTGTTTGATGTATCTGGCCTCAAACTCATTTGCAAACTTCATATACTTCTGATCCTCTTCGCTCAAAGCTGCCTCACCGAGGATTGTAGCAAGCTCCTGAGCTTCCTTACCTCTTGCATAGGCTGCGTAAAGCTGGTTGTAAACGTCTGCGTGGTCGTCTCGCGTTTTGCCTTCGCCAATACCCTTGTCCTTCAGCCTTGAGAGGCTTGGCATTACATCCACAGGCGGTGTAACATTGTTCCTGTAAAGCGAGCGGGACATAATAATCTGCCCTTCGGTAATATAGCCTGTAAGGTCGGGAACGGGGTGAGTTTTATCGTCCTCGGGCATTGTAAGCACAGGCACCATAGTAATAGAGCCCTGATTGCCCTTAACCCTGCCGGCACGTTCGTAAATCGTTGCAAGGTCTGTATAGAGATATCCCGGGTAGCCCCTTCTTCCGGGCACCTCGAGCCTTGAAGCACTAATCTGACGAAGTGCTTCGCAGTAGTTTGTCATATCGTTTAGGATTACAAGCACCTGCATCCCCCTGTCGAAAGCGAGATACTCAGCGGCAGTCAGTGCAACACGCGGCGTGGAAATTCTTTCGATAGCCGGGTCGTTGGCGAGATTGATAAACAGTGCAGCACGCTCAATCGCTCCGGTGTCTGTTAGGTCTTTAATGAAGAACTGAGCGGCTTCAAACGTAATACCCATCGCTGCAAATACAACCGCAAACTGCTCATCATCGCCTAATACAGTAGCCTGTCTTGCAAGCTGGGCGGTGAGCTCATCGTGCGGAAGGCCGGAACCGGAGAATACCGGCAGCTTCTGGCCGCGCACAAGCGGATTGAGCCCGTCGATGGTTGAGATTCCCGTCTGAATAAACTCGTTAGGATAATCGCGGCTGTATGGATTGATCGGACTGCCGTTAATATTGAGCCTTTTTTCGGGGATTATATCAGGCCCGTCATCGGACGGTACACCGATACCTGTGAAAACCCTTCCGAGGATATCGGGTGATACGCCCAGCTCAAGGGGCTTGCCCAGAGGACGAACTTTCGATTCATCAATATCAATGCCTTCTGTGCCTTCGAAAACCTGCACTAGCACTTTCTTGCCGTCAACCTGCAGGATCTGCCCATGCCTCATAGAGCCGTCTCCAAGCTCTATATCAACAATATGGCCGTACTTTGCGTCTTCGACACCCTCGACGACCATCAGCGGGCCTGCAATACTGGATACTGTTTTATATTCTTTAAGCATTCACCTGCTCCTTCTTCAAAGAGCCAACCTGTTCATCAATTTTATTACGAATCTGAGCAAACTTATCGAGCTCATCTTCCGGCGTATATTTGCTTCTTGCAATATCTTCCTTCACTTCCGCAGCAACGATCTCATCTATATCGGCACCTGAATTGACCGCCTCAAGGGAAACGTTATGCAGGTGAAGGATGGTTTTGAGCATTTCATACTGCTTCTCAAGGGAGGTGTATGTATCAACGCTGTGGAAGGCATTTTGGTGGAGGAAGTCTTCACGGACAGTTTTAGCTGTTTCAAGTGAAACTCTGTCTGCCGAGCTGATCGCCTCAGCACCAACGAGCCTTACAATCTCAAGGAGTCCGGCTTCTTTCTCAAGCAGAGACATAAAGGTATTTATCATTTCCATCATCTCTTCTGCCACCTGCTCATCATCAAAGCTCTTGCCGAGATACTCTTTGTAAAACGAGTAGCTGGTCAGCCAGTCGATTGCCGGGAAGTGCCTCTGCTGGGCAAGGCTGGACTGCAATGACCAGAACACCTTAACCACGTGAAGAGTTGCCTGCACAACCGAATCTGAGAGGTCGCCGCCAGGAGGACTTACAGCTCCGATAATTGACAGTGCGCCTTCTCTATCCGGGCTTCCAAGACACTGAATCCGCCCTGCTCGCTCATAAAATGAAGCAATCCTTGAACCGAGATATGCGGGATAGCCCTCTTCTGCGGGCATTTCCTCAAGACGGGTTGAAATTTCTCTCATCGCCTCAGCCCAGCGGCTCGTGCTGTCTGCCATAAGGGCAACTTTATAGCCCATATCACGGAAATATTCAGCAATTGTAATTCCGGTGTAAACCGAAGCCTCTCTCGCTGCTACAGGCATATCGGAAGTGTTGGCAATCAGCACAACACGCTCCATAAGGGGCTTTCCGGATTTCGGATCTTTCAGCTCAGGGAATTCAGTGAGCACGTCTGTCATTTCGTTGCCGCGCTCGCCGCAGCCTACATAAACCACAACCTCAGCATCAATCCATTTGGCAAGCTGATGCTGCACAACGGTTTTGCCCGTACCGAACGGGCCGGGAACGCAGGCCGTACCGCCTACACCGATCGGGAAGAACGTATCAATCACCCGCTGCCCTGAAACCATCACCCTGTCCGGCGTGAGTCTCTGGCGGCTCTTTCGGGGAGAACGTACCGGGCATTCCTGCATCAGCGTTATATTTACCGTTTTGCCGGATTCGGTTTTAACCTGTGCGACAGTATCGGTAACGGTGTACTCACCGGAGCTTACGCTTTCGAGCTTGCCGCTGACACCCTGAGGCACCATAATCTTATGTTCGAGCAGGGAGCTTTCCTGAACAGTTCCTATAATATCCCCTTGAGAGACATCATCGCCTTCATTCATTGAGGCATCAAACTGCCATTTTGTTTCACGGTCGAGCCCGGGGGTGTCATTTCCCCTCTGTATGAATGCTCCTTCGGTTTCATAGAGGTCTCTCAG
The DNA here is from genome assembly GCF_002117005.1 of Sedimentisphaera salicampi. Lineage (NCBI taxonomy): Bacteria > Pseudomonadati > Planctomycetota > Phycisphaerae > Sedimentisphaerales > Sedimentisphaeraceae > Sedimentisphaera > Sedimentisphaera salicampi. The sequence goes on from NZ_CP021023.1 coordinate 641,443, forward strand.
CGGACGCTGGATACCATCATAAATGTTCGTAATAAGCCCAGGGCCAAGCTCAACACTCAGCGGACTGCCTGTATTTACTACAGGTTCGCCCGGGCCTACCCCGACAGTATCCTCGTAAACCTGCACGTTTGCCCTGCCGGCATGCAGTTCTACGATCTCGCCTATGAGGTTGGCCTCGCCAACCCTGACAACGTCGTACATTTTTGCCCCGGTCATACCTTCAGCGGTAACCACCGGTCCGGCAACTTTGATAACTCTACCCTGTCCAAGTTCTGTCATTTCTATTTCCTAAACTGCTTTACAAAAATGCCCGCTTCCAGCAGGCGTAAGCACTTATCCATTCTTCAGTATATCGATTCCCGTTGCGAGCTTGAGCACCTTTCCGAGAGATTCCATCGCAAACCCCTCAGATTCCGAAACAAACGGAAGAACAAGCACGCAGGGCGTTGCTTCTGCATTTTTCTTTTCGAAAACCTCGTTTGCCTTATGTGCGATATCCTCGGATACCACAATCAGGCTGTAGTTTTCTGTAAGCATATTTTCCGCTGCCTGAGACACATCGTCATCCTCATGGACTGGATGGGTATCAAGCCCAAGCGCAGAAAACGGCATTACAAAATCCGAACTTCCCAGTACTGCTGCCTTACCCTGCATCAAACCCCCAATCTGTCTGAAATAAACTGCTTTGAAAGCCCGTTTTTCTTTGCGGTTATCACGATCCGCAGCCATCTGAGCTCAATAATCTTTCTGTAGTAGTAGGCAATAAGGGGCTGGAGCCCTGCGGCTATATAATCAGCCACATCGCAGCATCGCTGCAGATGACGTTCGCAAAGAGCCTCAAACCGCACAAACGAGCTGTTATTGTTGAGATAATCCACGCTGGATACAATCATCGGCTCGTAATCAGTGGAATAGAAGATCTGATCGAACACATCAAAGCTCTGGAACATTGCTCCTTTGAGCTTGTCGATATCGACAAAGCCGCCCGCTATAAACGGCGGCTCCTCTTCGCTGCCTGCAAATTTTGAACGAATAACCATCCCGATATTGGTAAGGTCGATTCGCGCTGCGGTAAGGTCTGAGAGGTAAACGAGCTTTGCGTCTTGCGCCAGCTTCTTATGCCACTGAAACTCGATTCTGTCTATGGCATAATCAATTGAACGCAGGTCTTTGGTGGCGTAATATTCGAGTACTGATTCTTCTGCGGCCTGCCTGAAATGGGATGGAAGGTCGCTGTAGTCGTCGCTTTCGAAAATACTCTCAAACTGCTCAGGCGGCACTGTGCCGGCATTGGAGTAGTCCTCGCCTATGGGTCTTTCGGCGGCAAACCGCCTCACCGCGAGCCTCAGGTTAGACATATCCGCTTCAACCTCCGGCAGAGAGGCTATCGGGCTGCCCGAGGCCATATCTTTGAAAAAGGATTTCAGCTCGTTCCTCGCATCTGCAAGGATGCTGTATATCCTCTCAATAGGCTCATCGGGCTGGAAACCGTAATCACTGCCGGCCGTGCATTCTATTGCTTCTTTATAGCTTCCAGCGGAAGCCATATCAGCAAATACATTAAGGGGCAGAAGTTTTGTCTGCATTGCCCGCACGAGACCTGCATGATAGGCGTAATCCCAATTCTCTTTGCCCGCTCTGGGCGTTTGGATTATTTCGTATATTTCCTGCATCTGCTGGATAATCCTTTATTCAGTAAAAAGCTGAGAGTGTATTTCGCCTTCAAGCTCCGACTGAGCCATTTCCACCAGCACCTCGAATGAGAGATTGATGCTCACCTGACCGCTTGAAAGAGAAACGCCTCTCTTGAAAGAAGCCTTCTCTTCTGCGAGAGTAAGCTTTAGCCCTGCATCTTTATTGATGGAATTAACAAAATCCTCATCAACGAGCTTTTCCTCGCTTCCAGGGAAAATAACTTCATCCCCGTTGACAGCGTTCTTTTTAATAAGCCCTGCATAGAGCTTTTGAAACTGCTCTTTGCTTAGGTTTTCCATCTTATCATGAACGCGATCATTAAGCTTGGAAACGATCTGCTGCTTTTTGCTCAAAATCTCCGTTCTGCTCTTCATACGTGCAGTAGCGAGTATTCTTCGCTTTTCCTCTTCGCCGGCTTTCTGCGCCAGCTCATCGGAATGCTGCTCATGGTGCTGAACAAGCTCATCGGTTTTCTGATTATAAGCGAATATTTTCTTATCGTTTTCAGCTTTGATCTCTTCGGCATTCTTCTCTGCCTCAGAGATAATTTTATTTACAACCTGTTCTGTATTCATTTGGTCTTCCTGTCGGCTTTAGCCCGCAAAAGATGCCCAGTCGATACCGTTATTCACAATCAAGAACCATGCGAGGAATCCGAAGAGAGCATACAGCTCAACAAAAATACCATACATAACACCGGCCTTAGTAGCCATTTCCGGACGTTTAGCAGCCATAAGAATACCGGCTGCACACACCTTCCCCTGGAAAATTCCACTGAACAGGCAGGAAATCCCCACGGCCAATCCACCAGCGAGTACGATCCAGCCCTGTGTCATACTCAGCTCGAAAATCTGAGCACCTTGAGTAAAGGCGTTCATATTTTTCAGAGTAAGCAGAGCTGCCACAAGCCCGTAAATCCCCTGAGAGCTCGGGAGTACTACCAGAAGCATCTGTGTACCGTATCTTTCGGGCTTGTCTGTAAGCACACCGTTACCTGCCCTGCCTGCCAAGCTGAGACCAATCGCTGAACCTGTACCTCCGAAGAATACCGCACAGGCCATTCCCAAAAACGCTAAAGCCGTTCCTGTTAGAGCTGCACCACTGTTAACCATTTCTTCCATAATTAAATTTCCTTAGTAACTATTGCTTAAACTCAATTTTTATATTCTTCGATATGAACGTATCTTGTATTTCTGCTGAACGGAGAGAACTCCATCCCTCCGCCTGAGAAAAATTTCGGGAAATATTCAACAAACTGAAGCCTGAGCGTATGGACAAACGCCCCGAGCCCGGACTGCAGGAGGTTGAAAGTATGCCCGATAACGAGTATCAGCAGAGTTGCAAGCCATCCGATAAGCGGGGTCTGGCTGGTTGTCTCTGCCATAATATTCACTGCCATCGCAACGCCTGCTGTTGCCATACCGAGGGCCATGAGCCTCAGATAGCTGAGCAGGTCGCCGAGATAGAAAATGAGCCCGAAGAGCTCAAATAAGCCGCCTGCTATACGAACCACCCAGCTGCCTTCACGGACGCTGAACAGCCCTATCACTGCAAGCAGAGCTATTGTGATCCATTTAAGAACGCTGCCCATCGCAGGGCTGATGGCTTCAGAGAAGCCGCCCATTATTATCAAGGCGTTGAGAAGGAGTATCCAGCAGAGCTTGTTTATCACTGCACTTGCCACATCTCCTTTTCGCAGATAATCCCAGCAGCCAACGCCGAGGCCGAACATAAGCTGGATGTAGCCCATTGCAAGCGAGAGATACAGGAATGTCATCGGTTCTACGAGAGGATCGAACCACGTCATACTGTCTATCGCACCGCTGAGCCAGCCTACATCATTTTTCACCGCAAAATCGTATATCAGAGTTCCAAACCAGCCGCCTGTCATCGCACCTGCAACTACCGTGCAGACAGAGCATATAGCCAGAGCTCTGAAGAATTTTTTATCGCCTTGGAATTTTTTGATAAAGAAAACGCTGGCGAGAATCATAATTATGCCGTAAGCGGCGTCTGTGAGACATAGCCCGAAAAACACAGCGAAAAACGGTGCCATAAATGCTGTTGGGTCTACGTCTTTGTATTGGGGGCTGCCGTAGAGGCCGAGAATCGCCTCGAAAGGCCTTGCCCACTTGGAATTCTCTATCGCCACAGGCACCTGTTCGCCCTCTTCCGGCTCAATTTTTGTGTAGCCGGTGCTTTCAAACTTCTCGAGCATTGCATCAAGGCAATGAAGCTGATTTGTCTTTATCCATCCCTCAAAAAAGCTTACAGAATCAGACCCGGGAGCATCTGAGCGTGCATACATAGCATCGGCCTTGTTTCTAAGATAGTCGTGAAGGATCTGGAAATCTGTATTTTTATCTGCTAGGTCTTCGGCTTTTCTCCGCTCCGCCTTAATGCGGTCTGAGATCGTGCTTCTCTTCTGTTCAATATACTCAAGATTCTCGGCTATCGTTCCTCGATAGTCAGTGTGAACGAATGCCTCAAACTCCGAAGCTCTGAGGATTTTCTGCACGTCTGCCGCCTGCGATTTATCCGCTGCTGCAGCAAACCTGACGCACTTTTTATCACTGCATACAACATCCAAAACAACGTCGTATTCTTCAAGCTGTTTCTGTACAGTCCCGAAATTGCGGGGAGGAAGAGTGCCGATGAAAAATTTTACATTTTCAAATTTCTCAAGCTCATCAAGAGGGATATCAATATCCTTCCATTTCACCAGATCATCGTATTTGAGCTTGAGCTCGTAATCTTCTGCCCTGAGCTTGTCTATCTGTTTTCTCGCTGAATTAACCTTTTCTGCTGCCTCTTCAAGCTCGCTGTTCTCAGCTACTTCGCGATACTGCTTTCTGGATACAGGCACTTTCGGCTGCATCAGAGATGTGGGGGTTTCGCTGAACTCCTCAAGGAAACTAATATCTTTCTGAAGCTCGCTTATCTTCTCCTCAAGCTTTCTCGGCTTTTCGGCTCTGCAGGCAAGCTGGTCGTAATTTCTGCATACAGCAGAATCCTTGCTTGAGAGCAGATGAAGGAGCCCTGTTTCCTGAAGCTCTGCGAGGAGTTTGTCTGCCTCACTCTTGTGCGAGGCAATCAAAATTTTTGTCATATCTACAACGGCCATAAGCCTCTACTCCTGCTTATCCGCCATTGAGAGAACTCTATTTACAATCATATCGGAAGCAGCCTCCACGCTCGACTGACTCACATTCTCCAGCTCACTGCATTGAGACTTGGAGTTTTTTTCTATGGCATCCGCCTCAACGTAACCTTCGCTGCGAGCATCTTTTACAGCCTTATCAATCTTCTGCTTCCTTGAAGACTCTGCATCACTGAGTTTTTTCTTACGCTCAGATTCAGCCTTCTTCATTTCGGCCTCAGCATCGGCTCTTGCCTTTGATTCAATCTCTTCAGCCTTCTTTTCAGCATCCTTGATTTTCTTTATGAGCTCCATTGTCTATATCCTCACATTAAAAGCTTATCAGAAAGCTCATTATATTTTAATCATCCCGCAAAGCTTCATGGCGTAAAATATCTGTTCTGATATCTGCTCTGCTGTAAACCTGCTGTTATCGAACAGCAGATGAAAAGCAGGCCGCCTTGGGCACATCGCCTCGTAAGCCCTGTGCAGATGTATTCTAGACTTTTCCAGTTCATCAAGCCTTTTTTCAGCTTCTTTATCGCTCAGTCCTTCCTGATTGCGGACTCTTAAAACCCGCCACTGCCTCGGGGCCTCCACGCGTACGTTCAGTCCACCGGCCATATCGCCTGTAGCGGCAGCTCCGCCCTGCCCGACGATCACTGCATTCCCCTTTCCGGCAATATCTCTCACCATAAAGGCAACACGCTTGCGAATCTCGTATCCGTCCGGGATATTTGTCTGTTTGAGATTGCTCAAAAATTCATTTACTATCCCGGGCTTTGCCAGTCTCTGTTTTTCGATTGTCTCAAAATCCACGCCTGCTTCCTTGGCAAGCCTTTGAAGAAGGTCTTTGTGGTATATTTTCCAATTAACCGAGCACCTCTGCTCAATTAAATCAACCACCTTTTCTGCAAGGTCAATTCCGCAGCAGCCGTATTCCCGCGAGATTGTCAGAAAGTGGCCTTCTTCAGCATTCGCATTCTTCGAACGCTGCTGGGCATAGTATTTTTTAAAACCCGAACGCATAGCTGTTCTCCGCAAGTATAACAGCGAACAAACAAGCAATCGGCTTTTTGTTACTTTTAGTAACCCTTTTCGCACCGCCCCGCTGTTTGTTCGATTAAATTTATGGAATCATTTTTAAGTGATCCCATAATTCCGGCATTGTAATTGTAAGGCAATCTGAGTCTTCTGTCAAAAACAAACTTTCAAGCAAAACATTTCAGCCGCTAAGCAGAACTGAGATATTTCAGCCACTGAGAAGCTCTAAGATTCACTAAGGTTTTTTAATGCGAAATTTTCAACCGCTAATCCCCGCTAATTTTTCACTAATGATTTAAGATAAGTTTTTTTGATGGAGAAAGCCAATTTAAAATTAATATGAAATCTTTATCTCATCCTGTAAATCTTGTTAATCCTGTCTAATTTATCACATCCTCTCCGCTGTCTCCGCTTCCTCTCCGCCTTCGGCGGACAGGCTCGGTATAACTCTCTTTTAAATCAGAGATTAGTCCGCCTGCGGCGGAGAAGGAGAGGCTCTCTGCCCAGCCAAATCCCCTCACTCCGCAATAAGCCAGTTCTCCGAGAATACCGCAAAATCGAGAATATCAACAATGCCGTCTTCGTTCATATCGGCAGGATTGCTCCCCGTGGTGCTGCCTGCATTGCCGGCGAGCTTGGGGTATCCGTTTTCCTGCATAACCCAGATATCCTCATCGCCGTTTGCGCTCTCGCCTGCAAAATCCCAGCCGGCATCGAGGAACGTGTTTATATCCTGCATTTGAGCGGTGGTTTTGCCTCGAACGCCCGGAAATTCCTCCATATTGAGCAAAATCCAGTAGATATCGTCGGTGCCGTCTAATCCGTTGATTTTGCCATACCCGATATCCATCATTGATGTTTCAATATCCCAGAAACACTCCGATTCTGTGCTGTATATCTTTCTACCACAAAATCCACCATGGGAATTATTGCCAGCCCCTACCCAAGAGGTAGAGTAGCAGTGTTTGATTGTTCCCGAGTTTTCGCCGCAGAAACCGCCGAGATAATCAGCATCATCGCCGCCTGAAACAGAGCCAGTAGCATAGCAGTTTTCGATTGTAGCATCTCTGTTATATCCGCACAAACCGCCGAGATAACCATCTCCGGAAACGGAGCCTGTCGCATAGCAGTTTGTAATTTTGCCTCCTTCAATCTTTCCGCACAGGCCGCCGAGATAATAAGAATCATTGCCGCCTGAAACAGAGCCCGTGGAATAACAGTTCTGGATTGTGCCTCCTAGATTTATTCCGCACAGGCCGCCAAGACGATATGAATTATTGTTCCCTGAAACATCGCTGGTGGCATAGCAGTTCGTGATTGTTCCGTGATCATTATATCCGCACAGGCCGCCGAGATAATCATCTCCGGAAACGGAGCCGGTCGCATAGCAGTTCTCGATTGTGCCGCCATCATTATCTCCGCACAGGCCGCCGAGATAATCATCTCCGGAAACGGAGCCGGTCGCATAGCAGTTCTCGATTGTGCCGCCATCATTATCTCCGCACAGGCCGCCGAGACGTTCATCTCCCGAAACAGAGCCTTCCGCAAAGCAGTTTGTGATTGTGCCGCCATTATATCCGCACAGGCCGCCGACACGTTTATCTCCCGAAACAGAGCCGGTCGCATAGCAGTTCTCGATTGTGCCTTCTTCATTATATCCGCACAGGCCTCCGAGACCTCCTGAATCATTGCCGCCAATAATCTGGACATTTTCAACTCCAAGATTGCGAACATCGCCGCCATCTATTTTTCCCAAAAGGGAGAGATATCCGATATTGTCATCTGTTAAATCTGATGTGTCAACGGTGAGATTCAAAATCTTATAGCCAGCCCCGTCAAATGAGCCGGAAAAGGGAGTGCCAGTAAATATAGGTTCATATGAACCATTGTCGCTGTAATCAGTATCAGGAGCGATAACAGCGCTGTCGTATGTTCTGCCGGAGAGGTCGATGTCATTCGTCAGGACGTAATGGGCTGAGAGGTCGTCGTTCACCGCTTCAAGGTGGTCGGGGGTGGAAATCTGGTAGGGATTGCTTGCACTGCCGTCGCCGCCTGAGAAGGCGAAAGCAAAGCTTGCTGCAAACATCGCTGCGAGAATGGGAAGCCTAAAAGTATTCATTTTTCTCCTCATAAATATTATTGAAATTTCATTTGCCAACCGTATTGTGTTTATATAAATCTAAAATAGCGGATAAGAGGTTTGATTCAAGGGTAAAAATAAAATTTTCGCCGATTTTTTTATTTTTTTTGACAGGATTTACAGGATTCACAGGATAAATATTTAATAAGGAAAAGGCAGAGAGGGGTTTTTAGCCACTAATCCCCGCTAATTTTTCGCTAATGATTTGGAGGAGACGGAGTTTTATTTTTTAGACAGGATTTACAGCCCCGAACCGCTTTGGCTGCGGGGCAAGGATCTACAGGATTATTGAATATGAGAGGCAGCCACTAATCTGCGCTGAGATATTTCAGCCACTGAGCAACTCTAAGATTCACTAAGGTTTTTTTAATGCGAGATTTATTAGCCACTGATCCCCACTAATTTTTCGCTAATGATTTGGAGGAGACGAAGTTTTATTTTTTTAGACAGGATTTACAGGATCTACAGGATTATTGAATATGAGAAAGATTTTAAGCCGCTAATCGGCACTAATTTCTCGCTAATGATTTTGCCAGGAGCTGCTTGCCACGAGCCACAGGCCACTATCTTTATCTCATCCTGTAAATCTTGTTAATCCTGTCTAATTTCTTGCCTCCCTCCGATTGCTCCGATTTCTCTCCGCCTTCGGCGGAGAGCTATCGGAGGAAACGGAGAGATATATTTTTCAGCCACTAAGAACACGCGGATAGATTCGGCTTTAAAAAGCTTTGCCAATATTGTCGCACACGTTTTTTGTATAATAAAATGGCAGCTGTCCTATTAAATTCAAACAACTCAGCAATCACACTTCTTTACTTTTCGCTGAATAGCTGTAGAATTCGCCTTTCTATATCACAATAAAGCATTTAGTTTCTGTTTACCGCAATTTACAACACTCTTTTAAGGTATCTTTTATGAGAATAATTTTTAATTTCCTGCTTTTGCTGACGGCTGTCTGCATCGCAGGCGATGTTCTTGAAATGTACAAAAAGGCGGATGAAAGCATTACTAAACGCAACAGAGGGCTTTCTTTCACAGATTCGGTGAATCCTAACTGGATACGCGGGACAAGTAATTTCTGGTATAAAAGGAATCTGCCTGATGGAAATGAATATATCTTGGTGCGTCCTGATAAGGAGCTCCGAAAGAAGGCCTTCAACCATAAAGACCTCGCTGAGAAGCTCAGCAAAGAAACAGGCAAGGAATATTCACCTCTCAAACTTCCCTTCAACCAGATTTCGCTTTCCAAGGACTTCAAGCAGATAAGCTTCAGGGCTGAGGGCGAAAAGTTCGCCTACAACCTTGAGACTTCCGTTCTGAAAAAGGTTGAGAGCGAAGATAACAAGGCGGAACAGAAACAGAAGAATACAAAGAAGAAACACCGCAAATCGGCAGGAAAGGTTTCTCCAAACGGCAAGTGGCGGGCGTTCAGGAGGAATCACAATCTCTGGTTCGAAAATATGGAAACGGGGGAAAAATTCGCCGCCAGCGAAGATGGAAAGCTTCTCAATGCATACGCCTCAAGCGTTCCTGCTCCTCAAAAAATCACGGATGAAGATTTTCTAAGAGGCGGGGAAGCAATAAAAACAAATTTTACCGGCAGCTGGAGCCCCGATTCCAAATATTTCGCCTGCTACAGGGTAAATCTTGAAGACTGCGGCTGGCTGCACATAGTTAAGAATGCCCCTAAGGATTCAGCGAGGCCTGAGCTCTATTCGTTTGTGTATCCGATGGGAGCGGATGAAAACGTTCCGGAATGCAGCCCTTATGTATTCTGCCCCTCCGAAAAAACAGCGAAAAAATGCAGCGTTAAACCTGTTTACAGGCTCTACTACGGCGGCGCAGCGGGGATAAACTGGGACAGGAATTCAGAAACTTTCACCTATCTCTGGAGGGCAAGAGGCTATAAAGAGGCAAGGTACATTGAGGTAAATGCAGAAACCGCTGAGCCCCGAATAATCATCTCTGAGAAGACAGATACCACCCTGCCGCCGATGTACCGGCAGGTTTACAAGCTCAAAACTAAAGCGGAAATCCTTTGGACAAGCGAGCAGAACGGCTGGAATCAGCTTTACAGCGTAAGCAGAAACTCCGGCGAGGTTACCCTTCTCACCCCTGCCCCTTTTTTCACGAAGAAAATCTACTTCGTGAATGAAAAGGAGCGTTTTGCAGTAGTAGGGGCAGCGGCGCACGAAGAGGGCGATCCGTATTACAGGTACATATACAAAGTGGACCTGGACGGGAAGGGAATGAAGCAGCTGACGCCCAAGCCGGGAAATCATAAGGTGAAGTTCGGGCCTCAGCACAAATTTTTCATTGATTCATCAAGCACTGTGCAAAATCCTCCAGAAATCTGCCTGCGGAATATGGACGGAGAAAAAGTCTTGGGGCTCGAAAAGGCAGATACCAGCAAGCTGCTTGAAACCGGCTGGGAGCCTCCAATCAAATTCAAGACAAAAGCGGCAAACGGGGAAACTGATATCTACGGAAATCTCTTTCTGCCCAAAGATAAAGACCCCAAGAAGGCCTATCCGGTGCTGGAGCACGTTTATACCGGGCCGCACAGCTACTATACAAGGAAACATTTCCGCCCATGGTGCTGGGAAGAGGTTTACACGAAGCTGGGTTTTGCTGTGATTCGGGTTGACCCGCGCGGAACAGGCTGCAGGAGCAAAAAATTCCACGACTACTCTTACAAGAATCTGGGCGGGAGCGGCATTGACGACCGTATAGCCGCAATAAAGCATATGGCGGAAAAATACCCCTGCATTGATGCCTCGAAGGTGGGGTGTTTCGGCGGGAGCGCCGGCGGGTACGATGCGGCAAGATCCCTTCTTATCAGGCCGAAATTTTACTCCGCCGCAGTAGCGGTATCCGGAAATCACGACCACCGCAACGACAAAGCCTGGTGGACAGAGGCATGGATGGGCTATCCGGATGAAGGGCATTACAAGGCACAGTCCAACGTAACAGCAGCGGAAAATCTTGAAGGCGATTTGCTGCTGATTCACGGGGATATGGATAAAAACGTGCATATAAGCGCAAGCTTACAACTCGCTGAGGCTCTGATTAAAGCGAATAAAGACTTCGACCTCATAGCGGCAGTTAATTCCGGCCACGGCTGCCCTGAACTGTATTATGAACGCCGGAGATGGGATTACTTCACCGAGCATCTAAGAGGTGTTCAGCCGCCGAAAGAGTACAAAATCGGCGGAAAATAAGCCTGAAAAGCACATTTCACAAAAACAAACGTACTTCAGTTAGTAATTCTACTTGCCCTCATGCGAGATTTAGCGAAAATAGGGACTTTAGAAAAAGCAATGGTAACATTTGGAGAAGTGAAATGGCAGAAGCCGGAAAAATTAATACAACAATCCTGCTTGTAGAAGACAATCCGGGCGATCAGAAGCTTTTCAGCAAGTCTTTGCAGATGAAGGAGATTGATTCGCAGGTTGTAACAGCAGATACCGGCGAGGAGGCTGTGGAGTATTTCAAAGCAGCAAATGAAGACAAAAATTTCATCCGGCCGGATCTTATCATCCTCGATTTGAATATGCCCGGTATGGGTGGGAAGGCCTTCTTGAAGCATTTCAAAAATATGGAGGAATTTAATGATATTCCGGTAGTTGTGCTCACCACTTCCGACTCGGATATAGATATAGTTGAGAGCTATAAGCTTCAGGCCGCCGGATACATTAAAAAACCGGTTTCGCTGAAGGGATTTCTGGAAGTGATCTCAACGCTCGAGAAGTACTGGATAGGAACGTGCAAACTGCCCGGCAGGGATTCATAAGTTAGGCAGATGGATTGCAAATCAAGCAGCACAAAGCAAAGAATCGCTGAATACACCCTTCGAAGCTTTCCGTTCTCGGCAGACGCCCGCAGCCGAGTTCTTATTCTCGGGTCTATGCCTGGAGGCGAATCGCTCAGGCAGCAGCAGTATTATGCCCACCCGCAAAACCTGTTTTGGCACTTTATGGGTGAGTTTTTTGGTGCTGGCAGGGAGCTTTCATACCAAGACAGGCTTGAAAAGCTCAAAAGCAGCGGCGTGGCTTTGTGGGATGCTGCCCGGAGCTGCTTACGGGAAGGCAGCCTCGATAACAATATCAAAAATGCACAGCCGAATGATTTTGACTGCCTTCTGAGAGCTGCTCCGAATATCCATAGCATCTTTTTTAACGGCCGGAAAGCAGCAGAACTTTTCAGGAAACTCGCAGCCTGCAAATTCCCTCAAACCCAAAGAATTGAGCAAATCACCCTGCCCTCAACAAGCCCCGCAAACGCATCAATACCATACGAAAAAAAACTCGCCGCTTGGCGAACGGTTTTGGAGGCTACGAAGAGAGGCAGATAAATCTAATCCGCATATTACACGGAGATATTTTGGCAAGTGGCGAGAAGATTTCCCGCTTACTGCATGCGGCGGGATGGCTCCGTAAAAAACGATAAAATCCTGTGTAATCTGCGTCATCTGGAGATTATCTCAAGCTCGGGGTTACAAGAATTGAAAATCGGGATTTAATGTGGTATAATCTTTCAGGCGGTCGGGTCAAATTATACAGTAATGCGTCGGTAAGCCGGCGGGGAGCATAAGAAATGAGCAATTATCCTTGGTATGCGGCGGGTCTGCACTTTGAATGCATGCAATGCAGAAACTGCTGCTCGGGGCCGGGTGAAGGTTACGTATGGGTAAGCGAAGAGGAGCTTGCCAAAATAGCTGAGAAGCTTGGCAAAAGCTTTGATAAGGTTAAGAAATTCCATTCCCGCAAGGCACAGGGAGGTATGAGCCTTCTGGAAGACGAGCTCACAAAAGACTGTGAATTTCTCACCAAAAACGGCTGCAGTATATACAGCGTTCGCCCGCTTCAATGCCGGACATGGCCATTCTGGGACTGCAATCTCGAGAGCCCTGAGACATGGAATCTCGCGGCAAAAAGGTGCCCGGGAATCAACCGCGGGCGTCTTTACACCTTCGAAGAGATTGAAAGCATACGAAACAACGAGGGGATTGCTGTATGACAGATAAGCGTAAGGTATTAGAGGAGGTTGTAAAGGTGTACGCCTCGATCGAACGGAGGCTCTCCAGCGAAAATATCCCGCCCTGCAGGCAATGCGGGAGCTGCTGCAATTTCGCAAGATTCGGACACAGGCTGTATGTTTCTACGCCTGAGATCATGTATTTCAGGCATTATGTGCCGGCTAAGACTGAACTAGTAAACGGAAAATGCCCGTACCTTAAAGACAGCAAATGCAGCGTACATAAGTACCGTTTTGCAGGATGCCGTGTCTTCAACTGTATGATGAGCGAAGAGCTTCAGTCTGAGATAAGCGAGTTTGCAGTTAAGAGATTTCGAGAAATCTGCGATAAACACGGGCTTGATTATCAATATATAGACCTTGAGCAGGCATTGCAGTCTGATATACATTAGAAAAAGGATTTTCCTTAATATTGAACAGCTTACCAAACATCTTATCCCCGCTTAATCTTGTCAAATTAGCATTGATTGCAGCTTTGCTTGCTGTATTCTACCGCGTCAGCGAGCAGTTTAAGGGCGGGACAGAAACTGAATACCTCTACGCCCTTGGGCTTGTTTCAGGGTGCATTATTATATCGCAGATTCCCATCTGGATAGCAAGACCGAAGAAAACAGGTTTCTTTCTCACGCTTTTTCTCATCGGATTTTTCATTCGCCTCTTGCTAATATTGGGCGGTGCGGTTATACTTTCGCTTTTTGTAATCGAACATAAACTTTACTTTATCTTCTGGGTAGGATTGCTGTATATAATGTTTTTGGCGTTCGAGACATTTAAGTGCGTAAAGCGTATCAGGCGGCTAAATTTTGCCCCTGAAAACCCATTTGAAAAGGAAGAAAATGAAATTTGCATTAGCGACAATGAATCCCCTCGAAGAGGTGCTCTCTAAGAAGCTCTTCAGCTTCGGCGGGTTCGTTTTCACTAATCATATGGTTATGGTGGCGCTAGCTGCCTCTGTTTTGCTTATTGTTCTGCCGCTGAGCTGCCGGAAAGTGCGGCTGGTAAGGCATGGATTCGGCAACGCAATCGAAACAATCTGCGTATTCTTCCGCAATGAAGTTGTAAGGCCTTTTCTCAAGGAGCAGACAGACAAATACGTACCTGTTATATGGACACTGTTTTTCTTTATTCTCTCGATGAATCTTCTGGGGATGATACCTCTTGATAAGATTATATATATATTTACAGGCGAGAAGAACCACATAGTCGGTGCTGCTACCGGCAATATATTCGTTACAGGTGCTCTTGCACTTTTCTCTTTCATATTTTTCCATGCAGCGGGAATCCTCGAAAACGGCGTTGGCAACTACATTCGCAATTTCTGCCCTAAAGTGCCCGGGCCTATATATCCGCTTATATTCCTGCTTGAGGTGCTGAGTTCATTCATCAGGATGTTTTCGCTTGCTGTGAGGCTTTTTGCGAACCTCTTTGCAGGACATATGATGCTCGCTGTAATACTCGGATTCATCTTCTTTTTCAAGAATATACTCGCGGCAACAGTTTCAATCTCTTTCGCAGCTTTGATAAGTATGCTGGAGCTGTTCGTTGCGTTCTTGCAGGCGTACATATTCGCTTTTCTTACTACTATTTACATTGGAATGGCAATCCATCAGGACCACTAATATTGAAAGGAACTAAGTGATGACAAAACTACTTACAGTTTTGCCGGCAATACTCTCCACAGTCAACATTGATATTGACGATAAGGGTATTGTAATGCTTGGCGGCCTTCTGGGCTGCGGGCTTATAGTAATCGGCGCAGGGCTCGGCATTGGGAATCTTGCCGGCAGGGCTACCGAAGCTATTGCAAGACAGCCGGAAGCCGGAGGCAGAATCTTCACGTGTATGCTCATTGCAGCATCACTGATTGAAGGCGTTACTCTTATCGGGCTTATTATCTGCCTGCTTCCTCTTTTCTTTATGTAAGATTAAAAAGGGGCTGCAAAATTGGCTTTATTCGAAAAAATCAGATACCTGCTTCTCTGTTTTTCCGTGAATGCTGTACTGCTGGCTTCTGAGACAGCAGCTGGCGGGGCAGAAGGCGAATCCGAGAAGGTTAATATCTTCAGCGGATACCTCAGCGAATCCATCTGGACGCTTGTATGGTTCGCTGTGCTGGTATTTATGCTCGGGAAATTTGTATGGAAGCCTATGCTCGCAGGGCTGAAGGCCCGTGAAGACCATATCAGCGGCGAGATAAACAGCGCCGAAGAGATGAAAAAAGAGGCCGGCCAGAAGCTTGAGCAGTATCAAAGCAAACTTGAAAACGCAGAGAAAGATGGCAAAAAGGCCGCTCAGAAACATATTAGCGAGGCTGAAAAGAAAAGTCAGGAGATCCTTTCCAAGGCTATGTCTGAAGCGGACGAGATCAAGGCAAGGGCAAGAGAAGATGCCAAAAAAGCTGCGGAATCTGCAAAGGGTTCGTTTGTGGATGAGGCCGGCACGATTGTCTGCTCGCTTGGAAGCAGGATTATCGGAAGAGTGATTACGCCGGAAGACAATAAGCAGCTTATTGATCAGGCCGTGGATGAATTTAAGAAGTCTTATATCTCCGGAAACAGCTGAAACGGCGGTCTTGTATGAAGGATTTTTCAGCAACAGCAGAGATTTACGCCAAGCCTTTCTTTGAAATAGCAGAGGAAAACGGCAAAATCCAGCTGCTTTTCAGCGAGCTTGAGGTTTGCGCAGACAGTTTTTCGCGGCAGAAAGACGTGCTAAGCTTTTTCGACAGCCCTTTCGTTCAAACCAGCGAGAAGATAAAAGCTGCCGAAAGCGCGTTGGCGGGGAAGGCAGATAATTTCACAACTGGTCTTATAGTAAGCCTTGCCAGAAGAGGGCGAATCGGCCTTTTACCGGAAATTATAAAGGCATTCGAGGTGCTGGAGGCGAAGAGCAGAGGCGTTGAATTCGTTAAGCTCACTCTCGCCTCAGAGCCGAGCGAAGATATCAGAGAGCATATTGAAAAAAGGCTCAAAGAGGCAATAGGTAAAGAAACGAGATTCGAATACCAGTTCGACCCGGATCTGATAGGCGGGGTTGTGATAGAGCACAACGGGAAAGTTGTGGACAACTCAGTTCGAAATAATTTAAACAAGGCCGTAAACAAGATTACCGGCAGCATTCGCAGCCGAAAGCTAAAGTCGGGTTAATCAGTAATGCAGGAAGTAATATGAAACTTGACGTTCAGGAAATAAGTTCGCTGATCAAAAAAGAGATCAGCCAGTACAATAAAGAGATCGATGTTTCTACTGTCGGAAGAGTAACTGAAGTGGGCGACGGTATTGCTCACGTTTACGGGCTCGAGAATGCGATGGCAGGAGAAATCCTTGAGTTTGAGGGCGGCGTCCCGGGCGAGGTTTTCAACCTGAACGAGAACAGCATCGGAGCAGTGATCTACGGCGACTACAGCAAGATAAGCGAAGGAAGCGCCGTAAAAGCGACAGGACGGGTGCTTACAGTGCCTACAGGGCAGAAACTGCTCGGACGCGTAGTAGATCCGCTATGCAAGCCGCTGGACGGCAAGGGTGAGATTGAATCTGAAAGTATGCGGCTTGTGGACTCTTCTGCTCCCGGGATTGCAGACAGGCAGCCGGTTAATCAGCCGCTGATGACAGGCCTTAAGAGCGTGGATGCGATGATCCCGATTGGACGAGGACAGAGAGAGCTGATTATCGGAGACAGAAAAACCGGCAAAACAGCAATAGCTCTGGATGCGATAGTTAATCAGAAAGGCGGGGATGTTGTCTGCGTTTACGTGGCAATCGGTCAGAAGGAATCCACAGTTGCAGAAGTAGTTGATATGCTCGAAAGACAAGGCGCTATGGAGCATACAGTGGTTGTTGCGGCGAACGCCTCAGACAGCGCACCGCTTCAGTATATCGCTCCTTACACCGGCTGCGCAATAGCGGAGCATTTTATGTATAAGAGCGGCAGAGACACCCTCTGCGTTTACGACGATCTATCAAAGCACGCCGTGGCATATCGTGAGATGAGTCTTCTTTTGAGAAGGCCGCCGGGAAGAGAGGCCTTTCCGGGGGATATCTTCTATCTGCACAGCAGGCTGCTTGAAAGAGGGGTTAAGCTCAGCGACAAACTCGGAGGCGGCTCGCTTACCGCCCTGCCGATTGTGGAAACTCTCGAAGGACAGGTTTCAGCCTATATCCCAACGAATATAATCTCCATCACAGACGGCCAGATATACCTTCAGAGAGATCTTTTCCTCTCGGGCGTGCGCCCCGCTGTTGATGTGGGGATAAGCGTTTCGAGGGTTGGAGGAGATGCTCAGGTTCCGGCGATGAAGAAGGTGGCCGGAAGGCTCAGGCTCGATCTTGCCTCGTTCCGAGAATTGGAAGACTTCGCCCGCCTTGGCACCGAGCTTGATGATGCCTCGCAGGCTCAGCTCGACAGAGGCTACAGGATGGTGGAGCTGCTCAAGCAGCCGCAGTTCTCTCCGATGAGCTGCGCTGATCAGGTGATTTCAATTTTCGCAGGCTCGAAAGGAGCTCTCGATGATATTGAGGCTAACAGGGTATCCGATTTTCTAACCGAGCTTCTCGCCTGGATGCGTCTTGAAGCGAATGAGTATGTAAAGGAAATTGAAGACACCGGAAAGATCTCCGATGAGCTCGCTGAAGGACTAATGAGCGTTATAGAGATGTACAAAAATGTTTACCGCTTCTCCTTCGGCGGATAACGTTTTAATGATATATAACCCACAGATTACACAAATGACACAGATTTTTTAAATAAGATTTTGACTGAATTCAAGGCTCTTCAAAAAATATAACAGAATTAGAAGAAGCCCAAATAATAAATTACTTTAAGGCTGCTAAAATAAAATTAGGATTAATCTTGAATTTTGGTTCATCAAGTCTTCAGAGTAAAAGATTGATATATTAATAGGATAAATTAGATTCACAGATAACAGCAGAATAAGGAAAATATAATCCGTGAAATCTGTGTAATCCGTGGGTCATAAAAGGGATATTAGACAAGTAAATGGCGAGTATAAGGCAAATACTACAAAGGAAACGAGCTGTAGCGAATATACGCAAGGTTACAAAGACCATGGAGATGATCTCAACCTCGCGTTACCGCCAGTATTTCGAAATGTGGCAGAGCGGGCAGAAGTTTTACAACTACCTCGCTGAGCTTGCCTACCTTATGCTCACAAGCGAGAAGAAAATCGAACATCCGCTTATGCAGGAAAACGAATCGGGGAACTTAGCGATCCTCGTTATCGGGGCAAACAGAGGCCTCTGCGGCGGCTTCAACAGCGCTCTGAACCATATGATTGAGGTGCATATCAAGCGTGCGAAGCGTTTGCGGAAGAAGCTTGTTGTATATGTATCCGGGAAGAAAGCTGCTGCGTTTCTCAGGCATAAGGGCGTTAAAGTGAAGAAGGAATTCTCCGATTTTGAGGAGATGCCCTCCGGCAGGCAGAGCGACGATATGGCTGATGAGTTTATGAATCTCTATATCAACGGCGAAATTGACTACTTCGGCATTGTACATACAAGATTCTTCTCGGTTGCGAGCCAAAAGCCGCAAACGCTGACAATACTTCCCGTTTCCGAGCTGATAGACGATTTAACAACTCGTTCAACAGTCATATGGCCGTGGTCTTGCGAGGCTGGGGAATTCGAGCTCGAACCAGACTTAAACCAGATGTTCGAGGGCATGGTTCAGATGATGCTGAGAACAGCAGTTTCAGGGTGCTTTGTGGATTCGGTGCTGAGCGAATATTTAGCGAGAGTGGTGGCGATGAAGAGCGCAACAGACAACGCAGAAGATATGATTCAAGCACTTAATTCTCAATACAACAGCGCACGACAGAATAAGATTACAACAGAACTAACCGATATAGTCAGCGGCGTTGAGGCGCTGGGCTAAATAATAACTTTAATGAGCACGAACGTTATGAATACAGGAAAAGTTACTCAGGTTATCGGAAGCACATTTGATGCTGAGTTTGATGTAAACCGCATCCCCGGGGTGTACAGCGCCCTTGAGGTGAATTTCGAATGCAATGACACAAAACACAAGCTGATAGGCGAAGTGCAGCAGCACCTCGGCGGCGGGAAAGTGCGTGCGATAGCCCTCGGCTCAACGCTAGGGCTCAAACGCGGCGAAGAGGTGATAGATACCGGCAAACCGGTTACTGTACCGGTGGGCGAAGAAACGCTAGGGAGGGTGTTTAATCTGCTCGGGGAGCCAGTGGACGGGTTAGAACCTTTAAAAAACGCCCAGCAGCATTCAATACACAGAAAGCCGCCGGAATTTACTGATCTCTCGGCCAAGAGCGAGATGTTCGAAACGGGGATTAAGGTGGTTGATCTGCTGTGCCCATTCGTTAAAGGCGGGAAAACCGGCCTTTTCGGCGGTGCAGGCGTTGGAAAAACCGTTCTCATACAGGAACTGATAGCCCGAATCGCCACAAAACACGGCGGATATTCGGTGTTCGCTGGTGTGGGCGAGAGGACCAGAGAGGGAAACGACCTCTGGCGTGAGATGAAGGAAACGAAGATCGGCAGCAGTGATAAGAGCGTACTTGATCAGACCTGCCTTGTATTCGGGCAGATGAATGAACCTCCCGGGGCGAGGCTGAGGGTGGCATTGAGCGCTATGACAATGGCAGAGAACCTATGCGAACTCGGCGGCGGGGATACTCTGCTTTTCATTGATAATATTTTCCGCTTCTCGCAGGCGGGTTCGGAGGTTTCGGCGCTGCTTGGGAGGATCCCCTCGGCGGTGGGCTATCAGCCGAACCTCGCCACGGAAATGGGACAGCTTCAGGAACGCATAGCCTCCACCTCAAACGGGGCTATCACATCCGTTCAGGCTGTTTATGTGCCTGCGGACGATCTGACAGACCCCGCCCCTTCCACCACATTCACCCACCTTGATTCATCAGTAGTGCTGAAAAGGGCGATTTCAGAGAAGGGAATTTACCCCGCTGTTGACCCGCTTGAGAGCTCTTCTCGAATTCTCGATGAGAATATAGTGGGCAAAGAGCATTACAAAACCGCTCAGAGGGTTCTTGAGATTCTTCAGAGATATAACGACCTGCAGGATATTATAGCAATCCTCGGTGTGGACGAGCTCAGCCGTGAGGATCAGCAGGTGGTTTCAAGAGCAAGAAGGCTCGAGAGATTCTTCTCCCAGCCGTTTATGGTTACAGTGCAGTTTACCGGCATGGAGGGTAAGTACGTTACCGCCCAGGAAACCGTGGAAAGCTGCAAACAGATATGCTCAGGCAAATGGGACCACCTCCCCGAGCAGGCATTTATGTATGTTGGTGATGTGGAAGATGCCGCAGAAAAGGCAAAGGGGATGTAATGGCGTCTCTCTCGAGATTCAAATGCGTTCTGCAAACGAGAAAAAGAACCCTGCTGGAATGTATGGCTAACTCTGTCGTTGTGCCGGGTGTTGAAGGACAGATGGGTATAATGCGTGGGCATTGCCCGATGCTCTGCGAGATAGGCCTTGGAATAATGACTGCCAAAGGGCTCTCGGATTTCGATTATAACCCGCTGGAAGACAGGCACTTCCTGCTTGACGGCGGATTCGTTCGCATTGCAGATAATAACGTGGCTGTAATAGCTTACGATGTAACAGGATTCGATGAGATCCCGATGGAGAAGGTGGATGAGATGGTTGAGAAGGCGAAAAATCTGCTTGAGGGTGATAAGTTTACCCAGCAGATAAGAAGCCATGAAATCAAAAAAGCCGAGATGATCCTCCGCCTTGCAGAGCTTGCAAAATACAGCTCCGACGGCTCAAATTCTGCACGTCAGCCCAATTCTCAATAATATAAAGCCAAAAAAAAGCGGCCGTAAAGCCGCTTTATTGGAAAAAGTGTTTTTTATTTTTTAAGATTTTCTTCTTCTTGCAAGCAATCCAATACCGCCTGCACCAAGCATAATCATACTGGCCGGCTCAGGAACTTCTTCAATCTTGATGTTGTCAACAGCAAAGTTTTTCCACCAGCCGCCATTGACATAAACTCCCATCTCATTGCCAACGACAGCATCGTTTTCAGTCCCAACGGTGGAAAAATCCAAAGTATACTCTGCCCCATTCCCATTAAGGGTTGCAGCAGCTGTGGCGATATCTGCGCCGCCGTTATCCACATCAGTAACTGAAATAGTTATGTCTTTACCATCACTGAACGAATCAACAAGGAAGATGGCCACATATTCAGTCTCATCTTGTATTAATTCGCCGGTACCGCGGGATAAATAACCAGTATTCCCGTTAGCACCCCACCAGCTGTTCAACTGAACTTTGGTATTGCCATCAATCAGGCCGACATTATCGGGGCTGCTTACTGTCCAGTCGTCCAAGCTCGACATATCGTCAGACCAGATCTCAATGTTTGCCGCAAAGCCGCACACCGAGGCAAGCAAAACGGCAACCAAAACCAATTTTAAATTTACATTCATTGTAAAACTCCTAATTTAATTATGTGTTTTTCTCCTTCTTGCAAGCAAGCCAATACCGCCTGCACCAAGCATAATCATACTTGCCGGCTCAGGGATCTCAGTAATCCTAACAGCATTGGCATTAGAATAGAACGCCCCTGCTCCGGAATCCACCGTAAACGCAGCAGAAATTTGGCCGTTCTGCTCCGGTGAAACAGCCTCCCATACAAGCCAGTCAGAATTATCGTAGGCCTGTTTGGAGCTCCAGCTTTCCAGCTCCTGCTGTGTTGCGCCGGAGTTGTAGTTGTCGTCCGCGTATTCTCCCTGCACGGTTATACCGGCAACAGAATACTGAGACACCCATGATGAAAGCACTTCCACCTGATACACCTTCTCGCTGTCGAGCCCGTCGAAATCTATCTGTGAGGAGCTGCTTATTGAATACACAAAATCCTCTGCTGCCGCCTGATCAACCCAGTCAATGGTGCTGTCGTTCCAGCCGCCGGCCTGCTTATAATCGAAGTCGTCTGCTGAAACAGAAACTCCTGTGTTGAGCTCTGTGTTGAAATCTATAAGCCCTGCTCCGGCCTCAAGCTGTGCGAGGCTTAGAGTGTTCCAGCCCGCTTCGGACGGATCTGCTGAGCTGTTGCCTAAATCAACCCTGAGCTCAATCTGAGCAAATGCCGGCATACAAACAAGCGAGGCCAGTATAACAACTGTAATAAATTTGTTTCTCATTTCATCTTTCCTTTACTTTAATAACTCTCTCCATCCGGCTTAATACCCGAATGCCTCAAAATGCCTAATTTTACTTTACCATAAAAATCTGTAAAACCAAATAAAAATTAAGGCGGGGCCGAGATTTCAGCCCCGCATTGAATTTTAGATTATTCGGTTATTCGCAGTCTTCAACCGGTATAAGGTTGCAGAGCTGCCAATCCATAGCCATCATGGCGTAGTCTTCCAGATTCACCTGACAGTCCTCGTTGAAGTCCATCGGGCCAACAGGACCGAGGCAGATTGTCTCGCCCGGCTTGGCCTCAGTGTACACCTGAGCTACTTCCACAACGTCTAAGGCGTTGTGGTAGATCTTGAGATCATCAAGCTTACCGGTAAACAGAGATGCAGGTTCGCCATCATTGATTGCAGCACCTATGAAGAAGTTAGACTCTGAAGGGTCGGCATAGCTGTCGCTCACCTGAGCCTTATTCTCAATCTGGCCGTCAACATAAACAGCAATCTGATTCTTAACAGCATCGTACGACCATGCAACAAAGTGCCATTCGCCGTCGTTCACAGCGGTTTCAGCTGTAATCTCGCCGTAATCTCTGACTGCTGTTACCGGCACATCTGAACCGTTCAAAGAGCATACCCAGCCCTTCCAAGGCTCGCCTTCAACTCTATCCTGCTTCTGGAAAATCGCGCTCCAGTTGCCCGGGAGCTTATTAACCCAAGCGGTAACTGTGTAGCCGAATCTGAACAGATTATCATCTGAAGTTCCGCCAACAGTAAGGAAGTTGTACAGCGGGTTCTCAGGGTCAGAGAAGTCCGGCTCGAACTTATATGCCTGTCCGTCGAAGCCGTCAACAAACTGAGGAGCGCCGCCGCCGAACGGGGCTGCTGTAACGCTTTCAATCTCATCTGTTGTAGAGCCGTCAAACTTCCAGTGGTAGGCCAGCTCGCCTGCAGGCTCGGTGCCTGTAACGAATTTGTTGAGCCTGCCTTTAACCACAGAGGCATCTGACATAACGCTGTCCACTCTCCAGAAGTAAACAGTATTATCTTCGAGGGTAACAGAGCTGATGTCAAGGCTTGTAGAGCCCATAACGTTGTTCTGATAGGTAGATGAGCCTGATCCGCTGTCTGTTGCAACCGCCATCTTGTCAGTTCCGAGGTAAACCTCATAGCTGATAACGTTTGCGCTCTGAGAAGAGGTGTCAACAGTAACTGCCTCACCGCCTGCGCCAACCGGCGATACTGCCGGAGCGTTAGACCACTGAACCGTGGTCATAGCAGTGCTTACATATTTCTGTTCGTCGTAAGGCGAAACAGCCTGAGCAACTGCCGGCTCTTTGCCGCTGAGTACGTAGAAATCGTCGCTCCTGCCTTCTGCGCTTTCGGGGTAGTATGCAAAGTAAACATCATCTCCAGCGGCCCCTGCTGAGATGTCGCCGTCAACGATATCGCCAACTACATCAGTGTAGTCGTCTGTAAGCTCAGCATCGTAGCTTGGATATTCTTCGCTGTCGTAGCCGAAGCGGTCTGCATAGATAATCCCTTCGCCAAGCGAGGTGGTGAAGGTGCTGCTCTCGCCTGCCTCATCATACCTGAAGATGCTCGCATCTATAACGCCGCTCAGAAGATCAAGAGTGCAGTCGCCGCCGCTTGTAACCTTAAAAGTATCGGACCCGAGAAGATAGGCTCCGTCAACAACAGCATCTACATTTGCGTCGTTAGGGGCAAGCTGAAAGTCGTATGCCTCGGTTAGCCCGCCTGTAAAATTAGCAACGCCTGTCCTGCCGTCGCCATCCCATTGTTTTATCCAGAACGAGCCCTGAACATCCATATGTCCGCCGCTGATATCGGTTGTCATAACGCCGGACTGACCATAGAAATCCCCATTCACTTCCAGCTCTCCGCCGGTCATTGTAAACAAAGTAGTGGAATTCCCCCAAGCAGCAGACCTTACGCTGCCGTTGAAGAATGAATACCCACCGTTAATCTCGAGGAAATTTCCAGAGCTGTTTCCATGCGGGTTTACTTGAAAGACATAGCCATCCAACGGATTTGTGCCCATAAAGTTCACATCGCCGCCGTTTACTCTGAGACCATTGTGCTGTTCATTCCACCATTTGCCGGCCCAGCCGTGCTCTTTAATGGTAAGAGATGCCCCGCTCTCAACAGTAGCAACCCAGTCGCCGCCGCCGTTACCGAGCATAATTCTTTGCCCAACAGCATCCACGCCGTCCTCAATAATGATGTTAACAGGGGCATTATTGGTAATCCAAAGATTGCTATTGATTGTCGGCAAAGTGCCGCCCCAGTTGTTGGGGTCGTTCCATAGAGCCTCGCGGTTCTCATCGGTATTATCGCCTGTCCAGCCAAGAGCAAACGCTCCGGCAGCAACAAACCCTAAGGCAAGTATCATTAATGCATATTTTTTCATAATTTATGCTCCATTATTTAATTATCAAATCACTAAAACTCTAACCGCAGCTTATTCGCACAGCGGTACGAGGTTACATCTCATCCAGTCCGCAGCAAATACAGCCAGATCGCTCAGACCGACTTTGCAGTCGTCGTCGAAGTCGTATTCGAGCTGCTCTGTACAGATATTTCCGCCTTCGATATCCACATACATCTGGGCTATCTCTTCCCTGCTCTTCGGATAGTTCCAAGCCTGGAATTCATCGAGGGCACCGAAGAACTCGCTCGTGTATTCTCTGTCGAATTCATCATTGGAATTCAGGTGTATCTCCTGCCCAAGCACAAACGGAATTGGATGGGTCTCGGTGTATTCATCAGCCGGCTCAGTATCTGTGCTGACCAGCTCTCCGTTAACATATAGGTACGCGTGTTTCACCGGTTCGCTTTCAGGATCCTCAGGATCGTCTGCGTAGGGATCGCCGTCAAACACAAAGGTTACCATATGCCAGTTATCGTAGAGATCATCAATGTCTGCAAAAGTCCATGCTGAAGTATCTCTCCTCTGATGGTATAACTCGAAACTATTGATTTGATTAACAAGACCGAATCTTCCTGAACCTTCGCCTTCGCCGTCGAATCTCCATTCTTTGGCAAAAATTGTCTGCCACCAGCCGGTTACATCCTGCTCATACGGCACAACAGAATCAGCCTTAACCCAGTAGTTAATGGTATAGCCGTATTTGTAGAAGTTCAGGTCGTTGCTGTCTGCAAGCTCGAGGGCGTTGTAAACAAACTGCGGATTGTTCGGGTCGCCGGCCGTGTCAACTCTCTGGAAGTCGTATGCCTGACCAACTTTACCAGTATCGTAAGCTGCGCTTCCTGTTTCGCCTTCATTGCCGTTTACGAATGCATCGTATCCGCTTGCAAGCTCTGAAAGGCTTCCCTCAAATGGGAGGTCAAGAACCTGACGCTTCACAGTAAGCATTGCCTCCTGAGAAACAGTTCCCGCTGCGTTTGTAACCTCGCACTTGTAAACTGCTTCATCTGCCAAACTAACTGCCGGCAGAGACAGAGTTGCTGAGGTTTCGCCTGTAAGCTCTGCGCCGTCTTTATACCACTGATATGTCTCAGGGGATATAGAATCCACGGCAACGCTGAACTCCACATTTGTTCCCGCGTCAACCCATACGTCTTCAAGCTCTTCGCCTTCAACGAAAGACGGGAAGCTCTTCTCTGTTTCGAATGAGTAGATCTTGCTCGGGATAACCTCGCCTGTGCTGAGTGTTTCATCAACTCTCCAGTAGTAGGTTTTGTCTCTCTCGACAACGCCGTCAAGCGAATAGCTTGTTGTAGAGGCGGGGAAAGTTCCCTGCACGATTCCAGTATCAACCTCGCCTACAGAAGCATCGTTCGGCTCGCAGGCTGCAAGCTTCCCGAAAGATTCTGAGAGGTAGAGCGTATGATTTGTGATGTCTGGGTTTGCTGAAGCGTAGGAAGCTGTGATCATAGAGCCGTCTGTAGAGGGTGCTCCGATATCGCGTCCTGTCTGCCAAGTGAGCGTGCCGTCGATTGAAACGCCTGTCTGCCCGTCTTCGACTGTATCGGGAAGGGCGAAGCTCGGCTCTACAACTGAAACCGCATGGAAGCCGTCTTCGGCGCCTGCTGATGTTTCAGGATACTCCACATAGTAAACATCGCTCACGCCGTCTGATGCAGAGATGTAGCCCTCTGTAATGCAGCTGTCAAGAATGAGTTTCTGAGACTCAGTAAGAGCATCAATAACCATAAAACCTTCGCCGATATTGAAGGTGTTCTGGCTGGAATTAATAAGATCAATTCCGCCCTTAGACCATAGCATACCGCCATTCAAGTTAGCAACTGATGTCCCATAGTTTGTAGTGAGCAATTCGCCTTCGGAAATAATGTAGCCGCTGTTTAAGTTTACTGTGGAAGCGCCGTTTCCGCCGAATTCAACAGGGCTGCCCTGAATAAGGCCGTATGTAACATCGACTGTCGCAGGGGAATTTGTGCCCTGATCGTCAAATGTGAACCTGCCGCCTGATGTGACGTAGCCGTAATTCAATGCAATTGAGGCGTTGCTCTCTTCGCAGTAAATCGCACCTTCTGCATCAATATAGCCGTTGGTTACCGACAACGTCGATACATCAAGATCCAATGACTCCTTGAGGTTCTGAGCGTCATTACCGAGGATAATTCCGCCGCCGTTGAGGATTTCGAGTGAACCGCCGTCGATAACTAAATCGTTATCCCAGCTGCCGCCTTTGTTCGGCTCGGGAACACGGAGACCGTAGGTATCACCGTTCGCATTGTTGATAGTTACCTCGCCTCCGAAGATCTTGAGGTCGTGGTTGGTGTGGTTGCCGGCATTGTCGCCCCATCGACCAAGCCAGCTATACTTGTCTATAGTAAGGGTGCCGCCTTCATAAACGATAACCTCTTCATTGCTGTTTCCACCGTTAGACATGTAAAGGTGATTACAAACCGCATCAACGCCATCTCTAACGTGGATGGTGGTCTGGTTATCATCGCCGACATTGTACCAAATATTGGTGCCGATATCCGGAACTGTGCCGCTGCCCCATGTTAGAGGGTCGTCCCACTCGAGATTTCCGGGGCCGTTTACACTGTCCGCCCAAGCCGGGCCAGCTGCAAACATGGCCATGAGTAGTACAAATAAATACTTTTTCATAAAAAACTCCTTAAAATTAAAAATAAATCTTAAAACTGATTCCTAATACCGCATTGGAACCAACTTAAAAAAGCCATTTAGCGAGTATCTCAACCCGCAAAAATACTATCAATCCCTATTTTCAAATACAGTCATAGGTTAATATCTTAAGGAGTGCTATTTTTCACTCCTAAGAAGAAAAAAATTAAAATTTTTTGGATTTTTTTCGCATACAGCGAAAAAATCAGGCCATAATTGCTACTTAGAATATAATCTGAAGCGCAACATTTTCATCCGCTCGAGAGCATCTCATTTGGTGTCCGATAGTTTAAGCATTTCCTTGGCCTATTATTGATTAAGGAGACGGCTTTGTCAATTTCTGCTTTGCTTACTTTCTTAAAATCAGTACCTTTTGGGAAAAACTGACGCAGCAGTCCGTTGGTATTTTCGTTCGTACCACGCTGATATGAGCAGTACGGATCAGCAAAGTAGCAGCATAGACCAACCATTCTTTCGATCTCCTTAAATCCGCCAAATTCCTTGCCGTTATCAACCGTTAGCGTCTTTCGTTTGAACTTAGGAATTTTCCTGAATATTCTCTTGGTAGTAACGTTCATACTGGCTGCACTCTTGTCGTCCATTTTACCGACCAGCAGGTAGCGGGTTTTCCGCTCTACATGGGTGGCAACAAACGAACCGTGCCCCTTGCCGCTTACGGTATCACCTTCCCAGTCGCCAATGCGGCTGCGTTTATCAACAACTGCCGGACGTTCACTGATCGGAGCTCTCTCCGGTATCCGGCCACGTTTGTCGCTGCTGCCGTGATTATTTACTCTCTCTATAACTCCCATTCCCAGATCATAAGAAGCATAAGAATTCGATACTGCAAGGGGGAAGGATGCTTTTAGAAGCGTCCCTGATGTTCTCCAGTCAATAACATTTTCAACATTTACCTGCCCATCAGAGCTGCTGCAATCCAAAGATACCTTTTGTATGAAAGTGGAAACATCTTTGTCTCCATAGGTTCTGGTAATCTGCAAGGCGGCACTCGTACACAATCCATGCATGCCTGGTCTCAGATTCCAGAGCAATTGAATTTTTTGTTCGGCACCTGAAATGACAATCGCATCAAATCCAAACAGAAATCCTGCCATCGCTGCTGTAATCGACCATACAAACAAGCCTCTGCGTTTCATGCCTTTTCCCTTTTTTAGCCCCACATGGATCTCATCGTCCAGGCCTCCAAGCCTTTCAGCGTAGCCTCTGTCCCCTCGCCAAACGCGAATAGCTCGATCCGGTCAGCTGGAACAAAGCATTTATGCGTAACCGCCACTCCGTTACAGTAAACCTCAAGGATACCCCGGTCAACAAAAACATGCAAGTCGACCGGATCTTTAGGATTCAAAAAATGAGTATTGGCACGTCCTTCGATTCCGAAGCGATTACCGGAATCAGCCCATATCCTCATTCCTTCCTTCTCAGCATTTGCACGGACAATCAGACCGCAACGCGTAGAAGCTTGCCTGTCAAAAGAGGCGATAATCTCCAAGGCATCACCCCGGATTGATTGCAAATGTACAGCCTTGTCCACAAGTAAAAACTGTTTTTCAATCTTCTTATTCCCATAACGCAGGCACTGTAACTCCGGGATCGGATCTTGCCAAAGGCGGTTATCTTTAATCGAAATCACGCGTGGGATCGAATGTGCGGATTCCCAATAGGGTACACCGTCAACCGATGGTGGTTTGCCGATTTTTGCCCAGCCATGCATGATACGACGTTCCGATCCGTTGGGTCCCTTGTCATCAACCATCTGCGGATTGAATGAGTAATAGTGGCCCGTATCCACATCACGCCTCGGTGTCTCAGGTGTAAATTCCATGTTTTCTGCATCATAGTGACCGATCCAGTACGGATTACCGGCGCCAACCATGAAGACATATCTGCCACCAAGCGGCACCAGGTACGGCAGTTCCCAGTAATCACCATGCTTGATAGACGGCGCGATGTTTTTCTGGAGCGTCCAGTTTGCTAAATCCTTAGATTTCCATAGCCATGCCGCCCCCTGTCTTGGTTCCTCATTTGTGCAGCCTCCGATGAGTTGGCACCATGTATCGCCCTCTTTCCAGACCTGTGCATCCCAGTGAACCGGTGAGTGTTTATTAGGGCGCTGATCGTTGTGCATGACCATCTTCTTTTTGAATGTCACACCACCATCGTCGCTCCACGTGAGCATACCATAAGTTTCTCTTTTACCACAATTGCCTGTGTATAAACCATAGATTTTACCCTTATGGATTAACGTATTTCCAGAATAAATGCCATTGTAATCATATTGCGTGTCTGGCCATAAAGCCACCGGCCAATCTTCCCAGTAAACCAGATCATCGCTGACAGCATGTCCCCAGCAGCGTTTGCTGCGCTTCCAGTGGCCCCTCTCATCCAGAACCTGCGGGTCAAACTGATAAAACAGATGATATTTCCCTTTATGATAAATGGGACCATTCGGGTCGTTGATCCAACTCTCCGGCCCGGTAAAATGGTAAATGGGACGATATGGATCGTTTTTCAGAAACCATTGCCGCAAAGACCTTGCAGCGTATGAATAGATTTTAACATCTTTTGTTTTGATAATCTTACGATATGTCAAAACAGCATCAGACGCTGATTCCATGCCAAACAAAACCGAATCCATACTGTTGAATCCATAAGCTGCAGTAATACCACCTAAACCTGCCATTTTTACAAAATCGCGTCGTGACAAATTTTTATTAATATTCATTGACTTGTATCCTTAAAAAATTAATCACAGCCATCCCATAGAAGAACAAAATATAAGATGTTTCTTTAAAATTAACGGGGTATGAGTTACACTAATTTCAACAAACTAAGTAAAAATTAGGAGTAACTCATGACACCCGCTAAGCATCAATATACAGTTCTCAAGCAGATATGCCAACATATTCCTACTAATCTTGTTTCAAAAAATTGTCTCGGTCTTTCGGTATTGACAAGCAATCACGAACATTTTCGTGCTGGTCTCACATTGTATCTATGCTTCATGTCCAGATTGCTCACAGCCTCTCGCTGAACGACGTTGCCGACACATTGCTGTTTCCACCGTTAGACATATAAAGGTGATTACAAACCGCATCAACGCCGTCTCTAACATGAATGGTAGTCAGGTTATCATCGCTGACATTGTACCAGATTTCGGTGGTGATATCCGGAACAGTGCCGCTGCCCCAAGTTAGAGGGTCGTCCCACTCCAGATTTCCGGGGCCGTTTACACTGTCCGCCCAAGCCGGGCCAGCCGCAAACATGGCCATGAGTAGTACAAATAAATACTTTTTCATAAAAAACTCCTTAAAATTAAAAATAAATCTTAAAACTGATTCCTAATACCGCATTGGAACCAACTTAAAAAAGCCATTTAGCGAGTATCTCAACCCGCAAAAAATACTTTCAATCCCTATTTTCAAATACAGAAATAGGTTAATATCTTAAGGAGGGCTATTTTTCACACCTAAGAAGAAAAAAATAAAATTTTTTGGATTTTTTTCGCATACAGCGAAAAAATCAGGCCATAATTGCTATAATCAGCCAAACAGCGGAAGAATATGGCGATTATATATGTTGTTCGTAACATTTCTGGAAATGCAGTTTTCGTATTGATCCAGCGCAAGAGTATATTCTTCTCCCATTTCAGCAGCAATCTTATAGCCAACATGCAGCAATTGACGCATATCTGGATTGAAACCCTTCGAATCGGGCTCATGGCGGATAGCATCAGCGAATTTATCCGAGCTCCAGCGTTGAATCTCTTCTGCGGTAGGCAGGCGTTCTTTGCTTATATCGATAACAGACCAGTATGGGGCAGTTAGCTCATCAAATCTCTCCAGAGACTCCTTATAAATGCGTTTTGCAATTTCAAGGCCGCCTCCGCCGGCTTCAGCAAGGCCAATAAGCTCTTCAAGCCAAGTTGTGCCGGCAGTTTTAACGTGAACGCCAGCATTAAATTTCTTCAATGCCTTATTGATTGGTTTGTAAATCGAAAATTTATCACTGCCGGAATGAACGCTGAGCTTGATATCTTTCGGCAGGCCAAATTCCTCAGCCGCAAACTGAACTACGGCTATATCCTGATTGAATTCTTTCTCAAAGTCTGAGGCATCTCCCACGTAGTCAACTCCCTTGTTGAAGCGTCCGGTAAATTTCGGGGCTATCGTTTGCGCAGGGATGCCCTCTTGAGAAATCATAAGCATTATGAAAAACAGCTCTGCGGGGGTTTGAGGGGATTTGGTTTCATCCATAGAAACCTCGGTGATAAAGCTGTCTCTGCCCTTGGCCTTCTCTATTGTGCGATAGATTTTCCCAGCCTCTTTTACCGCGTAGAGATACTTATCTGCAATTGCTTCTATATCTTGCGGCGTAATCTGATATTCTTCTTCGAGCATAGGGATTGTCAGTTTGCCGGCATACTCAAAGGCGATTTCGGTGAATTTCTCCTTTGCCTGCTTTTGCGGGGCCGCTCCGATATAGTCGCCAATGTCGAGCGTGAAGAAGTCGCTGCATCCGATAAACTCCGATACGCTGCCCATATTGATATGGTCTGCATCCACGTGATAAGCCCCCTGCCAGCCGAGAGATTCTACGCTTTTATCCGCCTCAAGCCTTACATCCTCAGGGCGGCTGCCGATTGCCTTGTGTTCACGGTGCGATTTATTCCACACCGGCACAATATCAATCCCCGCCTCTTTTGCCTGCATAACTGCTTTGAGCTGCCATTTACCCTGACAGCCAAAGCGGTCTCCAACACCGAATGAGTATTTCCCTAATTCCATTTTTGAGCCTTGTTTATTAAGCAATTTTCATTATAAAACAAACATATTTCAAGCAGATAATTTTATACTTAAAATAACATTATGAACAGCAAAAAATTCATCTAAAACAGAAAATCAGCGGTTTTTATACCCGTGCGAATCGGTCATCTCGAAAACGAGCCTCCGGCTATTCATAATTTGCGAATATGTGATATACGGTTTGTTTATAGTTTTGCCGTCGAGAGTAATTGAGCGAACATATTTATTTTCATCGCTGAGGTTCCTTGCAATTATCTCAAAAGTTTTTGGGCGGCCATTATGAGTAAGGTGCAGCTTGAATCTTGGAAATTGCGGAGCACCGAATGTGAAATGGTCTGTACCGGGCGAAACAGGATAAAAACCCATAACGCTGAATATATACCACGCAGACATCTGGCCGCAGTCATCATTGCCGTTGATTCCGAGGGGCACATTGCGATAATTCTCCTCAGAAGTGTGTTTGCGAACAAGCTGCTGAGTCTTCCATGGTTTGCCGCAGTAATTGAACAGATAAATGTAATGATGGCCGGGCTCGTTATCGTGGCGATAATGGCCGTCTTCAAAGTTTTTGGTGAGCAAAGCTGCAAACTTCTCATCGCCGCCCATCATTTCTATCATACCTTCTATATCATGCATCGCCCCAAATCGATACGTCCACGGGGAGCCCTCTGTGAAGCCCCAGTTGGGATGACCAGCCCATTCGCCATTGAAAAGCCGAGGGGCTAAAAAACCAGTTTCGGGGTTGTACAGATTTTTGTAGTTACTGCTTCGCCGC
The DNA here is from genome assembly GCF_002117005.1 of Sedimentisphaera salicampi. Taxonomy (NCBI): domain Bacteria; kingdom Pseudomonadati; phylum Planctomycetota; class Phycisphaerae; order Sedimentisphaerales; family Sedimentisphaeraceae; genus Sedimentisphaera; species Sedimentisphaera salicampi. Next base: position 674,391 of record NZ_CP021023.1, read on the forward strand.
ATCAGGCGGCGATACTCATCATTTTTTCCAAGTTCCCCGGCCATCTGAGCTGCGCAGAAATCTCCATAACTGAATTCGACTGTGCGCGAAACAGATTCCTGAGTTCGGTCGAAGGGTACATAGCCGAGCGAATTATAATAAGATGACCCGCCGCGAGCCTCGTAATGCGGAATCTCTTCTCGGTCGCCCCACCCCCGCTTGGTGTCGCAATCGGGAGGCTGGAAGGCATTTTTACGAATTGCCTGATAAGCTTTATGAACATCATACGAGCGGAATCCCTTAATATAGGCATCAGCAATAACTGAATCTGCATGCGTGCCTATCATTATGTTTGTGTATGTGGGGTTGGGCCATTTCGGTATCCAGCCGCCCTGTTCGTACATCTGCACTAGAGACTGTATCATCGGGTTCACTCGCTCGGGCTGGATGAAATGAAAAAGCGGATGCACTGCGCGAAACGTATCCCAAAGCGAGAAATCATTGTAAGAAACGCCTTTGTGTATTTTGTCATCAAATGCGCTGTAGTACCGACCGTATTCGGAAAACTCCCGCGGAAACAGCATCGTATGGAACATTGCAGTATAGAAGATTTCTTTCTGCTCCTCGCTCACTCCGCCAACCTCAATACGGCTCAAATTATCCTGCCACAGCTTGCGAGTGCTTTGGGAGAGCTTGTCGAAATTCCAATGGGGCACCTCATTTTCAAGATTTTGGCGTGCCTGCTCTAAACTTATAAATGACGTTGCAATACGAGCGTTCACCTGTTCTTTTTCGGAAGTTGGGAAAGTAATATAGGCCCCCATACAAGATCCCCGCTCTTCGGCTGATCCCTCATTGATCTGGCCTTCTGTCCAAGTTCCATAAGTTTCAAACGGTTTGTCAAACTGAATAACAAACCAGCCTTTGAAGTTTTTCAGAGTTCGGACAAGGTGGGAACATTTCTGATCTGGGTTGTAACCTACAATTTCCTTTTTGTCGGGGCTGATATTAACATAACCCTTAAAGGGTTTGTCTTTTTCGGCATTTATAGCCTGAATAACCAAATGAGACTTGTCTGAACGGGGAAAGGTAAACCTAAAAAGAGCGCAGCGGGAAGCAGCGGCAATTTCGCCTTTTATAACCTTGCCGGCCTTTTGCATTTCAACAGAATAACGATACGGCGATGACTGCTCATTCTCATGGGAAAATGAAAGAGCCCGCCTGTCCTGCTGGACCTCCAGATCTCCGATTTGCGGCATAACAGATACGTATCCATAATCGCCCATCCAAACAGTAGGCTGATGGGTTGCCAAAAAGCCGATAATCTTATCATCCTCGTAAACGTAAGGCATACGGCCAATGCGGTTTTGGCAGGTCTGGGGGACGAAGTTGGTCATGGCGAAGGGAGCATTCACGCAGGGCATTGTCCCGCCGCCTTCAAGGCCATCTTCAAAGCCGGCAAATGGGGTGCCAATGAGCGGGTTAACGCAGTCAACAGCCTGTCTGCCGCCTTGTACATCTGAGGCAAAAAACGCCGCCGCAGATAAAAGAAATAATACAAACTTACGCTTTACCATATTTTAACCTTTAACCTTTGAAAAACCGCATTTATTCTTATAAGCTTTGCAAATCCAACGGCCGTTTACTCTCTAACCTTTTCGGCACAATCTTTTTGAAAATATAGCTATTGGATGCACGCAAAACACCTTAAAAAATGGAACCTTTAGTTTGCCCTTTAGAGAGATGGCAATTCCTGAATACAGTCTGCAGCGGAACCTCCGCCACTGGATTTTATTGCTTCGAGGCATCTATTTCTTTACGCTCCATAATATTCTCAGCCTTTGGGAAAGTGAAGGCGGGCTCTTTGTGAAGCAAAGTTTCTCCAAAATCGAGCATCGTATTGTTGCCAAGCTTTGTTATCTTCAAGGGCTTTATGAAGAGATTTGCTATCGCTCCCTTAATCCAACCGAACAGGCCGGCAGATTTGTTTTTCTCAGAGACAGATGCTATTGTTATGCCCATTTTGGGGGTCTTGTCAGTTTTCTCAAAACTGAGCGTATTAACTCTGGCAACTATCTCATTTTTGCGGTTTTGATATTTGTATTTGCCGCCCTCAGGTACAACATCATAAAGACCAATTGTTACGGGGCTCTTCTTCCCCCTGTTATTGAACCTCAAATTTACCTCAGTAACAGCAGGGCCAGTGCCGGTTATTCTCCCCTTAGCCTCAATAGTGCCAAAACCATTTCCTTCAAGCTTGATATAATCCAAGATTTTTTCGAGGTTTTTGCCTTTTTTGAGCCCGTCTGAATTCTCTGCTATCATCTCGGAAGGTTCAAATGTGTTCATATGAAAGCCGCTGCCTGAAATTTCAAATCCGCTGGTAACATGAAAAGAATTCGAATTTTTCTTTATCTCACGCGAGATTATATCCACCTGCTGCTCATTGCCGGCGCTGGATATATTATCAACAGGCGTAGGCGATATCAGCGGGACAAAATACATAAAAGAGGCTATCGGGTTATCTATCGGTTTATTGCTGTAGCTCATTTTCAAGGTGGGGCCGGCGGGCTTTTCTGAGGGCTGGCCGCCTTGGGGGGAAGCCTCGCTGCCGGGATTGCTTTCTGCGGCACGGAGATTTGAAACGGACTTATCAAAGACGGCCGCAAACGGCAATAAGCAAATCAATGCCGCCGAAAAAAGGACGAATGAACGGTTCGTTCTAAAGAACAAACCCGAATATATAGAAGGTAATTTCATAAATTACTCCCCCTTCGAAAAATAGATACTTGGCAAATCAAAGACATTTCATTTTAAAAGCAAAGGCTTAGAAGCCCTTCTTTACAATGCAGGGTTATTATAACATACTGCTGCTATGATTTTAACCGTAAATTATTTTTTATTAAATCGTCCGCAAGCAAGCCTTATACAGGTTCAAATCAGTAATTCCTTGAGCCGATGCGCATTCCGCAGATTTCCACGCAGTTTCTCCGCCCGAAAACGTCTTTCGGCGGCACAGTGCGAACGGTAAAAAGCGAATGCAGCGAATATTCAGAAAAGCCGAAACGGCTTTTTGCAGCCGTTGAGAGAGGATGAAAGCGAACCGTCCCCGGCAGGATTCGAACCTGCAACCTTTGGCTCCGGAGGCCAACGCTCTATCCAATTGAGCCACGGGGACATTGAAATTCGGGTGAACATATATTTATATGAAAGCCTCGCCGGCTGTCAAAGCAAATTGACTGCATAGAATAGCAAAAAACAAAAAAGTTGTCATTTTGTTATAAAAATCACAGCCATCCCATAGAAGAACAAAATATAAGATGTTTCTTTGAAAATAGCGGGGTATGAGTTACACTAATTTCAACAAACTAACCAAAAATTAGGAGTAACTCATGACACCCGCTAAGCATCAATATACAGTTCTCAAGCAGATATGCCAATATATTCCTGCTTATCTTGTTTCAAAATTATCCCGGCTTTACGGTATTGACAAGCAATCACGAACATTTTCTTGCTGGTCTCACATTGTATCTATGCTTCATGTCCAGATTGCTCACAGCCTCTCGCTGAACGACGTTGCCGACACATTGCGTAATCATTCCGGAGCTTTGATTCCTATTCGCCGTGCAACCCCACCAAGCAGGAATGGGCTTTCTCATGCAAACAGGGTTCGAGATCCTCGTATGGCAGAGACTCTCTTCTGGGAGGTGCTGTCCCATATCCAAGCCCAGCATCCTAATTTTGGCAGAGGTCATAAATACTCCGGCCTTCCAAGGCGTTTTAAGAGAGCAATATATGCGGTTGATTCAACAACGATTCAGCTTGTAGCCAACTGTATTGACTGGGCTAAACATCGCAGACGCAAAGCCGCTGCAAAGTGCCACATGCAGCTTAATCTCCAGACATTCCTGCCTCAATTTGCTATTGTAAAAGAAGCCTCAACCCATGATTCGACAGAGGCTTATCAGCTCTGTCAGAACCTTAAAAGCGGCGAAATAGCGGTTTTTGACAAGGCTTACGTGGATTTTAAGCATCTGGCTGATCTTGACAGGCGAGAATTATTCTGGGTTACCAGAGCCAAAGACAATATGAAATATCGTTTTGTTAAACAGAATACAGAACCAAAAGGTGATATCCAATACGATGCATTAATTGAACTTGAAATGCCGAAAAGCTATGAGGCCTACCCGAAGCAGCTCCGTTTGGTTAAGGCTTATGTGGAAGTTAACGGCGAGAAAAAGCTTATGAAATTTATCACTAACAATACTCAGTGGGCGCCGAGCAGTATCTGCGGCCTATATAAATGCCGATGGGGCATAGAGGTGTTTTTCAAGCAAATAAAGCAGACTTTGCAGCTAAGCGATTTCCTAGGGCATAGCCAAGAAGCGATTCTATGGCAAGTATGGACGGCAATGCTTGCTTATATTTTAATACGGTATATAGGTTTCCTCGGCAAATGGAAAGGAACATTCAGTCGATTGTTTACTTTGCTGAGGGGTGTATTATTCAGCCGGCTGGATGTTTTTAGCGTTATGGCTGCCTGTGGGTCAGCACGTGGTTCACCGCGTATGGTTGCAAGCCCTCAGCAGGCTTATTTGCCAGGTTTTAATATGTAGCAAGATTTTACGCAAAGAAAGAGGTGAAAAAAGAGTGGGCAGTATTGAGCAAAAAACTGACAATTGAACAATAGCCAAAAAAATGCAAACTGGGGTGATTGAAATCCTTCAGGAAAAGGGCGTTTTAATACAATAAACAAGCCCTCAACGATAAATCTATGGACCTATGGGATGGCTGTGTATAAAAATATAAAAGAGGGTTCTATCCGCTTGAAAATTTGCTGCGTTGAGCTATAATTCCTGTTTCACTGTTCAGCGGGTATGGTTCAGTGGTAGAATGCCAGCTTCCCAAGCTGGAGATGAGGGTTCGATTCCCTCTACCCGCATTATACAAGAAACCCCGTCCGAGAGCTTCTCTGGCAGGGTTTCTTCTTTTATAGCAAGCACTTACAACTCTCAACCGCTCTACTCCATCTCGCACTTGAATATGAGATTAAATGCGTTAAAATGAAATACAATGAGGCAATTGTAGAACAAAGCGTAGAACAAATAAGAGGCTATCTATGAAGGCTAAAAACAAACTTCCAGGGACAATTCAAGTTAAGCGAGGGCGTTACTACTGGATGGTCAAACTTCCCGGAAAAGAAAAAAGGAAGATGATTAAGATCTGTCCGCCTGGAGAGGATAAAGCCCTCTCTGCTGAGAAGGATATCAGCTTAGCCCAAAACATCGCTTGGCAGATTTACAGACAAGCTAAGCGGAAGGCAGGCCCAAAGCAAAGCGAGAGCCTTAGCGTTGATGAAGTGATTGGCTTGTTCCTCGAATGGGCGAAAGGCTATTACATCAATGCTGCCGGCGAACCAACCAGAGAGGCTGAAAATTGCAACATAGCCCTTAGAGACTTGCAAATGCTGTATGGAGCTAAAGATATTGACAGCATAACCTATCACGACATCTTAGCGGCAAGAAAACTTTTAATAGACCGTAAATACAACAGGAATTACATAAATCAGCGAGTAGGCATTTGGAAAAGGATGTTTGCCTGGGCACTGGAAAACCGATACTGCTCCGCCTCCGTAAAATCAGAAGTATGGGCAATCGGCTCGCTCAAAAAGAACCGCTGTGTGGCCGCTGAAAGCTCTCCAGTACACCCTGCCCCTCACTGGGCGGTTAAGAAGGTTTTACCTTATCTCAGCGAAAATATGAAGGCTCTCGTGCAATTTATAGAATTGACGGGGGCGAGACCAGGGGAAGCTATTATTGTCCGCCCCTGCGACATCAAAAGGCTTTCTGCCAAGTGCTGGGTTTATTGGCCTTTTCAGCATAAGAACAAACATAAAAACCGGCACAGGTTCATTGTTTTAGGGCCAAGAGCGATTAGGATTATCAAGCCATTTATGCTGCAATACAAAAAGAAATCAGAAGAGTTTCTGTTTCCAGGCAAAAAAGGAGGGTATTACAGCAGGACCGCTATCTCTTATGCGATAAGGAAGGCAATAGACAAAATCAATCAATCTGAAGACGAGGATGTCCCCCACTGGTCGCCAAACCAGTTGAGACATTCCTGCGGCACGAGAGTACGCAAAAAATTCGGTGCTGATGCTGCGAGGATAATCTTAGGGCACTCCAACCCTGCGGGAATAACCGATAGATACACGCGGGATGCAATAATCGAGGAGGAAATAAAACAAGCCAAGAAGGTGATGCGGCAAATTGGCTAGTTTGAATTAACCCCAATTTTTCATTTAGCATTCAAAATAGTGATAATAAAAAAGTAGAGTATATTCTATTTATGCAAGCTCCTTATGATTTTCATAAGTACTCTCTTGTACTTTTCCCCGAAAACTTTGACTTTTCAGGAACGACTAGATAAGGTTATTATAATCGAAAACAGCGGGTCTTTCGTCTACAATTTTACACCTGCAGAATTACGGCGGAAGGATTAAAAGCCTTAATCCAGGTTTAAAAATAAATCCGATAAACAAAAAAACGAAATCAAGACTTTTATTTTACAGCTCCTTTGGTCAGACCTTTCACTACCGCCTTCTGTGATGACAATATTAGTATTATCACTGGGATTACCATTATTACCCCCAATGCGCTTATAAGGTGCCATGGCTTGCCCCAAGGGACTTGGGCCTGGAAGACTTCAGTGATAGCGACGCTCAGGCACTTTGAGCTTGCGGTTACCGAAAATGCAAGCGGGTAGAGGAGGTTGTTCCAGGCGTTTACAAAGTTGATTATCAGCATTGTTACAATGGCTGGCTTACAGATCGGCAGGAATATTTTCCATAGAATTGTCCAGAGTTTTGCACCGTCGATGACGGCTGCTTCTTCCATTGATTCAGGAACCTGCTGAATAAAGGGAACAAAAACCCAAACCGTAAACGGAGCTAGAGCGCTTGTCATAACAAATATTAGGCCTGAGAGCTTGTCCAGCAGGCCGACGGCTCCGAGCATTTTATAAAGCGGGATAATGGTAGCGATTTCCGGAAGTGCCATTGTAACGACCAGCGCCCACAGGACTAAGGCGCTGCCTCTAAATTTTATCCGGGCAAATGCATAGGCAGCTAAAAAGGAAAAGAACACTGTCGCAATTGCTGTAGATGTAGAAAAGATGAGCGAATTGAAAATGTAATTTCCCAAAGGGATCTGTTTTGCCAGTTCATAAAAATTATTAAGCCCGACCTCAGGGAAATATATCGGAGGTATCTTTACAAGCTGATCGGGAGTTGAGACTGCTGCTTTCATCAGCCAATAGAATGGAATGAGGACGATGAGTACAAAAACTGCCAGAGCAAGATACAGCAGCAAAGAACGCTTTGTAAACAAAAACCTGTTATCCAATTTTACTTTTGAAGATCTCACTAAAATCAATAACTCCATTTCTTAAACTGCAGCATTCCGAAAAGTCCTAAGGCTGAGACTATTAGCATTAGAATTACGCTGACGGCAGAGCCGTAGCCGAACTTGAAAAATATCAGACCCTCGTGGTAAACATTTAAGGGAAGTATTGTTGTAGCTATGCCGGGGCCGCCCCTTGTGAGACCATAGACAAGGTCGAAATTTGCAAGCTGCCAGATCAAAAAGTACATGCCCATCGTTATCATAAGGGGCATGAGCATTGGCAGCGTGATTGTAAAGAAACGCCTTACGAGCCCTGCTCCGTCGACTCTGGCAGCTTCATAGAATTCTTCAGGCACTCCCTGGAGACCAGCAAGGAAGATGATCGCCATAAATGATGAATTCTTCCAGACGTTTACAAGTATGAGAGTGATCCTTGCACCTAAGGCTGTATTGAGGACCGCAGGGGACACATCAAATATATCGGATATCCAATGACTAAACATCCCAAACTGCTCGTCAAGGAGCCACTGGAAAGCATAAGCTGCAACGATAGTTGGTATCACCCAGGGTATAAGATTTATTGTTCGTGCAAGAAAACGCCCCTTGAAACTGCAGTTTAGAAGTGATGCAATCAAAAGCCCGAAAACAAGCTCAAGGATAGTAGAAATTATAATAAACACTATTGAAAAGGAGAGAATCATTAGGAAAGCAGGATCAGTAAACAATAGCCTGAAATTTTCCATGCCCACGAACGAATGCTCGCTGTCAAAGAGGTGAGTATCGGTCATACTTAACCAGATGGTTCTGCATATCGGATACGCAGCAGTTGCCAGGCGGAGCAAAAGTACAGGCGTAACGAGCAAGGCAAAGATCGTAAGTGCCTTTCTTTTTGAGCCGTACAATGCTTTCATGAAAATTAAAGCCTTTCCAATTTTAATTTCCTTGATGCCATCGCCTGGTCAAGGTTGATCTGGTTTGTCAGGTAGGCTGAGGCAACGTTTTCGACTTTTGCAAGTGCCTCAGTGTAGCGACTTTGATGAAACGGGCGAGTGCCGACAACGCCTGCGTCAAGATACATTTTCAAGTACTCGGCGAGTTTACTGCCTTTGGTTGATGCCAGAACAGATTTTCTGGCATTTAAAAACCAATCACTATACTGAGGCATCTTTGAGGCGTTTTCAGTATTAATAAAAAACTTCAAAAGCTGGCAAGCTTCCTCTTTCATCAAAGAGGTATTTGGTATTGCCCAACCCCAGCCAGCTGCGAAAGTACTAACAGTTTTTCCGCCCGGGCCGACCGGAGGCAAGCCGCAGGCGACCTTTTCATCGCTGTACCAATCTTTATGTTGTTTGCAGACGTCATAAAAGAAAGGCCACTGCCTCATAAATGCCACCCTGTCAGCAATATAGTCATTGTTCTGCTGATCGTAATTTTTCTGGGTACATGCCGGATTCATCACTCTATGTTTAAAAATAAGATCATGGGCATACTTGAGGCAATCGCGAAAATTGTCATCAAGTTCATAAGGGCTTGAACCGGCTTGGCAGCCCAGCCATTCAAGATAAACTGAAAGATAGCTGTTTTTCATAAGGGCCTCTTCACTTGCCCAGATGCCTCTATTTTTATCAGTGAAAATTTCTCCCATCTCCTTAACCTCATCCCAAGTCTTAGGTAAGGCTATCCCTTTCTGCTCGAACCAGTCTTTTCGGTACCACCAGTAGCACATCTCAAAATTATGATGCACACGAAAAGTCTGCCCCTCGTACTGGTCCCAAACCTTTGTCATCTCCATAAGCTGGGGCGTAAAGTCATCCCAGACTGACTGATCGATAAGATTATCCAGCCCCATTAGCCATCTGGAGCGGCTCAAGCTCATTGCGGCACTGTCTTCGAGATCGATCAGATCATAAGGACTAGTCCCTGCGAGGACAGAACTTGCCATCTGAGTAAGCAGTTCATTTGTGGCGTTTGGCCGAACGATCACCTCGACTTCGATGCCGGTTTGTTCAGTAAAACCGAGTTCTTCAATGACTTTCCTATAACCTTGAGCTGACCAGCCGGTAACACCTAATTTCAACGATCTTTTTTTTGTTTTTTTGGTTCTGCAGCCAGACAAAAACAAGCTGCTGCCAAAGGTTGCACCTGCAGCGAGACTCGCATATGTTGTTAAAAATTGACGTCTGGAACTATTCATTTTACATCTCTGCTCGTTCCTGCAGTGTTAAATTCTTGCCTGTATCACCCTTATCAAAAACATGCGTCTTATCCATGTTTAATTTAAATCGGAGAGTCTGGCCGGGAGTTAATCGAACATGCGGGTCAAGATTGGCGACCAGCCATTTTTCTGAAGTCATACATTTGATGTTAAAATACACATTTAATCTGTCTCCAAGTGGCTCGACCACTTCAACTTTTGCATTTATTGAACTTTTCTTATCATCCTTACTTGCAATGCTAACATTCTCGGCTCTGAATCCAAAAACAACATCCCTGCCATTTTTTGCATTTAAACATTCATTCATTCGGGCAGGCAATTCAATTTTTCCAGCAGAAAAATTGAAAAACACCGAATTGCCAACTGTTTCGATTTTACCCTCGACAAAGTTCATATGAGGAGTACCAAGAAAGCCTGCGACAAATCTATTTACAGGCCTGTTATATACTTCCATAGGCTGATCTACTTGCTGGATGATGCCTTCATGCATAACGCATATTCTGTCGCCAAGTGTCATTGCCTCGGCCTGGTCATGGGTAACATAAATGCTGGTTGTTTCTAGCCTTTGATGCAAAGACTTAAGCTCTGTACGCATCGTCACGCGAAGTTTAGCATCAAGATTGCTAAGCGGTTCGTCATATAAAAAGGCCTTCGGTTTTCTGACTATCGCCCTGCCGAGTGCAACTCTCTGGCGTTGGCCGCCTGAAAGAGCCTTTGGTTTACGTTTGAGCAGCTTTTCTATCCCGAGTATTTCGGCGGCATCTTTTACACGACTGGCCACTTCTGCTTTTGAGTTTTTACGGAGCTTAAGACCAAATGCCATATTATCAAAAACTGTCATGTGCGGATAGAGAGCGTAATTTTGAAAAACCATCGCTATATCACGGTTCTTAGGCGCGATGTCATTTACGATGCGGTCGCCGATTGATATCTGACCGGAAGTTATCTCTTCGAGACCCGCTATCATGCGGAGTGTGGTTGTTTTGCCGCACCCTGAAGGACCAACAATGACCACAAACTCTCTGTCAGCAATATCCAGACAGGCATCTTTGACTGCTTCAAAGCCTCCCTGATATACCTTAACAATATTTTCGAGCAAAACTCTTGACATGGGTTACTTTCGGAAAAAATTTAAGAATAAATGTCCGGTCAAATAGAATACTTGTACCGAAATGCGCGTGGGCTTAATCCATAACGTTTTTTAAACGCTGTTGAAAAAGCAAAATAATTCGTATAGCCGACAAGTTCTGATATTTTGTTTATCGAATAATATGTGCTGTGCAGAAGATCCCTTGCACTTTCCATACGCAAACGTGTTACTATCTTCATAGGAGACATTGACATATGCTTAAGGCACAATTTGCTGAAATAGTCGGCAGATATAAACATCTCTGATTCATCGGCAAGAGAATCAACTGTCCATGAATACCGCAGACGTGATTTCACCTTCTCATAAAAGAGTTTATGAAGTTTATTTACAACATCGAAATTCTTAGAGTCATATTCAACTTTAAATTCTCGCTCAAGATAAGCTAAAAGCAATTCGGAGCCGTGCTGGATCACATTCTCGGAATGGAGTCTATTGTCTTGGAACTCCCATATTAGCATTTCCAGAAGCTGCTTGAATCGGGCGCCCATCACTGACTTTCTAACACAAGTCCCGATATTCTTCAAAATCGCCCACGGTCCCTGATCCTTAAGGTCGAACCAGACAACTTGCCATTTAGGGCCTTTTAAGCCATAGTGCTGCTGAGTACCATCGGGAGAAATCCAAATATCGCCGGGACTAAGTGTTCTTTGTTTGCCGTTAATTTCCAGCCAGCCGGTGCCTGAAAGGGTATAATGGATTAAATGGGCATTGTTGGTCTTTCGGCGAATTTCGTAATCTCCCTTTAAAATGCTTGTACCCGCAAAACATATACCATGACTTTTAATAAACTCAAGTTTTGACGAGGAAATTGGCAGAAATTTCTCCTGGCACTGATCGCCGATCCGAAGTATTTCATTTAATTTTTCTTTTTGTTCATTCTTAGCCATCAAATACTCGCCGATCGCTTAAATCAAAAATCCAGTCCAACATATTTAGCGTATTATATTAAAAAACAACTTAAATACAAATGTCTTTAGTTTGACTCGACTAGGAAATCTTTTTCTCCAAGCTTCTTCCAGTTTTGAGTAACACTTCTGTAAGAAAGTTGAAGAGTAAATCTTTTTTTAAGTTGGAAATACTCTATTTCTATGGAATGGAGGCCTTTTTCCAAGCCTATTTTCCCATCCCTAAATCTTGCCTCAAATCGGGTGCCATCTAATTCGGCGATTTTTTGGCCATCAATAAAGAGCCTAGCGCCATCGTTGCAGCGAAGTTTTATGTTGTAGACATCGTCAGCGGGAATATTGACATAACCTTTCAAACGCATTGCGAAGTTATCTTTGCGTTTTGCGTAATTGCTGACTTCGAGGTCAGGGGCGACACCGGTGGCGACAGGCTTTAGGCTGTCAAAATGCGGCAATTTACTCCATGAACCTTCATAATATTCGTAATAAAGTCCGGGGCTCAGATTTTTAATTTTCACGGAATCGCTAAGCTTTACTCTGGAATATTGGGCTTGCATCGGCTTGTAGACCGTACCATCGTGGCCAAATGCCCTTATACGCAAATCAACACTTTTATCGAATTTCAAAACTTCGGTACAGATCGGGGATTTATCTGACGGTTCACTGCCGTCAGTAGTATAACGTAAGGTGGTATTGTCGATTAAATTGTCGATCTTGACAGAAATCGAATTGGCAAAATCACAACTGTGCGGCAGAAGATATGCAAGTGTTTTGAACTTGCGATTGCGCTGGCCAAGGGTGAATTCAACTGACTTATCAGTTGCGGCACCGCTATAAAAACGATTGGTAATCCCACCAATTCTCTTTGCCCTGTTAATACCTTCTGCTTTTTCAACCTTTCTATCCTCATCCCAAGGGCAGATAATAAGTTTGTCGAGGATATTATTCTTTACACTGACATTTTTCCTGAATCGCCCATCTTTGAGATCTTTACGCTCAATCTTAACCATTGTCCAGCTTTTCTTGCCATCCAATACCACCGGGACTCCAATTTCAATAAAATCCCACTCATCGGGCAAGTGATCACTTACAGTAAACTTTGTTTGCATGCCATCTACTAAATTATAGCTTACACCAGCAAGTCTCTGTATCAGCAGGCAAACCATAGGCCCGTCCCAATTGTAATACATTGAGCCCCAGGGTTTATAGTCCGGATCCCAGCACTCAGGGGCGATTGGGTAGCCATAATCTCGTATCATACCTTTTAGGTGGCTCAGGGTACAATAGATCGCCTCAGCATCACAACCATGGCGGAACATACCTTCAATAACCTGCCAGGTACTTATAGTCGAGACTGCAAAAACGCCATTTTCTGGCTGAGTAGGAGGACGAACATCCAGCGCGACCGGGCCTACAAAACCCTTTTCGGTATCCATGACAGCCCGATCAACAAGTTTCTTCGCTGCATAACTCGGCATTTCATAACTCATAAGAGCGGCAGGAAGCCAAATGTCCTTCCAGAAGAAATTTTCATCGTTGGCTATTTTTCTCTGCTTAGCCTGATATTTCTGCACTCTACCTTCAAGCCAGTTAATCCAATGTTTAGCATCTTTGTCTCTGCCAAGCTCCTCTGCCATTCGCCTTAGAGTAATTGCCGCATTAAGCTCTATGCCGGCAACATCTTGAGGGCCGGACCAATAAAGTTTTTTAAAAAGATCGTCGTAAGCCTCCTGCAAAAACTTCTTATCACCGGACTGCTCATATTGCTGCCATGCAAACTCTGTGACTCCAACAAAATTCATGAAAACGCCGGGCGAATACCATCCAATGCCAAAATTATCGGGCAAGGCATTTTGATGATTTTTATATGGCACCATATGTTTCCATGAAAGAATATTGCCATAGCTCCACTCCCATTTATCGGCGATATGCTTGCCCATAGCAGCATAGGCCCATGAGTCCCACAAATGCAAACCCATAAAATTATTCACAGCTGTCTGTGTATGCGGATATGTCTCCCAGCCTTTTGGTGTATCGGTAAAATACATAAAATACAATGACCAGAGATAATAGTATGTCTTTACGACATCTTCATTACTGCACCTAAAATAAGGAACCTGTTCATTAAGTAGGTCATTAATAAATTCTGTCTTGGCAGCTAACCCACCTTTGGCATCTTTGAGCAGGCTCTTGGTGTTTTTGACGGTTTCGTCATAGTCATCGCCGAGAGCATATGTCAAAACGACTGCGGTTTTGCCGTTACATTCAAGCTTCAAGTTGTAATGACAAACGCCCTTTTCGTCCTTGCGTATTTTGCAGCTGTTAGCAAAATCAACGCTTGCACCAATAACTCCATGCATGCCGTCATACATGATTTTGCCTTCTTTAACGGGTTTGCCCCATCTCGCCTTGGTCATGATAGTGCCGCCCTCTGCAATATGCAAAACACCTTTGTCCCTATCATATTCTGCTTTAGCGGTTGAGCTTATCTGGTGAGGACCGGGCTTGTCGCCGTCAAAAGTTGGGACTGTACCCTTTTTGTAAAAGCTCCTGCCGTCAAATTCTAACTTTATGGGCTTAGATGCGGTAATTATCGAACAGAGTACATCGTCGAGATTTATGAACTTGACCTCTTCAATATTGACACCTGCGATTTTGTATTTGCAAATCTGCCGATCAGGACGCCAGATCATTTTGACAGGCTTTGGATACTCGTAGCGTTTACCGTCGACGATAACGGTACCATATGCGCAACGAACATCAGTCCAGAAATTCCAGCCCCATTTATCATGGCCTGTGCCGCTTTCGGGATCGGTTACTATGCCATAGCCGCGTGCCCTGCCATCCCGGAACATCGGATGCGTAAAGCCAATGGTCTCATGCTCCCGCATTTGCCATTCGGTGTTAGCATTACCGCCAATATAATACATGTGGCGACCTGCAAGAAAGCCATGCTGTTTGCCCTGAATATCCCGACCGAGCATTTTGCAATAGTCAGTGCGGGAAGGCTCTACCTTAGCAGAACAGCTACTAAGCAATAAAAAAATGCTGAGCAATAAAAATGTCAGATAACTTCTCATTTCAAATCTTTGGCTTTGATATCAATATTATTCTACACTAATACGATTCTTTTGTTATTATTTGATATCTATCAGACCTTTATCTACATACTGTCACCTGAGGTTGCCTAAAATGAATCGCTATTAAGACTGCTGTTAACCCTGTCGCCTTTTTTAACATTCAAACTCCTTTGAATGATAAGTTATACGAAGAAAAACTCTACAATTTTTGAATAATTACCGAAGCATCTTTGCCAGCGGCCTCAACAGGAATATCAAAAACAACCTTATTGCCGTTAGACACAGACTTGGCTCCAGTCTTTTTACCGTCTACGAGAAGCTTATACTCTCCGTCTTTCAGGCCGGTGATGATAAGGCTCGTCAAATGTCTGTTTTTTGATCTGCTTTCAACATTGAAACTGATTTCCGAAAAATCTTTGTCAAAAATAATGGCCTTGTCTTTAGCAAAGCCATCTCTATCAAAACGCATATGCATACGAGTGTCACCGACGAGCACATGAAGTCTGCGTCTTACGCCATCTCTTGGTATGACATTTACATTACCGGCCTTTTCATCAAGTTCACCGCCATATGCGAAAAGTCCGAACAGAGGATCATCAAGAAGAACCGTACAAGCAACTTCGACACCTGCTGTCAAGCCATGGTCGATCTCGCCACAAACCGGCCATGGGCCTCGCTTAACGCCGCCAGCGTCTTTGTCCCAACAGCCATGATTCCACTCTTGGCCAACCTTTTGCGGACAAAATCCCCAGCCAACAGAACCATCATGCATCTTACCTGGATACCAGAAACCATACCCGCTCTCTTTTTCGCCTGCATTTACAAGTGCCCATGAGCTCAGCATAGAAGCATAACCAAGCCGCAAATACTCTTCAGGCTTTTCAGCGAAATATAACGAATAATCCAGTACGGACCATCCGCCCATCTGAGACATATAACTAAGCGTATATCCGCTGCTTCCAAGACCGCGAAAATCACTGCCGAGAAAATAATAGCTCGCCTCAAGCCAGCCTCTGCAAGCGAGATTGGCCATAAGTTGTCGCTCCATAAATTCGGCGTGCTTGGTCTTGTCGATAACCGGATGAGAATACCACTGGCCGGTGTTTTTGTTCTTCCAGAGTTTTTTGTCTGGATTTAACTCATTGTTCATCGCGTATTTGGCGATAGCGTAGGTGGACTCATAGGCAGTAGAATCAACGGGCATCTCGGAAGTGAAGGGGTAAGGATCGTCATAGATAAAGTACTTAACTTTCTTTTCCCATTCGCCGCGGATATAATCGGCCTTTTCCTGCTGGCCAGATTTTTCAAGTGCATCAATTATCTTTAACATATACTTCTCATGGAAATTGCCAAGGGTATAGGCCCAATCCGTCCAGCCGGTAAAAGCCCAGCCGCCTTCCATATAGATATTATACGGAACTTCAAAGAACGCTTTAACTGTCCCATAAGCTCTCTCGAGATATTCATCGGCATCAAGATATTTCACCATTTCGGGATTCTTTTTAGCAATGAGGTACATATTATAGTATAATGCAAAATATGTAGTATAGTCAAACGTCCGCCACATTCTGCACTGACTGCCTCCCTGCCCGGGTCTGCTCTTTCCCTCTTCGATAGGGTCTCGCGTCGCCTCTCGATTTTCCTTCCAGTTCTCAGAGCCATAGATCCCGTATGGATATGGGATCTCCTTATCGGTTCGCTGGTGTTTCCCCCATACGAAATTTTCGATGAAATACTCAAGAGATTCAATTTGTTCAGCATTAGGGAAGGCAACATTTGCCTCGGAGAGATACATGCATTTACTGTTTGAAGGATCGTCCGAACCGCTGACGGCGTATTCATGCTGACCAGAGAGGTTGTCAGGACCGAGCAGGTTCTTGCCCTCTTCATTGCGAACATCCCACAAGCTGTAAAGGCCATCATACCAGAGAGAGGTGTCGCGGTACTGCTGTTTTTCAGCAATGAAAGCAGCCCTTTTCTTAACCAGCGTCTCAAGCGGCTGAATAACAAAGAACTCAAGAACCATATGCTTGCTGCCAGAATACTCAACAGTTACCAAATTCTCACCAAGCTTTGCAAACTCGATCTTGTAAATATGCGTATCCCTGCTCTTTTCACCGAGATATTCAACTTTAGTCTGTTTTGGGTATTCAGGATTAAGCGAGTCGATTTTATTTTTGGTTCTAAGAGCCACCTTTACGAAAAGATTTTCAGGCACTACCATTCCGGGAGCGATGCGAACATCAATTCCGCCATTTTCATACAGCACATCCCGAACGCCCTGATAATCATCTGCCCAGCGGTAATTGAAAGCGTATGAAGCTTTCTGGCCTGGTTTTATATTTAGGCTTGTATGCTTCTGTCGCCATGTGCCAGCTGGCTGAAGTTCGGATTCCGCAAGAGAATGTATGTAAGCCATGTATCCGACACCTCCGGTTGAGTAACTTGCTCTCTGTTCTTTAAAAAATTCCAGGTGAGTATCGGCTTCGGGGGTCATAACAAGATGGGTTCCTGTGCCGCCAACCGGCAACCAGAATACGAAAGAGCCATGGCCGGATATAAAACTGTGCCTGAAAAGGGCATTGTTAAAAGTGTTGACCACATCTTGATTTTTGTACTCTGTATTCATGGGCAGAGCAATGGCAAGATCGCCAACTTCGATTTCGCTGTCAGAATTGTTCGATACAGTAATCTTTTGGGTTAAGGTATCGCCGACGATCTTAAAGTCGCTTGTCACGTCGATCTTTTTTTCAGCGGATGTGCTGTCATAATCTATCCACTGTCCCGAACCGATTCGATAACGCATCATAGCACTTCCAAGAGAAGCTCCTTCAGCGATGAAATTGGGAGCGTGAGGATCGCCGACTTTTTTCAGACTAGTGACGCCTGAGCCGTCAGATACAACGCTGAAATGCTCATTTGAGAGAGAGGTGCCTAAAGCACACGAAGCAATCAATAAAAACAAAACGTTTTTTTTCAACTTAGACATTTGAATTTACCTTTCTTTGGTTATTTTGAAGAAATCTGGCCTTTTGGAACTTCGGCGCCAACTTCGGATCGCCATTTAGCTAACATATCGAGCAATTCTTTTACCTTTTCCGGATGTTTAGCGGCGAGGTTATTTTGCTCACCTTCGTCTGCTTCAAGGTCATAAAGTTCAACTTTTCCGGTAACGAAAAATTCTATCAGTTTCCACTTGCCCTTGCGAATAGCACCGGCGGAGACGCCGCCAAGGAAGTGGGGTTTATCAAGTGGGTAATGCCAGTACATCACATCACGCCCGGGAACTGTAGGATCTTTAAGTACCGGCAAGAACGAGATGCCGTCAACTTTGTGCTTCGGATCTGGATTAATACTAACAGCATCTAAAATCGTCGGATAAAAGTCCATAATGTTAACGAAACTGTCGCTTACAGTATCTGCTTTGACAAAACTCGGCCAGCGAACCACAAGCGGCACTCTAATTCCACCTTCGTAAAGGCTGCTTTTACCCTTTCGCAAATGTGCATTGGTGGTAATATTACTCTCACCGCCATTATCACTGGTGAAAATAACAATCGTATCCTTCGCCAACCTCAGTTCATCCAGCTTTTGCACAATCTTACCTACACCTTCATCAACATTTTCGATCATCGCAGCCAGGTGCGGATTATGATCGACTGCCCAGTGATTAAGAGGATCGCCTTCTAATCCGGCATCCTGACAAATATAGCAGTTTTCGCGGCCGCTTTTTCCTGGCTTGTGCTTCTTGCGATACTTCTCAACAAGATCCTTTCTGCCGTTGACAATTGTATGCGGTGCAAAGTGGCTGAGGTACAAGAAGAACGGCTCGTCTTTGTGGCGTTCGATAAAGTTAACAGCCTCAAAATTCATCCTGTCCACTAGATATTCCTCGCCGGGAAGTTTCTTTTCGGTTACACTGGTCCATGAAATTTCCTGATCGCGAAAAACATAAGGGTAATAGTTGGCGCCATTACCAACACCTTTAATCTCTGTAACCAGTTCCTCATCAAAACCATGGTCAACTGCCCTGACCTCATCCTTGGCACCATGATAAGCATAACCCGTCAAGTGCCATTTGCCGATCATGCCAGTTGCATAATCATTACGCTTAAGCATCTCAGCAACCGTAACATAATCCCTAGAAAGGCCTCCATCCTCAGGTCGCAGATAATCCAGTATCCCTACTCTTGCTGGATATTGCCCTGTAAGCAAAGCTGCCCGTGTTGGAGAGCAAACAGGCGCAGGAGCATAATTTTCAGTAAACTTCATACCTTCGCTGGCAAGTTTGTCAATGTTAGGGGTTTCGATAAAATCACTGCCGTAACAGCCGAGATCGCCCCAGCCAAGATCATCAGCCAGAACTATGATAACATTAGTTTGCCGTGATGTTTTTTTGCATAGCGAATTTCCGCCAACACATCCACCACCTGAGAAAACCGCAGAAACAAGCAGCCCCGTACCTTTCAAAAAACTACGACGACTTAGCGAATCACAGTTTTTTTTCATAATTAATTTTGCGTCCCTAAAAGTTTTAGATATATTTTATATGATCTGAAGGCTAATCCTTTATAATTTTTCCATCAAGGCCTAATTTTCGGTTATCCTCAAACATTTGCAATTCTCTCTCAAAATTTTTGAGGCGTTCTTCGCTTGGATTTTCTTTTTCAAGTTCTCTTGCGCGATAGCCTTCTACTTCTCTCTTGCGGGCATGTCGCATATCTTCTACATCTTCGGCATCTACATTTTTTAAGTACTGAAGGAGCCTGTTGTGCAGCTTTTTGGCCAGTTCCGGTTTTTGGGATTTTAGGTCGTTCTTTTCGCCGATATCTTCAGCAAGATCATACAAACGATATTCATCATTGTTAAGGCTCATCACCAGCTTATAATCACCATCTCTTATCGCGGACATTGGAGGCATATTACCATACCAGGGATAGTGGAAGATCAACTCCTTCGTGCCGCGAGGGATTTTACCTTTGTTGCCCTTTTTAAACAGATCAAGCAAGCTGCCACCGTCATACTCTTCAGGCAAGGGACGGCCGCCAGTTATCTCATTGACAGTCGGATAAATATCCCATCCTGTAACAGGCACATTACAATAAGAACCCTTTAGGACATCTGGGCCACATACCACAGTCGGCACGCGAATCCCGCCTTCCCATATCGAACCTTTGCCACCTTTTAGAGGGGCATTACCTCCAAAGCCTCCTCCATTATCTGAAGTAAATATTATATATGTATTTTCCTTTATTCCAAGCGACTCAACCTTGTCGAGAACAGCCTGCAAACCGCTATCGAGATTCTCTATCATAGCGGCATATACAGCTGTTTTTTCGTTGTCAAATTTTTGGCCTTTTTCTTCGGCCAGTTTTCTGTATTTTTCCACAGTCTCTTCTAAAGCCATGTGATCAACGTGAACGGCATAATGTGCAAGTTCCAAAAAGAACGGCTTTTTCGCCTTAACCTGATCTTCCATGAACTTCTCAGCCTTTTCGGTAATACTGAAAATCCGTTTCGGATCATCCGCAGGCAGCGGCGTTTTATTTTGTACTGACAGGTAATCACCTTCACCGTTATTAGTATTTCCATCATGCTCATCATAGCCGCAATGTTCAGGCCCTCTTGGATGAAACCCCCATTTGCCAAAATAACCATTAACATAGTCAGGATCATTTTTTTTGATCATATGAGGAATTGAGACTTGGTCCTTCAGGTCGATACCTCTGTCGAAAGCGAGTCTGTCATGAACCACAGTTTGCTTTAGCCGAGCTGTAGTTTTTCCAAACTGAACACCCGCCCTGCTCGGCGTACATGTCGGCGCTGGTGAATATGCGTCAGAAAACACCATACCCTCTCGTGCCATTTGTTCAAGAGCTGGGGTCTGATAGAAATAACTCCTGCTATCCTTGCGATCCTTCATCATACGAACTGAGGTGTCTGTCCATCCCTGATCGTCGGTGAAGAACACAATTACATTGGGCTTTTTGCGTGAAGGTTTAGCCGCAAGGGCAACGTCTGCCAAGGAAGGCAGCGACAATGCAGCAAAACCGACACCAACACATTTCAAAAAACTTCTTCTACTGTGAATACGCGCAGATTCAGCGCTATCATTAAATACAGCCATAATACTCCCTATTCATATTATAGTTTTTTAAAAATTTCATGAAGACATTTTCAATTTGCTCTCTAGTCAGCTTAATTAAGACTAAACTTTTAATCACCCGACTCTGTAAGTTCAAGCGTGATGCTTACATCTGATGTATCAGTAAAAGTATAGTCTATATGCCCCTTAGTTTGACCGTTCGCATAGCCTGGCTCACTTGTAGAGACAAGGTCTTTTTCTTCCAGCCATGGTGCTACGTGCAGAGTATGCATACTGTTGCCTTCAACGGTGATTGTTTTATCAACGCCCTGCGCATCTTCTGTCCGGCTTGTTCTGATTTTCGTCCAGCTCACATTGCCATCGCAATTGATTGGAACTATCGTCTCCATAAAATCCCATTCCATAGGCAGATGGTCAGTCACCGTAAAGCTGTCATCAAGAACCGAATACTTCAGGCCAAGGATACCTTCGATATAAAGAAGGATCTTACCGGCGTTGAAGTTCGAATACTGATCACCCCACGGATCGCCGTTGATATCCAATGCTTCTGGCGCAACTGGAATGCCCCATTCGATGTTGTAATTTTTAAGATGCCCAAGCGTGCAGGTATTGGCATTTTTACATGCGTGGTGTTCATACATGCCGGTAATCGCAAACCAGTTAGTATCAGGCGTAAAGGCAAAAACATCGCTCTGCTGGTTCCAGTCCTTAAATGCCGTAGTTGAAAGACTACCAAAGCGGAAGAAGCCGTCCGCCTCATTTACAGCCCATCTATCGGACATCTGTTCCACCCATTCGGACGGAAATGAATCCATTGCCATATAAGCAAAGCCTGACCAATCAAGCCGGTCTGAACCCGCACGGAAAAATTTCTCAACACCATTTGTTTCCCAACCGTCATTAAGGAAGTTCTGAACATTGTCGAGCCTGCCAATATCATGCCAGTGCAGAACATCTTCGGGGTGGCCGAGTTCTATCGCCATTTTCTTTAGGCGATCAGCGGCATCGTATTCGTAGCCCCAGTGGCCCGGTATCGATTCCCACATAAGAGCCTTGAAATAATCGTATGCTTGGCGCAAAAAGTCAATATCGCCGCAATGCTTGTATATTTTCCAAGCCGCCAAAATGTGTGGAGTAGGACCACACCAAAGACCTGAATACCATGCGATACCCATGTTGTCAGCGGGAATCAGGCCTTCGGAAAAATCAGCAACATGAAGAAGTTCGCTCCATAGAAGTATGTTACCATACGAATAAGCTTCTTTGTCAGTAATCCAAGCACCGACAGCCGTCTGGAAGTTAGCATCATAACAGTGCATTCCAAGGAAGTTATTCACTGCAGTCTGAGTATGAGCGTACTGTTCAAACCCCTCGCCAACATCAATATAATACATAAAGTAAAGCGACCAAAGGTAATAATAAACGTCAACCATCTGCTGATCCGAACACCTGAAGTATGGGATCTGATAGTTCAAAATATCGTTCATATATTTGGTCTTGGCAGCCATTGCTCCAGCAGGATCTTCAAGCACTTTGTCTTTCAATGTTACCGCATTAGAATAATCGTCGTCCATCATCCAGACAACCGCAGTGCCCGAACTGTCACAAGAAACCTTGAATGAATAGCCTATTTGGCCCTCTATTGTGTCATTAAGCGGATACTGCTGGTAATCCGTTAAGTCTCTTGATGCTGAGATAACCGTACTCATTCCGTCATACATCATAACACCAGGCTGAGGTTCATTATTCTGTGGATCGTCAGGCAAAACTTCAGCGACGCCGCCTTCTACAACATGAACCGAATTTGATGCCTCGTCGAATAGGCAGCTCGCCGTCGTACATACCGTGGCATCGTTGGCAAAACTCTGACCCGAAAATTCGAGAGTTACGGGCTCATCGGATGTAATGATCGTACAGGCGACATCGTTTTTGGCGATAAATTTTTCTTCACGGATATTTACTTCGCCAACTTCGTATTCACATATCATCTTATCAGGACGCCAGTACATACGGTCAGGAACCGGATTTTCATATTTTCTCTGGCCTACATAGACTGAGCCGTACGCGACCTTTGTGTGTTTGTAAAATTCCCATCCGGTAAAGTCATGGCCGTAGCCAGTGTTTGGATCCTGAACCATGCCATGGCCCCTGCTTCGAAGATCGTGATGGAACGGATGCGTAAAGCCGATCGTCTCTTCCTCTGTAGGATTCCAGCAGGCGTGAAAACCGCCTATATAATAGTTAAGGTTGCCCGCAAGAAAACCGTGCTTCTTACCCTGTACCTCCTGGCTCAGCATGTCACAGTAATCCGTATAAGCGGGCTCATTCTCGTCAGGCCCGGAATTAGCCGAAAGCAAAGCAAAATCAAAAATGTCAACCTCACTGCTCTTACTGATATCCGCCCTTCCACACCAGTCAGG
Source organism: Sedimentisphaera salicampi (assembly GCF_002117005.1). Lineage (NCBI taxonomy): Bacteria > Pseudomonadati > Planctomycetota > Phycisphaerae > Sedimentisphaerales > Sedimentisphaeraceae > Sedimentisphaera > Sedimentisphaera salicampi. Next base: position 697,649 of record NZ_CP021023.1, read on the forward strand.
AGCGACACAGCCATAATCAAGCCACCTACCAGTCAGCAAAAACAGATCTTCAGTATCCACCGCCCCGTCAAAATTGATATCGCCTTCAATCGTAGCAGCAGTAGTGAAACTCCACACAACACTTTGATTCACCCCGTGCGAATTTCTCTCATCAATTCGCAGATAATACGTAGTCTCAGGCGCAAGCTGCCCCGGATCATAAAAAGAGACATCAAAACTGCCCCTGCCGGGCAAAACATCAGGGTCAGCCGCATTTGCAACCGCCGCAAGATCAGTACCAAAATAAACCTCATGGCTGACCGAACCGTCTCCAGGCGTCCAGATAATATTTGCGTTGTTCTTAACACCTGTCTGCCCGTCAGCCGGCCTCAGCACCTGAGCTGCCCCCGGGACTTGACCAGTCTTAAAACTCCAGACATGGCCGGGATTGGTGCCAAGCGATGTAACCGTATTGATTTTCCAGTAATACTTTGTACCATACATTAGCTCTCCGGGGTCATACACTTCATTGCCGAGGGGCTGATTTTTTACAAATGGAGGAGGGTTGATCGTGCCAAAATAAATATCATGTGAAATCGCCATATCCGACGGTTCCCAAGATACATCCGCATTAACAGAAACTCCTTCAGCCTTATCAGCTGGATCTATGACTCCAACCTCACTGCCGTAAACAGCGTAAACCGTTGTTATCATGCCGTCATAATCAGCCTTGATTTCACCATCTCCGCCAAATGCTGTAATCCACCTTACGCCCTGATCATCAGGGGCGGCATAATTATTGATCTTCGATCTATGATCGCCATTGATTTTCAAAACACCCTGGGTAATATCCATAGTTCCTATACCGCCGCCAAAAGCATCCGAATGATCGCCCATGTTAAAATAGCTGGCATTTACAACTCCACCATGCAGGTCAACGTGACCGATGATTTGGTTTGTTCCGGGATCGAGATCGAACTGATTTGGAATATTGAAGTGCGTACAGGATATTTCCCCGCCTGTTATCTTGGCATATGCATTGGTGCCTGAATCTTTACCCCTGCCAACATCAAAAAAATCACACGTAAGCTCTCCCCCTGTCATCTCAAATTCGTTATCTCCGCCATAACATCCTACATAGAAACCTTTTGCCTCTGCCGCTTCTGAGCCGAGATGAGTATTGTCAATAACACACTTGGTACCATCGACAGTCATATTTGCCCACTCGTTGCTTGTCATTGAAGGGACGTCGGACGACCAGTTTGAAGGCGTATTCCAATGATCATCTGCGCCGGTACCGGTGAAAGTATTAGCGAAAACTGACCAGCAAAATGCAGCCAAAAAAAACAAAGCAATTCTTTTAAGCACAAAAGAGTTCATAATCAATTCCCAAATTTATTAGTACTAAAATATTTAAAAACGCTTATTCTCTACGTGTTAGTACAAAACACGACCTTTGCCAGGAGTTCCCGGCAAAGGCCGTAACAGTAACTTGCTTCAAAAATTATTTTAACTTTCTAGTTAAGGAAGAAAGCATCAACGCTGCCGAGCCAATCAGCAGCTACAGCTGCAAAGTCTTCCATATCAACATAGCAGTCCTCATTAGCATCACCCATCATAGGTTCATAGTCAGGATGAATCTTTGAAACTTCGCAAGAATCATCGCGGACATAAACCGTCATTGTATCTGGGTAAGCAGAAAGAGGTTCAGAATCAGCTGCGTCTAGCTGAAGCTCATAGTAACCAGATACGCTTACATTTAACTGAGCATTGAGGCCTGTACCGTCAGTTGGTGTAAACGAGTAAGTAGAAGGATCAATATCCGGTGCCTCACCCCCACCTTCAGGAACCAGTCCCACAGCTTCGATAACTGACCAAGTAGCAACGGCAGGCTCAGGAACTTCGTCGTCTTCAACCATAACACCCTGGAGTGTTACAGAAGCAGTGCCGCCATCTAACCATGTATAAATGTCATCACCAGCTTCAACTACAGGTGCCTGATTTGCAACAGCGTCAAATTTAAATGTATAAGTTGCAGCCAATTCTTTTGGACCGCCAACAACACCATCAACAGTATCATCATAAACTTTTACCTGCCAGTGATATTCTTTTGCTTCAGTAGCAGCAACGTCAACTGAGCCGTCGATAACATCTGCCTCTATCAGAGGGAGATTGTTAGGTTCCGGAATCCAATCGCCGTCAACACCTCCAGCTGCAAGATAAGCATCTTCGGCGCCAGTATTGTTCAGGCTTTGCCAAACAGCGTCGCCGAAATAAACATCACATGAAACAGAACCGCCAGCTACCAGAGGATCCGGCATAGTAAAATCAAGTGATGATATCTCAGCGTAAGGGATCTCAGCTTGATTGGCTGGCTGAGGTGCAAGGTCAGAAACGGCTTTTAGAGTAGTTCTTCCTTGGTTGGTTACATCATAGTCAAGTTCGACCGAATAACCCGGCAAAGGCACAATTCTTGGATCTTCTGTACCGCCAAAGCCATCAATATAATCGCCGAGAAGGTCTGTTACGTCCCCATCTATAACAATTGAACCACCGCCTACTTCAATCAAACCGCTTGGTGTGTCTATCTCAAGGAAGCCAGTCAAATTGATTACACCGCCGTAGAGTTTCACTTCACCAACTGCATCAACACCAGGACTAACATTCATCCAACCGCTATCAATGACACCATCCTGCATAATAAGGGTACCCTTCTGGGGGTCATCCATATTAGGTATATTGATGTAGGGAGTAGTAATCTTTCCGCCAGTCATAAAGAGTTTTGAATGGTGGCTATTTCTTGAAATATTAAGGCCCCAGTTACCTATAGTCAAGTCACCACCTTCAACAGACTGGACAACGACTTCTAAAGAACCGTTAAACGCCCCAATGCTCAAGCCGTAGCATTCATGTACGTCATTAATAACGCAAATTGCACCGTTGTCCCACATAGTAGCGTCAGTGTAAAAAGCCGGGTCAAGGTCGCCAGGATTCGTAGTTGAGTCGTCCGGAACTTTGCCCTGTGCCCAGTTGTCAGGATTGCTGAACAGATGGTCATCACCAAGGTCATGGAAACTCTGACCGGCAAAAGAACCGCCAGCCACAGCAACAGCCATCACCAAACACAACATCTTGTTACATAAAAACATCTTCATAATAAATGTCTCCTAAAAAAACAGCCGATATTTTGCAAATCAGATAACACACCTGAAACAAAAACCGGCAAATAAATTTTATTTACCTTTCTTTGCAACATGCTCTAGCATGTATTCCATATCATAGCTGCCAGGATGATCAACTCTTTTCTCGCCACCATTTTCGAGCCAAGTGACAGTCCTTTCATCCTTCCATTTGAACCTTTCGGCATGACCGTCAGCAAAACCCAGATTACCGCCATTTGAGTGCCATTTTGCTACAGGATCAAACCATCGCTGGTTTTCGATGTCTATAACCCATGACCCCATGTTCCACCATGGATTGTTATTATCTTCATCAGGGTGTCGTTCGTCTTCTTCCACGGTAATATAAGAAGTACTGGGGGAGCTAATCTCATTAAATCTAGTAACAGATTTGTCTCTTGGAAAGTGCCCCACAAATTCCGAGTCAAGACCTACAACCATAGAGTAGCTTCTCCAGCCTATATCAGCCCTTTGGGCTCGATTATCACTTGGGCAATTATAAGCCTCCATTTCTCCAATGTAATCCCAAAGAACGCCAGCCCTGATACCATTTCTCTCATACTCAACATTGGCGAATTCTCCTCTGCGCGCATTGCCGTTTTCGTCCAAAGGACAGGCAACCCACGAGTAAGATCTTTTGCCAACACCAAAATTACTTGGTTGAAACCATGCATCGCCTCCAGCGATCTTTCCATCATTGTCCTCCTGATACATGTAGAAGGCCAATGATATGGTCCGCATATTTGACATACAGGGTATGGCATAAGCCTGTTCTCTAGCTTTGTTCAACGCTGGCATAAGTATTGCCATAAGCAATGCAATAATTGATATTACTACAAGAAGTTCAATTAAAGTAAAACCCATTCTTTGGCTCGACCGTCTTCTTATTGACCCCAAGCCGTCAGTATTTCGTTTCGTAAACATCATAACATAATCCTTTGATTTAGATAAACTATACACTGTTAAAATAACTTTAAGTTTTCAGTACATTGTTCACTTTAGATTAATTTTTAACAAAGTAAATAGTTAAAACCGGCAAAAACCTTTGTAAAACCGGAAAAACGCAATCATTTCACAGTAAACCATACTTTCATTGCCCCTTCGCCGCGATGCGACCATGAATAATAAGGCACAAACTTAAACTCAGTCCCCTTGTTGTCAACAAGGCCTGAAAGGACGCAAATTCCGCCTAAAATCTCATCTATATATTCTGAATTCAAATTAATATTATCGCCAATTTTTATATTGTCTAATGAGGACTCATTGTCGATTTGCTCTGCACAATAAACAAGTGGACCGCGTTCCAAGGCGCCCTTGCCGCGATTATTCACAACCTTTTCATTGCACCGGACTATGCGAATTGGCATCGAAATTTTCATTTCAACAAAATCGCCTGCATCCCAGTATCGATTAATAAGGGCATAGCCATTTTCTACCTGATAATCAAATTCTTTGCCATTAACACAAATTGACACCTTCTCAGCCTTATCATTTGTGTATCTGTATAGGTCTCCGGGTACAGGTTTTCCCTGCGACCAGCCTGGAATACGCATTCTCAAAGTAAAATAACTGCCATTTTGGGGGTTAACTTCAAGACGAACCTTACCATCCCAGGGATAATCGGTTTTCATCTCAAGATCGACTTGACTGTCGGTAATTTTCAATGAGGTTTTTGATTTTATGAAAAGATTTACGAAAATGTTCTGCTGATCGTATGCATAAATATAACTGCTGATCGTAGGTACAAAACGCACTACATTTGTCGGACAGCACGAACATTTGAACCATGGCTTACGGGTTGATTTATTTTTGTTGAATTTGAACTGGCCATCCGATTCAAGCGGATTTGTATAGAAAAACTTATCCCCATCAATAGAAACTCCAGATAAGAAACCGTTATACAGAATTCGCTCTACAATATCAATGTATTTCGAATCTCCGTTGAGCCTGAACATACGATCTGACCACATAATATTTGCAATAGAAGCACACGTTTCGGCATATGCGGTATCATTTGGAAGTTCGTAGTCATCGCCGTAACTCTCAAGATCGTGATGGGCGCCCACCCCGCCGGTAAGATACATCTTGCGGTCAACTACACTGTTCCACAATTTTTCGAGAGCCTCGAGATAAGCCTCATCCCTGTCCAATAATGCCATATCAGCGACTGCACAGTACATATATGACGCCCGAACGGCATGGCCGACAGCCTCTTCCTGTTCGACAATTGGCTTGTGATCCTGACTGTAGGTGCCGTAAAGCGTCCCTCGCTCTGGATTCCCCCTTTGTTCGAGAAAGAATTTCGATAAATTTAAGTATTGCTCTTTACCCGTCTCTCTGTAAAGCAGCAGCAGCGCCATCTCAATCTCCTGATGCCCAGGAACCCCCAAATGCTTACCTGGGCCAAATAAAGAACAGATAAGATCAGCAAACCTGACCGCCACATTTAGAAGTTTATCCTTACCCGTCGCCTTATAATACGCTAACGCAGCTTCAATCAGATGTCCCGCACAATAAAGTTCGTGCTTAAACTCCAGATCGCTCCATATCTTATCCAGTTGTCTTTCCGGCAAGGAATAATAAGTAAAAAGATATCCATCTTCCCACTGGGCCGAAGCGATCTTATCGATCATTTCGTCAACTGTGGTCTCTATTTCTGGGTCAGGACTGACATGGAGACACTTTGCCGCCCCTTCAATAGCCTTATAAACATCGGAATCGTCGTAAAAAATACCCTTAAAACTATGATTGTTGCCTGATGCGGCATTTACAAAATTATCGATTCTGTTGCCAAGACTTTTTTTCAGGACAAATCGAATCGTAACTTCCCGGTTGACCTTCTGCCTGTGCTGCCACATCCCGCCTGTAATAACTACATCGTTAAAGTCGACACACTGAATGCCTGTATCTTTATTTGCCTTATCATTTTTACAACAGCCTTTTAACCCCACAACAGCCTTGATATCTGTTGGAATCTTCGGCTCTTCAACAATCTTGTTATCATAATCCATAAAAAAATAATATATAATAAGGGTTAAATTAATTAAAAGGCAAACAAGCCTTTTTCATAGGAACAATCTTAACCGACAATATCAAAGGATAAAATAGTCAAAACCGGAAAAAACATTTGTAAAACCAGATTCTTTAGAATCAAACGACCGGAAACCATGATACCCTCCCCGAAAAACCAACCAACTTTTACAAAAAACTGTTTTACAAATGTTTTTGCCGGTTTAAGGCATTTACTTTCCGAGTGTTTTTGTTAAAAATATTGAAAGTTTAGCAATGAGTTTATTTATTCAGGCAAATTTATGTTAAATTCATTAACTGATGCAGCATGTTTAATAAAACATTCAATTTACTTGCAATTTCTTTAAAAACTGTTACGAGCGGCAATTAGTCCAGAGCAATCAGGATCGACTTCTGACACGGAAGAAAAATCGTGTTTATGTGAACATGGTGCATGCTTTTTCTAAAGCCTTCCAAGAATCAAAAAACTTTTCAGAAACACCCTTGGGGTGCGATTATCGCCCATAATGAATTATTAGAACGTCTTTTAGCACATAAACTCTGCGGCGTAGCAGAGTTAGCGTATATAATTAAATAAGTCAATATTATCACAAAAGGAAGTAAAAATGGAGAAGTATTTAATTGCAGCACTCGTTCTTGCAGCAGTCGGCGTTTCATCCGCCGATGTCATAGACCCAGTACCGTTTTATGAGGTCAAAATCCAAGACACCTTCTGGCAGCCTAAGCTCGAAACGCTTGCCGAATCTACACTGCCTCATGCATTAGGAAACACAGAAAAAGCGGTAAAACGTCTGCGTCTAACAGCTGAATGGCGCGAAGCAGACAAAAAGGATGGCATGCCATTACCAATCCCTCATCGTTACATAACCTCCGATCTGGTAAAAGTAATGGAAGGTGCCGCCCTGCTTCTCAAAGTTAAACCCAACCCGAAAATGGAAAAGGAAATGGACCGCATAATTGATATCATCGCACGTGCTCAGCGTGAAGATGGCTATCTCTATGTTACGCATCAGACCAAGAATTACAGCAAGCATTGGAAACCAGAAACTAACTATGACATGATGGGAAAACGTCCTTATGATTTCCTCGTACACAGCCACGAACTTTATAACATGGGACACCTTTATGAAGCAGCCGTGGCCTATTATCAGGCAACTTGGAAAGACAATTTCCTTAAAATTGCTGAGAAAAGTGCTAAGCACATTAATAAAGTAATCTTCGAAGGCGACCCTAATTACAATGACGGCGAACCTGTCATGCAGGCACCCGGCCATGAAGAGATCGAACTCGGCCTTGTCAAGCTTTATCGAGTAACAGGCAATAAACTCTACATCGAAATGGCTAAAAAATTCCTCAAAATCCGCGGAGTAACTTACCAGCCTGAATACGATGGTCGCGGCGTGATGCTTCCACGCTACGCCCAACAGCACAAACCAGTTGCCGAACAGCGCCGCGCAGAAGGCCACTCAGTGCGTGCCGGCTATCTCTACGCTGCTATGGCTGAAGTTGACAGTGTACTTGGAGAGAACGATTACAGCAAGGCACTCAACAGCATCTGGCACAATATCGTTGACACTCGCTTCTACATTATTGGCGGACTTGGTTCTGGCGCAGGCATGGAAGGCTTCGGCCCGGAATACTACCTGCCTAACCGCAGTGCATACAACGAAACCTGTGCTGCAGTTGCAAACGTATTTTTCAACTACCGCATGTTTCTCAAATACGGCGATGCAAAATACATCGATGCCGCTGAAACTTCACTTTACAATAACTGTCTCGGTGGCGTTAGTCTTGACGGCAAGACTTTCTACTATTCAAATGTACTCGAAACTGACCTCTATAACAAAAAGGCACGATCAGAATGGTTTGGCACCGCTTGTTGCCCAGCAAATATTTCCCGTCTGATTCCTCAAGTTGGAAAATATCTCTACGCTAAGCAAAAAAATGATATCTACTGCCTAATGTATGCCGGCAGCAAAACAAGCATTGAACTGAAAGATGGTCAAAAAGTTGAGTTGAAACAAATCACAGAATATCCTTTCAAGGGCAACATTAAAATCAAAGTTTCACCAAAAGATGAGAAGAAGGCTTTTGCTGTTAATGTTCGTATACCTACATGGACCGGCCAGCAGTTTACACCAGGCGAACTTTATGATTACACCTCAAAATCAACCGGCTACACTCTCAAAGTCAATGGCAAAAAAATAAATGGCAAGTCATATTCAACTAAGAAGGGGTTTGCCAGAATCAATCGTAAATGGAAAAAAGGCGATAAGATAGAACTGTCTATGCCAATGCCGGTACGAATCAACAAAACGATTGACAAAGTTGAAGCAAACCATGACAGATTCGCCGTTACTCGCGGGCCTTTGGTGTATTGTGCAGAAGAACCTGACAACGGTTACATTCAGCAATATTTCATAGACAAACAACCCGCTGGCTCTGATGTTACCATAGAAGAAATGGACGGAGTCCTTTCGGGCATTCCTTCTATAACGATTCCTGCAAAAAAAGCGCTGCCTGATGACGTTAAATCCTCTTCTCTGAAACTTATTCCTTATTATGCTCGTTCCAATCGTAAAATTGGCACGATGACCGTATGGGTTCCAGAGAAAAAGGAACTGACAAAACCGAACTATGAAGCACTGGGACTTAAAAAGTACGCCAATATCCGCGCCTCAATCCATGAAAATGACAAGGGTAACAACTCTACAAAGGGCCTTTATAAATGGCTCGACCCTGAAAACTCGCATGAAAGACTTCCTCGCTGGAGCTCATGGGGCGACTGGGGCAAAGAGCATTGGGTAGAACTGGACCTTGGCAAAGTGAAAGAAATTGAAAATGTCGCTCCTTACTTCTATGATACGGGGAAAGACAAGTGGATCGTTGTTCCAAAAAAGTGGCATGTTGAAACACGTAAGAGCAAAGATGACAAATGGGTGAAAATGGTTCCTTACAATACAGACTCTTACACCACGCAGCTGGACACATACAATACCGTTCAGCCAGACAAGGAACTCAAGGCTCGTTATATCAAGATCGTTATGACCCCAAAGAGAAAAGACCTTGGCGTAGGATTACTATCTGTAAATGTTGGCACCAAAGAGGATTAATCCTTTATGGTAGCTCTAAAAATTGCTTTTAAGCAACAAGGTCTAATACACCATATAATTGGCTATTGTAGAGCAAAACCCTTTGATTTGTATTTTTGTTGTGAAAGGAAACTTTGAAATGGGAATAGTAAAGGATCAGATGTTATACAAAAATCTTTTGGCAATTACGGTTATTATACTAACAGTTCTAACTTGCTCAGTCCAGTCTGTTCAGGCCGAAAGTCCCACCCGCGCTTCTATGTCTGCTAACCCCCCATCAGATAATAAGATCGTAATTACTCCATTCGATTATGAAGGGGTTCAATTGTTAGATGGACCTTTGAAAGTACAATTCGATAGGGTTAAAGATTTTTATCTATCCCTGCCGAATAATAATATTCTTTACGGTTTTCGCAAACGTGCGGGAATGTATGCCCCGGGCAGAGAAATAGGCGGTGCTTACAGCAATACTGCGCTTACTTTTGGACAGTGGTTGGGAGCATTTGCTCGAATGTATAAAGTTACCGGCGATCCCGACATACGTAATAAAGCCATGTATATTATGGATGAATGGGCGCGAACCATTGAAGACGATGGATATTTCCTTAACACTGAAGAGAAGCTTGGCCATCCTCACTATGTCTACGATAAATTTGTCCAGGGCCTGGTGGATATGTATGAATATGTCGGATGCGAAAGAGCTAAACGGTGTCTCGATAAAATAACGGGCTGGGCGGAGAAGAACCTGGACCGCTCGAACCCCTATGCACTTCCTACAGAATGGTACACCCTTTCAGAAAATCTCTATCGGGCTTACGAACTTACCGGCGACAAGCGTTATTTCGATTTCGCAAAAGTCTGGGAATACACTGATTATTGGGGAGCTTTTGCTAAAGATAACAACGTTTTTGAACTTTTGAAAAAAATTGATAGAGATAACAAGGGTTATCATGCCTATAGTCACGTAAACACTTTTAGCAGTGCTGCTATGGCTTATAAAGTAACAGGTAAGCGACATTATTTGGACACGATTGTCAATGCTTATAAGTTTCTTAAAAATACTCAGCTTTTTGCAACAGGAGGTTATGGTCCTGAAGAGCAGCTTATTGTTCCTGAAGGATTGCCTGAAACACTGCTCCCCGTATATAATGGCAAGTGGGATTCTGATCTGGTATTTCATTTTGAAACGGCCTGTGGTTCCTGGGCAGGCTTCAAGCTATCGCGTTATTTGATGGAATTTACTGGACAAGCAAAGTATGGTGATTGGGCTGAACGGCTGGTTTATAACGGCATCGGTGCTCAGCCGCAAATGAACAAAATGGGAATGATAATGTATGGTTCCCGTTACCATTTATGCGGTGCTCAAAAAACCCTTACTACCACGTGGTTCTGCTGTCAGGGGACACGGCCTCTGGATGTTACTGATTATCATAACTTAATATACTACAAGGATAATAAAAACTTGTATGTCAATCTTTTTGTACCATCCCAAGTGCAATGGCATGGTCCGGATGGCACGGTTAAAGTAATTCAGAAAACGCAATACCCTGAAGATGAAACTGTTTGTTTCGAGATTCAACCGAAAAAGCCGGAGAGTCGATTTGGGTTGAAGTTCCGGATTCCTATGTGGGCTCACAAGGGTGTAGAGGTGATGATAAACGGTACTCCAACTGAAATAAAAACTATCCCCGGTGAATGGGCGTGCATCAAACGTAAATGGCATTGCAATGATACCGTGACGCTGAAATTTGACCTGTCGCCGCGGATAGAACCTTTGCCTGGATACGTATCACCGGTAGCCGTAATGTGCGGCCCAGCTGTAATGGTCAAATCCACAGCGCGTTGGTCAAATGAATTCATTCCCACAAAAAAGAATTTAAGATTTCCTGCGGATTGGCTTACCGGACGGGGTGGAAGGATAAGATATTCATTTTCACCTTCAATGAAGGCTCCAGTAAACAGAGGAAGCAGACTCCGATCAAATGAAGTATTTCGTCCTTTCTATGATATCAAGCCGGGTGAATTTTACCGGATGTATTTTGAGCGTGATGGTCAAAAAATTATACCCTCGGAGAAATTGTCTTTCAATGGTGTTTGGAAGTCGGAAGATAAGCTTCACTATACAGAGGAGCCAGGAAGTTCATTTGAAGGAAAATTCCAGGGTTCAACTGTAGTTTGGGAAGGTTTAAGAACTAAAGAGGGCGGAAAAGCAGAAATATGCATTGATGGTAAAAAAGTTGCAGAGGTCGATCAGTACGGTTATACATTTAAGGGACGAATTGACCAGCATAAAATACCGTTCAGATGGTCAATAACAGACTTGGGCGGCGGCGAACACGAAATCAAGGTGAGTGTTTTATCTGAAAAGAACCCTAAGTCTGAGGCAACAGAAATTAACATACGACGTTTAACAGTATATTAAACTAGTTGAGCAGCTTGTTTTTCAAGGACGGCAATTCGTCCATCACTTTGTTGAAGCTGATCTCAAACTCCGCAATGCGTTGCATATAGGATTTTTTGTTTTGGAATTCAGTCTTTGTCTTCAAATTTACCTGCAGTAATTATTATTAGGACAAATGAGGCGTTTTAAGTATGCTGCAAAACATTGAGTTAAAGCGGTGCATTCGAATAATGCGTACTTTTCATTGCGGAAGTTGAACAGTCTGAGTTTGAAATATTGCTTGTCTCTGTATCCATAAGCCTTTTTTTGCAGGGTTCATATTTTAGCAGCTTTCATTTTGCCGTTGCTTATTTTATGTTCATACCAGTTAAGGATATGGTTTCTCCAAGCTCTTATCCTACTAGCGGCTTTCTTCAGAATCTTGCTCCCGCTGACTTCCGCTTCTTCGATCATGCAAGATTATTTCTTTAAATTTGATTTTTGTTTGAATTGCATAATCTATATTGTTTTTGTGCCTCTCCCCTGTCTTTGAATAACCATAATTATACAGATATCCCTTCATATAACAGTTCGAGGCTCGTATTATTCAAGACTAAAAAACAGCTAAAACAAAAAATCAGCAGCTCAAAGTTGGACGGCTCAGCAGATTTGCGATCATCAGTTGAATGTTAACTCGTTAAACCCCAAAACGGTACTTAGGGCAAACTGGCAAATTATGACTTTATAAGGAAAGGATATAGGCACAAGCCGATTTCTCATTTGTTCTGGTGTTTTCGTTGGTACTTTCATTTCCCGCCGCCCTGTACAGTGTTTTAAGCAAATCTGAGTTTAATGATAATAGATTGCGGCAAGAAGTCAAGGCGAGGATGCAATATGTCAAAAAAAATTTAGGAAAATGATTGTATAAGGGAGAGAGGGTAGCATATACCTTTAAGAGGCTCAAAAGGGTGGGGGTCTGGTTAAAATTTCTCCAGTTCCGCCGGAGTCCCGTTTCCTTTTCCGCCCTTCCCCCTCCGGTTACCCTGCTTCTGGAGCTGAGCAGCGGTTGAGCAGGGGAGCAGCAGCCCAGCAGCATACATCCAGCAACCCTGACTACATCACAGGCGGCCTGAGTTTGCGCAGGAGAGCGATTCGGGGGTTGATGGGTAGTCAGACAGGGGTAACACATTCGAAGGCCACACAAGGCAAATTTGAGCTTTGGAATATGTACAATGCGTTCGCACTGTACAAATCCTTGTGTTAGCACAGAGAAAGTTAGCCAAGACTAACAAATGTTAGACAAGACAAACTGTCGAGTTCTGGACACAATGGATACGTGAAGGCCAGCGGAGAATGTAAGACCGTTTCGGTATCCCTCGCCCCCGCCCATCGGCAGCATCCGACCTGCTAACATCTGAGCATCTGAGCATCTGAGCAGCCGACCAGCTGAGCAGCCGGCTATCCTCCTCCAGACCAGCCATCGCGGCAGGTGTCAAAGGGTGTCAAGCAAGTGTCAAATTTTAGGCATACCTAACAAATCAACATAAATCCTTGTATTATATACACTTACAATACAAGACTTATAAAGATGTCAATAGCCTTTGACACATTTTTTTTGATATAAACCCTTGTCATAAAAGAATTTATGTAAATTTACCCTCCAAATGTCAAACACCCCCATATCTTCCCGGCCTCGCACACCCACAAATATTTACCCTCGTACAAGCCATAATCTGTACGTATATAAAGACAATATTAGTACATAATAATTAAAGTACAAATAGAAAATACCAACCCCCCTTTGACACCTTGACAGTTAAAAAAAAAAAAAAAATAAATATAAGCCTATGAGAGGGGATTTTACCCCGCTCAAAGTGTCAAAAATCGGCTTGACACTTCTTGACAATTTTGACAGTACCACTTTTTTTTGGGGGTGTTCAAAATTTTTTTAGAACAAGCCCTTGACTTGTACGTAAAATTTGTATAATGGATTTTGTCGAATAAATGATTACGTACAACAATAAGCGATAGCGTACAATTAACATACAAATTTTAACAAAGAGATTAAATTATGCCACTACTTAGCATATAGAGAGAATACGCAAAGTTGGCTAATTAACAGCAATTATGACACAAGCAGTAATTTATACTCGATTTTCACCCCGCAAGAATGCTGAGGACAGCAGATCCTGTGAGACGCAAGAGAAGCTATGCAGGAAATACTGCAAAGACAGCGGTTTTGATGTGAAAGCAGTTTTCAGAGACGAGGCACTATCCGGCAAGGATTTAGACCGCCCAGGGCTTTGGCAGGCCATTGAACGCATCCGCAAAGGTGATGTGCTTGTAGTTTACCGGCACGACAGGTTAGCGAGAGATGTTTATCTCTCAGAGGTTATCCGCAGAGCCGTAAAGAAAGCAGGCGGACATATAGAAGCGGTTAATGGCGGCGGAGGAAATGGCGAGAGCAACGAAGAAGTTTTAATCCGGCAGGTGTTAGCAGCTTTTGCGGAGTATGAGCGAAAGGTTATCGCACTGCGGACTAAATACTCTATGTTAGCACATCAGAAAGCCGGCAGGCGAATGAGTAATCATCCGCCGTATGGTTACAAGCCAGCCCCCGAAGACAGCAGCCGGTTAGTCGAGGACGAAAACGAGCAGCTTGTCATTAAGAAAGTTATTGAACTGCGAAAGCAGGGAATGGGATGGTCGGCTATTGCAAGATGGCTTAATGAGAATGGCTTTCCCGCCAGAGCAAAGAAATGGTCGCACGTTGCGATTATGCGAATAATAGAGCGTTATGCTCCAGGGCTTAAGAATAGATAGGTTAGAGTCTAATGGAACGAATTAACGGAGACATTCTAAAACAGGCCTTGGCAGACAAAGGGTTTAAGCAATTTGAGTTTGCCGAAAAAACCGGCATTAGCAAATTCCGGATCAGCCGGCTGTGTCAAGAAGGTATGCACAATGTGTATCGTAAAACTGCCGAGAAAATGGCTGATGCGCTCAATATAGAGCTGGCAGAGCTGAGGAAGGAAAGCGGAGCTTATCAGGGCAAGCCTGCAAGGCAGCTTAGGGATATGCTTTCAGAAGATGCTATAGCGGTGCTTGATATGTATGATAAGCTCGATCCAGTCGGGAAGGCAGAAGTCCTGCTGAAGATTAAAGCGATTACTGATGAGATGGCTGAGAAAGGCGATTAGCCTTACCTGCCAGTTACACATTTTGATTAAGATTCATCTGAGTAAATTGTTGTTTCAATTCTTTTTTTTGTCAACCCCGATTTCTCAGATAGCGTTCAAAATCGTGAAAAATCAATTTTTTTTCTTTGATTCTTCGCTTTAATCGGCGTCTCAAAGTCGCTTTAGTCTCTGGTACAGACCTGCCCTATTGCAAGTGATTTTTCATCTGCAATAATATTGTTATGTACTTGAAGAAACACAGCCGAAAGAAGAATGACAAAACCAATTCTTACTACAGCATAGCCAAGAAACCCAAGACAGCTGAACTCTGCTGATGCAGAGATATAACGAACCGGAAGACGAACACAAGCTGCTGCTGCAAAAATTGAAGATAGAACTGCCGCCGCAAAAACCGCCGAAAATATACAGCGGTCAGCTGAAAAAATAACACATCTTTGGCGACAGACCAACCCCTCTGACGGGGGTGAAAACGCACTTTTTACCCCCTAAGTGAGAAATCGGGGTTACAGACTTGTAAACGCTGTCGCCTTAATCAATAATTGACCAAGAAAACGTTCAAACTATCAGACTCCAAAGCAATAACTCTGGAACGGATAAAAAATGCGATTCAAAGTAAATTGCCAGAAGCCTGAGAGGCTTAAGTATGTTCCTTCTATAATTGGCTGTCTAGCTAATTTTCTATCTGCTCATTTCTATTTACTTAGGTTCTAATGTATGTATGGTAAGGCCTTCGGTCTTTTCCGGAGTTTTCGGCATAAACAGGCTCGCAGCGTATCCGATTACCACGCACAGGACTATTCCTATAGTGCCGTAGAGCAGGAGATGCACATCGGTAGCTTTCTGCACCCAATAGAGCCCTGAGGCTCCGAGTACTGCCCCTATCACAGCGCCGCCGCCGTTTGCCCGCGTGGTGAATATACCCAGACAGAACAAACCGCACATCACGCCTCCCATCAAGCCGAGGATTGTCATAAACATATCCCACAGTGATTTAATGTCTGAGGTGGCAAACATCAGAGCCAGAACAACGCCCAGCAACCCGAATGTGAAAGTCATAATCCTGCCTAAACGAAGGAAGGCTTTTTCTCCTTTCAACAAGTTGAAAGGCCTTATGAAGTCGGTTACAAATGCCGTTGCGGTACTGTTCATACTTGTGGAAACAGTTGATTGAGCGGCAGCAAACACGCCTGCCACTACCAGCCCAGCAATCCCCACAGGAAGCTCGCGGGCAATGAAAAGCGGGAAGACCGCATCATTCTTGAAAGTAGGGTCGAGCTGGGCAGGGTTGTCCTTATAAAAAACAAACAGAGCTGTTCCAACGCCGAAGAAAAGTATTGATGCCGGAATGATAGTTATTGAGTTGGTCCAAATAGACTTTTTGGCAAATTTCATAGAGGACACAGACATATATCTCTGAACTACAGCCATATCTGAAGAATAAGGAACCAGCTGCTGGCCAAGACCGCCAAGCACAACAACCCATAGAGCCGTGGTGGCAAAGCTCACTGAAGAGAAATCCCAGTTAACCAGATGGAACTTGTTATCAGCAGAGGCCGTTTCGATGAAACCTCCAAAACCTCCTTCAATACCATTAATAATCAAGGTAAAGCTCAAGAAAGCCCCGCCAAGAAGGATGAATGTTTGTATTGCGTCGGTCCAAACAACAGCCTCAAGACCGCCCATAGTGCAGTAAATCAGGCTCAAGACGCCAATCGCCATAATACACTGTATCTGCGATAGAGGAGTAATAGCTGCAAGGGCGAGAGCCGGCAAATACATAACTACTGCCATCCTTCCAATCTGGAAGAAGATAAATGATGCGCTTGCAAACAGACGGACAAAACGGTTGAAGCGTTTCTCGAGATACTCATAAGCGCTTGTTGCATCAATCTTGCGGAAGAACGGAAGGAAGAAGATTATAACAAGAGGCGCTAAAACGACAGCGCACATATTCACCCAAAAGTAAACCCAGTCTGTCATAAAAGCCTTTGCAGGAATGGCTATAAATGTTATGGAGCTCAGCATTGTTGCAAAAATACTGAGCCCTGCAACAAACCACGGGACACGCTGGCCGCCACGGAAATAGTCGTTGGAATTTTTGTTTCGAAATGAGAAGAATACACCCACGCCAAGAATCAACCCAAGATAGATTACGATTGTGGAAAGATCTATCCAGCCGATTGCCTTCTTTAGCTGGACAGGGGTGCCAGAGTATAGTTTGGGAGAACGCACTCTTGGACGAACCTCGCCGGAAGGGATTATTATCGGATCGTTTACAGGGTCATCACCCCAGCGGACTGCATTAGTCGTTACCTGATTGGCCGGGAGGCTGCCTGATTCCACCCATGTATCGGTGATGGTATGGTAAACGTACATTCTCTCAGGGAATCCGGGATGCTCATCTTTCAGTTCATTCTCGCGTCCCCAGTATGTTCCGTCTGCTCCTCCAAAGGCAAATATATGGCTCTGACCAACACCGATAGCCGTGCCGGCCATTATGCAGTTTGGGAGTGATTTTCGTTTACGCCATGGATCTATTGGCCCGTTATAGTTTTGTGTTTCGGAATTATACTGCGCCGGGTCATACACCAGCGGATTGAACTCATACACATCTTTTAGAAATTTTGCCTTGCCGTCTTCTCCGCTGCAGCGTCCGCTCATTACATATATGCAGTTTGTTCTGCCGTTATGCTGGCTGGCAGTAATGTTGAACGCTCTGGGCATACCCGGCCATGGGGGGAGTTTTTGCCAGCTGAGATTTTCAGGCTCATCAACCTGAGATAAATCAAGGCACCAGAAATTATTCATTGCAGTTTCGAGGCCGCTGCCCGTCGTTCCGCCGGCAAAATAAATTTTGCTGCCTATTTTTGCCGCATCTCCATAAACGCAGCGAGATGGCAAAGACGGAAGCTCCTGCTTTTCAATTGAATTGCTCTGCGGATTCCAGCTCAGCAAAAAAACATCAGAGTAAGCCCTTTTCGAATCGTTACCGCCCATACATACTACGCCATGTTCGGTGGATACAGATGCTCCGTATGCTAGAGGACGGGAAAGCTCGAAACCATTATGCCACTGGAAGCCGGATTCAGACTCTGGGTCTTTAGTTAAAACATAAATGTCTTTATGCCATTGCTTATCGGATTCCCATATAGGCTTTGGGAAATTCGCCCCTCCTGCGAGGATAAGGGCATCGTTGTGAACTCCAGAGAACATCCCTGCCCTTCCGAGTGAATCGGGCAAGTCCGGCAGCTCAGTCCAGTCCATATATTCTGGTGATATCGAATTCTCCTCTGCCGCAAAACAGGCCAAAGAGAATAAAAATACAAATACAAACATTACTTTTGCAATAATTTTCATAAAACCAACTCTCATAAAATTATTTCATTCTTTTAACAAAACTGCAAACAGGTTCTGCTATTCAAAAGCGTAAGTCATTTTTCAATTGCAAACTCAACTGCCGGAGTACTGCTTCATTAACTCTTGGGCCTCGGCAAAAGAGTCTGCCCTGTAAACCAGCGAAACTCCCGTAGGGAAGCGTTTTTGCACTTCACCACTTATAAGCTGTTCTTTGGAAACAGAAACTCTTATAAGCGAAATATTTCGTTCTTTTGCAATACTGTAAATAGTATCTAAATCATTCATCTCGGGCTGGCCGAAATCAACAGAAAGGCAGTGCGGTATTTCTGTAAACTTTTCTGCTACATGGCCAATCCTGCCGCATGAATGTATGGATCCGCTGCCCATAGATTTTAGAACCAGCTCATCATAAGGGGCTATCTTCTCAGAATACATTTCAGGGGAGATCATAACTGAAGAATCATTTCTAAGGAGTATATTCCCGCGTATCATCGCAGCGTGCTGGTGAGCAAAACCATTTACCTTTTCGGTAAGATAAGAAGAAAAACGCTCGGCTGCTTTAGCCTGAGCCTGAGCGGCAAGCTTCATCGCTTTAGCAGTTAATTCCGGCTCGGTAAGCAGCTCTACAAAAAACTCGCTCCCTCGCACCATAGCCGCGTTGTCCAGCGGTCCCTGAAGGTCAGGTAAGACAATCTGAATCATATTCTCAAGCTTTGGATATTCTGAAAGTATCTGTTTGTAAACCTTCAGCGTTTTTTCCGCTTTAGCCATCCAAGGGCTTGAAAAATCAGATGGGTCGAAATTATCAAGGCATTTTTCAAACTCATCCTTTGATTCAAGATGTCTTGCCCATGGGGGATTATCATCTGCAATTTCTACTCCACAGCCAAACATTGAAGCCACTAAAACTGTTCCGAAATTTGCTCTTACAGTTAAAGGCAAATCGTCATTGATTTTATCACGCATTGCGATGCTTGTATCAAATGCGTGTACGAGTTCGTTGTAAAACATTTTCTCAGGGCTTTCGAAGATCTCCCTGTGCGGGAAAGGCAGGAAATCTGCCCGTTTATCTAAAGGATAACACATCACTAGCGGAAGCCTGTCGGTCTGCTGCCATTTCAAAGCCCGTTTATGACGCTGTTCAATCTCTTCCTGTCGGTCAGGGTCAAGTATGCTGTTTAAGTGATCAAGAAGTTTTTTCAGTGGTTCAATCATTTATCAATCATCCTTCTTATATAATCATTCAAGTTATCAGTTATTAAAAAAATCCAGGTATAAGCCTCTGTCCCGCTTGACGAACTCGGGGGGCTTCTGATTCAGGTATAGATCTGTACGGCCATCTCATTATGCTCCCAACATCAGCCCATCCGCCTACAACAGCCATAAATCGGTCGCAGGCGCCATTGCAGAAACCTTTTTTAGTAATGAAAGGGGCGATGTAATTCTTCATAAATTCCTTCAAACGCTTTTCGAGCTCAAGAGCTGAAGACATATCCTGATAGATTTGTTCTGTCCATCTCTGAGCAGCAGCAGGGTTCAGACAGGCAACATTTGAGTAAGAACCGCTGGCCCCTTGCTGTATGCCGCTTGCAAGCAAATGCCCCGGAACAAAAACGCTCAAGTGTGGGATATGCTCCCGCATTGAGGCATACCAAATCTGATCTCCGCCGGCTGTTTTTAAGCCTGTCAACTCGGGCACCAGCCTTGAAAGACGCCCTACCTGCTCAGGATCTAAAACCCTCTTGGCATGCGGCGGATTATAGAGCACGAGCCCTATCCCCTCAGCTGCCTCCGCCATAAGTTTCAGAAAAGCAACTGCCTCTTCATCGCTAACGGGAAACCAGTCCGGCAGGATCACCTGCACAGCAGAAGGGGCTAAATGAACAACCCGCCTCAGCCGCTCCAGAGATATCTGGGCAGACATATGGCTCACGCCTATCTGAAACGGCATGCCGGCGTTATTGCATTTTTCCGCCAAGCATTCTGAGATCCTATCGAATTCTTTTTCGTTCTGACAGTGGAATTCTCCTGTAGTTCCATTAGAATAGATTCCATCAACATTCATATCAATCAGGACATCCGCCTCATCTGCAACCCGCTCCATATCAAGCGAGCCGTCCGAATTCCATGCTGAAAGCAGTGTAGCCCAGTTGCCTTTTATCTGATCTGCATTAAGCGCTCGCACATCTTCCCTCTTAAAAAACTGTTGATGTGCTCTTAAGTTGGTCGATAGGGGCTTTCTGATCTTTAGTTAATTCCTGAATCGGGCGGACAGGCCTTCCTATTCCCATACCAAGTGTTGACAAGCCGTACATAATTCCAGCAATCCAGTTTTTCTCTTCTCCAAGAAGCAGAACTTCACGAACAGCTGAAATATGCTCCTGAGTTTCTGAGAGCTGTTGTGAGTCTCCCTGCTTTGCCGCTTCGACAGCAGTAACGAAAGCTTCAGGCTCATAATTTGCGCAAACAGGAACTATACCCGCTGCACCGGCTTTAAGCCCCCATTCAATATCAGGTTCATTGCCCTGCATTACGCCGATTGAATGACGACGGCATACATCAAGCACTTTCAGAAAGTAGTCTCTATCTCCGCTGCTTTCCTTGATCAGATTAGTCCAGCCCTTCTCGGCCATATATTCAATCACCGAAACAGGAACAGTGCTCTGAACGCAGCCCGGAATATTGTAGGTTATCATCTGCATATCTGTCGCTTCACGGCAGGCAGAAAAATGCGAAAGCATTTCCTTTTCTGTTGTAAGAGCGATGTAGTATGTAGGGGTTACTACCATACTGGGAAAATCCAGCCTGCTGAGTATGTCAATCTTCTCAAGAGCTCTGCGTGTGGAAGTGGCTATCACACCGCCGGCGAGCCCAGCCTGCTCGGCCACTTCATCCCTGGCAATCTCCATCGCACGCTTCCATTGATCATCAGCCAGCAGAGGCCCCATCCCGGCTGAACCACCGGCAAAGATACCATCCACACCAGCATCAATACAATGCCTGATTACTGCCCTGAAGGCTTTTTCATCAACATTCTCATTCTCATCTACAGGGGTAATAATCGGAACAAGCACCCCTCCGTTAATCTCTTTTTTTTCTGTTACATTTTCCATAATAATTCCAATCTAAGATGCTGCCATAAGTTTGGGTTAATACTAAATACAAAGTTTCAACATTAAGTTTTATCTGACTATTTCTTCGATATCCAACGAAGTAAAAGTAATGCTGCCGTATAAATCCCGCTCGAAGAGCAAGCCCACAGTGTTTGGATTTACCTGCACCATATCTGAGTACGCAGAAGATCCTTCATAAACGCGCAGACCTTCATTCCAACTCTTTCCGCCATCATTGCTTGCGCGCACAGTCATTCTTTCCCTACGCTGTGATTTTGGATTGCTGTGCAGAAGAACTGATTCATTATTTTGATAATCAAAAGAGAGAACTGCCGCCTGGCATATCGGACCTACAAGTGAGCTTACAAGTTCTGCACTGCTGAAGTTATCTCCTTCGTCTTTGCTCCAGGCCACTTTCCGGCAGTATTGCTTTTTATTATTATGGTCTGCGCGGCGAATAGAAACAAATATCCTGCCGTCCTGAAGTTCGGCTACAGAGTTTTCGTTTGTGCCGGGATCAAGCACATCAGCAATCTGCCAGCTCTGGCCGTGATTATCAGATACAATCATATGTACCCGTCCACCTTCTGGTTCACTGTGGTTTGCGGGGATAACGAGCCTGCCGCTTTCAAGCTGAATCCCGTGGCAGGGGCCTGTTGCATACCAGCTTCCCCAATTCTCTTTTTTAAGGCTGCCTGTCAAATTGACTGGCTCAGAGAAGCTCAATCCATCATCATCGCTGTAGGTTGAGAAAACCTCTTTATTGTCTCTGCAGAAAAACAGCCAAATGCGGCCTGTTTCCCTGTCAACTACAGGAGAAGGATTACCTATCGTTATTTTAGCAGTGTCTCCTTCTTCATAAACGAGTTTCATTTGTTTCCAGCTTTTTCCGTTATCAACGCTGCGGCGTAGAACAATATCCACATCCCCATGGTCGTGATGACTGTCTTTCCTGCCCTCTGCAAAAGCGAGGAGCGTGCCTTCTATTGAACGTACAACAGCAGGGATGCGGTAGGTATGATAGCCCCCTTCACCACTTACAAACACATCTGTGCTGTATTTGCCTGCAACTGAATAATCTCTTTCGAGCCTTGGAGTCCATTCATCCAGAGGATAGGTGTTCCCACGCATACCGAAATGCCGAACTGTCATTTCAGCCCTGCCGGGCTTGAGAGATACTTTGCCGAATGGCCTGCTGTTTTCGTAGCGCATCTTCCAAACAAGCTCACCCTCAACCAAAAAAAATACAACTCCGTCTTTTCGTTTTATATTCAGCTTGAACCATTTTTTTGAAGAAATCAGGCCATTGAGTTTCCGAGCGGTCTGTGTGCGGTCTCCGAAGAAAAATCCGCGTACAACCACTCTGCCGTTTCGGGCAAAAATGAGCTCGCTAACATCCAGCCCTTTCCCGGCATCAATCATAAATGAAGCATTATCTTTTTTTATATCATCCAGCTTGAGAACAGCAATTATATTGAAATCTCCAGAACCTACACATTTGCCGGCATCCAGCCGACTTCTGCTTCCGGAGGCGGTTAACCCGTCAGAACCCTCACTCCAAACGTCTCCGGCATCAACTATATCTACAGCCTTGCCTTCTTGAACGAACCACGCTGCCTCTGCAAAAAGCGGCTGATTTGCAAACGCTAAAATTCCGGCAATGACAAGAGCCGCCGTAAAATTATTCCGGGGATAAGCTGCTTCCTTATTCATACAAATATCCATTCAATTAGTTTATAACATCTTCCAGACCGGTTAGCCATTTGAGCGTAAATGCAGCAAAAGTAATTTTCTTGTAAGGATAGTCTTCGCCGCATTCATAAAAACAAGCAGCCCTGCCATCAGGCAAAACAGCGAGGCAGGAATAAGCCGCTGCATTTTTGTGAAGGGTTTTCTTGAAATGCCAGTTTTCACTGCCGTTCAAACTCATTTTTACAGTCATATTAATTCTTCTGCTTGAATGATCGGGATTGGAAAAAAGGATAATATCCTTCTGCGAATCGACATACCTTCCCGGAGAATACCTGATCGTACTCGCCTGACAGCGAGGTTCCTGCAGCTCGGAGGAATAGTGCACTTCTGTCCAAGTTTGCCCTCCGTTAGAGCTGTAAGCCTTGATGCGCGTGCCGCGGTAACGATGGTTACGGGCATTCATTAGAATCCGCCCGTCCATCAGCTCCACTACTTCATTCTCGTTTGCTCCGGGCAAAACTGCATCACTGTACTGCCAAGTCTTGCCGTGGTCATCGCTGTATATTACGTGAGCCCCGTATTTATTCCCTCCAACCGGCTGGAAGGAGTGATCAGCGGGCACCACGAGCCTTCCTTTATGCTTTCCATGATTGAGCTGAATGCCGTGGCCTGGGCCTGTGGCATACCATCGCCAGTTAGGCGCTTTGGCAGATTCTGTAATATCCTCCGGCTTCGACCAGCTCTTGCCGTCATCTTTGGAATGCATAACAAAAACCCTTCTGGTATCTTTGCTTTTGCCTTTCAGAATAGCACTTTCATGATCGCTGCCGAGATTCCAAGTTGAAAAAAGCCAAACAGTACCGGTATGCTGATCAACAACAGGGCATGGATTCCCGCAAGTATTGTCTTTGTGATCCCATACAACTCTCTGAGGGCTCCAAGTTTGTCCGCCGTCTGTGCTTCTTCTCATCAAGAGATCAATATCGCCGGCATCCCCCGCACCTGCTTTTCGTCCTTCGCAAAAGGCGAGAATTGTCCCTTTGTTGGTTACAGCCAATGCAGGGATACGGTAAGTATCGTATCCGCCCTCGCTGCTGATAAATAAATCCTTCTTTTCAATGCCGGGAGATTCTCCTGCAAACAATTTTCCCGAACCCGTTATAGCGGCAAAAACAAAAATAGCAAAAATACACAAGATTAACTTCAAAGTAATTTTTTTCGGCTGCATAAAAACCTCAGTTTTATATTTCTATTATATTTAATTGTTTGACTGCTGAATAAATGTGTTTAAAGCGGATTAGTGGTATCAAGCCACTGGTTCATAAACAAATACAAATCAAACGTATCAACATAGCAGTCTTTGTTGAGATCCATCTGGTTATAGCCCCATTCGCCGCATTCATCTGTAAATGCTGCTGATTTGTAAATCTGAACAGAGGCAATATCCCCGATAAAATTTCGCTGAACAGCATTAAAAGCCCCAACCACAATATCATTTGAATTTGCCGCAGATGCGGTGAGCTGGTCGCTTTGGGAGTCTTCAAGCTGGCCGTCCAGATACAAATACACCTCTTCCTGTGATGGGTCACGAACAACCCGAACTTGATGCCACTGATTATCACATACCTCGCTGCTGCTCCAAAGAGAAACAGGATTGCTACCATCTTCCATATAGAAACGAACAAAGCCATCCTGAACCCTCATCCACCATGAAGGCACATTAGGTCCAACATCCTTGGAGACAATGGCTCCCGCTCCCACCGAACCCCCTTCTTTGTGGTTTTCAGTTCTAAAAACAGCCTTAATTGTAATCGGCTCATCAATCCCAACATCAAGCATATTTTGAGATTCGCCGTCTCCAAGCACAATTCCCTGTCCGCTCTGTCCGCTAAAACTTACGGCTTTCTGGGGTTTGGAATTTATTTGCGCTGATATCAATTCCAGCGAATCTGAAAGCTCACCTTTGTATCCATAACCAAGGCTGTCCTGAACATCAGAACCCGCTGCTAATGTTTGAGACGCATCAAACTCTTCAAAATCCCATCGAAAAACAGTATTTTCATGGACCCATTGCCGCCTGAATTTTGCGAATCTTATAGTTTCGTAGTATCTGCTTTCTCCGGCCTCATAAAGCAGTCCAATATAATTCTCTGCAATTCCTGTAAGACAGGAATATCCGGAAGGGCCGGAATGAATCAATTTTTCCTTTGTCCAATTGCTGCAATCGTCGTAACTGTATTTCACTGTCATTCGGATTCTGCTTGTAGCGGCCGGGTTTGAAAAGGTATACATCTGACCTCCCTGCCCTATGCTTGAGGAAAGTGCTATAGTGCTGCCTTGGCATATTGGAGTTATAAGCTGATCTGCAACTAATAATGATGTCCAAGAAAGCCCTTGATTATAGCTGAAGCATAATAATCTTCTGTTGGTTTCTTTACAGCATACGTTGCGGTCATTACGAAGAAGCGTGCCGTTAGACAGCTCAACAATCTGTGATTCGCTAGAACCGGGCGGTAGAAAAGAGCTCTCCTGCCATGTTTGGCCGTGATCGTCGCTGTATATATTTCTTTCGATCGCCGGTATGATTAATCTGCCGGCGTTTGTTCCCTTTTTCAAAACAATTCCTCTTCCTGGGCCCGTAGCATCCCAGCCGTTAGGTGGGTCGTCAAAAGGATCAATTTCGGGGTAATGAGTTTCTGGGACAGACCAGCTCTTCCCGTCATCGTCGCTCCAGCAAGACCATATCGTTCGAACGCCGTCGCTCGTACCTCTTGAAATCTCGCTTTGATGATCCTGACCTAAATTATGGGTCATAAAAAGCCATACGCGGCCATTAAAAGGATCCTGCAGTACAGTTGGGTTGCCGCAGGTATTTCCACCATCATCCCAGACAACCTGCATAGGAAGCCAGCTTTCTCCTCCATCAATGCTTCGTTTCAGTACAGTATCAATATTGCCTGTATCACCTGCGCCGTTTACTCTCCCCTCGGCAAATGCGAGCAGCGCTCCGCTGGAAGTTTCATACAGCGCGGGAATTCTAAACGTATTATATCCCTCTTCTCCCTGCTCAAAGAGAACATCATCCTGAAGCGGACTCGCAACTAAAAAGCAGGGTAAAAGAAACACTGCAACAGCCGTAAAAAATGCTTTCAAAATAAATCCTTTCATCTCGGGGCTAATAGGCAAAATATTATTTGTACTTTAGCGGTATGTAATACTTCGTATTACTGCTGCCATGTGTAGCGCTTTCAGGTCCGATTTTATATCGCTGAACACTTCCATCAAGATAGCCTGCGTTCATAGTTACTTCCGGCACATCTTGACCGTCCGGGCTTTCTTTCTGGTAATAAGGGTGAGGGCTGTCATCCTGGGGAACAGGAGAACGCTCCGGAGGCTGTGCAAAGCCGTCTGCCGGATGTGAGCTGAGCCATTTTCTCGGGCCGAAGTTCACGTCATTATAAAAAAGCACATCGCTTGTGAGCAGGGTATGGTCGGAATTTTTATATCCCGGCCCCTTGAAAGGTTTGTAGCCGTGTACATTTTCACGGCCGGTAAAATCGAAGCCGCCGTAATTCCAAAGCAGAAAATACGAACATTTCAGCCAGTAATTGCTTCCGTTGCGATATAATTCATCAACAGTAGCTTTGCCGCCATTTACAGTGTCGTAGCACATCATTTTATTGTCCCACTTTGAAAGAGGGCAGTTAAAAACTTCAGAATTCGGCAAGTATTTTGCAAGATAACTCCCAACAGAACCGCCGTTCATGGGCTGTGAACCACTGAAATTTCCTGTATGGTAATTTAAATGACAGGGCACAGTAAAGCTTCCGTTTGCCCTTCCCTGCGTGCAGGGAGGCAGCTTGCCTCCATTGTCAGACTGGTAAGACTGAATCCCGAGAATCATTTGGTGTTGATTATTTCCGCATACAACAAGCTTGGCCTGCTCTCTTGCTTTGCTTAATGCGGGCATCAACACTGCCATAAGCAGCGCAATGATAGAAATAACAACCAGCAGTTCAATGAGAGTAAAACCATGCCTGTTTAATTTCTTTTTCATTATATCTCCAATTAAGGTATTTAATAAGGATAAGGCCCCGGCCCTGATAACCGGGGCACTTTTGTGTTTTTAATTAGTTAAGATTTTCGCATCCGGATCCCTGAGGATCGGTGCATTTGAGCCAGTCGTTAGCGAACATAACAAAGTCTGCAATATCTACATAACAGTCTTCATTGAAGTCCATCTCGTTGTATCCCCATACGCCGCACTCGTTATCAAGTACAGTTACAGTTGTAGTTCTCGGCTCTGCCCAGCCATTGTCAAAGGCCTCATCAGAGCTTGAGGTGGAATAAGTAATCTCAACAGTTTCGTTACCTTCCTGATCTAAATCATCAACCGCTGATAGAGTTACTGCCTGAGTAGTATCCCAGTTTGAAGGAGTGAAAGTAAGAGTCTTCGGATTACCTGCACCTTCACCGTAATCGAGTTCTTCATTACCTTCAATAGTAACACTGACGTTGCTGCTTGGCGCATTTGTAAGGACAACATCAAGAGAATCTGTAGTGCTGCCTTCCATTACGCTGGTTGAATCATCTGTTTCAGTGACTGCAGCAACCATCGGTATAAGCTCCTTAACCTCACTGAATGTAAGGGCGTTGTCATATATCCTCACATCGCTGATAAGACCGTCAAAGCCCCACTGCTGGCCTCCGGAATCTTCGTTCAAACCGATATACATAACGTTGAGGCCCTGTATTGAGCTGAAGAATCCGCCTGAAGATATAGCAACAAGTTCGCCGTCAAGATACAAAGATGCGCTTCCTGTCTGGCTTACCGAAACTGCTGCATGATGCCAGTTTCCATCAACCGGAAGAGATACATCAGATTCCATGGAAAGAACAACATCGCCGTCATCGCGGGAAAGCACTGCAAGACGATTACTATCTGTAAACAGCATAAACTCACTGCTTCCCATGTTGCTGTTGCATATGCCAAAGAGATTCAGATGGGTAGTATGAGATACGCCCGGGTCTTCTTCCTCTGTATCCTGCTTGAAGAACATTGATACTGTACCAGCGCTAAGATCTTCAAAATCGTTCACGTAGTTTGTTAGATCAACGTACTGCTGATCATAGTATCTGCCGTCGAAATCAAGGGTTGGCCCTCTCGTATATGAGTAGCTGTCTGTAAAGCTATCTGTCCAGACAGGATCCTGATCATCTGAACCAGTTGTAGAACCTAAAACGCCGTCATAACCGTTTCCGCTTGAATCTGCCGCTGTCTGTCCTGTATTTTCATCAAGTTTCCAATGGCCAACAAGCTGAGAATTGCTGGCGTCATTATCATACACCGTAACAGATACACTTCGCGGAGAGAGCCACGCCTCATCAAATCCGGGATCTGAAGAGCTTACGCTGAACAGAATATCTACATCCATTGGAAGCTCGCCAATTAAATCATCTACAGCAGTAACAGTAACGGTTTGAGGCGTGTCCCAGTTGGTTGAATCAAAATCAATATTCTTCTGAGCTCCCGCTCCGTTACCCAGATCAAGCTGGTCGTTCGGGTCTGCAATAACCGTAACAGGCTGGGAAGGCATACTGTCTAAAACAATATCAAAAGTATCTGTTGCGCCGCCTTCTGTTACTTCTGTTGAATCATCAGTTTCAGTAACAGTACCCGCTCTCGGGATAATTGCTTGAACTTCTGCCTCACTTAATGCATCATCATAAACCCGCACATCACTCAGCAGACCGTCAAATGCCCATTGCTTGCCTCCGCCGCTGTCGTCGTTTGCACCCAAAGCCATGGTGTTTGCTGAGTAAACGCCGCTGCTTACATTATCAAGGAATGAAACACCTTCAGCCGTAGCTTTCTGCTCTCCGTCAACGTATAAAGCCGCATTGCCCAAAGCATCAACGGTTATTGCAGCGTGGTGCCAATTGCCGTCTGTAAGCCCAACATCTTCTCCAGACATATCAGGCTCGCTCTGAAGACTCCAATCTGCAGTTCCGCCTCGGCTCATAATCTTCAAAACCGAAGACTCAACAATCATTACAAACTCGCATGAAGGAGCAGAGTTGTCAGACAGACTGAAAATAACCTGATTATTATTTACATGCACAGGACTAGGATCAGATTCAGCTAAAGTGTCTTTCTTGAAAAATACTGAAATAGTACCAGTAGGCAAATTCGCAAAGGAATTTACTTGGGCATCAAGATTTACATATCTCTTGTTGAAATAGGTGCCGTCAAATTCCAGAACAGGGCCTCGCTGTGTCCCGAATGCATCTGTATAACTGGAAACCCAAAGCGGGTCCTGCATATCTTCCAACGGAAATTCTCCCAGTTGGCCGTCATAGCCGTTGCCGCTGGAATCCGCGACTGCCTGCCCGCTGCCTTCATCCAGTTTCCACTGGGCAACAAGATTAGCTCCGCTTGCCGGCAGAGCTGCAATAAACAGTACCAGCATCGGCAATAAGATTACAAGTTTCTTTTTTCGAGAATTCATTAAAGATCTCCTTAAATTAAATAAAACAAATTAAACACTATTAAAAATTAAACTCAAATACTCTCAGCACCTCCTTTCACTTTCTATATGCTTGAAAATTACTTCTGCTTATTTCTGCCTGCAAAAAATCCTAAGCCGGCTGCCAGTAATGAAATTGTAGCAGGTTCGGGAACAGCCAAATTTTCTACTTCAGTTTCGCTCAATGCATGATCATAAACACGAAACTCATCAATAAGCCCGCCGTATTCCCACTGCAGGCCGCTGCCGTTGTCATTGTTAGCGCCGAAATTCACAGCTACATTACCGTCATTGGTAGTAAAAGTATCAATGTCAACACCGAAAGAACTTGATGCCACTTCACTGCCGTCAAGATAAAGCAGTGTTCCTGTTTGCCCGCTGCTTGATACTGCTACATGGTGCCACTCATCATCCATTAGGCTTGCTCCACCGGATATGTCAACATTGTCATTACTGTTGTGTCTTCCAAGGAAATTAAGGTTTCCGCTTACAACACGCAAAGCGGCTTCTTCGCTGCCCGCTGCGGCATCAGAAATACTGAAAATAGTATCACTCATTCCGTCGGATACCTTAACCCAGCCACTGTAAGAGAATCCTGTAAAGCCGAGAGTGGTGAAAACCGCCTGATCAGGCGGGGCTACATTAAGATGATTATCATTAGAGCCGTCAAATTCCCAAGCTTTACCAAATCTCCCCTGTGCACCAGAAGCTGGATCTGTGCCGTTAGAAGCTGATGATGGAGCTGCATTTGCATTTCCGACCGAATCAACCGCCTCCGATGCACCTGCAGCTTCATCCATAGCCCAATGCGCTATAAGTCCTGCCTGAGCTCCTGCTGATATTAGACATCCCAAAATTAGCACAATCAATATTTTTCTCATAATATTCACCTTTTACTCTTAATAATTAAATTCTTCAATAATTGATGTTGCCAAATAACATCATTAAAAAAACAACAAAAATATTTCACATAGCCACCTTCCTTTCTTTGAAACTCTTTCGCAAAACTATTGAAAATAATTAATTCATTTTTTATCACTCAAAACGCTAAATCTGTGCTACTGTCTTGCCTTGATAAAGGGCAAGTGGTTTGTAAATCACTTCATCAGAATCCAAAGGCCTCTGTCCGGTTCGCATCTCATCAAGAACTTTAGCCGCTCTGCCGCCCAGTTCGTATTCATCAATCGTTACAGATGTAAGCCTGTCGAGAAACACCCCGTTCCTCGCATGGCGGTCTCCAAAGCCGATCAAAGAAACATCTTCCGGTATCCGAAGCCCCAGCTCCTTCAGGGCAAACTGAACAAGTTCGGCCTCTTCATCGTCATTGCAGAAAATCGAAGTAATCGGATCCGCCCCGCCTACCATTGGCTTGAGGGCATCCATACGTTTCTGAAGCTGATAATCAGGTCCTTCCCCGGGGCCGTTACCGTAAAATATATTCTTTGCGGGCAGCTCTAATCCGCAATCACCGAGTGTCTGCCGTAAAGCATTTTCATGAACTGCTGTCAGTGAATATCTTGTGCGTGCAAAATAAGCTATCCGCTTGTGGCCATTTTCCACAAGAGTACGCCCGGCCAGCTTTGCAACTTCCGCCGCATCCCAAGTGATAAGAGGCGCTGAAACGCCCGCTACTGGACGATGGCAGAACACAACGGGTATGTTGTGACGCTGGAGCTGAGCTGCATGATATGCCGGCGTTTGAGGCTTAAGTGCTGGAACCATCGCCACTCCGGAGACATTCTTATCAAGCATCTGTAGAATTATATCGCCCTGCTTGCTGATGTTGAAGTCGGTATTGCAGAGAAGAACCTGATGGCGTTTTAGGCCTGCACAATGATCAAACCCCTTGGCTAGAACAGGGTATATACCATGTGAGATTTCAGGAAGCAGAAGGCTTAGAACTGCAAGCTGTTCTTCTTTGCTGCTATTGGGGTTTTTCGTGAAAAAATTCCCCTTGCCGTGAACACGCCGAACATAACCTTCCTTAACAAGCTCGTCTATGGCATTGCGGACAGTATTCCTCGCAACACCAAGCCTGTCAATAAGCATGTTCTCAGAGGGCAGGGCCTGCCCGGGCTGATAGTTTCCGCTGCTGAGCTCTTCAATTAGAAACTCTTTTATGATTTCATACTTAGGCCGAGAACGCATAGCCCCTCGCAACCCGGCTAGTTTGCCGCTCAGTTCAATCTGCTCTGTTGATGATTTTGCCATCTCTATGCTCCCACCCTCTTGCTCTGGAGGGCATAATTATATTTGATTCATATGCCAATATGTCGCACAACTTGTTCATTACTTATTCATTATTTATTCTAAAAAATAAAAGTCAAGCAAATTTTTAAAAATTTAAATAATAACTTTTCAAAGCGCATGAGGCGATTTTTTGTTGCTTCAACAATTCAAATCAAAAATACAAACCTTTTAGACACAGGACTTGAACATTATTAGCAAAATCTCTTATTCATATCATATACACTACACATACATAATAGTTTGAAAATTATGCAACAAAAAACCCTACTGGGGTTGTATACTAAAAGTAATTTGATTAAGGCGGGATACAACTTAGCAAGTCTAAAGAATCGCAAAAAAATTAGGCAAACGTTAATAAAAGCAAGCGAGGGATCGCATAAAAATCCAAAGACTGAAGCTTAGAACGAGATACTCGAAAGGTACTGGAATGATAAAAATCCTGCATATGGTTACAATCCAGCCCCCGCAGAACAAGAGCCGGCTGATTGATTACAATAAAGAACGCATCAAAACTATGTGAGCAGGGATGGGGATGGCCAGTTGCAAAATGGCATAATGAAAAAGGGTTTTCTTGCCTCTGAGAAATCCTAAGCATTTAAGAGCCCCCCTCCATCAAGGAAGAAGAGGATTGAGCCGCTAATGTAAAACCGCACAAAACCATTGGCAAACTTAAAACTTTTATAATGCTGCAACCTTGCAAATCTTTGCCTTCAGCCGGCAAACAAACCATCAATTCAAGGCGGCTTTATAGACTGCAAAAAATATTTGAGGAATAAGCAGCGTTCCGCAATTTTAGGAATTTCATTGCGGAACACCTTTGCTGATACGCAATAAATCATTTGTAAACATCAATATAACAAGGTTTTATGAATGGCCTGTTTTTCACCTTATTTCACAGTTTTAGCTTCCCAAGCTGGAGATGAGGGTTCGATTCCCTCTACCCGCATTATACAAGAAACCCCGTCCGAGAGCTTCTCTGGCGGGGTTTCTTCTTTTATAGCAAGCACTTACATCTCTCAACCACCCTACTCAATCCTGCTTCGGCTTATCCTTCTCAAGGGAAAGTACCAGAAGATACACAAAGCAGATTACAGGAACGATAAAGGCTTTAGTGCCGAGCTCCATATCAACAAGCTTGCTCATAACCAGCGGCACGAGCGCCCCGCCGGAGATAGCCATACACATAAGGCCGCTGAGCTCGCTTCCGCGCGCTGGGTCCTTCTCTACTGTAATTGAGAAGAGCATTGGCCAGATATTAGCAAATCCGAGGCCTGCAAGCAATACGCCCAGTACTGCTATCTTCGCCGCACCGAACATTAGTATCAACCCGCCGGCAAGACCCATCAGGGCTGAGAGCCTGAAGAAGGTACGCTGAGAGAGGAAGTTCAATACAGCACCCCCACCGAGACGGCCGACTGTCAGCATAAGGAAGAAAAATGCAGGGCCGAATCTTGAGGCTGTGGTTTCTTCAAGACCCATCTTTTCAAGAAGAGGAAGGAGGAACCTTGCCATACATACCTCAGAGCCCACATAAAGGAAGATCCCGAGAACCGCTAAAGCGTAAACAGGCTTTTTCAAAAGACCAAGACCGGACTTCAGGCTTGGTGGAACGTCTGCCTTTGTCTCGTTTACTTTGATAGTGCAAACCCAAATAAAAGCTGCTGCCATAAGCACGAAGAAAATCGGGAATACGCCTCTCCAGCCAAGTGTTTTGAATATCGCAAAACCTGCAACAGCCGTTACCAGATATGAGGAAACTGAGCTTCCGATTCCCTTGAAGCCCTGAGCGAAGCTGAGATTGCGGCCGTATTTGCCTTCAGCGCTCACATCGTGCATAATAGGATTTCCGGCTACCTGAAGGAACGTTGTTCCAATCCCCAGAACGAAAATGCAGCCGAGAAGAACGGCAAATGTAGGATCCACAAGGCACGGTATCAGCATAGCTGCTGCATTGAGGCCAAGGCCGAGAAGAAGAAGTCTTTTCTTGCCGATTCTTGCTGCCAGAAGACCGCCAGGTACACTGAAAACAGCGAACGCTATAAATACAAAGAACGATAAGAGGGTTGCTGTTACGTTGCTGAGTTCGTAATTCTCCCTTACTGCCTCAGACATCGGGCCCATTGCATCTGCAACGCCCATCATCAGAAATACAAAAAGTATTGGAATTGTTTGGATTCTCACGGTTCTTCCTTTCGTTTAATTAACCAGTCATTGCGATTTGTACATTAACACTCTAAAGCCTGCCTCTGCTCTTACTCCAATTCTTTAGACATTGAGTAAGGTGCATCGGAAGGATCATCTCCCCAGTCTTTGTTTGGTTTATCGGACATATCGAAGGATACTCTTCCGCCGTTTTGGATATCTTCATAATTCAGATAAGTCTTCGAATACGGCTTGCCGTTCAAACGGGCGGTTTCGATATAGATATTATCCTTGCAGTTATCTTCCGCTTCCACGGTGAAAGTATTTCCGTTTTCGAGCTTCATTTCAGCCTCTTCAAAAATCGGGCTTCCTATCACAAACTCACCTGAACCAGGGCATACCGGATAAAAGCCGAGAGCTGAGAATACATACCACGCTGAGGTCTGGCCGTTATCCTCATCCCCGCAAAGACCGTCAGGGGTGGGCTGGTAGAGCCTGTCCATAACCTCTCTGATCCATTTCTGCGCCTTCCAAGGCTGGCCTGCATAGTTGCAGCATTTTTCACAAAAGTTCTTCATAGCAGAAACTCTTCATATTTCTTACACAGTCGCGAGGCCCATGAGAGCAAGTACTGAGACTAGTGACACTTTCAAATTAAATCACTGCTGGCAATGGCCATTCCTGTGCAGAATCAAATCGGCCTGACACCTAATGCGGTAAGACCAAAAATGTTTACACTTAAACCTTGTTATTGATTTCAACCGCATATGTCCAGCCATAACCGACAGGCACTTTCCCTCCAGTGTCCTGAGGAAGCCCATTCGCGGAGGCGGTTTTAACTGGAGCAAGCGTTTTTGCCCACTCAGCGTGCTTTGAAGCCATTTTTCGAACAATCTCAGGATGCTTATCAGCCAAATCATTTTTCTCCTTAGGATCTCTTTCCAAATCAAATAACTGCCATCCAAGATTTTTGTGCTTATATAATCGCCATTTTTTCCAGCGTACAGCGGTTAAATGGCGGTGCTTAGGGTCGGTGGGGTCTTTGTTCAGCCAAAACAAAAATGGATGAGCATCCCCCAAATCAGGCCTCTTCAGGTAAGGAATCAGATCCACACCATCACAATGCGTAGGAATCGGGATATCGGCAGCGGCCGCAGTTGTGGCATAAAAATCCAAGGTACACATCAGCCCCTCATAGAAACTGTTCTGTGGAATAGTGCCCGGATGCGAAATAATTGTCGGCGTATGAACCCAGCCTTCCTGCTGGGTTCCGTAACCTTTACCGCCTCGATATGGATCGGAGCTGCCACCTTCGTAAAGATTCGGACCGTTGTCTCCGGTTAGAAAAATCAAGGTATCCTTTTTCAGTCCATATTTTTCAAGGGCGGTCAATAGTTTACCAACCTGATCATCCACAGAAATTATATTGCCTGCCAGTGCCCGGCGCTTACCGGAGGCCTTTGACCGCTTTCGCAACTCCTCCGGAACCTCACTGCTTGGAGAATGAACAGCCTGCGGGGAAAAATACAGAAAGAACGGTTCATTTTTGTGCCGGGCTATGAAATCGGTCATCATATCACCTTCAATATCAGTACGCCACCCCTTAGAGCCGTCTTGATTAATGCAAATGTAACGATTCTTGCCCTCTGTGGGAGGGATTTTGGCAACCTCCATAAAGCCGCACTTCATCGGAGGCTGCTCTGGTGAGCCGATGTCCCATTTGCCAACCATTCCGGTAGCATAGCCTGCATCCCGCATATATTCGGCCAATGTAGGTTTATTTTCCGGCAAGGGCAGCCCGCGAGCCATACCATATTTACCAAACCGCTGGGCATACATACCCATCATCAAGCTGCAACGGCTAGGACTGCAAGGAGGATTAGTTACATAAGAATTGGTGCATTTTACGCCCCTTTCGGCTAATCTGTCCATATTGGGGGTAGGTATATCCTCGCAGCCAAATGCACCGACATCGCCATAGCCCAAATCATCTATCAAGAGAATGATAACATTTGGCTTTGTTTTTTTCTCTGCACCCGCTATAGCCATGCGGGAAGCGCTGCAGCCAGCATTTCCGATTGTTCCCACCGCACCAGCCACCATTATGCCGGCACTTTTTAGAAAATATCTTCTTGATTGCATTAACAATTATCCTTTCGTGAATATATCAATCAGGCTGTTTAATTGCAGCCTTTTTTTTGGTTTGGGCTGAGCAACATCTTCGACTCGGGACGCAATTCAACCGGTCCCAAAAGTCCGGAAGGGGTAAGTTTATCGCCGGCTTTGCACATCGGGGTCTCACAATAGGCAATATTTTGCGCATCGGGCATGCGCTTGTCGCCAATGAGACGATTGCGCCAGAGATTTACCACACGAATATAAAGCTCGTTCTTACCTTTTTTCAAAATATTGGTAACATCAACGACGTAAGGTGAATCCCACAGAACACCAAGGTTTTTACCGTTGATTTTCACCGTGGCAGCAACCTCAACCCTGCCGAGATCAAGCCATATCTTCCGTTCGGAACTGAGCAGCGAAGAAGGCACATGGAAACTTGTGTGATAGCTGGCATGGCCGGAGAAATACCGGATGCCTTCATTAGAATGCTCGCTCCATGATATTAGACTCGGAAATTCAGCGGCAGCCGGCGCACCAAGCCCAGGCTCAAAATCAACTTTCCAAGGCCCAGAAACCTCAACAGAATCAGGCAGTTCGGGAGCTTCAGCCGTGAAAGTCTTTCCACTTTCAGAAATGGCGTTAAATGTTCCTTCCATAGTTGTCTGCAGGCACAAACGCCCATTGTCTTCGGCTGTAAGCCGCCAATCGCAAGGAGTATCATCACTCTCTTCAAGCGGAAACAGCCCTCTTTGACCAACGCTTAGCGAAACAATATTATCTAACGGCTTCTGTTCGGGCTGAAAAACGATGAATGTAGAACCGCCCGGCCTAAGGTTAAGCGGAATCTCCGTATTCCCGTCAACGCATCGCCACGCAGCGAGTTTTTCCACCTCTGATGTCAATGGATCCCACCGCTGAGGAGTCTTGCCGGTAATATTGAATCTTCCGACCAGACGCTGAGGCTGCTCGGTATAGTTGGCTACAAAGTAGAAATCGGTCTCTTCAGTGCGGCGGTGGAGGAAATTGATTGGGGGAAGGTTCCCACTGCTGGGGGATTTGTCAACAGAACTGCCGTCGGCGTTTATGTAAGTAAAGTCCGGCTGTATATCAGCCATATCCAAGGCCTTGCCCAGCGGTACGCCTTGAATAAGCAATCCCTTACCGACCCGGCGGGAGGTAACTTTCTTACCATCAACATCCCCCCAAAGTTCATCGGCCACACGAGAGACCTGAGCGTTTCGCTCTTGGGAATCTTGCATTCCTATCGCCCGCTTGGGACGATGAGTAGCATATACAGACACGCCGGCATTGAGCAACTGCCTAAACTTCTTGAGCAGTTCCGGGGATGCCCGATCAGTA
This sequence comes from Sedimentisphaera salicampi, assembly GCF_002117005.1. NCBI lineage: Bacteria > Pseudomonadati > Planctomycetota > Phycisphaerae > Sedimentisphaerales > Sedimentisphaeraceae > Sedimentisphaera > Sedimentisphaera salicampi. The sequence goes on from NZ_CP021023.1 coordinate 735,067, forward strand.
TCAGGAAGAACCACCATACGGCAGCCCTCACCTAATTCAAAGCGGAGCGTGCCGTTATCGACCGTGCCCTTATTGAGCAAACCGTCCTGCGAGCAGTATAGATAACCGAAACCACGGGGCAACTGTTTTTGAATCTCCTTGTCCTTCGGCCTGACAATGCTCCATTCTACAGGTCGGTAACGCGGGGTCAACACCGTTACCTGAGCGATGCCTCGCCCCTGCTGAAGCACCCCTTGGCAAGATTTAATGTAATCAATCCATTCCGCACTTTCCTTCCACCAGGTATTACTGCGGTTCATATAAAGCCCAGCAAACCACATAGCTCCAGGTTTCTCATCAAGCCTAGGGTGGTGTTCGAATACATGGAAAAAGAACTGATTGACGCCAGCGGCAAACATCAAATCTCCTCTGCGTCTGAGCATTTTGGGCGATAGATTATACTTTGCCTTCGAGGTAAAGGCCTCGGCGGTTACAACAGGCGAGCCGTACACCATCGAACCAGAATAAGCAGCCTTCGCGCTCCAGTACCAATGCGTTGTTGGCTCTGCAGACCATGGGTACACCCAGAACTCTGACATCGGCACATCTGCAACGCCGTGGACATCCAAAGTATCGCAGAAAAGATGGTGGTATGCCTCCACAGAAAGCTCAAGACCGTCATTGTTTGCCAGCTTGCGGAAGTAAGCGAAGTAGTTCTCTAATAAAAGCTCCTGGAGCGTTCTACGAAAATCCTCGAGAAATCTTTCGGTTTTCTCCACACTGTCAATAACACAACCTGTAAGCAGCAGGGGCAGATAAGGCTTTAGCGAATAGCCGCGCCTTTGCTGAAATTCTTCCGGCAATTTTGCTGTCCAGTTCTGCGCGCCCACTTCCCAACTATCAATGTGGACATTTTTTAACACCTCACCGGCAAGCGGACCGCAAAGCTTGGCCAGCTTTCCCGCATAGGCTTCATAGTGAATGCGTGTTGCTGTCTTGCTGAACTTATCGCTCTCAAGTGAGTTGCTGATTCCATCATCAGGGCGTGCCTCCGGCGTGTCGGGCCGGTATCCAACGCCTTCCCAAACGCCGCAAGGAATAGGCCCTGGCGAAACGCCGTTACTGGTATGGCCTATACGCAGTATCGTCCAGCGCCCTTCGGGCGCGTGCCATTTCAATTTCCCTGAAGAATCCATCTTATCGGTAAGATCAATAATCTTTTCCGAACTGATCATATCACCTTTATAGCGGGTGGCTCCCCAAGCATAATGCTCTGCACCTCTTGAAGCAGAGGGGGCTCGGTAGCCCGCTTTATGCAAAAAACCCTTGACTGCCGGCCGCATTAACAGCTCCAACTCACCAATACGACAAGGCCCGCCCTGAGGCCTGTTAAAAACAAGTCGGAAAATCTTTCCTTCCACGGGCTCAAACGCCATATGAATCATATTTCCCTTAAAAACAATTCCCGGGCGAAGAAAGCTAAAATGCGAGATATTGCGAAATTCCTTTCCGTCGCTGGACACCTGCAAACGCCCGCCGCCAAGGGGGCTTTGGAAATCTCTGAACCATAAGCCGTGCGCAGAAACCGGATTTTCAAACTCAATCTGGACGAACCGCTTCTGCCCCTTCTTAACCTGCGGCAGGTCAACCTTTGTATTGAAGCAGCCATCCATAAGGAGCTCGCCTTCTATAGGGCTTGAAGCAGTAATGCGAGGATTGGCCTGCTGCATCGTTTTGCCTGCCGGATACGCCAACACTGCTACATCCTGATACCAGCCGAAGGTGTTCCACGGCTTGGGCAGTGTAATCTCGTGTTCACTACCACCCTCAATCTCTGCCCGACTGCACGTGAGTATCTGCATGCTATGTTCGGGGTCTATCCATGGGCCTCCGCTGCTAGACCATCCGGGAGCGTTATTGATCCCCATGTTAAGCCCAAGGCGGTCTGCCTCATGCACGGAGTGCAGAAAAAGATCAAGCCATTGCTTCGACATAAAAGGCACCTGCGGCCCAAGACGAACACCACGGCCGATGTTGAACATAATGGCGCCGCCGATCCCATTTTCTTTCATTGCTTCCAGATCCTTGGTAATTCCCTCTCGGGAAATACTGCCGTTTAACCAGTACCACAACGTCTGGGGCATGGCCGATTTGGGCGGATTTAAGAAACTTTCCTTCAGGCTGCCGGCAAACAAATGAGCTTGCCCTGCGATTGCAAGTAGAACAAGGGTCAAGACAGTTTTGCGAAAATTTCTCAGGCAAATTAAAAAAAACAGATTTACTTTTATTTTATATTTCTCACTTAGTCGTTCACTAAACATAATTTGCCATTCCTTAAAATATTAATCGCCTATAACTTCTTTATTCGTTATCGAGAGATCTTAATCAATCTCCTCTTTTCATTCCTTATTACCACACTTTGAGATCATTCTCATCTCGTTCGGGCTTTGCAAAAGGGCCGGGGAAAGGATTCTCAACATTTCTTTTATTACCGAAATAATCCGTATCAATTTGATAGGGAGAACCGTCAGGCTGTAAATAAGGCAGATCAGGCGTTTTTGCCTTCCCGAGCAGTTTAGTTGTAACCAGCTTTCGAGTTGCCTTTTCAGACCATGTCTTATCAAGATTAATGTGCAAATAAACACTCCCATTTTTTGGGATAAGGTTAATGGCGGGATCGGTGTCAGGCTGTATAATTAAGCCGGTTTCATGCTTTGATGGTTTGGCATCGTTACAAAAAACATTTCCACCCATAAAGACCGGCAATACAGCTTTGTCATAAGGTTCCAATCCGGAATTGACAAAGATATTATTATAGTGTCGATCGTCACCACTGAGATTCGGGGCCAGCCCGGCAATCTCGGTAGAGTGTTCTTTGAGATACGGGGTTCGGCGGTTCTCATCAACTACGACATGCACGCTCCCTGCAATCAGGTTATGTACATAAGCGCCTCCCTGCGAATTTATTAAGATACCTTCACCTGACAGCATAATGTTATTATCTACCAAGAAGGGTCCGTGATTGACTTCCGCAAACAAATCCCGGCCAGGGCCATTATCATGCAACAGGTTCCCGGTAACACGCGTGCCCTGTGTCATCCAATCCAACCAGATCCCGAGCTTTGTTCGGTAGATATGGTTATTACTGACGAGAGTATCCACAGCGCCGTGAAACTTGATCCCTGCCATTTCCGCTCCTCCGAACAGCCGACGGACGTGAATATCGTGGATGGTATTACCAATAACGGTCGAGAAAGCCGCCCCGAGACTGCCGACGATTCCAGCCTGCTCACAGTGTGAAATGTTATTATTGCGGACGATGTGGCTGCCGATGTTCTCTTTGGACCAGCCTCTGGCCAAGCCCCGTTTGATTGTTTTTACATACCCCTCTGCACTGTTCTGCGAAGTGTTATCATACTCATCGCCGTACTTGCCGAGTGTAAGGCCGGTACAGACCGAATAGCTAATATCGTTGTCCTCAATAATCCAGCCCTTGCTCCAATGGGTACCGATCAGTCCAATCTGTTCAGCGGTAGGCGGTGCCCAGTTGGTGGCCGCATGCATCATTTTAAAACCGCGAACAGTGATATAGTTTCTTCCCGGCTTGTCAGGATAAAAGATGGATTGTCGAACGTTGATTTCCACATTTGCCTCGTTGGGATTGACATCTTTGAACTGCACCCAGATGATGGTGTGCTCGTCATCCTGCGTCTTTTCCTGTCCATGACCCTTGAACACGAGGCAGAGATTTTTTATTCCGCTGTGCGGCTTCATTTTTGCCTCAACTGTCTGCCACGTTTGCCAACCACCGGTTTCGGGTACAGTGCAGGATCCAAGCAATTCACCGTTCGCATTGTTTAGACGCAATTCAATCACACCGCCTTTTGTTGCGGAAGCCACACGGAACTTGACCTTATCGATATTTTGACTGGTGTGAATGCGTTCGTATCTCGCCCCGTCGCCAGCATTGATATAGCCAATACACTTTCCTCCTTCAGATGAGGGCTCCTCCTGTATTCCCCATTGAGACTCATAGGCTGTAGCTGGGATTGTCGTATCCCCCATGGTGAAGCTGGAGATATTGAAAAGATAACCAGTTCCATGAGCCTGTTTACCGTTGCAGAACCAAAGCGGCTCTTTACCCGCCGGCGCCATGACATCTTCTTTTTCGGCAGCTTCAGTCAGCCAATGGCCGTTCAAGTAAACCGCTCCGGTATGATGTGATCTGCCCTTCGGATTAAACCAGTCGCCGCGTATCAAATCCTCATAGGGATTGAAATCACCAAAAAATGTCTTTGGGATTCTCACCTTCCAAGTATCATTTTTAACCTTCGTCCAGCCCTTTATAACTTCAGAGCCTTTAATGACAACTTTCTCACCCTCGGCAGCTCTGTAAGTGATACGCTTTGAGTCCGCTTCCCCTCCACGGGGTGGATTAATTCGTTCTCGATAGACCCCTTCATGGACTGTAATTACGTCTCCGGGCATTGCAGCCTGAGCCGCCGCCGAAATTGACTTAAAAGGTTTCATAGCAGAACCGCTGTTTTGGTCATTGCCGTCAATGGCAACATGATACTCTTTGGCAAATCCTGACGACAGGACAAAACAAAATACGCCTATGACTCCAATTAATTTTATCTTTTTCATAATCACTTTTTTCAACAATACCATAGATTCACCTAATTTTCTTTGAGATGCTTTATTTCCTTCGCATAACCATTCAGCTCTAGCAGCTCTTTAAGATGCCGATGATAAACCTCTCTCGGCGCAGCGTTGTATTTTCTGCACAACGATGCCGCACGTCCGACGACCTCCCCCATCAGGCAGCACGTGCGCATTACCCGTACTGTCCCCAACGCCTCGTGTGTAACCGAAATATTACGGCCTGCCATGAACAAATTGTCGATAGTACGGGAGTACAGACATCGGTACGGCACATAATATGGAATTGAATAATCCGTAAACAAAGCCTTTGAAATAAAAGCATCCCCTTCGAAACCCTTATCATAAGCCTTGTCAGAAACATGCACATCTATCTTCCATCCCGTAGGCACAAGCGCGTCATCGTACCACTTATAATCGATCACATCTTTCTTTGTTAAGATAATATCACCCATCAGCCTTCGGGATTCACGCTTACCTGAGATATAAGCTGCCCAACCCAGCGCCCGGTTCTTATGAAGTTTATCAACGTTTTTAAGGGTGTCCCACGCCCCGTACATTGCCCTGAAGTTCCAGTCGCGAATATATTCCGACTTTTCAAACGGATCATGATTGAACCCGCTCTCCCAATACCACACACCGAGTCCTTTCAAACCCCTGCGGCTTTTGTAGGAATTGCTCGGATAGTCTTTTTCGTGCCTGAGTCGAGTACGCCCTTTAATGGACTCAGAGTTGACCGCTATTTCCCACGCCTCGCGGCAGGCAGTATAAACATCGGGACTGCGTCTCCAAGCTAACAGAGGAACATCACCGGAAACCGAATCTGTTCCCAGCGTTCCTGCTTTTACCTGTAATTCACCATCCTGATTAACATAAAGCCAAGAAATATTTTGTGGCCCAGCTAATGGAACTAAAGCAAGATAGTCCCCTGAGTTTAGCTGAAGCAAAACAAATGGCGATTCCCTGTTAGGTCTGTCGAGCCAATGTTTTTTGTATTTCCGGTAAACGGTTTGTTTTTCGATACCTTCTGAGAAAAGACTTTTAAAATCGTTTTCAAATACCCAAGAAAGACAACGATTAGTATCAGTAGGCCACCTTGCTATGTCTGCACTTGTAAAAACACCGTTTTTAAACTTTGGCAGTCTTATATCATAAGTTACCAGAGAACCATTTTTGCCTTGAGGTTTTCCTGAAAAATTATTCAAAACCTTCACCCCATTTTCAGGCAAACTGAAAAAGTCAATCATATTTTGTGAAGCGAAAAGATCTGCTGCCAAGTAGATAACAATCAGAAACGCAAAAACCTTATTCTTTGTCATAGTTTAACCTTTATTGTGTCACTATAGTTCACTTTTAGAAAACTGATTTCTCAAAATAACATTGACAATTCCCTGCTAGCAGCAAAGAGGACCGCAATTTCATTCAGCCGGAATATTTCTTTCTTCGAGGAGCAGGATTGAGCTTGTATTGAGCAAACAGCCTTTCCATCTCTTTCTTTAGTGCAGCAATTACATTCTGATAATCGGGATTGTTATATTCGCTCTGCATCTCGAGGGGGTCTTTCTTTAAATCGTAAAATTCCCACTCACCAAGCGGGAAAAACTCAATCAGCTTATACCGCTCAGTTCGAACGCCCCAATGACTTACCACTGCATGCGCATCTTTTCCGTAGTAAGTATATAAAATGCTTTCCCGCCAATCGTTCGGAGTTTTATTTTTTAGCAGAGGCATCAGAGATCTGCCCTGAACTTCTTGCGGAACTTTCATTCCCGCCGCATGCAGGAGCGTTGGAGCATAATCAATATTCTGCACCATCTCGCTGCAGCGGCTGCCCTGCCTTACGCTTCCCGGCCATTTTATAATGAGCGGATTCCTCAAAGACTCCTCATAAATCCAGCGTTTGTCGTACCACCCATGCTCACCATTATAAAAACCCTGATCAGAGCTGTATATAACCATCGTATTTTTTTCAAGGCCTTTGGCTTTTAAGTAGTCCAAAACCTTCCCAACGTTTTCATCGAGAGCCTTAATGCATTTTATGTAGTCCTTCAAGTACTGCTGATACTTCCAGCGGACAAGTTCTTTGCCGCTCAAATTCTGCGATCTGAATTCTTCATTTCGAGGAACATAATAGCTATCCCAAGCCTTCTTCTGCTCATCGTTCATCCGGTTGAATTCTCCGAAAGTGGCTGGGTCCATGGATTTAGATTTAGGGGCTTTCTCCCTGATCCGGCTTACAGGGGTCTTAGCGACGGGAGGAGTAACCTTGAGGTCTGAAGCGATATTAATATGATCCTTGATTGTCATCTCCTGCATTTTTGCGGCCTTCGTTCTTCCTTCGTAGTCGTCGAAAAGATTCTCAGGCTCCGGAATTTCCAATCCATCAAGAAATTCAAAATGCCTTGGATGGGGCATCCATGTACGATGAGGTGCTTTATGCCAGCTGCACAGGAAAAACGGTTTGGATTTATCCCACTTTTTATCCAGCCATTCTGTTGTCATATCTCCGATAATGTCAGTGCAGTATCCCTGCTTCCGGATCTTTTTATCTCTGCCTTTGGTAATAAAATCGGGATTGTAATACGCTCCCTGCCCGGGCAGCACATCGTAATGGTCAAAGCCGGTTGGTCTTGTGCCCAAATGCCACTTGCCAATCACAGCAGTCTGATAGCCGCCCTTCTGGAGCTCTTTGGGTGCAGTCCACTGGGATGAATCAAAACGATTGCCGTTTTCCATAAACCCATTTATGTGGCTGTGTTTGCCGGTTAGAATAGCTGCCCTGCTCGGCCCGCAAATTGAATTGCATACAAAGCTGTTCTCAAAGAGCATACCTTCTTCGGCAAGTTTATCTATGTTGGGCGTGATATTATGTTTTTTGATAAAATTCTGCATACGAGCCTTATATGCTCCGAGGGTCTGGAGAGAATGGTCGTCGGAAAAGATAAACAGGATGTTAGGCCTTTCGGTGCCTGAATGATTAAATAATGACGCTCCCGTACAGCCTGCACCTGCAGCCCCTATAGCACCGATACCCATATATCTTAAGAAACTGCGTCTTTTCATATTATCTCCTGCAATGCTAATTATTATATTACCCTCAGCAGGCCGTCTTATAAAAACCTGCTGAATATATTCAGTTCATTTTCAATTTCGTCTCGCTTTAAGCTTAAGCGGGGAAATCTGCCTGCAGAAACTAAAAACAATTTTTCAGTACGGGCAGATTCGTCTCCAGCTGCTGCTAAATGCTATTCCAGTAATCATCGCTGATTTTTTTCAGACCCTCAACAACCTCAGGGTGTTTTTCAGCAAGATTTTTGGATTCGCCCGGATCGCTGGGGATGTCGTAAAGCTCAGTTTTTTTCTTGAACATAAGCAACTTCCATTTGCCGCTGCGCACGACAGTAGTTCCCCTTGACTTCCAGTGGAAATGTTTATGGGCAGTCGGCGCCTTGGCAGATTTGATTATAGGCATAAGGCTTTTTCCATCCAAACGGTGGCCTGCCGGCGGGAGCTTGCATAGCTCAAGGAGTGTGGGATACCAGTCGCAGTTGGTTGCCATCTGAGTCCGCACCTCTTTCTCTGGAAGATGCCCGGGCCAGGAAATGATTGCTGGAATTCGAATTCCGCCTTCATACAGTTGGCCTTTATGTCCCCTGTATGGCCCAGCGCTGCCGCCGCCGCGATGGGCACGTACCTCTTCTGAATGCCCTTGGTCGGACTGGAAAATTATGATCGTGTCCCTTCTAAGATTGTACTGGTCAACCTTTTTAAGAAGCTCTCCTATTTTTTCATCAGCTGTGGAAAGAAAGGCTGCATAAAGATTGCGGGGATATGGCAGGTCTTTATAATACTCCAGCCATTCAGGTGTACCCTGATATGGGTAATGCGGGTTGTTCAAAGAGAAGTAAAGGAAGAACGGATTATCCTTGTTCTTATCGATAAACTCGCCCGCCTCTTTGACCATTAAATCAGGGAAATACTGCCCGGGACGATAAACTTCTTCGCGATTTCGATATAGGGCATGCCTGTTCGGCCCGTTCCAGTAGAAGAAATGTGAATAATTGTCCATGCAGCCGAGTAGATGGCCGAAGAAATAATCAAAGCCCTGCCCGTTTGGAACAGTGTCTTCAGAGTGTCCCAGATGCCACTTGCCGATAAGTGCTGTGGCGTATCCGGCATCCTTGAGCTCTTCTGCGATTGTTACCTGCTTACCGGGCATCCCTTCAGAACCGGGATATACATTGCCCCAGAGGCCCCCGTGCTGGGGGGTGCGGCCTGTTAGTAATCCAACTCGGGAAGGCGAGCACATAGGCCCAGCCGCATAAAACTGCGTGAACCGAACGCCTTTTTCGGCTAAGCTATCCATATTCGGCGTTTTCAGATCCTCAGCCCCGTAGCAATTCATATCTATTGAGCCTTGGTCGTCTGTATAAATGATAATTACATTGGGCTTTCTTTCAGAGGCTTCGCATATGCCCCTAAAGCTCAAACCTGCTGCTGCAGCTCCTAACCCTTGCAAAAATTTTCTTCTATCCATTTTATTTATCTCCATTCGTAATTTGATTCAACCATATCATATAAAACTAAAGTTAAAGTAAAAGTTAAGCTACTTTTTTCGGAACAGCTCAGAGTGAGAAAACGGCCTGAAATCTCCATCCGGTTCAGCAACCTCCACGCTCAGCGCCTCATCAACATTGCCTTCGAAATAAAGCACCTTAATCTCATGGAAACCGGCCTTTAACGCAGCCATACCATCTGCAGCCTGAGCACCGTGGAAGCCGTCGTTATTAACAACAAGCTCAGAATTTACATACAGCCTGCTGCCGTCGTCAGATATAGTTTTGAACCTATACATACCTTCCTTTTCGACCTTAAAGTAACCGGTAAATTTGAGGCCGAAATTGTCTCGCCTATTGGTAACTGTTAGATCGATATTATCGCTGGTTCCGCTTTTTTTAACCTTTGAATCTGCAAGGTCTAATACGCTTCTAAAGCTGCCTACATAAACCGAGTAATTCAGTCCGCTGGCAAGCTCATTCCTTGAGATATCTGCCGGTTCTTCAAGGGTTTTTCTTTCAACAAGAGCTGAGAGGGTGTAGCTGGGCATTGCTCCGCGTTTGAATGCTTTTGCCTTTAGCGTTGTAGTTTCGCTGAGCTTAAACGGCTCAGTATAGTGATTTGAGGATTTGTCAGGCTCGCTTCCGTCCAGCGTAAAATATACTTCAGCTTCGCTGTCATCACAGTTGATATTAACAATAATATCTTCAGTAAAAGCCTGATCCAATTCTTTCAGATAGGGCATAAGAGTTAGCTCTTTGCCCGGATTTGAAGAAGGTCTTTCCTGCTGAGAAGAGCCCCAACTCTTATTAGGTTCAGAACCCATCTTGAAAACAAGTTCACCGCCGCCGATTATATCATCGTGATGAATATATGTTTTTGAGTAAGGCCTTCCGTTGAGAGTAACCGATTGAACATAGATATTCTTGTCTGAGTGGTTTTCAGCTATGATGCGGAATTCTTTTCCGTTTTCAAGATTTATGCTCGCCTCTGGAAACATCGGCGTTCCAAACACATAAATCGGCTGCCCCGGGCAAACCGGATACATACCCATTGTGCTGAATACATACCATGCAGACATCTGCCCGCAATCATCATTACCGCATAGACCGTCTGGCTGGTCGCTGTAAAGTGTGTTTACAATCTGAGCAATCTTCTCCTGCGTTTTCCATGGCGACCCAGCATAGGAATATAAATATGCATAGGTGTGGCTGGGCTCATTGCCGTGGGCATACTGGCCTATCATTCCTGTAATATCAACATCGCTATGTCCGTCTTCGCCCTTAGCAGCTGAGGGATTAAAAAGCTTATCGAGTTTTCCTATAAACGCATCGTCTCCTCCCATCAGATCGATCAAGCCGTTAACATCGTGAGGAACGAACCAAGTATATTGCCATGAATTAGCTTCAGTATATTCAGAAGCTCCCTGTGAAGGGAATTTTGCAGGGTCGAAGTTTTGTCTCCAAAAACCGTTTTTATTCTTACCCCGCATAAAACCAGTTGAGACATCAAAGACGTTTCGGTAGTTCTGCGAACGACGCTGATACTTTTTCCAGTCTTCAGTTCTTCCAAGATCATCAGCCATTGCAGCTATGCACCAGTCGTCGTAGGCATACTCAAGAGTCCTTGAGACAGATTGAGTTCCGCTCTCCAAAGGGATATAGCCATATTTTTTATAGGCTTTAAGACCCTGATGGTCCTGCATCGCCGAGTTTTTCATAGCTTTTAAGGCATAAGAAGGGTCGTAGCCGCGTATGCCCTTTACCCATGCATCGGCAATTACGGGAATCGAATGGTAGCCGATCATACACCACGTTTCGCCGGAGGCAAGCTCCCAGTAAGGAAGCAGGCCGCTCTGGTCATATTTCTTCAGCATTGAATGCACAAAATCGTTCGTCCTATCCTGCTCTACGATTGTATAAAGCGGGTGTAAGGCACGGAATGTGTCCCAAAGTGAGAAAACTGTGTAGTAATCAAAATCCTCAGCAGTATGAATCTTTTTGTCCATGCCGCGGTATCTGCCGTCAACATCCATAAATATATTAGGCACAAGGAAGCTGTGGTAAACGGAAGTGTAGAAAGTGCGCTGCTGCGATTCTGACCCGCCCTTCACTTCAAATTTTGAAAGCTGCTTTTGCCATAGAGACTTGGCCTCGCTGTGAACCTTTTCAAAATCCCATCCCGGACATTCGGCCTGCATATTCTTGGCCGCCCCGTAACAGCTAACATTTGAAAGGGCAACTTTCACCATTACATTTTGCTTTTCCCTTGCATCAAAACGGAAATATCCCTGAAGGCTCTTTCCTTTCGCCTCCTTGGCAGATTCATCAAGCCGGCCGTTGATTCTCAAACCGCTTTTCTGAAAAGGACGTGAAAATTCTGCTGTGAAGTAGAGGTAACGATTCTTAGACCAGCCGTTCTTGCGGAAAAACCCCTGAATCTGACGATTGTCAATAATTTCAATTTCACTCTCAACAATCCTGCCCCAACCGATAATATGAGTAACATCAACGATCACGTTAGCCTTATCTGTCTCAGGGAAAGTGTATTTATGAAAGCCAACCCTTTCTGTGGCAGTAAGCTCAACATCTATATCATAATCTTCCAGATAAACGCTGTAGTATCCCGGGGAGGCATCTTCTCTGTCATGAGAAAATCGTGAGCGGTAGCCTTTTTCCGGATTTTTCTCGCTGCCGGGAACAAGCTTAGGATCTCCAGTTGTAGGCATAAAGAGGAAATCGCCGTAATCGGGAACGCCCGTTCCACTTAGATGCGTATGACTGAAACCCATAATTGTGCCTTTTTTGTAGTGATAGCCTGAACAGTGATTCCAGCCTTTATTGTCTGTATCGGGGCTGAGCTGAACCATACCGAAAGGAACAGTTGCACCGGGAAAGGTGTGGCCTACTGTATCTGTTCCGACAAACGGGTTTACCTTTTGAACAAGCGGAAAATCATCTTTTACGCTTCCCATTTCGCAAAAGGCCGCAAAGGGCGTAAGTAAGAAGCTAAACATTATCATCTGAAAAATTCTTTTCTTCATCATTTCTCCATGCTTAAATATTTTAAATTTGAATCACGAAATATATTTCTGCATAAGTTCCATCTTGCGTTGAAATCAATTGTCATATCTGTATATCTTAGAAAAGGCCGGATTTCACAATAATACGATTTTTTTATCACAGTTAAAGCTGCTTCTTAAGAAATCATTACTGCTTATCCGTATCACTGGCCGAACCCGTTTTTTATCATAATTTCTTAGAAGTTTCGCTGCTCTGTCCAGCAGCGCAGACACGATAGCGATAAGCAGTATTCGGAACAGCGTTTTTATCCTGATACATCTGATTGTCGTATTCGCTGCGTGTTGTTTCCCTGAACTGACATCGTTTTGCAGTATGGTGTTTTACCTTCTCAATTAGAACAACCACGTCAAACAAATGGGCATTGTCCGGCGCAAATCCGGAGCCATTGCCTCTGACACGAGGTGTTTTTTACTTCGGTTTCATCATAAGGCCACAAAATCAAATTTATACAAAAGATTTTAGACTATCTATTCAGATGCGGGATAAATTCCGCTGTTTTGCCAATTCAGAGCTATATACGCAAAATCGTGGATATCAATCATACAGTCTGGCTCTCCTTCAGGCCCGCTGACATCAACAGCCTCGCTGTAATCAAGAAGGCAAAGATGTTTATCAGGCTCGGTTAGGTTATTGTAAAGATCCAGAATTTCTGTATCAGCCTTTGCATAAGTGTAAACCCGTACATCATCGATCAATCCTTCAAGAGGTGTTCCTCCTGTAACCTGTTCGGCTCCTATTACCAGCGGATTATCAGAAAGCAACGGCTCTGCATTCGGATATGCTTCAGAGGCATTCTCTTCGCCGTCGATATAGAGCTTCATTTCACCCGTCTCGCCATCATAAGTTGCAGTAATCATATGCCACTGCCCATCAGTAACAGCGACATCACTCGTAACTCCGCCTACCTCACGGTAGCCGAAAGTTGCCTGCCCTAATCCATTTGTCTCGATTACATATCCTCGCCATGGGCTGTAGCCATCACGGTCCTGCTTGCATACTAAGCCGTGCCATCCTTCCAGATCAGATTTCATCCAGAAATTAACAGTTAATCCGAGATGGTAGAAATTGAATGCATCTTCACTGCCCGGAACCTGAACATGCTTTGGGTCGTTAATGAGTGATAAAGCGATTCCGTCTTTACCAGCAGCGAAAACTGCCGGCGGGTTAGTATGTGCTGCATCAAATCCGCTCCCGCTGGAATCAGTTAGGTCATTATCCATCTTCCAATGCGCTGCTAGACCTTCCAAAACTAAATTCCCCGGCCTTGAATTGAGCGAACTGCCCGTCGAGTTCGTTATCTTACAGAAATACTGCCCTTCATCTGCATTTTGAATATTGGATATCTGCAAGGTATCTGTTGAGACTCCGGAATATTTTTCATTGTTCGCCAGAGCAGCAGGCTCGGGATCACCCTGTTTATACCACTGGCAATTCTGAAAATTAGCGGCTTGCACCTGAAAAACGGCCGAACCGCCAATCTCTGCCAATTGCAAATCTGGTTCTTTTAAAAAGGTCATAAGGCCCATATCGCCTCGCAGCGCTGCCACCATTCGGATATGACGGACTCGTTTCAGCTGCCCATCTTCATTGGCATAATTCAAACCATACGGCCAGATATGAGTACTGTCTGCATGAAGCACTGCCTCAGGCCCATTAAACTCCTTTACCTGCGAAGTAGCATATTCGCCTGTCCACACATTACCGTCGCGGTTTGCGTCCCAGCTATTATATAGGCCGCTGTACGTCCCCACACCTAATGTATGAGAAATCTCATGCAGGGCTGTCCGTGTACTCCTTGACCCGCCAAATTTAATGATTCCCAGTATATTTGCATTGGCTGTCGGCACACCTGGAGCATAGCGGATAGACAAATTTTTATTAAACGAACCGTACTTATTGTAGAGGTCAACCGCTTCCTTGATGGAAGTTTCGATCTCACTGCGAATATCCGCGGGCCAATCATCTGGCTGATAAAGTTTATAAGTAATATCAGCCGAAAGCGATGCCGGCCACGCAAAGACATATCCTATTAACACCAGAATAAAAGTGTTCAAATTCGCTTTGGATGCAAAATAATTCATAAAATAATACCTAAATTTAATTTGATTTGGTTTTCATGGCTGCAGCGGAAACAATAGGATATAATGCTTTTATTGCCATATCTTTACAAAATATGCGGTTTCTCAGTTATCAATTATTTACGCATGATAACGGAAAAAATCGGCGGACTCTCAGGCAGAGAGCCCGCCGATAATAATTATTGATGCTTTTATTCAACTACTGGATAAATTCCGCTGTTTAGCCAATTCACAGCTATATATGCGAAATCATGCATATCTATCATGCAGTCTGGCTCTCCTTCAGGCCCGCTGACATCAACAGCCTCGCCGTATTCAAGCAGGCAGAGCTGTTTATCAGGCTCGGTTAGGTTATTGTAAAGATCGAGAATTTCAGTGTCAGGCTTAGCATAAGTGTAAACCCTTACATCATCAATCTGCCCTTCAAGAGGAGTTGCGCCTGTAACCTGTTCCGCTCCTATAACCAGCGGATTATCTGTAAGCAGAGGAGCTGACTCCGGATAAGCTGCTGAGGCCTTCTCTTCGCCGTCAACATAGAGCTTCATCTCACCTGTTTCACCGTCATAAGTTGCAGTAATCATATGCCACTGCCCATCAGTAACAGCGACATCACTTGAAATTGAGCCTACTTCACGGAATGTAAAAACTGCCAGCCCTGAGCCGTTTGTCTCGATTACAAGGCCTCGCCATGGGCTGTAGCCATCACGGTCCTGCTTGCATACTAAGCCGTGCCAGCCTTCCAGATCAGATTTCATCCAGAAATTAACAGTTAATCCGAGATGGTAGAAATTAAATGCATCTTCACTGCCCGGAACCTGAACGTGATTCGGGTCGTTAATGAGTGATAAAGCGTTTCCGTCTTTACCAGAAGCGAAAACTGCCGGCGGGTCGGTATGCGATGCGTCAAAGCCGCTGCCGCTGAAATCAGTGAGGTCATCGTCCATCTTCCAATGTCCTGTTATGCGCTCTGTAACAAGACGGGCAGTG
Source organism: Sedimentisphaera salicampi (assembly GCF_002117005.1). Classification (NCBI taxonomy): domain Bacteria; kingdom Pseudomonadati; phylum Planctomycetota; class Phycisphaerae; order Sedimentisphaerales; family Sedimentisphaeraceae; genus Sedimentisphaera; species Sedimentisphaera salicampi. The sequence continues at coordinate 750,413 of NZ_CP021023.1, forward strand.
TCGCTGTAAACGGCCTCTTCAACACCTGATTCATTCCAGATCTGGCAGTAATAGTAGCCTTCATCGCTAACCTGAATGTCTGTGAGGTCAAGCGAGTTTGTAGCGGGGCTTGCTAAAGGCCCTGCCGGATCGCCTACTGGAGTATCCAGAGGCAGGCCTGTTCCTTCATCAAAGGCCGGCTCTACGCCGTTACACTTATACCACTGGAACTGCATATCTGTGATGCCCTCGGCCTCAACTGAGAAAGATGCGCTGCCGCCCTGCGGGACAAGCGTATCATCTAAAGACTGACTTGTGATCTCAGGGATTGCTGGTACAGTTTCAAAAGTCCAAACCGGGCCTTCAGATACTACATAAGGATCGCCGCCCGGGATATCGTTGGGCTCACGGGCATCAACACGCCAAAAGTACTGTGTTCCGTTATCAACATTCTCGGCATTGAAATTAAAATCGTCGGACTGATCTGTTGTATATTTCACTATTGGCAGATTTTCCGGCTCTGTGCCTAAATGAACTTCATAAGTGATTCCAAGACCTGCTGCCGAATCTTCCTGCCCCCAAGACAGATCAACCGCCTCTACAGGCAAATCGATTGAGTTGTCTGCTGGAGAAGGACTGATTGCCAGATAAGGAGATTCTGCATAGATATTATAAACGCCTTCGCCCATATCTTCATAAACGATAGAAGAATCTGGAACCGTAGAAGTTATCTGTCCGGCGTCTATGAAGGCCTGAATCGCAGCGGCATCAAGGCCGCTTGTCTCGAGCAGGCCGCCTTTAAGATCTATGAAACTGTTTTCCCCTGCGAAAGAAATAGTGCCGGCCTGTACAAGCCCGCCCTGAATGGTCAGTACTGAATCGTTTTGAACGCTCAGGTCTGGGGTTTCAACCGTGCCGTTTAGAACCGTCATAGAACCGGTAGCGTTTTGGCCCACGTTAAGCCATTGGGTGGCCGTAATTTTGCCGCCCTTGACCACAGCCTCGCTATTGTCGGTCCCTGAATTGGCGCACACGCGAACTCTGGCGGTACTGATTTCACCGCCGGAAATTTCAAGATAACCTTGAGATTGGCTGCCGACGTGAACTTCCTTACCTGCTCCACTATATAGACCGCCGTTATGGATCCACTGACCGAAAGAGCCCGCTCCGATTCCTAAGGCAGCACTTTGATACCACACACCGCCATTGAATGTGATGGTTGCGGGTTCATCGAGGCCGACATTAATAGCGCTCCAGTTAGCGCCTGTATAGTTTTGCGAAGGCATCTCATAGTTATACACGCATTGGTTTACTACATCCACAGGACTTTCGCCAAATCTCATCGAACCGCCGTTGTTGTCTGCCTCGCCGGGGAGTTCGGTCGCATCGACTATGCCATCATTGTAGTCGCATTTCCAGTTGTCCAAATTAGACCACTCGGAGCTTACAGCACCTTCCCAGTAGTACACTCTAGCCTGCGCAGTGAATGAAAGAAACACTACGGCAGCGCACATTGTTAAATAATTTAACTTCATCATTATTACCTCTTAAAAAAATTAACTTTTCCAGCTCTACTCAAGCTGAATACTATAACGTTACGCTAATAAACAACATTTCAAAGCATAGAAACCTCCGCTAAAGATAAATTAGTAAAAACATTTTCAAAAATCGATTTTCAAATACATTCAAAGGTTTATATCTTAAGGAGTGCTATTTTTCTCTGCAGAGCAAAAAAAATTAAAAATTTTTCATACAGCGTAAAAAGGAGGCTATTCAAATAACGAATAGCCTCCCACTCGATCTTTTCAGTTAAATTAAAGCCTGCTGAAAGATTTGAGCATCTTCTTTCTTAGAATTCTAAGCTTCCCTCAAGCCTTATGTCTTTTGAAGAGCTGCCTGCCATAATCACAAACTCCCCTGGTTCTGCAATCCAGCAGTCGAGCTCTGGGTTGAAGAATGAAAAATCTTCTTTGCTGAGGGTGAATTGAACTGTCTTAGCCTGCCCCTTATTGAGAGATATTTTCTCAAAGCCCTTCAGCTCTTTGACTGGTCTTTTAAGAGAACTCTTTTTATCGTGGATATAGATCTGTACGGTTTCCTTGCCCATTCTTTTGCCGGTATTCTTAACCGTGAGGGAAACGTTTGCCGTGAACGGCTCTTCGCTGGTAATTTTCAGATCGGAATATTCAAAGTTTGTATATGAAAGCCCGTGGCCAAAGGCAAACTCCGGCTCAACGTCCATCGTGTCGTAGTAGCGGTATCCCACGAAAATCCCTTCCTTATGCTCCACCTCGCCGTTCTCGCCCGGGTATTCGCCGATTGCGAAGGCAGGGGTGTCTTCGAGTCGTTTGGGCAAGGTAACAGGCAGCTTGCCTGAGGGATTAACCTTGCCGAAAATAATATCAGCTATGGCTTCTCCGCCTCTCTGGCCGGCATACCATGCCTGAATCACAGAAGGCACGTCCTCAAGAAAGCCGCCCATCTCAACAGGCGAGCCGCCCACCATAACAACAATAGTATTCGAGTTCGCCTCAGTGATTGCCTTGATCTGCTCTGCCTGCCTGCCCGGGAGCTTCATATCCGGCTTGTCTTTGCCTTCTCTGTCGTATTCATGGCTCAGCCCCGCAAATACAACTGCCGCTCCGCAGCGGGAAGCCATCCGAGCGTCTTCCTTGAATATCTTGTTATGATTCATTTCTTTTCGCCAGAGCAGCTCAACTACAGAATCTTTCAGGCCGTTGTAATATTCAATTTTTATCTCACAGGTTTTATCTTTCTCAAGCCTGTACTTATCCGTTTCAAGCTGTGCGCCGTGGTTGCCCCAATTATCCACAACAAGCTCTCCGTCAATAAACAGCCTCGATCCGTCGTCGCTGTTGAGCCCGAATATATAATCCCCTGTTTCATCAACCCTCACAGCACCAGTCCACCTTACAGAGAAGTTCGTTTTGGGCAGTTTTTTTGCCGGCGATTTTCCCGTCCAGTTGAAATTTACCTGACTGTCAATTTGCACTTCAGCGTGGCTGCCATCGAAATTTTTGTTATCGTAGTAATGGCCGATTAGCCCGTTTTGATTGGATGATTTTGAAGTAAGCAAGTTTTTAGCTGGTATGGGCTTCAATTCCTGCTTCCCGCTGTAGGGCTTGTAAAGCAGCTCTGTATTGCTCTCTTCGCAAGCCATCCGCATACCCTCCAGCGGAGTGATTTCATAATCGCAGTGTATAGCACTGCTTCCTCCTCCTTCACTGTGAGTTTGATCTGCATTTATCCCAGTGATAAATATAGAGTCTAAGCCTTTCTTATCCAGCGGCAGGGCTGCTGGTGAATTTTTCAAAAGCACGATTGCCTCCCTTGCCGTCTCAAGTGCAATCTTTTCGTTTGCCTTTTTATCAAGCTTAGGTCTTTGCCGCTTGGGCGATTCTTTGAGAGCTCCAATTTCATAATGCAGCCTGAGCATCCGCCTTACCATATCATCAACCCTGCTCTCAGGGATCTCTCCATTTCTGCACCCTTCAAGAAGCGGCTCGCCGAGATAGTTGTTATCATTGCCGGGCATTTCGAGGTCGAGCCCGCCCTCAGCAGCATTAACGCTGTGAACAGCTCCCCAGTCGCTCATAACAAGTCCGTCAAAACCCCATCTCTCTTTAAGTATATCGGTTTGGATAAAACCGTTTTCTGAGCAGTATGTCCCGTTGAGCTTGTTGTATGCGCTCATAACGGTTAGCACATTCCCCTCCTGCACACTGGCCTTGAAGCCAGGAAAATATATCTCGTGCAGCGTTCTTAAGTCAACGTTTTCGTCTATACTGAACCTTTGCCTTTCCTGGCTGTTCGCAACAAAGTGTTTCACGCAGGTTGCAACGCCGGTACTCTGTACGCCCTTGATGTATGGAACAATAAGCTCTGATATGTGGTAAGGATCTTCGCTCATATATTCGAAAAATCGCCCGCAGAGCGGGTTTCGGTTGATGTTGATTGCCCCGCCCAAAATTACATCTCTCCCGGAAGCACCGGTTTCAGTTCCCAAGGCCTTGCCGTAGTCTCTGATAAGCTCTCTGTTCCAAGTAGCTCCAACAGAAATGCCTGTTGGGAAGTAGGTGTGGGCTTCATCCCTGTTAGGAAGGTGTTTTCTGTCTCTGTATCTAATTCCAACCCCGTGAGGCCCGTTTACAACTTCAAGCGATCTTATCCCGAGACGTTCTACTGATGCTGTGGTAAAGCGAGAAGCCCCATGACATAGTGATACCTTCTCCTCAAGCGTCATTTTCTTTAGCAATTTTTCCACAGTTTCCTCTCTGTGCAGGCTTGCTGATGCCATGCTGGAATTGATTGCCAATGCAAGAGCAATCAATAACAATAATTTCCACAGCCATCCCATAGGTCCATAGATTTATCGTTGAGGGCTTGTTTATTGTATTAAAACGCCCTTTTCCTGAAGGATTTCAATCACCCCAGTTTGCATTTTTTTGGCTATTGTTCAATTGTCAGTTATTTGCTCAATACTGCCCACTCTTTTTTCACCTCTTTCTTTGCGTAAAATCTTGCTACATATTAAAACCTGGCAAATAAGCCTGCTGAGGGCTTGCAACCATACGCGGTGAACCACGTGCTGTCCCACAGGCAGCCATAACGCTAAAAACATCCAGCCGGCTGAATAATACACCCCTCAGCAAAGTAAACAATCGACTGAATGTTCCTTTCCATTTGCCGAGGAAACCTATATACCGTATTAAAATATAAGCAAGCATTGCCGTCCATACTTGCCATAGAATCGCTTCTTGGCTATGCCCTAGGAAATCGCTTAGCTGCAAAGTCTGCTTTATTTGCTTGAAAAACACCTCTATGCCCCATCGGCATTTATATAGGCCGCAGATACTGCTCGGCGCCCACTGAGTATTGTTAGTGATAAATTTCATAAGCTTTTTCTCGCCGTTAACTTCCACATAAGCCTTAACCAAACGGAGCTGCTTCGGGTAGGCCTCATAGCTTTTCGGCATTTCAAGTTCAATTAATGCATCGTATTGGATATCACCTTTTGGTTCTGTATTCTGTTTAACAAAACGATATTTCATATTGTCTTTGGCTCTGGTAACCCAGAATAATTCTCGCCTGTCAAGATCAGCCAGATGCTTAAAATCCACGTAAGCCTTGTCAAAAACCGCTATTTCGCCGCTTTTAAGGTTCTGACAGAGCTGATAAGCCTCTGTCGAATCATGGGTTGAGGCTTCTTTTACAATAGCAAATTGAGGCAGGAATGTCTGGAGATTAAGCTGCATGTGGCACTTTGCAGCGGCTTTGCGTCTGCGATGTTTAGCCCAGTCAATACAGTTGGCTACAAGCTGAATCGTTGTTGAATCAACCGCATATATTGCTCTCTTAAAACGCCTTGGAAGGCCGGAGTATTTATGACCTCTGCCAAAATTAGGATGCTGGGCTTGGATATGGGACAGCACCTCCCAGAAGAGAGTCTCTGCCATACGAGGATCTCGAACCCTGTTTGCATGAGAAAGCCCATTCCTGCTTGGTGGGGTTGCACGGCGAATAGGAATCAAAGCTCCGGAATGATTACGCAATGTGTCGGCAACGTCGTTCAGCGAGAGGCTGTGAGCAATCTGGACATGAAGCATAGATACAATGTGAGACCAGCACGAAAATGTTCGTGATTGCTTGTCAATACCGTAAAACCGGGATAATTTTGAAACAAGATAAGCAGGAATATATTGGCATATCTGCTTGAGAACTGTATATTGATGCTTAGCGGGTGTCATGAGTTACTCCTAATTTTTGGTTAGTTTGTTGAAATTAGTGTAACTCATACCCCGCTATTTTCAAAGAAACATCTTATATTTTGTTCTTCTATGGGATGGCTGTGAATAATTTCTTAAATCCTTTAATCATTGTCATCTTGAAAATCCTTAAAATAGAGTTAAAAATTGCGATATTTCTGTTGCTAAAAAGTTTCAATGGGACCTTTCAGCGTCTTTACTTCTCTTATAGATTATATTGTGCCTAATGTTTCTTCTTTCGGTTTTAGTCCACGGTTTACGTGCGGGAAAAGGGCCTTGGATATTCCAACCCGCGGGTGATAGCAGCCTGTCATAAGAGCCGCTCTTGAGGGGCTGCATACGCTCTGGGATACGTGGAAATCGGTAAATCTCATCCCCTCAGCGGCCATTTTGTCTAAGTTGGGGGTTTCGAAGCCCTCTGCTCCAAAACAGCCCACGTCTTCATATCCCTAATCATCTGTGAATATTACAACAAAATTCGGCAGTTTCTGCGCTGCAGCGGCTGATAAGCTATCTGCAAGGCCGCCGGCGCGTTTTAGAAAATTTCTTCTGATGAAACGTTTGATATAACGCCCTTTCTTTTCAAGCTGTTAAACAGCAAAAATTCATTGAAAGCGTTTTTAATCTACCCACAATACTATAAAGCAAAGCTCCGCTAAAGATAAATTAGTAAAAACATTTTCAATAACGATTTTCAAATATATTCTTAGGTTTATATCTTAAGGAGTGCTAATTTTCTCGGCTCTTCCGAAAAACGCGTAATTAATTTCAAAAAGAAGGATCATCCGAATAATGCGTACTTTTCATTGCGGAAGTTGAACAGTCTGAGTTTGAAATATTGCTTGTCTCTGTATCCATAAGGCTTTTTTTTGCAGGGTTCATATTTTAGCAGCTTTCATTTTGCCGCTGCTTATTTTATGTTCATACCAGTTAAGGATATGGTTTCTCCAACCTCTTATCCTATTAGCCCTGATTTCTCACTTAGGGGTAAAAAGTGGGTTTTTGCCCCCGTCAGAGGGGTTGGTCTGTCGCCAAAGATTCGTTATTTTTTGAGCTTTTCGTTATTGAAGCCATCCTGATTCTTTGCTTCATCGATAAACGCAAGCATATTTTCAAGGCAGGTGTCTCCTTCAACGGCATGGGAAGGAGAGAAAATATAACCGCCTTTCGCCCCGGCCTTCAAGAGCCTTTGCGATTCAATCACTACATCCTCAGCGGTTCCGCAGGGCAGTGTTTTCTGCATTGAGAGTCCGCCGAAAAAGGTGAGCCTGCCCCTGTATCTTTCCAGTAATTCAAAGATATCCATAACTTCCGGCTGGAACGGATTAAAGCAGTTCACTCCGGCATCAATCAAGTCGTCAAAAAGCTCGTCAACGTCGCCGCAGGAATGTATGAAAACGTATTTGCCCTTCTCTCTCGCTGCCCTGTACATCCTCTTGAGATGTGGAAGTATGAATTCTCTCCAGAATTTCGGCCCCATCTGCAAACCCTGCTGCTGTCCCCAGTCGTCCCCGAAGTAAACAGCGTCTATGTCATATTCAGCGGCTTTTTCAAGCTGGGCAATGTTGTAGTCGGTTATTTTCGTGAATAACTGGTGCACGAAGTCTGGATGGTCGAGAAAATCCATCATCAGATTTTCCATGCCCCTCAATGTCCATGCACGTTCGTAGAGGGAAAAGCCTATTTCAAACAGGCGGAAACAATCGGAGTATTTCGAAATCAAATTTTCGATATTTTCAAAGAACCGTTTGTCCAGCGGATCGGGGAATTCGTATCCTGAGAGGCTTGGTTCTTTTAACACCTGTCCGCACACTACGCCGATATCTTTATCAACGCTGCGGTCCCATTTTACTCCGAAAACATCTTGATAAATCCCGCCGCCGAGCTCTTTAAAAAAGCCTATATCACTGCCCAGCCTGACAATATGATTATCTGCGGCTTTATCTATATCTTCTGTGCCGAAATGCTCCACAAGAAGCTCATTTGCTTCCTGAGTAAACTTGTAAGACCACGGGACATACGGAGGGGTTTTGCCTTCAAGAACAGTTTTTACTACATCTCTTTTGTTCATCACTTCTCCAAAATCTTCTTCTATCATTAATTGAAACTGCCAGAATCAGATCGTTCATTGCCTAAAGCATTAAGATGCGTTTTTCAGTGCTTCAGCTTTTCTCTTGCCTTGCCGCAAGGCTGTCGCAGAGTTCGTTGTTTTTATCGCCGCTGTGCCCTATAACACATTTCCAGTGTCTTTCTCGCAAGCATATCCCCCGCCCCTCTTCCAGAAGGGTGTTTTTTGCGGGCGTGATTTCTTTTGCCTTTCAGGCAGGGCAGGAGATTAACGCCGTCGAAAGGCTTGCCGAGAATCTTGCTCCCCTGCTAATGATTGTAATAAAACCCCTCTCACGGGGTCAAAAAAAGGTGCCGGAGGTGGGACTTGAACCCACACCCTGTTAACCAGGAAAGGATTTTGAATCCTTCGCGTCTGCCGATTCCGCCACTCCGGCAAGGAAAGTGCATAAAGATAAGTAAAAGGGTGATTTATGTCAAGCAGTATTAACCGGATCAAAAGAGAAAACCGCGGACAGTACGCATTGCACGGATTTCACAGATTTTCTGCGGCAACCAGCGAGTGGTAAGAAGATTTGCCGCACGCCCCTTGCTACAAAAAATCTGCGTAATCAGTGGATGAAATCAGTTTCGCCTGTACATGCCCACAAAGCCCTCAAAAAAAAACCTTGAATCCTTCGAGAACTTCGAGGTTTAGTAAGGAATTTTCTTACCACGAATTTTCTGTAGGATAAACGGTTAACTGTACCTATAAAACCCAGCAGAGAATGCCCTGCTGGGCTGCTTCTATTTTCCCGCACCGGATTATCACCCGCTGGTGATTTTTTCTGCTATCATATCGCCCGCTTCGCTGGTGGAACAGCCCATCTTGCCGGCTGCCATGCTCTCGAATTTTTCGGCCGTTGCCCACTTCACCGCATTTTCGATATCCTCGCCTGCGCTGCTTTCCCCGAGCGTTTCGAGCATCATCGCCCCTGAACATATTGCAGCAAGCGGGTTGATTTGGCCGAGTCCGGTAAATGCGGGGGCAGTACCGCCGATCGGCTCAAACATACTCACGCCTTCAGGGTTTATATTCCCGCCAGCGGCTATTCCAAGCCCGCCCTGAGTGGCTGCGCCGAGGTCTGTGATGATATCGCCGAACATATTGCCCGTAACCACTACATCAAATATCTCGGGGCACTGAACCATATATATGCAGGCCGCATCAACGTGGTAGTATTCCCGCTTCACATCGGGATACTCCGCCTCGCCGATCTCGTTGAATGCCCTGTCCCAGAGCCCGTAAACATAGGTGAGCACGTTCGTCTTGCCCACTAATGCAAGTGTATTATGCTCGCCCTTGCCTCTGGATTTTTTGCCGTTCTTACGTGCATATTCAAAAGCGAATCTCAGGCATCGCTCCACCTGAAAACGTGAATACACATTAGACTGCACTGCCACCTCATTCGCAGTGCCTGTGAGGGTGTTTCCGCCTGTTCCGGTGTACACCCCGCCTGTGTTCTCACGAACCACAACATAATCTATCTCATCAGGCCCCTTGCCTTTAATCGGGCTCTCAACGCCCGGATAGAGCTTCACAGGGCGAAGGTTTATGTACTGATCGAGCCCGAATCTCGCCTTCAGCAAAACTCCCTTCTCAAGAATTCCCGGGGCGATATCAGGCCTGCCGATTGCTCCGAGCAGGATTGAATCATAGCCCTTGAGTTCTGTGAGAGTTTCATCGGAGAGGGTTTCCCCTGTCCTGAGATAACGCTGCCCGCCGAGATCAAATTCGGTTGTCTTTATCTCAATATTGTGCTTGGCTGCCGCCGCCTGCATAACCTTAACAGCCTCCGCTGTAACTTCCGGGCCTGTCCCGTCGCCCGGGATCACTGCAATATTCAACTTGTTCATCTGTTTCTCCAATGATTTTGTGTGTTTAATTTGCCGCAATTATATATGCAAATTCGATTGGTGCAATAATGACTGCAAAATAAACGCCGCCCTGCCGGCAGAGAGCCTACCCTCATTTATGCACCTCTTCCCTCCAATGTAAATTTGATTTAAAACATCGGAGGAAGCGGAGTAATCGGAGGAAGAGACTGGTATATTATATAAAAAAATCTGTGGATTATATATATTTCCTCTGCGTCTGTCCGCCTGCGGCGTATAGATTCAGCTTAAAAAAGCTTTGCCAAAAAATAATGCTGCACACCACCGCCCTGCCGGGGATAACTGAGCAAGGAAAATGACAGCCCAATGATTGAGCAGGCTCAGCGGGATTATTTCTCTATTTCACCGCTAAGGGCTCGTGCGGGCAATGGACTGACGGCAAGCTTTCCCTGCAGTTAAAGAGAGTCCACATCACTGTGAAGGTTTGCTCTGATGTAAATTCAGTTTCAGGCCTCGAACCAATCGATTAAACAAAGCAATGCGGCATCAGTTTTGGCAGTTTTATCCCTGCCAGTATGAGGCAAGGGCAGCATAATCTTCCAAGTCCACCATGCCGTCTTCGTTTATATCAGCGGCATAATCGCCTGCAAGGAGCCATTCATCTGCCATCATTGAGAGGTCATCAAGATTCACTTCTCCGCTGCCGTCTATATCGCCTTCAATATCATACCCGAAAACCGCCAGCTTCGGATAGCTCCCCGGGAGCATAATCCAGATCTGATCGTCGCCGTCTTCGCTTGAAAAATCCCAGCCTTCAGCGGTAAATGTTGATTTAGACTGCATTTGAGATGTGGTTTTGCCCTCCGCTACGCCCACAGTGCTGTAAACAGGGGTATAATCAAAGGCTTGAGTATAGGCCTTGTCTTCTCCTGAGGTCTGCGTATCCCAGAAGCAGCCTGAGATATCGTCTTCATAGCTGCATCCTGCAATTGCCGCACTTGAGAGGCAATCGGCAGTTTCGCCGGCAGAGAAGCAGTTTTGTATGCTTCCGTAATTGAATCCAACAAGAGCTCCCGTTTCGCAGCCAGTTCCCGTAAATGCAGCATTTGCATTACCAACAGCATAGCAATCCGAAACAATTCCGCGGTTTTGCCCTACAAGAGAGCCCACTATTGCGTATCCGGTAACGTCCATCTCAGAATACGATTGCGTGATAGTGCTGCTTCCGCCTGCATAGCCTACGAGCCCGCCGGTGTAGGTGTTGCTGCAGGAAAGCGTTCCCGCTGTGTAACAGCCGGTAACTGTGCCGTTGTAGTTTTCGCCGATGAGCCCGCCGGCATCGGTTGCCGAACCGCTAACAAGGAGAGTTGAATAGCAGTTTTGAACGAAGCCGTGGTTGCAGCCTATAAGCCCGCCAAGGTTATTGCCGCTCGCTGAAACGCTCCCGCCGGTTGCGCTGCAGCCGATTACATTGCTCACCTCGCTTGGGCTGCTTCCTGCCAGAGCACCCACATAATCATCTCCCGAGACATCAACATTGACAAGCTTGACGTCCATAATCAAAGCCTGCGAATCAATCTTTCCGAAAAGCCCGAGATATTCATCCTCCTCGCCGCAGTCTATTGTAAGCCCTGATATTTGGAAGCCTGCGCCGTCAAAGCTTCCGATAAAGGGCGTGCCTTCGTAGTTTGAGCTCCAATAAGACGCTTCATTCGGGGAAATAACGGCTTCATCGTAGGTTGTGGTGGATAGATCAATATCGTTTACGAGAATGTAATGGGCTGCTGGAGAATTGGTAACCGCTTCCAGATCGGCCTTAGTTGAGATTTGATACGGGTCGGAAGAGCTTCCGCTTCCTCCTGCAAAACCAAAAGACAGACCTGCCAGTGAGCAGAGTGCGAATTGAACGCAGATTAATGAAACAACAACTTTATTTTTCATTATTACAACCTTTCAATATAACAACGTTTTACTTGTATAATACCATTTTAATCTCAAAGATTAAACTTTTTTTCAAAATATTTAGTTCATTTCAAAAAAAACTCAATATTATTGTTTAAAATTTCAGGTTTGAAAATATAATCTGGAATAATTAGAGTTATTTTATGCAGGGTTCAGGATATGGAGCTTGATTCAGTATTTATAAAGATACAGCTTATAAAAGGCGTTGGTTTGTGCCTTTGGTTTTATTTGTGCGTAGTGCTGGTTAAACACTTCAGCGGACATATTTTTATGAAAAACAGCTTCCAGCCTATCATAAATGCTGTTTCGCTGGTGTTAGGGCCTCTTTCCCTGTTTGCTGCATTTTCTGTGCAGTTTGCCAGAAGAGCCTCAAAGAAAAACCTCTCTCTCTGGGATGCGCTCTGCAAGCTTATCAAAGGAACTTTCTGGGGGAAAGGTCTGGACGCAGAGCTTAGTGATGAATCTCTCATTGCAGCGGACGATATAGATATATTAGACAATACAGGCAAAAGCATTGAGGCTGTTTACGGGAACAACACATCCCGCTCTGATACTGCTGTAGCCCTTTTGAGCAAGCAGATTATAGCCGATGCGATACAATCAGCCGCCAGCGATGTGCTTTTAGACCCGTCCGGCACAGAAGGCTACACAGTGAGGCTGAGAGTTGACGGGAAGCTCAGGCTCAGCAGAGAAATGAATACCGAAGTTGGGGCTGCTGTAATAAACTGCATCAAGGCAGTTTCGGGTATGGATATTTCAGAAAAGAGAAAACCGCTTGACGGGGCTTTTACCGCAAAAGTGAAGGGAGAATCCGCTTCTTTCAGAGTGGCCACTGCCGGTGTTGTTAATGGGCAGAAAATGTCTATAAGGCTGCTGTCTTTGTTTACGGGCAGACTGGAGCTTGAAGAGGTTGGTTTCAAGGAGAAGGATCTTGTCAGAGTTAAAAATGCTTTAAGCAAAAGCTCGGGTATGATTCTGCTCTGCGGACCTACCGGCAGCGGAAAAACAACAACTATGTACGGAATGCTCTCAGCAATAGACAGGGTTGAGAGGAACGTAATCACGATTGAAGACCCCGTGGAACACAGCCTTAAAGGCGCAAGCCAGATAGAGATCAATCCGAAGGCAGGAATAAATTTCGGCGATACTCTCAAAGGCATACTCAGGCAGGATCCGGATGTGATAGGCATAGGCGAAATTCGAGACCCTCTCACCGCACAGACCGCTGTGCAGGCCTCTCACACGGGACACCTGATTATAGCCTCAATGCACAGCTCTGACAACTTAACCGCCATAATGAGGCTCAAGGAGCTTGGCGTGGAAACAGGACTCCTTGCGAGCAACATATCGCTGATTATTTCTCAGAGGCTGGTAAGGAATCTTTGCGATGACTGCAAGGAGCCCGGGAAGCTAAGCTCTGAAAAGCTTCAGGTGCTTCAGAAAAGGCACATAGACACAGAGCATATTATGAGTCCTGTGGGCTGCGAAAAATGCAGTTTTACGGGGTATAAGGGAAGAACGGCTCTTTTTGATGTGCTGGAAATGGATGATGAAACAAAAAACCAGATAGCAGATCTTGCAGAAGTTACAAGGGAAAACCTTATTGCGGCCTCCTCCGGCAGGATGAAATCGAAAATGAAAAAGGAAGCCCTCAAGAAGGTTATCAGCGGTGAAACGTCTTTTCAGGAAGTTAAAAGTTATCTTTAGAGGCATTTATGTTGGTTTTACTGGCTTTAACAGCGGCAGCTGCGGGAATACTAATCTCGCTGAAAAAGAATTTTATTTCAGTATGGCTGCACAGTTTCAATGTGATAATATCAATCCATCTGGCTATATTGATTTTAGGTCTGCTCGGGAGCATAGACAATTCATCACTCAGTACAGCAGCGGTGAAAGGGGCAGCCCTGCTGGTAATATCCAGCGTGATTTTCGTATTTCTCACCTTTGCCGCCAAGCTCCTGCTGAGCAATATGGCAGAAGTGAACCTCCCAACGATGCTGGAATTTACTGTTAAGCCTCTCGCCGCGGGTTTTGCTGGATGGATGGCTTTCTGGTTTATTATTTTTGCAGCCGCCACTATCGCCTCAGACTCAATCCAAGCCTTCGAGGAAAAAACCGTTAAAACCAGTCAAGCCGCCTCAAAGCAATTATCCGCCTGCGAAAGCCTGGCAAGAGAAATCTCGCTGTGCGAAGATGAGAAGGTTTTACCGGAGATAATACAATGGATTACCGAATCTGAAAATTAATCAGCAAATACGGCTCAATTGATCCCCCGATTTAAAATACGCAATAAAAGGGTGTGCGACAATTTTTTTGGGCAAAGCTTTTTAAAGCTGAATCTATCCGCTTGTTCCGGCCCGCCTACGGCGGGCCTCCACGTGCGGCTCGGTTTAAATGTTCGCCTCGTAAAATCGCTGCGGAATACTAACGACAATCAGAGCCACGCATGAAGTCCGCCTACGGCGGACGAAATAAGTGGACAAAAGGCAATGAGAAGGCAATAGGTATAAGTTTTTTCCACCAAATTTTCACGCTTCGCAGGCAAGGCGCTCGCGCAGGTTCGCCTCTACTTGCCAACAAAACCAGCAGACAAAAAATCCTTAGCGAGTTTTCCGCCGCAGGCGGACTGGCTCAGTAATATAGATAGCAATAAATTCTACAAAGCATTGCAGCATAATGATTTGCATTTTGTAAAAAAATATTGTCGCACACATAAAAGGGATAAAGCTAAAATACACTTGTTTATGAAGCTGGATTATGTTAGTATAAATTACAAATACAAAATATATCTCCCTTTTGCACAGTTCAAAAGGATAAGGCAAAATATTAAAAAAGGCTTGTATGTGCATACACATTCAGGTTGGAAAATAGCCAAAGGCAGGCTTTGCAGGAAGTTGAATGATAAACTTCTACAAAAAATACAGTCTTAAATGGAGCGATGAGCTTGGGCTTTCAGCAGGACTGACTGGATGCAGCGTCATATTCCTCACCTTTCTTGAAAAAGGCGTGTGTAAGCTTGTAGCTGCGGGAACCCCGGAAAAACTTGCCGCACCAAACATTTCCCTCTCCGGCGAATTCACAGAGGCTGCGCTTGATGCCAGAAAAAAGAACACCCCGCTAAAGCTCCAAACAAAAGCTCTATGTTCGGGCTGCAGTGAATGTATGATTTACCCGTTTGAATACAAAGGGGTATCTTATCAGCTCTGCGCCTGCAGCGGGGAATCTATCGGCAAATCAGCAGAAAAGGGGCTGAAGCTTATCGAAGAGTGGCTCAAGAGAGATATTGAGCGTGAAATCTCAGACCCCACCTCCACTGCCCCAATAGAAATAGAAAACGTTGATGCGCTGGTGAAATCTGCCGCCTGGACATACGACCCCAAAACAAAGCTCTACACCGGAAGCGACTCTTTCTACGAGATTTTCGGCGTTGAGAAAAAGCCTTTACCCAGAGAAAAGCTTTTTTCCTACATTCACCCAGAAGACAGGGAGAAGGCTGTAAGCAAGATTGACTCAGGTATCCGCGACGGCACAGTCCACCAGAGCTTCTTCTACCGGCTCATTGCGGGCGACGGAAGCATTAAATACGTAAACGTTAATTCAATCAACGTATTCGATGAGAACGGCAGATTCCTCAGGCGGTTCGGCGCTATTCAGGATGTAACCGAGCAGAAGCTTGAAATCGAACGGCTCAGACAAAGAGAAAGACGGCTCGAAAAGGCGCACAAACTCTCACTCACCGGCTACTGGAGCTATGATATAAAAACCGATGAGATGGTGTGGTCTGAGCAGCTTTATTCAATTCTCGAGGTGGACAAATCCATCAAACCATCTCACAATTTTTTCGTGAACCTGATTCACCCTGAAGACCAGAATCAATACACCCGCCTTTTCGAAAAAGCCCTTAATTCCGGCGGCTTAGACAGCTTCGACTGCAGCTTCCGGATACTCCTCAAAGACGGCAGGATCAAATGGCTCGAAGGGTTTACAGAGGTTGTGAGAAACGAGCAGGACGAGGCGATATTCCTCAACGGCTATCTCAGAGATGTGAGCAGCCTGAAGCTTCAGCGGGAAGTCTTCGATACAAGCTCATCTGTTGGAGATGTTGGAGTTTTCGATTTAAACCTCATCACCGGCAGGCTGAAAGCAAATGAGCAGTGGTTCGTTAATAACGGCCTTGAATACAGTTCAGAAGAGCAGGACATCTCCATTATCCTTGATAAGCTCCATCCCGAAGACCGCAGAAAGATCAATGCGATTCTGGCAGACTGCGCCGCCGGCAAGACCAAGCAGTTCTCAGCAGACCTGCGCGTTTATATCAGCTCTGAGAGATACAAATGGACAAGGGCTTCCGCTCAGGTTAAGGATTATCTGCCCGCCAACAACATCATAAGGCTGGTTGGCGTTGTGCTGGATATAAATGAAATCAAGAAGGCGGAAAGCTCTTCCAGGATAAACGAAAATAAATTCAAGTCTATGTTCGATAATGCCCCCCTGCCCTATCAGTCTCTGGATCCGGAGGGCAGATTCATTGAGGTAAACCCCGCTTGGCTTGGGCATCTGGGATATTCAAAGCAGGATGTTGTTGGCAGATGGTTTGGCGATTTTCTCAGCGAAGAGTATAAAGATGCTTTCAAAGAAAATTTCCAAGAGTTTCAAGCCTGCGGCGAGATAGACAATGTTATCTTTGAGATGATAAAGGCAGACGGCAGCGTGATTACCGTTTCGTTCCAAGGGAGATTTTCCTACGACTCCGATTCAAATCCCGTGAAAAGCCACTGCGTTTTCAGAGATATAACCGAAGAGCTCGAATCTATGAAGACAATCCGTCTTCTCTCAAAATTCCCCTCCGAAAACCCCAACCCCGTTCTGAGGATGAGCGAAATAGGCGAGCTGTACTACACTAATAAAGCCGGAGAGGAGTTCCTTGAGGGAAGCGGAAAAGAAAGAAAGCTAAATAAAGACTTCAAGGATCAGGTGCTCATTGAATGCTGCATCAATTCTCCAGGAGTTTTTAATTATAAGCTTGGCGAAAAGACATACCGCGTTTCTTTTGCAAAAATTCCGCCGGAGAACTACATAAACATCTACGCCTCGGACATTTCAGAGGAGGTGGATGCAAGAAAACGAATCGATGAGCTCTCAAAATTCCCGGAAGAGAATCCAAGCCCTGTTTTAAGGATCGATTTCGATAAAAATGTTCTCTACAGCAACGAGGCGGCAAAAAGATTTACAAAGTTTGAAGGCAGCAGAGAAGTAATTAAAGACGAACTCCTGAAGAAAACAAACGAGATTTCGACAAACACAGAAACAGGCGGTTTTGAAACAGAATATAACGAACAAACCTACAGTTTCAGGTATTCTGTGATTGACCCGCCAGGATATATAAACCTCTACGGCACTGACATTACAGGCCGCAAGAAGGCTGAACTCGAAAAACAGCAGCAGGCGGAGAATCTCCGCATCACGGTTAACTCCATAGGAGATGCCGTGATAGCAGCGGACACGCAGGCGAGGGTTACGCTTATGAATCCAAACGCCGAGCAGCTTAGCGGAGTGAAATCTGAAGATGCCCTCGGCAGACGGGTTTCAGAGGTGCTGGATTTTAAGCGGGCGGGCACAGAAGAGCAGGTTGCCAATCCTGTTGATAGAGTATTGGAAACTGGCGAGGAGGTTGGCCTTGCTAACGATACGGTTCTTGTTTCGGCAGATGGGAGCAGAAGGCAGATAGCAGACAACGGGGCGCCGATAAAAGATGCGGAGGGGAATATCACCGGCGCCGTGCTGGTGTTCCGTGATGTAACAGAGCAGTATGAAAACCGCAAACGTATTGATGAGAGCGAAAGAGAGCTCAAAAGGGCTCAGGAAATCGGCGAGATAGGCAGCTGGAAATTCAACTTAAATACTTCTGAGGTCTTCGCCTCGCCGGAGACCTGCAGACTCTACGGCCTGGATCCAGCAAAGAGCTACAGCATCCCTGAGGTTCAGGAAGTGCCTCTTAAAAAACACAGGAAGCAGCTTAATGAAGCTATTGAAAAACTCCTCACCGGCGAGAAGAAATACGACGAAGAATTCAAAATCAAACGTCCCTCTGACGGCAAAATTCGCTGGATCCATTCGATAGCAGAATACGATAAAGAGGCAAACGTTATACGCGGAACCATACAGGACATAACCAAAAGCAAAGAGGCCTCCGAAAAGCTTGCCGAAAACGAGGCCAAACTTCGCAGCTATATAGATAACGCACCTTTCGGGGTGTTCGTTGCAGATTCCAAAGGCCGGTATCTTGAAGTTAACCCCTGCGCAAGCAGGATGTCAGGATACAGCAATGAAGAGCTTACGAAGATGTCTATCCCTGATCTCCTCACGCCTGAGAGCAAAAAGCTGGGTGAGGAGCATTTCAAACAGCTCTGCCAGATGGGCTTTTCCTACGGAGAAACAGAGCATTTCCATAAGAACGGCGAGAGGAGATGGTGGTCTGTTTCAGCAGTGAAGCTCAGCGAAGACAGATTCCTCGGATTCACCGAAGACATCACCGAAAAGAAGAAAGCCCTCCTCCAACTCGAAGAGAGCGAAGAGAATCTCAGGATTACTCTCGATTCAATCGGGGATGCTGTTATATCCACAGATACTGAGGGGCGGATTGTATTATTCAATCCTGTAGCGCAAAGGCTCACCGGCTTCAGCTTGCAGGAAGCGGCCGGCAGGGATATATTTGAGGTGTTCAATATTTTCAAGGGCGGCACTAACGAACCAGCGGAGAATCCTGTTAAGAAAGTTTTGGAGAAGGGGGAAATCGTAGGCCTTGCCAATCATACTGTGCTTATATCTAAAGACGGCAGCGAGTATCAGATTGCAGACAGCGGGGCGCCCATCAGAAATTCAAAGGACGAGATGATTGGCGTTGTCCTTGTGTTCAGGGATGTAACAAAGCAGTATGAATATCAGCGCAAGATAAGGGAAAGCGAAGAGCGATTCAATGCCATCCTCCATACAATCCCCGATATGGTATCCGTGCACGACCGCGATCTGAATATCGTTTTCAGCAACTGGAAAGGCTTTGCAGCAGTGGACAAGAGCAAGAGGGTGATAGGCTCGAAATGCTATAAGACATACCGCGGCTATGATGATATATGCCCGGACTGCAAGGCAGGCGAGGTTTTGAAAACCGGCAAACAGATTCATAGAGAAGCCCGTCTCCCAGACGGGAACTGGTTCGATATCAGGGTGATGCCGATATCTCCGGAAGGTGAAAAAGAACCTGCATACTTTGTCGAATGGGTTCGGGATATTACAGAAAGAAAGAAGAATGAAGAGCTGATAAAAGAAAGCGAAGAAAAATTCAGGAGCCTTTATCAGAGCATTCTTGATGTAATTCTCATACTTGATGAAAACGGCTTTATCTTAGACTGCAACAAAGCGGCAGAAGAAAACTACGAATACACCAGAGAAGAGCTGATAGGGAAAAATGTAACTGATCTTTGTGAAGAGTCGGATATAGAAGATTTCAGAAGTTTCACCGAAAAGGTGTTTAGAGAAGGTTCGGAAAAGCGAAATTCCGGACACCCGCACATCTCCAAGAGCGGAAAGAAAATATACCACGACGTAAATTACAGCTTAGTTGAGTATAAGGGCGAAAAACGAATAATGGCCGTATGCAGGGATATTACGAAGAGGCTTAAAGCAGAAAATGAGCTGCGGGAAAACAAAACCTTCCTCGACAGCATCCTTGAGAGCATACAGGACGGAATCAGCGTACTTTCTAAAGATCTTGATGTGCTGTACACAAATCCAAAAATGGAGCAGTGGTATTCCCAGAATTTGCCCCTTGAAGGGAAAAAGTGCTATGAGTGTTATCACAACAGCAAAAAGCCCTGCAGCAACTGCCCCTCTATAAGGGCAATGAAAACCGGAAACACAGAATATGAGATAGTTGAAGGGCTCCCCGGAACTGAAATGTCTTATGTTGAGCTCTTCAGCTATCCCATGAAAGACCCCATTACTAACGAGATCATCGGTGTAATTGAGTTTGTGCGGGATGTAACCGAGCGTCTCAAAAATGAGCATGAGATTGAAAAGCTTACAGAACGCCTTCAGCGGTCAACCAAGGCCGGCGGCGTAGGGGTTTGGGAATACAATATAAAAACAGGCGAGCTTATATGGGATGATTCAATGTACGAGGTTTACGGGGCAAACAAAAAAACTCATCCCGTGCAGAAATACAGCGACTGGCAGGATATGCTCCATCCCGACGATGCTGATAATGCGATCAAAGCTGTTGAAGATGCCCTTGAGAATCATATTCCCTTTGACACTGCCTTCCGGATAATAACAGACAACGGGCAGGTAAGGTGGATAGCAGGGAAGGCAGATATCACGTATGATAAAGACGGCAAGCCGGAATATATGGCTGGTACAAACTGGGATATTACAGAGCTCAAAGAATATCAGCAGTCTCTGGAGATTGCTGCAGAGCAGGCAAGGCAGGCAAACACCGCCAAGAGCCAGTTCCTCGCAAATATGAGCCACGAGATAAGAACGCCGCTGAATGCGATTATCGGCTACGGGAATATCGTAAAGCAGAGCAACCTCGACCCGATTGTGCTCAAGCACGTTGAATCGATGAACATTGCAGGGAATTCGCTGCTTGCTCTGGTTAATGATGTGCTGGATCTCTCGCGGATTGATGCGGGAAAATTCAAGGTAACTAATAAGCCGGTAGATATCGGGGCGCTGATGAATGAACTTGAGGCAATATTCGAGAACAGAATGAAGAGCAAGGGACTCAAATTCAACATCTCAAAGGAACTTGCCGTAAACGGGATTCTAATAGATGGGGCACGGCTGAGGCAGATTCTGGTTAATCTGCTGGGCAATGCAGCAAAATTTACCGAAGAAGGCCATATCGACCTCAAGGCGGGAGTGTACCATTCGAGCGGAAAAAGCGATCTCTACGATTTAGAGTTCACGGTTAGTGATACAGGGCCGGGGATTAAAAAGGAAGATCAGGAAAAGATATTCGAGTCTTTTGAGCAGGTTGATGCAGGGCCAACCAAAAAACATCAGGGCAGCGGGCTCGGACTTTCAATATCAGCAAAGCTTTCCGAACTCCTCGGCGGAGAGCTTAGCGTTGAGAGCGAAACAGGAAAGGGAAGCACTTTCCGCCTGCATCTGCCCAAGAGAAAATTTGCCGAGATTGAAGCATATGACAGCCATTCAGAATCGGTAGTATTCAGTCCCTGCAAGGTAGTTGTTGTGGAGGATGATGAGGATAACCTAAAGGTATTGTGCGAGCTGCTCAAAACGCTGAACTTAAAGCCCGTGCCGTTTGAATCAGGCAGCGGGGCTGTAGAGTATTTCAAAAACAGCTCTGGGCAGGTTGTTCTGTGCGATTTGAGGATGCCGGAGATGGCAGGCGATGAGGCTGTAAGAGAAATTAAAAAAACAAGATTTGGAAGCAGTGCAAGCTTTATCGCTGTTACAGCGGATATCTTCGAAAAACAGCACTATGATATGAGCGTGTTTGATGATGTGCTGCATAAGCCTGTATCAAAGGCTGATTTGGTGGGCGTGCTTGAAAAATACCTCGACCACACCTTCTCACAAAACGCCTCAAACACAATAAGCAAAGGGGCGGGGAAGAAGCTAAATAAAAACATAAAACTCTCGAAAAAAGCCGCAGAGAAATATAAGCAGCAGATCTCGCCTATGATTGAAGAGGCAAGCTCAGCAGGCCTTGCTATGAAACCAATAGCAGAACTCGCAGGGAGCCTGAGGATATTCGCTGAAGAGAACAAAAATCAGCAGCTCAAAGCCCTCGCAGAAGAGCTGGATTTTGCAGCCAGATCTTTTGATATAAACCTGATAGATGAGTGCATCAGCATACTCAAGGAGCTTGGCAGATAGAACATTTCCGCCTCTGCCCGCCCTTCCGCATAATAAACCGGTTTTATCTTTCTTCTGAGAAAAATTGCTGGTAAAATTGCGTTTTCTCAGTAAATTAATGTGCAGTAAATTTGAACTAATTAACAAAAGGGGAAGCGATGTTTCGCAAACTTACTATCCTGTTTTTCGCTGCTGCTGTTTGCTCAGTCTGTTCTTCTAAAGAGATTATATCACTGGCAGACCCCGCTATTATTCAGGCCGAGGACGGCTGGTTTTACGCCTTTGGCACTGGAAGAGGCCTGCCGATTTATCGAACTAAAGACCTTGTTGACTGGCAGAGGTCTGACACGGCCTTTGATACACCTGTGCCGGAATGGGCGAAAAAGCCGATGGGCAGTCCAAATGCGGTATGGGCTCCGGATATAGTTAAGATGGACGGAGATTATTACCTCTACTACAGTGTTTCCCAGTTCGGCAGCCAGCGGTCTGCTATTGGAGTGGCTCGGAACAAAGCCCTGAATCCCGATTCGCCTGATTATGAGTGGAAAGATCTCGGGATGGTTGTAGAATCTTTCCCGGGCAAAAGCAGCTTCAACGCAATAGACCCGTGCGTTTTTCAGCTTGACAGCGGCAAGGCTTATATGTTTTGGGGTTCATTCTGGAGCGGGCTGAAAAGCGTGGAGATCAACCCCGAAACAGGCAAACCTGCAAAAGAAAACCCCGATATCCAGCCGATAGCGGCAAGACCAAACAGCCACCCGCCGGCGATTGAAGCCCCCTTCTACTACGAGAAAGACAACATCCATTACCTCTTCGTATCTTACAACAGCTGCTGCGACGGGGCTGAGAGCGAGTATAAGTTAATGGTAGGCCGAGCGGGCAAGCCCCTCGGGCCGTACCACGGCCTCGACGGAGAAAAAATGCTCGAGGGCGCCGGAGCCCTTCTGCTTTCAAACAACGACAACTGGCGCGGCCCCGGACACAACTCGGTGATAGAGGCGAAAGGGAAAACATGGCTCGTTCATCATACATACGACACATTCAATCTTCACAAAAGACGCATTATTCAGGTGCGCCCGCTCTACTGGACTTCCAGCGGATGGCCTGTGGCCGGGGAGCCGCTGAGCAAAACAAATCCTATGACCGCAGATAAGGCAAATCCGTCTTCCAGAGACCTTTTCGGGAGCTGGAGGCTGAGCATCAATTATGAAGAAAAGGGTTTATATGATTTTGTACGGGACGGAAAAATCGCCTCACACCCAAAGGCATGGTGGAAACATTCCGGAAATAGAATAAAGGTGAACCTCCCGGGAGAACTCGCTCAAAACGGCTCCGAGCCGGAAGCTGAAACGCTTTTCATTGAACCTTCGGAAAGCTGTATGGTGGGCAGAAACCAAAACGGAGATATCCTCAGATTCAAGAAGGTAGGCGTTTGCAGGTAAGATAAGAGAAAGCTTGTATGAGCTGGATTGTCCGCATTTTCTAAACGCTTAATGGTTTTCAATAAGAGTCTTAATCAAGTTTTGGCCGGCTATCCCAAACTTGCGGGATTTTCTGTTAAGCTCCGTTACCAGTCAAAATGGGGAATCCACATTCACTCATTTGTACTCACAATCAGAATATCCGGCTCTCGAAACATTCAGCAGTTAAGCAATATAAAGACCTTCATCAAAGGCTTTGTCAAGATCTTCTAATTTTTCAGCCTTCATATAAAGCAATTTACTTTACCCTGCTCCAGCGGCACATATCGGCTTATCTGCTTTAGAAACCCTTATTTAAAAACATTTACTTTCGTTATATAATGTTTCTGGGTCTATATCAATGCCGTTAGCCCATTCAACACTGTCAAACGCTACTCTGGCAGAATTAAACATCTGCATATTTTTAAGCTCGGCGAATTTACCTTTATTCAAATAACGCGAAAGATCAAAAACGCGTCTTTCGCCGTTTTCGAATTTTAAATCCAGTTTGAAATCTTCAAGCGGTTTTACTTCAATAACACCTTTATACATAATTCACCTCAATGGTTCTATCTTAAAAGGAACTTCACCATTTTGAGCAAGCTCTTAATATTCTCACTCCGGCTTTAATGGAAATCATTGCCGCATTTAACCTATAAGTCTCAGCAGGCAATTATATCAGACTCTTTTAAAAATCAAAAAAAGCCCGATGCTGTTAAGCACCGAGCTTCTAAATTCTTATCAGGGCACTGAATCGTTAAGGAGTCTGACGTAAAAGGCCAAGCAGCTAAAATTTCGGCATAATTGCCATACTGCTTAGTTTTTCATCCCTTAGAAAGGAGGTGATCCAGCCGCAGGTTCCCCTACGGCTACCTTGTTACGACTTAGTCCCAGTTACCGAGTTCACCGTAGGCAGCCGTCTCTCCGAAGAGTTGACAAGCCGACTTCGGGTGCTCCCGATTTCCATGACTTGACGGGCGGTGTGTACAAGGCTCAGGAACATATTCACCGCGTCATTGCTGATACGCGATTACTAGCGATTCCAACTTCATGTTCTCGAGTTGCCAGAGAACAATCCGAACTGAGGCAGACTTTGTGCGATTTGCTCAACCTCACGGCTTTGCGTCGATCTGTATCTACCATTGTAGCACGTGTGAAGCCCTGGGCATAAAGGCCATGAGGACTTGACGTCATCCCCGCCTTCCTCCGGTTTAACACCGGCAGTCCCGTTAGAGTCCCCAGCTTAACCTGCTGGCAACTAACGGCAAGGGTTTCGCTCGTTCAAGGACTTAACCCAACATCTCACGACACGAGCTGACGACAGCCATGCAGCACCTGTGTAAGTTTCACTCTCCGAAGAGAGCAGCCAGACTCTGTTTCCAGAAAGGCATACAAACATGTCAAACCCAGGTAAGGTTCTGCGCGTTGCTTCGAATTAATCCACATGCTCCACCGCTTGTGTGAGCCCCCGTCAATTCCTTTGAGTTTTAGCCTTGCGACCGTACTCCCCAGGCGGTGCACTTAACACTTTTGCTACGCCCGTGATAATGTCAGAATTACCACGAACCAGTGCACATCGTTTACGGCATGGACTACCGGGGTATCTAATCCCGTTCGCTACCCATGCTTTCGTACCTCAGCGTCAGGTCATACCCAGCGGGCCGTTTTCACCTCTGGCGTTCCTCTTCATATCTACGCATTCCACCGCTCCACGAAGAGTTCCACCCGCCCCTGTATGCCTCAAGTTTTCCAGTTCGCCCCCCAATTCCCCGGTTGAGCCGGGGGATTTCAGAGAACGCTTAAAAAACCGCCTGCGTACGCTTTAAGCCCAGTGATTCCGAACAACGCTTGCCACCTTCGTATTACCGCGGCTGCTGGCACGAAGTTAGCCGTGACTTCCTTTAGAGTAGTTCTGCTTGCGCTTACTTGCTCTTGACAGCAGTTTACACCCCGAGGGGCTTCTTCCTGCACGCGGCGTCGCTGGGTCAATCTTTCGATCATTGCCCAAGATTCGTTACTGCAGCCCTCCGTGGAGGTCCGGGCAGTGTCTCAGTCCCGATATGGCGGACCAACCTCTCAGTCCCGCTACCCGTCGTTGCCTTGGTGAGCCGTTACCTCACCAACTAACTGATAGGGAATAGGCCGCTCCGATGCCGATAAATCTTTGATTGCTAACCCTGCAGCTCGCAATGTTATCAGGTATTACCGCCCCTTTCGGTAGAGAGCAAGCTCTCGACGCTATACCTGTGCATCGGGTACGTTACCTATCCGTTACTCATCCTTTCGCCACTAGCCATGAAAGGCTCGTGCGACTTGCATGTCTTAACCACGCCGCCAGCGTTCGTTCTGAGCCAGGATCAAACTCTTCAATTTAAATCCTTATCTCATCAATCTCACTGTAAAAGCGATTTTGTGTGATTTTATTTTTTACGGATGCTTCACACTCCAGTTTCTCGCAAGGAGTATGATTTATAACACACCTGTGTTATTATTTTCTGCCTCCCAATATCCAGTGCGAGCCGAATATCAGGGGCACTCCTAACGATTCTGGTCTGTACCCTGTTAAGTTTTTAATGAGCTCCTCGAAAGCTTTCGCTGACAAGGAACGTGGAATTCTATAGAATTGATGGGCCAAGTCAAACCAATTCTAAACAAAATTATGAAAAATTTGCCGACTGGCTCAAAGATTATGAGAAAATCTCGCTTTAGAAGCAATATGCTTGCTAAAAAACTCTACTCTTTTGGTGCATGCTTGTAAGTAAGGTATGCAGAATCGGAGAATGCCACCAAATAAACTTCCTGCACATACTTTGAGGTTTGCAGGAATCTTTCAATCTCTCTTGCTGCAATCTTTGCCGCTTCCGCCAAAGGATAACGGTATGCCCCTGTGCTTATTGAAGGGAAGCTCACCGAGCGGAGTTTATATTCTTCTGCAAGCTTGAGAGAGTTTTTATAGCAGTCAGCAAGCAGCTCCGGTTCGTTGTAGTCTCCGCCTCTCCAAACAGGCCCTACGGTATGGATCACATATTCTGCCGAGAGATTGTAGCCCGGAGTGATTTTTGCCTCGCCTGTTTTGCAGCCTCCGAGGGTTACGCATTTTGCAAGCAGCATCGGGCCTGCCGTCCTGTGTATTGCCCCGTCAACACCGCCGCCTCCAAGCAGAGTTTTGTTTGCAGCGTTTACCACAGCATCTGTCTGCTGCTTTGTTATATCACCTTTTATAACCTTGAAAATTTTTTCCATTTGTCGAACCTGAAAATCTTTACAAAACAAACGAGAAGTTTAATGTTTCACCGGCTTTTTTCAACCCCGATTCGCTTGCAGAAAGCAGTTATCGGGCACTGCGAGCAAATAGGCGATATCGGCTTGCATATCTGCTGACCGTGGGCGACTATATACGTATTGTACCTTATCCAATGCTTTTTAGGGAGCACTTCCTCCAGCATCTGCTCAGTTTCGTAGGGCGTTTTTGTTTCGATTATCCCGAGACGATTGGATATCCTGTGAACGTGCACATCAACGCAGATTGCTTCCTTGCGGAACGCCTCGCCAAGCACCAAATTTGCCGTTTTCCTGCCCACTCCTTCAAAGCTCATCAATTCCTCGATACTTTGAGGCACCTGCCCATTGAAGCTGTCTATGAGTTTCTGTGCGGCGGCCTTTATTCTCGGGGCTTTAGTGCGCCAGAAACCAACCGGATATATGAGCTTCTCGATTTCCGATTCCGGCAGTTCGGCAAGTTCCTGCGGAGTATTCGCCCTTTCGTAGAGCCTTTTTGAAGCAGCGGCGGTGGTCTGGTCTTTGGTTCTGGAAGAGAGCATTGTAGAGATGAGCACCTTGAACGGATCCTTCTCCTGAACGGCTATGAGCGTAACGATGGGAATCTGGTAGTTATCGAATGATATACGCAGAGATTCCATCAGAGATGCTATGTCTATTTCTTTGCCGTACGGTGTTATTTTCATTTCAGGCACTCTTTTAACCAAAGGCAACTTTAATACAAATTCCGAACAGGAGGATATTATACTGTTTAGCCGAAGGCAAGAAAGCTGTTTTAAATTTAATCCCCCAAATAGTACAGATACAAATGATTAAAAGCAAAACAGACTTGAAATACGAGTAATCATATTGTACTATTATAATTATAATAGGGTTTATTTCGCTAAATATTTTGATCAGGAAAAAGTTGTAAAGATGAAATTATTGAAAGGAAAAAGGTGTAAAGATGAAATTATTGAAAATTGGTATTTCAGCAGCGTTACTTATCGCATTTACAGGTGTTTCAAAGGCTAATTATCTTGATGTGAGAATCGACCTGTCAAACGATCATGGTTCGGCTTCAGGGAACTGGAATGTTATTGATGAAAGCAAAAAAAACTCAACTGTTACAGGTCTGGTAGATTACATCGACGGGACGTCCACTGATCTGTCAATCACTGGCTCAAACTGGGATGGCGAATGGCACGGAAGTTGGCATCCTGAGAATGATCAGGATGTTGGCTGGGTGGAATATGACGCCGGCATGGACCATTTTAATGTATATAAAGACTCTGCGAGCATTGAAGTTGTCGGGCTGAGCACCAGTAAGAGCTATCAGGTGGAAATTGTAAGCGCTTATGGCGTAGAAAATGGTGCTACTTTTCACCTGACTGTCGATAACGAATACGCCGACAGAAGCTACCAAGGGATAACCGATCCCGCCGCTCTGGAGAGCTGGGATGCTGTTGCAGCGAGCGGATATAATGAAGGAGACAGCCCCGACTGGCTTATATGGGATGATGTAACTTCCGATACCGGAAACATAAACTTAACTTCGAGCTGCGACAGCGACTATGCAAACATTAAGGCAATCAGAATTTCAGAAGTGCCGGAACCTGCAACGATGGCGATGCTCGGATTAGGCGGGCTGTTTCTCAGAAGACGCAAAGCCTGATATAATATTTCTGTAAAACGGCAGGGAAGGCATTGAGAGACCTTCGCAAACCGCTGCTTTACCTGTATCAAAAGAGGGTATTTGACAAGCCCTCAACGATAGATTTATGAACTTATGGGGCAGCTGTGAAGCGGAAAAGATATTACTATATATAGAGCGGTTAGTCTTGATAATAAGATTAACCGCTCAGAGAGATGGATTAACCTAAAATAGGGTTTTATTTCCGGCATTGCAAATCAGATTCTGCAAGTCTGGATATGTGTAACGATTATTCCTTTTGCTCCAAGTTCTGCGAGCTGGTCGATAGCGGGATTAATTTTCTTTCTCGGGAGCATAGCCTTCACAGCCATCCAGCCCTGTCTGCTGAGCGGTGATACCGTAGGCGATTCGATACCCGGGGTGATTTTGCAGGCGTCTTCGAGCTTTTCCTCCGGCACGTCATACTCGATTATGGCATATTCTCTGGCAACGATAATCCCCCTGAGCCTTTCGATAAAGAGCCGAACCTGCTCGTTTTCCATTATGCTCTCATTCTTAGCGACAACCGCCGCCTCGGATTCCATTATCGGCTCTCCGATTGTTTTGAGCCCAGCTGCTGTAAGCGTCCTTCCGGACTCAACGACGTCCGCTATCGCATCGGCGACACCCAGACGTATCGATATCTCAATAGCTCCATCCAGCTCCACAACCTCAGCGCTGACGCCGCGTTTTGCCAAATCGTGCAGGACAACATTCGGATAGGATGTGGCGATTCTCTTGCCCTCAAGGTCTTCCGGTGTTATATCCAGCTCCTTCGGTGCGGCATAGAAAAACCTGCTCTTTCCAATACCCAGCCCGAGAAGCTCGCAAACACTCGATTTGCTGTCTATAGCAAGGTCTCGGCCGGTAATCCCGAGTTCGAGAATCCCTTTGCTTACGTATATAGCAATATCCCTCGGGCGCAGATATATAAATTCGATTTCGTTTTTCTTGTCAACTACTGAAAGCTCTTTCCCGCTGCGTTTGCAGCTGTAGCCGGCTTTTTTTATAAGATCCAGCGAAACATCAGATAGCGAACCTTTATTCGGCACTGCTATTTTAAGCATTTCTTTTTCCCTTTATTGTAACCTTTGCAGCCTGAATCTAGGCCGTCGAATTTTTAAAGATACCTATAAACGTCTTCAAGCTCGAGCCCTGAGGCAATCATCATAACCTGCGCATGATAAAGCAGCTGAGATATCTCCTCGGCGGTTTTCTCTTTGCCTTCGTATTCAGCCGCCATCCACACCTCGCCGGCCTCTTCTATCACCTTCTTGCCGATGAAGTGCTTGCCCTTGCTGTATTCTTTCACTGTTCCGGAATTTTCATCCTGCGAGGCAATCTTGCCCTTGAGCTCTTCAAATAGTTCTTCAAAACTTTTCATTATTAACCAGCCGAAATCAAAATTATTTCTTTTGTAAAACGAGGCAGAAGTATATCGTTTGCTGAAAAAAAATAAAGATAATTTCAACTTGTATTTTTTCGGATTCCTAACAAAACACTTGCATTAAGCCGCAATTTCTATAAAATCCGCCTTCCTATCAAAGGGGCGATTAGCTCAGCTGGCAGAGCAGCTGACTCTTAATCAGCGGGTCGCGGGTTCGAATCCCTCATCGCCCATTAGCCCTTCTCTGCTTAATTGCAGGGAAGGGCTTTTTCTTGGAAATTTTTATTTTTATTCAGCTTTGTGTTCTTGGTCGTTTTCGCTGTTTTCGTCTTGATCTATTTTATCTTGGCTGCACCCTTTGTTTCTCGCAGGGCAGTCTGCCGGGCAGCCTTTCCCGCAGGGCGTTTCGCCCTTTGAGGATTTAACAAAAGAATACACAAGGAAAACGGCCGCAAAAACTACCACAGCCCCCACAATAATCTTTTCTATCATAATTGCTCCTTTCCTAAGTTATGAGGATCCCCATCTGATACACCGCAGCAGTAATCACAAATGCCAGGACAGTGAGCCCGATAAACTGCCCCATAGCAAATGCCCAAGACTGCGTTTCTTTTCTGCAAATTGCCACCGTCGCCACGCAGGGCGTGGATATCAGGCAGAACAGCATAATGCAGAAGCCCTGGAGCGGTGTGTATTGCTCTTTAAGTTTCTCTCTGAGCGGTTTTGATTCGGCCCCTGCATCCCCGAGCGAATTCACGATACCCATCTGAGCCACGAACACCTCTTTTGCAGCGAATGCGCCGAGAAGTGCGGTTCCGATTTTATAATCGAAACCCATAAGCTTTGTTGCCGGCTCGATAGTGGTTGCAATCCTGCCTGCTGCAGTATGCTTGAGCTCTGCGGCCTGCGCCTGTTTCGGCACCATTCCCGCTGTTTGTTCTTCCGGAAGCTTTGGGTAGCTGGTCATAGCCCAGAGTATGATTGAGATAGCCAGAATAAGGGTACCGGCCTTCTTTAGGTATAGCCAGCTTTTCTGCCACATATGGGTAAAGACGCTTCTGAGCGTCGGAACGCGGTATGGAGGCAGCTCCATAAGCATCACTGTATTTTTGCCCTTGAATAGCGTTTTGCGGAGCACCTTGGCCAGAATAATCGCAAGCAGTATGCCAATAACATACATACTCCACATCATAAACCCGTGCAGATGCTTTGGGAAGAATGCAGGGATTATCAGGGCGTATATCGGCAGCCTCGCTCCGCAGCTTATTAGCGGAAGAATCATAATCGTAGTAAGCCTGCTTCTGCGTTCGTTGAGTATTCGGGTGCCCATAATTGCGGGTACGGTGCAGCCAAAGCCGATAAGCATCGGGATAAAGCTCTGCCCGTGAAGACCGATTTTCTTCATAATTCTGTCCATCAGGAATGCAGCCCTTGCCATATATCCGGAATCTTCAAGCACCGCAATCGCAAGGAACAGAAATATAATATTAGGCAGAAACACGACCACTCCGCCAACTCCGCCTATGATTCCATCAACAATCAAAGACTGAAGCGGGCCTTCTGCGCCTGCCGGCCAGGCAGAGTTTACAAAGCCTTTGAGCAAATCGAAGCCGTTCTCTATTACTGTCATCACAGGATCGCCGAGCCAGAATGTGAGCTTGAACACAAGATACATCATCCCGAAGAATATCGGCAGCCCGAGCACCCTGTTTAGCAGGATTTTGTCTATAGCATCGCTGGCATCGTGCCTTATCTCCACAGTTTTGCGTACAGTCTGCTCGAAGAGCCCCGAGATAAACCCGTACCGCTTCTCTGCCATAAGGATGTGCGGATTGTCGCCGTACATACGGTTCAGCTCTGAGATTGCCTCCTGAGCCACTTTTGCAGCATTCTCGCCGAATTCGTTTATATCGCAGTCCATCTGAAGAAGCTGAAGGGCGTGGTAGCGGGCTTTTTTCTCGTCTCCGGCGGTAACCTCTTTGGAGATCAGGCATGTGAGCCTTTCGAGCCTTTCTTCTATATCGCTGCCGTAGTTGATTCTGTTGTCGAATTCCCGCCGGCAGTTATGCTCGTAAACAACAGCATCCAGAAGCTCTTTTATCCCCTCGCCCTTGTTGCCCACCGTGGATACGGCAGTTCCGTTCAGGAAGGTACCGATCTTTTCTTTATCGTATTCAAGGCCGTTCTTAGTTGCCACATCATACATATTCAACGCTGCAACCAAAGGCTTGTTCAGTTCGAAAAGCTGGGTAGTGAGAAAGAGGTTTCTCTCGAAATTGTTGGAATCTATTACATTTACAATCACATCGCACTCATCGCTGAGAACGAAATCCCTCGCAACCTTCTCATCCATTGAATGTGCGGAGATGCTGTATGTACCGGGCAGGTCAACAATTCTGATTCTATAGCCCTTATGCTCGCACCACCCTTCAACCTTCTCTACTGTAACCCCGGGATAATTGCCTACATGCTGCTTTGCGCCAGTAAGGCTGTTGAAAACGCAGCTTTTACCGCAGTTGGGATTGCCAGTGAGTCCTACTGTTATTTGTTCCATATTATTGTTCCGGTGTTTGGTTTTCAATTTGATATATCCGCAAGATCCACTTCAATGTTCCCCGCATTCTCGCACCTGATTGAGATAAAGGCATTGCCGAGTTTTACTTCTATCGGATCTCCCAAAGGCGCAAAACGAAGAACTTTAACGCAAGCCCCTGCTCGGAGCCCCATTTCTACGAAACGCTTTAGATATCTGTCTTCTGCAGATATGCTTTTTATCGTGCAAATTTTGCCCGCAGGCACTTCAGTAAGCTTCATAATCCTTTGCCCTAATTGCTTCCGAGAAAAATGTTAGTCTTTCCTAAACTTTTAAGGAGAAGTATAACTCAATGAAAAAAAATTTCAAACTAAAATTTCAGAATACCAAGCTTCGTGTGCGACAATATTTTTTGGCAAAGCTTTTTTAAGCCGAATCTATACGCCGCAGGCGGACAGACGCAGAGGAAATATATATAATCCACAGATTACACGGATTACACAGAGGTTTTTAAATAGATATATCATTCTCTCTCTCCGATTGCTCTCCGCCTCCGGCGGACAGGCTCGGTATAAATCAAATTTACATTGGAGGGGGGACAGGCACATAAATGAGGGAAGGCTCTCTGCCGGCAAGGACGGCGCCACGCAATACACAATTTTATTCTTATGCGGAAAATGTGTTTTTGACACGGAGATACCGGAGGAAACGGAGGGGAGATGTGATTTTGACAGGATTTACAGCCCCGAACCGCTTTTGCTACGGGGCAAGGATTGACAGGATAAATATTAAATAAGGAAAAGGCGGAGAGAAATTTTTCAGCCGCTAATCAGCACTAATTATTCACTGATGATCTGCATTTTGCCCAAAAAAATTCAGAATACCAAGCTTCTGATTGCGTTAATAATTCGGGTCATTCCCCAAGTATTTATTGGACAGAGCTTTGCGTAATTGATTGATATTTTTCTTCAGTGAAAGTGCTCGAAAACTTCCAATATTTTTCAGGTCGGGCGGGTTTTAGACAAATACTCTTAACAAAAACAAAAGGACGCAGAGAAGAGTCCCTGCGTCCTTGAGTGTTTAGTTATTTGTAATTATGATTAGTAAAGCGGTTCAGGCCAGAGCTCTGTTTGAAGCCATTCGCCTGCCATCAGTGCATAATCGGGGAGGTTTATCTCGCCGCTGTCATCAACATCAGCGCTGTTGTCTGGAAGCGGGATCGTTGTGCTGGAAACGTCTGCAAGATAGAGGATTTCCGCTGGAGCAAGGGCATAGTCGTAGATCTGCACCTCATCCATATCACCTTCCATACGAGACCATGTGCCTTCTCTAACGCCGCCGAGGCTGGCATTGACAATCTCGCTGCCTATAATCTCAGTATCAGCGCCATAGTTTATTTCAGCGGGCAGACCGTCTATATATATAGTTGCCTTGGATGCACCAGCATCTTTAACAAATGCGTAGTGAACCCATCTCTGATCTGCATCTGAAGGATAGTACTCGGTAACACCATCCAGCTCACCATCTCCTGAGCCTGAGAAGAATCTGACTATTTTGTCCGGCGTAAGATTGATTCTTACAGACTGATCGCCCCAGTCGCTCCTGTAGGCTCTCATAACATCACGCCACTCACCGTTATCAGGAACCTTCAGCCACATTGAAACAGAAACCTGATCTGTAACGCTGCTGAAGACCTCTCCCGGGATGAGGAAGTGGAAGTTTCCGTCGAAGTCTGCATAGCCGCTGCCGTTATACCCGCCTGAAGACTGAACAACTGCGGTCTCTTCCGCTGATGAAGGATAGGCATCGTAGCCGTTTCCTGAGATATCGAAGATTGTGTTCGGATCGGTTATGCCGTTGAAGTCGTAATGTACGAGTTTGTGAGCCTGATCGGGCTGTTCAGCGGTAATAACATTCTCTGATTCCAGCCACTGACCTGCCATATACAGCATATCATCCTCATCTACCACGCAGTCGTGGTTGAAGTCTGCTGTCTGGAGGAATGAGTCGGGCGTGCCGTCGCCTGTGGAGTCCCAAACGCAGCGAGGAGATTGTATCGAAACATTATCAATCAGAACCATTCCGCTGCCTGCAGGAGCTGAGGCGGTTTCCTCGCCAATCTGAATGTGAATCTTCTTCACCTGAGTAAGATCAACGCCCTGAGGGGAGGCATCTGCAAGGTCTGCATTGAATTTGAAGCCTGAATCCCAGTTTACAATAGGGCCGAAAGCAATATCATCAACATCACCAGCGTAGCTGAGCTTTGCCTGATTGCCAAGGTCGTCTTCTAAGATGAGATAAATCGGCTCGACGTCGTTATCTTCGCTTCCCTTGAAATTGAACCCAACAGCCTGGATTTCCTCTCTGGTGAAATCCTGAACCGTGTCAAACGTTTTTGTTACCAGTGAGTAGTATGGGGCCTCGTCGTTGTTGTAGTACACCGGCATCATCTGGCCGTGTGCAAAGCCGCTCTGTTCCACATAAGGTGATTCAGGATATCCTACCTGCGAGCCAGTTCCATTGCCCGGGACAACCACGGGAGTTGAATAGCCAACGCCGTCGTGCCATGTTTGGTACACCCTATTGCCTTCATCGCCGGTGTAATCCTCGAAATCATCAATCATAAACGTTTCCTGCGGGGTGAAAGACCAAACATCGCCGGTCCAGATCTCTGTGCCGTCTGCGCTCACTTCATCTACTCTCCAGTAGTGCGTGAGACCCATAATGTAGTCAACAGCGATCTCGTTCGGGTCTATTCTGCCCAGATAAAGATCGGAGCTTGTGTCTGCCGCCTCTACGTCTGCCTCATTATAACCGAGGTAAACATCGTGCTTATCGGCCTCTATGCCGGCAGTCCAGTCGAGCATATCGCGGTCGTAATCAATACCTGCGCTGTTGTTTGCGGGGATCGGATTGCTTGCAAAAGTAAGCTCAAGGCTCGCAGTAACTATGGTTTCGTCGTTCTCTTCATCATATTCCGCTGCAATCCCGAGATCCTGCTTGGTTGAAACAATCTTTCCGTTGTTAACATAATCATTAACTTGAGAAACTTGATCGCCGTCAATAATGAGAGTTCCATCGGAGATATTAACTACTGTAGGCTCTGTTGTGCTCTGGCCTCTTATATCAATCTCTCCAGCTATAACGGTGCCGCCGTCGAGATTCAAGACCCCCGAAGCATCGCCGTACATACCCATCGCAAGCTTTGTGCCCACATCAAGCAGCCCGCCAGTCATGTTGACAGCGGCTTTTGTCTGACCGCCGAGGGTAAACCAGCCGCCGGTGGAAATGGTTCCGCCGCTCATGTTGAGAGTTGCTTCCATACCGCTTCTATTATCTTTACACATCACGAATTTATCGCTGACATTCAGGCTTCCGCCGGATACATTCATCTCGAAAACACCGTCTGCAGTGGCTTTTCCGAGATAAGCCTGATTCACCTCAAGATCAACAGTTGAGTCCATCTCCATCAGCGGACTCCACTTGTTGTCGAAATAAAGAATATCTCCTGGCGCAGGAACGCCTTTGTCGCCCCAGTAGTTGTCTGGGTCGCTTATGAGATTGTTGTTCGGGTCTCCGCCGCTCCAGTAATGGTCTTCCGCCATTGCTGCGCCGGCGGTAAAGATTAGAAGTGCTGTTAAAACGAATACTATTTTTTTCATAGTACGCCTCCGATTAAATTAAAAAATAAAACACGAATTTCACTACAGATTTGATTTTACTGCCTTGCGAAGCGAATACCAAGGCAAAAACACCGCCAAAATTCACATATTTTTCACTGATTTGTAAACACAGCTTTTCCCTATGCTAACTGCATACGCTTTAAGCAGACGGTCTTAAAAACTGCAAAATCAAATTAAGATCTGCGTTTCTTCCTGAGAGCAAAAAAACCAGCAGAAAGAAAAGCGAGAGTTGCAGGCTCCGGAGCAGTTACAAGTGTCTGATCCAAATTGGAATCATAGCTTGCAGTTACATCATAGGAAGTAGTGGAAACTATTTTTCCTGCACTGACGAAGCTTAGAACATCCGATACCTTATCACCTTCAAGTTTTAGAGTTCCATAAGATATGTTAATCTTTGTAGGCTCTGTTGTGCTCTGGCCTACGATATCAATCTCTCCAGCCATAACGGTGCCGCCGTCGAGATTCAAGACCCCCGAAGCATCGCCGTACATACCCATCGCAAGCTTTGTACCCACATCAAGCAGCCCGCCAGTCATGTTGACAGCAGCTTTTGTGTTGCCGCCGAGGGTAAACCAGCTGCCGGTGGAAATCGTTCCGCCGCTCATGTTGAGAGTTGCTTCCATACCGCTTCTATTATCTTTACACATCACGAATTTATCGCTGACATGCAGGCTTCCGCCGGATACATTCATCTCGAAAACACCGTCAACAGTGGCTTTTCCGAGATAAGCCTCAGCAACCTCAAGATCAACAGTTGAGTCCATCTCCATCAGGGGATTCCACTTGTTGTCAAAAAAGAGGGTGTCTGCCGGTGCCGGAACGCCTTTGTCGTCCCAGTAGTTATCGGGATTATTAATCAAGTTGTCTTGCTCGCTTCCGCCGCTCCAGTAATGATTAGTTGCTGCCAACGTTTCGCCTGCTGCTAAAACGGAAAACAGCAATAAAAAGAATACTATTTTTTTCATAGTACGCCTCCGATTAATTTAAAAATACAATACGAATTTCACTACAGGTTTGATTTTACCGCCTTGCAAAGCGAATCCCAAGGCAAAAACACCGCCAAAATTCACACATTTTCCACCGATTTGTAAACTCAGCCTGTTCTTTCAGTACGGAGGTCTCTTCGGTACTGCGTTGGTGAAATACCCTTTTGTTTCTTGAAATACCTTGATACGTGGTCAGGGTCTGGGAAGTGCATTTTATAGGCAATTTCGGAGATAGTCATATTTGTTTCAATAAGCAGCTCACAGATTTTTCTGATTCTGCACCTTCGGATATAATCGTGTACAGAGCATTTCAGGTGTCTTTTGAATTTGTTGTACAGGAACTGCCTTGAGCAGCACACTTCATCGCAAACATCTTCTGTTTGTATGGGCAGCATAACATTGTCTCTAATAAATCGAAGGGCTTTTGCAACGCTCTGATCTCTCACAGCTATAAAATCTGTTGACTGCCTTACAGAAATTCTCCCCGGTTCAACGTGGAGCGTTGCAGGCGGGCATTTCTCTCCATCCATCAATTTCACGAGAAGTTTTGCAGCTTCAAAGCCGCAGTCTCTGGTTTTCAGGTTTATGCTGGAGAGTGTCGGCGTTGTGAAATTGCAGATCAGATCATCATTATCCACTCCCAGCACAGAAACCTCATCAGGAACTTTAATATCCAGCCTCTTGCAGGCCTCTATAACGTGTTTGCCGCAGAAGTCGCTGCAGGCAAATATTCCAATAGGTTTCGGGATAGAATCAAGCCATTTTTCCATCCCGGCACGGAAAGGCTCCTTCATTGTGTATTTCCCGGGAGGCTCGTAAAAAAAACTCCGCAGCCCCTTGCACTGATTTTCAACTATCTGCTTGAAATGCTCGAATCTTGCGTTGCACCAGTCGAAATCCTGCAGGCCAACGTATCCGAAGTATGAATGTCCGTAGCTAACGAGGTGTTTGACGGCCTCACGCGCAACCATCTGATTGTTCACCTGTATCAGATAATCGCCTTTGGCAAAGCCTCTTGAAGCGGAAGCGAGAATTGTCGGCACTCCGAAATCGGGGAGCGAATCGATATAAACAGATTCCACCATAATTATCCCGCTAACGCCTTTCGCCTCTTGTGAGACGTATTTTATGAAAGCGTGTTCTTTGAGCTCTGTGGCGATTTCTGCATCAATAATTTTGAAACGGAGATTTTTTACAACCCTCCCGTAGCTGCTGATTCCCTTGAGCAGCTCTCGTCCATTGCTTTTTGTTCTGTCTATAACTAAAAGTATTGAGCGAGGGTCAAACAAAGTTTTCACCTGCCAATTTCAAACATTGCAAAACTGTACGGTTTCATAACTGCGTTAATGCCTTCTTTTGTGATGGATGTTTTCAAAGGCGAAATTATCTTCTCGCTATCTGTTTCCAGAGGCGCTGCCTGCTTGCCGGATACCTTTAAGTTGCCTTCTGATGGAATTTCGATACTGAGTTCTCTTTCAAGCTCAGATTTATTGAGGGCGAAAACGTAAATCTTTCCGCTGGATTCATCCATCGCTGCTGCTGAGGGGAGGGTAAAATCCTCAGGTTCCGATTCTATAAGCGTTTTTCCCATCACATTTGACAGCAGCCTAAATATATAATATACAGGCTGGGGATTATCCTTTCCTTCGAAAAGATTTCTCCCGCTGAATTTGGCATTCGGTCTGTTCGGCGTATCAATTGGCCACATGCAGGCGATATCGAGCCCGCCGTTTATAAACTGCATCATCATCTCAGCCTGCATCAGGGAGCACTGCCTTGCTGTTAGATCCTCGCCTTCGTCTTTCGGCCCCACGTTCCACTCCAGAGAGGCGAATTTTATATCCCTTCCGAACGATTCTGCCCTGCTGCGGAAGATTTCGATAGTTTTCTCGTAAGACGGGGCTTTCGGATGCCACTGATTCTTCTGGCTCATCGGCTTCTGTGAGAGCCAGCTTTTCCAGCTCGCCTTGCCCCAATTCCAGTACCAGTGCACATCCAGCACATCAACGAACTCGCCTGCGTGTTCAATGATTTTTCTGATCTGATTCCAGTTGTTGTTTTTGAACACCCCGCTTTTCCAGTTGACGATAATCTGAATATCAGGGTCTATGCGTTTCATCCGTGAGGCAAAATTCTTTACTATCCTTGCATACTGCTCTGCCGAGACAGAGATCCGCGAGCCTTCGTGATAGGGCTCATTGCCGACATACCAGTATTTAACGCCGTAATCGTTTTCCTTGCAGTATCTCACGAACTCCATCGCCTCGCGGAGAGAATCAGCGTTGCGGTTGAAAACCAGCCCGGAATCGATATTCACACCAATCATCTTCTCGCAGCCTATCTTTTCGCAAAGCTCGATATAATCATCGACGGTTATGTAGTTATCGTTTTCGGGGGCGAGCTTTGGGTCTAAATCCGGATTGTTTTTCCATGCATCGTGCCAGCCGTCGTAGGTTGGGAGCTTCCAGTGGAAGTAATCGCTTACCTCGCCTCCCGGATAGCGGAGAACTTCTGTATTGAGCTCCTTGAAAAGCTCAATGTTGTTTTCGTAGTACCAGAAATCTTTGGGATTCCAGCAGTATATCGCATTGAACCCCATCAGCTCCTCGCTGATCTTCCCCTGCCTGCTTTCAGGGCTGATTTTGAGGGAGATGTTTTCTGCAAACGCTGAGTTTGCGGCGAACGAGATAACTGTTAAAAATGTTAAAAACCTTACAATAGCCATTCTTTAACCCATTAAATTAATAAAATTTCACAAAAGCCCTGCAAATCTTATATCATTTGCAGTTTAGATGTCAACAGAGTTAATGTTTGCAGGAAGTTAAATTTATACAGTTTTTTGCTCAGGCCCGAAAAAAATTGTCGCACACGAGGTTTGTGTGGGATTCGATTTTGCTTGACTGAAAGCCCGAAAAACTTACTCTTCTATAATATAAGCCCGAGCTGAAATCAGCCCGGCTTTGAGATGAATATTTATCGCATCGAAAGGAAAAAATGAGCCTATTTTCTGATTTGGATTTCGTGAAGGAGAACTATCCGCTCGCGGGCTATACTTGGTATGGAGTGGGCGGGAACGCTGAATATTTCGCTCCGGTTCAAAATATTGATCAGCTTCGCAGAGCAGTTGCAAGGGCGAGCGAGCATAATCTGGATATAAAGATCCTCGGGCAGGGCTCTAATGTTCTCGTTCGTGATGAGGGCGTGAAGGGTCTGGTAGTGAAGCTGGAAGGCGATTTCAGCAAGTTCGAATTCCGCGGCGGGTCAATCATCGCAGGCAGCGGGGTTAATCTGGGCAATCTTGTACTTGAATCGGTTCGGGAAGGCCTTGGGGGGCTCGAATCGCTCACCGGCATACCGGGAAGCTTAGGCGGAGCTGTAAAGATGAATGCAGGCGGAAGTTTTGGGGAAATCGGAACGTCTGTTGAATCCGTAGAGCTTATGGATATGCAGGGCAGCACCTTCAGCAAACACAAACCAGAGCTTGTGTTCTCATACCGTCAAAACAATATATACGAATCAATTATCACCTCCGTTGAGCTTTCGCTCACCCCTGCCGATTCGGAAATGCTTCTCAAGCGGGTTCAGGAAATATGGATTTACAAGAAGAATCATCAGCCGGTAAACCGCCGCACAGCAGGCTGCGTTTTCAGGAATGTATCAGGCCGCTCTGCAGGCGAGATAATCGAGAGCTGCGGGCTTAAAGGCGCCGAAAACGGAAAGGCAAAGCTCAGCGAAAAACACTGCAATATTATCATCGCAGAAGAGGGCTGCACGAGCTCGGATATAATCGGGCTTATCGAAAAAATCAGGGATAAGGTTCGGGAGCTTGCCGATATTGATCTGCAGCTGGAAATTGATATGTGGTGATTGGCTCGTAACAGCGGGCATAATGCTTTATATGTTCGTAGTTGGGGCTTGCGCAGGCAGTTTTCTGAACGTTGTAATACATCGGCTGCCCCGGGGGGTGTTCCTCTCGGAGAGGCGGTCTTTCTGCCCGAGCTGCGGGAAGTTTATACCGCTTCGGGAAAATCTCCCGCTGATATCGTGGTTTGTTCTCAGGGGAAAGTGCAGCGGCTGCGGGGCGAAGATCTCGCCCAGATACGTGATTATCGAGTTTATAACAGCTTCATTCCTCGCTCTTCTGTATTTCTTCTACTTCAGCGCAGGAACAATTAGCTTTTCGCATTCACAAACAAATTTTGTTGATTTCTTCGGAGGCGGTTGGTGGCTGTATTTATCTCATGCCGTGCTGTTCTGCTGCCTTATAGCGGCCTCCGCTATAGACCTTGAGATGTATCTGATACCGATGTCGCTCTGCATCTTCGCAACGCTCTTCGGGCTTCTAACCGCCGCAGCTGCCCCGTTTTTCATCGAATACTGGCAGATTGCAGAGTTCCAGCTTTTTCCATACTCCACAGTTCGTTTTTCCGGATTGATCGCAGGGAGCGGTTTGGGAATATTAGCCGCAAATATCCTTTTGGATGCGGGGATCATAAAACCAAGCTACGAAGGCCTTGAGCTCGAAACCGAAAACAATAAATCGCAGGAAAATATATCAGAGAACCCGGGCTTCAACGACCGCAAAGAAATGATGAAGGAATTTCTCTTTCTTATCCCAGTGGCTTTGTTTGGCGTGATAGGGTGGAAATTCCTCACTCCGCTGGAATGCTGGGAGAACCTCGCTGCAAACCCGCATATATCAACCCTGCTCGGTGCAGCCGGGGGGTATCTCACGGGCGCTGGGATTGTTTGGCTCACCCGAATCATGGGCACTCTTTCCTTCGGGAGAGAGGCTATGGGGCTTGGAGACGTTCATCTGATGGGGGCTGTCGGTGTTTTCTGCGGGGCGCTTCCAGCTGTTGTAATCTTCTTTGCAGCACCATTTTTCGGCCTCGCTTTCACCGTGATTCAGCTTATAACTAAAAAAAATAAGGAAATTCCTTACGGCCCGTTCTTGTCTTTGGCGGCGGTTTTTGTTATTATTTTCCGTGATGCCGTTTTTGAATGGCTTTCAAAAACAATGGGGTTTGCCGGCTGAAGCGTAATTTCGGTTGAGAAAACCTTCTGGCGGTAAATAGAATAATAGTTTCTTTTACAGGAGTTAAAATGAAATCAGCATTATTAAAGTTATCTGTGCTTGCAGTTGCAGCGATGGTTCTTACCGGCTGCACCGATTGGAAGAAGAAGTATGAAGGGCTGAATGTGCAGTATGAGAATCTTCAGGGAAGATACGACAACTGTATGTCTTCGCTTGATGAGGCAACCGCTGCGAAAAGCTCACTTTCAAGCGAGCTCCAGAGCAAGGAAAATGAGATTGCAGAGCTGCAGTCTAAAATTGAAGACCTCAACCAGACCCCCGAAGACGCCACCGGCTTCGGCGAGGATTATGAAGTGGAGTTTGATGCCGACAAGGGCACTATTACAGTAACTCTGCAAAATACGATCCTTTTCGCACCGGGCAAGGCCTCTCTGAAAAGTGCACGAAATGCAGACCTCAACCATATTTATTCTGTAATACAAAGCGAATATGCCGGCAAGGAGATTGATGTGGTTGGCCATACAGACTCAGACCCGATAAGAAAATCAGACTGGGACGACAACTGGGAACTTTCCGCCCAGCGAGCCCTTTCTGTGCTTAGATACCTCACAGATCAGGGGATTCCGGATTCTAAGATCCGTGCGGTTGCCTGCGGGGAGAGCAGGCCGGTAGCCTCAAACGCAACAGCTTCCGGAAAACAGAAGAACAGACGTGTTGAGATTGTTGTAAATATGAAATCGTAAAGCACTAACGCCGGAATTTATAAGCGGGGAGCCAAAATCTCCCCGCTTTTTCATTGCGCAGAATCTCTGCGGATTGAATTATCTGAGTTTGTGTTGAATCTTTCTGTTTATAACCGTGTTATCTGCTCTCTACTGCGGCGTCTCTGGGCAGTGTCCCAAATTGTGTGTCTGAAGGATCTTTTCAGCATTTATGCTTAGCTCCTTATTTCACCTCAGGGTACCCTGAGGTGAAATTTTCCGCCTTTCTTTTGCCATTGTATCAAGTTCATCCTTGCATGCAAACAGACTCGTAACTTTATACCTCATCAATTTCGTCTCACTGTGCTCCATTAAACGGGCGCAGATCAGATTCAACGCACTTTCTTCTGTAGGAAAGCTGCAGCGTATTTTAACGGTTCTCCTGATTATCCTGTTAAGAGCCTCTATCCAATTGGTGGTGTACATCATACGATGCAGTTTAGTCGGATATTTCAAATATGTGAAATAATCATCCCTCTCCTGCTCAGGGAAAATATTCTCAAAACTGCTGTACTTCTTTGCCCATTTCTTCACAAATTTATCCAGCTCGCATTTACCATCTTCTAAACGGTAGCTGCCATCTTCAAGCTTGAAGACCGCTTTGAAATCTGAGGCAACTTCCTTCTTGTCATTTTGGCGAACCTTGCTGAGTACATTGCGAAGCTTATGAATAAGACAACGTTGAAAATCGCTTGAAGGATAAACCCTGCTCACAGTTTCCGACAAACCCTTTAGACCATCTGCAGCAAAGCAAAGAACCTTCTTTACTCCACGCTCTTTGAGGTCTTTAAGAACTGAATGCCAGCCTTCGCTGCTCTCTTCTGGTATATTGTAAACACCTAATACATCTCGACTTAGGTCTTCCTTTAGCCCTAAAGCAACGTACATCGATTCATTGGAAACCTTGTCCCTGCGAAGCTTTACCTTTACCGCATCAATGTAAATGATGTACCAGTCTTCATCCAGCGGCCTGTTCTGCCAGAGCTTGCGGTATTCTGTGAAATTCGAGGTTATGCGAGATATGCTGCTCTTGGAGTAATTTTGCTCGAAAAGCTCCTGGAAAATCTCTTCGATCTCTCGAGTCGTAAGGCCTTTGCTGTATAACCTAAAGGCTAAATTATCATATTTGCCTCTCTGAGAATTTAACAGATCAAGAAAAAATGGCTGAAAATTACCAAGACGATCTCGGGGAATGTTTATCCTGAAAGTGGATTGCAATCCCTGGACTAAAGCCTGACGGTAACCATTACGCTTGTTGCTCGTGGATTTGTCTTTCCGGCAGCCGTTGACGTAACCCAAAAATTCATCCTGCTCGGCTTTGAGAATAGTCTCGAATGTAATCCGAATTGCATCTTCCAAACTTTTCCCGCTGTGGGCAAGAAAATCTTCAACCGCTTTTTCCAAAATTGTGTTATAATTCCTTTTCATAGGGGTTCCTTTTTGTTTAATTTGACTTTTTTTTAACATACTAAGCATATAGCTTAGAAAAGGAATCCCTTTTTCTTTAGACACACTAATTGGGACGGTCTCCGTCTCTGGCAGGTGATTTAGTTTGTTGGGGAGATTGGGCAAGCAGGTGTTTGCCGCCCCATGTGATTGCTATGCTGCCCAGAGGAGCCGTGATAACGATGCTCATCGCAGCGGCAGCGAGGATAATCTCGCCCGGTCCAGTATCCATTCCGCCCGCTTTCATTGCAGCGAGCGGTGCAGCCCCGATTGCCGCCTGCACTGTGGCCTTGGGAAGATAGGCGAGCGTGAGAAAGAGCCTCTCGCGGGCGCTGAACTTGCTCTTAATCATACACAGCTGCACAGCAACGCTCCTTCCGATCAGCCCTGTCAATATCACCCCTACCCCCGAGAGGCCGGCCTTCACAGCAACGGGCACATTGACCTCCGTTCCCACGAATATGAACAGAAGGAGCTGGGCAAACACCCAAACCTTCCCGAGTTTGCTTGAGAGCTCGTGGGCGATATGCTCTCTTTTTTCGAGGATGATAAAGCCCGCTGCCATTATCGCAAGCAGAGAGGCAAACGGAATGAAACCCTCAATCCAATTTTCGAGATTCAGGATTATTATCGAAAGCCCCAGCAGGATAAGCACTCGTTTTGTAGCCCTGGGGTTGAATTTTTCGAAGAAGCGGCAGAGAACAAAGCCAATCCCCAACCCAGCAGCTATCCCTGCTGCAATAGAAACAGGCACGCCCGCAAGCTCCGAGGCAACGCTCACATCGCCTCCTGTGTACATACTGATAAACGCCCCGCAGAGAACAATC
The DNA here is from genome assembly GCF_002117005.1 of Sedimentisphaera salicampi. Classification (NCBI taxonomy): domain Bacteria; kingdom Pseudomonadati; phylum Planctomycetota; class Phycisphaerae; order Sedimentisphaerales; family Sedimentisphaeraceae; genus Sedimentisphaera; species Sedimentisphaera salicampi. The sequence continues at coordinate 795,036 of NZ_CP021023.1, forward strand.
GCTACCGCATCATCGCAGGATGCCCCAGCGAGAATAAGCGTTGGAGCTGCCTTGTCTTCCCCCCTTCGCTCTTCGATGAAACGTATCATAAGCGGCACAACCACCGCCGGCGAAACAGCCGCAAGAACTGCACCAAGCATCGCAGATTCAAGCACAGTGAGCCCCAAGAGGTACGGAGCGGCAAGAGTTACCGCGGCCACCTCAAACAAACACGGTATAAACGCCATAAGAGCTGCCCTGAGCCCAACCTGAGCGAGTGCCTGCCGGCTCATCTCGAGCCCAGCCCGAAGCAGAATAACCACGAGGGCAATCATCCGCCAGTCCGCTGATACGGCAGTTGTGGCGGGGTTTACTGCATCGAGAAAATGCGGCCCCATCACCACGCCCAGAAGCAGCAGACCAACCAGCCCGGGAACCCGGGCAAAACGCATCAGCCAGTCAACAAGAAGACCGAGAAGTATCAGCTCTGCAATACCTAAAGCCATAAGACTTGAATCCTTTCAAATTATAATACAGCGTGAAAATATACTCTAAACAGGGAAATTATCAACGACGCTTCTAAAGCGGTCTCACTGCTAATAAAGACTGCTGAGATAAATTCTTCTCATAAAACTATGCTGCAAGATAGCTTATAGTTTATCTGTTCTTTGTTATTTTCGTCTTGCTGCCGGGCATACATACAAATTCTTCTGTTCCTCCGAGCCGCAGATAGTACGGATGCCGGTGAAGTTTTTCGTGCCGTATCTGCGGAGATTGATAAATGCGTTTTTTATTTCAATATCAAGCCTTCCCTTGCTCTGGAGCTCGAAGAGAGACGCCTTTGGATTAAAAATCCGCAGCCCGTCTATAAACACCTTCTTATGGTCTTCCCCGTTTTTCCATTGAAACACCGACCTTGCCCTGCCCCTTCCCCAGTCGCCGAGGATTTTTACGTCTTTGATTCTGCTCACAGAATCCTGATATGTGTTCCAGCCGAACTGAAAGGGGACGCAGTTTTGAATCATCTTTATCGTTACGCCGGAAACTTCGATATCGAAATAGCATTTAACCGCATCATCGCCGGTTTCGAAATAGCAGTCTTTGATTGTTGAACCGTGTCCGCCGGAGAAGCCGTCTGAGTGGTTTCCCCAGCCGCCACGATTATCTATAAAGCTGCATCTCTCCGCGTGGCACTGATTCTTCCAGCCTCTGATGAAGAATGCGAACGGGTTTACAGCCGTGAGATTGCGGACACGCAGCACCCCTGCTCTATTCTGAAACTGCGAATACTCATACGCCTTTAAGCCTCTGCTGTCTGCCCATTTCTGCTGGTCTGTCCCGTAAACGATTGAGGTGTTTCTGTCTCTGCCCTCTATCGTGCAGTCGCTTGAGGTGCGGAATGCACCAGTTACGATGCAGTTTTTACCGATAACAATGCGTGAAACCTCTTCGGGTACATCCCAGAAATGGCTGCGATAATTCGGGCGGTCGAGGTTTATCGTTCCCGAGGAGATAAATTTCATCTCTGATTTGCCCTTGTTCCAAACGGCTTTGCCTGAATAAGCAGATATAAGAGCCTCCGGCGGCTGAGAGGCGAAGGCCAAGGCTGACAGCACAACAGCGGCCAAGAAATATTTAACTGAACTCATAATAATACTCTTCAAATTAACATTATGCTTTAAGACTCTTTTAATAATATCCGTGAAACATTATTTTTTACAATTTTCCCGCTTATGACTGAATTTATATCCTTGAAATCCTCGAAATTCTTTTTTAAGTATATCTCTTAAGATGCTTAGATATGGGTATATCCTAAAAAAGGTCTTCATACAGTATTATTCAAATCTCCCCTCCAATGTAAATTTGATTTATACCGAGCCTGTCCGCCGGAAGCGGAGCAATCGGAGGAAAAGAATAATATATCTATTCAAAAACCCCTCTGTGTAATCTGTGGATTATATGTATCCACTGCTTTGAACGTTTTTTGATACTCTTCGATTTTGGCTTTTGGTAGTGAGTAATCTTTCCCTCCCTTCAGCACAAAAGTATATCCGGAAGGCTCGTCCACATTACTCTTTTCTTTTCTTATTCTTTTATGGTCTAATTTTCGGACAGGTTCCTGTCTGGTTTTCGGGCAGGTACCTGCCTGATTTTCGGACTGGTCGGATTTTCCTACCGGTCGGGTTTTCGGGCAGGTTTTGTAAATGTTTGACTTCCCGATACCCTGCTGCTGAACTTCCAGAAGCCCAGCGGATTCCAGCCGGTTTATGGAGCTGCAAACAGTTCCAGCGGCAAGCCCGCTTTTTTCCTGAAGCTTCCTCCTGCCCGGCCAAGCCTCGCCCTGATTTTCATAATTTTGGATAATCGCAAGGATTATCTTATCGCTTGCCCGCAGGTCTTTCCGTGCTGCTGTATCGGCATCCAATTTAAAGAACATCTTCAATCCGCCTCCTTTTTATTCTCTGCTGTCTTTGCTGAAGCTCAGCATTTGCAAAACAGAGGTTGAAATCGTATCTGTCTGGTGTTATCAGCCTGAATCGCTTTTGCCTCGCCTCCGCTGCCGCCTGAGCTCGGGGGCTCTTTTTATTCCGCCTCATTTTCCACCTCGTGATTTGTATTGTCTCCACCGGTCGGCTGGGATAAACCCGCCGGCCTCAATGCTTGCCTCAAACCATCTTTCCAGTTCCGCTGCCGGAAAAAGCAGTTTGCGGCCTGCCCGCAGGGGACGAACGCCAATCCTGCCGTCTGAGAGCATTTCGTAGAATAGAGTTTTACCAACATTCAATTTGGCTCGCACTTGCCCGCTTGTGAGCATTGCTGATTCAGCTTGCTTCGGTTTCACCTCCTTTCGCTTCGCTGCCATTTCAGCGAGGCTTGCTTTAACTGCCTCCAGTTCAAATTTGTATTTGCGTCCAATCCTGAGACAAGGAATCTTCCCCGCCTCTACTTGCTCTTTAATCCAGCTGAGCGGCAAGTCAAGCTCATTTGCAATTTGGTTTCACAGCCATCCCATAGGTCCATAGATTTATCGTTGAGGGCTTGTTTATTGTATTAAAACGCCCTTTTCCTGAAGGATTTCAATCACCCCAGTTTGCATTTTTTTGGCTATTGTTCAATTGTCAGTTATTTGCTCAATACTGCCCACTCTTTTTTCACCTCTTTCTTTGCGTAAAATCTTGCTACATATTAAAACCTGGCAAATAAGCCTGCTGAGGGCTTGCAACCATACGCGGTGAACCACGTGCTGTCCCACAGGCAGCCATAACGCTAAAAACATCCAGCCGGCTGAATAATACACCCCTCAGCAAAGTAAACAATCGACTGAATGTTCCTTTCCATTTGCCGAGGAAACCTATATACCGTATTAAAATATAAGCAAGCATTGCCGTCCATACTTGCCATAGAATCGCTTCTTGGCTATGCCCTAGGAAATCGCTTAGCTGCAAAGTCTGCTTTATTTGCTTGAAAAACACCTCTATGCCCCATCGGCATTTATATAGGCCGCAGATACTGCTCGGCGCCCACTGAGTATTGTTAGTGATAAATTTCATAAGCTTTTTCTCGCCGTTAACTTCCACATAAGCCTTAACCAAACGGAGCTGCTTCGGGTAGGCCTCATAGCTTTTCGGCATTTCAAGTTCAATTAATGCATCGTATTGGATATCACCTTTTGGTTCTGTATTCTGTTTAACAAAACGATATTTCATATTGTCTTTGGCTCTGGTAACCCAGAATAATTCTCGCCTGTCAAGATCAGCCAGATGCTTAAAATCCACGTAAGCCTTGTCAAAAACCGCTATTTCGCCGCTTTTAAGGTTCTGACAGAGCTGATAAGCCTCTGTCGAATCATGGGTTGAGGCTTCTTTTACAATAGCAAATTGAGGCAGGAATGTCTGGAGATTAAGCTGCATGTGGCACTTTGCAGCGGCTTTGCGTCTGCGATGTTTAGCCCAGTCAATACAGTTGGCTACAAGCTGAATCGTTGTTGAATCAACCGCATATATTGCTCTCTTAAAACGCCTTGGAAGGCCGGAGTATTTATGACCTCTGCCAAAATTAGGATGCTGGGCTTGGATATGGGACAGCACCTCCCAGAAGAGAGTCTCTGCCATACGAGGATCTCGAACCCTGTTTGCATGAGAAAGCCCATTCCTGCTTGGTGGGGTTGCACGGCGAATAGGAATCAAAGCTCCGGAATGATTACGCAATGTGTCGGCAACGTCGTTCAGCGAGAGGCTGTGAGCAATCTGGACATGAAGCATAGATACAATGTGAGACCAGCACGAAAATGTTCGTGATTGCTTGTCAATACCGTAAAACCGGGATAATTTTGAAACAAGATAAGCAGGAATATATTGGCATATCTGCTTGAGAACTGTATATTGATGCTTAGCGGGTGTCATGAGTTACTCCTAATTTTTGGTTAGTTTGTTGAAATTAGTGTAACTCATACCCCGCTATTTTCAAAGAAACATCTTATATTTTGTTCTTCTATGGGATGGCTGTGATTTGGTTTATGTTTTTCAGTTTCATAATACCCAAAGTTTAACAACTGCTTTGGGTATCAAGTGGGGTGTTAGGTGGGGTTTTTGGTGGGATTGCGGGGTTTTTTATTTTTTCAGCGAATAAAAGCCTTTATTGCTGTCCTGCTCTATCAATTCCCAAGCCCGGAATTTTAATAGGGACAGTTACCCATTTATTGATGCGTGGCTCGGTTTAAATATCTCGTTTTGTGAAGTCGCTGCGAAATACTAACGACAATCAGAGCCGTGCGTGGAGTCCGCCGGAGGCGGACGGAGCAAACGGATAGATTCTTGGCTCGTGGCGAGTGGCTGAGCTGCAAGTCCGCCTGCGGCGGATTGCTCGTGGCAAAATCATTAGTGAAAAATTAGTGTTGATTAGTGGCTGAAAAATTTTCTCCCCGCCTTTTCCTATATTAAATATTTATCCTGTGAATCCTGTAAATCCTGTCAAAAAAAAAATCTCCCCTCTGTGCCCCTCTGTGTGCCTCTGTGGTTAATATATATCTTTTCTCTCCATACTGCTGTCCACTTATTTCGCCCCGCCTGCGGCGGGCCTACATGCGTGGCTCGGTTTAAATATCTCGTTTTGTGAAATCGCTGCGAAATACTAACGACAATCAGAGCCGCACGTGGAGTCCGCCGAAGGCGAAGAGCCTGTCCGCCGAAGGCGGAAAGCAAGCGGATAGATTCGTGGCTCGTGGCTCTTTGCAAAATCATTAGTGGAAAATCAGAATAGATTAGTGAGTGGACGAGGTGGACTCGGTCGGCTGGCACTGCTGTGTATCAATGGCTTTTTTGCCTGCACAGACCAACACAGGCTTCTACGGACTCCCGCTTATTCCCCGCAGAGAGTTCGTGAGTGTCTGTGAACATTTTTCCAGCTTCTGCCTGCTCAACATAGGTCAATCCTTGAGCTGCAAACAGAATAGCTGAAAGATAAAAAATTGTTGGCTTAAAAAGGGGTAAAACATATAATAACCGCCTCGTTAATATACCTTGGCAACATAATCAGGATTGAGCGAGCTGAAATAATTCTTTTTAAATTTGGTAATTTATGACCACCTACGTTATCAGAAGAATTCTGCTTATGATTCCGACACTCATCGGGATCACCGTTCTGGTGTTTGCTATAAGCAGGCTTGCCCCGGGCGATCCTATCGCTATGCAGATGGGGCTGGATCAGGGTATTCAGAGCGGGCAGAATCAGGCGGCAAGGCAGGCCCAGCTTGAGCTTTACGGCCTCGATAAGCCCGAACCCGTGCAATACTTTATCTGGCTTAAGAATATCGTTCAGCTCAATTTCGGGCAGTCTTTCAAGCATCACCGCCCTGTTATAGAGCTTATAGCCAAGCGACTCCCCATCACCCTCACGCTCAATCTCACCGCCTTTACAATAATTTACCTAGTGGCTCTGCCTCTGGGCACACTGTCAGCTCTGAGGCACAACAGATTTACGGACAGGGCGATTTCTGTAGTACTGTTTATTCTTTGGTCTCTCCCGATAATGTGGGTGGGGCAGATGCTCATAGGCTATTTCTCCAACCCCGACTTCTTCAACTGGTTCCCTTCTTCTGGGATAAACAGCAACAACTCAGATAAAATGCCGTTCCTCGTATGGCTTAAAGACCGCATCTGGCATCTGGTTCTGCCGGTGCTTTGCATCACCTTCAACGGCTTTACCTACCTAACCAAGATCGTACGGGCGAGTATGCTCGATAACCTCAGGATGGATTACGTTCGCACAGCAAGAGCCAAGGGGCTTGCTGAGAAAACAGTAATCTTCCGACATGCATTCAGGAACAGCATAATTCCGGTAATCACGGTTCTGGCAACCCTTCTGCCGGCCATGATTGCCGGTTCTGTAATCATTGAAAAGCTGTTCTCCATCCCCGGGATGGGGCTTCTGGCATTCGAGGCGATAACAACAAGGGATTATAATGTAGTGATGGCAGTGGCCACGATTTCGGGAGTGCTGAATCTTGCAGGGCTTCTGCTGGCCGATATATGCTACGCAATAGCTGACCCGAGGATATCTTACGACTGATGGTAAACGAAAGTATCAATAATAAAAGAAACTGGGGAAAAACCTTCGGACAGCTCACTTGGGAGCAGTTCCGGAAGAACAGGCTTAATATAGTTTGCCTCGGCTTTATTATACTGCTCTTTGTGATAGCGGTTTTTGCGCCCTTTATTGCCAACAGCAAACCCTATTTCGCAGTGATCAAAGGGGAGCTGAGCTTTCCGCTTTTCTCCGCTTTGGACAGCTCAGACTACAGCGTGTTATTTGCTGCGGCCTGCTGCATAGGGCTCATTTTCAAGATCAAATCCAACACCAAAAAATACACGCCCTCTGTGCGCGGGGAAATCTTCCTCAGGCAGCTTATGATCACTGCCGGAATAATACTGGCAGGGGTGATATTTTTCAAAGCTGTTATCCCAACCTACAACAGCACCGTTAATTACAAGCAGCTTGTGCAGGAGTCTGAAGAGAACTGGGCAGTATTTCCTCCCGTTCCATACAGCTACGCAGAAACGAGCCTTGAGGATAAGTATCAGCCGCCATCTCAAAAGCACCTTCTCGGGACAGATGATGTGGGCTCGGATGTGCTGGCAAGGCTTATACACGGCTCGAGGATCTCGCTGTCTGTGGGGTTTGTGGCGGTAGGTATCTCTACAACTATAGGCGTGCTGATAGGGTCTGTTATTGGATTCTTCGGAGGTATCGTTGATTTTATAGGAATGCGTTTTATTGAGATTATGATGGCGATCCCCGCCTTCTTTTTGATCCTCACGATTATAGCTTTCTTCGGCAAGAGCCTCTTCAATATTATGATAATTATCGGCATAACAAGCTGGACAGGCAACGCCAGATTCATCCGTGCAGAATTCCTCAAGCTCAGAAAGCAGGATTTTGTGGATGCGGCAAGGGCTCTCGGCCTGCCTACAAGCAGCATTATCTTCAAGCATATCCTGCCCAACGGCGTAGCGCCGGTATTGGTGAACGCCACATTCGGGATCGCAGGAGCGATCTTTATCGAGGCGGCTCTGAGCTTCCTTGGGTTCGGGATTGTGCCGCCGAAGCCGAGCTGGGGACAAATGCTCAGCCTCGGAGTTAATTCTTCCGGCGAGTTTATATGGTGGATGACGCTCTTCCCCGGACTGGCCATAATATTCACCGTAATGGCATACAACCTCGTGGGCGAAGGCCTGCGCGACGCAATAGACCCGAAACTCAGAAAAGCCGCATAAAGCCGCAGCAGCAGAAATGTCTCACTGCGAAAAATTACTCAGAACCGCCCCCCTGCTTAGGACAGTGCCCTGATTAGCTTATTTTCCCCGCACGATACTTTGTATTGGCAAATTATTACGTGCGAGCCCTGCAATGTTCTTTGCTTTATTCGGCAGTAAACCAATTTTCGGTTAATATCGCATAATCGAGAATATCAACGTAATCATCAAAGTTTGAATCTGCTTCAAGCCGGGTTTGTGCCGGCTGAGCTTGAAGCCACTGCTCTGCCATAATCAATATATCATTCTGGCCGACGTATCCGTCATAGTTGCAGTCGCCGGGGAGATATTCCCAGTAAAAATTGGGATATTCGCCCGCATGCTGATACCAGAGATCCATCTTCCCGTTATTATCCTCGTTCACATAATCCCAGCCGGCATCTGTAAACGTGCTCAGAGTCTGCATCTGGGCTGTAGTAAGCCCTGCTCCTCCTGCGCTGGAATCCATTCCGCTGGATTCAGTGTCCCAGAAACAACTGGAGGTTGTGCCTTGATAATCATCTCCACACAGGCCGCCTACCTCCCAATCTCCCGAAACAGAGCCGGTTGAATAGCAGTTGGTTAAACAGATTTCCTTAAAAAAGCCGCACAGACCGCCAACATTTTGTTCTCCCGAAACAGATCCGGCTGCATAACAGTTTTCAACAATGCTCTGAGTAAAGCCGCATAAGCCCCCTACATTTTGATCACCAGAAACAGACCCTGCAGCAAAGCATTTCCTGATTGTACCGCTTTCATTATATCCGCACAAACCGCCAAGATACTCTTCTGCCAAAACTGAACCTGATGCCCAGCAGTTTTCAATTGTTCCTTTCCAATGATGTCCGCAAAGACCTCCGACATAACTTGAGTTAGCCCCGCATGAGACTGATACAGCTGCATAGCAGTGTTCTATTGTGCCGGAATTCATACCGCATAATCCGCCAACATGCATTAAATCACTGTCTCCGGAAACAGAGCCTTCTGCATGTGAGTTTGCAATTATGCCGCTATCATTATATCCGCAAAGACCGCCGAGCCGCCAATTACTTCCAGAAACCTCTACTGCGGCATAGCAGTTCTCAATTGTGCCGCTATCATTAGTTCCGCATAATCCACCGAGGTACTCCTGCCCCGAAATATAACCCGAGGCATAGGAGCCTTTGATTTCGCTTTCAAAGTTGACCCCGCAAATAAGGCCTATATGACTCGAGTCCTCGCCGCCGTCTATATCAGCATTCTCCATGCCGAGATCCAGTACTTCGCCTCCATCAATTTTTCCGAAAAGACCTAAAAAACTCGGGTAATTCCCCGTTACACCTGCAGCATCAACGTTTAGATTCAAAATCTTATATCCTGCCCCGCAGAATGACCCTGAAAAAGGGCTGTCGGAGAAATAAATATTGCTGTAATCAAGATCCGGTGCTATAACGGCGCGTTGGTATGTCCTGCCGGTTAAGTCAATGTCATTGATTAAGATGTAATTGGCAGATAGATCGCTGTTCACCGCTTCAAGATGGTCTGGAGTCGAAATCTGGTATGGGCTGCTTTCAGTTCCATCGCCCCCTGCAAAACCAAATACGAACGCTGGAATAATAAGTGATGCCAGAATTGATAACCTGAGGTAACACATGTTTTTCTCCCCTGTAATAATACTTACTTTTATCCGAAGCTTACTTACTTTCTTATTTCCAATCGGCTTTGACCCTATCAAATTTCAAAAGAGGTTTCAAGAAAAATAATTAAAAAAATTATGTAAAACCCTGCTGCTAATTTGCATCAAGCCAATTCTCAAAAAATATAGAATAATCGAGAATATCAACGTAATCATCAAAGTTTAGATCTGCTTCCAAGCGATTATATCTGTCAGAATAATCAAGCCACTGCTCTGCCATAATCAATATATCATTCTGGCCGACGTACCCGTCATAGTTGCAGTCGCCTGGAATTGCCTGCCAGAAAAGCTTCGGGTAATCGTCCGGATTTTGATACCATAAATCTATCATTCCGTTCGTATCCTCGTTCACATAATCCCAGCCGGCATCTGTAAACGTGATTTGTCTGTGCATTGCAAAAGTCGTAATACCTGTTCCCTCAGCGCTTGAATATAGTCCGCTGGTCAAAATATCCCAGAAACAGTTTTCAATTACCCCGCTATCATTATAATTAAGACCGCATATCCCGCCAATATTATTATCCCCCGAAACAGTTCCCGTGGCATAGCAGTTTTTGATTGAACCGTAGTAATTATTCCCGCAGATTCCACCGATATTATCCGACTCGCTGCCACCAGAGACAGAGCCTGTGGCATAGGAATTTTCAATTTTGTAAGTACTCCTTCCGCACAAACCGCCAAGATTATCGGCATAAGAATCATCCCCTCCAGAAACAGAGCCTGTGGCATAGCATCTTTTTACTGAGCCATTATTATTCCCGCACAAACCTCCGAGGATATCATGTCCTGAAACAGAGACATCGGCATAAGAGTTTTCAATAGCAGCCTGATTAGAATTTAATCCGCACAGTCCGCCGATATGGCTGGAATTTTCTCCGCCCGAAACAGTGCCGTTCGCACAGCAGTTCGTGATTTTTCCGTAATTATCGTAATTGTACCCGCATAGACCGCCGATTCTGCTAGATTCATCGCCGCCAAAAACAGCTACATTCGAACAGCAGTTTGTAATTGAACCTGTGTAATTAACTCCGCAAAAACCGCCAAAATCCTGAGATTCATCGCCGCCTGAAACAGTTCCATTTGCATAGCAGTCTGTTATTCTGCTATCGTAATTCCAGCCGCACATACCGCCTATATATCGTGAATCATCCCCGCCTTCTATATCAACGCCCTCAATTCCAAGATTTTTTATTTCCGCACCATCAGTTCTACCGAAAAGTCCGAGATGGCCAGGATAATCCCCTTCCGAAAGCGAGGAGTCAATGTTCAAATTAAGGACCCGAAAGCCTGCCCCGTCAAATGTACCTGAGAAACGAGTGCCATCGAACTCATATTTGTAATAACCGTTACCATCGCTGTAATCTGTATCGGGAGCAATTACGGCACGCTCGTAAGATCTCCCGGAAAGATTTATGTCATTTGTCATAACATAATGGGCTGCAGGATCATCATTCACCGCTTCAAGATGGTCTGGAGTCGAAATCTGGTATGGGCTGCTTTCAGTTCCATCGCCCCCTGCAAAACCAAATACAAGCGAGGGAATGATAATCGATGCCAGAATTGATAATCTGAGGTAACACATGTTTTTCTCCCCTGTAATAATACTTACTTTTATCCGAAGCTTACTTACTTTCTTATTTCCAATCGGCTTTGAGCCTATCAAATTTCAAAAGCGGTTTCAAGAAGAAAAAAAAAATTTTCGTTGAACGTGTGAGCGGTAATGCCACTGCTAAATGTTTTGTTTTTTGGGCAGCTATAAATTTTGACTCCGCAGCGTTTTTAAGTATAATTAAGGCTCTTATTTTATTCAGAAATCAATGTTAGGGGCTCTCTCTCTGATTATGCTGAGAGCCCTGATTTACGGAGCAGAACAATCCGATGACAGACGAGATAAATAGGCCGGAATTTAAAGAGTTCATCGAGGAGAAATCAATCCTTGATGAGATGAAGCATTCGTATCTGAATTATTCGATGAGCGTGATAGTATCACGTGCTCTCCCGGATGTTCGAGACGGGCTCAAGCCCTCTCAGAGGCGAATTCTGGTGGCGATGAACGATTTGAACCTAGGGCCTCGCGGAAAACACAGAAAATGCGCCAAGATTGCCGGTGATACCAGCGGTAACTATCATCCCCACGGCGAGGCTGTTGTGTATCCCACGCTGGTTCGCATGGGTCAGGGCTGGAGCATGCGTTATATGCTCGTTGACCCGCAGGGCAACTTCGGGAGCATAGACGGCGACCCTCCAGCTGCAATGCGTTACACCGAAGCACGTATGCACGCCGCTGCTACGGATATGCTTGAAGACATCAACAAAGAGACTGTTGACTTCGTGCAGAACTACGATGAAACCAGAACCGAACCTGTTGTTTTGCCGTCGAAATTCCCCAATCTGCTCGTAAACGGCTCAACAGGAATTGCCGTTGGAATGGCAACGAATATGGCCCCGCACAACATCACAGAAGTGTGCAGGGCGATGATAAAGCTCATAGACAACCCCGAAAGCACAATCCTCGATCTTATGGAAGATCTGCCCGGGCCGGATTTCCCCACAGGCGGGATAATCTGCGGCAAAAAGGGCATTATGGATGCCTACACCAATGGGCGCGGGCATGTGCGAGTTCGGTGCAGGTATGATGTTGAGGAAACGAAGACCGGCAAGAGCAAGATCATCATCACAGAGATCCCTTATATGGTTGTGAAAACCAACGTGGTATCGAAAATTGCCGACTGCGTTCACAGCGGGCTCCTGCCAGAGGTGGCAGATGTGAACGACGAATCGGACAGGAAAGGGCTGAGAATCGTTGTTGATATCAAGAAGGATGCAGAGCCGGAAGTTGTTATCAACAAGCTCTTCAAATATACCCAGCTTCAAACCACCTTCGCTATAAACAACGTTGTGCTGGTGAACAACCGCCCGATGACGCTCAATATGCGTCAGCTGATGCAGGAATACCTTGACCACCGCAAAGACGTAATACGAAGAAGAACCCAGTTCCTGCTGAGAAAATCACGCAACAGGGCACACATTCTCGAAGGTTTGATTCTTGCGGTAAGCGATATTGATGAAATAATCGAGCTGATCAAGAGCTCGCCTGATGTGCCTAATGCCAAGCTCAATCTTATGAACAAACCCCTCAAGCTCGTTGAGTCTGCAACGCTGAAAAGGCTTCTGCCTGAAGATTTCCTATCCGAGGCAGAAGGGGGAGAGAAATATCTCACAGGCCCGCAGGCTGATGCGATCCTTGGTATGCAGCTTCAGAAGCTCACCGGCCTTGAGATTGAGAAGCTTGCCAATGAGTATGCAAAGCTTGCCGAGCAGATAAGGCATTACGAAAAGATCCTCGCAGATGAGAAAATCGTGTTTTCCATGATACGCGAAGACCTCTCTGAGATGGTGGAGAAATACGGAGATAAAAGACGAACCGAAATCACAGAGGCGGTAGAGGATTTTGATATCGAAGACCTCATCCAGGAAGAGAAGGTTGTGGTAACGGTGAGCCATGAAGGATACGTTAAGCGTATGCCGATAGACACCTACCGCAAGCAGGGACGAGGCGGACGCGGAATAATCGGGTCAGACAGCAAAGACGACGACTTTATAGAGAGGCTCTTCATCGCCAGCACGCACGACTACCTTATGGTGTTTACCGATAACGGCCGGTGCTACTGGCTCAAGGTGTATCGAATTCCGAACCTCTCAAGGCAGAGCAAGGGCAGAAGCATCGCCAACCTCCTCGAGCTGGGCGATTCAAGAATTATGTCTATCATAAATGTTCGCGAGTTCGACCAGCGCAACCTGATTTTCGCCACTCGCAAGGGCATTGTTAAGAAGACTGTTCTCGAGGCTTACGGTAATGTCCGTGCTAACGGCGTGAATGCGATCAAGCTCGATGAAGACGACGACCTTATAAGCGTTGGTATTACCGGCGGCAGCGATGAGATCCTGCTGGCTACCAAAAACGGAATGAGCATAAGATTCAGCGAGGAAGACGTTCGCCAGATGGGGCGAACAGCTCGAGGCGTTAAGGGCATTAGGCTCAAATCCGATGACAAAGCAGTAGGGATGATTATCCTCGAGCCCGGCAGCTCAATCCTGACAATATGCGAAAACGGCTTCGGCAAACGAACTGCCCTGAGCGAATACCGCTTGCAGTCTCGCGGCGGCTCGGGAATCATAAATATTAAGAAGTCCGATAGGAACGGCGATGTTGTCGCAGTTATGCCGGCAGCAGACAAAGACGATATAATGATGATTACCAGAAACGGGATTATCATAAGAACCGGCCTCGAAGAGGTGCGGGAAATCGGCAGGAATACGGCAGGCGTAAGGCTGATTAAGCTCGGCAAAGATGATCAGGTGGTCTCAACTGCGAGAATCGTAAACGAGCAGGAAGCTGAGGCTGAAGTGGAAGCGGCTGAAGAGGCCGAGGAAGAAAAGTAAAGGGTTAGGGCAGGCTTGAAGAGCTGACTCATTCCTTGAATCGCATCTATTGCGGCGCTTTATATATTGTTGACAAATCCTTAATCGGGCAGTTTCGATATTGATACTGCCCGATTTTTTTTAATTATTTCTTTTCATATCCAGCTCCAGTTAGAAAGCCAAATACCAGAAAACAAAAACATCAGGGCATAACCGTCCTTTTTACTGCTGCACCCAAAATTCAACAGAGAAAGGGGATAATTCACGTGAGAACTGCCGCCCTTTTCTGATACCCACATATTTTCCGATGTTGTTTCTGGTTTGCGAAGTATAGCAATAGCCTTTAAACTCAGCATCAACCCCCATATCAATATTGTATTCAAAAGGAGTATCAGATGAGCGATTAGTTAAAGCAATAACCAATTTGCTCTCAGGCGTTTTCCACGCCAGAATTCGCTGATTTTTTCGGGTCTGCTCTTCATCTACACGACAAACAACTGAATCCCACGGCATATATTTCAAGAATCCTGCAACAGCATTCCAGTGATACCAATTGTACTGCCAGTGTTTCTTTTTGATGTCAACATAACGTGTAAAATCGTTATCACTTGAAGGCCGCCAAAAACCAAGGCCAAACCGCTCACCTATAAGAGTGTCAGTAGGTTTGAGGGCATGCAGCCAGAACCATGCAGGAGATTCATTAAAAGCAAACCAGTTCATAATAGATTGAGCAGTATTTACAAATCTCCACTGAGAACCTGCGCCATCAAGATATTCGAATTCTACATTCAGCACAGGCCTTCCTTCTGCATCTTTCTTGAATCGGGAATCGCTGTATCTGATTTGTTCATCAGAATTTTTCCCGACACGATGCCAAGACCACCCATCCACGTATTCAAGAGCCTTGGAATCATCTCGAATAAGTATCGAGCCTTTGCCGTACTGGCCAGCCTGACTGTCTGCATGTATGAAAAGCTCAGGGAATTCATTCTTAACAATCGGCGCGACTGCTCGAAACGTATCGCAGTACTCCTGCCCGCTATACTCACAGCAGCCGTAGCCTGCCTCACCAACGGTGGGTTCATTCTGCAAAGAAAACATTTTGACAGGGGCGATATTTTCCTGAACATATCTTAAATCTTTAACAATTGAATTGCCAAATTCAGTCAAAAATGTTTTATCAAATTTTTTCAGAGAACCGCCAACAAACCTATTGTTAGATTTGAAATACGGAGCTGGAGACCAATACTCAAAGTTAAAGCCTTCAATACCGGATTCATCTATCATTTCTGCCAGTTCGCTGTTCTGAGAGCTCCAATTCTGCTCAAACTGCTTTCGCTCATCATCCAGCCCTGTATAAAAGAGCCCCATAGGAAGCCTCATATAACGGAATCCATGGCCGAATCCGAGCAGTTCATTATAGAATCTCTTTCGTTCCGATTCGGTTAAATCCCCCGGAATGCCCTTGCTGCGGTTGATTCCGCCCCTCCTTTCGGCTTCCGGCTGAATCTCCACACCAAGCCCCCAAACGGTTTGCTTCTCTTGACCTAACCGAACTGTGTATGAGCCGGACTCTGGATCTTGCAGTGATTGGGATTTCGGGTCTAACCCCTGCATTTCAGCGTACTCATATTTGATCGAATCGGCAATAACCAAACCATCTGCTTCGTTAGAAAGCTCCACATACCCTGAACGGCCTGCCCGCCCCTTTTCAAAGAAATGTGTACCCAGCAGTTTCCATTCACCGCCCGGCTTTCGCTGGTCAACAGTGTAGGTTGTTTGGCCGGATCTATGATGAACTGTATATTTCGCATTTGACGCACGGTCAGGGTCGCCATCGGGAAGCCAGTAATAAACATTATACCAGCCCGAAACCAGAAAGCCTTGAAAATCAGGCTGCCATGGCCGCCATGCTATTATTTCCGGCTCATCCGACGGTTTCAAAGTACGGTAGAAACGGGTATGCCCCGCCCTTGAATAACGGTAGAATCTTCCGTAATAATTGTCTGCATAAGTCGATTTCGGCCACCAGCCTTTAACCCTGCTTGAATTAATTCCCCACCCGGATGTTACAATAATATCCGGGTCAACCAAGCGTATTGTATCAAAATTTAACGAGTAGCCGGAACTTAGCGAATTTTTCCCTGTGATTTTTAATTTTACAATCTGCCCGCCCGGGGAATCAACTTCCACCACGCCCGCTGTAAACATTGAATACTGCAAATCAGGATTAAACGAATCGATCTTACTGCCTAAATTTTTATTATCAAAAGACACTTTGTATTCGGCACCAGCCGAGCTTAATACGTTTCGTATTAGAATCACATAAAAACCATCTTTTTCTGCCTGAACAGGATACTTCACGACTGCCCCCGGGCTGTCAGATTTTATTCGATAATAGAAGCCATCTTGTGAATTAACATCGCTCACATACTGGATATCTGAAGAGTCAGAAACCTCAAGCGGCTGAATCTTTTTTAGAGACAGTTCAGAGAAGGAGAGATTATAACTTTCGGAATCTTTATTTTTACCTACAGCCTTAAACCTGAATTTTTTGGAGCCGGCTGTCTGAAAACGATGCACACCCAAATTGACAGTTCTGAAGCTGTATTCTCCGCAGAGATCACCCTGATCGATCTTCAGGCCTTCACCAGCCAAACTTAATTCATCATTATCACTGCCCACAAGCAGCTCATAGATGCCGTTATCAGGTTGATTGCGCTGCCTGACTTGCAGGGCATAAAATCCTGCTTCAGGGACATCAACAGCAAATTCAACGAACTGTTTTTTTTCGCTTAGATATGCATGCTGATAACTGCTCCCTTGCGAAGATGCTTGTGCTGAATCTTTGCGAACTTCCAAAGAGGCACCCTTGGAAACCTCCGCATCAAGCTCTGTAAATCTATAAGTAAACACCTTCTCAGCGGAAAGAGCTGAGCTGTTTGACAGCAGTACTGCTGCCAAAACGGCAACCAGCTTCGCCATTATAATCTCGCTTTTTATCATCATAATAAAACTGCATCATTCATATATAAAGTAGGCTGTGGCAACTGTGTCAGTATCGGCTGTTGTGCGAACCCAATAGGCATTGAAACCTTCAGGGAAACGGTGCTTAACAGTACAGTCTGCGGGAATTTGAATCTTACGGTAAGTTTTCCAAGTGCCCTGTCCGTCGATATCCACTTCGATGCATACCTCTACAGGTTCATCGTTTTTATGAGAAAGCTCCAGAGTTTTATGCTCGTAACCTGTCATCAAATACGGATCTGACGGCTCCCCAGCCTTAACATGGGTATCCTTCCAAGGGCCTCCCCTGCCGACAGGTTTGCCAAACTCCCAGAGATCATCGACTGCACCAACCCAAAGGGCAACTTTGCCATCCTCGGAACGAATAATATGTTTATTGCTCTCTGGAGCATTGTCAGCAATGCCGGAAAGTATTAAAAGGCCTCGCCAGCTGCAGTAATCTGCGATACGGCGATTGTGTGTTGCCACTGGACGTATTTTGGAAAAACCGCCAGCATTTTTCGCCGGCAGTTCATAGAACGTGCCGTGAGCATTGAACAGGTCTCTTTCAGTTACAACTTCTCGGGAAATACGCTCTAAACCAACCGGTCCGGTTTTATCAAAAGACTTATCACCTTTCGGAAGACGAAAACGTTTTCCCTTTTCGTCAACATATATCAGAGAAGCCTGATCTACGCTTATAACATCTCTAGGAACTTCCATATTTTCCTGCATAAAGGCATGGGCTTCTTCATCATCAACTCTGCACAAGATCATAGAACCTTTGCTATCCAGCATCATCTCATAATAGCCGGCGTTCTTAACTTTTCCGTTTTCTCTGATTTTAGCTGAAAATTGAAGCGTTTTTTTGTTTTCTCCGCGTGCTCGTATATAACCGCCGCAGAGAGCTGAACTATCAGCTTTAGCTATACCATCAAACATTTTGTCCGGCTGGGTTGTGCGTTTTTCATGGCTGCTGTACTGGAAAAATACTGTTACGCGTTCACAGTCCTTGTTGGTATGTACTCGAATCCATTCGCCCTTGTCTGAAGCTGAAAAAGCTGTCCATTTATAGCCGCCAGAATCTACAGTTACAGTTTTAAGGTGCTCCCAGCTGCCGTCACCAAGCTTATCCACCTCAAATATAAACTCAACGGGTTTATCCTGCTGATGAACCAAATGCACGCTGCGATTTTCAAAACCGGCAAAAAGGTACGGATCCGAAGCCTGCTGCTTTTTAACAGAATCATTCAGCCACACTGCCCCTCGGCCAATCGGTTTACCAAAACTGTCCAGCTGGTCGCTGCTTATAAACCTCAGGTTAGACTGAGACTGGCCGGGTGAGGCCATATCCCCTTTAGCGTTGAGAGTATTTAAGAACTCGCTTCTGGCAGTAACATTGCATCCCAAAACAACTTTCTCCCGCCACTGGGCAAAATCACCAAGCACCATCAAATAAGTTGACATCGGCCTGATTCCGCTGCGATCCTCACGAGAAAAGCTCTTTGGAAACTGCCAAAACATCCCGTGCATATTCATAAGAAGCTCTTCTTCACCGATATCTCTAATTCTTGGCCACTCGGTATTCCATCCGTGCGCACCATCATAAGTATGAGAAGCTTTCGGTAAGCGGTAAAAGCTCCATTGCCCATTATCAAGCAGAGCGAGAATCAAAGAACGCTGATCCCAGCCAATTGACCAAAGCTGGTCGGAACTGTTAGAATTGCCGTAGATTCCTCCTGGGCCTGTTACCTCAGTGAACTGATCTCTGCGGACAAGCTGCCAGTCCCCCTGCCCGTACCACTCTGCCAAAGCACCTGAGGGGATTGTAGGGTCGGTTTTTGCCCTAGGGCCTTTTTGTCCGTTATTCGCATAAACGAGCCGGTCTTGAGCTAAATAAAGTCCTTTTCCGTGATAGCCGGGCAAATCACTCTTAATCCCTTCTGGCGGAGCACCCGAATTGCCGTCTCTAATCAAACAATTAACTTCAAGAGTATTAACGTTGACTTCATAAAGCCCTTCTTCCATAGTTGCATAATATACTTTCGATGAAGGCTCAAACAAATGCCGAGCAATGCCTGTATGCCGGCCCATCATCTTAGAATAAGGAATAACTCTAACATTACGCTCATCATCAACAACATAAGGACCGATGAACAGCTGGTTCGACTCACGATGAATCATACGAGCGGCGGGCGTGCCTCCAATGCTTTCAGGATGGGCAGTAAGATTTAAATCGCCATCAATTTCATAAAGATTTTCTCCGTCCGAACCTTTTGGGCTATGAGGGGCGTAAGTAACAACCCAGAGCCGATTAGCCCAAGGCACAACTGCACCAGTGCCGCATTCTCTGTTATCATTGAAATATGCAAGATGCGGATAAACACCCGACCAGCTTGAACGAGGTTCTGACCCGGCCACAGCGCTGCCTGCAGAAAAGAGAACAGAGCTAATCAGGAAAAGAAACATCAATGATTGAGGTAATTGTTTCTTTCTCGAGAATAACGAGATGACTTTTTGAGCAGTACTGAGAGCCTTAATTTTAGACAATGAGCAACCGGATAAAAGTTCCACTTTGATTCCTTTCGAAATAAATTGACTTAGCTTAATGCAATAAAAACTGAATTGAAGTATAATTTATAAAGGCAGAGCTTCAACGCCATTTTTAACAAATCAATCACCAAATTTATTTTTCAATAAACGAAAGTTTATGATAATTACAGCCAATATAAGTGCAGATGCAGCAATTAACAAAACTTTCCTTCCCTGCTCATTGAGAACAGCAATAATCAGAATTACCAATCCAGTTGAAAGAACATATGCAGAAATCAGAAAATGCCTCAACCTCCCCGCCTTAGCGAGAGAGGGCACTTTATCTGCGGAATCCCTTATTTCTATAACTCTGGAGCTATTTATTGATTCATTGCTGCCTGTAAATTCAAACAGCAGCAGCACAGAAACAGGTAATATTATTCCAATAATCCAAATTTCCAGCAAAAGCGGGTTTTCGATAAACCCCGATTTGGATTCAATAAAAGGCTTTAATAAAATCATCCCCGCAATACTTACCGAAAATGTTGCAATGACGGAGCTGAAGCCAATCTTCCGAGAAAACAAACTCCAGATTGAAGGAAGAACTATAGGCGTTACCAACATTCCTGTCAGATGCAGGACAACATTTTCTGCGCCTCCTAAAGAAGGAATCAAAACTGCAATAGATATAACAATTAAGCCCAGCAATAACGAAACAAAACGCCCAAACAACAACATCGATTTTTCAGTAATTCGAAAGCGGGCAATTTTGCCGTAAATCTCACGAGAGAATGCACCTGCAAAAACATTTATTTGTGAGTTAACCGTACTTGCTGTGGCGGCAAACATAGAAGCCGCTATGAGCCCCAGCATCCCAGAAGGCAATACAGACTGACAGGCCATGATAAAGGCTTTTTCTGAATTTGCGTTTGAATCTATAATCCTATACATCATAGGAGGAAGCATCCAAAATATCGGACTCACCAAGAAGAGAAGACCAAAGAGCAACGCCGCCTTTTTAGCGTCTTGTTTTGATGAAACGCACAAAAAACGCTGCACAAATGCCCACTGCCCTCCAATTTTAAAGAAATGAATAATGACCCATCCAACAAGAAACAGCGGAGGGAACTCCCTGCTGTATGGTATGAAAAACCTTTCGGGTGCATTGTCAATAAACGATTTAATTCCTCCAACCTCATTTAACAGCAATGGGATTACAATTAGTACTGAGGCGGTCAAAACAACAAATTGAATCACATCAGCCATTAAAACTGCCCAAAGCCCGCCAGCAGCAGCAACAAGCACCATTGAGACCCCGCAAATCACAATCGCCCAGTAAACTGACAGAGTTTGGCTGTTGCTGCCAGCTAAGAAGTGCCCTTCCGGGACTACAATCAACGCTGAAAGAATAACAGATACCGCATACAAAGCAATTCCAACATCAATCATACGGAAAATCGTTGATATCCAAGAATAAAAGTGTACTGCTTTCCGTCCAAAGCGATTCTCTATATATTCTGCAGGCGTAACTGCTCCTGATACCTTCCAGCGAGCAGCGATTGTGAAAGCCACCAACCATGCTGAAATCCCAATCATCATCAGTATGCTGACACCAACCAGCCCCTGGCGAAAGGCAATGCCGCCCCATACAACAAAAGTTCCTGAAGTGAACATAGCCATATGTCCTGAAATCCCCGCTATCCACCAAGGGGAACTTTCGCCTGCAGCAAACATATCTTTAGTATTTTTGATTTGGGAAGAATATAATATACCAAGCGTTAAAAGGCCTGCTATATAACCTAAGAAGATGACAATGTCGAATTCAGTCATAGTTTTATCTTGCTCTATTACTGCTGACGGGCCCCCTAGTCAACTGCGTTGCTCTTTGAGTATCTTTTACGAAACTCATCTGGAGTTATCCCCACGGCATTTTTGAAAAAACGTGAAAAATGCTGTGGATTGGTAAACTCAAACTTTGAAGCTATCAAATTTACTGAGAGCCTTGAATTTAGCAGCTTATCCTTTGCCATACCTATCCTGAGGCGGGTTATCTCTCCGGCAACAGAACGATTTATTGCAGCATCAAATCTCTTTTCCAAAGCGCTTCGAGAAAAACATATATGGTCGGTTACATCTGATACTGAAATTTTACGCTGATAGTTGCTTCTTATAAAAATCAAAGCTTCTCTGACAATAGGGTCCTCTACTGCCAACACATCAGTTGACTGACGTGTTACAATTCTTACAGGTTCAATATTCATCACACGGGCAGTTTCTTCCCCTGAGATAATCCTGTCTAAATGCTCGAGGGTACGATAACCAGCACCTTCAAAATCAAGTTCAATGCTTGAAAGTGCAGGACGGGAAAGATGGCATATCAAGCTGTCGTTATCTACTCCCAAAACAGAGACCTCTTCAGGAACACTTACAGAAACAAGTTTGCAGGCATCCAATACAATCCTTGCGATATCGTCATTACATACCAGCAAAGCAATAGGCTTAGGCAGGGAATATATCCAGTCGGCAAGTTCTTTACGAGCCTGATTTATTTTTGTACTGCTGGATAAATTAAGGTTGTATGAATACAGCTCTGCCCCATTCTGTTCTATGATTCTATTAAAAGCGGTCTTTCGCTCATTGGCCCAAGTGATATTTCCACAACTAATATAGCCGAAACGTTTGTGTCCAAGAGCAAATAAGTAATCACCTGCCATTTGCGCAATAGCCTCAGAATCGGCTTTCAAAGCAGCCACATCACTGCCTGCGGTATTATCAAGAGACATAACAACCTTGGGTTTATTAAAAGAGAGGATATTCTTTATGTCATAGTAGCCAAAAACAATCATCGCATCCGGATTTTGCTGGTTACACCACTTGGCAGGAAAAAGACCGCTATCGCAAACGTATTTGGGCGGGGGCAACAAAACGTCCCAAGATGGATTGAATCTAAGATAAGACTCCACACCGGAAAGAAAACTTCTTCCGGGGCCTCGGGAGGTATCTACTAAAATCAGCAACTGTTTCATTCATTTCGCCGTAATTCAAACACTTTTCACGAGAGTATATAAAGCCGCCTTTATAAATCAAGGCTTGCCGGTAAATACGCAATGGAGTGAAACCCTTCGACTTTTATACTTTAGCCAACCCTTTTGTTTTTCATAAAGAAACAGCCTGCTGCAAGATTAACTTGCGGCAGGCCTAAACAATTTTCTTTGCTTCAGGTTTATGCCTCAAGCAAAATATACAAAAAGTGTTTTAAATTCATTTTGCAATTTTATAAATTGATTTCTTCTTTGAAACAAACGGCCTCAAACGAATGCTGTATTGGTAGGGCTTGGCCTTCAAACGGTATTCTTCATGAGGGCGAGACCTTTTAGACCAGCTGTTATCGCCCCCCACACCCATCTGTTTATAATCTAAATTAACCGTATAAAAATCAGTTTGCTCGGGCAGATCTACAGTATGAGCTGCGTCCTCAAGCTGCTGCTGGGTATATGGCCAAGCGCTGAAATTCATCAGGTTCTCTGCAATTGCCATAAATCCGAGACCATCATCGTTATAAAATGCCGCCCACCGAACATCTGTACGGTTGCCGTTTTCCTGCGGAAGGACGTAATCAAAGGGGAGTTCGCTGGCTTCCATCTCATACAAAGCCACTGCTGCGCCGGATTTGCGGTCTTGATAAGTCTCATGAGGACCGCGGCCATACCACTGCACATTTGAAAACTCATCAGGAATCTGCATCTGCATACCCAATCTCATCATTGGAGGCTTATCAGGGTCCGGGGCGATTTTGTTCGTGATAAGCACATCCCCATTTCCATAAATCGTGTACTCAGTCGAATAGGCAGCCGAACCTACTGGGATCTCAGATTCCACGCTAATTGCCACAAGCGAATCACTGGCCTGTTTGGCCTTAACGCTTTTGATAGTACGTTTTGAGGCAGCATTCTTCCAATCCCTGAGCCAATGCCCCAGACCATTGCCTCGGGAATCGTCATTATCTGTCATAGCCCGCCAGAAGTTCGGCGATAAGGGATTCTTAATAAATTCTTTGCCCTTATACTTCATACTGGTCAACTCGCCGGTACTCTTAGAAACGGAAGCAGAAAAATCTTTGCCGCTAACTAAAAATCTGCCGTCTTTTTCTTTCAGATTCAGTGCGGCCATATTCGAATAATCAGTTTTTTCTGCGGCTTTGCTGAATGGCAGTTCAAACTGCTGCCAAGCTAAAACGTGCCCTTTTGGAGCCCATTTCGTCCCCTCAGCCAGCTTAAACTCAATGGTAAGGATATATTCGGCGCCCGGTTCGGGCTTAATCTTCCCAAACGGAACAGTAACCTGCTCGGATGTTCGGGGGTCTATCGCGGGCAGACTGAGCGATTCCTCTTTAATCACTATTCCATTTTCAAGCAGCTTCCATTGACAATCCACAAAGCTGAGGCTTTTGAAGAAGTACTCATTAGTGATTTCGAATCGCCCTTTCTTCAGGTCAATGGCTGATACAGAAATCTCCTGATAACCCTTCTTAACCTCGGGCATTTCAGGGCTTGGTGTCCTGTCCGGCATTACAATACCGTTAATGCAAAATGTGCCGGCGTGATTTGGCTCTCCGAAGTCTCCGCCATAAGCCCAATACTCCTCGCCGTCTTCAGTGGTTTTGACAAGACCTTGATCAACCCAGTCCCAGATGAAGCCGCCCTGGAGAATATCATATTTTTTGATCGTTTCCCAGTAGCCCTTAAAATTGCCGAGGCTGTTTCCCATAGCATGGGAATACTCACACATTATCAGCGGACGGTCAGCATCTCCCTTCGCGTACTTAACCAAACTGTCAATTGACTGATACATTGGCGCAGCAATATCTGTTACCGGATGCTCCCATTTGGAATAACCGGGGAGATAGTGCAAGGGGCGGGTTTGATCGAGCTCACGCAGTTTATCAGCGGCAGCTACGAAATTCTGGCCTATTCCCGCTTCATTACCGAGAGACCACATTATAATTGAAGGATGATTCTTATCGCGGTGCGCCATAGACATAACTCGATCTACATGAGCATCTTTCCAGAGGGGCTTATCTGCCAATGTTTCCTCAGGATCAAAGGCAACGCCATGAGACTCAATGCAGGCTTCATCTATAACATACAGGCCATATTCATCGCAAAGGGCGTAAAATTCTGGGGATTGGGGATAATGAGAAGTGCGCACGGCATTTACATTATACTGCTTCATCAATTCGATATCCTCAACCATACGGCTGATAGGAACAGTTTTGCCCTGATACGGATCATGGGCGTGCAGGTTTACTCCTTTGATATAGATAGGCTTGCCATTAACCAGAAACTGCTTATTCTTCACCTCTACCGAACGGAAACCAAAATTATGACTCAACATCTCAACCACTTCACCCTGCTCGTCTAAGAGTGTAAGCAAAATGGTGTAAAGATTAGGTTTTTCGGCTGTCCATTTTTTGGGGTTCTCAACAAAGCCTTGGATATTTATTGTATGCTCTGCCGATTTAGGAAGGCTCTTAATTGATGCTTTAAGTCTTGGGTCAACAGCAACGTTCTGTCCCTGAGCATCTATCAGATCAACCTTAACTGTATGCGGCTTGGAGAATCTTTTGCCGTAATTGACCAAATCCATATTAACGTTCAATTTGGCGTTGCGGTAATCATCGTCCAGTTCAGCGGTTACAAAGAAATCACGAATATGCACTTTCGGCATTGCTGAGAGAAACACATCGCGGAAAATCCCGCTCATTCGCCACTGGTCTGCATCTTCAATATAGCTTGCATCCGACCAGCGATAAACCTCTGCTGCGATCGTGTTTTCTCCAGACTTCAGCAGATGAGTTATGTTAAATTCTGCCGGGGTCATACTTCCCTGACTGAAACCAACCTTTTCTCCATTTACCCAAAGATAAAATGCACTTGATACCCCATTAAAAGTTACAAACACCTCACGTCCAGACCAGTTTTTCGGAATATCGAAACTGCGGCGGTATGACCCCACAGGGTTTTCGTTATGATTGACATACGGAGGATTAACTTCAAACGGCCAATCATAAACGAATCGATTAAGGTAAGCGGGGAAATCATAGCCCTGCATTTCCCAGTTGCCGGGAACATTTATCAAGCTCCAATTGCTGTCATCAAAATCTGTTTTGTAAAACATCTTGGGACGGTCTGCAGGACGCTGCGACCAATTGAATTTCCAATCACCATTCAGGGTTTGATAAAATTTGGACTCATCCCGCTGCCCTTGAAGGGCAAGTGTTCGATTCGAATACGGCATCAAAGTGGCATGTGGGCGCTCTTTATTGATATTGAACACCTTGGGGTTTTCCCAGTCCGGAGCATCATCTTGAGCCGTTCCTGCCGCTGCAATAATTAATGATGCTGTGAGCAGCAAAACCGAATTTTTAAGCTTAATCTTCATCCATTATCCTTTCTTGTTATGTTTTTATAAATGCTGTGGTTAATATTTTCCTGCGTGAGCTGATTAAATCACTGCTGCACCCAAAATTCAATGGAAAACGGCGGAACTTCACACGAAATCTGCTCTCCGCTGCTGCTGCCAATGAAGTCCCCATCGTTATTGCGAGTTTGTGAAGTGTATCTATAGCCTTTGAAAACTTCATTTACACCAACATCAACATTAAAGACAAACGGGGCGTCTGGAGATCGGTTAGTTACCGCTAATACTAATTTCCCATCAGGCGTCTTCCATGCCAATATACGATTATCCATACGGACGCTGTCTTCATCAACATTATATATTACCGAGTCCCAAGGCATATACTTAAGAAAGCCGGCAATTGCGTTCCAATGATACCAATTGTACTGCCAGTGCCCCTTTTCTATGCTCGCATATTTGCTGAAGTCGCTGTCGCTTGAAGGACGCCAAAATCCCAAACCAAACCTTTCTCCAAGCAACTCAGTAGGCTTGAGAGCATGCAGCCAAAACCATGTTGGAGATTCAATAAACGAAAACCAATTCATTATAGATTGAGCAGTATTGACTGTCCTCCACGCAGAACCTGCTCCGAGATTATACTGCCATTCGCTATTAAAAACGGGCTTGCCTTCCGTATCCATATTGAAATGTGATTCTGCATACCTGATTTTTTCATCGGAGTTTTTGCCCTGCCAATGCCAAGACCAGCCATCTACATATTGCAAAGCAGAAGGGTCATCTCTCAATAATTCACTGCCATGGCCGTATTGGCCGGCCTCGCTGTCGGCATGAATAAAAAGCTCGGGAAAAGAAGATTTTATAATCGGCGCTACAACCTTAAAAGTATCGTAATACTGCTGATCGGTGTATTCGCAGCAGCCATAGCCGGCACCGCTAACGCTGGGCTCATTCTGCAGAGAAAACATTTTGACAGGCGCAATATTTTCCTGGACATACTGCAAATCATCCACAATTGAATTCCCAAAATCAGTTAGAAAGGCCTCATCAAATTGTTTCAAAGAACCGCCTATGAACTTATTATTCGATTTAAAATACGGAGCAGGAGACCAGTACTCAAAGTTAAAGCCTTCAATGCCGGATTCTTCTATCATTTCAGCCATTTCCCTGTTTTGCGAGCTCCAGCTCTGCTCAAACTGCTTTTGCTCATCATTCAGCCCTGTATAAAAGAGCCCCATTGGAAGACGCATATAACGGAATCCATGGCCGAATCCGAGCAGCTCATCATAAAAGCGCTGGCGCTCGCTTTCAGTTAAATCAGAAGGAATGCCTCGGGCTCTGTTAGAATCAGAACCTCTCAAATCTTCAGGCTGAATCTCCACGCCAAGCCCCCAAACGGTTTGCTTGCTCTGGTTGTGCTGAACAATGTATGTACCTGTTTCTGCGTCTTGCAGCGGCGGAGTCTGAGGAGGCGGAGCGTCTTGAGAGAGCGCATATTCAAATTTGATTGAATCGGCAATCACAATCCCATCAGCATCGTTAGAAAGCTCCACGTATCCTGAACGTCCGGCACGCCCCTGCTCGAAGAAATGAGTACCTAAAAGTTTCCATTCACCGCCCGGCTGTCGCTGGTCGACCAAATATGTAGTTTCCCCGCCTTTATGATATACAGTGTAAGGTGCATTTGAAGCACGGTCAGGTCTGCCGTCCGGAAGCCAGTAATAAACATTATACCATCCCGGCACAAGAAAGCCTGTAAAATCAGGTCCCCATGGCTTCCAAGCAAATTTTTCAATAGTATCGCAGGGCTCAAGAGGAGGCCAGCGAAACCGGCAGTATCCAGGCGTAGAATAACTATACCATCTTCCATAGTGGTTCTGCGCGAATTGAGATGTTGGCCACCAGCCAGCAGTTCTTTCTCCATTGATTCCCCAGCCTGCTGTAACGATAATATCAGGGCTTACCAACTGAATATTATCTATACCAATTTTATAACCGCTGCTGTTGTCATTTTTCCCAATCGTCCTGAATTCAAATATTTTTGTGCCAGAGCTGACAACATCCAAAACCCCCATGATTTCCATAGAATAAGATTCTTCAGGGCTGTACTGATCTACAATTGCTCCCAACGGTTCATCATCTATATAAAGCTGATACTGCCCACCGTCTTGCCCATTGACATTTCTAACAGTAACAACTTGATTTCCAGTTTCAGTTATATCAACAGGGACTCGCAGAATCTGGCTCGACATCTCAGAATTAACCTGATAATGATAGCCATCTGCCGAGTTCGTGCTGCTTTCATTACTCAAGGCATTTGAGGGCAAAGCCGAAACAGGCTTTACCTCTTTTAACGCTATATCAATTAAAGACAAGTTATAATCGTCTGAATCTGGATTTTTACCGATAACTTTAAATTTGAATTTCTTAACCCCTTCTGAAGCAAAGGTATAAAGTCCCAAATTTGCTTTTTCAACCATTGCTTCGGTGATAATGTCCCCTTGGTCGAATGTGAGATTTTTTCCGACAGGGTTATAATCAAAGCCATTTTCGCTTATGTAAAGCTGATACATACCGCTGTCTGGTTCTTTTCTATTAACCACCTGAATTGAGTAAGTGCCCGGATTCGGCAAGTAAACATCAAACTCAACAAAATCGTTTACAGCCTGAAGGTCTGCATGAACATACTGATGCTGCGGGAGATACCATTTCCAAGACTCACTTTCATTTGAAACTTCCCCTCCAGAAGAAACAGCAACCGGCAAATCGTTACAATTGTATGTTTGAATATTAGGCACATAATAATCAGGCTCATCAGAAAAACAAAAATCAAACGGATATAAACCGCAATTAAACCAGCTTGAAGCCAACACTGCAAGATCTGCAAGGCCCACCTTACAGTCCGGCTGATTGCCTTCATCGCCTCCGCCCGCAACATCAAACTGCAAATCCAAATCCTGCAGATTGCTGCAAACGGGAGTTTCGCTGACCTCATAACAGAGATCAGCAATTTCAGCCTCATCCTTTGCGTAATTATAGATGCGCAAATCATCCATAACTCCATTGAATACGCCGCTGATTGTCCCGTCATCCTGCAAAATACTGCCCCCGATTACAAGCTGGGCATCAGTTTTATTGATCCTGAATCCGGGCTCACTGTCAACTTTGGCTCCATTATAATAAAGCTTTCCGCCATCTTCATCTACTGTAAATGCAAGATGTGTCCATTCGCCAACGAGAGGGGGATCATAAGACATATTTTTAGTACCAACGCCTGCCGAGCTGATGCTCATAGAATCGCCTGTTGGCGGTATCGTCCAGAACCAGTCTGCACCGCTGGTCTGCCAGTCTGAGCCTTCGCGTTTAGAGATTATGCCTGTCCATCTGCCGGGAACGCCTTCCCACTTTACCCATAAAGACACAGTGATTTCATCGCTTAATTCCGCCGGCGAATCGGAGCCGGCAAGTGCTGCTGCATCAGAATATTGGCCAAAATCAAGGCCTTCGCTGGTCTTAGCAGGATTAGCCCCCGGAACAAATGCATCAACATTCAGAGATCCCCCCTGGGAGATCGCATCCCTATTTTCCCCGCTGCTGTCAATGTATTTACCGAAGCTGCCGGGGATATATTCAGAGCTTACATATTTAGACATATCCAATGTCCAATGCGCAACTTTTCTTTTAACAGCCAAGCTCACCACATCCGAATACACCATACCGCCGTCGTGGGATACTTGGCAGTAATAATAACCTTCATCGCTAAGCTGAACATTCTCAATATAAAAGTCTGGGTTAATGCTGGGAGTGCCTTTAGGCTGGTCAGTGGACGAATCAATCTCGCCGCTTTCTGAGAAGTACCATTGGCAAACCGGATTAGACAAATTATCTATACTTACTGAAAACTCAGCGTCCTCGCCCCAATCGACTATATGATCGTTCGGCTGAGATTTAATTATATCCGATTCGTTCATTACACTGAGCGAGACATTGTCCACCCAATGATCCCGCTGCAGAGATTCAATTTGAAGTATTAAGCTGCTTCCCTCATCAATATTTGAGTCTGAAAATGAATCAGTGTCTATAAGAAACTCAAAGGTCTGCCAGGCTAACCAGTCTCCTACTTCTGTATCGCCTGAGTGAGTGTAGGTCATGGGGATTTCCGACGACCAAAGATGCGACCCATCATCCTGAAGCAAACTGGCCTTCATAACCGCATCTGTTGCAGTAGCAAGCCATCGCACCAAGCAGGCGTTAAACCTGAGGCGGAAAATTTCTCCTGAGGACCAAGGATGCTGAATTATCTGACGAATTGTTCCGGTTGTGCTTCCCGCTGGAAGGCGGAGCACCTGATTACCCTCAGGCCCCGGAACAGACTTTCTTGTTTCAACAAATTTTGATTCCAGCTTAACTCTCTTCTGCGCAGCTTCAAGAGAATCCCAGTTAGGCACATCAATCAGCAAATTGTCGGCATCAGGCCTGTGCGGCTCTTCAAAATCACCATTAGAAACCAATTCATCCTCTTCGGAGATTTCATCCTGCGGATTATCTTTAAACATCTGCCAAAAGAAAATCCAAGGATCAATATAATAAGCTTGGCCTTCTTCAATAACTCGAAATTCAAAGTGTGTATGAGGGCGGTTTCCGCTATAGACACCTCCTGAGAGCGCATAGTTTTCGCCTTTCGTTATAGTTTCGTGTTCAGGCATAAGCATTTCATCAAGATGGTGCGCCTGGAGCCACCACGTGCTCCCATTAGCCCAATGGCGAACGCCACGCCAGCGATTATTAATATCGCCGGCCTCCAGAGAATCAAAGAGGTAATGGTCATCAAAACCTATCGGGGCATAAAGCGGTGTTTCCGGAGGCATATTAATATCCAGTCCTTCATGCGTATATGTTGGTTTTTGAGGGCCGATCCACACATTCCTTCCATACCAGCAGTCCCGAATATCCGGGCTGTCGCGTGTCTCGGGATACCACCAATGAATTTCTTCCGGGCAGATGCGGTCATTTAGATCATTAACCACAAGGCGGGCTTTCCGTTTCGGACGACATTTCGTCCTGTGAACCATCCAGCCTCCGTCATCCTCAAAGATATCGCTCACGGCATCCAGCCAGATGCGCATTCCATTAACCACCCACGGCTCGTAAAAACTTTCCTGATCAGCAACAATCCGCTCAAACCGGTAATTCTCTCCGTCTATATCAAACTCGGCAGAAAATGAGTAGTTTGGACTTTCAGTAATATGAGCTTCTGTTGACAGCAATCGAATTCTGCGAACCTGACCGCTGCGTAATGTAAAATGAAATTCATCACCAATATTCAATTCAACTGGTGTGATAGTATTTTTGGCTGTTCTCTGAACCACGCGCTGAGCTGCAGGGACAAATTTAACAGCATCAGCCACGATTTCGGCATTTTGTTTTTTAGTGCCGTCCAGTTCGACATAAGAATCCCCATCCAGCTGATATGTTCCCATAAAATGCCATCCGGGATTTTCCTTTTGAATGAAGGGGTGCGTAGTTATCCCGCCGGTATGCTTAACATTCCAATAAGCAAAAACATCTTTGTCTTCATAATCCCGCCAGTACAAATACACATCAAAACGGCCATCAATATTCGGGCTGTAGCGGGCATAACTGGGAGAAGGGTTTGATCCATCGCTCACAGCAACACTTCCGCTCCATGAATTCGGATCATTGAGCATTGTAAAGCCGGTCTGTGAAAATTTATCAGAAGCAGTATCTATCACTATCTGGTTTGCAGAACTTGCCTCATCGCCAAGTACAGCATTGCCATTCAGCAAAGATAAGGCAATCACCGCAAACAGAAATATTTTAAACGAATGTGGCATAAATTTCTCCCTTAAGAGAATCTTTTCTGAAATTTTCATTAAAGCTGCCAAAAATTAAGCAGCAATATGACGATAAAACGCCGGACGGCTGATTAGAACCATCCGGCGAAATTTATTTAACATCGCTTAAGACTAAAATATTTTAATAACAATAGTCTTCAGGATATAGACCGCAATTGAGCCATGTAGAGGCAAACTCAAGGAAGTCCGGCAGGCCAATCTTGCAATCCGGCTGGTCGCCTTCCGGGCCGCCGCCTGCAACATCAAACTGCAAATCCAAATCAAGCATATTGCTGCAAACTGGTGTTTCGCTGATATCGTAGTAGATATCTGCGATTTCAGCTTCATCCTTGGCATAATTATAGATGCGCAAATCATCCATAACTCCATTGAATGCACCGCCAATTGTGCCGTCTTCTCTCAAGATGCTGCCTCCAATTACAAGCTGGGCATCGGTTTTATTGATCTTGAAATCGGGCTCAGTATCAACATTGACACCATTATAATAAAGTTTACCGCCGTCAGCATTAGCTGTAAAGGCAAGATGAGTCCATTCGCCTTCTGCTGGAGGATCATAAGAGAGATTCTCAGTACCAACGCCTGCCGAGCTGATGCTCATATAATCGCCTGACGGAGGTATCGTCCAGAACCAGTCTGACCCGCTCTGCCAGTCAGGGTCTTGACGTTTAGAAACAATGCCTGTCCAGCTTCCAGGGACGCCTTCCGACTTAACCCACAAAGATACAGTGATCTCGTCGCTGAATTCAGCAGGTGAATCGGTGCCTCCAAGTGCTGCTGCATCAGGATTTTCGTCAAGGTCTAAGCCTTCATTGGTCTTAGCAGGGTCTGCACCGGGAACAAAGGCATCAACAGCAGGAACTGCGTAAGGAACCGCATCGCGGCCTTCTCCGCTGCTGTCCAGATAAGTATCGTTTACAAAGTCAGCGGTGTCCAATGTCCAGTGAGCTACGATACGCTTAACTGCCAAGCCGGCAGTATCTGAATAGACTGTTCCGCCGTCATTTGTTACTTCACAGTAGTAATAACCTTCATCACTGAGCTGAACATTATCAATTGTGAGGGTTGGGTCTGTATCCGTAGAGCCAATGGCCTGATCCTCAGCAGGGTCAATCACTCCGTCAGCAGAGAGATACCACTGATATGTTTCCTGAGAAATGCTGTCTGCAGTTAATGTAAAGGCTGCAGTATCGCCTGTAGAAACGACCTGACTCTCAGGCTGCTGAGTAATTATCGGAACACTTTGGAGCGTTTCAAACATCCAATCAGCACCGGCAATATTATCTTGACTGCCTACAGGATAGCCTAAACCTTCATCCACGCTCCAATAGTACAGCCCATCAAAGTTGAGACCTGTAACAGTTACGCTGGCAATCTCAGGTGATTCTGTGCCGAGGGCGATAGTGTCAACATAATAAAGATTCGGATCTTCGGAAACATTCTGGTCTTCGCTCATAAACAGGTGATGCTCGGTTATATCCGGATTTATCTGTGAAGGGTTGGATGGGTCTAATCCAGTGTTCCACTGCAAATTAACATCAACCTGATTCCCTGCCGGAGTGCCTACATTGTCTGCTCCATAGGCAGGAACAGGGTTATGTGCACCAGCGGCCGGTTCAGCCTGCAGGGAAACATTATCAACCCAATGATTACGATTAACTGAACTTACCTCTAAAATCAGATCAGAGCCTTCACTAACGCCTTCACCAGAAAAGAGTGCGGGGTCAATCTCAAACTCGAATGCCTGATAAGGCTCCCAATCCCCAACTTCATTTGCGCCGGTATGAGTACCAGTCATATCAACTTCTGCTGACCAGAGCTCAGTCATCTCAGCATCATCCTGGAGCAGGCGTGCGCCCATAACACCGTCTGTGGCCGGGGCTTCCCAGCGAACAGAGCAGGCGTTAAACGAAAGCCTGTAAACCTCTGCATGAGACCATGGATGGTATGTAGATTGCTGAATTACACCAGTGCTCCACCCGCCAGTCATCCTAAGCACCTGATTGCCTTCAGGGCCTGGAACCGCAGTTCTGTTATCTACCTCCTTGGTCTCTAATCGAACTAAATTGTCATCATGCCCTGACACCCAATCAGTTACTGTCGTAACGTAATTGTTCGCCCCGGGCAGGTTGGGATCTTGAAAGCCTCCATTAGAAATCAATTCTGTTCCTTCGGCGCTGAACGCTGCACAATGAGCGAAAATCATCGCCATGACTACACTAAAAATACTTTTCATAATACACAATCCTTTCAAAAAAACATAAAATACTATTCTTGCTGCCTTAAAAACTAATCATTCATTCCGGTAATGAACGCATCCAGTCCGGCCATTCTGTAATCTCTCGAGATTCCCAATTTTTGTGCCATTCGGTATCCCAAAGGTTCTTGAGCAGGATTTCGCTAACAGAACCATCTGCAAAAACCCAATTTACACCGCCGGTTTGATGACGATTCGTGCATACTCGCCTCATTTCATCACTGGTAGCGTAAATATAATCGCCGTCATTTTCAGGCGGCTGAGCGTCTCTGGTAGGACGAGTTAGAAACGCGCCGCAATCACCGAGCATTGGAACTTGGCGAGGAGACCGCATCTCTGTTATACGCTTGAATTTATTCTTATCCGGATAGGCCCCGCCATCCGATTCTTCAGTGCTGGTTATCCACCAGTTTTGACCGTAGCTGCCCTCAATTTCAGCGATCTCTTCGTTCTCCTGCATTAACTGAGTAAAGGGACTCCCCCACCAACTGAATCGCCAGTTCAAACGGTTATTGAAACGCTCAGGTCTCTGCTCTGGAGCTTTGGTCGCTGCAGCGCATTCCAAGATCTCAGGATCCTGATAGTACGGCCGCATAACCACAAACCATGTGCCTGAACCTCGCGGGTTAAATTCCGGGTCTAAGCAGCTCGGGGGAAAACGAGAATCATTATCATTAGTGTACATCGTGTAGATAGCCCCCCATTGTTTGAGATGGGTCTGACAAATTGTTCTTTTTGCCTGAATACGAGCCCTTGCAAGAGAAGGTATGAGAACAGCCATAAGCAGCGCAATAATCGAAATTACAACGAGCAATTCAATCAATGTGAAGCCTGCCTGCGAGCGGCGGCTGTAAAATTTAGGCAATAAATTTTTGCCTTCTATGCCTAAGTTGGGTGAAACTTTTTTATTTAAAAACGCCTGGTTAAACCTTTTCATATAATATCCTTTCGAGAATATTAGCAGTTTCATGTATTAAACTGGCCATTTGCTAAAATCTTTCGCTTAAGTCAAAGAATTAATCTTAATACTGGAACATCAAGCCAAAGCCTTATGTATTAAGATAACGTTTATGGAAGCTGTCTTCAACACCACTTTTAACAAAAGTATCACCATATTTTATTTTTTATGGTGTATAATGCGGCAATAGTCATAAAATTTCGAGATAAACTATTTCGGGCTTCGCGCGTGGCAGTGTCAAAATAGATGCTTTGCTTTATCCCCCTGTATTCTCAATTCTCATGCTCAACATACTTCCGTATTGCCTCTTCATTCCATTTACAGGTTTATACCTGTAAAATTGAGGCGGAAAAGCCAAATGATAATCTGCAGAAAAGATTTTACACTACCAAAAACTTCGTCATCCGGCAAACAAAATACCTTTAAGGGCATATATACTGTTGACATAGAAAAAACAAAAATTATAAATCTCATTTTCAGCAGGTATTACGAATCCTGCTGGATTTTACGGCTTTGAGTTGTTTGTCTACAAATCAGGGCCGGCTTTTTTTCAGCGGCAGAAACTTTGAGATAGGTTTCTGCGGGTAAAAAGTTTAAACGATTTTATGGAGTCTCGATTTATGATCAAAGTAGAAGAGCTGCGTCGAACATTTGGCCCCATAGTCGCAGTGGACTCAATCTCGTTTGAGGTTGAGAAAGGCGAGGTTCTGGGCTTTCTTGGCCCGAACGGAGCAGGCAAAAGCACTGCAATGAAGATGATCACCTGCTTCTTAGAACCAGACAGCGGCACAGCAAGTGTCTGCGGCTGCGATATCATCAAATCACCCGTAGAGGCGAGAAAGAAAATGGGGTATCTCGCCGAGAGCGCGCCGGCATACAACGAAATGACGGTAAGCGGCTTTCTTAATTTCATCTGCGATGCCCGAGAAATCAAAGGGCAAGAACGCAAGGATGCTGTTGAGAGAGTTGTTAATATGTGCTCAATTGAAGGAGTTTACCATCAATCGATAGAAACTCTCTCCAAGGGCTACAAGCGAAGGGTTGGGCTTGCCCAAGCCCTCATCCACGACCCGGAAGTTATGATTCTCGATGAGCCCACCGACGGGCTGGATCCGAATCAGAAACACGAAGTTCGAGAGCTGATCAACTCGATGGCCAAAGAAAAGGCCACGGTGATCTCCACCCACATACTCGAAGAGGTGGAGGCGGTATGCTCAAGAACGATAATCATCGACAAGGGCAAGATCCTCGTTGATTCCACGCCGGATAAGCTCAAGCAGGAACATAACTGCGGTCTTGATGAAGTATTCCGTAAGATAACAATGTAAATGGAGAGCGTTTTATGAACGGTTTTAAATCTGTATTCAAAAGAGAATTCAAGGGATACTTCGCAACCCCTGTTGCTTACGTGTTCCTTGTGATTTTCCTTTTCTTTTCAGGATATCTCACATTCAAACAGGGATTTTTCGAGGCAAGGCAGGCAGATATGCACCTTTTCTTCGAAAACCTTCCGCTGCTTTTCGTATTCATCGTTCCGTCTGTAGCAATGAGGCTCTGGGCAGAGGAGCGGAAAACAGGCTCAATTGAGCTGCTTTTCACTTTGCCAATAACGGTATCTCAGGCGGTGCTTGGTAAGTTCTTTGCAGCATGGGCGTTTCTTGCAGTTGGCCTTGGGCTCACATTCCCCATGCCCATGACAGTGAGCTATCTGGGCAACCCCGACGGCGGGCTTATAGCGGCGGGCTATCTGGCGTCGCTTCTTATGGCAGGCGGATTCCTCGCTATTGGGATTTTCTTCTCCGCCCTTTGCAAAAATCAGGTTATCAGCTTTATCCTTTCGGTTGTGGCGTGCGCTGTTTTTGTATTCAGCGGTATGCCCTCAACGATGGGCTATCTGGATACATTCCTCCCGGGAGGAATGGTTCAGGCAGCTGCTGGACTGAGCTTCCAGAATCATTTCGATTCTATGCAGAAGGGAATAATAAGGCTCAGCGACCTTGGATATTTTGCAGTAATGATTGCCGGATGGGTTTACGCCTGCACTATTATTCTTGATGAAAGGAAGGCAGACTGATGAATAGAACACTAAAAGCATGGCTTGCAGTTTTCTTTGTACTGGTGATTGTCTTCTGCGCCAATACATTTATGCAGAGGGCACTAAGAGGAATTAAAGCCGACGTTACAGAAAGGCAGATTTACACCCTTTCAGATGGCACAAAAAATATAATCGATAAACTAAATCAGCCGATAACGCTTAAGCTTTATTATGCTGAGAAGGCGGCTATGAAAGGGCCGGATAAGATTCGTTTCTTCAATATATACTACGATTTCGTGAAATCGCTGCTTGAGGAATACGAATCAGTAAGCGACGGGATGATTAACCTTGAGGTTATAGACCCCCGCCCCTATTCGGAGGCCGAGACAGAAGCCCTCGCACACGGGCTGAAGAAGTTTCCGATTACAGAAGAAGAGAATTTCTTTTTCGGGCTCGTCGTGCAGACGCAGTTCGGGGTGGAGAAAACAATCCCGTTCTTCTCGCCTGAAAGGCAGGATTTTGTGGAGTATGACATAAGCTACCTCATAGATACTGCTATCACAAGAGAGAAGAAAAAGATTGGCGTTGTAAGCTCTCTGCCGGTAACAGGGCAGGATGTTTCTGATTATATGGCTCGAATGATGCGTATGCAGGGCCAGCAGCCCGAACCGGCATGGACTTTCATAAACCAGCTTAAAGAAGGCAACTACAACGTTGAGAACATCGGGACGGATGTGAACAAGATTGAAAACGTTGACATCTTGATGGTGATTCATCCCAAAGACCTGCCAGAGAGCACGCTTTTTGCGATTGACCAGTTCGCTGTTACAGGCGGGCGCACTATAATCTGCACAGACCCGCACGCATTTGTTGACCAGCCGGACAGAAAGAAGCAGATGGGCGGACAGATGCCCTCGCAAAGCTCCAGCCTCAACGAACTTCTTGCAAAATGGGGCGTTGAGATGAAAGAGAAGAAATTCGCCGGCGACAGCTCCCTTGCAATTGACACGCCGCTCGGTCCTAACCAGCGAGCTGCTCCGCTGATCGGGTATCTCGGGCTAAAGGATGAATGCTTCAATGAAGACCATCCGATAAGCTCAAGCCTCAACGATGTGCGTATGCTCTTTGCCGGAGCCTTAAAATTCAGCGAGAAGGAAGGAGTAAACGTTGAGCCGCTGCTTTCCACCACCAATCGCGGGAATACGTGGTCTGTGGATAATCAGTTTGAACTTATGAGACCTAATCCCGAAAGGCTGATGCAGAAATTCACCCCGGGCGATAAACCAGTGGATATGGCCTGCATTATTACCGGCAAGCTCGAAACGAACTTCCCCGAGGGGATTGAAGTGGAAGTAGAAACGGAAGACGATGAACAAGATGCTCCGGAAGCAGAAAAACAGAGCAGCGAAGAAGATGCGGAAGAGCAGACAAAAACCAAACACCTCGACCCTGCCGCGGAAACAAGCGAAGACTGCGCGGTTGTTGTGTTCAGCGATGTGGATTTCATCTCTGATATGGTGGCCTACCGCGATGCCTTCTTCGGCTCAAAGATGGAAGTGGCCGATAACGCTTCAGTTCTTCTCAATGCAATAGAGCACATCTCCGGTTCGAGCGACCTATTGAGCATCAGAAGCCGCGGAACCCATAAACGGCCGTTCACTGTGGTTGAAAAGATTGAACAGAAGGCCGAAGAGAGAACCGCCGAACAGGAAGAAAAGATCAAGGCTGAAATAAGCGGCTTCGAAAAAGAGCTCCAGGAGATCATTCAGAATTCCAAAGGCGATACTGATGAGGTGATCGGAAGCTCCATAATGAAGAAGAAAAAAGAGCTTGAACTGAAGATCAGAAAGGCCAAGGCAAGGCTGCAGGATGTAAAACGTGAAAGACGTGAGGAGATTGAGGCCCTCGGCAACAAACTGAGGAATATCAATATGCTCCTTGCTCCGGGCGTTATCCTCGTTATAGCGATAATCCTATGGCTTATGAGAGCTACCAAGAGAAGAAATTTTGTTTCGAACAGAAGAGATTAATCCGGTATTAGGAGTTCTTATATGGTAATGACAGATAAAAAACTATCGATACTTGCGATAGCAGCTCTTGCGGCAGTTGTTCTTGTAACAGCTCAGTCTATGTTTACAGGCGGGCAGAGCCGTGAGGACAGCGATCAGATTACTTACCTTATCCAAGGGCTTGATATGGATATGGTATCCGGGATTTCGATAAAAGGCTCCTCCGGCGAGCCGGTATCGATCATCAAGGAAGACGGCGAGTATTATGTGGAATCGCTTAGCGGATATCCTGTGAAGGTATCAAAGCTCAACGAGATGATTTCCAAATGCCTCGATGTTAAAATCGGCAAGGTTTATACAACCAACCCGAGCAATTTCGAAGACCTTGAAGTTACAAAAGACAAGGCAAGATACAATATTCAGTTCCTTGCTTCGGACGGGAAGGTTGTTACAGGTCTGATTGTGGGCAAGAACAAGGGCTCTGGCAATTATGTGCGTAAGTTCGCAGATAACAATGTTTATGTCTCCGAGGAATCTTTCTTCGCAAGCACCAGCGCAAACAGCTATGTTGAGAGAAACATCGTGAAGGTAGAAGGTACTGATGTTGAGAAGGTTTCTGTAAAGACGCCTGAAGGCAGCTACGAAATCACAAACGAAAACGGCAGCAAAAAGCTGATAGGCATCCCTGAGGGCATGCAGACCAAGGGAACGGATTTCCATTCTGTGCTTGATGCTCTGGGCAGGGTGAACTTCACAGACGTTGCCAAGGCCTCGGAAATGACAGAGCTTAACTTTGAATATAAGTATGTATCCCTTCTGAATGATTCCACGGTTTACACCTTCGAAATTGCAAAGAAAGGCAAGGACTACTGGGCCAAATGCTCCGCTGAATTCACAAACAAAGAGAAAGTGATAAAGAAGAATGAGGTGGAAAGCGAAGAAGAGCTTAAGAAGAAGGAAGAGATCCTGCTTAAGCGTGAAGCCGCAGCAAAATTCAATGACCGCCACGAAGGCTGGGTATATAAACTCCCGTCTTGGAACGCTAAAAACCTCACAAAGCACTTCGACGACCTCATAGAAAAGATTCCGGAAGAAAAGCCGACAGAGAAGGTTGAAGATGCTCAAGGCCAAACCGCTGAAAAAGCCACTGCTGAAGAGAAATCACAGGACAGCACGGAGGGGCCTGCTGCAAAGCAATCTGCTGAGCAAACATCGGAAAAAGAGCCTTCTGAAAACGGCGAAAGCAAACCCGCCGAGCAGCAGAAAAAGAAAGGCAGCGCAGAGCAAAACGATAAACAGACCGAAGGCAATGACAATAATCAGACGGCCGAAGAATCCGAATAAACCTCAATAATTACAGAAACCTCTAAAATAATAAAGGGCGTTCCTTTTGGTTCGCCCTTTTTTAGCTTCAAAATTTCTACATAAATAACCCTGCTAAATACAAAGAAATATATCGCAAATATACGTCCAATTTAAAGACTAACTTTGAATTGGACGCTAAAATGTATTACAGAAGAACATTTCAGAAGAGGGTCTTTTAATGTTCTGCACAGTTTCCGGCCATGCTTTTTTTCGGGGTTAACAGGGCAGCTGCCTTAATTATTTATCCAGCTGGCTCAAGGCATAGGCGTATGCCCCTATTGAGACGGCTTGGCTTGTATCAAGCACTGCCTTTCCGATTCCAATACGTTTCATAGCGTCGTAGGGGATTTCTTTATCGCTTCCGGGAATCTTCAGCTGCTTGACCTTGCCTTCGATGAATTCCTTCCGCCCTTCTTCGCTCTCCAGATCTATGGTTGTCTGAACGATTCTCGGCTGGGGCTCGCCGGCGTAGCTGCTGATAGTTCCGTTCATCTGCTTCAGGGCTGCATCTATAAACATATCGTATGCAGCGGAAAGCCCGCCCCCTATTACGATGATACCATCAATCAGGGTGATTGCATTGGCAAGAGAATCGCCTACTATCTCGCCCAGCTCGGCAAACGAATCCAGCGCAGCCTGTTTATTGCCCTCTTGAGTGCCGTTTGCGATTTCGTAAATATCCTTGGGCTCGGGGGCATTTTCCTGCGATATTCCAGCAAGCTCTGCATACTTGTTCTTTACCGCCCTTATGCTCACGCCCTCTTCAGCGAAGCACTCAGGATACTTACTGTTCCTTGTGATCCATATCTCGCCGGCGGCGGAGTTATCCCCTATAAAGAGCTCTCCGTTCGAAACTATCCCCGCTCCGAATCCTGTTCCTATTGTTATGCCGAACAGATTCTTGAAGCGTGTTGGCGAGCCTGCCTTCTCAAGCATACTGTTTACCTTAGGCAGGAATCCGGCGATAGCCTCGCCGTAAACAAACAAATCCCCGTCGTTGTTTATATAAACGGGAATCTGGAATTTCTCTTCCAAGTAGCTGCCAAGCGGTATTCCGCCCGCATAAGCGGGCAGGTTGCCTACGTTATCTATAATCCCGTTGGGATAATCCGCAGGGCCGGGGAATGCAAAGCTGATTGCCGCCGGTTTTTGAGGGAGCTTCTCGATCACCTCAGAAAAACCCTTCACCATTGAACCAAGGCTCTTATCAAGGTCCTCTGCG
This sequence comes from Sedimentisphaera salicampi, assembly GCF_002117005.1. Lineage (NCBI taxonomy): Bacteria > Pseudomonadati > Planctomycetota > Phycisphaerae > Sedimentisphaerales > Sedimentisphaeraceae > Sedimentisphaera > Sedimentisphaera salicampi. The sequence goes on from NZ_CP021023.1 coordinate 836,576, forward strand.
AAGGCGGGCAGTTTAACCGGCTCAACAATTTCCTTCATATCCTGCATCGCAGAGAAAACGAAATTCGTTCCCCCTGCATCAAGGGTTAATACAATTCTGTTATCATTTGTCGGATTCATCTCTCACCTCATTTAATCAAGGACTCGGTACTGCTTCTGGTTCAATCTGCTTCGGCTTATCCTTCTCAAGGGAAAGTACCAGAAGATACACAAAGCAGATTACAGGAACGATAAAGGCTTTAGTGCCGAGCTCCATATCAACAAGACTGCCCATAACCAGCGGCACGAGCGCCCCGCCGGAGATAGCCATACACATAAGGCCGCTGAGCTCGCTTCCGCGGGCTGGGTCCTTCTCCACTGTAATTGAGAAGAGCATTGGCCAGATATTAGCAAATCCGAGGCCTGCAAGCAATACGCCCAGTACTGCTATCTTCGCCGCACCGAACATTAGTATCAACCCGCCGGCAAGCCCCATCAGGGCTGAGAGCCTGAAGAAGGTACGCTGAGAGAGGAAGTTCAATACAGCACCCCCGCCGAGACGGCCGACTGTCAGCATAAGGAAGAAAAATGCAGGGCCGAATCTTGAGGCTGTGGTTTCTTCAAGCCCCATCTTTTCAAGAAGAGGAAGGAGGAACCTTGCCATACATACCTCAGAGCCCACATAAAGGAAGATCCCGAGAACCGCTAAAGCGTAAACAGGCTTTTTCAAAAGACCAAGGCCGGACTTCAGGCTTGGTGGAACGTCTGCCTTTGTCTCGTTTACTTTGATAGTGCAAACCCAAATAAAAGCTGCTGCCATAAGCACGAAGAAAATCGGGAATACGCCTCTCCAGCCAAGTGTTTTGAATATCGCAAAACCTGCAACAGCCGTTACCAGATATGAGGAAACTGAGCTTCCGATTCCCTTGAAGCCCTGAGCGAAGCTGAGATTGCGGCCGTATTTGCCTTCAGCGCTCACATCGTGCATAATCGGATTTCCGGCTACCTGAAGGAACGTTGTTCCAATCCCCAGAACAAAAATGCAGCCGAGAAGAACGGCAAATGTAGGGTCCACTAGGCAGGGTATCAGCATAGCTGCTGCATTGAGGCCAAGGCCGAGAAGGAGAAGCCTTTTCTTGCCGATTCTTGCTGCCAGAAGACCGCCAGGTACACTGAAAACAGCGAACGCTATAAATACAAAGAACGATAGAAGGGTTGCTGTTACGTTGCTGAGCTCGTAATTCTCCCTTACTGCCTCAGACATCGGGCCCATTGCATCTGCAACGCCCATCATCAGAAATACAAAAAGTATTGGAATTGTTTGGATTCTCACGGTTCTTCCTTTCGTTTAATTAACCAGTCATTGCGATTTGTACATTAACACTCTAAAGCCTGCCTCTGCTCTTACTCCAATTCTTTAGACATTGAGTAAGGAGCATCGGAAGGATCATCTCCCCAGTCTTTGTTTGGTTTATCTGACATATCGAAGGATACTCTTCCGCCGTTTTGGATATCTTCATAATTCAGATAAGTCTTCGAATACGGCTTGCCGTTCAAACGGGCGGTTTCGATATAGATATTATCTTTGCAGTTATCTTCCGCTTCCACAGTGAAAGTATTTCCGTTTTCGAGCTTCATCTCAGCCTCTTCAAAAATCGGGCTTCCTATCACAAACTCACCTGAACCAGGGCATACTGGATAAAAGCCGAGAGCTGAGAATACATACCACGCTGAGGTCTGGCCGTTATCCTCATCCCCGCAAAGACCGTCGGGGGTGGGCTGGTAGAGCCTGTCCATAACCTCTCTGATCCATTTCTGAGCCTTCCAAGGCTGGCCTGCATAGTTGTACAGGTAAATCATATGCTGGATCGGCTGATTGCCGTGGGCGTACTGCCCCATATCTACAACGGTCATCTCTATGATCTCGTGTATCGGGAAGCCGTAATAAGAAGCGTCGTATTTCGGAGGCGTTGAGAAAACAGAATCAAGCTTCTCTGTGAACGCTTTCTTTCCGCCCATCAGGTTCATAAGCCCCTGAGGGTCCTGGAAGACAGACCACGTATAATGCCAGGCTGAGCCTTCTGTGAAAACTCCGCCCCACTTCTCCGGTACGAATGGAGACTGCCATTTGCCGCTTTCTTTTTTGCCTCTCATAAAGTTTGTGCTTTCATCAAAAACGTTTCTGTAGAACTGAGCCCTCTTGCGGAAACGTTCAATATGCTCTTTCGGCTTGTCCAGAGCCTTTGCAAGCTTCCAAATTGTATAATCCGCATAGCTGTATTCCAGAGTGCGGGCGATGCTTTCATTTACTCCGACATCGCAGGGAATATAACCCTTTTCGTTGTAATAGTCAACGCCGAGCCGGCCTACCGATGAGAGATTCGGATGCTGGTTTTCGGAATTTTTCAGAATAGCCTCGTAAAGGGTTTCAATATCGTAGCCTCTGATTCCGCTGAGGTAGGTATTTGCGATTATCGAAGCAGAATTAGAGCCCACCATGCAGTCTCTGTGCCCCGGGCTTGCCCATTCCGGAAGCCAGCCGCTCTCCTTGTAGGTGTTTACAAGGCCTTTCATAATATCAGCGTTGAGCTCAGGGTACATTACTGTGAAAAACGGGAAGACTGCGCGGAATGTATCCCAGAAGCCGTTGTCTGTGAACATATAGCCGGGAAGCACCTTCCCGTTATAAGGGCTGTAATGAACCATCTCGCCGTCTTCATCGAATTCATAGAACTTCCTCGGAAAAAGAAGAGTGCGGTAAAGGGCTGTATAGAAATTGCCGAATTGCTTTTCAGTGCCGCCTTTAACCTTGATCCTGTTTAGCTGGGAATTCCAAATATCTTTAGCTTTGGAGCGGGTCTGAGAGAAAGTTTCATTGCCTATTTCTCGTTTGAGATTGAGCTCTGCCTGCTCAGGACTGATAAACGAAGAGGCCACTTTAACGTTCACAGGCTCGCCCTTGATGGTCTTAAACCGGACTGCTGCACCGACGTGCTTGCCCTTCTCTTCACTGCTGCCCTTCCTGATGTTCCAGTCGCTCCAAGTTGAAACCTCTTCAAAATCCTTGTCGAAAACCGCTGCGAAGTAGTTGTGGAAGTTATCAGGTACGCCCCCGCTGTTGTTGCGGCAGTAACCTTTGATCATTCGCTTTTCGGGGATTATCTTTACGTATGAGCCCTGATTGAAGGCATCCAGCAATACGTAGGATTCATCTGATTCGGGGAATGTAAAGCGAAATTGAGCCGCCCTTTCGGAAGGAGTGATCTCGGCGGTAACATCATAATCTGCCAGATAAGCCTTGTAGTAATGCGGTTTTACCGTTTCGGCCTTATGAGAAAACCAGCTTGAGCGTTCTTCTGTCCTAACTGAAAGCTCACCGACTACCGGCATCAGTGCAAAGCGGGCATAATCGTTGATCCAAGGGCTAGGCTGATGGGTCTGCTTGAAGCCGCAGATCTTGTAGTCGTCGTAGTTGTAGCACCAGCCGTTGTTCTGGTCGGTGTTGGTTACAGGGGTCCAGAAATTCATGCCCCAAGGAAGCGCTATCGCAGGATAAGTGTTGCCGTTGGAAAATTCGAATGCAGAATCAGAGCCTACCAGCGGATTTACATAATCCAAGGGCGATTGACTTTCTTCAGCCATTACCGGAGTACAAACAAAAAAAGCGATTAGGAGCGATAATGCAACGTATTTATAAATTATATTCATTTAGATTTCTCCAATTTTACGAATCTCTTTGAGTTCTTACCAAAAAATATTGACGCTTTGAATTTCTTCAAAAGCAGGCGATTTGAAAAATAAGGTTTTGCTCTCTTTATGCCATGAAAAATCAGCAAACTTTTTATTATCTATAAGCATTCTTGCCGGCTTTTCAGGCAAACGAATTCGGGAAACAATTTCTACATCTCTTGGAGCAGACAGTTTTAATTGAATGCCATCGTCAAGTTTTTCCCAGCTCTCAATCCTCGCTGCAGAGGCTATTGGCTGGGCTTTATTCTTCTTAAGTTTTTTCAAATCCATGAGCCAAATGCGCTGGCCGGGCCTTACTGATACTTTTTTCTTCACAGGCAGGTGGCTTTCTAACAGATCGACAAACAATCCCTCGAGCTCAAGCGGCTTATCACTTATTGAATCTTCTAAGCATGCCGCTATTACATAAGGCCCGCGATTAAGCTGGAGGTAATTATTTCGATTAAACTGCATGCCCGCTGCATTAGCTGCCTTTATCAAAATTGAGCGATATTCATCAGCAGCTGATTCAGAGCGGCTGTAGTAGGCGGGGTGCTTACGCGCCAAGAAAACCCTTCCCTCTCCAAAGCCGTAATTCCCTGCTTCTGCATCAGGCATTATGCCCAACAGTTCCAGTAAATGCTTGGACGGTGAGGCATAGTTATTATCGCCCTTATTCCACCATTCAGAGACATTATTGAACGGGTCTTCATCAGCTCCCACATAAACCAACACCCCGCCCTGGGCAGTCCACTCGGCCAAGGCCTGATTAACAGCAGGTGTCTGCGGCTTCATAAATTCGTAGCTGAGAACAAGAACCTTATAGTCCTTGAGGTAATTGGCAAACCTTACTGTATTATCCAGCTGAACGGTCTGAACAGGTATTCCGTGTTTTAGAAGCGGAAGCGTCAAACCGTAAAAACCAGAGAAATCCTCAATTTCTGATTCGCTGGCCCTTTTGGGGTTGTCCTTATTCTCTGCTGCCTCACGGAAAACGGGCTCTGCTCTTTGGAACATAGCCGAATCAGCAATCAAAACTCCGATCCCATGAGCTGCATTTACCCATTCAATCTCTTCCTGACGCATATCTCGAAGCTGGTTAAAGACTGTGCAGAGCGTGGCTGCATAATCATCAGGTATCGGTTTGGCGTTTTCTGAGCCTCTGGGATAACTTCTTTTAAAGACTCTATGCGGCCAAGGACATATTTCATAACGCCATATATGGGGCTGGAGCAGCGAAGCAATCAATGTTGCTTTATAATTATATTTGTAATCGTCCCAGCCATAGCCTGAATTATCCTCGATTGGATCGTGAAGAAACCACAAACGCCGATCAGTATTGCGAACTAGTTCCTGCATAACTCCATATTCCAGAAAAGCAGTTTCAAAAGTGCGTTCTGCCCGTTTGCCCTCGTAAACATTCGGAGTTCTGGAAGTACCCGTCCAGACCTGAGCAATACAGCCGTCTATAACGTCCGAATCGATCAGAGAAGACTGGGGAGAAACAATATTCCAATGGGTATAGTTAATGAGGCTGTGAGTTGGAACATAGATCCTCAATTCTCTATTGTGTTTTCTAAGGGCGTAATCCTTGCAGGCCTCAGCTACACGCCGAATGGTTCGTGTGTAAAGGTAATATTTCAGCTGACTTGCCTTGTATTGAGCATTGATGGACGAGTCCGGGCGGGTAAAAGGTTCATCGTAATAAAGCTTCCATTCCTTCTGAAACTTTTCAGAAAACCCTGTATAAGCCCAAAATTCCGGCTCCTCCAGGTGTATAGCTAAAACTCCTGCATCAATTGCAGCTTTAAGCTTTTCGGTAATATAGTCTGCAAACTCGATTGAGGGGACAATGTAAGGATTCATATGTCCGTGGAGCTTTTGCGAACCATCAGCATGAACTTGAGAGAGAGACATAATTGAGCTGCCCTCAAAATCCCTGAAGTCCGAGTACTGCCCCCACGCTATTCCCGTCATCAGGTGCGGGAGATAATTCTTCTGCTTCCAAGACTGCAAATCATCAATGAGATCGGATCGGGAAGCACCATAAACCATTGCAAAATCATTTCGGAAATCGCATTCAGGAGAATACGGCCTGCTGTCCTGAAATCCCGTCAACTCAAGGCTTCGGTCTGTTACAAGCCTCACATCGTTATCCGCATAGCTGTATAAGGAGCAGACCGATAAAACCATGCCTGCAATCAATATTGTACAGTTCTTCATCAAATTCACCTTTTAGCGAGTTATGTATATACATTATACGTCTTTACGTTCGCAGTTTTGCAAAACGGCATATCTTACTGCGGAACAGTTTTAGCACAAGCCCTTCAGATTAAAAAATCGGAACTTCTCTTGAATCAGAACCGGAAGGCTTCCACTTAACCTCAAGCAGTTCTCCGCCCTCGTTCTCAAAATACTCTACCTTGACCGAGTAGATACCTTTAGTTAGAGGAACAGTCATGGTTTTCGTATCTGCAGCGTCATGCACGCCGTCATTATCCAATACTTTACCGCCCACAGTTAGGCGAGAACCATCATCTGAACGAATGCTGAAAGTATAAACACCATCTTTTTCAACAGTTAAGGAGCCCTTATAAAGAACTGCAAAATTGTCATTAAATCTGAACCTTTTTACATTGCTGTCAACTGCAATACCGCTTTTAACGGGCTCAAGAGATGCAAAGTCCGGAAGTTTCTGGAAATACCCCTTATAAAGCTGATATCTGAATCGGACAGGTTTCTCAAGATCCGGAGCAAGGGGCTCGGCCTTGGTAAAGGTCTTGCTTTGGACAGGACTGTACAAACCGTCGCTGGAAGCAATAGCAAGAACCGTTGTCTCGGTGTCTATTTTGAACGGAGTCGTGTATTCTTTTCCATCAGTTTGCGGGTCAGATCCATCAAGTGTATAGAATATATCGCCCTTCTCAGATTCGAGACTTACTTCAACGCTGTCAACAAAGAAGTCTTGAGCTGATTTTATCTCGGGATACTTCAATGATTTTGCGGGCTTATATTCCTTAAACGGAACTATTTCAATTTTGTCGAGAATAGGTTCATGTATTTCGGCATCTGTCATTGCATTATAAAACTCAGATAAGTCGATAGTTTTGCCGGCCTTGAGAGTTACAGGGCTAATATCAAAAACCTTCTGCTGAGCAAATGATTTTCCGACAGGACGACAGATTAAGCGATCGATTTTATATTTCTCTTCGCCAAAGGTTTTGGTTACTTTGAGGCTCGCAGTTTTGTTATTTTTATCAAGCGTTACAACAGCCCAGAATTTAGGATAGAACAGGGGCAACTTCACCTTGCCTTGCTTTTCCATTGAAACTGGAGCAAGATACAAAGTGTTTTTTGTAACATCAACGCCCGCTCCAGCAAGCACATCTGTTACAAACCATGTTACCGGAGCTGTCATATAAGTAACCTCATCCGGCTGCCATAGATTTTGCGTCCATGTCCAGCCGTTGCGCAGATGCACAAGCTGGATGTGTTTCATGATGTCCAGACCATCCTGCAAAAATCCTGCCTGTATTGCGGCCATAGCAGTATAGCTTTCAAGATAAAACGGCCAGCAGGTTGACTTGCCGTAATCGCCCTGTTCGGCCTGCTTGGCTGGAATATCCCATACTTTAGGTGCATAATAATCAACCGAATTACCGACATTTGTTTTCAGCTGGGCGATAATTGAAGATTTGACCATCTCAACAGGGAAATTCTCGTTCCACTGACAATAACGGGAAACGAACTGCCCCGCCAACTGCCCGCTGAACATCACATCATCAAGGCGGTTCGTGCCGTCAGGATCGCATCCATAGGCAAAATACTCACCGTTCCACAAATAATTAACAGCATCCTGAACACTTCTTTCCTTCTGATATCGGCATTCTTGAGCAAGCTGATTCTCGTCCAGGGCATCAAAAAGAACCGCTGCGGCATCCATGAAAACCGGATAAGTTGTTGCGGTGTATGAATAAATCTCCGGATGCCAGAAATCGTCATAGGTAGTGTAGCCAACGGGTATCTCCAAGTCGTAGAGCATTCTTTCTTTCAGGAAAGCAACCGCACCCTTAATCTCATCGCGGAACTGGGCTATGTATTCTAAATCTCCTGTCTGCTGATATTCTTTTGCAAGCTGCACGAGCCAACTGCCGGAATTATCAAGCATCCAGCCCTCTGGGGTTGGAGTTTGGCCGTCTCTGGAGGCAATACCGATGTAGTAGTGGCCGTCGAAGTGGAGAATTTGGTCCATCGAACCGGGCGTATGGCCGAACAGCTCCATTTCAGAACGGTCTATTTCTGTGAAGAATTTTTGGAAGAACGGATGCGAACTCATGCGCTGGTCCATAGTACCAGCCAATCCGCCCATCATACCCTCCATCACGGTGAAATCTCCAGCTTTGTTGAGAATAGAGTTTGTATAAATAACGTAGCCGCTGTTTATCAGCTTGAATTTGAGCCAATCCGGCATAGTTGAATCGAGAACCGGTTTATGCCACTCACGTGATTTCCTGAGAATTCTCGAGCGATTTTTTGCTGCATAGGAAACAAGCTCTTTAATATTATCGAAATAGTTATGGTAATACCGGCAGTAATCAGCCGAACCGAAATAAGTAACTGGATCGGCTTTTTCACGGTCAATTCGGTATTCGGGAGCGAACCATGCCAGCATAAAACGGACTGTTTTGGATTCGCCAGCCTTAAGATGCGTTTTTATAGCAACAGCGGAAGCAGCAGCTCCTTCGCCATGCGAGGAGAGAGGCTGGCTCATATCAGGATCAAACTCGCCTGACTTTACAAAAGATTTCCACGTTTGAGGATTATCAACTTTCCATTCGGGAAGAAAGGTTATTTCAGCACCTGAAGTTTTTTCAGCAAGAATTGCTGTTTTGTTGTTATAGTTCTGGTAGGTCATTTTTGATGGCTTAAGCTTTTTTGAATACTGCAAGAGCCCTGAGAAACTGCCCACTTTCAGGGGGGCAACGCGGGTTTGCGGCTTTTCCATAGGCTGTAAGCCTTTTTCGGGGTGCTGGTCTTTTACTGTATTCAGCCCCCAAGCATTATTGCTAACTTGATTGAATATAGATGGGTCAGCGTAGTCAGAGATTCCTCTTGCGATAATGTCTTCCCAAGAAAATGCAACACTGAAATCACTGTCTTTGCCAGTGATATTTTTCACAGTAACATCAAGCCAAGCAACAGGCAGCGAGGAATCTTTGATGTTATGGGGAATAAGGCCGGAGTAAGCGTTGAGTGTAACACCATTGCCGTAATCGCATTTGATTGTGGGAAAAAGCCCTTTATAGGTAACGTTGTCCACCGTATCCATACCGGCAACGCTATTGAGCTGCAGGAGTTTTGCATCTTCTCCGTTCCAGTAAGCCAGGAAACTGCCCTGCACATCTTTCAACACTCCTGCTTCGTGAGTATTATTCAGAGCGATACGAGTGAAAGCTCCGTTTGGAGCAATATCAAAGCAACCTGTACCGATACCGCCGAGCGGCACACCACTGGGACCTTTGTGATTCTTCAAAGCCAGATAGTCATAATCGGACTTCCCCACTTTAACCATATCTCTTCGTTCCTGCATCGCATTAACTTCGTCTGCACCGTAGTCAATTTCTTCAGCCAAAGCAGCAGCTCCGAGAATACTGACAACAATAAAACACGCTAATCTTTTTACTTTCATAATTTGCTCCTAATAGATACGGTCTGGATAAATTTAAGCAATTAAAATGATGCTCCTTAGCATAAAAGAGCTCAGCTTTAATCAATTCTCATCGCAAACCCTAAGCCAGTTAAAATTTATCACTCATTTATTAACGAAAATGCTGATTTTACAATTACTAATCAGCAAAACTTATTTTGAACAATTCAAACAGCCTGCAAACGCAGACTAAAAATTCTGCAGCAATTATTTTTGCCAGCCTTCAGAGAAATAAGGAAAATCTCTGAGATCAACGCTTTGATTTTGGTCAAAATCTGCAGAAATCCCTTCGCCTTTTTCAAGCCAGCTTTTTCCAAACTGAAAGAGATCAGTTTCGTCCACCCGGCAGTCTTTATTCAAATCACCCTTAAGATACGGTGAACAGGGGCCATCATTCATAAGAGATCTAATTTCTTCGTGGGAAAGAGGTCTGCCGTATATGACCACATCGTCAAGTATTCCAAAGAAAGCTTCCTCAACCGCAGCTTCTGCGGGTTTGCCAATTCGAATCGGCACAGAGGTATTCGCTGGCGAATGAACGATATCAGTTCGTTCTGCAGCAAGCTCGCCATTTATATAAAGCCGACCTTCGTTTTCATTCAGTGTACAGGCGACATGCACCCACTCACCCGGCGAATAGCCGTTTGCTGCCATAATGGTTTGATGATTGGATTCACTGCCAACGCGGAACCATATCTCACCGGTCTCACGCAATTTAACATTCCAGCCGGTGCCGCTGTTATCGTTAGGCAATTTATCAACGGGAACCTGAAGCTGCAGTCTTCTGGATTTCATCCAGAAGGCAGCTGTGAGCCATTCGGATGAGCCTGCTTGATTGCCAAAGTCTATGCTGTCATCATCGCCGTCAAAGCGTATTGCACTAATACCTCTTTTGGCTTCGCCCTCAGAAGTAAATTCGGGACTGCCGAACTTTTCGTAAGAATGATTATCTGCAAAGCGGTTTTCAGTGTCTAATTCAAGCGGCCAGTATGCTGCTTTTGTGTTAAAATACAATTGATCTATCATTTCATCGGGTGTTACAACCCTGACGTTATCATCAAAATCCTGAATAGCATTATGCACCTCCTCAAGACCATAACTCCATGCGTGGACTATAACAAAACTATAACCTTCCTCACTGGTAGAATCTGCCGCTAACTGATTGATACTGTTTGCCAATTGTTCACCCGTTCGGCTGAGACCATCATACTGAGGCGAATCCCATAAAGTAAATCTGGTGGTTACCATAGGCTTGCCGTCAAACCACAGCATATCACCGTCATAGCGGGCATAATCCCCTGCAACATCTACATAGAACAAACCTGACAAATTATCGAAACGGGTGAATTTATTCGCATATTGCTTGTAGCTGCTGTAGGTTAAAGGTTTATCCCAACCGTCCGAGTAATTATCTGGAATTACCAGCGTGTCAATATCTGCATTCTTCATGTAACCATTGAGTACAGTTGAATACGCATCCAGAGCTGAAAACTTTGAGGGATACATATATCCTAGACCACCTTGTACAGAAAAAGAGTCGGTCTCCGGTACATTTCGATACCACCAATCTATAACAGTTGGGGCGATTTCGGCCATAGCACCCGGCATTCCCCAGCCCATTGGAAACTGACCAAAATATTCTGAATCCAACCATCCAGAAGGTGGACGAAACAATACATTGATATTATCCATATCACTCATCATAAAAGCCACATGATGAACATCAGACCGTTTTTCAAATTCCTTATCACTGATAGGCTGCTCAAGTTCTATTTCCGGTTCGTATGATGCCATTCCGGCAAATGTTGGAAGATTGAGCATATGATTGCTTGGAACCTGAAACACGTTTTTGCTGCTGACAAAGTCTACCATGTTCAATTCCCCTGCATCCAGAGCAGGATTGCCCCATCCCCAGACTGATGAATTATCGTGCAGTGAATCAATCACTTGCTCGGTAATCGAATAATCATCGTTCCACCAAGACATCGCTTTGATAGCTGCGCCCCAGTCTCGTAGAAAAGGTTTTTCATGCATATCCGTATGATGCATTATAATAGCATTATGGTTAAACCGATCCCAATAATTATCATAAAGCCACTGCTCTGTTTTACCTCTACAGTCCATCACCTTTTGCAGCTCCGGCCATCTGCGATTTATATCGCTTTCAAGTGAGACATCCAAAGGGATGGCTTTAAGCACCCCCGCCAATGACATAGCGACACTGAAAGAATCACTGTTGTCAATGTCATAAAGTATATAGCCTTTAACGTTATCTTTATACTCATTTATATAAAAAGAAAAATTATTTCTTCTTGTTGTAGTTATGTCGTACCTGTTTTTCATATCATCTAAATAAAGGGCATATCTTCCATCTTCATAGTCTAAGAAGTATATTTCGGGTTTTGTTTGAGCCAGAATACCCTGAAGCGTTATAAGTGCCACCCGCTCAACTTCGCTCAGGTCAGGAGAATGATAATCAATTACATAGAGATGGTCAGGGGCAGAAAAATTGAAATCCAGAGGAGCGCGATGAGCAGCTGCATTATCTATACAATAAGCACCCTCAACCGGCTGATCTATCACAAAATGGAGGTCCATCTTATTTGCTCCCCGTTTGACTTTAACCATATGGGAAACATAAGTCCAGTCTGTATTATCAGCGTCCAGCACAAATTCATCCTGTCCCAAATAATTATCATTATAATCAAAAAAACGTATCTGGACTTTCGCATCGCCAGTTGCACCGGGTATGGCTTTATAGGCATAACGAACCTGCATCTGTCCAGAACCGGTTACACTGACCCAATGACAGCGAAGACCTGTATTACCAGCAAAGCTTTGACGTTCAAGATAAAAACACTTTGAACCGTCAATACCATCATTGCTGATACTGACACCTTCAGAAGAATACCAGCCGTAAAAATCGTTTTCAGAGCCACTGTTAAGAACCAGATTGGTGGATGTATCGCCCCCAGTCCATTCCGAATCTCCGACTGCAAAATTTCCAGCCAGACACAGGATCAAAAGCATTATTGCCAATTTTATCTTCAACATTATAGACATACGGAGCATTTCTTACTTCCCCCAGCCTTCAGAGAAATAAGGAAAATCCCTGAGGTCAACGCTTTGATTTTGGTCAAAATCTGCAGAAATCCCTTCGCCTTTTTCAAGCCAGCTTTCCCCAAACTGAAAGAGATCAGTTTCATCCACCCGGCAGTCTTTATTCAAATCACCCTTAAGATACGGAGAACATGGGCCATCATTCATAAGAGATCTAATTTCTTCGTGGGAAAGAGGTCTGCCGTATATGACCACATCGTCAAGTATTCCAAAGAAAGCTTCCTCAACCGCAGCTTCTGCGGGTTTGCCAATTCGAATCGGCACAGAGGTATTCGCTGGCGAATGAACGATATCAGTTCGTTCTGCAGCAAGCTCGCCATTTATATAAAGCCGACCTTCGTTTTCATTCAGTGTACAGGCGACATGCACCCACTCACCCGGCGAATAGCCGTTTGCTGCCATAATGGTTTGATGATTGGATTCACTGCCAACGCGGAACCATATCTCACCGGTCTCACGCAATTTAACATTCCAGCCGGTGCCGCTGTTATCGTTAGGCAATTTATCAACGGGAACCTGAAGCTGCAGTCTTCTGGATTTCATCCAGAAGGCAGCTGTGAGCCATTCGGATGAGCCTGCTTGATTGCCAAAGTCTATGCTGTCATCATCGCCGTCAAAGCGTATTGCACTAATACCTCTTTTGGCTTCGCCCTCAGAAGTAAATTCGGGACTGCCGAACTTTTCGTAAGAATGATTATCTGCAAAGCGGTTTTCAGTGTCTAATTCAAGCGGCCAGTATGCTGCTTTTGTGTTAAAATACAATTGATCTATCATTTCATCGGGTGTTACAACCCTGACGTTATCATCAAAATCCTGAATAGCATTATGCACCTCCTCAAGACCATAACTCCATGCGTGGACTATAACAAAACTATAACCTTCCTCACTGGTAGAATCTGCCGCTAACTGATTGATACTGTTTGCCAATTGTTCACCCGTTCGGCTAAGACCATCATACTGAGGTGAATCCCATAAAGTAAATCTGGTGGTTACCATAGGCTTGCCGTCAAACCACAGCATATCACCGTCATAGCGGGCATAATCCCCTGCAACATCTACATAGAACAAACCTTTTAAATTGTCAAAGCGGGTGTAGTTGCCTGCAAAATCCTTGTAACCGCTGAATGTTAGAGGTTTATCCCATCCATCGGAATAATTGTCTAAAATAACCAGCGACTCAAGGTCTCCCTTTTTCATATAACTATTAAGCACGGTTGAATACCCATCAAGCTCGGGAAATTTGGAAGGGTACATATATCCCTGTCCTGAATATGCAGAGAAGGAATTTTTCTCATTGGCTTTACGGTACCACCAATCCATCACAGAAGGGCCTACTTCAGCCATAGAAGCCTGCATGCCCCAGCCCATTGGAAACTGACCGAAATACTGTGGGTCGAACCATTTTGAGAGCGGATGAAACACGACGTTGATATTGTCCATATCGCTCATCATAAAAGCAACATGGTGAACATCAGATTTCTTTTCATACTCCTTATCGCCCGCAGGCTGTTTCAATTCTATTTCCGGTTCATAAGAGGCCATTCCGGCAAATGTAGAAAGGTTAAGCATCCAGTCTGCTGGTACCTGAAAAAGGCTGTTCTGGCTGTGAAAATCTACTGCGCTCAATTCGCCAGGGGCTGCCGGATTATCCCAACCCCAAACAGAGGAATTAGGATTCATTGATTCAAACACCTGCTGGGTTGCAGAGTAATCGATGTTCCACCATGAAATTGCTTTGGAAGCTGCTCCCAAATCCCGAAGGAAAAACTTTCTGCTGCTCTCATCGGTATCCTGAATCGTTATTGCATTATGGTTGAGCCTGTGCCAATAATTTTGATAAACCCATTGCTCTGTTTTGCCTCTGCAGTCGACAAGCTTTTGCAGCTCCGGCCATCTTCTATTTACATCGCTTTCAAGCGAAACATCCAGAGGAACAGCCCTCAGCACCCCAGTCAAAGACATAGCTGCGCTGAACGAGTCGCTGTCTTGGAAATCATAAAGCACGTAGCCGGCAAGGTCATCTTTATATTGATCAAGGTAAAAAGATAAGTAGTCATTCCTGGTGGTAGTTATGCCGTATCTGTTTTTCAAGTCATCCAGATACATTTGATACCTTCCGCCTCCATCTATAAAATACAACTCAGGCTTATTCTGTGCCAAAATCCCCTGCAACGAAGTAAGGGCTATTCGTTTGGCATCATTTAGATACTGAGAATGAAAATCAATCACATAGAGGTGGTCGGGAGGGGCAATGCCAAAATCTATAGGGGCTCGATAAACAGCTATATCATCAACGCGAAAAGTTCCCTCGGTTGATTCATCAATCATGAACCGGACATCCACAACATCAGCACCTTCCTCCACTGGAACTATATGCGAAACATAAGTCCATTCAGTAATTCCGGCATCAAGTGCGAATTGCTCCTGCCCTAAAAATTCATTATGGCTGGAAAAGCGAACATCAACTTGCGCATCGCTGCTTGCCCCATCCATTGCCATGATGGCAAATCGAATCATTATTTCCCCGCAGCCAGTAACGTTTATCTCATCGCTGAGAAGATCTTGGTAACGGTCTGAGAAGTTGCGTTTTAGCTCAAAACACTGAACTCCTTCGGTGCCGTCATTAACTATACTCACCCCATAGGAATGATTCCAACCATAAAAATCATTTTCAGCGCTGCCGTTAAGAATCAGATTAGTTGCAGTATCACCGCCTACCCAATCCTCGCCGGCAACAGCGGCTCCGCCAAACTGATACATAAGGAGAACTGCTATAACCGCTTGCTTTTTTAATGCCATAAATTAATCCTAATTGCCGTGAGGTTTAACTGCAAGATATTGTGCCAGAAGGCTGACAGGGAATGTCTAATTCCTGAAAAACATTTTCAAGATTTTGTTTACGTTAATAAATTTCTTCTAACTCTGGCCGCCAAGGAAGCGGCCCGAGTATTATTTTATGACTCTTTATTAGGGTTCAGGCCAACCGTCATGCATATACTTCATATCCGCTTTACCTTCATCAGTTACTGGAGTAAATGTCCCCGGATGCGCCCTGAGACGTTCAAATGCCTCAACGGTTTCATCGCTCAATTTCCTAGTTTCAACATGACCGTCCACATAACCAAAATTAGTATTGCCTCTGTGCCAGACGGAGATCGGATCATGCCAGGTTTGGTCTTGCCATCTTTGTTTATATGGGCCGAGTGCCCAAGAGCCGCGATTGAAGTTGCGGCCGTCATACTCTCCAACAAAATTATAGGTTGTGCTTGGCGAAGAAATCTGGACTGTTCGCTCGAGGTGAGTCCAACCCCAGTCTAAAGTTCCATTGAGAGAGTCGGGGATAGAATATGTTCTGAAATTGCCTGATTTATCGGAAGGACAGTGATAAAGGTCCACGCTTTCTGTGTAAGGAAAGAGGCTTCCAAGCCGAATACCTTCCTTGCGATGCTCAATAGTTGGGCTGTCGATTATTGCCCCGCCGCCCCTTTGGCCTTCACTGTTCCAAGGAGCCCACGCCCAGTCCCATTTATTGGTCTGTATCCACTCCTGCTCTTTTGGATTGTACACGTTTGCCCCTGGAATTTTGCTGTCGTTGTCAGAGGCGTATGTATGCCAAGCAACGTTCAAACCACGTATATTGCTTTCACATACAAGCGTTTTTGCCATTTGCCTTGCCTGTGATAATGCAGGCATAAGAATAGCCATAAGCAAAGCGATAATGGAAATGACCACCAACAATTCGATTAGCGTAAAAGCGCTGTTTAATTTAACATATTTATTTTTCATTTGCATTCTTTCTACTGTTATCAATTTTGTCAATGACCGATTCATACGTAGCTGCAGTCTGCTTTACGAAAGCTATTAAAACTCGTTCTTAAGAACTATAAAAGGGGGAGCTCCGGAAAATCCGGAACCCCTTCCCTGAAAATGTTTTATTCGGCAGGATACATTCCTGAATCGAGCCATTGGGTTACCATTACCATGAAATCATCCATATTAACGGCGCAGTCGCCTGTCAGATCGTACCATACAAGATCTTTCAGGCAAATTGTTTCGCCCGTTTCGTCCTGATACAAACCGGCAATATGTTCCGAGCTCAGTGCGTAATTATACACCTGAATATCATCAAGTGCACCATCAAAACGCTGGCCGATGTCATCGCCAATTCTGCCAATGTAGAATGTGGAGTCTTCGCCGCCCTGCATCGGATAGTCTGATTCACCTGCAAACTGGCCGTTGAGATACACTCTGCCGACTTCGCCGGTGTAAACTGCTGCGAAATGATACCATTCATTCGGCTGTACTGAATCCTGACCGGAGGTAACGTAACCATCTCCCCACGACTGCATTACGAGCTGCTTTGCAGGGCCGTCAACAAGAACCATGAACATATTATCATCATTGCTGGTCCAGTCGTCGCGTTTAGAAACGAGTACATTCCAGTCAACACTCGGATCGCTGTGCTGAGTCCACTTGAACCATCCGCTAACAGTAAACTGATCTGAATATTCTGCCGGGTTAAATGCTCCTGCATCTGCCCAACCATCATTTTCATAAATCTTTACAGCACCGTTGGCCTTTAAAGTATTCGGGTCCTGATCGCCGTTTACGAAACCGTCAACAAATTCCGGAGTTCCGCCAACAGCGGCGTCAATCCCTGAACTGGTGAGGTCTATATACTGATTTTCGGTATAATCGCTGTCATCAAGGCTCCAGTGCGCTAATTTACGGCGAATGCCGAGTGAAACCACATCGGAATGAAGTGTAAGGGAACCGGAAGAAACTGCACAGTAATAGAATGCCTCATCAGTCAAGTCCACATCAGTAAGCGTCAATGCAGCCTCGCTGGTGAGTGCCTGATCGCCATCGTCAACAACATCATCTGCGGACTTATACCATTGATAGGATATTGTTGAGTCAAACAAGGTTTCGGCTGCGACCGTAAAGTCCACGTCGCTTCCAGAATCAGCTACCACAGTCTCGGGCTGTTCAATAATAGACAAGGTTACATAGCTGCCGAAAGACCAAACCGGCCCTTGAATGGTTTCAGGGTCTTCAGGCCCGCTTACACCGCCGCCTGCAAGGGTAACGCCCTCATCTATCCGCCAAAGGTATTGTTTATTGAAAGACAAACCTGTCAGCGTGTATGTCCCTGTTGGGCCGTCAGCGTTTACATCATCCTGAAGCGTCCATCCGCTGCCATCGTTGAGATAAACATAGTGGGTAACTATATTTGGGTCAGTAATGGTCGGATCAGAAATTTTCAGCCCTGTCTTCCAGCTCAAGTCAACATCACAAGCTTCATTCTGGACAGTTCCAACATCCTGAGCACCGTTTTCCGGCACAGGGTCCCATGCAGACGGTCCGAACAGAGCAATATTGTCAACTTTAACAGCGCCATTGAAACTGTTATAAACTCCGTTACTGAGTTCAACAGCAGCTTCGGCAACATTTGCAAAATCCACTGTAAACTGGCCGGTCAGTGTGTTCCATCCGAATCCGGTATGTTCAGTAATCTCTTCTAAGACTATGTCGCCGACCCAGTCTCCCTGATCATCAAAGCACTGAATTCTGAAGAGATAACCTTCGGTTTGCGGAGTAGCGGATACCCATGTTGCATAGTCAATACTGTAACCAAGCTCCATTCCCTGATAAACCGAAAACCGTTCACTGCGAGCAAAAGCTCCATAGTCTTCAGGGTTTTCAAGATTCGCTTCATTACTGTCCATGTACAGCTCACCGTTGGCGAATGAAAGGTTTTGACCACCCCACGAACCGGTTTCCGGCCAATTGGCATTACCATCGGCAAAATCACCGTTAGTAATAAGATTAGCCTGCGCAATTCCTGTTATAGCTAATATCAGTAAAAAATAAAAAGTCTTATTCATATCTTTCTCCTTATATTGATTTATTCAATTAATCTATTTAGAAGGCCTGTGGAGTGTAATTACCGTCATTCAGCCATTCCTCTGCAAGCAGAGAGAAATCAACGAAATCTACTACGCAATCACCATTCAGGTCAACTTCCGGCCTTAGTTCCTCCAGACAGCGGCGATCACCTGTCTCATCGTAATACAGGTCGTATATATCTGTGTCAGAGAGAGCATAGTTGAAGACCTTGAAGTCATCAATTGCACCATCAAACCATTCTGCGGTGCTGTCATTGCGGCCAATCCAGAACGTGGCATCACTCTTGGTTCCCATAACATAGTTATCATTCGCAGCCTCAAGTTCACTGTTCAGCCATATTTCAGCGCGCTGACTTGAATCATAAGTTATAACCAGATGATGCCATTGTCCGGGTGTTATTGCACCGCCGCCGGTACCAATCCAGCCGCCTCCGGGTGTTTCCATAATTACAGCTCCGTCCCAATCATCATATACGTGCACCATATACTGAATAGAATCGAAGCCCCAGCCGTCTCGTTTAGACCATAGATTGTTGTAAACCGAATCAAGGCCTGTATCGTTCCAATTGAGCCAGAGACTAACCGACCATTCGCCTGATTCTGCAGCAGGGTCAAATGTGCCAGCGTTGGCTGTTCCGGCGAGATGATCAATTTCAACAGCACCGTTTGGTTTTAAGTTTTCAATATCCTGATCGCCTGTTACTACGCCGTCAACAAAGTTCACCGGTACAGATTGTTCTATATTTGCGTTATGCCCGTTACCTGTTAGATCGGAATAATAATTGGGGTCTGACCCCGCGACATCAGCCTCGTCCATACTCCAGTGCGCCACAAGGTCGCCAAAACTCAAGAATGCAGCATTGGTAGTTATAGTACTTGAATTTACTGATGCTTCACAGTAATAAAAACCAGTGTCAGCGGATGTTACATCAGCAATAGTCAATGTTGCTGCTGTCTCTCCGGAAAGCAGCTGGTCATCTTCGCCGCCAATAATTGAATCGGCAGACTTGTACCATTGGTATGATGGAGTATTTCCGGAAGCAGCGTCTGCTTCAGCAGTAAAGCTAACATCATCACCTTCATTTGCCAATACACCTTCCGGCTGGGTAACGATCCAAAGGTCTGCCTCAATTAAAATATTATCAATTATCAAGTCGCCGGTGAAATCATTGAATACACCCAAACTAACACGAACATCAGCTGTGGAAGTGCCGGCGGGAGCTGAAGCTGAACCACTCGCTGTTATTGTTGAGCTCCCTGTATCAGCCAGATCTACATTCTCCTCGCCGAGAAAAGAGCCGCTGGAATCGAAAAACCTCAACTGAAACAAACCGGCCAAATCATCGCTGGAAAAATTGTCTACCGAATACTCAAAGCTGTAATTGTATGTTGTAGCAGAAGCGCTGAATTTGTCGCTTATTATATCAGCATGGTCGCTGGCAGCGTCTGTACGCAGATATCCGTCGTTATAAGAGAAATCAACTACACCGTTGCCCCCAGTACCGCTGTTCCAATACTGGTCTGGCGGATCCGCTTCAAAGTCTCCGTTAGGCAGAATATTTGCCTCCGCGGCAACACCCATAAACCCAATGAAAGCTAAAACCAAAAAATAGCTAATGCTTTTTTTCATAATTTTCTCCTTACTAAAGAATTTCATTTAATAGAAGGGGCTTGAATACCATCAAGGCTCCCTTCAGTTCACATAACGTTTTTACGCTGAGCGTCTTTTCCTCATCATTGCTGCAGCGCCTAATCCGAGAAGTGAAAGCGAAGCCGGCTCGGGAACTATCGAAACATTATCAACCTTAACAGCTCCGTTGAAATTGTTATAGGTTCCGTTACTCAATTCAACAGCAGCTAACGCCGCATTTTCGAGCCCCACTGTAGTCTGGCCTGTGAGCGTGTTCCAACTGAACCCCGTATGATCAGTAATCTCTTCTAACACAGTATCCCCAATCCAGTTTTCCTGTTCATCATAGAACTGAAGTCTGAAGAGATACCCTTCAGTCTGGGGGGTCGAGGATATCCATGTAGCATAGTCAATGCTGTAATCAAGCTGCATACCCTGATAAACCGAAAAGCGATCACTGCGTGCGTTAGCCCCATAGTCTTCAGTGTTTTCAAGATTCTCAGCATTAGTGTCCATGTACAACTCACCGTTGTCAAATGTAAGAGTTGCACCGCCCCAGTTGCCTCTTTCCGGCCAATTGTCAGTCCCGTTTGCGAAATCACCATTGGCAATATAATTCGCATGAGAACTAACTGCTATAGCTGCAACAGCAGCTAACATTAAAATACTTTTTACTTTTTCCATTTTTTTACCCTCGAAAAATTAATAAAACAATTTACACAATTTTCTTTACTGTGCTCACACCTTAAAATAAGCGCGAGCACACCTTTAAAAAACGCTTTTGTCTAGTCCTGAGTATAGTTGACAGATATCAGAATAGATGTTAATTAAATTTCAGGAATATTTATGAAAGACAAAAGACCTACAGGCACTCGTTATAGTGAAGCATTTAAGTTGCAAGTGGTAAATGAGCTTGAATCTGGTAAACTCTCATGTATAAATGAAGCCAATATTCGTTATGGAATAGCAGGAAGCCACACCGTTAAGCGTTGGCTTAAGAAATACGGCCGAAACCATTTAATACCAAAGAGGATACGCGTGGAAAGACCAGATGAACATGACCGGTTAAAGCAATTAAAAGCAGAGAACAAAGAGCTGAAAGAAGCTCTCGCAGATGCTTATTTAGAAAAGCTTGTAAGTGATTCTCGATTTGAAGTTACCTGTGAGCAGTTTGGCTTGGACAGTGAAGAAGTCAAAAAAAAACTAGATACGAAACGGCACACAAGGCTTACAAAAGGGCTTCAGAAAAGGAAGAAAAAGTAACCATAACTGAAATATGCTGCGCATCAGGCATAAGCCGCCAGTATTTTTATAAGACTCGTAAAGTGCGTCAAAAGCAGCTTATTGATGAGGCTTTTATAATGGATTTGGTAAACCAGGAGCGTTCCTTGCAGCCTCAATTAGGCTGCAGAAAGCTCTTGTCGCTGATATCTGAGGACTTATCAGAAGCGGGGGTTAGTATAGGTCGAGATCGGTTTTTCGATTTGATGGGCAAGTTTAATAAGCTGATCAAGCCTAAAAGACGCAGCACCTCAACGACTAACAGCCGGCACAGGTTTCGGGTCTATAGTAATAAGCTTAAAGATATGAATCTGCAAGGCCCAAATGAGGCAATTGTAAGTGATATAACTTATATACGCACCGATCAGGGTTTTGTCTATCTTGCTCTTGTAATGGATGCCTTCAGCCGCAAGGTCATAGGTTATGATTGCAGTGATAGTCTTGAGGCCGAGGGTTGTTTAAGAGCCTTGAACCGAGCATTGAAGCAGATCCCCACCTCAGCAAAGGCGGTTCATCATTCCGATCGAGGCTGCCAGTACTGCTGCAATGCTTATATTGATATGCTCCAAGAAGCTGGTATTGGTATCAGCATGACAGAAGATAAACATTGTTATGAAAATGCTAAGGCAGAGCGGCTTAACGGAATAATGAAACATGAATATGGTTTGTGCAATACCTTTGCGAAAAAGGAACATGCCTATGAGGCAGTAAAACAAGCGGTGTTGCTTTATAATACCCGCCGCCCGCATGCAGCATTAGGCTATCGAATACCAGAGGCGGTGCACTTGGCAGCGTGATATATTCCTCCGTTCCGGTCGCCCTTCGGGCTCCCTCCACTACGGAATATATCGTTAAATCGTAATAGAAAAGAGAAAAGAAAAGTGTCAACTTTAAACCAGGACTTGACATTGCTCACTACCTGCTTATCACATCTCCTTTCTTGTCTGCGGCTAATCCTGCCTGCTGTATTGTTGAGAAAAAGCCAAACCCTTCTATTCATAATTTTTACGCTTTCAAAGCCAATCAAATTTTGCCAAATTATGCCGTATTACGCATATGATAAGAGCAGTTTAAAAAATCAAAGCTCATCGAAATCCAAGCCCCTGAAATCACCTCTATTTCTGCCTGAAAAAGGCTGGAGTACTATTAAAAACATTTTTAAGTATTTCATAGCAGGTCTTCGGCCAAGTACGAGGGCTCAGTTTACAAATATAAGAAATATCAACATCTAAATGAAGGCCATTTTGCGTTAATATAAAGCCATTTTCCGCAAATAAAAAAGCTGTTTAATCCTCACAAACATTGCCTATTCTGCCTTAGTTTAATTTCAATCTTCCCCTGCTGAAAAATGCACTCGTTTTACAACCAGCTTTTGGCTATCTCTTCAAGGCTTTTGCCTTTTGTTTCCGGCACAAAGAAAAGAACGAACAAAAATGCTGCTCCGCACACGCCGGCATAAATCCAAAATACCGAGCCTTTAAAGGTTTCAAGCATATAAGGGAAAAACACAGAGACAAGAAAGCAGGCTGTCCACAGACACACAGTGGCAACAGACATTGCTCTGCCTCGAATTTTTGTCGGAAATATTTCAGATATTACTACCCAGACAACCGGCCCCATAGCTACGGCAAATGAAGCAACATAGGTCAATACAAAAAGCAGCACCCATGGGCCTTCAAACTGTTCCATTCGAATTGCCCTGCCGAGCAGCAGCAAACTTATCCCCATCCCGGCACTTGCAATCAACAATAAAGGCTTCCTTCCAAGCTTATCCACAACAGCAATAGCCACAACAGTAAAGGTTAAATTCACAATTCCCACAATAACAGTATCTGAAAGAGCCGATTCCGCTGTCAATCCTGCGTTTTTGAAAATTTCCGGAGCATAGTATAGAACGATATTTATTCCGGTGATTTGCTGGAGGATGGCGAGTCCTGCACCGATAATCAAAGCCATCCTTATCCCGGGTTTGAACAGATCCCAAATCGAGCCGCTCTCCATTGCGATGGTATCCTTTATTTCTTTTAATTCGGCTTCAGCATGCTCACTGCCGCCCACCTTTGTAAGGATATTTCTCGCCTTCTTTTCTTTGCCTGCTTCTGTTAACCACCTCGGACTTTCCGGAACCAAAAAAAGCAAACCAAAAAACAGTATCGCCGGCACCGCTTCCGAGCCGAACATCCATCTCCAGCCGTACTCAACATTCCAAGCTTCGCCGCCCTGGCGAGCAATCATAGTGTTTACAAAATAGACAACCAGCATTCCGCCTATAATGGCAAACTGGTTTAAGGAAACCAGCCGCCCCCTTATTCTGGCTGGGGATATTTCAGCTATATACAAAGGCGACAGCATTGAGGCAGCTCCTACTCCTAACCCACCTACAATCCTGGCGATAATAAAATCAAATAATTGATAAGGCATAGCCGACCACATCGCAGAGATAAAGAACATTCCCCCCGCAAGCATCATAACACGCTTCCTGCCAAAACGGTCGCTAAGCGTCCCTGCAAACATAGCCCCGAAAATACATCCAACAAGTGCAGCGGAGGCAGCCCAGCCGGTCATCATAGAATTCAGTTCAAAACGGGTGCGCAGAAAACCAATCGCACCGGAAATTACCGCTGTATCATAACCAAACAGCAAACCGCCAAGGGCAGCTACTGCCGCAACAACAGCTACGTAACTCAAACTTCCCTGCGATATTGCAGAGGGCTGATTAACAGTATTCATTCCATTTTCAGTCATTTAAAACCTTTAAAAATCTCGCCCAAGCGCCTTGAACATTGCAACGACATTATCTATCGGGACATTGCTTTGTATATTGTGAATCGAAGTGGCTGCGAAGCCATTTTTTTGCTGAAAAATCTCGATTCTTTCAGAAACTTCCCTGTAAACTTCTTCAGGTGTCCCGAAAGGCAGGGTGTTCTGAGTATCAACTAATCCGCCCCAAAAAGTAATATCTTTACCGAAGCGATCTACTAGCTCCTGCGGTTCCATCCCTGCAGCCGAACATTGTACAGGATTAAGAATATCAAACCCGGCTTCTATGAACTCCGGAATCAATTGCTTTACGGCTCCGCAGGAATGAATAAACACCTTCCATGAAGTATTTTGATGTATAAAATCATTAATCGCTTTATGAAACGGCTTATACAAATCACGGTAAGCCTGCGGTGAAATGAACAGCCCTGTCTGCATTCCGAAATCAGTGCCGGTGGTAAAAACCGCCTGTACATCATCTCCGAGAGCTTCTGCAAGCAGCCCAAGATTTTCGAGGGCTATCTCGCATTGTTTTTCAAAGACTGCATAGACATAATCCCGCCTCGCAACAGTTGAAACATACCATTCTTCGACATCCCTAATGCCGGGAGTGTGTTTCATCCCCACAGCCGGAATCATAGCAATATCGCCAAACGGCGTACCCGGAGAGGTAAGAACCGCCCCTTTCCCACGTTCTGCGGCAGCTTTGGCTTCCTTCTTATAATACTCTATATCACTCTCCGAAAGTACACCGAACTCAACACAGTTATCCGCCGGATTAAGCTTTTCTTCATCTATCGGCTCTTGACGGCAAATTGCATCAAAGTAAAACCCATCCTTCGGCATATGACCGCTTGGAGGGACTGATGTATCACCTTGCGGGTGAAGGAATAAGCCTCCCTCACCATCCGGTGTTACATTGAAATCACCCGGCACGAGGACTTCTGTTCCGTCAAATAGCGTAAACGGCTTCCAGTCTTTATTTTCAAAGCCAAACATATTCTTTGGCCCAAAGACACCCATAACATCAATCCCCAAGGCCTCCATCAGTTTACTGTCCAGCTCACCAAGCATCTGGTAAGGCTCTATAACTTTGACACGATAATCCTTTTCACCAAGCACGGTCTGACGCAATTTTGATAAAGTGCTAACTGCGATGCCCGTTACGGCTGTAGCTCCAAAGTCCACACATACCTGATCAACGGGTTCGTGATTTAATGTTTTTTGAAGACGCTGTCGAGAATTCAAAGCATCTTTTGGCATACGTATCTCCCTTTGCTTGATTTCACTGTAAAGAAATCATTTAACTTTCAATATCTTCATAATTTGCGGGCAGCGGCCGAATAATTATTTACTACCTAACTTTAAAGCTCACATCGCCTTCTTTAATTTCTTCAAAAGGACCCGGGGTTGGATTGCCCTTACTTCTTTGAGCTTTTAAATAATCGGTATCAACTTTTAGATTAGAGCCGTCACAGTCCAGATAAGGCAAGTCTGAAATTTCAGTTCTGCCAAGAATTTCTGTAGTAATCAGCATAGTATCCGCTGAAACCGCAGACTCGGGAAACGCCAGCTCTATATTACTATCATCTCTGGAAAGCTTTAACTCAGGGTCGAAGTCCTGTAAGACAATCGGATTTTCCTCGCTCTCAGAAGCTTCAGCCCCATTCAGGAAGACATTTCCGCCCATATATACCGGCAGAATCGCCTTGTCGTAAGATGCAAGGCCATCGCCGCCAATGAAGATGTTGTTGTAAAAACGATTGTCTCCGTTTTTGATGTTGCTCAGCCCTGCAATTTCCGTGGAATGAGGCTTATGATAAGGCGTTTCACGGTTGAACTCAGCACTTCTAAAAATCTCTCCAGCGAACAAATTATGGACGTACGCCCCGCCCTGCGAATTGTCATAAAATGCTCTGCGTGAAAGAAGGATGTTATTATCAACAACAAAAGGCCCGTGATTAACCTCAACAAACAAATCCTCATAGACATCATTATCGTGGAATAAATTACGCGTTACCCGAGTTCCCTGAGTCATCCAGTCCAGCCACATTCCTCTTGCCGTACGGTAGATATGATTATCGCTGATCAAACAATCAATTGGAGCATGCAGTTTAATGCCTGCCATTTCAGCCCCGGAAAACAGCTGCCGGACGTGAATATCGTGAATTTCATTATCCTTGATCGTGCTGAAAACAGCGCCGAGACTGCCGACCAGCCCCGCCTGCTCGCAGTGAGAAATGGTATTTTTGCGCACTGTATGATGGCCGATATTATTTTTCTCCCATCCATTATCTTTTGCACGTTTAATTGTTTGAACATAACCCACTGCAGTGTCTTGGGAGGTGTTATCCCATTTATCTCCATACTTCCCAAGCGTAACACCTGTACAGGTTGAGTAGCTGATTTGGTTATTCTCTATTAGCCAACCCTTGCTCCAATGCGTTCCAATCAGTCCGATCTGTTCGGCCGTCGGCGGAGCCCAAGGTGTAGCAGCGTGCATCAATTTGAAGCCGCGTACAGTGATATAATTTCTCCCTGGCTTTTCAGGGTAAAAAACAGTCTGGCGCACATTGATCTCAACCTGCTCCCTGTTGGGGTTTACATCCTTGAACTGTGCCCAGATCGTTGTTTGTGAATCGCTCACTTCGGCATACCATAAACCTGAATTAGAAGAGTTCATTTCGGGGCTCCACAGAGGATTCTTAACAGGCTTTGAACCGCTGCTTAGAAAAACTAAGCAAATGGTCTGATTTCCGCTTACGGGTTTAATCCGGGCGGTAAAGCTGTCCCAAGACTGCCATCCAGCGGTATTTGGTATATCAGCAGTTCCCAGGAGCTTCCCTTCCGGAGAATCCAGACGAATCTCTATAAGGCCGCCAGTAGTGTCTGAAGCTGCACCGAAAGTTATCTGGCCGGCATTCTCTCCAAAATCAACATCATACCGCGCCCAGTCGCCATGCTGGATAAAAGCAATGCACTGACCTCCCTGAGATGCAGGCTCCTTTCTAACCCCATGCTGGGTTGAGAAATCGGCGGCGGGAATTTTCTCTCCCCCCTCAGGCTTAATCCAGTTCACATTCAACAGATAAGAAGAGGGCTGACGATATGCCCAGATGGGCTGTTTTTTCACAGGCTGCAAAACTTGGGACTTCTCAGAAGCTTCGGTTAGCCAATGACCGTTCAGATACACCGCACCGGTATGGTGTTCCCGGCCTCTCGCATCAAACCAGTCTCCTGAAATCAGATCATCATAAGGATTGAATCCACCAAAAAAACTGTTGGGCTTGGTTATCTTCCATGTGTCATTCTGAACCTTTTCCCAATCGGTAACCCGCTCTGACCCTTTGATCACAACATCCTCGCCTGCAGCTGCCTGATACACAATACGCCTCTTATTTGATTCACCCCCTCGCGGCGGATTGATCCGCTCACGGTAAACTCCTTCGTGAACAGTTATCACATCACCTGGCTGAGCAATCTTAGCGGCTGCGGAAATTGTTTTAAAAGGGGCATTTAAAAAGCCCTCATTGCTATCACTGCCGTCTTTAGAGACGTGATACTGCTGCCCTGCGGCTATTGAGCAGAGCATAAAAGCAGCCGCCAAAGATAAATTTACCTTGGATTTAGATATCACATTCATTTGTTATTATCCCTTCCCTTATTTAGCATTAATTTTTTGAGATCAGTATTGTTAAACAACCGCTTTACCGACTGCAATTAAACAGCAGCTAATTGCCTGCGTTTAACCAATTTTCAGCAAGGACGCGCAAGTCATAGGTATCGTAGATGGTCTGCCATTCCTGAGCTATTGCAGAGAGGTCGAGCAAGTTCACGCTGCCGTCTTTGCTGAAATCTCCCGGGTTATATGAGGGCTTGAGCGAAACGTTATCAATCCTGAAACCGCCCTTCCAATCGTTCGGCCATCCTCCGCGGAAACGAAGCTGCACATATTCTGTACCATCCGGCAGGTTTATGCTGCCCTCGTTCAAAGTAGAAACATCAGCCCAGTCTCCCTGAGTTCTCAGTATGTCCAACCACTCCTGACCGAGCCAGCCGCCCTCTGCTTCGCCCAGTTCATTGTAAAACATAATCTGCAGCAGAGGAGAATGCCCCGCAGATGTCTCCTGCCAGATGCCGGAGTTGAAACTGTATGTCAGATTTGCCCCTGAAGGCACCTTGACTAATGGGCTCTGAAGCTGGGCGCTGCCCTCTGTCTGGGTTTCAATGTACATAAAATGATTTCCCCCCTCTTCGATGAGGCTCGCTTGCCCGCCATTGTCTCCATCACCCTGCCAGCAAATCCAGCCGTCCTCAAAATCGCCGTTTATTATCAGGTTTGCATAGCCGGAACCAGTATCTGAGAAATTCCATTGAGCTTTGGAGTCTTCATCAGAAGACTCTGTAAGAGTTACAGAACCGGATTCAACTTTCAGCCTGCTTTTGAGCCCTGCTCTCTGCATACCCACATTTTCCAGGAAAAAGCTTTCATCTATTTGAATCAACTGCCATTTGACGAAATTATCATTCTGATTATCCCGCACAAGACCAACATCGCGGCGGATTTCTGATGCGCTTAAACGAGACCTTTGGCCTGCATCTCCAGCGTCAATATTATCAATGTAATAAAATGCTCCTGTGGGACGGAATTTCCATTGTGTGAAAGCTCCAGTATCATTTGGTGAAGTTGTGTTGAGCTTGCCGTCAATTACAGCCATCCTTGCGGTCTCTCCGCTATTATCAACATACTGAGAGTAATAAGGGGGATTGCGGTCGCCCCAAGTAAGCTCTGCATGCCAGTGGGCATGGGAGCCCATCGTAATTGTTTTTCGGACAGATGGGCCAAAATCGTTTATAAAAACGTCTCGATTTGTGCTTATAAACTCCCATTTCGAATTTTTTGCATTTCTCTCGCTGGAACCGGCAAACAGCCAAACCCTGTTTTGGAGATCCCTGTAAACACTTGTACCGCTCCATGTTACCTCGTCCATCTGATAAGCAATCCTCTTGCCCTTACAGGCTTGAATAAATCTTCCTGCCGCAGGGACTACATTGTCCCAGAAAACCCCGCCTTCGCCAGGCCTGTCTCCGCTTAAATCGGCCTGAATCATAATTTCTGCAAAACTGTGTACTTCAGGATTAACAAAAGGCTTGCCGTCATTATGTACCCACTCAATGAAACCTTTAAAAGAATCAACAGAGCCGTTTATAACGTGCGTGCCGCCGATGTCTGTGTAGCCCTGGGTTGCAGAGTACCAGTTGTAAGCTGAATCCGAAGATAAGGTGGACGGGCCGAGCAATGGTACACTGTCAAGCTGGCCGCGACTGCGAAACTCCGCCATTACAGCCGCCATATTCTGCGGGCTGCTGTAGGGGTACTCCCAGTCCGGCTCATTGATAACCTCAACAAAATCCCAGCGGTCTATGGAGTATCCATAATTGTCTTCAATATAATTTATCATTGCCACTGCACCATCGACGGTGCGTTCCGGAATAATCAGTCCATCAGAACCGACATACCAATCGTGTAAATCGGATTTCGCTGTCAGATGCATTCCCAGATTGGCGCCCGGCGCTCGCATTGCCTGATCCATTGCCCTGTCAACAAAATCTTTCATTGTTTGAGTAAGAAGCGGCTCTCCTGCCGCATCATAATTCAGCGGCTCAACGGCCAGGAAATTAATGCGGACAACATCGAAATCATCATGGCCGATTTGCGTAATTGCCTCTTCCATATTCCAGCCGTCTATCCAGGTCTGGTCCATACCCCAGTAATCAAGGCGTTTGGTAACCCCAGGGTCGGTGAGGTCAAAATATAAGGGTAAAGCGCCTTCGGATGGGTTAAGTTTGCCTTTGGCGTTGAGCTTAACGTTTCCGATACGCGCGCCGCCTTCCCACGGGTTATGTAAACCGGCAGAGAAAACAACATCCATATACTTTGTTCCAGAGGGAGCTTGAAAATCACCGCTGTTTTGAGTGAGTATTCCCCACCAGTCACCGCTATCTTTCTGGACATCAAACTTCACCTGGCCAATCATATCTCCATGGTCTTTGGAGCCGTAGAACCTCACTTGAAAAACGGGATGAAGCTCTGAGGTGGTCTGCTGCCAGATACCGGAATTGAAATTGAAGCTGAAATCCGATACAGGCGGAACAGCAAACAGATTGCTTCGGATATCCTGAGCTCCCATACCGCCGCCATTTTCCAGGCGTCCGCAAAGCATATCAGGCTTTTGGGGATGGTTAGCGTTTTCAACCCATGCGTTTGTGCTGAAATTCCAGTAATCACGCTGAGCCGAAAAATCATCATTAGGAATCAAATCCGCCTGCGATAATGCAGCTGCGGCAAAAAATACTACAAAACACGGCAACTTTTTCATTAATTAATTCTCCTACGAGTTTTAGCGGTAATTTTTTTATACCAGCTATAAGAACATTGCCTGCCTTAATCAAGAATCGGCTTTCAAAATCGCTGCTTCTTTAAGACATATTCCAAAAACCGCTTGCCGGATATGCTCAGAAACTGTGGACAAATGATCGCCTCTGGTTTTCTGGTATATCCGGCAAAAACGGCTTTCAGATTTTTTAATTCCCAGCCGGCCAAGCAAGGTCTTTATTACTCAGCCGGAGCATAATCCTATTTTACGGTTATGCTTTCTTTCAGCTCAATATCAGCAGATGATGAGCCGATCAGAATTTCAAATTCACCGGGCTCAACAATGAATGATTTCGTCTTGCTGTCCCAGTAATTCAGGTCGCCGATCTCAAGGTCGAATGATATAGTTTTGCTTTGCCCAGACATAAGATTAACCTTCTTGAATCTCTTAAGCTGCCTTTTTGGCTGGTAAACTGGAGATTCCACATTGCTCGCATACAGCTGAACTACTTCAGCCCCTTCCTTTGAGCCAATATTCTCAAGAGTAAACTTTACAGTAACATTATCCTCTTCATTAACATACCTCTTGCTTATGTTAATATCGGAATATGCGAAATCAGTATAGCTTAGACCATAGCCGAACGGATAGAGCGGCTTGCCATCAAAATACATATAGGTTCTTCCGTGCTGAGGCTCATAATCGTCCCAAGGCAGGAGCTGATCATCGGAGGCGAAGAAAGTTGCAGGGAGCTTGCCGGAAGGAGAATTCTTGCCGAACAATATATCTGCCAAGCCATTACCTCCCTGCTCGCCGGGATACCACATATTAACAATTGCAGGAATATTTTCGTCCATCCACGTAATCGCCATAGGGCTTCCGATTTGCAGAACAACAACGATATTCTGATTTACCTCGTAAACCTTCTTGAGAAAATCAAGCTGCTCGGAAGGGAAGGCAAGCGTGTTTTTATCCCTGCCCTCAAATTCGTATCTCTGGTCCAGTCCCAAAGCTACAACGACAAGGTCGCTCTTTTCAGCGAGCTCAAGCTCATTTTCCAGGATCTCAGCGGGGTCGATATCCGGCTCCCGCCAATAAAGGTGTACCTGTGCTCCGCCGGCATCTTCTCTGTATTCGAGCTTTAAATCGTATTCTTCGCCGGCTTTAAGCCTCACTTTAGATTTAACCACACCGATCTGGAATTGCCATCTATCTAAGACAAGCTTTCCATCAATGTAAAGCCTTACGCCGTCATCAATATTCTCAGTAAGGAAGGTATGAACGCCTGTCTGATTAGGAATCAGCTTGCCTGAGTAAACAGCGGAGAAATTATCATAAGGTATCATAGGGTCAGGAGAGGAGCTGCCCCAGTCGAAATCAACAGTTCTCACTGTCCTTACAAATGGTTTCCCTTGGAAATCCGGAGTTGGGTAATATTCAGCCCTTAATCCGTGCTCTCCTTCTTCTTCTGTTGGAGGTCTGTAGTTTGAAGTTGGAATCACAGACTTCATATCGTCCATAGCGATGGAAGATCTAACATGCTTGACCGCTATGGATTGCCCCGAGCCGTTTTTCAAACCTTCCAAAACCGAAACATCGCCACCGACAGGTGTTCCCGAATACCCGCCGACATAATTCTCTGTTGCGTGAGTACCGAGAACCGCTACTCTCTTTACCCTCCCGGTGTCTATCGGGAGAAGCGGCTTACCATTTACGTTGTCATTTTTCAACAGAACGATAGACTCTCGTGCGGCCTGTCTGGCAAGCGAGATGTGCTTATCGCAGCCCACCACAGACTTGGAGATCTTTGAAAACGGCACCTCTTCAGGTGGATCGAAGAATCCAAGCCTGAACAGGGTTCTCAGATTCGGATAGAGGGCTTTGTCAAGCTGCGAATCATTTACCATACCCTTATCATAAGCCTCGATAATATATTTCGGGAAGTCCGGGCGAAAGTCATCAATCACGTTTACACCGGCCTCAATCATAGGTTCAACCGTTTCCGGCGCAGTGCCGTAAATCCGGTGAGACTGCACCAGATCACCCGGAACCCCAACATCGGTAACAACGCTTCCATCGAATCCCCATTGATAACGAAGAAGCCCTTCAAGCAGCCATTTGTTTGTGCTGCAGGGGATGTTGTTGATGCCGTTATACGCACTCATTATGGATTCGGCCTTTGCCTCGGTAACAGCCTTCTCGAAAGCCGGCAGATAATATTCACGCAGAGCCCTTTCGCTGATAAACGGACGGGTTGAATGACGCTTTGCCTCTATATTGTTAGCTACAAAGTGCTTGGGTGTGGCTGCAACCTTCAAATATTTTGGATGATCCCCTTGGAGGCCGGTGATGAATGAATAGCCCATACAGCCTGTAAGATAAGGGTCTTCGCCGTAGGTTTCTTCGGTTCTGCCCCATCTCGGATCACGGGCGATATTGATAGTAGGGCTCCACATCGTCAAGCCTCTGTACTGAGTGTTTCTGGCGGGGTCGGAATTGTATTTTCCCCTCGCCTCATCGGATATCGCCGATGCTATTTCGTGCATCAGATCGGTATTCCATGTAGAAGCAAGAGCTATTGCCTGCGGGAAGACCGTTGCCTTGCCGGCACGTGCAACACCATGAAGGCATTCGTTCCACCAATGAAA
Organism: Sedimentisphaera salicampi; assembly: GCF_002117005.1. Classification (NCBI taxonomy): domain Bacteria; kingdom Pseudomonadati; phylum Planctomycetota; class Phycisphaerae; order Sedimentisphaerales; family Sedimentisphaeraceae; genus Sedimentisphaera; species Sedimentisphaera salicampi. Next base: position 869,712 of record NZ_CP021023.1, read on the forward strand.
ACTCGGTATTTCGAGCCTTTCAACGCCTCTGGTATTCATAACCATCTGCCACGCCTTTTCTTCTACAGTCAGCCGAGAGAGCAGGTCATCTATCCTGTCTTCAACTTTAAGCTCAGGATTTCTAAAAGGATACTCATAACTCTCCGCGTAAACAAATGAGCTTATCAAAAATGCACTAACAATAAGAACCATTACCTTCTTCATATCTGCTCCCATATCGAAATTGAATTTTACTTTTTTTTAATTTTTCAATTAAAACCGATTTATAAATCTTTGCCGCTTTTACAAAATAATATTTTATTAGATGTAGCCATTGAGGATGTTTTCAAGCATTTCCTGCCTGCCGCTTTGCAGTTCCGGCTCGCCGTTTTCGATCGTATATTGCTCAAGCTTTTCGAAATCTGCTTTGCCAGACTCAATCTCAGCTCCTAAGCCGGCATCCCAGCCTGCATAGCGTTTCTTGAGGTTCTCAGCGAGTGATCCGTCGTTGATCATTTTTTCGGCAATCTTGAGCCCCCTTGCAAAGCAGTCCATAGCTGCAATATGGGCATAGAAAAGATCAACCGGATCGATAGACTGCCTGCGCAGCTTGGCATCGAAATTCAATCCGCCTGAAGTAAACCCGCCTGCCCTGATGATTGTGTACATTGCAAGTGCGCTGTCGTATAGGTTTGTGGGGAACTGATCGGTATCCCAGCCGAGCAGCATATCGCCGCGGTTGGCATCAACAGAACCCAGCATACCGTTAGCAGCTGCATACTCAAGTTCGTGCTGGAAGGTATGTGCGGCAAGGGTAGCATGGTTTGCCTCGATATTCAGCTTGAATTCATTTGTAAGGTTGTACTTCTGGAGAAATGCCATACAGTTGCCGGCATCAAAATCGTACTGATGCTTTGTGGGCTCTTTTGGCTTGGGCTCAATGAAAAGATCGCCTTCAAATCCTATCTTCTTCTTATGGTCAACTGCCATATTCATAAACATTCCCATATGGTCGAGCTCACGCTTCATATCTGTATTGAGCAGGGTATCATAGCCCTCTCTGCCGCCCCAGAACACATAGCCCTGACCGCCAAGTTCGTGCGTAATTTCCATTGCCTTTTTCACCTGACTGGCCGCATAGGCAAAGACCTCAGGCGAGGGGTTGGTTGATGCGCCGGCAAGGAATCTTCTGTGGCTGAAGGCGTTGGTTGTTCCCCAAAGCAGCCTTAGCCCTGTATCACCCTGAAGCTTTTTGGCAAGGGAAGCCATCTCATCGAGCCTCTTGTTTGTTTCGGCAAGATTATCCGCCTCTGGAGCGATGTCCCTGTCGTGAAAACACCAGAAATTTACGCCGAGCTTTGTGAAGAACTCAAAAGCGGCGTGCATTGTATCTTTGGCAGCCTGCATCGGCTCGCTGGATTGATTGTAATTGCGGATCATAGTTGGGCCGCCAAACGGATCATCGCCCAACCCCTTAAAGGTATGCCAATAGCAGACGGCAAAACGCAAATGGTCTGCCATTTTCTTTCCGAGCACAACTTCCTCGGGGTTGTAGTGTCTGAATGACAGCGGATCTTTTGATTCCGGCCCCCTATACTCAATCTTCTTTACTTCTGGGAAAAACTGATTCATTTTCTACTCCTCTTTATTTAAGGTTTCTGTCCATTTTTCGTATGCTTCATTATAAGTTTGTATTAATTTTTGGTCTGGCTCAATTCTTTTTGTACATTCCAAGCCTTCAAACGCTTCATCAAAGCCTTTATATATGCCGAGCCCAATGCCGGCAGCCCTCGCTGCACCCTGAGAGCCGTCTGTATTGTACAATTCTAATGCTGCACCGGTTACGTTAGAGAAGGCCTCGCAGAAAACAGGGCTTAAAAACATATTTGCATTTCCTGCCTTGATCTTTTGGGGCCTAACATTCATATTCTTCATTATTGAAAGACCGTAATTCATAGCGAAAGCGATCCCTTCCTGGGCAGCACGGAAAATATGCAGCTGGCTGTGAACGTTGAAATTGATTCCGCTGATCGCCCCGCCTGGCCAGCTGTTGCCGAGAATACGCTCAGCACCGTTTCCGAAAGGTATTATCGAAAGACCTTCGCTGCCGGCAGGGATTTCTGAAGCTAATTTATCTAACTGAGCATAGTCCATACCAGAGGCGATATTGTTTTTCACCCAGCTGTTCAAAATGCCCGCTCCGTTTATGCAAAGCAAAACACCGTATCTCGGTCTGCTATGCTGATGGCTTACGTGAACAAAGCTGTTTACTCGAGACTGCTCATCATAAGCAGGTGCATCTGAAACGCCGTAAACAACGCCGGAAGTGCCCGCTGTGGCAGCTATCTCGCCCGGCCTGAGTACATTGAGCGAAAGCGCATTGTTGGGCTGATCTCCTGCACGGTAACATACTTTAGTGCCTGCTGTTAGACCCAGCTCGGCGGCTGCTGCGTTAGTTAGCTCTCCCTGCTGCGAAAATGCAGGCAGGGCATCAGGCAGCAATCCTTCATCTATTCCGTAATAGTTCAATACAGATTCTGCAAGACCGCCCTTTTGGAAATTCCAAAGGATCATCTCAGAAAGGCCGGACTCGGTGGTGAAAATCTCGCCTGTCAATTTCATAGCTATATAGTCGCCGGGAAGCATAGCCTTATAGATTCTGCTGTAAATCTCAGGTTCGTTATCCTTCACCCACTTCAATTTTGATGCAGTGAAGTTTCCAGGTGAGTTGAGAAGGTTTTGCAAACACATTTCTTGACCCAGCTCTTCGAATGCCCTGCTGCCGATCTCAACCGCCCTGCTGTCGCACCATATTATTGAGTCTCGAAGCGGGGCAAGCTGTTTATCAACTATCACAAGTCCGTGCATCTGGTATGTAATGCCTATTGCCTTGATATCAGGGGATTCTATTTCAGCTTTTGAAAGCAAATCGGCTGTGGCTTTTTTTAAATTATCCCACCACATCTCCGGGGGCTGCTCAGCCCATCCGGATTTGAGAGAACGAATCTGCATTTCGCACGACGGTGCTGTTGACGAAGCTGCCGGCATCCCTGATTCCGCATCAAGGAGTGTGGCTTTTATTGAAGATGTGCCACAGTCATAGCCCAAAAGATACATATACGGCTCCTAAGTAAATTCCATATTAGCAATAGCTTATCATAACCAGGCTTTGACAGGAAGACCACTTTGCGTTAAAATTCTGCCAGTTTACGCAAAAGCACAGGGAGGCTGACACTATGAAAAAGGTACTGATAATCGTTGACACCTCAAGGAATACGGGCAGGCAGCTTCTTGCCGGCGCCGAGAAGTTCATTAGAGCCTTTGACCGCTGGCAGGTGCATACCAAACCGCCTGAATACCTTGACAGCGGGCATGAAATTCCTTACAACCTGAACAGATTTGACGGTTTTTTTATATGCGATGCCAAAAACATATCAAGAATCCTTAAAACAGACAAGCCCAAGATCATCAATTACATAGACGAAAAAAACAGCCCAGGAGCAATATCTATAATAACCGATTCTGAGATGATCGGAAAAATGGCCGCGGACTATTTCTACTCACTGGGATTTAAGAATTTCGCATATTGCGGATTTGAGAATATTCCGTGGTCTGAAAAGAGGATGCGGAGCTATGAGAAGCAGGTGCTCAGCTGCGGGGTCGAAAAGATATTCATCTATAAAGACAGTGCAGCGTTTTTAGACAGAAAAGCACCGGTTGTAAGCTGGCTCCAGAGCTTGCCCAAACCAATCTGTATATTCGGCTGCAACGATGACAGAGCCATCTACATTATGGAAGCCTGCAAGATCGCAGGTATCAGCGTTCCGGAGGAGGTGGCTGTGCTGGGCGTTGATAACGACGAGCTCGTATGCAACCTTTCCTCGCCCCCGCTCTCCAGCATCCTGCTGAATTTCGAGACGGCCGGATTTGCCGGAGCTAGAGTTCTCGGGAGTTTAATGAGAGAACAAAGGCACAATGAGAACATAAATGTTCAGCCTGTGGAGATTGTTGAGAGGCAGTCAACGGAGGTTCTTGCTGTTGACGATAAAGAGGTTGTGGCGGCGTTGATTTTTATCCGCAATAACTTCCACAAATTGATTCAGGCAAGTGATGTTGTAGAGGCGACAACGCTCTCAAGACGTTCGCTGGAGTATCGATTCAAAAGCCAGCTCAACAGAACGATAAAAGAGGAAATTGACAGGTTTCGAGTGAAGCATATCAGGAAATCACTTAGTGAAACGGACTTTCCTGTTTATCAGATAGCTCAAAGCCTCGAATTCACTGCGCCGGAGCATTTTTCTCGCTATTTCAAAAATATTACCGGCGAATCACCAAGTGAATTCAGGAAACGAGTGAGCAAAGCAGAATGATCAGCACTAACTTTTTTCCATCGCTGTTCAGCAGCGATTATTCAGTGATGGTTTCCCTGATGCAATATAAGCCGGCTGAATAAACGCAGTGCAAAGATGAAAAAATCTTTCAAACAGAATAAAGGTTTATCGCTTATGTAAAATACAGCTGGGGCTCTTCACTCCTATAGCTATTCTGAGATCTTCCTTCTTCTCATTAAGATTCCGCCTATGCCTAGTAGAGCCAAAGTAGCGGGCTCAGGGACGATTACAGTTATAAAGTCCTGATAGTCTTTGCCGCTTTTTACAGGCACGTAAACAGTACCTTGAGGGAAGTAGTCTGAGGGAGTATTAACTGCCTCGGCAGCCAGTTGGTCGAACTCAGAAATAATCAAGTCTGTTATATCAGATGACCAATCACCGTAATAGTCATCAGAGGCAAATGCAGTAAAATCGCCTTCGGTAAGGCTGTAACTGTCGTGATTGGTTTCAAAATTTATTTCCCACACAAGGAGCTGAATAGCGCAGCCGTAAACTTGCCTCTCAGTAACCTGCGGGCCGTTATCGGGCATTTCGGTGCTTTTATTAAATATTTCCTTGTAAAGCTGGTCTGATACGTACCCAACTCTTCTCATAACCTGCTGGGTGTATCCGTCAAAATCAAGCGGATTAAGAGCTTCTTCTACTACGAGCTCCTGCGGATCACCTTCTCCGTAAGGCCCTGCACCTTGGAAAAACTCGATACAGCTGCCGGGCGTTATATACTGGCCATCTCCCCGCCAAACGTGCGTTCCTGTTTGAAAATCCCCTACGTATATTTCAGGAGGAACTTCGCACTTAAGAGATTCACTTGATTCAACGCCAACAAAATCAAGATACTGGTAAGCTGCAAAAATATTACAGCAAAGCAGCAAGAATACAATTAAAACAGGCCTTGCCATCTCTTACACCTTCTTTTCGAAAAACTATATAAGCAAGTAATTGCAGGCTGCAACCTAAAAATGGGCAGCTAAATAGTATGATACTTCTTTTTTTTAAAAATACAATACGTGTTATTACCTGATTATAGCCAATATTCAGCATTTCTGAGATATTGCTGCCGGGCGAGGGCGCTTAGATGCCTTGCCGCCATTAAAAGCAAAAACACGAATTTTATATCTTTTTAATAAATTGGATTCTCAAAAACAGCAAAGCCAGTTATTGAGTGAGCGGCTTCAAACCGAATTTGATCACCGGGTCAACGAATACCCCCCAATCGTATGAAGTTCCGTCGTCCTTGTCTGTAATTGCGAGAGTTAAGAATCGGGAGTTTTCATCTAATGGAACTGAAATTTTCCTGTTGAGGAAATCATTTGTCCCGGGCTGGAAACCGTCTGAGACAACTTCGCCGTCAACAAGCACCCAATACCTGAATGCACCTGTCCCAGAGCGATTTATTGCAGTCTGGTAAATCGTCTGAAAGAAAGACGGCTGAAGCGAAGGGTACTGATTTCTCAAAGCCTGCAGGTCAAAGGTGATCCCTGAGTTGGAGTGCATAAAGATTACCGGATCATCATATCCTGTTTCAACCTCTGCAAACCCGACTCCTAATTGATTATCAGAAGTATTCCAAACAATAGACTGACTGCTTACAGGTGCCCAGAAGGCGCTTTGACTGTTAGAAAAGGATTTAAAGGCTACTCCGGAAGTGCTTATTTTACACCCGTTTTTGTCTTTATACGGCACAAAAACTGAATCTATAAATTTACTCTCCACCTTTTTGAATGTATCCTGCGCCAACCGCCAGCCATTATGGCAGTCTTCAAGGTGCTTAATTTCTCCATCAACTAAGTCCACAGCCTTATTGCCGCTTTCATACTCAAACCCATTTTTGTCTGATACAGCCGCTGAAAGAGAAAAATCTTCTCCTCGCCAAACAAAATTATCTTCGGAAGAAAAATAACGAATATAACCGGTTTCAGGGTAATCTATTTCATTTATACTCTCATTATCATCAAATTCCACGGCCTGATACTGACCTAAAATTTCACTGAACCGCTCTGCGTGCTGCCGTTCACGTTGGCCTTTATTGGATTCTAACTCCACCCTTCCTTTATGAACATAAACCTGACAGCCGGCAAGATGACCGACATTTACGCCAAACTGAGTGCTGAGGTCTTTTATTACGGCATTCTTTGTTTTCACGATAAATCCTTTACCATCTGGCGGTACATTCGCATTAAGGCGGCCGTATTCAAGGATTATTTTATTGGAGTCTGCGAGAGTAAACATAGCCGGGGCTTCTAATATTGCCTCAGTGCCCTTTTCGAATTTTATCTTTAATGCACCCTCAGAAAGCGAATAGTTACCTGCTTTGAGCCCTTCATCCGGATTCAGATGCCCCTTAGAAGAATATGCACCAAGACTGTCCTGAACAAAGGCAACCTGCGGTTTGTAGATGAAATTGGCGTATATAAATAAAAACAACATTGCCGCTGCACCGGCAATAGCTGTGCAAAGATTGATTTTTGAAATATTCCTTTTCTGTTTATTTTCGTTAGCAACGGCAGATTCCGCCCTTTTGCTTTTAAGCGAACTATGATTTTCGTTTTCGTGTTTGTTTTTATTGATTGGCCGAGCTGTTTTTTGCTCTTCTAAGATTCTGTTAACAGCATTTTCATCAATATTTAGTTCCTCTGCAAAACTCAAGTCTTCGCCCGTTTCTATTAAGTTTTCGATAATTCGGCTGCCGTCATGAGAGCTCATCATGGAATAAATTTCCATAAAACGGAGATAATAATAAGCAGCATCTGAATCTGATCTGACCGTTTGAAGGAGTTCCGCCCTTTCTCTATCGCTCAAATCGCCCTCGATGGAAGATACAATTTTATTATAAAGTTTAAATATGTCTTCTTTTTTCATCCCTGCTCCCATTGTTTTAAGGTTCTTTCGATGCAGCTCTCGAGCATAGTATAGATGTAAGCCATACGTTTATATACTGTATTTATAGAACGCTCTGTATCTCTTGCAAAATTCTTTAAACTTGTTCCCTTAGTAAACCTGGCCTTTATCAACCCCTTATCATTGTCGCTGAGTTTGCTTATGCATCCGTTAAGAGCAGAGAGTTTCAAATTTTCCTGTTGAGAACTAAATCCGAAATTACTCCCAATATCTTCTAGAAGTTCATTATCAATAAGATTAGAAAAACGTTTTTTGCTGCGATAATGCTCAAAAACCTTATTACGGGCGACAGTGCATGCCCAACTGAAAAAATTTGTACCTTTTTCGTAATTATCAAATTTTTCCCACATTAGTAATGCAGAATCCTGAAGAACATCATCTGCCTCGGATTTGTTTGGCACAAAAGTCAATATGTAACAATACAGTCTGTTGTTGCAATCTAAAAATAACTTCAAAAATTCATCTTTTTTTTGCATAGCATCCTCATAATAAATCCTTCATTACCTTATGATTCAGATTAAGCAGTTTGGTAAGAAAAATCTTTTTTTGCAGGAAAGTATTTAAAAAGATATCAATATCCTGCAAAAAATCATCTCTGAAGGAACAAAATCGAGGATAAACTAACCGCTTAAAATCAGCCAAACAGCGGAAGAATATGGCGATTATATATGTTGTTCGTAACATTTCTGGAGATGCAGTTTTCGTATTGATCCAGCGCAAGAGTATATTCTTCTCCCATTTCAGCAGCAATCTTATAGCCAACATGCAGCAATTGACGCATATCTGGACTGAAACCCTTCGAATCGGGCTCATGCCGGATAGCATCAGCGAATTTATCCGAGCCCCAGCGTTGAATCTCTCCTTCAATTATCTAATCCGCTGTTGAAAATCTTCTGGCAGTTTGCTCAAGGGCACATTTGTCACAGTCACAATCGCACCAGGGGCGACCACGATAGGCTGTTTCTCGGCCATCGGACGAATCAGGTTTGGGGCGTAAGGAGACGCGAATTCAACTTCGGTCCAACGCATACCTGGCCAGTGAATGTTTAATTTCATTGGTTTTGCAGAACGATTCAGGGCAACCAGTGTTGCCAGATCGTTGTCGTCTTTGAAAGCAGTTACCAAAAGATCGTCCTGATCGCTTACGGCGTCCACCCGAATCATGCCTTCTTTGATGCGGCGTGAATAGGCGCCGAAGATGCGAAGCTGATTGCTTGAGGGCTTGGGCATAAAACCTGCTTCGGGCGTGCTGACAAATAGAGAACGTGTCGCCCCATAACTGTTCTGTTCAACATTCAGAAGTGTCCAGCAATAGCCGATCATGATCGCATCGGTGATGGTTAGATTTTTGTGATACAACTGCCCCATGGTCATCGCAACACGATAGCTGTCCACCTGGTAGCGGTTATCGTTGATTGACAGCTCCGTTGAAATAAAGGGGCGGTCTTTGACTTTGGAATGCCATTGTTTCATGATCGCATCGAACCGGTCCGGATTTCGAAAATGGTTTTGGTAATCATACATATTAACCGCCCCATAGTCGATCGCAGACCAGACGTTTGGATTATCGACAGACAGCTCGACACGGTCGAGACCGTCTTTTATGGAGGTTGCATTGGCCATATGAATTTTTACATCTGAAAAACCAGCCTCATTGAGCGCTTTACGCAGGGCGGGCACAAATCGATTTGCCCTGTCTTCGCTCATATACACCTCGTTCTGGACACCGACAATGCGCGGCGGACGACCTGTTCGAGCCTGAGCAATTTTACAGTATTCGACCATAGCCTCGGCATAGCGGTCTTCATCATCTCCAACCCAAACAGGAAAATCCCAAAATTCAAACATCACAAAACCGCCCAGTTCCTGAATCAGTTTGTTGTAATCGAAATCGCTGATCTCGCCATTGGGAAAATTATCGCCGTAATAGTGAGCTTTGGCGTATTCAATCTTGTCCCAGTTATCCATTGCTTCGTTCAGAACGCCGCCAATCGGATATTCCCGCTGAATCAACAGATTGTAAGTTTTGACCCACTCCCACAAACGACGTTTGCCCTTTGTACTCAATTCCTTATAAGCTGTGGGGATTGCGATGCCGCCCCATCCGAGCATCTTCTGGTATTCCTGATCGGGGCAGACCTTCACCGAAGCGTTGATGGGTTTGGGCGAAAGCATTCGTGCCTCGATCCGCCCCTGTCCCTGAGTGCGGATCTGATGTCGTCGGATGTCCTCGAGCATCATGGTATCAAGCACTTGGTCTCCGTTGAGAAAAAGTCTCAATGTCAGGGTGTGGTCAATGCTGACGGTAATCGCTGCGGGCTGGGAATCCACCGTAAAGGAGTGTTTGTTATGAAGTAATTCCGGATGTCGGCTCGGTTTCGAAGCGGGAATATTGAACCCATAAGAATCATAATAGCTGCAGTGAAACTTGATGGTATTGCCTTCCAGAACGATGGTAAATCCCATCCGCGGGCCGGTAAATATCCACTCCACGCGGCGTCTTTGGTCAACGTCGTCGAGCAGCAGTGTGCGGTTAAAAATTGAAGGCAGCGGCTCATAAAAATACTTTCGCTCATTCGGCTAATAACCGCCCCATCCTCTGCGATCAATCTGACCGACGCCGAGTGTAAACGGTTCGCTGAGCTGCCCAGAAGGCTGCTTCCATTTGGATAACCGGACCCTCTCAGAACGCTCGCTTGTCGGCTGCAACGAAACGGAAACTGCCTCGGCCAAGGGCACACAACCCCGATCGGCCACAAGCCAGCAGTCCAGATTCACGTGCGACGGATTGAGCGGCCGGAGCGAAACCTTGTACGAACCTTCGGCAAGTTTATCAGGCAGCGGAACTGTCAAGTCCTGGTTTAAAGTTGACACTTTTCTTTTCTCTTTTCTATTACGATTTAACGATATATTCCGTAGTGGAGGGAGCCCGAAGGGCGACCGGAACGGAGGAATATATCACGCTGCCAAGTGCACCGCCTCTGGTATTCGATAGCCTAATGCTGCATGCGGGCGGCGGGTATTATAAAGCAACACCGCTTGTTTTACTGCCTCATAGGCATGTTCCTTTTTCGCAAAGGTATTGCACAAACCATATTCATGTTTCATTATTCCGTTAAGCCGCTCTGCCTTAGCATTTTCATAACAATGTTTATCTTCTGTCATGCTGATACCAATACCAGCTTCTTGGAGCATATCAATATAAGCATTGCAGCAGTACTGGCAGCCTCGATCGGAATGATGAACCGCCTTTGCTGAGGTGGGGATCTGCTTCAATGCTCGGTTCAAGGCTCTTAAACAACCCTCGGCCTCAAGACTATCACTACAATCATAACCTATGACCTTGCGGCTGAAGGCATCCATTACCAGAGCAAGATAGACAAAACCCTGATCGGTGCGTATATAAGTTATATCACTTACAATTGCCTCATTTGGTCCTTGCAGATTCATATCTTTAAGCTTATTACTATAGACCCGAAACCTGTGCCGGCTGTTAGTCGTTGAGGCGCTGCGTCTTTTAGGCTTGATCAGCTTATTAAACTTGCCCATCAAATCGAAAAACCGATCTCGACCTATACTAACCCCCGCTTCTGATAAGTCCTCAGATATCAGCGACAAGAGCTTTCTGCAGCCTAATTGAGGCTGCAAGGAACGCTCCTGGTTTACCAAATCCATTATAAAAGCCTCATCAATAAGCTGCTTTTGACGCACTTTACGAGCCTTATAAAAATACTGGCGGCTTATGCCTGATGCGCAGCATATTTCAGTTATGGTTACTTTTTCTTCCTTTTCTGAAGCCCTTTTGTAAGCCTTGTGTGCCGTTTCGTATCTAGTTTTTTTTGACTTCTTCACTGTCCAAGCCAAACTGCTCACAAGTAACTTCAAATCGAGAATCACTTACAAGCTTTTCTAAATAAGCATCTGCGAGAGCTTCTTTCAGCTCTTTGTTCTCTGCTTTTAATTGCTTTAACCGGTCATGTTCATCTGGTCTTTCCACGCGTATCCTCTTTGGTATTAAATGGTTTCGGCCGTATTTCTTAAGCCAACGCTTAACGGTGTGGCTTCCTGCTATTCCATAACGAATATTGGCTTCATTTATACATGAGAGTTTACCAGATTCAAGCTCATTTACCACTTGCAACTTAAATGCTTCACTATAACGAGTGTTTGTAGGTCTTTTGTTTTTCATAAATATTCCCGAAATTTAATTAACATCTATTCTGATATCTGTCAACTATACTCAGGACTAGACAACGACTGCCCATCGCCACTGGTCATTCTGATATCCCCAGCCGTCGGAACCCGGCAGAATAATTTGCCCCAGCGAAGTGTCGTTGAGCTTAAACTCAAACGGTACACCTGAAGGGCAAGCATAACGCAGGCAGAAAACCGGATTGTTGACCGGTGAAGTTATACTGAACTCCCACTGCACCGGCGGCGACTGGCTGCCTCGCACCCCCAGCACAATACCGGCGCTGGATTGTTGGGCTTTGCGCGTGTCTATTGCAATGCCCTTTTGGGTATTTATATCTTCAGCATCCTCAGCTTCCACCCATACGGCCGCTTTTGATTTTAACCCACAAAACAACACATCTGAGAATGCAAAATTGCCCGCAAACAGCAAAGTACTTAAGACGAGAAAATATGCCTTCATCCGTTTGCCCTTTCTTTTGTTCCTTAGAATTAAAAATCAAGCTTAAAAATGACATTGTGAGCAGTAAAAAAACTTATTTAAAATCGAAAATCAATGCCCCTGAATAGCTGCCGTCTGCTGAGTTCATGCTGCTCATAGGCCCTAAATTTTCTGGTTTTCTAAATTTCGTACCTATAGGGTTGATTGCATGCATAAAGCAGAGAAAACCTTCAGGTGTTTTAACCTTCGTGTTCCTTGGTTCGCTTCCGTTTCTAATCTCACCAACTTTGAAATAGAGGTTATCGGTGGTATTATGAATCATAACAGACCGGCTTTCTGAGTTTAACTCCAGCCAGTACCAGTCTGCATAATATCCAGCAAAGACGGGATAGTTCCACACCTCACCCGGTATGCCGTTATTGTATTGTCTCTCCCAGATATCGAGCCAACCGCCCTTTAACCGATTCTTCCAAACCCGCCTTGGCCCCTGCCCAAACCAACGCATCTTTTCAGCAGATTCGGGCAGACAGTCGAAAGAGATGCCGAAGTATTCATACTGGCCTTTGAGCGAATATGAGTAATCCAAACGCAGCTTTCCATCAGGATGCACATACCATGTAAACTGTTTATCCCCTTCTTTTGATGATGAGTTAATTCGGAAAACACCTTCCTTATAACCAGAGCTTACCTGAGACTCTGGAGAGAGCATTCTGCCGGGAATCACTTCAGCACGAGACAATACAAAATACATTGAGTCTGCATTATTTTCTCTTAATACAATTTCTCTGCCTGAAACAAATTTGGAATACAGCTCAAACTCTACATCTGTAGTAGAAATCGAATACTCAGTCTTCTTCCAGCTCTTGAGCCATTGGGGGATATTTTTCTGGCGTGAGTCGTATGCCACATATAAAGCAGCTGGTTTTGGCAGATTTATTTTCAGCCTTAAATCCTTCTTCTGCTTATCATCATTGCCTGCGGCGACAAGAGAAGCTCCCTTTAAGGCGGCTGGATAGTCTGTTACTGTATAATCGCGGTCTGTGTATATGCGTGCGCCTTTCTTCAGCTTTTCAATGCGATGTTTCTGCTGAGAATGGACTACTTCAGGCCCATTGGAAATGCCCACTACATCCCCTTTGTACTCTGCTCTGTTTAACAAACCGTTATTTTTATTAAATCTGAACGTATGGTCTGCTGTTTTCACAACAATATAACTGCCCTCTTCTGATACCTCGGGCTTATCAAGCTTGTCTAAAGGCATCTGAGGCAGCATTTCTTTTCGATTTTTCAGCGGAAGACTCCACGTCCATAAATGACGGCCGGAGAAATCATAAGCTTTAAGATATAACACATCTCGCCTGCGCCAGTTTTCAGGCAAATCAAGCAAAATTTTGCCGGTGCTGCGCGGATTTATATCAGGTCCTTTCTGAGTTCCTTGGTCTTTGATGATCTTTTCGCGATTGCCTGCGATGGAAAAATCTGCGAGCTGCCAAGTAAAATCAATCTTATTGAGATTTGTAAAATGATACATATTGCGGAGCTCAACAGTGCCGTCGAAATCATTGCTCTGGTCCATAGAGACATCTACAGGACAGAATATTTCTTTTATGGTATAAAAGCTTCCTTCTTTTTCGCGGTAAGGCCCGACAATCCCGTCAGGGGCATGATTCCCGTCTGTATCTATCCGGCCGTTTTTATCCGTACGCACAATTCCTTCGTCCGCAAGAGCCCATAAAAACCCTCCGGCCCCAACCGGAGATTTAAGCATTGCCTTCCAGTAATCCTCCAGCCCTGCGCCGTGGCCTCCATCGTAAAGTCCGTGCAGATATTCTGTAGGCATAAATATGTTGTTTCGCTCGGTAAGCCTTTTGATGAAATCATCGTACTGGCAGTAATGGGCAGTATCAACGCCGTTAAATACCGAAGGAGAATTCCATGAGGGCGTAGGATGAATCACTGTCCTATCCTGCGGGTCGTAAACGGAATACTCTGAAACCAAATCAAAGTTATGGCCTCCCTCATTACCATTAGCCCAAAGCATAATGCTCGGATGATTAACATCTCTCTGCACCATTTCAGCAACAAGCTTCTTGCCAACGCTGGTATCATAGGCATCGTGCCATCCGGTTAGCTCATCGATAACATACAGCCCCAATTCATCGCAGGCCTGCAGAAAACTTTTATTCGGAGGGTAATGCGAAAGGCGAACAGCATTCATATTCATTTCTTTAATCAGCTTCGCATCTTTATAGTCTATCTGCCTATTGACGCAGCGGCCTGAATCCGGCCAGAAGCTGTGCCTGTTTACGCCTTTGAAGCGGATTCGAGTTCCATTGAGATAAAAACCTTTCTCCCGCACTTCGAAAGTTCTGAATCCAAACACCTCTTCCGCTTTATGAACGGTTTTATCATCTCTGCAAAGCTCAACTTGCAGAGTATATAAATCAGGGCTTTCGGCAGTCCAAGTTTTATGGCCATTTACCCGAGTTTTGAGAGTGCTGCAATCTTCCGATTTTTTAATGCTTTGCATAAAAGGCTTTCCAAGCATTTCGCCTGACTGATCAAAGATTTTCGCCTTAATCAAATCGCTTCTCTCAACACCGTTTGTGTAAACCTTTGCAGTAAAGCTGCCGTCTGCCTCAGCATCAACAGCCATCCAGCTGATTGATTCACGAGGCTCAGCTTTCAGATAAACCGGCCGGTAAATACCGCCGAAAATCCAGAAATCGGCTTTTCGTTCCGCTTTTTCTACCGACTCATTTTCCGAAACTTTGCTTACCGTTACCTCCAGCAGGTTATTGCTGCCTATGTTCAGGTGATCTGTTATATCATATTCAAATTCATAAAAACCCCCTTGATGCTTAGGGCCTGCTGAAGTGCCGTTGATAAACACCTCTGTATCTGTCATAACGCCTTCAAAAACAATACTAATGCGTTTATCCTGCCATTGTGAGGGGATTTGAAATTCTTTGCGGTATCTGCCCTTCTCATCAGACTTGTTTCCGTCGTGGCCATAGTTGTAGCGGCCGAAACCGTGAAACTCCCAGTTTGAAGGCACTGGAATAGTTGTCCAATAGCCGCTCTGCCTACCTTTTGTGCAGTAAAATTGCCATTGCTCCTGATCCTGATATCCGCTGCCGGAAAGCATTAATGTTTCAGTCTGAGCCGAAAAACAAACATTAATAGCTGTAAGAAATGCCGAGATAAATAAAATTTTGCTGCGCAATATGCCTTGGTTAGTCAATTTCTATACCTTTCACTTATAAATAACGATTATACAAAAGTCTTCTTCAGGCAGAGACCATTATTCCGAAAGAGATGGAGGGGCTGCTGAATTATCACTGCCCCATTCCATATTGGGAATATCTGACATTACCATATCAAGGTTTCCGCCATCTTTTATCTGCGGATAGCTTAGCCAAGTTTTGGAAAGCTTTTTTCCATTCCAGCTTATCGACTGTATATATTTATTAGACAATGAGGCATTCTCAGCCTTAATTACTAAATCCCCTTTTTTCAAATGCAAAATCATTTTGGGGAAAAGCGGCGAACCGATAACATAATAAGGCTCTCCCATACACACAGGATAAAGCCCCAGAGCGGATAAAACAAAATGGCTCGACATAGCACCAGTATCATCATCCATTGTTTTAAGCCAACCGGCAGGCTTTTTCTCATACACCTTTCTGATAACAGGACGACCGAATTTGCCGTGATTGTGATAGCGGCTCATAACGGTATCAGTAATGTAAAGTCTGGACCAATACTGAGTCTGGTATGGTCGGCCTAGATAGTTAAACAAAAAAGGATAAGCTAAAGGAGGCTCATTCAAAGCCATATGCTGCCAAGTATTGAAATAGTATTCCAAATCATCCGCCAGCTCTTCGCGGCTGCCTCTCAAAGAGGCAAGGCCTTGAATATCGTGCGGTATGAAAAAACGATAATGCCATAGGCTGCCTTCATAGAAATGAGCGTCCACTTTATTCACAGATTCCTTAGGAACGCTCCTGCCCTCAGGTGTGAAAAAACCTCTGAGATTACCTTCCCCATCTACTTGGGACTCTGCCCAATATTTCTTGTAAGAAAGTGCCTTGTCTCTGAACATTTCAGCGTCGTCTTTTTCTCCAAGGATTTCTGCAATTCTCATAGCAATGTAATACTGATAAGGTTTTTCAACCTGCTCATTACCATCTATAGAGGATACGATTCCCGCATACGCTTTTTTCAGTTTATCCTCTACGAGCTCTTTCTGAAACGCATCGAGTATTATAGTATTCATAAACTCATTTCTAACCGAAGGGGAAGGCCAGTATCCGTCTGCCCAGGCGGGTATGCCGCCGCCTGTAAACATTTCTAAAGCTGAAAGGGCTATATCTCTTGCAATATCAGGTTCAAGCAGTGATATAAGACTATACTTTCGATAATCATCCCAACTGCTCCAGCCGGAATAATACTCAAAACTAACATCTTGATTAACTTTATTGCGGAGAGTTTCTTCTTTGCCAGCCGGCCTGTAAAAACCGTCGCTGCTGGTAACATTATGAGGCAGCAGATAAGAGCGGTAGAGGCAAGTATAAAACAAATCACGAAACTCTTCCAGCTCTCCGCTAACATCAGAAATTTCAATTTTACTAAGTTTTTCTTCCCATATCTGTTCGGCATTTTCCCTTGCTGCTTCAAAATTCCAACCGGGAAGGTCGCTGCTGCATTCCATCACAGCTTTGTCAATGCTCACCGGAGAAATGCCAACTTTAGCCTTAATAACTGCGTCCTTATTTTTCGAGGCGGGAGCGAATATACACCAGAGAGATTCTCCGCTGCGCTCAATTTTCTCAAAGCTCTGGTCAAACTTAACTGCAAAATAAAGCTTGTAGAAGCCGTGCCCGCAAACATTTTTTCCTTTGGAGAAGCCTGCTATAGTATCAGGGGCAATCTTATCCCAGCGTGATTCAATGCTTCCTGCATAACTTTGAGAAGGATCTATTTGTATGCAGATATCCTGCTTGGAGGCAGGAAATGTATATCGATGAAATCCTACTCGATATGAAACCGTCAAATCAGCTTTAATTCCATTTTCAAAAGCCATGCTGTAAAAGCCCGGGGCTGCTTTTTCAGTGGATTTATCAATAGTGTCAATTGCTTTCTTTCCTAAAGACGGTTTAATTCTTACGCTTCCCCCTGCACCAGAGCAGCCTACCCCTCCGAGCCTCGTATGAGAAAACCCTTTTACTTTTTTGCAGGAGTAATCGTAGCCGGCGTGTCCGGCTTCGGATGTATCCGGACTTAACTTCACAAGACCGAAGGGCACAGCCGCACCCGGGTAAAGCTGGCCGTGGTCGCCTTCTGTACCAACAAACACATCAACATAATCGATGACTCGTGCTTGAAGGCTGGCTGCGAAAAAAATAACAATTAACACTGAAAGTAGCTTCAACGCTTTTTCCGTAATCTGCTTTCTCAATATTGGACTCTTTGTTTTAATATAGTTTCTGTGTCATCAATTTCAGTCAGTCGGCCGGTTCATCGCAAAAGACGTTACACCGGTTATTATACCCTTAAGCAAAACTGTGCAATTGATTTAATCTTCTTAACCTCAAAATATTATTTGAATTTGTGAAGCCTTATTCCTCTACAAGCCAGTTTTCAAGAAGAATCAGCAAATCATCTATTCCTACCTGATTGTTCGGAGGCTCTGCAATATCAGCGGACGGCTCGGCCGGGGCGACAAGCCATTGATCAGATAATATTGAAAAATCTTCTAAATCGACCTTAGTGCTCTGGTCAATATCTGCAGGATTATAATGCCTGATAAAGCTCATATTATCGAGAAAAACGCTTGAACTATCCAATTCCATCCGCAAAACCTGTCCCTGGCCGTCCGGCAGGACTAAATCAGGGATCACGGTTGTCTGCCAGTCTGACCAGCTTCCTGTTGTATTCAAATCTGCAGAAACAATATGATTTCCATCAAGAGATAATGTTAGCTGCTGACCGGAATAAGGCCCTGCGGAAAGAATTGAAAGGTCATAGTTTCCGCCTGCTAAATCAACAGTGTATTCAAGCCATTCGCCGGCTTCTGTATACACAGCAAATCCTTCATTTACAGCAGCAATCTCCACGGCTTCATCGGGCCGATACCCGCCATAAGTGTTTGTAGGAGTTGTATCAAAAAAGCTTATTTCCTGGCCGCCGGTATCAAAATTTTCAAATTCTATCTGGCCGGGAATTGAGTGCGGAACATTTTCCGGATAGGGAACCTGCTTTGCAAACTGCAACCAATCCAGCTGGAAGCCCTCCCCTGCAAATTCAAGCTCAACTGAAGCATTCTGCTTCTCCGGCAATGGTTCACAAAGTGCGGGTATGATTTGCCAGTTTGTTAATCCGCCTGTATTGGGAACATCAATCACGGCCGAAAGCTCATCATCAATACGAACAAGAATCTGCCCTCCTGACTGAACGGAAGCAGCTTTGGCATATACATCTGCAGTCCCTTCAATACTGTTCACTGTATAACTCAGCCATTCACCTGCCTCAATGCCGCCTACTGCATACTCACTTCCAGACTCACCAATATCAGCAACATCAACATTTTCATAATACCTGAAATCGCCGATGCCGTTATCAGAAGAAGTGTCGTAATACGCTTTGCCGGCACCGCCGAAGTCGTATTCTTCAGCCTGAATCCTTCCCGGAATCGTTGGAGGAGTTTGTCCCCAATGCCCTTCTTTCTCAATCCTAAGCCAGTTCACATCAAGCCCGCCAAACGGAAATTCCATCCGCAAAACCTTACTTCCAGCCGCAGGCAAAATTACATCATTCAGCACAAAAGTCTTGAAATTATCAGAAGAACCGGTACTGCTGACTGTAAACTCGGCAAGCATTTGTTCTTCTAAACTGCTCAATGCCATAACAGAAGAACTTTGTGCCTGATTTTCTAAAACAAAAGCCAAATCATCCACAGCGCTCCAGATCCAGCTGTTATCGCAATGTACACGCAATTTTGTAATCCAGTATCCATCAGGGGCAGCTATCCCTGAGAAACTGTCATAGGTCGTGTTCCCGCTGGTCATATCGATATATCTTGAGGTGCTTGTGCTTCCTGAATCTTCTCCGTTGGTGTAATATGCGATAACGCGCCACCAGCCGTCGCTGCTGCCGTCTCTGCCGAGAATAGTGATGCCTGCGGCGATAAGGTCTTGCGGCTCCATCCCGACAAAATCGCTGAATTCGAATTCATACCTGCTGGTATTTCCTTGGAGTCTTTTATCGCCTGAGACAGGCGTTCTCCCGCCTCCGGAAGCTGTATTATTGACGAAGCTGCTTGCGCCCGAGCTGCCGGTCGCAGTAACGCTAAATTGTTTCTGCCCCCCTGCAAAAACTGCGGTGAAAGATTCTGAGTTATTAAGCTCATTGTTATCAAAATTGAGCACCCCTCCATTACCGCTCAAGTATTTCTCTTCCACCCACGGCTTGAATTCTTCATACGTCATAACCTGACTTGCTCCAAGGGTTTGTCCGATACCCGTTGTCCATGAGGAATTGCTCGAATAGCTCATACTGTAATCAACTTGATTAGTCTGAACATTTTGTTCGTCATACACTCCTGCAGCATCAAAAGAAGGGTAAGTGAAATGTTTAATTACAACTGGAGTTTCGCTTAAAGTTGTACTCGCCCGCAGGTACATACAGTAATTGTCTGAATCGGGAATATTAACTGTATAATTTAGCCACTCATCAGGCCCGATATCGGTTACCGCAAAGCTGTTATAATAATCAAAAACGCCACGAATATCCACATCTTCACCCAACCTGAAAGCTTCCTGCTCGTTTCCTATTGTAGAATCGTGATAAGCAATGCCCTGCCCTCCTAAATCAAAACGTTCGGCTGAGATTTGGCCGGGGATATCAGCAGGAGTTCCGTCATAAGGCTCTGAAGTCATACTTATATTAAACAATGTATCTATTTCGTTTCCAGTGAGAGCATAATCAAACAAACGGATATCATCTATCCTGCCCTCATAGTATCCATCGGAAGACCAGTTGCTGCGGCCTATAAAATTTGAGCTTCTAAGGACACTCCTAGGCGGTGTGGCAGTGCCTGTTTTGATAAGCTGTGAATCTTTATAAATCTTCACATTACCAATGCTGTCAACTGTAACAGAAAAGAATTGCCATTTATTCAGTTCGATCGCATTTGAAGCCCGAACCATACTCCCGCCGGTGGCATTATTATATACCTGAAAATATAAATCATCAGTATCACTATATCTTGCGGCTACTATATTATCTCCATTTGGCCCATTGCCGAGATCAAAGAATCTCGCATACGATTTCACCGCTGTTGGATATACCCAGAACGAAGCAGAAAAGCCATTGTCGAATTCATCATAGCCTTCCGGTAATTCGATATACTCATCACCATCTAAACTCAGAGCATATCCCCGCATTCCCTGAACAGAATCATTATCGAATGAGAGGCCGTTTTTCAAGCCGGCATCCATCTGCTTGCCGGACAAATCAACAGCCGAAGTTCCATTAGGTGCATCGAGTTTGTAAAATCCAATACATTCCTTGTTTTGGTCTAAGGATATCGCAGGGAAGCTGACATGGTCTTTGTAAGCATTGCCCGCAGGGGTAAGCCAGCCGTCATCATAAAACATCTCGCGATTTGTGCACCACTGATAGATGGAATATCTTTCCACAAAAGAAGCAGTAGAAAGCATTGAAAGCAGCTCTGCAATCTTATCGCCATTTTGCTGATAGGAGGGATGAGGAGTTGTCCAGTTGCAGCCGTTGTTCCACTCAGTAATCCAGAGAGGTCTTTTTGTTCTTTCGTGCACGGCTTTCAGCCAATTATACATCTGTGAGGCAGACCAGTTATTTTTATAAAAATGCACTGGTACAAAATCCACACGATAGTTCAAAGCATCGGCCTGATCAATAAAATCATACAGCCAGTTCAAGCCGCCGTCGCTGGGTGAAGGCGCACCTAAACGCAGCCCGGATTCCAGCAAATTCGGCCATCTGTCAATCGCTTCTGATACTGACATATCAGCCTGATCCGGCCGGTCAGGTTCATTGAATCCGAGAACGTGGGTTACATTTTCCTTTGCGTTAGTTACTGAGTAGCTCGGCCATGTTGGGCCGTGCCTCATCGGAACATATTCCACATCCAGAGTAGTCTCTCCACCATTGCCCCAGTTATACCGCCATGAACAATTCAAAGCCTCAGAAGCCGAACCTGAAACATTACTCGGAGTTCCGCCTGCCCAGCCTTTTTTGGTTGTCCAGTGCCATGGAAACACCCGTACAAAAGAAACAGATTTGTCAAGGTCTGCGGGCATAACGCCGATTTTCAATTTCTTATCATCTGCTATATAAACTCTGCTGATTCCTGTCCCGTCGCTATTTTCGGCAAATGTGGCCATATAGCCTCGTTTCAAAGTAAAAGAGCAGATCGAATCGTTCATTGCGCCCAACTGCTCAGTTTTGTAATAGGTATGCAGACCGAATCTTTGTGAGCTGCCGGTGAAGTTAATCCCGCTGTACACTTTAAGCGGCTCGTAATCCTCGCCATGCGGAATTACAACAGCGCCGTTATGGTAACGTACTATTCTAATATTTGAATCCAATGCAGACTGTGAGCCGTTTACATAAATTTGGCTGAGATAAACTGAGGAATTGACCTCAGAAGGCTTCAGAGATGAAAAGAAAAGCCAAGCTTCCGCAGAATTCAAATTTATCTGACAGTTATCTAATACAGACGAGCTGCCGGAAAGGTGCAGCTCTGAGGTGCCGGTGATATTTACTGTAGTATCAGCAAGCGAGGTGTAGGTTTGAATATCATTATCTATAGTTATGGTTTCGCCAAAGCTTTTGCCGGCAGCAGAAAATATTAAAATGACAGCTATTAAAGACAGTAAATTTTTCACGTCTCATTCCTTATAATTATTTCTGAATAAATTAGATTTTTACGCAGTTGCTGAATAAATCCTGGGCTGAATTAAAGTTTCGGATTGATGCAGAAAAAGCTTCACATTTGCGTTGAGCAAAAGATCCCCTTGCACACAGAAAAAAATCATCTGGAACCGATCAGCCCGTATTGGACTACCGGTTCCAGATAAAGGTTTTATTATGGACACTCAGGGTATAGCCCGCAGCTTAGCCAATTCCCGGCAAGAGCGGTAAAATCAGAGATATCGATAACGCAATCAGGCTCAAAGCCTTCCTGCCCTATCACAAGGCCGGTGTTGGAATTTGCAACATCGAGCTGGGATTCATAATCTAATATGCATGATTTCACCCCTGTAACATCATAGTACATATCAGCTACAGCGAATTTATCTGCTGCATAGTTTAGAATCTGAACATCATCCAGTTCACTGCCGCTGAGCGGGTCAAATTCTTCGTTTACAGAAGGGTTATCAACAGCGCCAAGCATAATCATACTTTCAGCGCCAGAGGACAGGCTGCCGCTGTCGGAAGCCTTCTCTAATCCGTTGAAATAGACTTTACCTTCTGAGCCGTCAAAAGTTGCTGTTACCAAAGTCCACTCATCAACCGGAAGTGATTCGCCAGTCCATGCGCTCAGGTTGCTGTAGTTGTAAAAACGAACAGTTCCGCCCGGAAATTCATTTCTAATAATCAAACTCCATCGCATAGCGCTGTCCCAGCTGTCTCGCTTGCTTACAATGCCTTTATGCGATGAAGTATCTCCATCCCATTTAACCCAGGCGCTTACAGTAAGCTGATTTGAATACTTGGAAGGATCCCATGTGCCCGCTTGTGCCCAGCTGTTTACCTCATCAATCAGTACTGAATCACCAACGATACCAGCATTAAATGCAGGGGTTCCGTTGGGGTCTGCGGGATGATAAACATCATCATCGGTGCTTACATCAAGATACTGGCCGCCGGAATAATCTGCCTGATCAAATGTCCAGTGGGCCATCTGCCTTTTTACAGCCGCTTTGGCAACACTGGAAGTGGTTGTGCCTCCGTCATTGGTGATAACGCAATAGTAGAATCCTTCATCGGCAGCAGCTATGTCTGCTAAGCTGAGAATGCTTGAACTGCTGCCTGCCTCCACGTCATCTTCGGGGGTCTCGTTTGAATTATCATCAGATTTATACCAGAGATACTGTTCAGGAGAGACGCTGCTTACTTCAACAGAAAGCTCAGCATCCTCTCCAGCATCTTTGAGAACATCTGCCGGCTGGCTAAGGATAACCGGAACGCTTGAAAGCGAATCAAAGCTCCACACAGGCCCGATGATCTTATTTTCATCTACGTCTTCAAGCTCACTTAACCCTGCTGTAAAGCTCTGCTCGTATCCGTCAACAGCCTCCACAACTGCCCACTGATAAGAAGTATCATAATTGAGGCCTGAAACGGTATATTCTGAGGAAGGATCTTCAGTGCCCGGGTCTTCGCCGGCAGCGCCAACATAATAAAGGTTCGGGTCTTCCCCACCGGTAGTCATAAAAACATACTGATCAACAATATCAGGGTTTACCGCATATTCATCATTGATATCCGGTGCTGCCTGCCAGCTCAAATCTGCGTCAACACTGTTTGCTTGAGCAGTTTGGCTTACTGAAGGGTCGTAAGGCTTATTGCTGAGATCCAATACGAAATTGGTTACCATCACACGGCCTCCGCCGCCTTCCTGCACATTTCTAAGCCGAATTCCAAGCTCTTTACCTGCAATCTCCGGCTTATCGGCTATATCAAATGATATTTGATGAGATTTCCATGTTCCGGAGCTGTTATCAAGTTGTGAATACACGCCAACAGCTCCCGAACCATCTACTGCAAACAGCTCAACATACAAACCCCATGTCCATGTTAACGGGTATGAGTTGAAGGTAAGTTCATATACTTTACCTGCCTGTATAGTATGAGTTGTTTCTTGGGAAAGAATAGCTGTCCAGTGGTTATAACTGATCCGTCCTGAAATATCTTTCCCGTTAGGGGGAATCGGCGCGCCTTGATCCGTTGGCACGACAACATTTGTGTAGCCGGTACCCTCCCATGCAAGAGCATCATCTATGCCTCGAGCCGTCATACTTTCACTGCCTGTTCCATCGAGATCGAAATCAGGATTGGTAATAATATTTGCCGCCTGCACTGACACAAAGCTTATCAGCATCAGTATTGAAAATAATTTTATTCTTTTCATTTTTTCATCCTTCTACAATTATATGTTTTAACCTGACAACTTAATTTTCTACTCTGCCGGATACAATCCGTCTGTCATCCAGTTGGCTGCTAATTCTGCAAAATCATAAAGATTAACTTTGCAGTCTGGAGAACCATCAGGCCCGCTTACATCCAGCCCGTCTGCATATTCTTTAATACAAACATTTTCACCGGTGAAAGAGCTGTACATATCAGCTACAGCGAATTTATCTGCTGCATAGTTTAGAATCTGAACATCGTCCAGTTCACTCTCCAAAGGCAGCACACTGCCGGTTGCCGGATTTTCAAGCGCACCAAGCATAATCATACTGTCTGCACCATCATTCAGGCCGCCTTCAGCCGACTGCTGTTCTACGCCGTTATAATAAATCTTCCCTGTTTGGCCGTCGTGGGTTACAGCAATAAAGATCCATTCATCTACCGGCAAAACATCGCTCGGCCATAGATCAATCCCGCCGTTGGTGTAGAAACGTACAGTGCCATTATTTCTCATAGTTAAAGACCATCGCATATTATCACCCCAGCTGTCTCGCTTGCTGACAATGCCGTGATTATCTGAGGCTTCTCCATCCCATTTAACCCAGGCGCTTACAGTAAGCTGATTTGAATATTTGGAAGGATCCCATGTGCCCGCTTGTGCCCAGCTGTTTACCTCATCAATCAGGACAGAATCACCATCAATGCCGGCATTAAACGCAGGGGTTCCGTTGGGGTCTGCGGGATGATAAACATCATCATCGGTGCTTACATCAAGATACTGACCGCCGGAATAATCTGCCTGATCAAATGTCCAGTGCGCCATCTGCCTTTTTACAGCCGCTTTGGCAACACTGGAAGTGGTTGTGCCGCCGTCATTGGTGATAACGCAATAGTAGAATCCTTCATCAGCAGCAGCCATGTCTGCTAAGCTGAGAATGTTTGAAGTGCTGCCTGCCTCGACGTCATCTTCGGGGGTCTCGTTTGAATTATCATCAGATTTATACCAGAGATACTGTTCAGGAGAAACGCTGCTTACTTCAACAGAAAGCTCAGCATCTTCTCCAGCATCTTTGAGAACATCTGCCGGCTGCGAATCTATAACGGGAACGCTTGAAAGCGAATCAAAGCTCCACACTGATCCGATAATATTATTCTCATCAACATCTTCAAGCTCACTTACCCCTGCTGTAAAGCTCTGCTCGTATCCGTCAACAGCCTCTACAACGGCCCACTGATAAGAAGAATCATAATTGAGGCCTGAAACGGTATATTCTGAAAAAGGATCTTCAGTGCCCGGGTCTTCGCCGGCAGCGCCAACATAATAAAGATTCGGGTCTTCTGCGCCGGTAGTCATAAAAATGTACTGATCAACAATATCAGGGTTCACGGCATACTGATCAGTTGAGTCTGGGCCGGCCTGCCAGCTCAAAACAGCCTCAACTCCGCTGCTGCCTTGCGAAACTTGGCTTACAGAGGGGCTGTAGGGCTTATAAGAAGACTTAAACACGAAGCCCAAATCATCTGCAGCGCTCCATGTCCAGCTGTTATCGCAATGTACACGCAATTTTGTAATCCAGTATCCCTCAGGCGCCCTTATTCCTGAGAAACTGTCCTCGCTCGTGTCTCCGCTGCTCATATTTATATATCTTGAAGTGCTTGTACTTCCTGAATCATCTCCGTTGGTGTAATAGGCGATAACGCGCCACCAGTCAGTGCTGCTGCCGTCTCTGCCGAGAATAGTGATACCTGCGGCGATAATGTCTTGCGGGTCCATCCCTGTAAAATCGCTGAATTCGAATTCATACCTATTAGTATTGCCCTGGAGTCTTTTATCGCCTGAGATGGGCGTTCTATTACCTCCGGAAGCTGTGTTTTTAACTGTACCGCTCGCACCTGTATTTCCTGTCGCATTGACTGTAAACTGTCTCTGGGCTCCATCAAAACTCGCAACGAATGAGGCCGAATCGCTCATTTCCGCATTATCAAAATTGATTACTCCTCCATCACCATCTAAATAATATTCTTCGACCATCGCCTTGAATTCTTCATACGTCATTACCTGACTTTCTCCAAGGGTTTGACCGATTCCCGTTGTCCATGTGCTGTTGTTGGAATAAGACATACTGTAATCAACTTGATTCGTCTGAACTTCCTGCTCGTCATAGATCCCAACAGCTTCAAAAGTGGCCGCGCTTGCTAATCCGCAGCCAAGCAGAAGAAATAACGCTAATAAAAACTTAATTCTTTTCATCATAATAGCTCCTTAAAATTTAATTAAACTTCATAAAATTCGATTTGAAATCTTACCATCATCTTGATCCAATTTAGGAACAGGCCAATTTGCTGATGGTGTATGTGATTCTTTGAGAAAATCCCAAAACCATTTAACAAGCTCAGGATTAGATTCAGCAAGGTTTTCCTCCTCACCAATATCATCAGCAAGATTATAAACCTCTACCGGCCTATCGAGACCATTGCAGACAAATTTCCAGTCCCCTTTTCTCGCTGCACAACGAAAGCCTCTTTCATGATCTTCCCAGTATAGCGGTCGACTTTGCAGCTCCGGCTGCGGCTGAGACAGCAGGCTGGGAACAACGCTCACACCGTCAATATTATTTGGCAAAGATGCGCCGGCCAGCTCTGCGCAGGTAGGCAGCACATCCGGGAAGTACCAAATATCATCGCTCACAGCCCCCGCTTTTATATGGCCAGGCCATCTAACAACCATTACTGTTCGCAAACCGCCATCATACAAACTGCGTTTTTTACCCCGCAGCGGGCCTGAGCTGTTGAAAGTGCCCTCATAGCGATTGGCTGCCCCGTTATCTGAACAGAAGAAAACAATAGTATCCTGATCAATTCCCATCTCTCTAAGCAGAGAAAACATTCTTCCCATATCCCTGTCCACACGGGTCAACATGGAAGCGTAAACTTTTTCCTTTTTCGACCAGCCAGCTTCATCAGCATATGATTCGATTTCAGGGATTTGGAAGGAATCATGAGGCAAGCAATAAGGTACATAAAGAAAAAAGGGCGCTTCACCGGCCCCGCGGCGTCTAATAAAATCCATTGCAAAATCAGTGAAAAGATCGTGGCTGTAATGTGATTGATTTGCAAATTTTTTTGTTGTGCCTGTATTACCGTTAAGTTTTTTCTTTTTCTGGTTATCCCATAAATATTCAGGTAGTGTGAATGAGCAAGATGCTGATTGAGATACCCAAACCATTCATCAAACCCCTGCCGGTTAGGGAGGCCTGAAGTGTCAGGCTCCCCTAACCCCCATTTTCCAGTGATGCCGGTTGCATAGCCGGCATCCTTGAGAACTTCTGCGATTGTAACATCGTCCTCCTTCAGCGGTACTCGCGGCCCAGAGCCGCCGCTGCAAGGCACTGCGCCATGCTCGAGATCACCCCAGTTGCCTCGAACTGTGGTGCGGCCTGTATGCTGGCCGGTCATTAGGGTGCTGCGCGCAGGGGCGCATATCGTTGCACCGGAATAAACCTGAGTAAACCGGATTCCTTCTCTGGCCATCTGGTCGATATGCGGCATCCGGATCCGATTCTGCCCATACAAGCTCAAATCACCATACCCCATATCATCCAGCATAACAAAGATGATATTAGGTTTCCCAAAAGCAGATGAATCGGCCTTTGAAGATAATCCCAAATGATACCCTGCGCCGGCACCAACTATCGCTGCCAGACCCAAAAACTTACGGCGAGTTATTCTGTTTGATTTCATATATTGCTAACTATAAATCTTTTAGATATTATTTTGCAGGCCTAAGTTTCTGCCTGTCAATATTAACTAAGAAAACGCAAAAAATATTACTTGCGGCAGCTGCGTTTGCGTTTATTGAGAGAAACAATGCAGCCGCCAAGACCAAATATCGCTAATGTTGCCGGCTCTGGAACCGTTACAAAAGCAAAATCATCATGAGCTGACCAAGCGTCCTGATCGCTATGTACCCTCATACCAGTGATCCAGTAACCATCAGGGGCAACAATCCCCGAGAAACTATCCTGAGTAGTATCGCCGCTGGACATATTTATCGTGCGGAAGGTACTGCTGCTGCCGGTATCTGTGCCGTTAGTATAACGAGCAATCACCCGCCAGTTAGCGGAGCCCCAATTGCTTCGACCGAGGATTGTCCAACCGATGGCCTTTATTCTTTCATCTGATTCCATACCAATGTAATCACTAAAGTCAAAATCAAGGGATGGCTGATTTCCCTGAAGCCGGTCTGCCCCTGAGATTGGGGTTCTGTCGCCGCCGGTCTCGTCGAACTTGAATGTGCCGGCTGCATCTCCAGTTGCTGTTACCGTAAATTGCTTGTCGCCCCCGTCAAATTTGACATCGAATGACGACGCATCCGCTATTGTACCCTCGTGATCGAAGTTAACAACTCCGCCGCGGCCGTTTGTAAAGGCTTGTTCAACCATAGGCTTAAACTGTTGGAGAGTTAAAATCTGATTATCACCCAGGGTCTGGCCGATACCTGTTGTCCATGAGCTGTTGCTCGAATAACCCATATCGTAATCAACTTTATTAGACTGAACTGTCTGTTCGTCATACACTCCAACAGCATCAAAATAGGCTGCATTTGCTGCGCCGGCAACAAAAATCACAAACGTTAAAACTGCCATTACTCTTTCCATCACTAAATCTCCTTTAAAGAAACAAAATTTAATACACTGCATTTTCAGCTTTATACCAAAAAGCTGAAATTACATAATCTTCCTTTATGCTTGAAACTTAAAGCAAAAATTGCACTTTACAATCCAATGAATTTCGCAGGTAGATTTGGTATAAAATTTAAGGAGGGGGAAAAGACAAACTAAACAAAAATTACTTTAAGCCAATATTTGACATAAACTTACAAACACTAAAAATTTTCATATCAAATTATGAAAAATGTGGTGCACCCGGAAACTCGACATTAGTTCAAGATTTTACACTACCGAGAATACTCTCAAAAGTGATGCGAATTGCATCTTCCAAACTTTTCCCGCAGTGGGCAAGAAAATCTTCAGCCGCTTTTTCTTTAGGCACACTAAATGGGAAGTTCTCCGCCTCCGAGCCTGCCGTGGACTCTCACCACCAATTTAATAAACACTCAGGGCAAACAAAAAGAGAGACGCTTTAAACGCCTCTCTCTTATATTTCAGGGGATTAGTTTTTTGCTGCTATTTCATCACCTTGTCAATCTCGCCCTTAAACGATTCTGGAACTGCCTTAAATAATTTCTCAGTTCTGTTATCTGCCGGATCAACAGGGATGCAGGCGTCCGGATTTTTCGGGTTTCTCAGCTCGCCAGAGGCAGCTGCCTGCGGCTGAAGGCCTGAGCCCACGCCCAGCTTCTTCATAGCAGATACAGCCCTTGAAGAGGGCAGCATATCAACAGCATCAAGCCCGGCGGTTAGACCGAAATCTCTCTGCTTTGCGATATCTGAGAATATCCCGAGCCCGTTCATCGGGTCCACTGAATCAATGAAGCTCAGGTAGTCGTCATTTCCGCTTAAAGGATTGTTTCTGCAGAAATCGTACATATTCATACTCTCAATCTTCCTCTGCGGATCGCGGGACATATATATGCCCAGCTTTGGATTGTAGCACCTTGAACCAACGTAGTAGAAATCTGTTTCCTCATCGAGGCGGAAGCCAGAGAACATATACGGGTTTCCAGTAACAGGTTCGGCTACCTGACTGCCTGTGCTGTCGAAAATTTCGTATTCACCGAAAGCCGAATAGCGGTATGTCTCTTTGATCCCTCCGGTGGAGGAGTCTGCCGAATACACGCCTACAACGCTGCCCTGGGCGTCCAAATAATAGCCGAAATAGTTTTCTTCAATTTCAGCTGCATATTCAGCGTCGAAACTTGTATCCATATATACTGCAAGGTCTGCAAGGTCTATCCTGTTTGGATCTGCAAAGTTTGCACCAGCGATGTATCCGCTGTCCTCAGGAAGAGAGAGCCAAGAATCGGCAATTTGCGATGCACTTGGCAGATCAAGCAGGTTTTGAGGCCTTTCAATGTTTATCATAGTGATAATTTCCTCACCATTCTCGCCATAAACATACCTTGAAGTTACTTGCCCCTCAGAGCTGTATTCAGCAATAACGTTCCTGCCGTCATAGCAGAATGTTTTAGTAAGCTGGCCTTCCTCAGCTAATGCGCCTGTTCCGATAGCCTTGCTTATTCTTCTTCCAAATGCATCGTAGTTATACAGGGCTACATTCACAGTATTCGGGTCTGCGGTGAGGGAGTATTCACCGATCAGCCTGTTTTCGTTGTCGTATATAAACTGCCTGTCGCCGAAAACTTTGATGTTTCCGTTTCCGTCGTACTGAACCTGATCAGAGCCGACTGAAGTAAATCGTCCCATCCCGTCGCCGTCGTCGGAGTATTGGATGGTTGTTCCGTTTTCGGTTTCGCTTTCACGCTGGAGGATGTTGTTGTAGTCGTAATCAACGCCGTCAGCGAAGGTGAGCCAGTAGTTCTTATCGTAAAAGAAATTCTGCACATACTGCTGCTGGCTTCTTGATACCACGTTGCCCGCTGGGTCTCTTGTGTATTCAACGCTCATTTCATTCGTGCCTGCAAACAGGTAGCTGATTTTTTCCAGATATATTCCCATATCGTCATCAGATGATCCTACATCTTCATAATCATAGAACGTCTCCGCTCCGCCGACGGTGAGCTTCCTTGTAGTTCTCCCGCTTTCATCTCGCTGGTAGTAAGCGAGCAGCTCGTTATTGGAGTCTGTAATGGTTTCCAGTCTTCCGGCTGCGTCGTATGCATAAGTTACAAAATATCCGTCCGGATAAACCAGCTTTTTGAGCTTCCCGCCCGGGTAATATTCTCTGCTTATCTCCCGTCCAAATGCGTCGATTTCTTTCACGAGGTTGCCGGCTGAGTCGTACTCAAATTCGCATTTGCCGGCAGAAACGAGCCTTCCCATAACATCATACTTATAGAGCGTGCAGGGCACGAGCCTTACCGCATCAAATGCCGCTGTCCCGCTTACCTGTTCAAACTGTACTGCTGCCTGTTCGTTTTCAAACTCGCACATCCCCACATTAACCCAGCTCTCGCTTCCGGAGGCGAGGTTAATCTGTTTTGTGAATTTCGGGCTGCTGCTGTCAAATCCGTCGAAGATATTTACATTCATAGTCCCTGTAATTCCTGCGGGATAGTACACCTGCACGAGATATGCGTCTTTGCTGATTGATGTCTGCATCGGGAAGGTTGCCCCGCTTGCTATAGACTGGCTGAACTGCCCGCCGAAGCTTGTGCTGTCCTGAACGGTTTGCCAGTTCTGTGAATCCATCATAGCAGGGATGCCCGAATCATCAAGCTGTATAACTCCGTCCTGATCGCCCTGAGACTCAGGAATCTTAACAGATTTGCCCCGGAGCAGGCCGTTTGAATAGTAGTCGTAGTAGTAAACAGCATCGGATGATTTCTTGTGTTTTACAAGATTCCCTGTTCCGTCGTACTGAAATACTTCGGCTGTACCGTCGGGCATAATCACTTCTGAAACTCTTCCGTAGTTGTCGTAGTGATAAGTGGTAGTGCTGCCTCTTGGGTCTTTTATTGATTTCAGCTTTCCGTTTCCGTAGTAGGTGAAATCAGTTTTATTCCCGTTCGGGCCTCTTTCATAGCTCTCAGGGAGTTTGACAGATTTAACCCTGCCGCTGTTGTCGTAAGTGTATTCAAGATTCTTGAATCCTTCCTGCACAGCTTTGGGGTCTTTCAAATATTCTCTCTTGCCGTTCGGGTCGTAGCCGAGCTGGGTGATCCTGCCGAGAGAGTCTGTAATCTGAGTGAGCTGGTTTAATATTGAATAGCTGAAATCGTAGCTCAAAGCTGTATTCTCTGAGAAGCTGCTTCCAAGCTGCGAACTCACCCTTGATACAAGGCCTGAGGGATTGTATGCAATCTTTGTAATCTCATTGAGGCCGTTGCTTATTTCGCGAATTCTGTCAGCATTATCGTAGGTGAAAGAAGTAACCTCACCCTGAGGCCTTACCACCTTTTCAACAAAACCGGTTTGCGGATTATAGTCATACTCCCATTTAGCATCCCATACGCCGGCGTTCTTATTGAGATAAATCGTTAGATAATCTATCGCACCGGAGCCTGCAAAGGCATACTCATAATCGAGCGTTCCTGCATCAGGCAGAGTAATTTTGCTTATAAGCCCTTCCGGTGTATACTCGAACTGGTAAGCCGGCCTTGTATTTTCAAACTGTCCTGTCTGCGGTTTGAAATACCGGTCAGCAGGCAGCTCGATTTTCTCCAGCAGGCTTCCATTATAGCTGAAATCTGCTGTGCTGCCGTTTTCGTCCGTTGCAGAAAGCAGCTTGCTATGAGGCCCTGAGCTGTAGGTGTAGGTTCGTGAGAGGCCAACGTCGTTCTGATCCGCTTTATGGGTTAATTTTATCATATTGCCGTAGTTGTCGTATTCGTACTCATAGATCTCGCCGGTTGGGAGGATCATTTTCTTCAAGTGCCCGGGGGCATTCTGCTCTGAAAGCTGCGGGTCGAGGTCGAAATCATAAACGTAATCAGTAACCGCCCATTCCCCGTCATCCATTTCCTTTTCGAGCTCGTCGAGCAGTCCGGTTTCTGTGAGATGGTGCTTTTCAAGATTGCCTGCTCTGTCGTACACTTCTACTGAAGTTATATTTCCGTTCGGATCGGTGTAATAAGAAGCAATGAAATCATCCTGCCCGTAGGTCTGCCTGTTTATCCTTCCCTCGGAATCGTAATAATTCACCGACCATATCTGCCCCTGAGAATCCTCCTGAGTTATAATCTGGTGCGGGTTGTCGGAGTCTGCAGAGGTGTATGTGTACTGTACAGTTCTGCTGCCTGCACCGCTTACTGCCGGCGGGCACTGAACAGATACGAGGTCTTGATCATCGTTTCTTGTGTAGTACCATTTCCTTCCGCGGCTGTCTTCAATGTAGTCTATCATCTTATCATCATCGTAGTAGATGTTGATGTATCTGCCTGCGTCGTTGGTAATGTTTGTGAGGAGGCCGTCGGAATAGTAGAAATCCATCTGATTGCCATACCTGTCTTGGATGTAGTCTATGAAGTATGTGCGGTCGGTATTTTCTTTATTTGATGCATCGAAGTACCAGTTTACATCGTTCTTCATTTTAACGATAAGATTATCACCATCTTCAAAAAGCATCACACCCGGGGCCTTTGCGCAGGTGTAAGGCCCGCTTTCGAGGCTATTATCTCTGAGGAAGTTGTATCTTGCGTTCCCTGCGTAGAGGCGGTATTTATCGTAATCGATGCAAGTGTCCTCGTCGGTTTCCTTGCCGCAGTATCTTAGTGCGATGTTGTAGTTGTGGGTCCAGTTGCGTCCAACCCTGCAGCTTTCAGGGTCTATCCCGTAATCAATTGTGTAGGTGTAGGATTCTTCATCAATTTGAAGTACATAGCTTGTGCAGTCGCTGATTATTTCGCTGTTTGGATCGCATTCCCAGCAGAAGTGTTCATACGTTGAATACACATCAACCTGAAGCGTTCCCCCGTCTTTATCGTAGAATTCGCCGAAGCCTTCCTGCACCTCTATCATATTATCGTTTGGATCAGGTGCGTTTTGCCCGGGCTTCCAGCAGTCCGGCTCAATAAAGTAAGATACATCCTCCACTACCATAAAAGTGTAATTTTTGATAGTATCAGAAGTGCTGCCGGTATTCCCGTAGGCGTTTACAAGCTCCTCAACGCTCATATTCACTGAATCGTCCTTCATTTGCTCAAGAGCAGCGCAGTCGTTTTCAAGCTGGCTGTCGTTTGTGCCGGCAAGATATTTCTGCCCGGGAGCAGGATTTGTGAACCTGCGTTTGAATCCCTGATCGTCGCTGTCTCCATAGTACAGGCGGGTGAAATTTATGTCCATCGTGTTGCCGGGCACATAAATATCATTTATGCTCTGTATCCCTTTTCCTGTGCAGAATTCCACAGGATCCATCCCTTTGTCTGTATCAGGGAGCACTTGATCCAGACTCTGGATTCGGTATTTTTTGTTTTCTTCTTCTGTTTCAAACGGCAGCACATGAATATTTTCCAGCCAATGATGGTAAAGAAAGCTGTCAACAGAGACGTGTGCAAAGTAGTTGGTGAACATCGGGGGAGCAGGGTTGTTTACAGTAATCTCGTAATGCTCCTCAATATCCATATCACGGAGCGAGCCCTCTGAGACAAGCTCCACACCGCCCGCTGTGCGTATAGAGCAGTACCCCTCATCAGGGCCTTTCTCGTTGAATGCTTCCACCTGCAGAATCACATCGCTGCCGTAAAACTCCCAGTTGTAGAAAATGCTGTTTGGGCACACAGGGAAGAAGCTGTTGTCTAACGCGTACCTGTAAACTGTAAGCCCTTCTTCGATTGGAGGGGTTTCCAGCTCAGGGTATGCAGCGTTGCATTCAGAACGCTCTGTTTTAAAAACTACCTTAAAGAGCTTAAACCATCGTCCGGCTGAAGCGTTCTGGACAACAAAAAACCCAAGAACAACCGCCGAAACCAGAAGTCCGCTTAAAATTGACCGTTTCATTGTAATAACCTCATTTTCTATTTCGCATAATACAACCCCGGATAACACTTGCTATCCAATCTACAGGTTTATAGTAGTTTTACTATAAAGAGATGTCAAGGAAAATAAATATGAATTTTTAAATAATTTTTGGGTCATCCAAATAATGTGCAACTTTCTTTGTGGAGGCTGAACATTCTGTTAGTGTCCCAAATTGTGTGTCTGAAGAAACTACTTATATTTTAATCTTCTGCGGGTTGGCTGTGAAATTATCACATAAAACTTATTACTTACAACTTACAACTTAAAACCTACAACTTAAAACTTAAAACTTATCACTTTTAACTTTTAACTCTGAACTTCCCTAAAATACTCAATCGTTTGGGCAAGCCCTGTATCGAAATCGGATTTCGGCTCAAATCCCGCTGCTTTGAGCTTATCGATCAAGGCCATACTGTGCCGCACGTCGCCCGGGCGCTCTTCGGCATAGCGAATCTCTGAGCTGGAGCCTGTGAGACTGATTATCCTTGAGGCGAGGTCGTTTATTGTCGTTTTACCGCCGTATGCCACATTGTACACGCCGACAGGTGCATCGGATTCTGCGAAGAACGCATTCGCCGCTGCAACATCCTGCACGAAGACGAAATCACGGGTCTGCTCGCCGTCGCCGAAGATTGTGATCGGCTCGTTGCGGAGGGCTTTGTGGATGAAGATCGGCACGGCCGCGGCGTATTGGCTCTTCGGATCCTGCCGCGGGCCGAATACGTTGAAGTAGCGAAGGCAGGCTGTGTTGACCAGCCCCTCGGAGCTGAACATATTGCAGTAGTATTCGCCGTCGAGCTTGGTGATGGCGTATGGGCTTTTCGGCTCGGGAAGCATTGTTTCAAGCTTCGGGACGGTTGGGTTGTCGCCGTAGATTGCGGCGGATGTGCTGAAGCAGAGCCGCTTTACGCCGGCCTCGCTCGCCTCGCTAAGCACGTTCAGCAGCCCCTGCACGTTCGTTTCTACGCATTCCTGCGGCTTGTGCATCGATTCGGGTACGCTGATCATTGCGGCCAGATGGAACACGTAATCGCAGCCGCGAACGGCCTCGCGAACCGCCTTGCGGTCGGTGATTGACCCGCGGATTAAGCGTGCGCCCGTGCCCGTGAGATTCTCCTCGAAGCCAGAAAGCAGATTATCCAAAACTACAACCTCCGCCCTGCCGCTGTAATGCCGAGCGATGTGCGAACCTATAAACCCCGCCCCGCCAGTAATGAGAATTTTCATAGAAACTATTTCCGCCTGATTTGTTCAAATATTTTTAAGTATGTATCAACACCGTGAGAAAAAGACATATTCTGCTCATAGAATGCTCTGGCATTCCTGCCCATTTCAGCAAGTTTATTTTTCCCTAAAGAACGTGCCTCATAAACTGCCTTGCAAAGCGACTCTGAATCCCCCGGTTCAAAACCAATACCTGCTCCAGCATCAGCAACAAGCTTAGAAGGATCGCCGCTTATTCCTGCAAGAATAGCTTTGCCTGAAGACATATAAGTTTGGATTTTCGAAGGCATCGTTATTCTAAAAAGCGGTTTATCCTTAAGATGAACTAAAGCCAAATTTGCCAAACTTAAAAAATTAGAGATATGGTTCAGGGAAACTCTGTCATGTAAAATGACGTTATTAATATTTCTGAGCTCTAATTCTTTCTGCAGCATAGACTGCTCAACACCACTTCCTACCAGAATAAATCTAACCTCAGGAACTATACTCTGAATCTTTTCCGCAGCTCTTAAAACAGTCATCATATCTTGAGCTGGGCCAAGGTTACCCGTATAAACAACATTAAAACAGCCCCTAACATTCAACTTTTCTGCAAGATCAAAATCATAAGCAGTATCTGAGGGAAAGTGCACTTCATCACACCAATTGTAAACCAGTTCTATTTTTTCAGGCTCAACCCCCCTTTCAATTAATTTATTTTTTGCCCCAGGGGATATAACCGCAATATTATCAGCAAATGAATAGGCCATTTTGCAAATCGAATTAAGTAAATTGAGCGCAAATCTATTGCTCAGCATACCTGTTGACTCCACCGAATCAGGCCAGATATCTTGTATATTCAACACGTAAGGAGCACCTCTAAATATACGCGTAAAAATCCCCGGAAAAGCTGATGTTATTGGACCATGCGGCAAATACACCACATCAGGTTTTGATACATTCCAAACGCCCCAAATGGAAGCGCTCATAGCATAGGTAAGATAACAAAGAGATCTTTTAACTGAAGACTCGTTATGACTTGGATATAAAGGCACTCTAAAAATCTTAACGCCGTCAATTGTTTCTTTCAAAAGCACTTTCTGTTTGTAACCGAACCTTTCACCATCAAGATAATTTGGGAAAGAAGTAAGAACTTCAACCTGATGCCCTCGTTTCACAAGTTCTTTAGCAAACGGTAAGCCATAAAATATGTTTGGATCAGGATAAAAATAGTGCGTTATAAATAAAATCTTCATATCAGCTTAAATCATTTTGCTTGAGGTTTTCCCAGATGTAATTGAGCTTGGCTTTGCCGGCTATAAGCTTCAGCACTCTTTCAGATGTATTCAGAATCTGGTAGTCTCTGGGCAATTCAACGTTGTTTCTCGTAATATCATCAGATGTCTGAATACGTATTGCTTCCACAATCGTATCAGCCTCAAGGCCGGTTACAATAATTGAGCCGGTGTCCAAAGCTTCAGGGCGTTCTATCGCATTTCGGGGCGTTATAGCTGGAAAATTCAAAATCGAAGCCTCCTCGCATATTGTTCCGCTGTCTGATATAACGCATGTGGAATTCATCTGCAGATTCACATAATCTATAAAACCGAAAGGCTTCATAAAGCGGATTCTCTCATCTAAGCCGTCTCGCTCAAGGCTTTCAAGCCTCTTTCTGGTTCTCGGATGGGTGCTTACGATTATTGGAATATCAAATTCTGCAATCAGCCTTTCAAACGCATCGAGTATCTGCCCCAAAGATTCTCTTCGGTCAACGTTTTCCTCTCTGTGAATGCTTGCCAAAAAGTATTTTCCCTTTTCAAGCCCCAATTCCTGAACGGCATTAGAGTCCTTGATTTTTTCAATATTGTCCATAAGCACTTCCCGCATCGGAGAGCCGGTAACATATATCCGCCTGTGGGGAAGGGCCTCAGAGATAAGATGCCTTCTGGCATGCTCTGTATAGCAAAGATTAAAATCTGCGATGTGATCTATAATCCTGCGGTTTGTCTCTTCTGGTACGTTCTGATCAAAGCTTCTGTTGCCGGCCTCCATATGGAAAATTGGTATTTGAAGCCTTTTTGCAATAATCCCTGCAATCGAGCTGTTGGTGTCGCCGAGAATAAGGACAGCGTCCGGCTTTTCGGCTTTGAGTATCTCTTCGGCTTTGATTAGTATATTTCCGTACACCTTCCCTAAGCTGGAGGTATCAACGTTCATAAAATGATCGGGCTTTCTTACGCCGAGGTCATCGAAAAAAACCTCATTGAGCTCATAATCATAATTCTGGCCTGTATGAACTATAATATGATCCAAATGCTTATCCAAGCGTTTGAGAACCGCGGAGAGCCTTATTATTTCCGGCCGAGTGCCGAGGATTGTTACTACCTTCATATAATGCTATACCTCTTCGTAGAATGTGTCTGGGTCTTTCGGGTCGAATGGTTCACTAATCCAGAACAGGGTAACAAGTTCTGTTTTTCCCGTATTCGTTATATTATGCGTGTAATTAACGGGCATTTCAACCCAGCTCGGCTCATCACCGCTCACATTATATTCAATTATTTTTTCAGTACCGATTCTGCGAAGCTTAATGCTCGCCTTTCCCGAGACAACACAAAATTTTTCGCTTTTTCTGGTATGATAATGATTGCCTCTTGTAATGCCGGGCTTTGTTGTAGAGAACGATACCTGCCCCGCTTCTTCAAACTTATAAACCTCTACAAAACTCCCTCTGTCATCGCTGCTTGATTTGAGGTTTTTCTGCCAATCGCTTGAATCCATATAAGTAACGAAAGTATTGTACAGATCTCGTTCAAAATCACTGGAAAATGAGGGCACAAAACCATCTGAGTAGGCTCTCTTGAAGCGCTGGAGCAGCTCCAATATTTCTGACACCCTAACGCCCTCGACTCTTGGCTTTATGTGCTCCACCCTGCAGCCTGAAGTATTTTCTCTGATAAGCCCGCAAATATCATCAACCAGATAGTTGATGTGAATCATACTGAGCTGGCCGTCAACCTTTATCTCAGGCTGCTCGCCGCGTGCAACCTGATGGCAAAACGTTGCTACAACAGAATTGTAAAACGGCTTCCCTCCATCCCCGAATACGTTGGGAACAACCATAGAAACTCCTGCGGAATCATGCTCACCGCACCATTTCTCCAGAATCTGCATAGCCGCCAACTTACCTTTCCCGTAAGGATTGTCCCTTTCAATCTGCGTGGTTGAAGAAAAAAGTATTTTCGGCTTACTGCCCGATCTGTCCGCCGCATCAAGGAGCTTCTGCATAAGCTCGATATTCTTATTGTAGATTACGTCCGGCTCATCCCTGTTCACGCCGGCAAGATGAACAATAACATCAGCATTTGAAGCAAAGTCTATAAGCTTTCGTTCGTCATCGTAGTATGAATCTTCGAAGGGAAGAACCTCAATATCCTCTTCACGTGCAAGACGCTTCTCTAAATGGCCGCCGACGAATCCGCTTTTACCTGTAATGCCAACATTCATAAACTATTGCCTCTGCTCCCAGATTTCAAGCTCTTTTTGGACGTATGGAAGGCTGAGAAGGAGCTTTTCAACCTCAGGGATTTCCATTCTTCTGGTGTTGTGAGAATTGTAATCCTGATTCACAACTTCCTTTTCCTTGCCTTCGGAGAAATACATCGTGTAGTTCAGGTCTCGATCGTCCACGCCAATCCTGTAATAATCCTCCATATCTTCGGCCTTCTGAAGCTCTTCTACCGTAAGAAGGGATTCATATATCTTCTCGCCGTGGCGTATTCCGATCACTTTGATTTCATTATCGGCGTTCATTATGTTTCTAACCGCTTTGGCAAGATCCATCATTGTGCAGGCCGGAGCCTTGCGCACGAAAAGATCGCCCGGGTTGCCGTTTTCGAAAGCGAACAGCACAAGGCTGACTGCATCACGCAGAGGCAGCATAAAACGCGTCATATCTGGGACAGTAAGAGTTAGGGGCTTGCCCTGTTTGATCTGATTCATAAACAACGGAATAACCGAGCCGCGGGAACACATCACATTGCCGTAACGGACGCGGCAGACTATTGTATCGCCGGAATTATCAAGCCTTGAAGCCGCCGAAGCAACCTTCTCCATCAAAGCCTTGCTCATGCCCATTGAATTGATGGGATAAACCGCCTTGTCAGTGCTGAGGCATACAACTTTGTCAACGCCATGCTTTATCGCAGACTGAATTACATTGTTGCTGCCGGAGATATTCGTCATCACAGCCTGCATCGGGAAGAACTCGCAGGACGGGACCTGCTTGAGGGCTGCGGCATGGAAAACCAGATCAACGCCGTTCATCGCCTCGTCAACAGATTCTAGGTCGCGCACATCGCCGATGTAAAAACGAAGCTTGGAGCTCGCCTTCTCTATCCGCATAAGCTCCTGCTTTAATTCATCACGGCTGAATATGCGAATCTCTTTGCAGCCAGTTTCGAGCAGGGTGTTTGTTACGGTTTTGCCGAACGAGCCCGTTCCGCCGGTAATAAGTACGGTTTTTCCTTCAAGTTTTTTCATAATCCACCAAAAATTGTAAATGTTTTCGGGTATATTAAACAATGACGGGAAAAAATCAAATAAAGCTTTTGTTAATCTTTGCCGGAATCTTTCTTGTCTGCCCTTTTTCGAAGGTTCATAAGATATTCTGATGTTATCTCTTCCGGCGGCTTTTCCATAAACTCATCTAAAAGCTCTTGATGACCTTTAAGTGCGACGGCATCTTCCACCCCTTCCCGCCAAAGCTGCCACCTCTTCGACGGAACTATCGGCTCATATATCGCATCTTTGGGAAAATCGGGATGACGGCCATTATACACGGCACCCCAACTAATTTTTTTATAATCATTGAATTGTCCGCCTTTGCCATCTAAATAAACCCAAAAGCCTGCCCCGTTAATACCTCTTGCCGCTGCATTCATTGGTGCTGATAAATCAAGCCGTTTCTGAGCATAGGCTGTTTTGGACAGACTTCCATAACTCCAAATCTCACAATCATAACCCTTGATTTCTTCTAACCAATCAGGATGCTCTTTTGCCTGCCCAAGGGGAGGGCACCATACATCAACCAAACCTTCTGCTTTACGAATATCCTTAAGGCCATTTGCGAAACAGTTGGCATATATATTAATATTCGGATCGGCTTTTCTAATAACCTCGGCCGTTCTTATAAAATCATCATGCAGCCGTTCATCATAGGGGTAAACAGCATAATCGCCATAACTGTAACCACGATTTTCCATATATTCAACAAGCCGGCGAAGATAAGCTCCAAATTTCCTCCCCCACTCTTCCGAATACATGTCTTCGCCAAAATAATTTTCTCTCCCAGAGCCGAATCCTAATAATAAAAGCACAAAGTCGGCATGTTTTCTAAGCTGCAGCTCTTTTTTTAGCCTCGGATTTATTACTGCAATCTCAGTACCACTCTGCTTTGAAGATATTTTGTGCAGGAAAAGAGACGGATGTATCGCAGTAACATTCAGGTAATGCTGTTTCAAATCTTCCGCCGCAAGCTCTGGAATATCATTAGTAAAAGCACTGCTTCCCGTTATATAATCCCAGTTGCAGGTTTTGAAGTCTGGATTATCAGGGAATTTGCGGCCGGCTATTTTTATCTTTGTTTTGAGGATTTGTTTTGGCTTTTCTTTGCTGTTTTCGCATTGAACCAAAACTGCCGAAGAATACTCGCCCGCTTCTAAAGACTTTGAATTAAACTCAAGGAAAATCTGAGACACCTCGCCCGGGGCTGCCTCAAAGCTTCTGCTTCCCTGCAAAACAAGCGGATCGGCAAAAAAACCGGTATTATGTGAATAAACATAGACTGCACGCCTCGGAATCATAAACGCCTGAGAGGGGATGTAATCATCGCCGCGTTTAAGCGGGGATAAATCTATACTAAATTCTAGGCTCTTATCTGATAAGTTCACAATATTAAAAGCAGCAAGATCATGCTCATTCTGCCATAGATAATACTCCATCTCAGATATGCTGTTAGGGCCTGCCGGCATATCCTCAAATTTGAGCACATCCAGAGGGTCAGCAGAGGTGCAGTACCAAGGGGTTTTATGTTTTGCTTTTAAGTATTCCGCTCTAATTTTCCCAAAAAGCTTCTCAAGAGATTCAAGCTCTTCGTAACTGCCCAGATCCTTTTCAAAAACATTGAGCCGCTTTTTGTATGCAGTTATTTTTTGGCCAAAATCATGAGCCTCAGCTTCAGATTCTTTGAAAGACTGTTCCAGAGATTCAATATTCCTCCCGAGCTGGCGCAGCCTCTCGGCATAATCTATCGCCTCGCTGTTTACAAATACCGGCCCAGCCGGCTCAGGGCAATCCTGCTCTGCAGCCAAAACTTCAATTTCATCTGAGAAGAAAGCGTGAGTAAAAGTTTTAACCAAAAGTTTTACATATCTGCACTTTCGGCCTATATCAAGCTCAAAAACTTTGGCTTCTGCAAAACCATCTTTATCAAAAGTCCATCCTTTAGTATCGTTTATTGAGCATAAGCTGTAGTCACTTCCATCGCTTGAAACCAAAGCCACGGCATAATCCAAATACTCAACACCTGCCTTACCTCCTCCAGTTGTATAGATCAAAACATTGCCAACATCTTCTATTTTTTCTAAATCAAAAGTTATATCAATAAGTGCACGATGCCACCACCCAACCGTTTTATCCCTATATTTATCATACCACCAAGACTTACCTATATAGCCGTCAGTTAGCTGGCGATAATCACCAACATCTTCAGTTAAATGATAATTAGGTTCTGGAACAAGCGTATAACTCTTATTCAATGCCAAATTCTCAGCGGCCGGCAGATTGGCAGCTATAACAGCAAAAAATAATATTTGTGTGAATTTCTTCATTTATTCTGGACTACTATTTTCCTTTTTAAGATTGGCTACAACAAACACAATATTCTTATCATAAGCTATGATAAACTTCTCCAACTTCTTTTATCAAAAGACTATTTTCCTTTTTTACGGATTTATTCAACTTGTTAATTAGAATATCAATCTCATTCTCATTTAATATTTCACTTTTTTTAAGAATCTTTGACAGAGCATTTGAATCTCCTTTTTGGAATGACATTGGATAACCAGGCAAATATTGCTCAAAAAGGGCGATGTTACTTGTAATCACAGGTGCCTTTAAATGAGCGCAGGAAATTAACACTGAGCTATGTGAATATTCTAAGTATGGTAAAACAATAAATTTAGCCTTTTTAATAAATAAATAAAACTCTTCGTTAGTTAAATATCTGTCTAGTATTACACAATTATTAAGTTTTTTTATTTCATTAATAAGATTTCTTGGTACATCCCCCCATTTCCCTGCAATCAGCAAAACCGATTTAAAATTACGAGAATTAATTTCCCATGCATTTTTTAATGTTTCTATGCCCTTGCACATTCTAGGACCCGTAAACAAAAAATAATCTTTATCACATGGAATGATGTTCCGCAAAACATCTTCTGCCTCTCTAAGTTTTGCTGGTTCTATAATTTCATCATAACTACTAAAAGGAAAAGGATGATATTTAATTCTATTTTTTACATTGTCATTTAAAAATCCAATTAATAGTTTTTTTGCCGAAAAGCTATGAACTATAAGAAAATTTGCTCTCTCCAGCATCAATAGCCTTAATTTGCCCATTTCTTTATTCCTAGTCGCCACATCATGACAAGTCAAACCTACCTTTAAACAAAATATTTTACACAAAAAAAACATTATAAATACAG
Source organism: Sedimentisphaera salicampi (assembly GCF_002117005.1). NCBI lineage: Bacteria > Pseudomonadati > Planctomycetota > Phycisphaerae > Sedimentisphaerales > Sedimentisphaeraceae > Sedimentisphaera > Sedimentisphaera salicampi. Next base: position 913,360 of record NZ_CP021023.1, read on the forward strand.
AGAAAAAAGGGCCAGCTGTATGCAGAACAATGATGGGCCTTCGAAATATTGCTAAAAACCAAACTGCTAACATTCCGAAAACAACTTCAATGCCCCTAACTATTTTAAGAAAAAAGCCACGATTAGGAATTTTATCCGTAATTGGGTAGAAACACTTAATAGTATTTTCAGTATTATACTTAAAAGCCCAGCTAACAAAAAAAAAGGCCTTAATACCTGCTTCTCTCAAAGCTTTTTGCAAAGCATCAGCATATGCTCCCGCTGCCCCTACTGTACCAGGATATATATGCCAAAATTCTTTCTTTTTCAAAATACCCTCACTTTAACTAAATAAGATGTTAATGTTTTGAAATTAGCTGTCCCAGCCTCTGCTTATAGCCTGATGTCCTATCCCCTCAGCAATCCTGCCAGTCGAGCCGGAATTGAGAACTGAATTAATTTGAAGCAATTTTTTCATTTACTAATCACATAATCCACTGCGTCACGAATAGCACCAGCCATTTGCTCCGGAGTTCTGCTTTTAACATAATGTTCTCTTGCTTTAAGCCCCATTTCTACATAGAGATCCGGCCTTTCAGCAATATTCTTTATAATATCCGGCAACTCTGAATGATTATTATATAATATACCATTCTCGCCATTTTTAATGTTAAATATTTCTCCACCGGTAATTGCGTCCTTCACAGTTACAAATGGAGCGCCATAGCCCATACTTGTTAAAACGGAAAGCCCAGCCTGACCTGGGGAAATGCATGCATAAGCACTCCTGAAATATTTCGCCAGCAATTTTTGGTCAAATATCGGCCCAAGTAAACTCACTTTATCTTCAAGCTTGTTTTGAGAAATCCAGCTTTTGATATTTTCGAATTCCTCCCCTCCTCCGATAATGTTAAGAGGCATAATATCATTCACAGTTTCAGCAGCCTCTTTATAGGCTTTAAGAAGCTCGTAAATCTTTTTCTGTTTGTAAAGAGTACCTACAAAAAGAATACTGTTCTTTTCGTAATTAACGCTCTCATCGTAAAAAACCTCCGTAGTGTTATTAGCTACAAACAGGCTCTCTTTCGAGAATCCAGCAGAAATATACTTTTCTACAGGATAGTCAGAATAGAAGATATTAGCGTCTGCCTTTTTGAAGATAAAGTGCCTTACACAGTCGAATTTATTGTTCTGGTCAAATTTTTTATCGTAAGATGCAGACACTCCAATCCCCCAGCCTATCCATTTATAATTACGGAATGGATTAATTATAAGCATATCCCTATCAAGGTAACGGATATTTGCCTCTGAAATAACAACATCAAACTGATTGCAATATTTATGCAAATTTACTTTCAAAAAACTAAAAAAAGGCAAATTTATATTTGCAACAACCTTTTCCTTGAATTTCAGCTTTGTTCCGTATTTTTTAGGCTCGGTATGCAAAAAAGTAAGTTCATAATATTCAGATAATAAATTTAAAATCGGGATACGATACTCTGCAATATTCTGATTTATTATCAAAACTTTCTTCTTAGACATACACAGGAGCTCCACTAAGTATCCCAGCTATTCTCTCAGCAGCTTTGCCGTCCCAGTATTTGGGGATTTTGCCGGAGACGTTAAAATTATCAGCCTTCAGCTGATTATAATTTTCAAGTATATCAGACGTATCTATATGAACAAGCCGGTTGGTTCCTTCGGCTACAGTTACCGGCCGCTCTGTATTCTCACGCAAAGTCATGCAGGGCACCTGAAGGATGGTTGTTTCCTCCTGTATCCCGCCGGAATCAGTAATTACAATTGCCGCATTAGAAATAAGCTTCATAAAATCCAAGTATCCCACAGGATCAATCAATCTGATATTGCCGCATTCAGAGATAACATCCGCAAAACCCATTTCCTTAATATTCTTCCTCGTACGGGGATGAATCGGGAAAATGAGCGGCATATCTTTCTCTATCTCTCTAAATGCTTCAATTATTTTCCTGAAATCATCTCTATTGTCAACATTGCTCGGGCGGTGCAGAGTAATTACCCCATATCCTTTTGGCTGAACGCCTAAATCATTCAGAACAGCAGACTGCTCCGCCTTCTCCCTGTTGGCAAGGAGCGTATCTATCATCACGTTCCCAACAAAATGAACCTTTTCGGCAGGGATGCCTTCCTTCTTCAAGTTATCAATTCCGGACTGCTCGGTAACAAAGAGTAAATCGCTGATGGAATCGGTTAGGACTCGGTTTATCTCCTCAGGCATGCTGCGGTCGCCGCTACGAAGCCCCGCTTCCACGTGTATCAGCTTGACGCCGAGCTTCACTGCTACCAGACCGCAGGCAATTGTGCTGTTCACATCGCCAACCACAAGGACGTAATCCGGCTTGAAATCCTGAACCACCGGCTCGAACCTTTTCATCACCTCAGCTGTTTGAACGGCGTGAGAGCCCGAGCCAACCCCCAGATTGATATCCGGCTCAGGTATGCCAAGCTCATTGAAGAAAAGATCGCTCATCTTCTCATCATAATGCTGCCCGGTATGCACCAGAAGCGATTCTATTTCGCTGCATTTATCAAACTCCCGCATAATGGGAGCTATCTTCATAAAATTCGGCCTCGCACCGCAAACACATATTATTTTCATATAAATCCATTTCTCTCAAATCATAGATTCCATAAATTTAAGCATCCCTTCAGATCTCAAGTTTACATCGAATAACTTAGCTCTTTTTAATGCAGCTATCGACATTTCTTCAAGTTTATTTGGGTTATCCTTCAAATCTTTCACAGCTTTTCTTAATTCTTTTATATCCATCGGATCAATCCTGACAGACATCTCATCAGAAAGGAGTTCGTCATTGAAAGCTCCTTTTGAGCTTATAACCGGCAGACCGCAAGCCATCGCTTCAACAATTGCATTACACGAGCCTTCGCCAAGCGTAGGCAACACGAAAACGTCACATGACCCTAGCAATTTGGGGATCATCTCCTGTTCAACACTTCTGCTCCATAATATTTTCCCTTCCTCTGAATAAGGCAGGCTGTTGCCGGCAAAAACCACTCCCACATCTTCAAAAGGTTTTATAGCTTCCAATACTCTCTCTTGCCCTTTTCTCTCGCTATAATGACCAATGCAGGCCGCAAGAAAGAGGTCTTGGGGGAAGCCCAGCTCTTTGCGGCATTCAGATTTATCTAAAGGTCTAAATTTGCTCAAATCAGATCCATTCGGAAAAACTGCGATCTTGTTTTGAGGATATGAGAGGGTTCTGTTCACTAAATTTGAAAGCAAAGCAGAATTGGTAAAAACTCCCGCCGCATTTGAAATAACTTCTCTTGCATACTTATTTCCGTAAGCTTCAACTGAACCAATTTTTTCGCCGCTTGTGCTCTCTCCCAAGCCGGGAAAAGCTGGAACCCCATAAAGCTGACCAATATTAATGGCAGCCGCACCGCCTGCAAAAAGAAAATGGCCATAAACCGCATCAAATTTCAGCCTTTCTTTTCTTACAGTTCTTAAAACTGCTTGAGTAAAATTATTAAACATCAATCTTGGGCTGCTTAATCGGCCAAGCCAAAGCTGTCGCTCAATTTTTCGGCCAAAATAACACTGAAAATATGCGGGGCGATAAACATTAACTACCTTACCCTCGCCGGCATCTTCTAAAGAATGATAAGGATTGCCTTTCCTGTCTGCAGTGCATCTCAAGTTTGCAGGGCAAATAACCGTCGTTTCAACGCCTTGCCTAGCAAAAGCGTGGGCAATCTGCTTTACAAAAGTAAGTCTCGCCGGCTTTGCCGGTGAGGGGTAATATATGCTTGTTATCAGAATTCGCTCTATCGACATATTAATCACGTAGAATTCCTTTTCGTCTTGCAGTTTCATAGAAGGCTGCGATTAATCCTAAAACTACCCAGTGGTAATGGGAGAAAAACAATGGAGCAACCAAGGATATGAGAGCTGCATAAGCGAAAAATACTATCACCATCTTTGATACAATAGCAACTTCGGGGATATTAGACATCCTATTCTTAAAGCCCTTGAGAGCCAAAATTACGAAAACCGCCATCATCAGTACAAAACCTATAAGCCCCCCGTTGGTCAAGAGCTCAATGTAAGTGTTGTGCGCATAGATACCAAATTTATTATTGAATCCAAATTGATTAAGCCCTACTCCAATTAATGGGTGTTCTGAAAACACCCTGAACCCTTCTTTTACCAAACCTATTCTGGCCTGCTCTCCTGCACCGCCGCCTGTTTCTGCAGTCTCTAAGAACATTCTCATTCTTTTACCTACTATAGTATCAGCAATAGCGCTAGACATCCAAGCAATAAAAACTAACCCGCCAGCCAATAGGAATAAAAATAAAAGAGGCCTTTTGACAATATCTTTCCAATGAAAAACTGCATACCAGACTAAAAGAATAAAGATAAAAAATATAAGGCCTTTTTTGGATCCGGTAGCGAAAATCAGTTTTGCCTGAAACGGCAAAAGAGCCAGCATAAATATTTTAATCCATTTCTTCTTGGACAATTCAAAGAAAGCAAGCTGCAGTATAAGCATATGCTGGATAATAATCGCTAAGCCATTAGGATTTGAGCTAACGCCTGTAATCCTTTCACCGGTTTCTGTACCCAATAAAAAATCGCCGCTTAAGAATGTATAAATAACGGCTTCAACAAAACCTAAGAAAAATAATATGCTGATGAGTTTTAAGTTCTTGAAATTATCTGCAACTCGCAAAATAAGCATAAACAGTACAAAAAACTGAAACATTCTGAAAAATGAAGTGCCAAAGACATACATAGAAACTGCAACCATAATGCCGGTTAGAGACCATAAAAGCCAGGCCCCAAAACAAATCACCTCTTTAGTAATCACAAAGCCTTTGGTAAAGAATTTCAGCAGAATTACAATTGAAACAGCATACCCGAAATACTTTGATGCTGCGGCCGTTGCTTCCGCCTGAGAAAGCGAAGGGATCGTAAACAAATACAGCCCCATCAGCAGGCAGTAAAACCATGAAGTCTGCTCTGCAAATGTGAGCTTTGCAGGGGCTAATAAAGCCGCTTTGTTTCGGTTAGAAAAGCTATTTACTGTGTTTAGAGTTTGCATACTCAAATAAACCATTTAATTCTATTTGTCAATACCGTGGATCTCCCGTCCAATAATTCCCCATCCACTCATCGTAACAGTAAGCACTGAATTCCTCTGCTCCGGAACCATGGGCAAACGTCATCTCGCCAAAATAAATATTTCCATTTACATTATACAAGTCAACCCTGACATACGAAAATGGCTCAGCAAGCTTTTTGGCAATCTCAAGCATCTTCTGATAATTTTCAGGCACTTTTAGCTTTGTATAAATGGCCGGATATCTCAGAGAAAACGGAAGCCAATCAAGAGATTCTCCTTCAAAGAATGATCTATTATGATTGAAATTTCTGTCATAATCAACATGAAGGACAACCCTAATATAACCATTACCCTGCTTAAAACAATGAAATTTATAATCTTTAATATCAGTCTCGCCATTGCTTGGCTCAAGACTTTTTTCAGCTAATATACGAGGAGTTATATCGCTGTACCATCTTTCATTAACTATCTTTCCAAAATCAATATCTAATTGCTCATTAACACTTTTACAAGCTTCTCTAATCTGTTCATCTGTGGATTCACTACTGATTAATTGAACCGGCCCTGAATTGTGATTGGCTTTAAGAAAAAAATCGCCTCTCTCATTCAGTATCTCTTTTATTTTTTCCGCTGATATACTATCCCCAACAAAGTAATTTTCAATAACAACATCATCACCTACTTTCTCTGCCACATATTCCTTAGCTTTAATTTTATCCGAACAAACAGAAAACAGCTCGTGCTTATACTCTCGTTTGCGAAGATTGATCTTTTCATTGTATGTTTTAGGGTTTTTAAAATCAGGCCAATATTTGTTTCTTTTAAAAAAAAGATACCGAAAGTAAAAAAACCTAACTAATTGAAATTTTGGCATTAATATTCTAAGAATTTTTTTTGCAAAATTCATAATTTTTTCAGGCTTTCAATAATTATATCCCTATGTGCTTCGCAGCGGATCATATTCTGTTTCACTCTCGTTTTCTTTTTATTATTGCACGGCAGTTTGAAAATCAGCGGCAATAATCCCAGCCTCCTCGCTGCTCCCCATACCAGCCTCGGGACAGAGGATATATTGTAGAGGTATGCATAACACCTCTCGCTAACGAACTGCTGCCAGTGCTGAAGGTAGCTGCCGTCTTGGATTTGTTTTCCGATGCTAAGTATCTGCTCTGTCATTTCTTTTTTCTTTTGGCCGGCAAGCAGCTCAACAGCTTCGCCGCCAAGGCATTGAGAGTATGGAATTATTTCAAAAGCCAAATCTTCGCCGGCTTCTAATTCTAATCTAACTGCATATCCGTATCGCCAGCCGTCAAAGGCAGAGCCGCTTGGAAAGAAAAAATTGCCCAAACTGTATGCTATCGGAACGCCATTATATTCCTCCAATCCTCCAATGCAATGGGTATGATGACAGATTACGGCGTCTGCTCCCATATCTGCACAGAATCGGTACTGCTCAACCATCCTCGGGCTGGGATAATGGCAGTGTTCATGGCCGCCGTGGATTATTACAAGCACGAAATCTGCCTGCTTTTTCGCCTCCATTATCTTTCGGCTGTTCTGCACGACATTCATCGGATGGGCGCCGGCCTTATCCTGCTCGGCCGAGGCAAATTCATTCTCTGCAAAATTCAACACCGCCAGCTTAACCCCTTCTATCTCCTTGTAGAAAGTTTTGGAAGCATGCTCTAAATTATCGCCCGCTCCAACTGCATCAAGGCCTACGCGATCACATTCGCCGAGCGTATCTGAAAGGCCTTGAGAGCCGAAGTCCATAATGTGATTATTGGCGAGAGATGCCATATCAAAGCCTGCGTCCTTGAGAAGATCCGCCCAGAGCCTGCCGGCCTTCAAATTAGGCCCGCACTTCTCAATAGCAGTTGCTGCCTGCGTGAGCGGACATTCAAGATTTACGATGGCATAATCAGCCTTCTGAATCTCCGGCAGGAAATCCGTAAAGATATCCTCCGGCCGAATCTTCTCATCAGGATACTGATTAGAACCGTATGTTGGGCAGAAATCACCGGCGATCAAGATATTCATCAAGAACTCCGAAGAATATAAGATTTAATAAAAGAAAACAACCTTGACCATATATTAAAATAAATCCAGTATGACAAATCATACAAGAAAAGCTCAATATGGTTTATCTTCTTATATGTCTTTTGATAATACCTGTTAGACTCATAGCTACATTTAGCAGAAAAATCAGAGAAATTGTTTTGCTTTACTGAAACCCCATGCTCATGAAGCACGCTTACCTCAGAATAGAAATAAACTTTATAGCCGGCATTCCTCATTTTCAATGCCAGTATTGGCTCTTCTGCATAAATAAAAGTATTAGGGTCAAACATTTCCACTTCCGAAAAATAAGAAACACTTACAATTAAAAATGAACCATTCAAGTAATCGTATTCACCAGAATACGCATTATAAATAGTAAAATTATTAATTTTCATCCTAACCCTTGGAGGGAATGCGGGATAAAATAGCTTTGGTATAATGTGCAGCTGCCACACATTTTTCATCACTCTGGGGCTTTGATCTTTACCATCAAGGCCTACTATCCTCGGCCCTATGAGGCCGATTTTTGGGTCTTCTTCAAGTTTATCTATAAGCCTTTCGGCAACATCATTATCTTGAAATACCAAATCGCAATTAGAGAAGCAGAAATACTTCGTCTCGGGGAAGTGCTTGAGCATAAATCTCGCGCCGATGTTATTGCCTCTGGCATAACCGTGATTTTCAGTTTCTCCGAGCAGGTATATTCCGGCGCTTTTGTCTATGCTGTCCCTGTCTTCCACAAGCACAGCTCCGCAGCCGGCAGCAATCTCCTCATTGCTCTCAGTAGTGCATGAGTTGTTTACTATTACTATCTTATGAGGATACTGCACCTTTACAAGCTCCTCATTGATATATTTTATAAGACGTTGATTAGTCTTGTAGTTTACTATTATTATTCCAAGCATTTTAAATCCCTAATAAAAAAGATAATTTTGAATTTTTAATAAATCTGAGCTTCATTAAATCAAGTATCAGATTTCTTTCCTCCTTAGTAATTATAACAAACCAAGCAATCAAGACATAAGACAAAACTATCGAAAATACAAAAAGAAAATACAAAATTAAATTTTGCGGATATAGGTACCAATTGAGCACAGTTCCTAATAATAAACATACCAAAGGCATCACAGTATACTTAAAGATTCCTCCCCATAAAGTTTTCAATTTAAATGGAAGCAATCTCGTTAAATATATACAGTTAAAAAACACATCTCTTGCTATTATAGTAATTAATGACCCTATAGCAGCCCCATAAATATCTAATTCAGTATATTCTATTAATAATACAGATATAATAATATTCATGCATCCAAATATAACAGTGGCAACGCTTAAGGGCTTAAGTCTATCCATATTTTTTGCAATGCTAAATATTCCTCCAAGAGAATAGGCATATAATTGACTCAACAACAAAACAGAAAGCAAAGTAAAATAGGCGGAAAAAGAGCCTCCCAGCCATAACTCTAAAAAGAACCTACTAATTAAGGAAAGACAAGTTATAATTAACCCTAAGCCCAAAGAAGTAAATTTAACTATTCGCAAATATACTAATTTCAATTCGTTCAATTTAGAAAGAGCCACAAGATGAAGTAAATAAGGTGAAAAATTTCTATTAATAAGGCCAGGGATCATTCTTAAAAGCATCACAACCTGGAAAAAAGGCGCATATATCCCTGATTTTTCTGGTCCTAAGCAAATATTAATAAGTATTAAATCCGCATTCAAAAATAAAACACTGCCAATTTCATTTAATAAAGATTCTGAACCAAGCCTTGCTACCTTAGAGAAAGATCGAATAGAAAAAACATTATTTTTTTTATGTATCTCAGGTAACAAAACTTTAAAGGAAATATATGACAATAAAACTAAAATTAAAGAATTAAAAAAATATATCCCAGAATAAGCAACAAAATTACCGGAAAGAAAATGAGTAACAACCAAAACTAAAATAATTTTTAAGATTGCACAAAATATAACAAATAAATCAGAAAGAAAAAACCTTGAGCTTAAAAAAATTCCTAAACGGTAAACTCCCTGAAAAGAACCGATCAAAAAAGAAGAAACCATAAAAACAAAAGATATTGAAGCGGCTTTTTCATAACCAGCGGGTATATTAAACACCCTTTCAATATAAAAAGAAAAACACACACAAAAAAGGATGACAATAAAACCTACAAATAATAAGCCCCTCACTGAAGAATAAAAATATTCACTGGCTTTGCCAAATCTTTGAGCAAAGTATTCAATTCCAACAAATCTGCCAACTGAAGACGTAACTATTATAGAAGTTAGGTCAACATACTTCCTTAGAGACAAAAACAGAGCAAATACTCCATATAAAGCCACCCCCATACTGTCAACTAAAATTCTAGTTACAAAAAATGCAATTAAAGTAGTAGTACACAATGAAGTTATCTGAGTTAAAGAATTAACAGCCGCATATTTTTTTAGATTAACCTTTGTTTGCATCAAAATCCTTTTGACTCAAAATTGGTTCCTCAACAGGCCATGCAATTGAAATTTCCGGATCATTCCATCTGATTCCTGAATCGGCATCCTTGCAGTACTCTGCGGTGCATTTGTATGAAATAATAGCAGTATCTGATAGAGTTGCAAAGCCGTGGGCAAAGCCGGGCGGGATATAGAGCATTTGTTTGTTATCTGAGGTAAGCTCGGCAGCAGCCCATTTTTTGTACGTTGCAGAATTCTCCCGCAGGTCAACCGCTACATCCCAAATAGACCCTTGCAGGCATCTTACAAGCTTTCCTTGAGCATGTGGTTTTTTTTGGAAATGAAGCCCGCGAATAACATTTCTCTTGGAAAAGGATTGATTATCCTGCACAAAATCCTCTTCAATACCGTTAGCCTTGAATTCGGAGGCCTTGTATGTTTCCATAAAGTAGCCCCTGTCGTCCTCGAAAACTCTCGGCGTAACGAGGATAACATCTGGAATTTCCATTTTCTTAAACTCAAACGGCATCAGCCATCTCCTTAATTTTCAATAGAACCTCTTCCAATGCATCCGCCCAGTGAATCGGTTCTATTCCTAAATCCTTATAAAGTGATGTTTTGTCCATCACTGAATACATCGGACGCTCAGCAGGCGTTGGATAATCTGCCGTTGTTATCGGAAGCAGCCTAATCTTATCCTCCAAAAGGCCAATTCTGACGGCCTTTATCATTATTTCATGTGCAAAGTCATACCAGCTTGCTGCCCCTGAATCTGAACAATGATATACGCCGGTTAGGTTATCCCTCTCCGTAAACTCCCACACCGCCTTTGCCAAGGTATGCGATGAAGTCGGCGTGCCTATTTGGTCTGCAACTATTGAAAGCTCATCACGCTCAGTCATCAGGCGAAGCATAGTTTTAACAAAATTACTGCCATTTGGAGAGTAAAGCCAGGATGTTCTTATAATGATATAATTATCTATTGCCTCGGCAAGAGCTTTTTCCCCTGCCAGCTTTGTTCTACCATATGCTGTTTGAGGGTTGGAAGAATCTGAAGTAAGGTAAGGCTTGCAGGATCGGCCGTCAAAAACATAATCTGTTGATATATGGATTACCCTAGCTCCAATTCCCTTGGAAGCAAGGGCTAAATTCGCAACACCTTCACAGTTGACCTTAAAAGCAATTCCTTCCTCCTGCTCCGCTCTATCAACTGCTGTGTATGCAGAGGCATTTATTACAACTTCAGGATTGAAATCATGAAGAGTTGTATTAACAAGCTCTTTCTGAGAAATATCAAGCTCTTCTATATCCACTGCTTTAAGCTTTATATTTTCTGGGGCACAATTCTGCAGCTCAGTTCCTAACTGGCCTTTTGCGCCTACAATTAAAACTTTCATTTCACGAGCCCTTTAAGATAATCTGCATAAGAACTTTTCCCATAGGAGTATATTATTTCGTTTATGTCTTCTTGAGAGATCCAGTTATTGATTAATGCTATTTCTTCAGGACAGGCAATTTTCAAACCTGTACGATGCTCTATTGTAGAAACAAAATTGCCGGCTTCAATAAGAGATTCATGAGTACCCGTATCCAGCCAGGCAGCACCGCGGGAAAGCAGTTCAACTCTTAAAGATTTATTTTTAAGGTAAACACAATTGACGTCAGTTATTTCAAGCTCCCCCCTGTCAGAGGGTTTGATTGTTTTTGCAATATCAACAACATCATTGTCATAAAAATATAAGCCTGTTACAGCATAATTGGATTTAGGATGTGTGGGCTTTTCTTCAATACTCAAAGCAACATTTCTCCCATCAAACTCAACAACACCATATCTGCTAGGCTCTTGAACCCTATATGCAAAAACAATTGCTCCTTTATCTTGGGCTGAAACCAACTGCAATCTTTTTGAGAGTCCATAGCCGTAAAATATATTATCACCAAGGATCAATGTACAATTATTATCACCTACAAAATCCTCGCCGATGATGAAAGCCTGTGCGAGGCCGTCGGGGCTTGGCTGTACGGCGTATTCGAGGCTGATGCCCCATTGGCTGCCATCTCCAAGGAGCTCGCGGAATCTGGGCGTTTCCTCAGGCGTGGAGATGATGAGGATCTCACGGATGCCGGCAAGCATCAGGGTTGTGAGCGGGTAGTATATCATCGGCTTATCGTAAACAGGCAATAGCTGCTTACTGACAACCTTTGTTACAGGGTGAAGCCTTGTTCCCGCCCCGCCGGCAAGTATTATTCCTTTTCTTGGCATTTTAACTAAACCACTATTCTAAACTTTTTTTTCTAACCGCTAATTTTCACTAATATCCACTAAAAATAAAGATTTAGATCAGTATTTTTATTTTTAATTGCTGATTTTCTTTTTTCAAAATCAGCGGCTCACTATAAATCGTTTCCACTCCAGCTTATTTTTGTTGCCCCAATTTATCAAATAGCCGACATTTTTGTCTGTGGCTTTAAGATAATTAAAAATTTGAGCCTCTTCAACTTTTGTTAAACCCTCTATTGCTTTGAGCTCAACAACTATTCCACCTGAAACATAAAGATCAGGCCGATAATATTTATTTAATGTTACGCTCTTATAGTTAATATGCAAAATTGGTTGGCTCTGAAACTCAATACATCTGTACTGAAGTTCAATTTCCAAGGCTTCCTGATAGACTTCTTCGAGAAATCCATAGCCAAGGGTATTATAAACTTCAAAAGCAGCAGATATTAAATCATAACCTTCCTGTTTATACATTTTTTTGCCTTTTTTCAATCCTTATCCAAATATTAATTAACCACTAATCTTCTCTATGAATAAGTGTTTGATTAGTGTCAATTAGCGGTTTTTATTCCCCCAGTCTTTCTCCTGCATATTTGGAATCTCTGATCGGCTGCCACCACCACTGGTTATCGATATACCACTGTATTGTTTTTCTGATGCCGGTTTCGAAGCTTTCCTTGGGCTGCCAGCCCAGCTCGCTCTGTATTTTGCCCGCATCGATTGCGTATCGTTTATCGTGGCCCGGGCGGTCTTTAACGAATTTTATAAGCTCACGTCTTGGTTTATCTGCCGGCCTTATCTCATCAATGAGATCGCAGATTGTCTGCACTACCTCGAGGTTTGTTTTTTCGTTGTGCCCTCCGATATTGTAGGATTCTCCCGGCCTGCCCTCAAGAAGCACCTTCGCAAGAGCCTCAGCATGGTCTTCCACGTAAAGCCAGTCCCGAATATTATCACCCTTGCCGTAAACAGGGAGGGGCTTGCCCTCAAGTGCGTTCAAAATTATAAGCGGGATAAGCTTTTCCGGGAACTGATATGGGCCGTAATTGTTGGAGCAGTTTGTGAGCACTATCGGAAGCTGATAAGTATGATGCCAAGCTTTAACCAGATGATCTGAGCTGGCCTTGCTGGCTGAATAAGGAGAGCGAGGGTCGTAAGAAGTTTCTTCTTTGAAAAACCCTTCTCTGCCAAGGCTGCCGTAAACCTCATCTGTTGAGATATGATGAAAACGGAAACGACTCTTAGCATCGGGCTGGAGCTGCTCAAAGTACTTTTTGGATATATCGAGCAGGTTGTATGTGCCAATTATATTTGTTTCAATGAAATCTGCCGGTCCGTCTATTGAGCGGTCAACGTGAGACTCGGCAGCTAAATGCATAACAGCATCAGGCTTGAAAGAGCTGAAAAGCTCCTGCACGGCCGGCTTATCACATATATCAGCCTGAGCAAAGCTATAGCGATCCGAACCCTCAACCTCCTTGAGCGAGGAAAGATTACCCGCGTAAGTGAGCTTGTCGATATTGAGCACGCTATGGTCGGCGTTTTTTATAATATGTCTTATTACGGCCGAGCCTATAAAGCCCGCACCACCTGTTACTATTATGTTCATTTATATTAGTTTTAAGTTGTAAGTTGTAAGTTGTAAGTTTTATGTTTTATGTTTTAGGTAATATGTTTTATGCCTTCCAAACCTTTTTCTTTGCGGATTTGCATTTGTCGCAGGAGTTTCTGGTATCGATTACGAGCTGGGCGTTATCGGTTATCATCTGGTAGTCGTAGTCTGAGTGGTCGGTGGCGATAAGCACAGCATCGAAGCCAGCGAGCATTTTCGGCGTTATTTTCCTGCTCTTCATTAAATCCTTATTATTTTTAAGAAATATTCAAACTAATCAATTACTTCATCAATGATATAACGTGGTCTTCTTTTAACTTCTATATACACTCTGGATAAATACTCTCCGATAATGCCAAGGCAAAGAAGCTGAACACCTCCAAATAAAACAATTGCAATAACAATAGATGCCCACCCTGCTATACTATTGCCTGTAATTTTTACACAAAGTGCATAAAGTAAAACGCCTAAAGCTATAAAGGTTGTTAAAAAGCCTAAGGCACTAATAAATCTCAGAGGAATCGCAGAAAAAGCTACTATACCATTTAAGGCTAACTTTAACATTTTTTTCAAAGTATACTGAGAATAGCCAGCTTCTCTCTTCTTTCTGCCATAAAAAACCTTAGCAGTTTTGAACCCCATATGGGGGAAAATACCCCGCAAGAACAAGCAATTTTCATTATAACTTTTTAGTGCTTTAAGGGCTTTACTTCCCACCAATCTAAAATCTGCATGATTAAAAATTACATTCGCACCCATCAGATTCATTAGTTTATAAAACAAAAGAGCGCTATTTCGCTTAAAGAAAGAATCTTCATTACGGGCATCCCTTATACCATAAATAATTTCAGAACCCTTATTAAATAATTCAAACATTTCATTTATCACTGAGATATCATCTTGTAGGTCAGCGTCTATTGTAACAGCACAATCTACATCCTTTTCCAGAGCATATTCCATTCCTGTTAATATTGCAGCTTGGTGGCCAAAATTGTTAGAAAGCTTTAAACCTTTGTAAAAATTGGAATTTTGAGTGAGAGTGTAAATTATATCCCAAGTTTTATCAAAACTCCCATCATCAACAAATAAAATAAAACTTTGTTCAGTTGCTAAACCTGAATTAATCAAATCAATCAGCTTTTTCACTAATTTCTCCGAAGATTCATTCAGTATTTGTTCTTCATTATAACAAGGAATTACAAACGCGACCCTTTTCATTTACTTCAATCCCCAAATAATTTAATGTGAATAGTTACCGCTATCATGCGGGCAACGAAAAGCTATATTATTTAATCCAACAACCAAAATAATGATAAAAAGAGGAATAAACATATGGTGATATCTTGGCTGTACCTCTAAAATCATATGGCTAAAAAAGGACAAAAGAAATGCCCACAAAAAAGCATTTAGAGGCACAGTTTTTTCGATTTTATAATAAAACCACCTTGTACATAGAATAACACCTGACCAGAAAATCAAAGTGATATAAACTGCATGATTAATAATATTCAGAAACATTAACAAATTAGAATGCGGTGAGGTAGTTAAAGACCAACCCATAACACTTTCAGCTTTAGCAATAAATTTAGAGGGTTTACACGTCAAAATCATCGTCAAAACTTTAAAAGGCGACTCTTTAACTATTTTGAGAGCTTCCTCTTTTGCAAGTTTGGATTTTAAAATAGAATCATGAACATTATTCTCTTTGTTTTTATCATTAATATTAGCACCAATTTTTGACGCTAATTTTCCATTATATCCTCCTTGATTATCTAAATTTACTCCCATCATTAAACTCCAGCCCGTTATACGTTGCATTGAGGGTGAAACGATCTTAAATACATTATAATTATGAATAAAAATAGGAAGGACTACAATAATAAAACCTAAGAAAACCATAAAAGCTCCTTTTAATGAATAAGAAACTTTGTCTAAGTAAAATAAAGTATACAAAATCCATGCTAATAAGAATAATGGTGCGGTACCACGTGTCCAGTTTGACAAACCAATAAAAACACCAGACAATAGAAACATAAAAAACCTTAATTCCGAAGGTTTCGCAGTTTGAGCTACAACTAAAAGAAGAAATGAAACAACCACAAGAAAACAGAAAAGTGTATCTGTTCCCATTAAGACACTGTAAATTATATGACTTGGCCAAAATGCTAAACACATAGAAGCAAGAGCAGATGATGCCAGAGAACCGGAAACCAGATACACTATCCAGTATACTGCTACTACCGTTAAAGCCCCTAAAAGAGCCAAGACCACCTGTGCAGAAAGTGGATTCTGACCAAATAGGTGATAGCTTAGTGCAAATAGTATAGAAGGCCCAGAAGGCCTAAAATAAGTAGGGTCAAATATATTGCCACCATTAAAGACTTCTATTGACATATCCTCATAGCTACTAAAATCCGACAATTGAGTTACATCAGCAACAAAAACCCAAACGATTCTTAAAATCAATGCTATAAAAAAAATAAACACCCAATTCCATTTGGCACAAAACTCAAATAAATAGTTTCGAAAAGTTTCTTTACAGTAAAAAACATAAGTCAAGAAAATTAAAAATATCCCTGGCAAAAGGGTAACCAATTCTTTCAATGTCGGAGTTAAGAACGTAGCCAAAACTCGAATAAAACAAGAATAAAGAATTACAAGTCCTGTAAAAAAACAAGTAAAATAAAATATTTTATTATTATTTATATGCATATAATAAACTTAGTCTAACTAGTCTTTTAAATTTTATGCCTTCCAAACCTTCTTCTTTGCGGCTTTGCATTTATCGCAGGAGTTTCTGGTGTCGATTACGAGCTGGGCGTTATCGGTTATCATCTGGTAGTCGTAGTCTGAGTGGTCGGTGGCGATAAGCACAGCATCGAAGCCTGCGAGCATTTTCGGCGTTATTTTCTTGCTCTTCATTTTCAAATCGTATTTCCGCTGCTTCCACGTTTCCGGGATGTACGGGTCGTTGTAGCTCACTTTCGCCCCCTTATCCCGCAGCAGCTCTATCAGCTCGAGCGATGGCGACTCGCGCACATCGTCGATATCCTTCTTGTAGGCAAGGCCGAGGACGAGGATTTTCGCCCCGTTTATCGCCTTCTTGCGGCTGTTGAGGGCTTCCATCGTTCTGTGGATTACGTATTCGGGCATTGAGGTGTTGATCTCGCCGGCAAGCTCGATGAACTTGGTCGGCAGGCCATACTGCCTCGCCCGCCACGTGAGGTAGAACGGGTCTATCGGGATGCAGTGTCCGCCGAGGCCGGGGCCGGGGTAGAATGCTTGGAAGCCGAAGGGCTTTGTCTTGGCGGCGTTTATCACGCTCCATACATCTATGCCCATGCGGTCGAAGAGCATTTTGAGCTCGTTTACCATTGCGATGTTGATGCAGCGGTAGGTGTTTTCGATGATCTTGGCGGCTTCTGCCACCTCGCAGCTCTCTACGGGCACAAGCTGCTCGATTGCGTATTTGTATATGTCCATTGCCGCCTTGAGCGAGGGCTTATTCAGCCCGCCGACGACCTTGGGGATTGTGCCTGTGCGGAAGGATTTGTTGCCCGGGTCTTCGCGTTCGGGGGAGTAGGCGAGGAAGAAATCTTCGCCGGCAGTGAGGCCTGAACCGGCCTCAAGGATCGGGAGCATAAGCTCTCTGGTTGTGCCCGGGTAGGTGGTGCTTTCAAGCACGATGAGCTGCCCCTTACGCATATTCTCGGAGATCGTGCGGCAGGTGTCTTCCACGTACGTCATATCCGGCTCGCGGTTCTCCGTGAGCGGGGTGGGCACGCAAATCAGGAGGCAGTCCGGCTCGCACATACGGAACATATCGGCTGTGCCCTCGAAGCGGCCTGTGCTAACCATGCCGGCAACCTGCTCATCGGGGATGTGCTTGAGGGGGCTCTTGCCGGAATTGATGCGTTCTACGCTCTGCTGGTTTACATCGAAACCCAAAACATTCGCTCCGCCGGCGGCAAATTCCCTTGCCAGCGGCAAGCCTACATAACCAAGGCCAACTATCCCAACGTAAGGGATTTTATCGCTTTCGCTCATACCAGTACTTCCTGTTTTTGTAAATCAAAGTTAATGATGCGGAGCATTATAACAATCAGCTTCTTAATTTCACTAACTTTTCTGCGTTTAACAATATTAAAATAATATATTTTCCCCCTGAGATGTAAACCCTGCTTCGGGAAAGTTTCTGGGATTATTAAGAGCCCAAAATCTGCAAAGCTTCGAGAGGGTTATGCGGTTTACAGAGCCCTCTATTCAGGACTATATATATCAATGCCCAGTTTCCTGCATAAATTTTCGAATATTTCAAGCTTGTTTTCTACTATTGCTTTCAAAACCTCATTTTGAATCCTCTGATACTGATGCACTGCAATATTCCTAAAACCAGACATAGCAGCGAGCTCCTGAGCCATCGGCTTATCTATTATGCCCGAATCTGCGAGCAATTTGAAGGCTTCCGCTGAGGAATTGGGAACTCCCAGCTTCGATTTGCTTACTGTATGATTTGCCAAATCAATTGCCGCCTGACAAGCTCTTTCGAGGTTAAGCGTCATAGCGTCGAGATGGGTGAAGCTTTCGAATGATGGATCTGCTTTGTACTCCTCCTTGATTCGTTTCAGGCATCTCTGCAAAACCGCTGCCTTGCTTCGGCTGACATCATCTGGCTGAATAGGCTTCATAAATCTCCCTCATTTCAATACGATAGTCCTGAATCATTCCGATTAAGGTGCATTCTCTGAATTCTGCGGCTGTTTCGTCTCGGCAGAAGAAGCGGCGGCCTGTTTGGAGAACCTGCGAGGCATAGATCAAATCAGAGCTGGAGAGAACGCCAAGATCCACCGGCCGAGGGCTGATTAGGTTCAGCTCGCCTGCGAGATCGAAAAGCTGCATGCCGGAAATCTTTTGGCCCGGCTGCGGAAGAAGAGCTATGTCTATATCGCTGGACGCACGCAGCTCCCCCCTTGCAGCACTGCCCAGAAGGTATGCCGCTAAAACAGCCTCGCAAGAGGCAAGACGATCTTTTATTGGCTCAAGATTTAGCATAGTTTTAAGTTATAAGTTTTAAGTTTTAAGTTATAAGCTAAATAAACAATAAAAAAGCTACTAATAATATACGAACCTTATTATTCGCCTATTTCTTGCATTGCTGTATTAGTCTGCTTCAACAAAGGCTCAATCTTTTCTACAATAATATCCCAAACCGTTTCAGGATTGAGTTTATCATATCCATGAACAATTATATTCCTAAAAGCTATAATATTCCTATATTCACTTATCTTTTCAGATGTTTGAGGACTCACTCTGTCAAGCTGTGCCATAGCCTCACCTATTATCTGAAGCTCTCTTTCAACAGCAGATCTAAATGCTCGACTCTTTTTGTAATCATCTAATTTTCTGTTTGAAGTAAATTCAATTAGAAACTGACAACTGTCTGCTATGTCAAAAAGATATTTTCTTGGATCACGCACTATAAACCACTTTTCTTGTATTATTGAGCTGACTGATAAAATAAGGATTTTTCAATCCGCCCGCCTCAACGAGGTCTATCGGCTTTGAGAAAAGATTCTTTAAGTCTTCATGGAGGCTGAAATAATTGTCAAAGCGTCCTGAACAAACGCTACTGTCAAATTCTACTAAGAAATCAATATCGCTGTTTTGCTCGTCAAAACTGCCCGCAGCGGCAGAACCAAAAACTTCGAGCCGCGAAACTCCGTGTCTGCTGCATATTTGAGCTAACTCTTTACTTTTATTTTCAATCAGCGGTAACATTCTCTTTTATGCCAAAATAGAAATATCAAACATTATAGAAATCTCTGTACCATTGTACGAATCTGTTTACGCCGTCTTCAATCGGGGTGTTTGGTCGGTAGCCGAGGTTTTCTGTAAGGTCTGTAACGTCTGCCCACGTAGCAGGGACATCTCCGGGCTGAATCGGCATCATACTCTTCTGAGCCTCTCTGCCGGCGGCTTTTTCAATCGCTTCAATAAAGTCCATAAGCCGTACAGGCGAGCTGTTGCCTATGTTATACACTTTGAACGGAGCTTTCGAGCTGCCGGGATCGGGATCCATCCCGGACCAGTCTTCCCTGCCTTTGGCCGGATTATCAATAACGCGTTTTACGCCTTCTACGATATCATCTATGTATGTAAAATCACGCTTCATATCGCCATAGTTATACACATCTATCGGCCTGCCTTCAAGGATGGCTTTGGTGAAAATGAACAGAGCCATATCCGGCCTGCCCCAAGGGCCGTAAACGGTGAAGAATCTCAGGCCGGTTGTCGGTAGGCTGTAGAGATGGCTGTAACAATGCGCCATAAGCTCGTTGCTCTTCTTGCTTGCGGCATAAAGGCTTACGGGATGGTCGATATTATCGGAGGTGCTGAAAGGCATTTTCTCATTGAGCCCGTAAACGCTGGAGCTGCTGGCATAGGCGAGGTGTTCAATTTCGTTCTTTCTGCAGGCCTCAAGGATATTGATAAAGCCAACTATATTCGCATCAACATACGCCCTTGGATTCTCAAGGCTGTAGCGAACGCCGGCCTGAGCGGCCAGATTGCACACGCGGTCGAACTTTTCCTGCTTGAAAAGCTTTTCGAGATTCTCGCCGTCTTCGAGCTTGAGCTTGATAAAGCGGTAATTCTCGTATTTACTGCTCTGAATCAGCCTGCCGTATTCGCAGCTTTCCGGGGATATGCCGGTTTCGGTGAGTCTGCCGAATTTAACGTTGATATCATAGTAGTCGTTTACGCTGTCTAAGCCTACAACTTCATCGCCCCTGTCTAACAGTACTTTAGCGAGATGAAACCCAATAAATCCTGCGGTACCTGTAACTAATATCTTCATTCTCGGCTGCAACCTTAATGCATTTAATTAATATTTTATAACCAAATCATAATATTTAGGTGTTAGGAAACTTCCTTGCGGCTTTAAGGGTATTCTAATAATAAAAGGCCTGCCCGCAAGTAAATATAAAGCTATCGATGCCCTATCAGCTATAAATTCCCGTAAGGCCAAAATCCTTGCCCTTGTTTTCTCTGCTTTTAGTCAAAAAAGTTTTGAGACTGACATTTTCGAAGCTAAAAAGTGATTTTCAGCTTTCGGACACCATTTATTGCTTGACAGGCGGAAGGTGAGATTGTATCTTCTTCGTTCTTATCCTTTGGCGTAGAAGGATATTAATGTATTAATTTTTAATTTAGGAGTAAACTTCGTGAATAAGGATCTGGCACGCCAGCTGATAGAAGCCGGCGTACACTTCGGTCACGGAGCATCCCGCTGGCATCCGAAGATGGCACCGTACATCTTCGCCAAACGCGGAATGATCCACATTATTAATGTGAAGGAAACACTCAAGGGGCTGCTGATAGCTAAAAAGCTCCTTACCATGGTGGTTTCTTCAGGCAAAGACGTAGTGTTTGTAGGCACGAAGCGTCAGGCGAAAAAGGCCGTAACAGACGCTGCCAAGCAAACCGGAATGCACTTTATCGCAAACCGCTGGCTCGGAGGTACGCTGACAAACTTCCGTACAATCCGCCAGAGGGTTTTAAGGATGGAGCAGCTCGAAAAGATGGAGCAGGACGGCTCTATCGAGAGCGAGAGCAAGAAAATGGGCGCTATGCTCAAGCGTGAGCTGAACAAGATTAAATCCAATCTTGACGGCCTCCGCGGCCTCAACAAACTGCCGGGAGCGGTAGTTGTTGTTGACGTAATGAAGGAAAAGAACGCCTTGAGCGAAGCCAAAAAGCTCAAAATCCCGACCATCGGAATTATCGACACAAACTCCAATCCGGATATGGTTGATGTTGCGATCCCGGGCAACGATGACTCAACAAAGGCTGTTGATATTATTCTTCATGAGCTCGCTTCAGCAGTAGCTGAGGGCAAAACTCTCGCCCGTATTCAGGCAGCTTCAGAGGATGAAGGCAAGACCAAGACAAGAAGCAAGAGAAAGCCGAGAAAGCCTCAGGACAAGCCTGCCTCAGCCTTTAATAAGGGCGAAAAGAAAAAGACTGAGCAAGGCAGCAGCGAGACTAAAGCTTCTGAAGGTCAGGGCGAAACAGAGAAAGCTGCTGAACAGAAAGCGGATTCTAAGCCGGAAGAAGCCAAGGCAGAGCAAGCTCAAGAAGCAAAGCCCGAAGCTAAGCCGAGCAGCGATGAAGAAAAAAAGGCTGAAAAGCCCGAAACGCCCGGCAAAGAGCAAGAGGCAAAATCCGCTGACAATACACCTGCTGAAAATCAGGCTTAGCGGACTTTAAAATTTTGTTAAAATGTAATTTAATCCTGCAGAGTTCGGGAAAATGGCTTCCCGAAACTGCAGGTTTGTTTGGTATTAGATGGCAGAATATTTCGGAGATAAAAAAAGATGGCTGAAATAAACGCTTCCGATGTAATGAAGCTCCGCAAAATGAGCGGGCAGGGAATGATGGACTGCAAAAAGGCCCTCGCCGAAACAAACGGCGACCTTGATGAGGCAATGACCCTCCTTCGCAAGAAGGGGCTTGCCACAATGGCAAAGCGTGCAGACCGCAGCGCATCAGAGGGCAAGGTAACTGTTAAGAGCTCTGGGAAAGACACCGTGCTTACATCCCTTTGCTGCGAGACGGATTTCGTTGCGAAGAACGACGACTTCAAAGAGGTTGCTGATAAGGTTGCAGATGCAGCCCTTCAGGCAGCTCCAGGCAGTAAACTTGCCGAGCAGGAAATTGAAGGGAAGAAAGTTTCCGAGCTTATCACAGAGCTCGTTAGCAAGACCGGCGAGAAAACTGAAATCGGCGACTGGGCAAAGATGAGCGAAGAAGAGAATACAGTTGTAGGCTCATACGTTCATTTCAACAATAAGATGGGCGCTCTTGTGAAGATTGTCTGCGAAAACCCTTCTGAGAAGCTTCAGAAGCTTGCTGATGAGGTTTGCATGCATATAGCGGCCGTTAAGCCGATGGCGCTAAATAAAGAAAGCTTCGATCAGGAAGTTATCGAGAAGGAAAGAGAAATTGCCAAGGAGCAGATGAAAGATAAGCCTGCTCAAATTATCGAGAAGATTGTTGAAGGCAAGATCAACAAGATGATTTCCGAGAACTGCCTTGTTAATCAGAAATTCGTTAAGAACGAGGAAATGACTGTCGAAGAGGCAGTTAAAGATGCAGGCGGTTCTAAAATTGCTGCTTTTGAAAGAGTTGCAATAGGCTAAATCCAAAACAATGACACACTCAGGCGTTCGGTGGAGAATCCGCCGGACGTCTTTTATTTCAGGGAGCTTGAAATTGACTGAAAAAATAATCAGTGAATATATCATTGAACACAGAAAAGCTCTCGACAACTTTGAAAAAAACAGCAGCGATTCACTAAATCGGGCAGCAGAGACAGTAGCAAATGCCATCAAAAAAGGCGGCAGGATATACCTCTGCGGCAACGGCGGTTCTGCGGCGGACTGCTCGCATATTGCAAGCGAGCTGGTTGGCCGATTCAAGAAAGAACGCAAGGCTATGCCCGCCATGACATTCACAGCAGACCCTGCGGTGTTCACAAGCCTCGGGAACGATTTCAACTATTCCAGCATATTCCTCAGGCAGGTTGAGGCGTATGTAAGAAAGGGCGATGTGCTCTGGGCTATCTCCACAAGCGGCAGCTCTGAGAACGTGCTGAAGGCTATCCTTAAAGCAAAGCAGATCGGAGCTGAAATAATCTCGCTTACGGGCAAACCAAATTCGATTATCGAATCTCATTCCAGCTGCTGCATCTGCGCAAACACCGAAATCACAAGCACCGCTCAGGAAATACACGTTTTAGCATACCACATTATCTGCGGCATTGTAGAAGAGCTGATTTAAGCAGCGCATTGATTGAATCAAGCTTAAAAGCGGTAAGAATAATTTTGTCGGAACAAAAAGCCCTTGGATTTGTCAAAACAATGAAGACATACTATTATCTGTTAAAACTAATTACAAGGAGTTTAAGATGAAATTATTTAATTTGTTTATCATTGCAGCAGTTTCTGCGGCGTGTATTGCAGGATCTCAGACAGCCCTGACCATCTACAACGATAATCTAGGCGTTGTGAAGGAAGTTCGGGACATTGAATTTGAAAAAGGAACGAGCAGGGTTGAGTTCACTGATGTAGCAGAAACTATAGACCCCACCAGCGTTAGCTTCAGGCCGATGGAGGAAGCTGAAATATCGCTTCTTGAGCAGAACTACGAGTACGACCTTGTAGATCCTTACAAACTGCTGGAAAAATACATAGGCAAGAAAATAACTCTCTTTGTACAGCGGGATGAGAACGTAGCCCCGGTTCGGGACGAATATGAGCTTCTTGCATTCAAGGGCAATGATTTCGTGGTTCGAAGCAGGAGCGGCGTTCATATATTAAACAGAGATTTGATTAAGGGCGTAAGATTCGGCAAAGAGCAGGGAGATATGCTCACAAAACCCACGCTGGTATGGCTGGCCGATTCGGACAAAGACCAGACAATCCCCTGCCAAGTTGCATATATGGCCTCAAGAATAAGCTGGAAGGCAAACTACTCAATGATACTCAGCGATTCAGAAAATCAGATGGAATTTTCAGGCTGGGTTACTATAGACAATAAGTCCGGCAAGGACTACAAGAACGCAAAGATAAAGCTGATTGCAGGCGAAGTGAAGCAGGAAAGGCCTCAGACAAACCGAAGAATGGAGCAGCTTTACGCAGCTGCTGCCAAGGACGGCGGGAGCGGATTCAAGGAAAAGGCGTTTCAGGACTTCCACCTATACACCCTCGGCAGAGAAAGCACTGTGAACAACAAGCAGGTAAAGCAAATCAGATTCATTGAGAACGTAAAGAATATCGATATTGAGAAGATTTATAAAATCAGTTCGCAGATTATGGACACAAATACTCGCAAGGAAAATCCTTCAGTAAACTTTGAGTTTGTAAACAGCGAAGATAACGGAATGGGTATGCCCCTGCCGGAAGGGCTGATACGTGCATTCAAGGAAGATACCGAAGACGGAAGCCTTGAGTTTGTGGGCGAATCAGGGATAAATCATACACCTAAAGATGAAAAGGTGAAAGTGCAGACGGGAAATGCATTTGATATTGTGGGTGAATTCAAAACAATTAAGGCAGACGTAAAAAATGCAAGGCTCAAAGAATTTCACAAGGAGGCGGTAATCCGTAATCATAAAGATGAAGACTGCATTGTAGAAGTGAACTACAAATACCCTGCCGGCTATTCCAACTGCCGGATCTACGACAACAACCTTGATTACAAAAAACCTGAGGCTGGCGTGGTACGCTTTGAAGTACCTGTGAAGGCAAATGATGAGACTAAAATTAGCTTCGAGGCTCAAATCAGCAGATAATATAGGCACAATTTGCTATACTAACCCTGCCCCGATTCATAGCGATTCAGGGCAGGGTTTTATTTTTTAAAAACTATCACAGGCTTACGATCTCAGCACTTTACTTTATGCGGTTGTATTCGGGGCAAGATGTCTTCTCGCTTCCCCAGCGGTCAACCACAGCTTTCAAAGCTTCATCGGTCTCCGGAAAACGGCCTTTATCGTCTGTTTCGAGTATCCAGCGGTAAAGGGCATCCCTCATCTGCGTAAGGGCCAAGGCGTGTTCTCTTTTCCATGAATGAACGAGATTTACCGTCTCATGGGGATCTTCCTGCAGATCGTAAAGCTCTTCAGCAGGCCTGTGCTGGCAGACAAACCTATCCTGCACATCATTAAGCCTGCCTTCTTCATGCAGCCGCTTGAGCACTTTCATATAATCGTGACCGTCTCTATACTGCGGCTGGAGGTAGGGTCTGTCGGTCATAAAGTTGCGAATATACTTGTAGCGTTTGCCTACCACCGCCCGTATTCTGTCGATAGTATAGTCGCAGCGGTCTCTTGCAGAGAAAACGAACTCTCTGTGAAAATCATCTGCGAAGAGGCCTTTGGCATGCATATGAGCAGGAATTTCTATCCCTGCAAGTTCCAGCGTTGCCCCGCTTACATCAAGCCCGCTAACTAAATCATTGCGTACTTTATTGGCAGGTATTCCGGGGCCGGCTGCTATCAATGGAACTCTTATTCCACCTTCATAAACAAACTGCTTGTGCCTCGGCAGGCACATACCGTGGTCTGAGAAGAAAAATACTGCTGTGTTTTCGTAAAGCCCATCTTCTTTCAAACGTCGGGTTATATCACCAAGTATTTCATCCATCTTGAGGATTGTATCGTAGTGATGAGCAATCTCTTTTCTGTAAATCGGGTGGTCGGGATAATACGGCGGCACTGTAACTTCGTCCGGATTTACTCTCTTTGGAGAGCCGCCTTTCTTTCCACCTCTGAGCTGTATTTGCCCGAAAAACGGCTGCCCTTCCGCTCTGCCTGTCCATTCAGTGCCGTTTTCAGCTCCCTTAAAGCCGTTACCACCCTTGCGGTCGTAAAGGTCTTCATCGGAAAAAACGAAGTTGTAATGATCCTTACCTTCGTTAAAGGTATAATATCCAGCTACCTTGAATATCTCTGGAAGTGTTCGAACGCCGATGTGATTCGGATGCCATGTTTCGACTTCTTTGCCCCGCCAAGAGCTGAAAGAGCTGTAATGCTCATGGGCCGCAATGGATGTTTGGTACATCCCTGTAATCAGAGCAGAACGTGTGGGCGAGCAAACCGGAGCGGGCATATAAGCCCTGTTGAAACGTACGCCTCTTTCTGCGAGTTTATCGATATTGGGCGTTTTGATGGTATCGTCGCCGTAGCAGCTCATCCAAGCGTTGGTGTCTTCGAGATAAACCCAGAGTATGTTTGGTTTTTCTTTGAGATCTTTGGGACGCATTGAGTGGCTGTTACCTGAAGCTGAAAATGCAGGCCTTAAAAATGATCCTGCGGCAATTCCCGCCGCCGCGTTTTTGAGGAAACTCCTTCTATTGCTTGATTTAACATCCATTTGAGGCTCCTTGCTAATTTAAAAACATCGAAAATTCAATCATAACCCCTAAAAATGAACTGTCAATAAATCACCAAAGGCATTGCAACCTTTTAACAATCAATTTAAACGTAATCATCAGCAAAAGCATTAAGGCAAAAACTGATTCAGCAGTAAATTCATTTTTTTAGTTTTTCTTTGAGCTTCATAATACGCTCATAGCTTTCTCTTATTCTGGCCCGTTTAATCTTGCCCTCTAATAGTAAGCCTTCAATCATTTCCAAGGCTTTTTCTACGATATCAGGCTGCCATGAGAGGTTGTTTGCAAAGAGCAGGATATCAGCACCTGCATTTATCGAAAGCTTAATGCTCCTTTTGAGTGAATACTCTTCTGCAATCGCTTTCATCTGCATATCATCGGTTATCACAACTCCATCCCAGCCGATCCCGAGGCGAAGCATTGTGTACAGAAAGTTTTTGGAGAGCGTTGCGGGGTATTTGGGATCAATGTTTTCATTTACCAAATGGGCTGTCATAACCATATCAGCATCGCCGGAGCGGATAATACTGCGAAACGGTATAAGCTCTTTGGGCAGCCAAGTGTTCGTTATATCGGTAAGTCCCTTGTGGGAATCGTTGTATGCGCTGCCGTGACCGGGGAAGTGCTTTATGCAGCTTAATACATCGGCCTCACTGAGTCCCTGGGCGAATGCCCTGCCGTGAACGGCTGTTTTGCGGGGATTGGGCGAGAAGCTGCGTTCGAGCCTGCCAATAGCTGGGTTGTCCGGATTGATATTAACGTCAACACAGGGGGCTAGATTGAGATTGATGCCGATATTAGCAAGCGTTTGGCCAATTTGCCTTCCGGCGAGCCTTGTTTTTTCAGGATCATCTATATTGCCCAGATGCTCGGCAGAGTTTGTTTCCGGGAAGCCGAATTTCTCCTTGAGCCTGCAAACCTGCCCGCCCTCCTGATCCACTGCTACAAGAAGAGGTGCTTTAGCACGGGATTTAAGGGCAGAAACAAGTCTTTTGAGCTGTGCTGGGCTTTCAATATTGCGTACGGGCTTATCCAGCGATACGTCATAATCAAACAGTATAACGCCGCCAAGATTGCGTTTCTCAATATCTTCAAGTATTTGGGGGCATTGTTCAGGCATGAGCCCACGGAAGCCAGCCATCAGCATCTGGCCGGCCATCTCACGAATACTTGGTTTATTTTGGTCTTCAGCACAAAACCCACAGGCCGAAAACATTAGCATTATTAGAATAATTGCTGCTGGGTTTCTTTTCATTGTTATTTCCTTCAAAACTGTTTATGAACATAACAAATTAACAATCGGATTATACGAAAGCATAAGAAGATGTCTATAAACCTGCAAAAAAGCCAAGAATTATTGACTTTTGCCTTATAACTATACCAGAAAGACTAAAACGAAAAGCAAAAAATAGAAACCCCTGATTTTTCAAAACAATAAAAAATCAGTTCTGCTAAGAAGTGGATTTAAAAAACAGATTTAATAAAAAACATCGAGTAGGTGGGGACTTTACAGTCCCAACCTCTCACACCACCGGGCATACGGTTCCGTACCACGGCGGTTCACTTTAGCCAATCAGTTGTTCCGACTACCTGTTGAAGTGATATGAGTCCCAGTTTGTTGAAGTAGGATTTCGGGAACGCTTTGTTAAGGTGGCTTGCTCCGGCATTCCACCACGGTCCGCGTCCGTTGTATGCAGACTTTGCGGCCTGCTCTTCTGGAAGTTTACGCCGCTTGAGCATCTTGAGGCGGGTTTTAGGATGTTTCCATTGTCGCCACTTGATACACCTCAATCTTCTGCGTATCCATCTATCAAGTTCCTCGAATATCCCTTTGACTTCGCTCAATCTGAAGTATTGTCCCCAGCCACGAAGTACCGGATTGAGAGTATCCTTGATAAATCTGACGATATTTCTGCCTCTCCCTTTCCGGAACAGCACTTTAACTTTCTTCTTGAAACGTTTTACCGCATCCTTGGAAGGTTTAAGTTTACCTTTCCGATGAGTGGTTATTGAGTAGGCAAGAAAACTACGATTCCAAGGCCTGCCAACAGCACTCTTTTCAGAGTTGAGCTTTAGCTTCAACTCTTTCTGCAAGAAGTTTCCTATAGATTCGAGAACTCTTTCGCCTGCCCGTTTGCTGCGAACGTAGATATTACAATCATCAGCGTAACGGGTAAACTTATGTCCTCTTTTCTCAAGCTCCTTGTCAAGGTTATCTAGCATTATGTTAGATAACAATGGACTTAAAGGGCTTCCTTGCGGAGTACCTTTAGACAGAATATTAACCGCACCATCAACCATTATACCTGATTGAAGATATCTGCGAATAAGGCCAAGAACTCGTTTATCTTGTACCCTGCGGCTGATACGGTTCATCAGGATATCGTGGTTGACGTTATCGAAAAACTTTTCGAGGTCCATATCAACAACCCATCTGTAACCTTCCGCACAATAGCTTTGGAGTTGTTTCAGTGCCTGATGGGCAGAACGCCTAGGCCTGAATCCAAAACTTGAATCTGAAAAGGTTGGCTCAAAAATTGGACTCAATACTTGCAGTATTGCCTGCTGTATCATACGGTCAATAACTGTAGGGATACCGAGCTTGCGGATTCCACCTTTGGGTTTGGGAATCTCAATACACAGTACCGGCTGGGGCTTGTAGTGTCCTGAAAGTATATCCTGCTTGATTTGCGGCCAGTTATCTTGTAGATAGCTGAACGCTGCGGGGATATTCATTCGGTCAACACCTGCCGCTCCCTTATTGCGTTTTACACGCTGCCAGGCTTGCTGCATATTACTTTGTTCGACCACTTGTTCAAGTAGGTTGGATTCTGAGTATCTGGTTGTTGTTGAAGTGGTTGCACATACTTGACGCACCGCATCCTTAACTCGGCGGTTCTGCCGCCTGCTTCCAGTGTCGGTATAGTTATTTATTTTCTGCTTCACCATATATGTAAACTTCAATCTAACCAGCCACAGCTAAAATGTTCAGGCCTTCAGTCTGGTCGAACTTTGCAGACCTACTATGCCTTCGGCTGACTTCTGTATGCCCATCCTGCAACCTCTTGGACGCAGTAGCCTTGTGGCAAACATACAGACCTCCCCGGGTAATGCACATACGCCTTCCTGCTTATCTCTGCCGCATATACGTTGATACTTTCCGTGTAACTATTGGACTTTGAAGATATTGGCCTTCTTATCCAGTAACAACGCCTCGTGTGCGATTCCTGTTCGTCAGAGCAGCATTTTGCCTGCGGCTTCCTTCAGACCTCACCTCACGGTGACAGCCATTGCCGTCCGGCTAGTGGTTCCCATTACCGGGCCCACAGGAGACTTTCACTCCCAAGCGAATGTGCCCTGCCGGGCACACCAAAAAAAAAGGACCTGCAAATTTCTGCAAGTCCTTTTATATCAATAAGTAGCGGGAACAGGATTCGAACCTGTGACCTCCGGGTTATGAGAGTTTTCACTGGTATTTTCCCAAATCCTTGTCCTGCCATAACTTGCAGTAATAAAGCAACTTAGCTTTTTTTCTCTACCTATACATATACCACATTTTTACCATATTTGCAAGTTTTTACTGTACAGTTTACTGTACAAATTTCATCTTCCAATATCAACTTGCCTTTTTATTCTTTTTTGAGTAGAATGCTGATATGTCTACAAAGAATATTAGAGATTGGTTTAGAAATAGGAAGAACCTGACTGGCATATTTGCCATTCAGACAGCCTCAGTTCCAAAGCAAATTTATTGGTTATTGGACGAAAAAAACAAGCTCAATTTATCTACATTATTGCCGCGAGATATTTCTATAACTGAATGGCATTCACTATACAGAAAACACAACTACCTTGAAAAGGTTTTATTTGATGGCGTTTTTCCGCAATTTTACAAAGATTTAAAGAATTCTGAGTTATTGTTGATTTTCAAAGCGTTTCCTTTTTGGTACAACAACTCTACAAATAAAGAGCGAAAACAGCTCGAAGAAGCAATCAATACTCAAGAAATCAAGGAAGCCGAATATTACATAAGCAACTTCTTTAATTACCTAACTATACAAGCATTAAATTGCGTTGAAGAAAAAACTTCTTCTGAAGAAAGCTATATCGCAAATATGGATTTTGAAACTAAGCAAGTTGTTCACTTTTTTCTCAGAATTTGGCTTCCTTGTTATTTTATCCATGGCGAATATCCTACAACATTGTTCTACAAGGCAAGAAATGGAGACTATAACTCAATTAAAAAAACTTGCGCTAATAGACAAAACAATAATTCATAATCCCAGAATCGCAGAGTTCATAGTTAATTTGTATGAAAACGGTAAATACCATTCCTATAATAGCTTTCTCAACTCTTTAAAAAACAAATCACCAAAGCCGAAAATGAGACAAATTAAGAACAGACTCAGCGCTTTAATTAAGTATTTCTCATCTGGTCTTGAAGATTTTAGTGCACCAGAAATCGCCAAATTATTTGACAGCATAGAAAAAGATAGAACCTCTAATCCGGCAGACCCTGACCTCCCTGATTCTCCAGAATCATTTACAAAAGCAATTTACAGAGAAAGCAATAAAATCAAAGCTCCGAGAAAGAACTAATCCTAATCAAAGAAGTTTGTTAGCTGGTATCTTGAAGCCAAATAATTAAATGTTTTACTTTCGTCAATTACATTATGGGGAATAAGCAAATACTTCCATAGCTTGCCTTCAAAGCTGGATTCAGATAACAAATCATAAAGATACTGCTGCGTGCGGCGGGATTCAGTGAATATAACAGCTTTTCTGCTTGCTCCCAGCTCTTCTGCTTTCTCGAATGCTGCTTTAAGGGCATCCTTGAGAGCATTGCCCTTTGTATTGAATTTTATCCTTTGAGAAAGCTCGAGATAGACCTTGAGCTCATCAGTTTCTTCTTTAATTTGCTCTGGGTCGATATCTGAATTCGAGCTTAGGGAGTAATTTTCTGGCTGGTCTTCTTCGAGTTCATCGGCATATTCATCAATTCCCTCCAAGTCTTCATCATCTAAAACCTGCACATACTCAGAAATATGCTGAAGCCTTTTAATTAGAGAGTGAAGCGTGCCGGTGATAGCAAACGAAGAAGAAGCAAGCAGTTTCCTTAGAACGAGGGTTATAAGCGTTCGCTGGCTTTGCGGCAAAGCAATAAGCCTATCCCTTTTAAGGTATGCTGAAATTATATCATACAACTCAGCCTCTTCCGGAGTTGGGATAAATTCTTGAGTGATAAGAATTCTTTTGGTGAAAGGAACATATTCAACAACCTGCTTTCGTAGAGTTCTGCTGCAAAAGGGCTTTATTCGGTCTTTTAGAATGAGGTTTCTTTGGTACTCATTTGATACATTGATAAACTGTTGCCTGAATGTAGCTGCATCACCAAAAGCATGCTCATCCAATACACTTATAATCCCGTAAAGCTCCATGAGAGAATTTTGGAGGGGTGTAGCAGTTAAAAGAAGCTTAGAGCAGCTTCCCAGAGCATTGCTGATCTTCTTGGCCATCTTATTCTTGGTCTTATAGACGTTTCTCATTCTATGGGCCTCGTCTATAACAGCGAGATCCCATGGAATCATTGAAATTTCTTGGGCCATTCTTGAAGCGAAATTGTAAGAGCAAAGAATAATTTTATTCTGCTGTTTGAATGGCTTAGGATTTCCTGCTCTTACCTCTTTTTTGTATATGTTGGAATCGATAATAAAAGTTGGCAGGAAAAATTTGCTTTCAAGCTCCTGCTGCCACTGCTTACGCAAGAATGCGGGGAGAATAAGAATAATGCTGCATCAACCTGATGAGGGTTTAGGTCTACTTTTGAGTTTGAGATAGACTTCAAGAGAGTGTCAATTTCACCAGCAGAGCCTTCAACGCTAAGGCAATATGCCCAGTATTTACTATGGAAATCTGTGTAATGCTCGTTTATCAACCAAGATTCCTGAGTTTATCACTTCTGCAATTAGTAACTTTAACGCTCTTATATTAGAGCTATATCATAAATAATCAAGTATTTATGTTAAATATGTGGTATATGGGAAGAATTTCTATGCTGTATGAGGGCAAAAATACTCTTTTTTTTATGGCGATTGACACGCAAAAGCTTGCCAAACAATCACAAATTGCTCGAAAAGGGTAAAGACGTGGTTTGTGAATAAAACTACCAGAGCTAATACGGCATCTGTTCCAGGAAATATTTTACTCTGCCCTTTTCGGGCATAAAGGCATAAAAAATCGGCAAGCTTTAAGTGTCAAGGGGAATTTTTCGAAGAAAAATAATAAAAAAAAGGAAGATTTTTGCAGAAGCTTATGCTTTAAGCCACTTCTAAAACCTGCTTGCTACCCGGACAAAAATAAATTTTTAAGTGTCCGGAAGATTTCACCTTTCATTGCTATGATTCCTTTTAGTTCATTAATCACATTTATCTTTATTAAATGAAAGGAAAAATATGCCCCCATTTGAGGCAAAACGAAGTTACAGGGATAGAGGAACCGCCAACATCCCGCTTCGGCAACAAGCCGAAGCGGGGATGAAGGCGAAGCCTTCATATTTACTTGAATACTTACACAATACTGTAACAGAGAATAATATTTATGAAGTTGCCAAATGTAATTGTCGTTGTTGGTTTTGCCCTGATTGCTGCATAACTGAAGGATATAAACTCAGAGCCCGATTAATCCCTATTCTTAAGACTTTTAAGGGGTTGATAATGGAAACTCTGACTGTTGATCCTGAATTATTTTCAAATCCAAAAGATGCATATCTTTATGTTATGGAGAATCGCTGTGTAAGTGTAACAACACAAGACTTGTATAGGTGGGGCTATCTCGCAACTCGCAGATATTTCTATGTTATTGAATGGCAGAAAGATACTCAGATGCCTCATTTCCATGTTTTGTATGATTCTAAGTATATTTCATGGAATGCAATTTTATATTCATGGGGCAAACATCGCCCCAAAGATGCCGGAGAAGTAAAAGAGAACCGCCCCAGGTTTGGAACTGTTCTTCATTCTGCTCCTAATTTCAAAGATCCAGCTTATGCCGGTAGATATGCTACAAAGTATCTTATCAAAACACCTAAAGAGGGCTTTCCTGAATGGGTGTTGGATATGGGGAAAGAGAGAAGAATTAGAAGATACAGCGCTAGCCGTGGTTTCTGGGGCGAAACGTCTTCAAAATCTAATAATGACAATAAAGATAAACGTAAAAATCAGCAGAAAAGCTACAGAGAAAGAATCAATGGCTGCGGTCAAACAGTAAACTTTTTCCAGTTATTGGTTACTACCGACATTAAAACGGGTGAAGTTGAACAGAACAGGAAATGGCTTGGCCAACTTGATATTCAATCAAAAAATCTCATCCCCAAAATTAATGATAACGGCAACCCTAAGAGAAATAGAAGAATATTCTGTGCTGAGAATTTTAATGCTGCCTTAACACAACTCAGCACTATATCACAAAAAAAGCTGGGGATAATCAGAAAATACAAAACCTTTCATTGGAGAGAAGTTGATGAGCAAAAGGCAACAAATTATTAAGAGACGAAATCGAATATATAAAGAACTTAAATGCAAAGCAACTCTGAAAGCCCATATAAGCCAAGCATTTAACATAGATAAAAATTGTGTAATAAATTTAAAGAGAAGGGGGCCTAAAAATGAAAAATCAGTTCGTTGAGAAATCCGTTTACATATCTCCTAAAGAGCTTGCTCATCGCTGGCAATGCTCACGTTCAAGCATTGACAGGATTACACGCAGAGCGGGGCTTACAAGGTTCTGCCCGGGAGAAGGGAAAAACGGAACTATAAGATTTTTAAGAAAGGAGGTGGAAGCTTATGAAAAAGAAAGGCAGATTTGTTCAACTGTGTAATCTGCCAATCAAAGAAAAAAGCTAACCAGTATAAGCCCCGGATTCTAGTGATGTGCAAGTCCTGCCGGGGCTTATCTTTATCCAATCATAAAATGTTTAGGTAAATTAAATTCAACGCAATCAGACATCGCTTCCGGTATAAGAGCAGCATAATGCTTTCTACATATTTCTGGAGAATTGCCCATTAAGGTGGCAATTTTGTAAAGTGACTCACCTCTTTGCGCCAAGATAGAGCCAAAAGTATGACGAAAGTCTAAGCAAGTCCACTGCAATCCTAGTTTTTTATTTGCATTTGATAGGTCCCTGCTAAAATTATCAGGGTCGTAAAGGCTCAAACTCTTTGGACTCGGGAAATATAAGTTACCTTTATTTGGACTGGGAACATATTTAATTAGATAAGGTCTTAATGATGAACTAATTGGAATTGCCCTGTTGGTCTTTGTCTTAGGCTGCCAATATTCTCCATTAATTTCTTTTGCTCGAACTCGTATCATTCCGTATTTACCAGCCTTCAAGTCAACATCTTTTTTAGTTAGCCATAAGATCTCTTCTCTTCGCATACCAGTATATATTAGCATAGCAACCATCGTTTGAAGCTGCTTTTTAAAACTGAGCCCATTGATTTGCTCATCGATTTGTTTAAATGAAAGGTAACGAATTTGAGAAGCTCTTTCTATGTATCTCTCAACATTTGCCCCGGGGTTTATATCTCCCGGCATACGAACTCCCCCTTCTTTCATAGCCCAATTAAATAATCTAACGATAATTTGCCTGAAGTGGTTTGCAGTCTTAGGTGATAATCCTCTGGTGCGAACTTGTGCGGATATGAATTCAGATATGCAGGCTGTTGTTATTTTCTCAAAACATGATGCTTCTATTATTTGAGAATACTCTTTCTTAGCTGCTCCTCGTTTTTTTGGTTTCTTCAAGGCTTTGTCGCTTGGTTTACGGCTTGTAATCTCAAGTTGAGGGCACACAACCCCAAATGTTTGTCGTAGATAGTATATTTCAGTTTGCGCGCTCTTTGGGGTCTTTACGGTTCTAATGTGCTTAATGTATTTATCAAGAACTCTGCCTATCGGTGTATTAGTTGGAAGCGGGTTATCTTCCCCCATGAATAGAGATGTTTCGAACTTACGCAACTTCTCTTTAGCGAGTTGGTAATTTGTTGTTCTAAGGCTTACCCGTTTTTCTTTTTTTCCTACGTGATAAACCACATAATATGTTTTCCTTCTTTTGATTAAACCTGCCATTTTAATACCTCTTAAAATTAAAGTTAGTATTAGTTTGCAGATCCTTAGGCATTTTTTTACTGTACAATTTACTGTACAAATCGCTAATTTTAACCAAAAAAAAGGACCTGCAAATTTCTGCAAGTCCTTTTATATCAATAAGTAGCGGGAACAGGATTCGAACCTGTGACCTCCGGGTTATGAGCCCGACGAGCTAACCAGCCTGCTCTATCCCGCAATCAAACGAGAACAGTAATATTAGCAGAATTGAATGGTTTGTCAAACAAAAACAAAACAATTCAAAAACTTTTTTCCGCATCCATCCCGCAAGTTCTTAAATTTATCTTTGAAGGCCTGTTTATTGTATTAAAACGCCTTGGAAGGCACGGAGTACTTATAACCTCTGCCAAAATTACGATGTTCGGCTTGGGTATGGGACAACGCCTAAATTTAAAAAAGCTCCCCCGAACCGGGAGAGCTTTTTTTGTTTTGAAAGATTAACTCAGCTTAGTCGAGCTGGGGATATAGATTAGACTCATTCCAGTCCAGAGCGAACATCGCCAAATCAGCAAGATTCACCTTGCAGTCTCCGTTGAAGTCATACTTGAGGTCTTCGGAGTATGGGTCTGTGCAGAAATCGCCGCCCATAATTTCGTGATATTGCTGGGCGATTTGATCGTTAGTAAGGGCATAGTTGTACATCTTGATTTCATCGAACACACCAAGCCCCGGATTGCCGAGCTGACCGTTCGTTTCGCCTGTACACATAATATATACGCGCTGCTCGAATTTACTGCGCATAAAGTCATCGTTGGTCTGAACGAGAGATCCGTTTACATAAAGCCTGCCCGTCTGGTCTGCATCATTGACAAACGCAACATGCATCCACTGGTCGGGAGTAATGTAGTGGTCTTCCGGTACTCCCCACTGAACGTAACCCGGAGTATTAGCGGTTAGCTGTCCATCGGGCTGGATATCGAAGAACCAGTTATTTTCTCCGCCATCGGGATCTGAGCTGCAAATCAGCCCTGCCAGGCCTCCGCTGGGATAAATATCTCCAGTCCACTTGACCCAGAGCGAAACAGTGAGCTCATCAGTATAAGGAGCGGGGACTAACGGCTCGGTTGCCGCTGCTGCCAGAGGCTCGGGAACGGTATCAAAGCCCTGCCCTGTCTTTGCAGGGTCAACACCGTCAACCCACTGCTCAGGCAGAGGCGCAACGTTCGGATCAGCATTAAGCCCTTCGCCTGAAGCGTCTGTATAGTCTCCGTCGAGAGGCCAGTAGCCAATCATGCGCTTAACGCCGAGCATTGCAGAATCAGAATCCGCAGTGCCGTCTTGATTGCTCGCACGGCAGAAGTATTCGCCCTGATCATCTCTTTCGAGGTTAGCAACAGAAAGGCTTGTGGTGTAGCTGTCTCCATGCTGGGAAACACCAATGGTTATATCGGGGTCTGTATCATCAACTATGGTTTCCGGATCTCCTGCCTTCACCCATTCTACAGATGCAGCAGTTTTGCTTGTAAAAGCGGCATTGAAAGTAACTTCTTCGCCGGTAAAATCTGCCTGATCTGCTGGCGAAGCTGTAATGGCCGGTATTGCGGGGAGAGCCTCAAAATGCCAGATTGGCCCTGCGATATTTTCTGCAGAGCCCTCTGCTGCATTGTTGATCTGCTCTTCCACCTTCCAGTATATCTCATCACCCAGTTCAAATGTAAAAGGCACCTGAACAGGGTCGCTGCCGGCAGGTACGAATGCGCTGAGCGCCTCGACGTTGTTGTTTGGATCAGCGGGGTCAAACGTAGAATAGGCAGTTACGAAATGCCCTGTTACATTGGGATTCGGGTTAGATGTGTTTCCGGGTTCGCCGGCAGTATCAAACTGAAGCGATGTAACAGCTACAGGGTCAACATTAACCTCTCCGTTTGCAGGCACGGGATTTCTCGGCCAAAGATCGGGATCTACAACATCTTCGAATATCTGGCCTCTTAAAGGCGTTCCAGATACTGTCTCCATTGCAACAACATTTGCCTGATTTACAAGGTCTGGGGGGTCGTTGGAGTTATTGAGCCCGCCGAAAACACCGTAATCTTCATCCGGACCCGGAACCCAGCCCAAAACACTCACGGTACGGTTGCCGCTCAGGTTTGTAACCTGCACGGAGCCAGTGATTGTTTCAGTGTAGAGCCGGCCGTTAATCATTGCTATAAGCTCGCCTGTACCTGAATTAAAAGAAACGAAGAGCTCTGTTTCAATGTTTGGGTAAACAGGCCCGAGAGCCACTGCCACGCCGCCGTCGCCGGAGGCATCGGTATCGTTCAAACTCTCAACAACAGCATTCCCGCCGCCGCTTCCGTTTGCTCCCTTAGAGCCGAAAGTGAGCATACCATCGCAAATGAATATACCGGTTCCGTAGTTAGACCCGCCTACTTCTGTTACAATAACAGGGCCATCTGTTTTGGTTGTATCCGCTTCTGTAGGGGTGAATTTAGCTGTCAGAGTGATAAGGCCGGAATCCACAATTCCCGTCATATCACTTGAGTTCTGCAGCTGACGTTCGGAATAGTCAACAATCGCATCAGAGTCGTCAAATTCAGGTACGATTTCACCTGCAAAACAAGCTGAGGCAACTGAGAGACAAACAATTAGTGTAAAAAACTTGTATATTTTCATCATTTTATCTTCTCCATAAAATTTAATTAACACTTACCAACTACTCTAATGAGCTCAGATACATCTTATCATTTAGCCAGTCGATAGACAGAGCAGCAAGGTCATCGAAATCAACAGTGCAGTCGCCGTCGAAATCGTATTTCAGGTTGTCTGCATTCGGCTCAACACAAATCTGCTCACCAGATACATCGTAGTACAGCCCTGCAATCTCTTCGGGGCTCATAGCATAGTTATAGATCCTTACATCATCGAAAACAGCTTCCAGCACGTTGTTCAGGTTTTCGCTGTCCTGCACGTCTGATGCAAAGAATATCGGCTTGGACAGCTGATTGATGCTGAATCTGCCCGGATCGGTTATTTCATATTGCGAGCCGTTGACGTAAACCGCTGCCACCTCATCTTCTGAAGCAGTAAATGCCAGATGAGTCCACTCATCCCTTTGTATCTGATAGAATGGATAGGGGCTGTAGCCCGGGGCATTTATCTGAATCCAGCCGTCTCTGTTGTCGATTTCGAGGAAGAAATTGTTATCACTGTCATCCTGTGAACATACAATCTGGCGATAGTTGAGAGTTGAGAAGCTGTCCGGCCCTGGCCAATTGAGCCATAGAGATACAGTAATCTCATTTGTATACTCAGCAACATTAAACGGAGCTGTCTCGCCTGCTGATTCACGGTTTCCAATGGTGCTGATGGCCTGCCCTGTTTCAGCAGGTACCACGCCGTCAACCCACTGCTCCGGAACAGGGGTTCCATAAGGTGTTATATCATTGCCTTCGCCGGAATAATCAAGGTAATCCCCGTCGAACGGCCAATAAACAACCATACGCTTAACAGCCAGTGAGGCAGATTCAGAGTCTAAGCTTCCAAACTCATTCTCTGCTTTGCAGTAGTAGTAGCCTTGATCTGCAGCTTCTGGATTATCAAGATAGAGGGCTGAAGTGTATTGATCGCCGTCTTGAGTGAGCTCAATCGTTACATCCGGATCGGATGGGAGCAATTCGGTATCCGGATCGCCTTCTTTATACCAAGCAGAGCTTGCTGAGCTCTTGCTGGTGAAAGTGAATTCGAACATGGCCTGTTCATCATCAAATACGGCCTCGTCTTCAGGCTGAATATATGCGGCAGGCTTTGGCGGAAGGGTTGCAAAGCCCCAGAAAGGACCTGTAACATTGCCTGCATCACCTTTAGGTGCACCGCTGATCTGCTCTTCTACTCTCCAGTAAATATCCTGTCCGAGATCAAGCTCGAAAGTTTCCGGAGAATTTACCGTTACAGAAATCGGGTCTGTTCCCGTAGGCACAAAGGTTTCATAAAGCTGCGGGAGGCTGAGATTCGGATCACTTCCAGTTCCCTCATAGAAAGTAACAAAGTGCCCAGTTACATCAGGGTTCTGCGAGCCGGCATTTTCAGGGTCTTCAGCTGTATTAAAGCTTACCTCAGAAATGACAGCAGGGTCAATATTTTCGGCATTAACTGCCGGAGAAGGTGTGTTGGCCATAACAGCAGGATTAACTGCCTGACTGAAAATCTGACCTCTCACAGGTGCGCCGGCTATGCCGGTAAACATCCATGCATTTGAGGCACTAAGAAGCGGGTTTGTGCCGCTGAGTCCGCCCGTCGAGCCTAAGCTGGTATCTCCGAGAAAGGTTACAGCCTGATTTCCGGTAAGGTTGGTAGAAGTCGGGGCGTTGTAGAGGTAATTGATCCTTCGAACGCCGTTGACAGAGCTGAAAATCATTCCAGTGGTGAGGTCTAAAGAGGCATACACTTTATTTTCCTGCCCCTCAAGAGCCTTGCCCATTTCCACAGAAGAAGATCCATCACTATTGTCAAGGTCGGTCAATTCTCTGTCTGGGCCATTTCCGCTAGTTCTGAGGGCGTAAACAATCTCGCCATTGCAGATATACAGGCCGCTTCCATACTTGCTCCCGCCTGTTTCTATGAGCAGAACAGGGCCTGTTTCTTCTGTTACGTCCAGTTCTGAAGGCGTAAATTTGGCGGCAAAGGTTATGGTACTTGCCGGATTTAAAGAAACTATATCACTGCCTGTCTCATCGTAGGCAGCAGTATAGTCAACAAGGGCAGTACTGTCATCAAACCAGGGGACTATTTCACCTGCCCATGCCCCTGCGGCAATAAGAAATACAAATAGAAGGATTAAGGTTTTAATTTTTTTCAACATTGGGAAACCTCCGTAATAATAAAGATTAAAAAACTTGCACCACGCCTTTTTGGGCGTGATAAACCAACAGTAGGCTGAATCGAAATACATCATTTCAACCACACGGCAGATAAACTAATATTTCATACACATTCCTTTTTCTGATTTAATTTATAACACTCTAAATCTTAACAAAGTTTACAATTTTTTATCTCTGATGGTCGTAAGCATTAAGCTCAGTCTGAATGCCTCTGTCTCCCTGATCTTTCATCCATTCATCAAGCTTTCCTTTGAGCCTTTTGAACACCTCTTCATAGCCGGGCTCGTCAGCCAGATTATTGATATTTGCAGGGTCCTGCTTGATGTTGTAGAGCTCGAATTCTGGGCGGTGCTGATACTTATGCGTATATTCTTGCGCGTGCTCATCGCCGCTTGCGGCTAAATCAAGCATAGACTGAAATTCAGGGCTGGGGTTTTCTGTAACTACATTTTGGAACTCATTTTCAGGTATGAGATTCCAAATCAGCCTGTAGTTTTCATCCCTCACAGAACGTATCGGGTATGGCTGCTTGTTTTTGAGTATTCCTCTTGATGTATGGATGCCGAAGGTGTAGTCCTTGTGTTTATCTGTCTTGCCGGTGAGCAGGCCGAGCATACTTTTACCGTCGAGGATTTCCGGGGGCTTTCCGCCTGCCGCCTCAATGAAAGTGGGCGTTACGTCAACATACTCCACAATTGCATCACTCTTGCTTCCAGCTTCCACTTTCCCGGGCCAGCGGACAATCATAATCGAGCCGAGCCCGTCTTCATAGCATGTCCATTTGGCGAAAGGCAGCGCATTTCCCTGCTCTGAAACAACCATAACCATCGTATTATCGGAGAGATTATGCTTATCAAGCAGATCAAGAAGCTGACCTACCTGACTGTCGAAATAAGTAATCTCTGCGAGATACTTCGTCATAGATTCGCGCACGACGGGTGTATCGGGGATGTATGGACGAAGCTCAACATCATCAGCATCGTAGGCAGAAGGGTCTCCTTTGTTCCAAGGTGTGTGCGGCTCGTTTGAGCAGGCAAAGAGGCAGAAGGGTGTTTCTGTATTGCTGCATTCTGAGAACAGACTCTCAACAGCTCCCATATCAGGGTTTTTGTTGCCGCTGTATTCAAACGGATATACTTCTTCCGGAGCTATATGTTTTTTACCGGAAAGTGCAACTCTATAGCCAAGCGGCTTAAGATAATGCACAATACTTTTAGTGCCTTCCTTTGCAACTGCATGATTTGGGTATGCCCCGCTCTTTACGGGATATAGGCCTGAATATATATTATGCCTTGTGGGCGAACACATGGGTGCAGCCTGAAAACAGTTAGTGAATTTCATTGCTTCGGGAACAAGCTTATCGATATTCGGCGTATGAGCCTGTCCTCCGTAGCAGCCTATATCTCTGTAGGTACAGTCGTCTGCCATTATGAAAAGGAAATTCGGTTTTTTCCCGCCGGCATTACGTACACCTTTTTTCAACTGGAAATTACTGTTTGCAAAAATAGACTCCGCAACACCGCTCGACTGAACAGCGGAAAATGCCGCAACGCCTGCTAATTTTATAAAATTCCTTCTTTCCATTTTCAATTCCTGTTTAAAATATTGCTTCAAATTCAGTATATATGATTCTGGTTTCTTGCGGCCTCAAGGGCCTCCATAGTATCAATAGGGGCTCCTGGGTCGTTTTCCTGAGCCATCCATTTATCAAGTCTGTCGCTTAACTTGTTTTTTATTTCGGAATAATCAGGGTTATCGGCGAGGTTGTTCATTTCGTATGGGTCTTCTGATGTGTGGTAGAGCTGCTCTGCGGGCCTTCTTGTGAACCTCTCAACGAGCTTATACACATCTTCCTGATTGTAGGAGCTGGAAACCCACGAATGCCAGAAGTCCGCACCTCCCATCACGTGCTTTTCAATATAGAGCCTATCCGGGCAGAGATTGCGTATATATCTGTACTGCCCATCAAAGACTGTCCGGATAGGGTATTGCGGGCCTTCGGGTACGTTATTGTGTATGCCGAACACGTAATCACGGTGTTTGTTTGTATTGCCTTTAATCACATCAAGAAAACTCTTTCCGTCGAATTCAAGCTCTTCAGGATTTCCACCTGCAAGCTCTATAATCGTGGGGAGGAAATCGCAGTATTGAACCATTGCCTCTGTCCGTTTATTCACCGGCGCAACTCCCGGCCAGCGGGCTATCAAGGCTGTATGCAGGCCGGTATCCCAATTCGTCCACTTATTCCCCGGAAACTTAGAGCCCTGCTCTGAAGAGAAGAGCACAAGGGTGTTATCCGCCTTTCCGGACTGCTCAAGGGCTTCTAAAATATCGCCAACCTGCGAATCCATATATGTTATTTCTGCAAGATACTTTGAAAAATTATCGCGCGTTTCCTGCGTATCTGCCATATTGGGAGGCAGTTTCAGCTGATCAGCGGGATACCTGCTCGCATCTCCCATTACCCACGGGGCGTGCGGCTCAACGAGACATACAGAGAGATAGAACGGCGAAGAATCATCTTCCATATACCGCCTGATATACTGCGTATCGTGCGGCTGGGTGGGGTTTCGAACACATTTTTGATCAAACCCTTCAATGTAATCAAACGGGAAAGCAGATTTCGGTCGTATATGCCTCTTGCCTGTAAGCCCTGCACGATAGCCCAGTTCGGAGAGGTAATGCGGGGCGCTTTTAATATCGTTTCGGCATTTGGAATGATTCCAGCTTGCCCCGTTGCTTATTGGATGAAGC
This sequence comes from Sedimentisphaera salicampi, assembly GCF_002117005.1. NCBI lineage: Bacteria > Pseudomonadati > Planctomycetota > Phycisphaerae > Sedimentisphaerales > Sedimentisphaeraceae > Sedimentisphaera > Sedimentisphaera salicampi. Next base: position 956,566 of record NZ_CP021023.1, read on the forward strand.
CCTGTCTGCAATTCTGAGCGGCAAGGCAGACACATAGCCTCTGAGAGGTAGGCTTTGTTGAACACAAGCCCCTCAGATGCAAGCTGGTTTATGTTGGGGGTATAGGCATTCTCGCCGCCGTAAAGGGGAAGGTCTCTGAAGGTGCAGTCGTCGGCCATTATCAGAAGCACATTCGGGCGGGATGAATCTGACTCGTTTGAGCTGAAAATATCCGCTGAAGCATCCGAAAAAACCGAGGAGAATGCTGCAAAGCCTGCCAGTTTTATAAAATTTCTTCTCTTCATTATATACACCCTGATTGGATCTTAATGCTTGAAGTTTTCCTGCCAGAAAAGGGCTATCTGATTAAAATCACCTATATTTATAACGCCGTCTGAAAGGGGGTCTTTGGGGCAAATCACAGGAGAAACCGGCTGCATTACGAGCTGCATAGCTCCGCCGTAAAGGAACACAACTTCCTCATGACTGAGGCTTCTGCTGTAAATCCTGAATTCATCGATTTTGGCCTTCAGGAATTCGCCGTCTCCTGAGGGAGAAGAACCTATAAAAGACCGGCCTGCATTTGAATAATCTTCAGAAGTGAGGGAGGTTTCACCCTCGGCTGTTAAAACACCGTCTTTATAGATTTTCGTGAAACCTCCAGTTTTGTTTGTGATGCACAGATGATGCCAGCCGGCCTGGAAATCGGGATAAACAGCAAATTCATATTCGGCTTCCTTTTCAAAATCTGCACTCGAAGCTGCTATTAGAAAATCAATCGAATTTCTCGTTTCCCATGCATCCGGCTGATCCAAAAACCAGAAACTGATTGTGAAGCCTTGGTCTGCGGCATCGAAAATTCCGCTCGGGAGCTCAACGGCAAACGTACCGTCCAGCTCGAGACAGCCCGCCTCAACTCCTGAAGGATTCCAAGCAGTATCCGGAGCATCTTTCAGCACATCAGCGTGGTAAGAATTTGCAGAATTATCGTAGGCCACTGCCCCGCTGGTTTCGTCGAATGGATAATAAGCCTCAAGCCCCTCCGGCTCTTCAGCAGCGGCAAAAACCCAATGGCTCTGTGCAAGCCAGTTCTCCGCCAAGATCTGCAAGTCTTGAAGGTTAATCAGGCAATCGTTATTGATATCGGCAGGCTGACTGCTGCCCTCAAGGCAGCGTTTGATATCCAGAGCGATAGAATCAATTGAAATCACTCCGCTGGCCGTCTGTGATGGAGAATTTTCAAGGCCGAATTCCAAATAAGCAACTTCGGAAATATTCACGCCCTCGTTCGAAAATTCTTCGAGCTTAATCCGCACACGAGACGGCGCTGCATAGATCAAATCTTCCTGCAAATATGCCTTTTTGCTCACTCCGCCTGAATCTTCCAACTGAACGTAGAAATCTGCGGGCTGATTTTCCGGCTCTCCTCTGAAATAAAATTCTAAAATCTGGGTCCCGCAAGCAGTGAAGTCTTTAGGCTGGTTAAATGACCTGCCAACTGCCGATTTTTCAGTTCCGTTTTGATTTTGGTAGCTCAGTTTCAAAGATTTTCCATAAGCCGGCAGCCCCAGCTCGATTAAGGAGCCTGTGGAATTAGTTGTTCCGTCCTGCCAATCGGCGAGCAGCTGGGCATCTGAGGAGTATTGATCGAAATCTTCAATGATTCCTGGATTCTCGTATGAGAGCTCCAGCACCTCGCTGCTTCCTTCCAGATCCGGATGGGAGGGGGAATAGCAATCCACGCGGCAGTAGTAGTTCTCCCCGAAGAACATCCCCTGCGTATTAGGCTGCCAAGAAGTTTGGTTTATCCCTGAAACGGATGATACAATCTGCTCGAAACTGGAATCTGAAGCTATAAGAACATCGTACCTCAGATCAGGATACAGCTCGACCAGCAGATCGGCCGGCCTTTCCCAGCTGAGAGAAATAAACGGAAGGTCCCCGCTTGCAGTAAGCGGGAAATCTCTGAGGGGGTCGGTATTTACTGCCCACACCTGACTTTCCCACGGGCTTTCTGCGTAGCCGGAATTTATCGCTTCCACTTTCCAATAGTATGTGGTTTGTTCATCAAGGTAAATCTGGTTTTCAGTGAGCCCAAGCTCAAAACGCCCCTGCAAATCAGGGCCGGAAATCTGCGGCTGATGCAGCAGCGTACCGAAGTGGTTCGCTGAATCGGCCTGCGTAACATTCTCCAGAGAAGTGCCGAGATAAACGTTATAACTGTTCGCATACATCCCGCCTGCCCAAGAAAAACTTGACAGTGAAACTCTGGCATCAGATCCGTTTTCCGGGCTCGGACTGCACGGCTCAGGCGGACTGACAGCCTGATCAAAAATCTGGCCTCTCACAGGCGTGCCCTGCAGCCCCTGAAAGATCTGCCGGTTATCCATATCGAGAAACGGCTCTGTGTAGTTGTCGTTTAAGCCGCCCATATGAATGGAGAGCTGATCTTTGCCAAGAAACGCCGATGTTCTGTTGCCGGTAAGGTCTGTTGACTGCGGGGCATTGATGAGGTATTTAATCTGCCTCTCACCGTTCACAGAAGAAAAGACCATACCGGTTTGAAGATTCAAGGACACATACGCCTTATTCTCCTGTCCGGCCTCTAAATCGCCCAGGACCACTGAAACCGCCCCGTTGATATTATCCAGATCCATCAGCTCACGAACCGGAGCATCGCCGCCTGTTCTAACGGCATACACCAGCTCACCGCCGCAGATATAAAGCCCGCTGCCGTGCAGTACACCGCCAACCTCAATGATAACTACCGGGCCGGTCTGTTCGTCCAAATCGGCCCGAGAAGGGGTGAATTTTGCGGCGAATGTTATTTCGCTTTCAGGATTCAAGGCAGGAACATCGCCTGAAGAACCGTCTTTGGGAGCAGTATAATCCACAAGGGCCTCTGAATCATCGAGCCAAGGGACAATCTCTCCCGACCTTGCAGGAGCAACTGCAAAACTGATAACAGCTAAAAAATAAACAATTTTTATCATAGCTTCATCTCTCTTATAAAAAAAAACGCGAATTTATTTAAGGGAATCTAAGTGCAGCTTGGGGTTTACAAAAAGAGGCATTGCAAGGCCTGCATTTCCTGCTCCCTTACCCATTGGCACAAATGAACAAATTGTGAGGAAACGGTCTTTCGGATTTAATCTGATATCAAAATCCACAGGTTTATCTACCGGTGTTTGATTATTAACCTCAAATCGAAGCTTACCATCTACGAGAACCTGCATATCGCAAACAATTGACTTAAAACCAGACTTATCCTGCCATTTCTCGGGTTCAGCGAATACAGCATCGTTAAAAATGCTGTCTGAAAGGCCAAATTTAGCAGTGAATCTGGACATACGAAAATTCGGCACAATTCCCCTAATCTTTTCGAGATCGAAGGTAACGCCCTGCTCTGGGTGGATATATATAGCAGATGTTTCAGGATATCTTTGCTTGACGCCCTGAAGGGTCATAACATGCGGAAGAACCTTACCTGACCGCGGATGATAAGCACCATTGAGCACACCAACTCTATACCTTACATTAGTATCAGGCAGCCCGCTGAAAGTATGACCTTGGCTTGAAACCTTAACCGGCCCTCGGCCTCCATCAGGCATAAATACCCCATCAATAAAGGGCAGAGAATCTACAGCAAGGTAGTCTTCATACTCAGTTGTAACGGACTCAAATTCCTTGATATCATCTGAATATTCCCCTTTGATGGTAACTATACCGCTTTTGTATTTCCCTGTCCCAAGGCCGTTTCCCCCGCCTACCATATCGGCAAGGTCTAAAGTTTCCTGGCCTCTCCATACTGCCTTGAATTTAGAGTTAATGCTCCGGACAAACTCCTCGGGGTCGGGGTTTATCTCTACAGCATCGGAGTTTGCGTTTGAAATACCGAGAGCTTTACCCTTTGTAAGCTCCCTTTTTGCCTTTTTGAGCCAAGAATTTCCGCTTATAAATGCGGCCTTTCCTTTTATCATATGGGCTTCAGTCCAGCCCTTTTTGTCTTTATATACCCCGAACTCCGTACCGAGATCAATAAGACGCATATTATCGGTATGAACGGTAAACCCGATACCCTGATCGCCTACCTTTGCATAAATCCGGCCGTAATCGAGCTGAAGGTCGCTTTGTTTGCTTAAATCAAACTCTGCAGGCGCTTCTACTGTTATCAAAACATCGTTAGGCGTCTTCAGTTCGATATAGCCTTCAGAAAGCGATACCTTGTTATTTGCCCAAATTGAATCGCCGCTAGAAAAAGAAACGGAAGAATCTGAAAACTGGGCGTTTAATGCGTCCTCAACTACAGCAGCTCTAATAGACTGATTAGTCCTGTCTGCAAAGGTAAGGATCAATACGATAGCCAGCATAGCAGCAGCGGAGAGTACAAATGCGATCACTGAGGACTTGCTGTACTGCCTTTTTGGGATATCATAGTGAACGTCTTCTATAAGGCAGCCCTGCTTTTCTTTCTCCTGCCTGCATTTTCTAATAGCAGGGGCACGTTTTTCTGCCTCAATGATTTTCTCTGCAAGCTCATCATCTATTTTTGGTATCGAGGAAATATTTATCTCTTTGAGAGTACTGTAAACATTGACATACTTTTTATACAGAGCTCGGGCCTCAGGGCTTTCTCTTAGCGTATCCTGAACCTCTTCAAATTCATCTCTGCCTGCCCAGCCTTCCAGAAGCTTTAAAACCTTAAGGCCGAACTGTTTTTTCTCATATTTAGAATTAAACATTTACATCTTCCTCTCTATACAGCTCAGCAAAACAAGATGTATGTTGTTCAGCCTTCGGTAAATCGTATGAATGCTTTTTCCATAAAACGACGCTATTTTCTTTACTGTCCATCCTTTTTGGTATCTCATTTCTATTAATTGTGCAAAACCATACTGAAGCTGATCTATGCATTCTTTAAGTATTCCATTTATTCGTTTTAATTCAGGGCTGTCCTGCTCGCCGCTGAGCAGCTCCAATATATCATCATCAAAAACCAGTTTCGATTTGCGGCTTTTTCTTATAAACTGCAGAGCCTTGTATTTCGCTGTTACGCAGGCCCAGGCAGTGAAGCTGGAGTCTCTCTCGAATTTGTCGAATTTCTCCCAAAGCGAGGTAACCGTATCCTGATAGATATCCTCTGCATCAGAGTAGTTCGGCACAATTGAGAGGATGTACCTGAATACGAGCCTCTGGTTTTGGGTAACCAGATTCAAGAATAATTTCGTATCAGAGTCTTCTGTTTTTCGTTTCATTAAATTTTCCCCTGAATATCACTTCAACTGTTTATCCGGTTCAGACCATTTTTTTTGCAAAATTTCGAAATTTTTATTTTGACTGTTTATAACAGACCCACCTGATAATATAATGAGCTACGACAGTAAAAAAACATAGAAATATTCAGAGCTGTATATATAATGCAAAAAATCAGGTTTTAACCGGATTATTATAAAGAAGAACGAGTAAAACAAGAAGGCAAATATATGAACGAAACAATCAGAGACAAAATGCTCTTCGGGGCATCAGCGTACAGCCCTCCATACCAGCGCACCCGAGAGATGACTCTCGACGAGATGCTTCTGGATAATCGAATTCTGTTTATGATAGGCGAAATCAATTACAGAATGTCAACAGAAGTGATTATGAAGCTTCTTCACCTCGAGAACAACAAGCCCGGGGCGGAGATAAGTATGTACATAAATTCTCCGGGAGGCAGCGTTGACGACACGATGGCGATTTACGATACGATGCGTTTTATCAGCTCGCCTGTTTCCACATACTGCATCGGAAGGGCTCAGTCCGGCGGGGCTATAATCCTCGCCTCAGGAGCTGAAGGAAAACGCTTTGCACTGCCGCATGCAAAGGTGATGATTCATCAGCCATGGGGCGGAGTTACAGGGCAGGCAGAAGATGTGCATATTCAGGCCGAGGAGATTATAAGAAGCAAAAATATAATCAACGGAATCCTCGCAAAGCATACGAACAAAACCGTTGAGCAGCTTCAGGAAGACACCGAAAGAGATAAGTATATGACGGCAGAAGAAGCAAAGAAATACGGCATAATAGACGACGTGCTTGAAACGCCGGAATGACAATCAGCTATTTTGATTAGATTGAAAATCAATTAATAAGGAATAATAATGGTATCGAATCAGTTAATACCGATGGTAATAGAAAAAGAAGGACGCGGCGAGAGAGCATACGATATCTATTCGCGTCTTTTGAAAGACCGTATCGTCTTTCTCGGCGGAGGAGTTGACGACAATATAGCGAATCTTGTAATAGCTCAGCTTCTTTTTTTGAGCAACGAAGACAGCGAAGCAGACATCCACTTCTACATAAACTCACCCGGCGGTTCGGTAAGCGCGGGGCTTGCGGTTTATGATACAATGCGGTTTCTCCGCTGCGATGTGGCCACATACTGCATCGGTCAGGCGGCAAGCATGGGGGCGGTTCTCTTTGCCGGCGGAACAGAGGGCAAGAGATGTATGCTCCCAAACAGCAGGATACTGCTTCATCAGCCGCTTATTTCCGGTGTAATGCAGGGGCCTGCTACTGATCTGGAGATAGAGGCGAAGGAGATTATCCGCCTCCGCAAGCGGCTTTACAACATCCTCTCATTCCACACAGGCAAAAGCGAGGAGCAGGTTGTAAAAGACTGCGACCGCAACCTCTGGCTCGAAGCGCAGGAATCAATTGATTACGGGCTTGCGGATAAGATTCTTGAAAAAGAGCCTGCAAAATAACGGCAGGTTGAATTTGACATCTCAAAGCAATCTGTTTCAATTTCAGCAGATTGCTTTTCTTTTTGGTAATTAGTTACATTTAAGGAACTGCATATGGCACACAGGATTGTTGACAAGGAAAAATTGAGCGAAAATGTTTACAGGATGGAAATTGAAGCGAAATATGTTGCCGAGGCGAGGGAGCCCGGGCAGTTTGTACTAATCGCCTACGATAACGACAGAAGCGAGAGAATACCGCTCACAATTGCAGATGTTGATCTGGATAAAGGCACGATAACAGTAATATTTCAGGCGGTTGGGAAATCAACTATCGAATTCGCATCTCTGAATGTGGGAGACAGCTTTGATGCAGTGGCCGGGCCGCTTGGCAATCCCACTGACATTGAAAAATACGGAAAAGTAGTCTGCGTAGGAGGCGGAATCGGAAACGCCCCGCTTTACCCGATAGTAAAGGCATTGAAACAGGCCGGCAATGAGGTAATCTCCATTTTAGGGGCTAGAAACAAGGAACTTCTTATCCTGGAAGAGCAGTTCAAAGAAATAAGCGATGAAATTATCACAGTAACAGACGACGGTTCCTATGGCAGAAAGGCACTGGTAACTGAACCGCTTGGCGAGCTATGCTCAAAGGGGGAGATCGACCTTTGCGTTGCTATAGGTCCGGCGATAATGATGAAATTCTGCTGCCAGACCACGAAAAAGTATGACATTCCTACGATAGTATCGCTTAACAGCATAATGGTTGACGGTACAGGGATGTGCGGGGGCTGCCGGGTTGAAGTTGGCGGAGAAACAAAATTCACCTGCGTTGACGGGCCGGAATTCGACGGACACAAGGTTGATTTCGACCAGCTCATCAAGAGGCTCGGGTCTTACAAGAAATACGAGCAGCAGGCCGCTGCTGAGCATAACTGCAAGCTGGAGGGCAAACTGTAATGAAAAGCAATATGGAACTTCTCAAAGAGCTGATGGAGAAGGAAGCTGCCGGCGAGCTTACAAACAAAGAGCGAATGAAGATTCCTCAGCAGCCAATGCCCGAGCAGGATCCGAATGAAAGGCGAAGCAACATAAATGAAGTTGCACTTGGCTACACCGAGGAGCAGGCGAGAATTGAGGCTATGCGATGCCTTGACTGCAAAAACGCACCCTGCATTGAAGGCTGCCCTGTACAGATTGATATTAGAAGCTTCGTAAAACAGATAGCAGACGGTAAATTCACAGAAGCCCTTGATACGATAAAGCAGACCTCACTTCTGCCGGCGGTTTGCGGCAGGGTATGCCCTCAAGAAACGCAGTGTCAGGAAACCTGCACGCTTGGGAAGGTTATGAAAGATCCAATGAAGGCAGTGTCTATTGGAAGGCTCGAGAGATACGTGGCAGACCGCTGCGCTGAGCAGTCCGAATCGCCGAAAGTGGCAGAAGATACAGGGAAAAAGGTAGCGATAGTCGGCTCAGGTCCAGGCGGGCTTGTAGCCGCTGCGGACTGCAGAAGAGCAGGGCATAAGGTTACTGTATTCGAAGCCTTCCACAAACCCGGCGGCGTGCTTATGTACGGGATTCCGGAATTCAGGCTGCCCAAGGAGCTTGTAGCAAAGGAGATCGAAACGCTCAAGCAAATGGACGTTGAGATAATGTGCAATTTTATTATCGGAAAAACACGCTCAATCAGCCAGCTTATGAATGAAGACGGCTACGATGCAATGTTTCTGGCTGTGGGGGCTGGGCTGCCCCGATTTATGAATATACCGGGCGAGAACCTTATCGGCGTTTACAGCGCCAATGAATACCTCACACGAGCCAACCTTATGAACGCCTACAAATTCGGCAGTGAATCTGACACGCCGATAATCAGGGGCGGAAAGGTAGCTGTGATTGGGGGCGGGAATGTTGCGATGGATGCGGCAAGAACCGCCCTGCGGCTCGGTGCTGAGAGCGTAAAGCTTATTTACAGACGTACAGAAAAAGAGATGCCCGCACGTATTGAGGAAATCCACCACGCCAAAGAAGAAGGCGTTGAGGTGAATATCCTGAAAAGCCCGATAGAATACAAAGGCGACGAAGAGGGCTGGGTTAAATCTATGGTATGCCAGAGCTTTGAGCTGGGCGAGCCGGATGATTCAGGAAGAAGACGGCCTGTTCCGATTGAAGGCTCGGAAGAAGAATTCGAGATCGACACAGTAATTGTGGCTATCGGAAACAAAGCCAATCCCCTGCTGAGAAGAGCAACCCCTGAGCTTGAATACAACAAATGGGGCAATATAAATATCGGCGAGAACTGCGAAACGAACCTGCCCGGAGTGTATGCGGGCGGAGACGCAGCCCTTGGCGCTGCTACTGTAATCCTTGCTATGGGGCATGGAAGAACAGCAGCGAAAGCAATTAACGATTATCTGGCCGAAAAAAGCTGACTTAAAACTCGATTTACCAAAATAAACTCAAACTGTCTCTAATATTACTGGGGGCAGTTTTTTATATTTTTTAAACAAAAAACCGAGAGACAGCTCTTTATATGTCCATTAAACTCCCCAAAACACAGACAAGCAGAATCGGGCATTCACACTATTCTGACACAAGCCTTGCCAAACTGTCAGATTGACACCTTGAAAAGGTTATATCACCGCTGAAAGCTTTATTTCCCTCTCTCAAAGACTTAAAAAGCTTGTGGCACGGGGATTGCTTAGTTGCTAAGCGAACGAATTTTGAAATTTAAACTTTGATAATGGGAGTTTTAAAATGGGCAAAGTTATAGGAATAGATCTTGGTACAACCAACTCGGTTGTAGCTCTAATGGAAGGGTCTAACCCGAAGGTTCTTGTAAACTCTTCAGGTTCAAGGCTTACCCCGTCTGTTGTGGGTTTCACAGACAAGGGTGAAAGGCTTGTAGGCCAAACAGCAAGACACCAGCAGGTTACGAACCCTGAAAATACTGTATTCTCAGTAAAGCGGTTTATGGGCCGCAAGCACGGCGAAGTGAGTTCGGAAGAGAAAACCGTTCCTTACAAGGTAAGCGGCGGAACCGAGGAGCTTGTAAAGATACATGCCGGCGGAAAAGAATACACCCCGCCAGAGATATCAGCGATGATTCTTCAAGACCTTAAGAAAACAGCTGAAGACTACCTTGGCGAAACTGTAGAACAGGCAGTAATTACCGTGCCTGCATACTTCAATGATTCTCAGAGGCAGGCAACTAAAGATGCAGGCAAGATTGCAGGGCTGAAAGTTGAAAGGATTATCAACGAACCTACTGCAGCTGCACTTGCATACGGGCTTGAGAAGAAGAAAGACGAAAAAATAGCAGTATTCGACTTCGGCGGCGGTACTTTCGATATATCAATCCTCGATATCGGAGAAAACGTTGTAGAAGTTCTCAGCACAAACGGCGACGGCCACCTCGGCGGCGACGATCTAGATGAAGTGCTGATGAACCATCTTGCAGATGAATTCCGCAAGAATAACGGGATAGACCTAAGAGAAGACCCAATGGCTCACCAGAGGCTCAAAGAAGCCGCTGAAAAGGCTAAATGCGAGCTCTCAAGCCAGCTTGAGGCCAACATCAATCTGCCGTTTATCACCGCAGACTCTTCAGGGCCTAAGCACCTTCAGATGAATGTTTCAAGAAGCAAATTCGAGGCTCTTGCAGAAGATGTATTCGAAAAGCTCAAAGGCCCGTGCAAACAGGCCTTAAGCGATGCCGGCCTTGAATCCAAAGACATTTCAGAGGTTCTGCTGGTAGGCGGTTCAACAAGGGTTCCGAAGGTTCAGGAAATCACAAAGAGCATATTCGGCAAAGACCCTAATAAGAGCATCAACCCTGATGAGGTGGTATCTCTGGGCGCTGCTGTGCAGGGCGCTATCCTGTCCGGCGATGAAGGCGTTAAGGATATTCTGCTTCTGGACGTTACACCGCTGTCTCTGGGTATCGAGACCCTCGGCGGCGTAATGACCAAGCTGATAGAGAAGAATACCACAATACCGACCAGCAAGAAGGAAGTGTTCTCAACAGCAGCGGATAATCAGACTGCTGTGGACGTTCACGTTCTTCAGGGCGAGCGTGAATTCGCCAAAGACAACAGGACCCTTGGCAGATTCCAGCTCAGCGATATTCCGCCTGCTCCAAGAGGCGTGCCTCAGATTGAGGTGTCTTTTGATATTGATGCGAACGGGATTCTTCACGTAAGCGCAAAGGACACTGCTACCGGCAAGGAGCAGTCTATCGAGATCAAGAGCAGCTCCGGACTTACAGAAGAAGAAGTTGAAAAGATGAAGAAAGACGCCGAGGAGCACGCTGAGGAAGACAAGAAGCGCAAAGAACTGATTGAGGTGAAGAATCAGGCAGACCAGCTTGTTTACTCAACAGAAAAAACGCTCAAGGAACACGGAGACAAGGTTTCCGCTGAGGCAAAGAGCAATATAGAAAGCGCTCTTAACAACCTCAAGGAAGCCCAGAAAAGCGACGACAAAGACGCCATACAGAAAGCTATAGAAAAGCTCAGCGAAGCCTCGCAGGAGCTTGGAAAAGTACTTTATGAAGAAGCAGCTCAAAATCAGCAGGCTGAAGGCGGCCAGCAGCAGGCCGGCGGAGAAACCGACCAGCAGGCAGCCGACGATTCTAAGAAGAAAAAGGACGATGACGTTATAGATGCTGAATTTGAGAGTAATGAATAAAAGCTTTCAGTATTGAGACAATTTCTTTAGGGCTGTTTCTAATTTGAGAAGCAGCCCTTTTTTATTTGCCCACAAGCGAGCTGTCTGCAGGGACTCTGTATGCAGAATTCACGTCTGTAATGCTCTTTTCAGAGGTTGGATTGAAGGTAACTTTAACTGAACTGTTCACAGAAACTTGACTAACTTCCTGCTCAGCTCCATTCAGCCAGCGTACTTTGAGAACCACATCTTTCTGCCTTTTGCCCAACCCGAAATGAAGCGTCTTCTGGTTTTGATTGCCCTGCCCAGTTCCGATTTCCACCTGCCGAACTAAAAGGCTTTGCCCATTCTGAATAAAAACCTGACTGCCTGCTGCATCTTTATCTATCCGCTCACCATCACCAACCAGCTGAACCTTGAGCCAAGAATTTCCATTGCCCTGATTGATGAAAACCTTGCGATCCGTTACCAGATCAATAAAGCCGTCATTGTTGAAATCAGCCCAAGCTGCCTGATATGTCGGGCTGAGCCCGGAAAGCCCAGCCTGTTGGGTAACATTTGTGAATTGCCAGCTGCCCTCATTTCTGTAAAGAACCGGATGATTCTTCTTGCCGAATGAAGCAGTTTTATAAACAGTTGTGAAAAACAAATCAACGTCCCCGTCGTTATCGTAATCACCAGCTGCCGGAGAAGCGTAAGATTCCTGATAATGCAGGCCGCACTGCCCCATATCCTCGAATATGTAATCCGCATGGGAGCCTTTGTTCCTCAAAAAAACCGACTCGGGCTGCGTTCCTCGCGAATCTTTATGGGCAAAATTGCCCGCGAAGATGTCAAAAAAGCCGTCGTTATCAAAATCCGCCCAAACTGCCCCTATGGAATGCCCGCCATTAAATTCCCCGCTGCCGGCCTGCGCGTTGTACAATTCCGCCTTGTTCTCAAATTCTCCGCTGCCGTTATTAACCCAAAGCAGATTCGGCTGAAGCCTGTAATTCGACACATAAACGTCGGCATCCGAATCTCTGTCAAAGTCGCAGGCTGCTGCCCCCCTAGCCCTGTACTTCTTCACCTGCCAGACCTTTTCCCACCCCTTGTCCTTTCGATTCAGTATAAGAGCATCGGGGTATGTCAGCCCTTTCTTCCTATTCTCATAGCCTGCAATGTAAATATCTGTGAACCCGTCTGAATTGAAATCAGCGCAGCAGGCGGAAAGGCTTGAACCAATCGGGAGATCAGGAAATTCGGTCTCTTTGAAAGCTTGCCCTCCCTGATTTATCAGCAGTCTTTGTTTATTGTAAACGAACATATCAGGGAAGCCGTCGTTGTTGAAATCTGAAAATACTGCCCTGCCTCTGCTTTGAAAAACTTTCTCAAAACCTTTGCCCTGATTGTTTTTCCAAAGTGTTCCATTGCAGTATAAATCTGCCCAGCCGTCGCGATTGTAGTCAACGCAGGAAACCGACCCCTTACTAAGCTTCAAACCCAGCTGAGAAGTTTTATCTGCGAATCTGCTTTCCGCAAACACCGCAGAAACCGCAAGTATGATAACAGCAGCATTTCTCTTCAATTATAAGCCCTTAACAGAGTAAAATCAGTTTTATCAATTTTTCGCCGAAAAGCTGTATTTTAGCTCTTAACAAACAAGAGAACATAAAAATTTTAATCTTTTCATAATTTTGTTTAGAATTGGTTTGACTTGGCCCATCAATTCTATAGAATTCCACGTTCCTTGTCAGCGAAAGCTTTCGAGGAGCTCATTAAAAACTTAACAGGGTACAGACCAGAATCGTTAGGAGTGCCCCTGATATTCGGCTCGCACTGGATATTTGGAGGCAGAAAATAATAACACAGGTGTGTTATAAATCATACTCCTTGCGAGAAACTGGAGTGTGAAGCATCCGTAAAAAATAAAATCACACAAAATCGCTTTTACAGTGAGATTGATGAGATAAGGATTTAAATTGAAGAGTTTGATCCTGGCTCAGAACGAACGCTGGCGGCGTGGTTAAGACATGCAAGTCGCACGAGCCTTTCATGGCTAGTGGCGAAAGGATGAGTAACGGATAGGTAACGTACCCGATGCACAGGTATAGCGTCGAGAGCTTGCTCTCTACCGAAAGGGGCGGTAATACCTGATAATATTGCGAGCTGCAGGGCTGGCAATCAAAGATTTATCGGCATCGGAGCGGCCTATTCCCTATCAGTTAGTTGGTGAGGTAACGGCTCACCAAGGCAACGACGGGTAGCGGGACTGAGAGGTTGGTCCGCCATATCGGGACTGAGACACTGCCCGGACCTCCACGGAGGGCTGCAGTAACGAATCTTGGGCAATGATCGAAAGATTGACCCAGCGACGCCGCGTGCAGGAAGAAGCCCCTCGGGGTGTAAACTGCTGTCAAGAGCAAGTAAGCGCAAGCAGAACTACTCTAAAGGAAGTCACGGCTAACTTCGTGCCAGCAGCCGCGGTAATACGAAGGTGGCAAGCGTTGTTCGGAATCACTGGGCTTAAAGCGTACGCAGGCGGTTTTTTAAGCGTTCTCTGAAATCCCCCGGCTCAACCGGGGAATTGGGGGGCGAACTGGAAAACTTGAGGCATACAGGGGCGGGTGGAACTCTTCGTGGAGCGGTGGAATGCGTAGATATGAAGAGGAACGCCAGAGGTGAAAACGGCCCGCTGGGTATGACCTGACGCTGAGGTACGAAAGCATGGGTAGCGAACGGGATTAGATACCCCGGTAGTCCATGCCGTAAACGATGTGCACTGGTTCGTGGTAATTCTGACATTATCACGGGCGTAGCAAAAGTGTTAAGTGCACCGCCTGGGGAGTACGGTCGCAAGGCTAAAACTCAAAGGAATTGACGGGGGCTCACACAAGCGGTGGAGCATGTGGATTAATTCGAAGCAACGCGCAGAACCTTACCTGGGTTTGACATGTTTGTATGCCTTTCTGGAAACAGAGTCTGGCTGCTCTCTTCGGAGAGTGAAACTTACACAGGTGCTGCATGGCTGTCGTCAGCTCGTGTCGTGAGATGTTGGGTTAAGTCCTTGAACGAGCGAAACCCTTGCCGTTAGTTGCCAGCAGGTTAAGCTGGGGACTCTAACGGGACTGCCGGTGTTAAACCGGAGGAAGGCGGGGATGACGTCAAGTCCTCATGGCCTTTATGCCCAGGGCTTCACACGTGCTACAATGGTAGATACAGATCGACGCAAAACCGTGAGGTTGAGCAAATCGCACAAAGTCTGCCTCAGTTCGGATTGTTCTCTGGCAACTCGAGAACATGAAGTTGGAATCGCTAGTAATCGCGTATCAGCAATGACGCGGTGAATATGTTCCTGAGCCTTGTACACACCGCCCGTCAAGTCATGGAAATCGGGAGCACCCGAAGTCGGCTTGTCAACTCTTCGGAGAGACGGCTGCCTACGGTGAACTCGGTAACTGGGACTAAGTCGTAACAAGGTAGCCGTAGGGGAACCTGCGGCTGGATCACCTCCTTTCTAAGGGATGAAAAAACTAAGCAGTACGGCAATTATGCCGAAAGTTTAGCTGCTTAGCCTTTTACGTCAGACTCCTTAACGATTCAGTGCCCTGATAAGAATTTAGAAGCTCGGTGCTTAACAGCATCGGGCTTTTTTTGATTTCTGAAGAAATATGATATAATTGCCGGTAAGACGTATAAAAAATCAAGAGGCTGATTAGAGAATTTTATAATTTTCCGTTAAAAAAGGCCGGCTCAATTAAGAACCGACCTTTATTATTTGTAAGCTTTTTAGAAGATTACTTGCCGAGGCGCTCTTCAAGGCGGTCAACCTGAGCAACCATACGGTCAGGGAGTTTATCGCCCATTGTTTCAAAGAACTCTCTAACGATAGGAAGCTCTTTCTTCCAGCCTTCGGTATCTACACTGAGGATCTTATCCATCTCTTCATCAGTGAGGTCTATGCCGTCAAGATCGAGGTCTTCCTTCTTAGGCATCTTGCCGATAGCAGTATCGTAAGCGCCGGCCTTGCCGTCAACACGCTCACACATCCACTTGAGAACACGGCTGTTTTCGCCGAATCCAGGCCAGATGAATTTGCCCTTTTCGTTCTTTTGGAACCAGTTCACGTAAAAGATCTTCGGAGCCTTGTTGCCGAGCTTATCGCCCATATCGAACCAGTGCTGCCAGTAGTCTGCCATGTGGTATGCACAGAACGGAAGCATAGCGAATGGGTCGCGGCGGATAGCCACGCCTGAATCGAGAGCAGCGGCAGTTTTCTCAGATGCTGCTGTAGCACCCATGTAAACACCGTGATCCCAGTCCATGGCTTCGGTAACCAGCGGCACAAGCTCGCTTCTGCGGCCTCCAAAGATAAAGATATCGATAGGAACGCCTGCAGGGTCTTCCCAGTCTGGGCAGATTGTGGGGCACTGAGCAGCAGGAGCTGTGAAACGTGCGTTCGGGTGAGCACCCTTCTCGCCTGAATCAGGTGTCCATTCTCTGCCTTTCCAGTCGATGCCGTGCTTGCATTCGCCGTCGCCGTCTTCCCACCATACATCGCCGTCGTCTGTAACAACGCAGTTGGTGAAGATTGAATTCTTTTCGCAAGACTTAACAGCCATCGGGTTTGTTTTGCTGTTAGTTCCGGGGGCTACGCCGAAGAAACCTGACTCAGGATTGATTGCGCGAAGCTGGCCGTTATCTTCCATCTTCATCCATGCAATATCATCACCCACGCATTCAACCTTCCAGCCTTCTACTGTAGATTCAAGCATAGCGAGGTTTGTCTTTCCGCATGCACTTGGGAACGCAGCTGCGATATGGAACTTCTTGCCTTCAGGGTTGGTAAGGCGGAGGATAAGCATATGCTCTGCCATCCAGCCTTCTTTCTTAGCCATAACTGAGGCAATCCTCAAAGCGAGGCATTTCTTACCGAGAAGTGCGTTTCCGCCGTAACCTGAGCCGAAAGACCAGATCTTCTGTTCTTCGGTGAAGTGCGAGATGTATTTCTTGTCAACAGGAGCGCATGGCCACTGTCCGTTATCGCTTTCGCCTTCAGCAAGCGGCTTGCCAACAGAGTGCAGGCAGGGGATAAAATCGCCCTGACCGAGGGTTTCGAGAACCTCATCGCCAACTCTTGTCATAATGTGCATATTGCATACAACGTAGCCGCTGTCTGTGATTTCGAAGCCGATCTTAGAAATCGGAGAGCCGATCGGCCCCATAGAGAACGGGATTACAAAGAGAGTACGGCCTTTCATGCAGCCGTTGTAGAGGTCTCTCATTGTACCTTTGAGCTCGTCCGGGTGGATCCAGTTGTTGGTCGGGCCTGCATCAGATTCATTTTCGCAGGCGATGTATGTACGTCCTTCAACACGTGCAACGTCTGACGGGTCTGAACGGAAGTGGAAGCAGTTTTCGCGTGCTTTCAGGTCTGTTGCAAGACCTTCTTCAACCATTGCTGCCATAGTTGTATCATATTCGTTTTTTGAGCCGTCGCAGAGATGTACATCATCCGGTGTACAAAGCTGGACTGAGTCTGCGATGAACTCATTTAATTTTGAGTTGTTCAAAGCCGCCAGCTTCTCATACTGATCCGGCTTCATACAACCCTTAAGATATTCAAGGGGTTTTTCCATAAGTAGAAATCCTTTTGTAAAGAAATTGCTAAACTGTTTTTCAAGACACACCGATACCGCATCGGAATTAACCGTTCGAGGATTATAAGAAACGAAAAGGGGTTGTCAAACAATATATTTCCGAAGGCGAAAATTTCACAAATACCAACCCTGCGGCATACGATTTTTGATTATGACTTAAAGAGAGTGATGGACAGTGAATACGTTCTGCTGCACGAAAAAACATTTCTAAAAAGCCCCTTAGGGCTTAAAGTTTTCAGCAAAATAAAGTATTAATTCAATTGCGAAGTCAGAGGATGGCTGCGGCTCCAGCCAGCTTTAATCCAGAGGCTCGCATGCGGGGTCGGACGGATTTTGTTCACAGTTGATAAGCCAGTTTTTCGCCATAATTGCAAAATCAGAAAGATCGACCTTGCAGTCCATATTGATATCGCCCTCCAGAGCGTAATCGCAGCTTCTCACCGAACCAATCGCTCCAACAGCGTCAATATCCGCTCCAACTGTTGCGCCAGATGTATTGCCTTCGTTGTAATCGTCAATCAGCTGCACAGCATCAAACACAAGCTCACCTGAGGTATGGCCGGCGAAAAAAGCATCAATGTCTATTGATGAAGTGCTGCCGGAAACCTTGCCGATTTCATAGAAGCCGTCGTCGTTGCTGTCGTAGTCTTCTCCTGCAAGCAGTGCAATAGTCTCCTGCGTGGGACGCACGGCAACGAGTGTATCTTCGACATCCGGCCCGATCTCAAAGATATGCAGGTCGGCTTCTTGAGTGCCGTCGTTTATGAGGAAATTGTCAACGAACTTGAGCTCTATCAGCCCGCCTCTTCCCAAAGTTACGTAAGAATCAGAGCTGGAAGAATAATCAGGCGTTCCGAGAGCCTTCTGCGGGTTTTCAGCGGTTGTTGGTGCGGGGCCGCCGGAGTGAAGCGGGGCGTATGTTATAACCTCATCTGCAAAGCTAAGCTCGCCGTTTGGAAACTCAATTCCGCCAAATTCTTCTGCCAAGGCAGAGGTTCCGGAAATAAAAACTGCCGCAGAAATTATAACCAGAAAAGCCCTTGTTTTCTTCATTTCAAAACTCTCTTAAAAATTTTCCATCTTATAAGTTTGATTCACTGAAGTTTCAATATAGCATAATTCTTAAAATTACCAAAATCTTTTTCAGTTTTTCGGACTTGTATAATAAAAAAAAGGCTGCCGGAAAAACATCCCAACAGCCCTTTTCTAACCATATTCACTTTATAAAGAGAAATTAAGTATATCTTAATTTTGCCCGTAATATGCGCCTTTCCCGTGTTTTCTTAGGTAATGCTTATCGAGCAGTGTTTGAGGAATCGCCTCCATCTTTCCGGCAAGTGAGAGGGTGTCTAAGCCCATCTTGCAGGCCATCTCAAGAACTATCGCATTCTTCACAGATTCCCCTGCATCTTTGCCCCAAGTGAAAGGCCCGTGGCCTGCGCAGAAAACGGCGGGGATTGTTTCAGGGTCGATACCCTTGAACCGCTCGCAA
Organism: Sedimentisphaera salicampi; assembly: GCF_002117005.1. Taxonomy (NCBI): domain Bacteria; kingdom Pseudomonadati; phylum Planctomycetota; class Phycisphaerae; order Sedimentisphaerales; family Sedimentisphaeraceae; genus Sedimentisphaera; species Sedimentisphaera salicampi. The sequence goes on from NZ_CP021023.1 coordinate 975,066, forward strand.
ATCACTTTCCCCGTATTCAGCTCGTATTCGGTTTCGATTTCCTCTATGGCCATCTGCCTTGTAACAGGGACAGTGCCGTAGAAATTATCGGCATGGGTTGTCCCGAGGCACGGCAGCTCTCTTTTCGCCTGAGCGAAGGCAGTTGCGCAGGGCGAATGGGTATGGCATACCCCGCCAATCCCGCTCCACTGCCTGTAGAGCTCAAGGTGGGTGGGCGTATCTGAGGAGGGCTTCATATCCCCTTCCACCTTCTCGCCTTCAAGGCTGACAAGCACAATGTCCTCAGGCTTTAGCTTCGCATAGTCAATGCCGCTGGGCTTTATGGCGAATATGCCTTTGCTGCGGTCTATCCCGCTCACATTCCCCCAGCTGAGTATTACAAGCCCGCTCTCCGAGAGCTCGAGATTGGCCCTGCAAACTTCCTTTTTGAGTTCTTCAAGCATTGGCTGCCTGCTCCTTTATCTCGAGAAGATCTTTCATTACGTTTCCAAGATCGCCGCCCTGCCCGATTCCAAACTGATCGTGAATTTGGCAGTAGAGCCCGTAGAGCTTCTGATAAACCTTGCCGCTTTCAGCGTCCGGCTTGTAAACCTTATCTCTAACGCCTGTCATGGCGTTTGCGGCCTTATCAAAATCGGCGTATTCGCCCGCTGCAACTGCCGCCCCCATCGCTGCGCCTAATGCGCAGGTTTGGCTGGAGCTGGATACTTTCAGCTCGCGACCCAATACATCGGCGTAAATCTGCATAAACACGGGGTTTTTCTCAGCAATCCCGCCGCAGCAGATGAGATTTTCGATCTTCACGCCGTATTCTTCTATGCGGTTGATAATTCGAAGAGCACCAAAGGCAGTGGCTTCAATCAATGCGCGATATATCTCTTCGGGCTTTGTCTGGAGGGTTTGCCCCATAATCAGTCCGGTAAGGCGCTGGTCAACGAGGATGGTTCTGTTGCCGTTGTTCCAGTCGAGAGCGAGAAGGCCTGTTTCGCCGGTTTTGAGCTTTGCGGCTTTTTCTGTTAGAGCCTGATGAGAGCATTTATCGCCCTCTGGCTTGAGATAATTGACATACCAGTTCAGGATATCGCCCACAGCAGACTGCCCTGCCTCGATGCCGTAGCAGTCTGGCAGAACAGAGCCCTCTACAATCCCGCAGATTCCCTGGATATCTTCCAGAGGCTTATCGCTCGGCCAGACAATCACATCACAGGTGCTTGTGCCCATAATTTTCACCATAGTCCCGGGCCTAATGCCGCTGCCGATGGCTCCGTAATGCGCATCAAACGCCCCGACGCATACAGCTGTGCCCTGATTTAGGCCGAGCTTTTGAGCCCATTGACCGCTGAGTTTGCCGGCGAGCTTATCGTTTGTAAAGGTTTCGCTGTATAGCTTATCACGCAGGCCGGCGAGCTCTGGAGAGAGCTTCTGGAAGAATTCCTTTGCCGGCAAACCGCCCCACTGCGGGCTGAACATCGCCTTATGCCCTGCTGCGCATCTGCTTCTCACGATATCCTTCGGGTTTGTTATTCCGCAAAGGACTGCGGGGATCCAGTCGCAGATTTCCACCCAGCTCTCTGCTGCATTATATACCCCAGGGTCTGTGTTGAGGCAGTGCCAAACCTTGCTGAAGAACCACTCGGAAGAGTATGTACCGCCGCATTTGGCGAGATACTCAGGGAAATCCTGCCTTGCTGTCTGGGTGATTTTCTCCGCTTCCTTGTGGGAGGTGTGGTCTTTCCAGAGCCAAGCATAGGCGTTTAGATTGTCTTTGAATTTGGAATCTTCATTCAGGGCGCAGTTATTTGCATCAACGGGCATCGGTGTAGAGCCGGTAGTATCAACGCCGATTCCGACAATCTTATCAGGCGAGAAATCCGGATCCTGCTTTGCCTGCTTAATCGCATCTTTTATCGTTATTTCAGTACCCTTTAGGTAATCAGCAGGGTTCTGACGGGCAAGATTATGGTCTGAGGGGTCCAGAAGAATCCCCTCTTCGCCAGATTCATACACCCAAACGCTTGAGCTGAGCTCCCTTCCGTCCGCTGTATCAACGATAACGCTTCTTACTGAATTTGAACCGAAGTCCAGTCCTATTGTGTAAGCCATACATTAACCTCTAATTTTTTAATCCACTTTAATTTTTATAAACTGAACGCTAATCGCAGGAGCTTTGTAATCAAACTCTCTGCCTGCCTTTATTCTCTTCGTTTCCGGTTTTATTCTGTCAGGGTTTTCGAAGGTGTTCTCTGCACCCGGTTCACCTTCGAGCAGCTTCACATCTGCCATTCTCGCAGCTCTGCTTATATTATTGAGCTTGATTCGTACATCTGCCGGCTTATCTGAGGAGTTTACCAGCTTCACAGCCACCTCGCCTTTTTCTTCATCTAATGTTGCTGAGGCATAGATGCTTTTCTTTTCGAGGCTGTAATCGTGAATAAGCTTGTTGTCCAAATAGCAGCGGATTCGCCCCGAGCTGAGCTCAACTTTCATCTCGTACCACCGGTTCGGCTTGATGCTTCCGTTGCGCTGGGTAAGTACGGATTTGCGGCCGTTGACGGTCTTTTCGATAGCGTGCTGAGAATTCCCCCAGCCGCCGATATTCCACCAGTAGTATGTATCGCTGTTTTCAGCTCCGAAAACTATAAGGAAGCCTTCATCGCCTGCTGTTTTGCGTGCACGGACGGAGTAAGTTATTTTTTCGCCGCTGAATTCTTTTGGAGAAAAGCTGATTGCCGGCCTCGCTCCGCCGTCTTTCTGAGAAAGACTGCCGCCGCTGAAATCGAAATCGCCTGAGCTTTGCTCAAATTCTGAGAGATCAAGCTTTCTGCCGTTTAGCCTTGCCTCTGCTGCCTCAATTTGCGTATTCCATGAGCCGAGGCCAACGCTGCCTGATATCGTTTGAGGCTTTCCCTCTCTAACCACTTCAACATCATTACCGAGATAATAATCGCCGGCATTTTTGCTGAAGAGCTGCTGAACGTAGTAATTCGGCGTTTTTACCACTTGCCTTTTATCGAACCAGATCAGGTCTGCGGCTCTCCACTGCGTATGGTTTTTGTGGGCGAAAAGCGGGGCGTAGCAGGTCATATCAACGATATCGGCATTCCGCTCAACGCCTGTAAGGAAGGCGGCCTCTGCGAGGGCATTGTAATGCGTGTTGCCCTGCGAGGCATACTCGCCAACAAATATCAGCGGCTTGCTGCGGTCGAAATCATCGAATCGTGTGTCATTATTGAAATACCACTCCGGCGACATATAGTAATGCTCATCAGAGCTGTAAACATTGAGCTTATCCATAAGCGGATAGAGCGGTATGCCCGTACCGAGGCCGGAAGTACCGATTATCTTTATATCGGGGTATTTTTCACGAATTGCCTTTACGAAATGCGGAAAACGCTCGTGGAGCTCAGGGCGGTCGTGTTCTTCATTGCCGAGACAGATGTACTCCATATCGAAAGGCTCAGGATGCCCCATCTCAGCACGCACGCTGCCCCATTCGGTGTCGGTATCACCGTTAGCGAATTCGATTAAGTTGACAGCTTCATCAATCCATTCATCCAGCTCGTCCATAGGTGCGCATTCGTAAGGCGGCCTGAATCCGCACGAGACCCCCACCGGCACTACCGGCAGCGGCTCTGCTCCGATATCTTCACAGAACTGGAAGTATTCGAAGAACCCGAGCCCGTAGGTTTGGTGGTAGCCCCAGAGATTCCAGTTGCCTCTGCGCTGCGCAACATCACCTACAGTATCCGGCCAGCGATAGGCATTCTCAAGGCTGTGGCCGTGGGAGATGCATCCGCCCGGAAAACGGAGGAATTCCGGCTCAAGGTCAGCAAGGGCCTGGGCGAGGTCTTTTCTGAGCCCGTTTTTCCTGCCCTTGAATGTATCCTGCGGGAAGAGAGATATCATATCCAGATGAAGCTTTCCCGTGTTTTCTGAGGTTACCACGAGCCTTGCATTATCTGTCGTTATGCGGGATTGAATCGTGGTTTCAAATTTCTTCCAGTTTGCGTCTATCCCTTTTACAGAGGCCTTGCCGCAGACTTTACTGTCCTGCGTTTCAAGTGTGATGCTCAGTTTCGAAATTCCCCCTTCTCTGCGGGCATAAACTGAGAAATCGTACTTGGCTCCTCTGTCCAGAGGTATGCCGTCGTAGCCTGTATTCATAACGCCGGCCTCGCCCGCCTTATCTATATGCACTGTTAGGTAATTATGGTTGTTTCTGTTTAGGGGTATCTCTCGCTCAGCAGTGAGTGTGCATTCTCCGCCGTTTCTCTCCACCTTCTGCCATGCGTAAAGCGCGTGATACTTTTCCCTAAGCGGATTTCTGCCGGGTACAGTATGATACTCGAAAGACCTGTTCTGCACGAGTTCGGCGTAAAGTCCTCCATCTGCTGCAAAGTTTATATCTTCAAAGAAGATTCCGTAAAGATGGTCGCTGATTTCGGCCTTCTTTTCATCACAATTTACAGTAACATTAACTGAATCGGCATAAGAAATTCCTGCCGCAATAAATGCTAAAAGCATAAAAGAAATTGTCTGTTTAATAAATCTTCTCATTTTCACCCTTTCATAAAAACTATTTCAAAAATTCCGGCAGCCATTTTTTAAGTCTGTCTTTCACTACCTTGTATTTAGGCTTATTTGCAAGATTAGTAAATTCATTTTCATCATTATTGTGGTCGTAAAGTTCTTCGAAACCACTGTTGTAATAGATGTATCTCCATCTATGCGAGCGGACACTCGCTCCGACAAGCGTTTTACCATCTATTTTTTTGCGAAAACGGTATGTTGTAACTGCGGGAGCATCTCTTATATCAGATGGTTTTTTGAGAAGAGAAGTTAGATTTTTTCCGTCGCATTGCTTGGGAACAGGAAGGCCGGTAAGCTCGCAAAGGGTCGGATAAACATCGATAAGGCTTACAGGGCTGCTGCATTTTGAACCTGCGTCGGTAACACCCGGCACAACCCACATAAACGGAACTCTGGTTGATTCTTCCCAAAGCGTAAATTTTTCCCAGTTCTGCTTCTCGCCTATATGCATACCGTGATCTGCCCATAGAACGATTATGGTGTTATCTTTATATCTGCTTTGTTCAAGCCCGTCGAGGAGTTTGCCAAGCATAGCATCGGAGTATGAAATGCTTGCAAGATAGCCCTGAATAAACTCTTCCCATTTATCATTTTCAAGCACCCACTTATGCCAGTGCTCCCTGCCGTGAGACATAGCATCTTTCAAATCATCTTTCTTATGAGGCGGAAGCTGAATATCCTCAAGAGGGTACATATCGAAATATTTTTTAGGTACCTCCCAAGGTATATGCGGACGGAAGATGCCGCAACCAAGGAAGAAAGGATTATTGTGCTTTTTATTGAGCTTTGAAACCGCCCAACTTACCACTTTGTAATCGCTTGTTTTCTCATCTGCAATATTGAGCGGATGGGCTCCGAAGAGCTGGCTTGCGCCGCCAAGCGGCCTTCCTTTGGTTAAACCTGCTTCACTATCTGGCACTAATTCCGGTCTTTGCCATTGCGGTATCGGTTTTTCAGCGGTAGGCCAATATTCATCCCAGTCTCCGGCGGGGCACTCACTTCCTGGCCACCACTGAAGGGCATGAAAAAGTTTTCCTGTACCAAGGGCTGTATAACCATTATTTCTGAAATGCTGGGATAGAGTAATAGTATCTTTGAGTACTTTATTTTCGCGCCAAGTAGGTTTGCCGGAACTCTTGAAAACATTTTGAATCAAACCGCTGCGTCCGGGAGACACTCCTGTCATAACAGAAACCCTTGACGGATGGCAGGCGGGGCTTGCACAGTGAGCGTTTGTGAAGTTAACGCCCATTTCGGAAAGACGGTCAAGACTGGGAGTTTTTGCCTTAGGCAGATGGTTGGCAAGAGGACCGATCCAGTCGTTCATATCATCAATAGCTATGAACAGTACATTGAATTTACGATTACGAAAACCTGAAATTCCATAGCCACTGCTTGCGGCCGCAATTAAAGAACCTGCGGATGACTTCAGGAAATCACGTCTTTTCATCATCTACTCCTGTCATAAAGAGATATTCCGTGTCTTATTTAAGAGAAATCCTTTTGGGAAAATGATAGATGATTATCGACCTGATTTCAAAGCCATTTTAAGTATTTAAATTAACCAATTTGCGCACAAATCAGCCGCCGGCAGTGCCGAGAAGGCCTGATTCTGAGAGGATTGTTTTTGCCTGATTGAAGAAATCCTCGCTTGCAGGTTCAAATTTAACGATGGAGGATTTTCCTATAAGAGTCTTCTGTTTTTCCAGCCCGCCTTCATTATATTGAAGCAGGTCAATCTGCTTTACGCGTGATTTATTGCAAATCTCCACTGCCTGCTTAATGAAAGAAATGTCATCGTTAAACCCTTTAATAAGCGGGATTCGCACGATTATCTCAGCCCCGCTTCCGCCAAGCATTTTTATATTATCCAGAATCTGCTCCGCAGCTGCGCCGGTGAATTCCTTGTGTTTGGCTGAATCGGTTTGTTTTACGTCAACGATGAACAAATCGGTAAGCTCAAATGCCCTGCTGAGCAGCTCCGGCTCGGTACAGAGCGTGGTGTCAACGGCTGTATGCAGGCCGGCCTGTTTGCAAAGCTCAAGAGTGCTGAGCAGGAATTCGGGCTGCATAAACGGCTCGCCTCCGGAGAAGGTTACCCCGCCTCCGGACTGCTCATAGAAAACCCTGTCTTTCTCGAGAACTTCCATAACCTGCTGCGGTGTGTATTCTCTGCCGAGCAGGATCCTCGCATCTGCCGCACAAACCTCGCAGCACCTGCCCTTCCCGGTGCATTTTTCAGGATCAGTTTCGGGCTGGCCGTTCTTCCAGCTTATCGCTCCCTCCGGGCATACTTCCACGCACCTGCCGCAGCTTATGCAGAGGTTCGGGGCGAATCTGAGCTCAGGGCGAATGCTCCAGCTCTCCGGATTATGACACCACCTGCACCTCAGCGGACAGCCTTTCATAAAAACTGTTGTCCTTATCCCCGGCCCGTCGTGAACGGCAAAGCGTTTGAAATCAAAAATGAAGCCGGTATTTTCATTCTGCCTGTTCAGCCTGCTCATCGAAAAACCTTTGTGTTTTTTCAGCAAAAATATATCTTATTGAATTCTGAGTTCGTAATTAGCCGGTTAAAGCGGTAATTTTAACAGATTTTTTGTAAAAATATAGAGCTTGCTCTAAGGTTTGGCCGATTTATGGCCTGAAAACTATTACCTTAAAATTGATTGGAATTGCAATTATGGCGGAAAATCAGGAAAACAGCGTAGCTGATGGGCTCTCGAAGAAAAATATTAAATCTTGGGAGATACACAAAAAACTCTACAACTGGTTTCTCAAATGGGTGGAAACAAAATACGGGATGACAGTGCTTGTTCTGCTTGCGTTTTTTGAACCTATATGCGTGCCTGTGCCTGCGGATGTTATGGTGTTGGGGATGAGCCTTGCAAAACCAAAGAAGGGGATAAAGTACGGGCTTATCTGCGCATTTTTCTCCGTGCTCGGCGGGACAACCGCACTGCTCACAGGTCTGCTGATTGGAGACGGGGTGATAGGCTTTTTCAGCTCGATAGAGTTTATGCATATCGGCGAGAAAACCCAGAAGGCTCTCGAGCTCTATGAAGAATATGATTTCTGGGCAATTTCAATCTCCGCTCTTACGCCCGTCCCCTATATGATCTTCAGCTGGCTTGCCGGTCTTGCAAAGGTGAGCGTGCTGAAGTTTGTTCTTATCAGCCTTGTTTTCCGGACGCTTCGCTTCGGAACTGAAGGCCTGCTGTTTTACCTTTTCGGCGAGAAGGCAAGAGATTTTATCGAAAAGCATTTCAATACTGTTACGATCCTCGTGATGATTCTGCTTGCCGGCCTTGCATTTCTATTCAAATACTCTGGAGGGGCATAAAAACTGCTTGAGAAACCATGCCCCCTTTGACTGCTATTCTTGACGAAGGCTGTCAAGCTGATATGATTAAAAAATGAAAGGCAAATTTCATTTAACAGGCCGCTTTCGCAAGATATTTGCCTTAAAAAAATGGAGTTACTATGAATCTGAATGTTGGATCTATCCGAAACAATATAGACGGCTTTGAGGAGATAGCAAGGCTGTATAACTCAAGCAGACACTTGAAATATGATTTAATTGAACTCGATTTTGAGCAGTGTGAGTTTTTTGAAGCAAATATGGCCGCTGCATTGTATTCTATAATATCAAGGCTTTATGAAGAGCTTAACAGCGTAAAACTCCAGAACATCCCTCAAAACATAAAACAAGTTTTATGCAGAAACCGCCTTTTAGCTGAGTTTGGGTTTCAGATTGAAAAAGACACATATCAAACAACGATTCCCTTTAAAAAATTCAAAAAGAATGCCAACGAACAATTTCTGGAATATTTGAAATACTATCTCAGAGGCCGAGGCATTCCGAAAATGTCGGGCGAATTGAGCAAGCGGTTCAAGCAAAGCCTTCTTGAGATATTTCAAAATTCGGGTTCACATTCCTGCCACGGCATAAACATATTTTCCTGCGGCCAATACTTTCCGAACAAAGAAAGGTTTGATTTTTCAATATCAGATTCTGGAATTGGAATTCGTGAAAATGTAAGAAAGTTTTTCAAAAATGATAAAATCAGCTCAAAACAAGCCATAGAATGGGCTCTGAAAGAAGGGCATTCTACCAGAACCTTCAAACAGCCCAGCGGAATTGGCTTGAAACTAATCAAAGATTTTCTTAATCTTAATAAAGGCAAGCTACAGGTTATTTCAAGATTTGGTTATTATGAATTTTCTCAGAAAGACGAGCAGCTTAAAAAAATGAAGTATGATTTTCCAGGCACCTGCGTAAACATAGAAATCAATACCGCAGATGAATACAGTTACAAAATGGAAACTGAATGATAACTTACAGGATTTGAATTATGCCGAAAGAAATAAAAATAAACGCAGCAGAATTTGTAGGCAGTCTTTGCATATCTTCAGATGACGGACAAAAACTGTTCGATAAACTAAAGCCTCTTCTTAAAGAAAACAATAAAATCATCCTTAATTTTGAAGGGGTGGAGATACTGATCTCACTGTTTTTGAACGTTGCTATAGGCCAGCTATACGGGCAATTTAGCAAAGATGTAATTGAATCCTCTATTAAAGTTCAGGGGCTCAGCAATTCTGATTTACAGATTTTGGAGAGGGTTAAAGAAAATGCCCTAAGATACTACAACAATCCCGAACCATACGATGAGGCTTGGCAGGAGCTTGAGGAAGATGATGAATGAACCGAATAGAATACACAAACTGTCCTCGTATTCTTTCAGCAACGGCGAAGAAATTCTTATAGATGCAAATATCTGGCTCTATCTTTACCCCGCCCCCGCAGGCTTAAATAAACGAAAATATGCCGCTCAGTATTCTGGATCATACAAGATTATTTCTGTAAATTTAATTTTCGTTTGAATTGTTTCTATTCTCCTAAACGAGGGAATTTTCGATGCAGTAGCGGATTAGTTCGGCGTTATTTGAAATTCCCATTTTATTCATAATTCTCGTTTTGTATGTGCTTACGGTTTTGGGGGATAAATGCAGCTCATCAGAGATTTCACCAAGCGATTTTCCCTTACCCAGCATAATCAGCACTTGATATTCACGGTCTGAGAGGCCTTCGTGTTTTTGTGAATTTTGAGGCTCAAGAATAGTATCCACCAACTTCCGGCTCACAGCAGGAGTTATAAATTTTCTACCTCTATAAACAGTTCTGACAGCTTCGAGCAGGTCTTCAGAAGCGCTTTTCTTTGTAAGATACCCGGCCGCTCCTGCCTTTAAAACGCGCACGGCATACTGATCCTCTGGATGCATACTCAGCATTAAAACAGGCAGATCAGGGCGGGTATTCTTGATCTGGTTCAATGCCTCTATGCCTCCCATTCCTTCCATGGAGATATCAAGGATAACAGCATCAAATGCGTGCTTTGTAACCAAAGCCACGGCCTCTTCTCCCGAACCGGCCTCAGATTTCACACTTATATCCTCGCTGCTTTCTATTATAAGCTTTAGCCCTTCTCGAACTACAGCGTGATCATCGCAAACTAATATCTCAATCATTCTCTCTCCGCTATTTCTCTAATGGAATAAAAACACTTGCAACAGTGCCGCCTTCAGCAGCAGAGGCTATGCTGAAGCTTCCTCCAAAAACATTTGCTCTTTCCCTGATACCAATCAGCCCGAGGGAATTTTTGTCGAAAGCTGCAGCATCTTTTATGCCTATTCCGTTGTCTATTACATCCAGCTTAGCGTATTGCCCTTGATTGTAAAGCTTTACTAAAACAAAACTCGCTTTAGCGTGTCTTAAAACATTGGTCATAAGCTCCTGAAATATCCTGAAAACCGCTGTACTGCATTCAGAGTCAAATTTAATTGATTCGTCAAACTCTGTATCAATCATTATATCAGCAGTTTCAGCGAATTTTTCCGCCTGCCATTCAATCGCCGCTGGAAGCCCCATATCATCAAGAAGGCCCGGGCGAAGCTGAGAGCTTATCCGCTGGACGGTTTCGATTATCCCGTCAATCTTATCAGACATTTGATTAATTTTACTTTCTAATAATTCAGACTGCTCATCACTGCCAGGGGCTTTATTTTTCACCCAAGCAAGGTCATACTTCAGCGTAGTGAGGATTGTTCCCAGCTGGTCGTGAATTTCCCGAGAAATCTGCTTTCTCTCATCTTCCTGCACTTTGTTAAGGCGGATATACAGCTCTCTGAGTTCTTTTTTTGAATTATCTATTTCTTTAGTTCTCTGCTCAACCTTTTGCTCGAGAATCTGCCTTGAGCGAGAAAGGGCTGCCTCATACTCCTTTCTCTTTGTAATGTCCCTGCAAACAACCACCACTGTTTCTGTTATGCCGTTTGAATACTTAACCGGGCTCACTGTACACCAGAAATTCATTGCAGAGCTTTTTCTTTCCGGCTTTATTTCAACCTCGCAGTCATGTATTTCACCATCGTTAAAGGCTGCAGCGAGAATGCCTTCCTCTACGTCGGCATTCTTGAAAACAGAATTCCATTTTAAGCCTTCAACCCCGCCAAAAATCCCGGCAGCTGTTTCGTTTGTCCAGCTGATTCGGAAATCATTATTCACAATAAACATGCAGTCTGTAATGGAAGATATCAGTCCCGAAAGCCTCTGCTCGCTCTCTCTGAGCATCCTCTGATTCTCTCGAAGCTGGGTAACATCATTTGCAGCTGTAAGCAGAATTTTCCCCCTCTGTGTATTGATTAAATGAGAAGAAAACAAAACAATAAGCTTTTCTCCATTCTTCTTGCGAACTTTGAGTTCGGATTCTCTAACATATCCCTGCTGCAGGGTTTTCTCTGCGGTTTTGTGCCTTTTTTCTACATCTTCAAAAAGCCGGAGCTGCTGAGATGTTTTGCCGATAACTTCATCTCTCTCAAATCCAAGTACATTGAGAAATGTATCATTAACGTCTATGAATTTGCCGCTTTCAACCGTACTTAAGGCCATCAGAAGCGGTGAGGAGTTGAAGGCTTTGGCGAATTTCTCTTCAGACTCTTTCAACTGAGATATGTCCTTGCTGATTCCGAAAAGCGCCTGCTTTCCATTCCATATGCCCTTGATAACATACGACTCTGCCGGGATTATCGTACCGTCTTTGGCGGCTAAAGGCAAGGGACAGCTTTCCCGCTTGCCCTTAAGCATCTGCTCTACATTTTCACCTGCCTCCTTCCTGTACTGCTCGGGATGGCAAATTAAGATGTTTCGGCCTATAATTTCCTCGCGTGAGTATCCGAGTTTGTTCAGCAGAGGCTGGTTTACCTCAATAATATTGCCCTGCATATCCAAAACAGAAAACAAACTGTCAACAGAGTTAAAGAAGCTGCTTAGATTCGCCTCGCTCTGCTTGAGTTTTTCCGTTAGGAGCTTGCTTTCGTTTATATCCTGATGTATCCCTGCCATTCTCAAAGGCTCGCCCAGCTCATCGAATTCAATGATCCTGCCGCTGTCTAAAATCCACTTATACTCCCCGCTTTTGGTTTTGAGCCTATGCTCCACATGATACTGGTCAACCTCGCCCCTCATTGCTTTACGCAATTCATCCATTACCCTCTGATAATCATCGGGATGTATTCTCTGGCTCCAAGCTTCAATTTTCTCAGGGATGTCTTCAATCTCATAGCCGAGCATACCGGCCCATCTGCTGTCAATTTTAATTTTGCCGGTTTTGATTTGCCAGTCCCATAGGCCAAGTCCTGAACCTTCCAAAGCGAGCGAGAGCCTCTCGGCATTTTCAGTAACCTGCTTCTGAGCTTCCCGCAGGTCTGTAATATCCTGAAGAAACTGTACAGCTCCGCTGATGCTTCCATTCTCCGCGTAGATTGGGTCTAAGTTGGAGAGCATCCATCTTTCACATTCTTTGAAATACATCTCCCATGAATGACCGCCCTTTTCCAAAACAGCTTCAGCAGAATAAATAAAGCCATCCTCTATCTCGCAGCTTCCAAATACACTGCTGAAATGCCTGCCCATCAGCTTATCGGCACTGCTGTTTAGGAATTTTTCCGCTGCCCTGTTAGCTTTAACGATATTGAGATTTTCATCATAAACTATAATAAGGCTCTGAGAGGAATTGAAAGTAGCCTGCCATCTCCTCACTGAAGTGAGGATTTCAGCATTAGCCTCATTGAGCTCTTTTGTCCTTTCAATAACCCTTTCCTCAAGGTGCTTCCTTGCCTTGCCCAGCTCAGATTCATTCTGCACGATCTGCATTTCCATAGAGCTGAATTCCCTTGCCAAAAGCTCAAGCTCTCTTATCTTAGACCCAATCTGCTCAGGTCTGAAAGACTTTCGGTGCTTTGCAAAATCAGCAGCAGCCTGCCGGAAGACCTCAAGAGGCCTTGCAAAGAATTTATTCCCAAAATACATTCCTATCATCACGTTAACGGCAACAAAGGCCAACAAAATCAACAGGAGTTTTACTGTGAGCAAAGCTACCGCTTCAGCGCTTTGGCTTCTGCTATGAGAATATTCAAATTTAAGCCCGAGATCTGCATTCTTTCTCATATGCTCAACGGAACTGCCCCTTGTGCCTATTTGCAGGATAAGATTACTGCCGGAATAGACAGCAAGATGCGAGCCGGAAAGAAGACTCTTTAAAGAAGACTGCTCAACAATCTCGTCCACGGGAATCTCGAGTACCAAGAACCCCTGCACAGTCCCTTTATAATCTACTGGCGAGACAACCCTGAAGAAGAAATTCCTGCCCTGCCGGCTTACAGAAGAAAACTTTTCAATTTCTCCTTCTGCCAGCCTCTGCATCCATTGCTGCGAGGAATAATCGAATAAGGGGTTTTCTTTAGTGCTTTTAATTCTGCTTCCGAAACAGTCTAAAAGGGTTAGCTGGTATTTCCTGCCGAAGAAAGAAAGCGTTTTCATAAAATCCCCTACGCTTGAGAGATTTGATTTCGGCTGCATAACTGCCTGAGTGATAAGCGGAAAATCAGCGTAGTCTTTGAGAATCATATAATGATTATCGATGAATCTATTGAAGATATCATCTGCGGCAAGGGTTTTCTCCCTGCAAGCCCTTTGATCAAGGCTTTTCACCACAGTGTTTGCACCCAAGACAACAAAAAAACACACCACGAGGCCTGTAAGAACAGTAATTGTAAGGATAAAATTCCTTACAGCTTTAGATACAGGGATCAGTTCCGCTGCTTTCTTTGCCCCTTGAATACCATTTCGTTTGTTCTTCATTTCACGTACATCGATTCAAAAACTATTGCATTGTCTCTGCGGTAATGCGCCATAACGTAATCTTCTGCATTCAATGCTTCGTGGGCATCAGGATTATTTTCGGTAAATTCGCTAAAAGGTTTGTTATAAACTTTTATAAGCCCTTCCACCGGTCTATCCAGATTTTCCAGAGCACTTCTCACAGCGGCTCTGTCTATGATTATATCGCCCGTAAGTCCTGCATTTTCTGCGGCTCTTATCAGGATTTTTGTGAGGTCGTAGGCGTGTATAAATCCTGCGGGGGCTTTAATATCTACCGGTTCTTTGATTTTTTTGGGATACAAAGATTTGGCTAACGAGAAAACCCTCCTGCTCAATTCGGTTTGGGGGCTTGAGATAAATGAGAAATTTGTCTGAATGAAGCTGAGCTTAATTTTTTCCCTCATCTGCGCATCTATCTCCTGAGGAAAATCTCCCCCTGTAATGCCCCAGTGGCTGCATATTGGAAGCCTTTTTCCCTCGGGAAGAGAGGCCATTGCCCGTGCGATGGTTTTCCCTTCAGGTGCGTTTGCCACTAGAAAAACGACATCCGCCCCGCTGGTACAAATATCCCTAAGTATTATTTTCGCCCCGTTTTCAGTGAGGTTCCAGTTGAACATTTTTATAACAGCTGGAGAGCCGAATCCAAAATCCCTAATGGCTTTCGTAAGAGATTTCCTGTTCGATTCCCCCCAACCGGTTTGCTCAAGAAGAAGTGCGGGATTCTGATATTCTTTTTTGTTCATCGCATAATCTACGATCACTCCGCCGGCCTTGGAATCATCAATTGAAAGCCGGAAGATCCAATTCTCGGGAGACGGATATCGGGTAATTGGTGCGGCAGCTGCCCATGGATCTAAAACTAAAATGCCATTTTCATTTATAAAATCCCTGTTTGCCAGAAGAGGGGGAGAATGCAGACCGGAAAAAACAGCAAGAGCCCGAGGGTCTTTGAGATATTCCTCCATATGCCTTCTGCTTCGGACTGTATTGCCCTGATGATCTTTAACAACAATTTCGACCCTTCTGCCGTCAATCTTGTTTCCTGCCTCGGCAAGGGCGGTTTCTATTCCGCGTTTTATTGAGGCACCTGATTCTGCAAGCAGAGTCATATCCGCGTCAAGATAGATATGCAGGGGTTCTGGCGTGCTTTTGCTGTTTTTAGATTGAATTTCACCGGCTGCCGGCAACCTTGCGGAGAAGGCTGCAGAAATAAACAGGATAAAAAAATAAAATGCTTTCGACCTCATAATCTCTCCGTTACGCCTGATTATTAAAACCCAAATTTTCGCAGTTTATTTTATTCCTGGCATACAAAAAACAAGGGGTAGTTTATTCTATTCGAAAATTACATGCCGAGCCTGCGTTAATTTACAGTCCTCTCTTTTTCAAAAGCTCGCAAAATTCAGGGGTTATTTCTTGCGCTCGTAAATGCTTGCGCCTGTGGAGTCGTAGGCTACAACTGCAGGGAAATCCGAAACCTCGAGGCGGTGGATTGCCTCTGGGCCGAGCTCAGGATATGCCACCACTTCCGATTTGACTATAGATTTGCTCAAAAGTGCGCCTGCCCCGCCGACAGCACTGAAATGCACTGCTGTATTCTTAATAAGGGAATTGATCACAGCATCGCCGCGGTAGCCTTTGCCTATCATACCGGCAAGGCCGTTATCCAGAAGTATCGGGCTGAATTGATCCATCCTTGAAGATGTGGTGGGGCCTGCAGAACCGGCCGGCCTTCCCTCTGCTGCCGGCGAAGGGCCTACAAAATAAATTATCTGCCCCTCTATATCAATAGGAAGAGGCTCAGAGCGTGCGATGGATTCGGTGAGTCTTTTGTGCGCCATATCCCGAGCGCTGTATATAACGCCCGAGATGAGCACTTCCTCGCCTGCTCTGAGCTCTGCTGTTTTCTGTTTTGTCAGGGGAGTAGAGATCTTCTTTGCCATCAGAAGCCTTCCGCCTACTCCGCTGTTTCCTGCATTTGCCTGCCTGTGCTTGAGGAAAGGTATTTCAGGTATTCGCTGTCTGTTGAGAGCACAGCGTTTGAGCCCTTGAGGTTTTCCTTGTAAGACTCAAGCGTTTTGTAGAAGGCAAAGAAATCGGGGTCGAGGCCGTATGACTCTGCGTAGATTTTAACCGCCTCTGAATCTGCTGAACCGCGAATCTGCTGAGACTCCCTATAAGCCTCTGAGATGATGCGGTTTGTATCATTCTCAATCTTACCCTGAATATTCATCTTCTCGCCCTCACCTTCAGAGCGGTATTCAGCAGCCACGCGGAGCCTTTCTTCCACCATCCTCTCGTAAACCTTCTCACGCACCTGCTCGGTGTAGTTTATGCGTTTAATAAGCACATCCACGAGCTCGATTCCGAAATCCTTGGCCGAAATTTTAGCTTCAGCGAGAATTTTATTCTCAATTGCGTTTCTGCCCATTGATATATTGCTCACATCCTGTTCACGGATGTCCTTCACTTCAACCATCATGGACATCTCTCTGTTGGAATTCCGCACAGCTTCGATAAGCTGATTGCTGGAGATTCTGTTTCTAACAGCAGAATTTATAATATCATCAAGCCTGCTCTGAGCGGCCGTTTCTGTGCGGAGGGTTTTCATAAATTCGAGAGGATCTACGATGCGCCAGCGGCCGAATGTGTCAACGTTGATATAACGTTTTTCCACGGTCGGCATTTGAGTGGGTGTTCCGTCCCATTCGAGCAGACGCTTTTCAAACATATTAACCTTTTCTACAAAAGGAATTTTGAATTTCAGGCCTGCATCCTTTTCAACCCTCTTATACTTGCCGAACTGCGTGATAACAGCCTGCTCGGTTTCTTTAACCGTATAACAGAAGAGGTTGAACGCCACAAAAAGGGCGATAAAGCCCCACAGGATATAATTCGCTATTTTGGTAGGATTCATTTAGATTCCTCCTTTTTGTTTAAATTCATATGAGGCAGAAGCGATTCCACTTCTTTGTCTATAATGTTAAGCTGGCCGATTTCGGGGAAGGCCTCGTTGACAGCCTCGAGATACATTCTTGTACGTGTAACGTCTTTGCTGTTTTTGTAGTTGTTGTAGATTTCTTTGAATCGGCCTGCATCACCTTCAGCCTCATTCACTCTCTTAACAGCGTAAGCCTCGGCCTGCTGCACCATTTTCTGCGCCTCGCCCCGCTTCTTTGGAATAATCTCGTTATACTCTTTCTTAGCGCTGTTTATGAGCTTTTCCTTCTCCTGCTGAGCAGCGTTCACTTCATTAAAGGCGTGCTTCACCGGATCCGGCGGATTAACATCCTGCATCTTCACTGTTACTACAAAGAGCCCTGATTCATAATCATCAAGTATCTTCTGCATGCCGTCTTCAACGAGTTCGTTAATCTCCATCCTGCGTTCTGTAAGCACTTCATCAACCGAAGAATCGCCCACTTCCCTTCGAACTACCGCCTCTGCTACATCACGAAGCATTTTGCGATGGTCTCTGATATTGAACAGGTACTTCTGAGGATCGATAATCCTGTACTGCACAATCCACTGAACGTCTGCAACGCTCAGATCGCCGCAAAGCATAAGCGATTCGCTGGAAAAGTCGCGGCGGTCGTACTGGCTCTCAACGCCTGCTTTAAGCGTTCTGAAGCCGAATTCCTCTTTGAACACGGTGGTTACCTTCGGCGTTGACACCGCTTCAATCCCGAAGGGGAGCTTGAAATGAAGGCCGGGTTCGGCTGTCCGGCTGAACTCGCCGAATCTGGTAACTACAGCACGTTCGTCAGTGTTCACTGTATAGAAAGATCCATTTATGATCCCTATAACCAGTGCTGCACCTATACCAAGCAGTATGTACTTGGAGAAATTGCTTTCAGCATCAAAAAATTGTTTAACCATTTCTACCTCTTAGTCTGATTTTCATTATTTCCCACTATTTTAACAGAAACAACTGTAAACACAAAAAATAATCACTGATTCAAAAAAAATGTGTGCGACAATTTTTTGGGGCGAGTGGCAGAGCTGCAAGTCCGCCTGCGGCGGATGGCGAGTGGCAGAGCTGCAAGTCCGCCTGCGGCGGATGGCAAGTGGCAGAGTGGCAGAGTGGCAGAGTAGCTCGTGGCAAAATCATTAGTGAAAAATTAGTGCTGATTAGTGGTTAAAAAAATATCTCCCCTCTGTGTGCCTCTGACTCAGTCCGTAAATGCTGCGGCCAGTCTGTGATGAACGTCTGCTGTCCACTTATTTCGCCCCGCCTGCGGCGGGTCTTCATGCGTGGCTCGGTTTAAATATCTCGTTTTGTGAAATCGCTGCGAAATACTAACGACAATCAGAGCCGTGCGTGGAGTCCGCCGAAGGCGGACGGAGCAAGCGGATAGATTCGTTGCTCGTGGCAAGTGGCAGAGTAGCGAGTGGCAAAATCATTAGTGAAAAATTAGTGTTGATTAGCGGTTAGTTTAAATAGGGACAGTTACCCATTTATTAGTTTGGCTTTTGGAAGTGAGTAATCCTTCCCTCCCTTCAGCACAAAAGTGTATCCGGAAGGCTCGTCCACATTTCTCTTTTAATAGTTCTTTTCTTTTACGTGGGAATTTCTCCCACACTTTTGTGAACGTTTTTCCCACACCTTTGGGAAGTTTTTCCCACAGTTAGACGCTGGGGGTGTGGGAGTTTCTCCCACATTGCTGTGAACGTTTTTCCCACACTGCCTTGGAAATTTTTCCCACAGTTAGACGTTGGGGGTGTGGGATTTTCTCCCGCACTGCTTGGAACGTTTTTTGATACTCTTCGAGTTTGGCTTTTGGAAGTGAGTAATTTTTTCCTCCCTTCAGCACAAAAGTGTATCCGGAAGGCTCGTCCACATTACTCTTTTCTTTTCTTATTCTTTTATGGTCTAATTTTCGGACAGGTTCCTGTCTGGTTTTCGGGCAGGTACCTGCCTGATTTTTGGACTGGTCGGATTTTCCTACCGGTCTGGTTTTCGGACTGGTCGGTTTTCCCTACCGGTTGGGTTTTCGGGCAGGTTTTGTAAATGTTTGACTTCCCGATACCCTGCTGCTGTATCAGCATACAATTTAAGGAACATCTTCAATCCGCCGGCTGTCCGCCGGAGGCGGAGAGGAATCGGAGCAATCGGAGGGAAGTAAGAAATTAGACAGGATTAACAAGATTTACAGGATGAGATAAAGATAGTGGCCTGTAGCGAGTAGCAGAGCTGCAAGTCCGCCTGCGGCAGAGTGGCCAGTGGCAGAGTAGCCTGTGGCTCGTGGCTCTTTGCAAAATCATTAGTGAAAAATTAGCGGGGATTAGCGGCTGAAAAATCCTCTGCCTGCAAGGGTAATTATTCTGCAAGATGTAAAAAAACAAGCTGCTTCTAAAGTATTTTTACTCGTTTAACAAGAAAAAAATCATTTTGAAAAAAATTTGTATCAGGAAACGATTCAAGCTTGCTATAATAAAAATAAAACAGTTCATTTTTTTAAGGAGTTCAGTAATGAAGATTTGTTTAATTATTGGTGCGGCTTGTCTTTTTGCATCTTTTCCGTGTCTTGCAGAAGACCCCGACTATGGTGATGACATTTCAACTGCCGAAGTTATAGCACCGGGAACAGGGGAGATTTACGGCACCCTCACGCCAAGCGGCGATAATGACTGGTTCAAGTTTTCAAGCCCGGGAAACACCCTTTACCGAATTTCACTTGATTCCACAGAAAACAACTACAAATATATGGAGATTTTCTTCGTTGATGCACTGGGCACAAGCGTAAGACAGACCAGCGGGGGTATTTACGCAGGCTCACTGACGAGGGATGTATTCCTTGAACCGGCAGAGGATGTATGCATAAGGATTTACGGCAGCGAGGGCAATTATTCAGTTGAAGCGGCAGCTCTGGGCACTTACCCCGAGGATTCGTATTCCGATGACTGCTCTTCGCCCACTATGATCGCTCTTGATACGCTGATAGAAGGCACAATCACGCACTTCGATCCAATCCTCCAGCTCCCTGCGGATGAAGACTGGTTCGAATTCGAGGCCGAACAGATGCACAGATATCAGATTCTGCTAGGCGATGCGGACAACAGAAATATGAACTTTTGGCTTTATTATGAAGACTGCGACCCTGTTAATATGAGCGGAACAAGCAAAACTATTGTATCTCTGAATGGCGAAAATTATAAAATTAAAGTTGCAGGCGGGCAGTACGAGAAGGGCGAATACTACAACCTTCAGGTTACAGACCTCGGAATAATGCAGGATGACTATCCGAATTTCAGCGATCAGGCATTTGAAATCACCCCAGGCCCAGATTTAACAGAAGGCTCTATAGACTACAATCAAGACTTGAACCCTGATTTAGACTGGTTCAAATTCACCCCGCAAGCGGAAACTCTTTACAGAATTTCTCTGATAAGCCGCAACAATGGCGGCTACAAGTATTTGCACGTTGCTCAGGAAAATGATTATGGCGAGCTCGTTTCTCACTTCTTTACAGCAGCTTACAATAAAATGGAAACCTATGATGTTTTTATTGAAAAGAATAACACTGTTTATTTTGAGGTTTATGGACACGGCTATTTAGGCGATTATTCCATTGGTGCAGAGATTCTGGAGGCTTTCCCTGAAGACAGCTACTCCGATGATTGCGAAACGGCAAACGAAATAATTGCTGGCGCACCGCCCACAGATGGCACTATAAACAGATCAGACCCTGTAAACAGCATCCCTCTGGATACAGACTGGTTCAAATTTGAGACGCAGCGTCTGCATAAATACGAAATTGTTCTTACACGTTCGGACTACTCAAACGTTAATTTCAAATTGTACGATAACGATTGCAGCCTGCTGCAAAACACCGTTTATAATTACGCCACGATTGTATCCTTGTACGATGGTTTCTATAAAATTAATGTATTTGGAGATGATTCGAAGATCGGTGAATATTACAATCTGAGCGTAATCGACTTAGGCTTAGAGCAGGATGAGTACGGAAACACTTTCGAAGATGCAGCCGAATTTTCTCAGCTCGACGGAACCCCTCAGGCCGGCGAAATAAATTACTCAGCAAATTTCAACACAGACTGGGATGTTATTAAGTTCCTAGCTCCTATGACAGGGAATTATACCCTGGGATTTGAAAATTTATCCGGCGCAGGCTATATGTATCTGCAGCTTTACGAAGAAGAATCTGCGGGAGTGTACAATTACAAACTCGGTTCAAGCGACTATAAGGGAGGATCTGCTACAGTAGTTCACCCATACTTAACCGAAGGTAATTATTATTATATCAAAATTTACGGTGAGCTCGGGCCTTACGAGATATACGTTGAATCGCCGGAACCTCGGTGCGGAGATTTGAACCACCCACATCCAGTTGGCGATGCCAATGAGGATTGCGTGGTAGATATGCTTGATATCGCTGAGATGGCTGGAAACTGGCTTACAGACAACCGTCCGGCAGATTGATTTAAGCACCAGATTCTTCATTCCAGCGGGGCGAACATTCGCCCCGTTTTTTCTGCTGCGCAGCCTGATTTCAGCTCTGGGATGCCTTTATTGCCTGCTCAAAATCGGCAAGGATATCATCAATGTGTTCAGTTCCCACAGATACCCTGATAAAATCCGGCAGCACGCCGGCATCAATTTTCTCTTGCTCAGAGAGCTGCTGATGGGTGGTTGAGGCTGGATGAACCACCATCGTTCTGCTGTCGAGCAGGTTTGTTACGTGAGAGGCGAGCTTAACACTGTTTATAAACTTCTTGCCAGCTTCAATGCCGCCTTTAATCCCGAAGCCCAGAATTGCCCCCTGCCCTTTAGGCAGATATTTCTGAGCATTCATATAATGCGGATCGCTTTCAAGGCCGGGATAGTTTACATAGCTTACAAACTTGTTTGCCTCGAGGAATCTCGCCAGCTCGAGGGCATTTTCGCAGTGCCTCGGTACTCGGAGATGAAGCGTTGAAAGGCCGTGCAGAAACATATAAGCATTAAAGGGAGACATACAGCCCCCGATATCCCTAAGGGTTTGTATGCGAAGCCTCGCCGAGAGAGCTACCTTGCCGAATTTCTCGCACAGTTTAAGGCCGTGATAGCTTGCGTCAGGCTCTACCATATCAGGGTATCTGCCTCGTGCCCAGTTGAAATTTCCGCTTTCTACAACGATTCCGCCTACGCTGGAGCCGCGTCCGTCTATTATCTTTGTGCAGCTCTGCACAACTACATCCACACCGAAATCAATCGGCCTTATCAGCATCGCTGAGGTAACAGTATTATCGCATACAACAGCCACCTGACTTTGGTGGGCAATTTTTACAATCTGCTCAATCTCGGGCACATCGTTCTTTGGGTTGCCTATAGTTTCGAAATACACCATCTTAGTTCGGTTGTCTATATGCCCAGCGAAGGTGTCCGGGTCGGTGGAATCGGCAAAACGCGTTTCTATGCCCCATTTCTTGAGCGTGTGGGTGAAGAGGGTGCTTGTTCCTCCGTAGAGCGAGCTTGAGGATACGATGTTATCGCCCTCTCTGCAAAGCGCAAGAACCACACCCGCAATAGCAGCCATACCTGAGCTGAAAGCTACCGCCTCCTGCCCCCCTTCCAGAGCTGCAATGCGTTTTTCGAGTATTCGAACTGTTGGATTTGTAAGCCTTGAGTATATATTGCCTTCTTCCTCAAGCTCAAATAAATTCGCCGCCTGCTCGGTGCTGTCATAATGATAACCTGTGGTCTGGTAGATAGGCTCATTAACGCTTCGAGTCTGTTTGTCTCTTTCGTAGCCTGCGTGGATTGCAAGCGTATCCAGATGATATTTATCTTCCATAAATGCTCCTTTCGGGGTAAATTCAGTATCCAGCATTATACACCGGCTAGGGTGTTATTCAACCTTGCGTATAAGCTCTGAGGGCAAGTCAAAAAAAATATTTTCTTGAAAAAGATTCTGCCGGATATAGAATCACCGTCTTGAAAGTGCTATCTTTATAATTTTACTATTTATAAGCGTTTAGAGATGAAGTACATACTAAAGAAGAAATTTTTTCTTATTCTCCTCGCCTCAGTGTTAGCAGCAGGCGGTTGCGGGAAAAACCCTGAAGATCAGGCGGCAGAAAAAGCGGGCAAGCAGATTGAAAAAGCTGTACGGACTGTACAGGACTACAAAGCCGAAACCGGCGGGCACGACTTTCAGGCCGCTATTGAAGAGGTGGAAAAGGCAAGAGAATACGCTGAGAAGGCTGGCGGGAAGGCAGAGCAGGTTCACCTGCTTGCCGGCAGGCTCTACCAAGCCAAAGCGGAAAAGCTCTCTGATAAACTCAACACCATCTCGCTTGAGGCAGGCAGCGTGATTGAAGATGCAGGCGATAAACTCTCAAAACTCTCGGAATACGCCTCCGATATGGAGATGGTGAAGATGCTTTCAGAAACCGGCACTTCTGAGAAACAAAAACTCCAGAAACTGCTCGAAGAGAAATCAGGCATAGAGGCAAAGATATCCGAAAAGAAAGACCTGCTCAGCAGCATTGAATCAAAGATCAATGAATACAAATCAGAGGTCGAAAACGTTAAGTCTTCTCTGGTGAAGATAAAATCTGAAACGGTAAACCTTTTCAACAAAGCTGAATTGAAAAGCGGCGATAAAAGAGCAGAGCTTGAAGACAAGGCCTTCAGCATTATAAGAGGAAAGGCAAGCGGTAAGTCTCAGTTTTCGCTTGAATCTCAGATGCAGAAACTTATGGATAAGCTCGAACCGCTGAAAGCTGAAAAAGAAAGCATTGAAAACCTTCTTTCAATGCTCAAAAATGATGCCGAAGAGGTTAGAAACAGGATTGATTTTCTCAAAAATATGGATTCTGAGCTTGGCTTCTCCGAGCAGCTTTCCTATCTTGGCGGTCTTATTGAAAAGGGAAGAGCTTATGTTACAGACAAGGCTGGAAAGCTTGATTCTGTTGTAGAGGGCTTTTCGGCAAGGGCATCCGAGATCGAAAAGATTTATTCGGATGCAATGCAGGCTTATTCTGAAGTGAAGGGCAATCTCTCCTCAGATGCAGCTGTCCAGAAGGCGCAGGTTCAAAGCTCCCTTGTTTCGCTGAGGAACACTCAGGCAGAGTTTTTTGGTTCGGTTTCAAAATCTTTGAATAATCTCCGCACTCTTCAGCAGCAGGAAGCCGCTGTTTTGCCGGAAGCTTTGATAAGCAAATGTGAAGAAAAGCTGAATCAAGCTGAAAGCAAAATAGATGCAGCATTTGATAAAAGCTTCGAGCTGTACCAGAATGCTTTAGATGCGGCGGAAACCAACTCCGGCAAGGACGCAGCGGCAAGAGGCTATATGAGGCAAATCTACAGCAGACTCAAGCTCGCTGAGGAAAGAGGCGGAAATGAGCAGCTTAAAGAAGAGCTTCTCAAAAAGCTCGATTCAATAAAAGACTATTCAATAAAGAACGACCCTCAATTCGGCACGAGCTATCTTGCCGGCCTCTTCAAAGAATACGGGATCGATTTCAAAACCGCTCAGCAAAAACTCATGGAGAAATACGAAAACGCCAAAGTGGCTTTTTCGCAGGTTTCAGGAATGGAAAAGCAGGACAGGCTCGACCGGCTGATGTATCTGATCGAAGAATTCGACAAGCTCGACAAACCTGAAGACCAGCAGGCATATCAGGATATCGTAAAATCAATTTTCGAGCTTCACAAAGAAGACTGGATTGAACTCAGCGAGGATGCAGCAAACTCCGAAAACCTTGAACTGTTCTCTGACTATCTTGCTCAGGAAACTCAGTCTGCCGCTGAAACCCAGATTGAAAAAGGAGCTGGTGAAGCCGCAGCAGAAGAAGAAGGTATGGCAGGCGGCGAACCCAATATGCCTTAATCCTTTTCTCTCGAAAAAATAATACTTAAACATCTCAGCTGGCCGGTGCACGAAAATGTGCCGGCCAGATTTAATTATACTCACACATAATAGTTATAAAAAGTCCGCAATGCGGGGAATAATATGCCTATAGACATTCAACACTTAAACGTTGTCTTAATGATGGGAGTCGTAGTATTCGGCGGAATACTGGGAGCCAAGCTTTTCCAGCGCCTTCACGTACCGCAGGTTATAGGGTACATTGTGATAGGTGCTATAATTGGAGAGAGCGGGCTGAAGATCATCTCCACTGAAACGATAAAAACCCTTGAGCCGCTGAATTTCTTTGCTCTTGGTATAATCGGCTTTATGATAGGCGGCGAGCTGAAGGCCGAGATCTTCAAAAAGTACGGCAAGCAGTTTATGAGTATCCTTTTAGGCGAGGGTATAACAGCCTTCCTGCTCGTAGGAGCTGCCAGCGGAGCGATATACTACCTGTTCACAAAGGACATTCAGATGGCCTCTGCAGTAGGCCTTGTGCTCGGAGCAATCTCCTCGGCCACAGACCCCGCTTCCACAATCCAGGTTCTCTGGGAATATAAAACCCGCGGGGTTCTAACTACCGCCGCAACAGCGATAGTGGCCCTGGACGATGCCCTTGCCCTCACGCTCTACGGAATCGGTACAAGCGTAGCTGGAATTATAGCAGGCGGAGCGGAAGGCGGAGTGGCAGCTTCGCTGCTGAGCGCTGTCTATGAGCTTGGCGGAGCGATTGTTCTGGGCGTAGCGGGCGGATTCATCCTGCAGTGGATCCTCAAGCGAACCCACGATACAGACAGTATGCTTACATTCGCTGTAGGCTCGGTACTGCTTACAATCGGGCTTAGCATTGCCCTTCATTTCGACGTAATCCTCTCCTCCATGTGCCTCGGGCTCACGATCGTGAACATCGCACCAAGGCTCAGCTCTCAAACATTTAATATGATACAGAAATTCAGCCCGCCTATATACATACTTTTCTTTGTATTCGTTGGAGCGGGGATCCAAATTCAGGGGCTTAAAGGCGCAGCTCTTGCGATAGCTGCGGGATATGTGGTTTTCAGGAGCCTTGGAAAGGTGGGCGGAGCATTTATTGGAGCTAAGATTTCAGGTGCGCAGGCTGTAGTGAAGAAGTATCTGGGCTGCTGTCTGTTCGCTCAGGGCGGCGTTGCAGTTGGGCTGAGTATTATGGCGAGCCACAAATTCGCCGACCAGCCGGAAATTGCGCAGATGATCGTGCTTGTGGTAACTGCTACAACGCTGTTCGTTCAGCTTCTCGGGCCGGTTTCTGTGAAGTATGCAGTTAAGAAGGCCGGCGAAATAGGGCTGAACGTAACTGAGGAGGATCTGATAAAGAAATACAAGGTGCGCGATGTTATGGTTGAAAATCCCGTAACTATATATGCCTCCCAGACCCTTGATGAAGTGCTTAGGATATTCTCAGAAAACGATTTCACCTACTATCCGGTAGTGGAGGATTCAGGGAAGGTTATAGGCTCTATGTCTATTGAGGGCATAAAAGAAACGCTCAAATACAGGGACACTGCAAGCTGGCTTTTGGCATGCGATATTATGAAGCCCATGGAAGACCACATAAGCCCCGATATGGAGCTGGAAGAGGCGATGCGGTATTTCAGGGCGTACAACATTGATTACGCATGCGTTATTGAAGACGGCAGCGATAAAATCAAGGGACTGTTTGACATCCGCCTTGCGAACAAGAAAATCTCGGCTGAAGTGATTAAGTGCAGAGAACACGCCGACCACGGCGAAACCTGCCCAGAATGCACTGCTTAAAATAAAAATAATATGCAGCAGAAGAAAGATTCAATATACTCAGAGTACCGCGAGAAGGTGGCGGATTTCGTTTTTGACAAGAACGTAGTAAGCGTTTTTGATGATATGATCCGGCGGAGCGTGCCGGGATATGCAACGGTTGTGGCGATGACGAAAGTTTTCGCAGAGCAGGTTGCCGAAGACGGGGCTGTGTGCTACGATCTGGGCTGCTCGCTTGGAGCGTCTGCTATTGCAATGCGAAGAGGCTTAGAGCATAAGAAAGGCTGCAAAATAATCGCTGTGGACAATTCAGAGGCGATGGTAAGCCGGTGCAGGCATATAGTAGAGCAAGACCCGAGCAATGTAAAGATAGATGTTCGCCGGGAAGACATCCTCGATACCAAAATCGAAAACTGCTCACTCTGCGCTGTAAATTTCACTTTGCAGTTTCTCAGCCCTGAAAACAGGGATGAAATTATAAGAAGAATCGCCTCAAACACCCGACCGGGCGGTATGCTGCTTTTATCAGAGAAGATCTGCTATGAAGATGAGCAGGAGCAAAACTTTCAGGTAAAAATGCACCATAAATTTAAAAGTTTAAACGGCTACAGCGAACTTGAGATAAGTCAGAAGCGTAGAGCTCTTGAAAATGTACTTGTACCGGACACAACAAAAAAACATTTCAGCAGGCTTAGTGAAGCTGGATACTCTCAGTTCTATCTGTGGTTTAAGTGTTTTAATTTTATCTCAATTGCAGCAGTAAAATAGTTTGAATCTATTTTGAAAATCACTTGATTTATATAAGTTGATGTTCACAATTGTATGGCAGTGTTCTTAAATTTAGGAAAAATCTTGAAAGGAAAAAAATGAAACTTATCAAATCTTTGTTAATAGTAACCCTGTTAACTGTAACTTTCGCAGCAGCGGAAGAGGCGGAGAAACAATCAGAAACTAAAGACCTCAGCGGCGTTGCGGCTATCGTGAACGGCGAAAAGATCGGTATGGATAAGGTAAACAGCCTTGCCGAAATGACCCTGAGCAGGTATCCAAAGCAGATGCGTGAGTCTCAGGCTAAGAAAATCAAGAAACGCGTGCTTGATACAATCATCTTCGGTGAGCTCGTCTCTCAGAAGGCAGAAGAAATGGGTATTTCAGTGAGCGATGAGAGATGCGAGAAGGAAGTAACCGATATGATTTCTTCCAAAGACATCACTCTTGAGCAGTATAAGAAGATGATTGAAGATTCGGGCAAGGATTACGGCGAGCTGCTCGATCAGGTGCGCAGGAGCCTTGAATTTGAGAAGATTATCAATAAGCTCTCTGCGGACGATGTGAAGGTTAAGGATAAGGAAGTGAAAGAGTATTTCAATTCCAACAAAGAAAAGCTCGCTAGCCCTGAGCAGGTTAAGGCAAGCCACATACTCATTAAAGCCGAAAGCGATGAAGACAAGCAGGCAGCCAAGGAAAAGACTGAAGAACTTTTGAAGAAAATCAATGACGGCGCCGACTTCGCTGCGATCGCTAAAGAAAACTCAGACTGCCCAAGCTCAGAGCGCGGCGGGGACCTTGGATTCTTCTCACGCGGAAGAATGGTTGGTGCGTTCGAGGATGCAGCTTTTGCTCTGGATGTTGGCGAAATGTCTGATGTAGTAGAAACTAAATTCGGATACCATATCATCCTTGTTACTGACAAAAAAGAAGCCAAGGAAGCGGTTTTTGAAGACCAGAAAAACGAAATCCGTGAGCAGCTTGTAAATCAGAAGATGGGTAAAGCAGCGGATAAAATCCGTGAGAATATGATGCAGGCAGCCACAATCCGCTACTCAGACGTATTCAAACCAGAAGAAAAAGAAGCGAAAAAGCAGGCGGAAAAACAAGCTGAAGGCACTGAGCTGAAAATCGAAGAATAATCGCTAAGATTAAATAAAGCAACATCAGCGGCTCAGGTGTAGAATCCTGAGCCGTTTTTTTGTGTTAATAGAAAACTTTTTTCAATTTTTTGCAAATCTTTGAGAACTTAAGCAAGACTTCCCCGTAAAGCATTGTGATGAAACGGTTTAATGAGAAATAAAGTCAAATAAAAATTTTTCAATTTTTTTTGCTTTTTCTCTTGACCTCTTTAAAAAACTTAATATCATAACGATTGTTTTAGAGGGAATGGTTCCTGTACGTCAAAACTTTTACCTCTCAAAACAGTGGATGCGGGAGCAAACGCAAAGCTGTATTAAACAATAAACAGCTTGACTTTTTTTGCCGATTCGATATTATCTGCGGCTTCCCGCGGATGTGGCGGAATTGGCAGACGCGTTAGCTTCAGGTGCTAATGGGCTTTACGCCCGTGGAGGTTCGAGTCCTCTCATCCGCAATTCTCCTTAAAAAACACATAACAACAACCAACACAAAGCCTCCTTAAAAACGCGAGGGCAGATCGCAACGATCTGCCCACTCTTTTTTTAAACGAATCAAATTTTTAACAGCTGTTATTCTTCCCCCATGTGAAACTAAAACTGCCCTGTTTCTTCGCAGCAGCGGGGGAATCATCAAGGGATTGTTACTTTCTATCGGCCTGTGATTATTCCGCCGGCAACGATATTTTCGTCTTTCACCAGCACGAATCTGCCCATCTCCTGAGTGCTGTTGAAATCATCGAAGGCGATTTCCTTTTTCGTTTTGATAATCACCTCGCCTACTTCGAGATTTTCCAGCTTTGTGCCGTTTTCTTCAAGCACCTTGAGCGTTGAGGAGTCTATGCGTTTCTCGATAGTATCTATAGAGCAGCGGGTCTGCTGGGTTGCGCAGCGGATGAAGAGCCTTTCGGATGTATCGAGGGGGCGTTTGCTCATCCAGAAGATTCTCGCACGGAAGCAGTCTGCAAGGGTCGGCTCGCCGCCTTCTCTGCATACGATATCGCCTCTGTCGAGGAAGAGGGCATCTTCAGTTGTTATGCCGATTGATTCGCCTGCGCACGCCCTTTCGGGCTCCTCAAGGAATTTCTCCACAGACTGCACCTTTGTTTTCTGGCCTGAGGGGATCACCTTCACGGCCTCGCCCTGCTCAATGCAGCCCGCTTCCACGCGTCCGGCATTTATCCGCTTGTCATCCACCTTGTAAACATCCTGCACGGGTAATATGAGGCTCTTGTCCTCAGCGGGGATCCTTCCTTTGAGGCTGTCGAGGCTGTCGAGGAATGTTGGGCCTTTATGCCAAGGCATATTCTCCGAGGGCTTTGCGATATTATCGCCTTTTGCGGCGGCTATCGGGAGCGTTATATCGGAGCTTGCTCCAATGGATGCGAGAAACTCCTGCACATCGCTTTGAACCTGCTTGAATCTCTCTTCGCTGTATTGGACGAGATCCATTTTGTTTATTACTGTGATTATCTGCTTGAGGCCGAGCATATTGAGCATATACGAGTGTCTTTTTGTCTGCTCCATCACGCCCTCTTCGGCATCTACAATCAGAACTGCCGCCTCAGCCTGAGATGCTCCGGTGATCATATTCTTCACAAATTCGACATGCCCTGGGGCATCAATGATAACGTAATGCCGCTTGTCTGTGCTGAAGAAAACCTGCGTTGTGTCTATCGTAACGCCCTGCTTGCGTTCCTCTTCGAGGTGGTCGAGCAGGTATGCGAATTCATTCTCATCACGCCCGCGGGATTTGCTCATCTTCTCCATCTCGGCGATCCTGTCTGGCTGGAGTGAATCGGTGTCGTAAAGCAGCCTGCCGATGAGGGTTGATTTTCCGTGGTCAACGTGTCCGACTATTACGAAGTTCAGTACATTATCCATATATCTGCCTTTGCTGTTTGTTATAATTATTTAGCATTCATTAACCTGCTGAAATATATTCTGCAGGGATTATTTTTCAAGCAAAAAGAACAAGCTCAAAAGAAGAGTTTGAGCAGTGTAAAGAGCCCGAGGGCCATAGTTATCACTGCTATGAGCATCTTCATATTCCCAGAGCTCACCTTCTTCACCGCAAGCGCAGAGAGCGGAACGGAAAGCACCGCACCCGTGCATAGCCAAGGGGCGAGGCGGAAATCGAACGGCTGCTTGAGAACGTACACATACAGCACAACGCCTACAAGGCAGGTCAGCCCTTCGGCGAGGCTTGTTATGCCCACAGCGCTTTTGCTGTTTACTCCTGAGAGGATCTGGCCGCTGGTTACTACGGGGCCGTATCCCCCGCCGGAGATCCCCTTGTTGAATGAGGCAAGCACGCCGAGAAACGTCATCTTATGCCAGGAGAAGCGGAAAGTTTTCTTGAGGCATATCATTATCAGAAGTCCCATTGAGAACACCAAAACGCCGATATAGAGCTTGAGCCAGAATTCGGGGATATTCACAGCCACGTAAATCGCTGCAACCGTGCCGACAACGCTGCACAGAGAAAGGAGGATTGCGATTTTGAGGTGCCTCGGGGTGTTCTGCTTGAAGCTCTCGATATAGCCTATGCTGCTGAGCTGCTCGGCAATCTTGCGGGCGTTCATCGTTTCCGGCCTCAGATTTACATTTCCATGGAAGTGGTGCAGTACTGCGGCAAGCAGCCCGCTTACCAGCTCACTCAGCAGAACAGCGGGGACAATCTCCAGAGGCTCGAAGCCGAATAGAAGCATCAGAACAGGAGTCAGAGTTGTCCCGTAGCCCATTCCGAGCGTGGCGTCTACAAATTCGCAGAAAAACGCTATGATTATCAGTCCGAAGCTTTGCAAAAAAGGCCTACTCTTTTCTCATCACAACAATAAATTCTCTGCTCATAGTTGCACTCTTCGCGCCTGTTTTGTTTGTTGGGCTGTTTTTGGAGGGCATTCTTTTATTTGGGATGTTTCTATTAAAAGTGTCAATGTGCCTCAAACCATTATCTTCAAAGAAAGCTTTAGTAATTTCATCAGTGGGCAAAACTGTGTTTTTAACAATTCTATTCCCAACTACATAACAGCAAAAAGCCCCGTCTCTTATTATCTTGGAGATGTTGCTGATTGATTTATAGTAATCTTCGTAAAATGACAACACTTCAATCGCTCTCTTCTCATCGATTTGTCTTATCTTATCAATTGATGAATCAACTTCTTCAAAGCCCATTTCGTGAATCTTGGAAAAATACCGTTTACCGCCCATTAAATTATTATCGACTTTGTTTGGCTCTTCAAGGTCAAGCCATTGACTTGCGAGACGGGAAAATTGGCCATAGGCAACAGTAGTTCTGCTGTCCCCATAGGGAGGAGAGGTTACTACAAGATCAATTTCAGAGCTTTTCAATGGTTCAACAGTTTTTACTGTGTCGAAACTGAGAATCTTTGTTTTGGCATTTACGCCCTGCATAATTTCTGAATATTCTAATAAGCCTCGGATATTTCTTTGCAGCTTAGAGAGAAATATCCCGTAAACATCAGGAGAAAAGCTTTTTCTTTTAGCTTCAGGGATTCTAACTAATTTAAATTCGCTATTTCTTGTGTAGCTTGCTTCTCTAATTGTTTCGCTAAAGGCAACATAAAAAAACAGTGAAACTGTTCTGTCCTCAATCTCATCTATGTACCGCTTTATATGTGATAATTTCTCAATCACTTCTTCGCTAAACCAAAAATGTAAATTAGGAAATACCGGCAAGTTTGCCTTTTCTTCCTCAACGCATTTAAAGCTGCTGGAAAAAAAAAGGTTAGAAAAAAAATCAATTTTTGATTTTATTTTTTCAATTTCCGGCAACGCAGTCTTTGCTTCAGCTATTAGTCTTGCCAATGGATTTAAGTCTGTTCCTACTGCATTTATTCCGTTTACATTTGCTTCTACCAACGATGTACCGGATCCGCAGTATGGATCAAAAAGCTGCTGAGCATCAGAGCCGTAATATTTAATTAACCTATTGGCAATTTGAGGAATCATCATAGCAGGATAACCATGATAACAATGGGTATATGTCTTAGTGTTTTCAAGCCTAAAATCCCAGTCTGTATCAGGCAATGTTTTTGCGTATGACATTACAAATCCCTCCTTTTTCCAAAAATCAAAGGCAATTTATGTTCATACACCCTAAATGCAGTTCCATGATTTCGGGCTCTTGTTCCCTTATCATGCAACCTCAAATCTACAAAAACATTTTCCTCTTTAAACTGATTCAAAAGGTTGGCGTGCGTAATCTGTTCTAATAACTGCGCTCTGTAGAAATGGAAATATTCAATATCTCCTCTTTGTTCAGTAAAGGCAGAGACAAAAATTAAGGCTGGGATTTTCTCCTTAAATCTTTTCACAAGAGAGTCAATTTGCCATACAGCAACTATTTCTCCGCTTATATGCCTAACTGAAATATCAGTTTCAGTTAAATGCAGAAAAAGTCCCTGGCTGTTAGGCTTGAGCTTCATTGTAAAGTATATACCCAGTCTGCCATTAGAATCCTCAGAACCATATTTCTTTATCGCTTCAAGAGGCGGAATTTGCCATGCTTTATTGTTAAAAGTGAAAAGAGTAATCATAGACTGAGAGTTTTGTCTATGAGTTTTTATCTCGGCTTGAGGAATATCTGAGAGGGCGAAATTATTTTCATCTATGCCCATCATTGTCTCGAATGTATATCCTATGCCGGTAGGGCCTTTTCTTAAAGAACGAACGTATTGCTTATCCCTTAATTCTTGAAACTTCTCAGTGAATTCTTCTAATTTCATAGCTGTATCATAAGCCCCAATTGTAATGCTCGTTCCTACATATACCCCAGAGTGCGGAGTTTCTGCATCATATAGTCGTCTTCTTTGTCCTGCGCTCTTCCGCTTCGCTCAGAGACTTTTGTGCTCTTCAGCTCTGCTATTATATCATCTATGGTTTCTGCGTTAGAATCTACAGGTCCGCAGCAGGTCTCGCAGCCGATACTGCGGTATCTTTTGCCGTTTTTGGCAAAATAGAGGCTGGGAACCGGGATATTCTCGCGTTTGACATATTCCCAGATATCCACTTCCCTCCATCCAAGCAGGGGATGGACTCTGAGGTGCTCTTCCTGAGCGGCCTTAGTTTTATACTGATCCCAGAGCTCTGGTGGCTGGTTTTTGTAGTCCCATTCGAAGTCTTGATCTCTCGGGCTGAAAACTCTCTCCTTTGCCCTAATTCCGTGCTCATCTCTTCTTATTCCAAGCAAGAGCGCCTTAAACTGATAATCTGCTATTGCGTTTTTCAGGGCGAGGGTTTTGAGCTGATTGCAACATTCAAACTTGCCCTTATCCGGCCCCATTCCCTCGGCGAGGGCTTTTTCATTTTTCGCAACTTTCAAATCAAGATTCCACTTTTCAGCATACTTATTTCGGAAATCATATATCTCCTGAAATTTGTACGACGTATCAATGTGCATAATCGGGAATGGAATTTTGCCGAAAAACGCCTTTCTAACGAGCCAGAGAAGTGTTGTGCTGTCTTTGCCGATAGACCACAGCATAGCAATATTTCTGAACTGACTGTACGCCTCACGGATTATGAAAATGCTTTGATTTTCGAGCTTATCGAGTTGTGTGTAATTGCCGGCCATTTTTACCATCCAGAAAATTTAATTTTTTATTTTTCCAGCAATAATTATAAAAAAAACCTTCGCAATTGCAATTAAAGGATGGAAGATGCGGAAGAAAGCCAAAGGCGGCAGCTTCAAAGGAAAGCAGAGGTTCAACCCTAACAATTTTATTTTTTTTATGTATTGAAACGAACTGCTATTCCCTGCCGTCGAGCTCTTCGAGCATACGCATACAGAAACGGTCTGTCATACCCGAGATATAATCGCAAACCATCCTCATACGCCCGTATTCCTTCTCAAATGAGCGGTAGTAGCCCGGAATTTCGTCTGTGTTTTCGTAGAAATATTCGAAAATTTTCTCCAGCCACCCTGCCACTTCTTCCGTTGTAGCCCGAACCTTCTCAGACTTATACAAATTTTTCACCAGGAAGCTTTCAAGCTCACGGAGGGCAGAATCCGAATCATTGCTTATACCAACCAGCGGCTCACTTCGCTGGTATATGTCGCTGAGGGATTCTATGCCTGCGTTTTCAATAAGCTTAACGCTGGTTTCGATAGCATCGCTTACCAAGCTGTCGAGTATTTTCTTTGAAACCCGCACATTTCTTATAAATCCGTCGCTGATATCTTGCTCCCGAAGCTCAACAACCGCCCTTTTAACTATCTCAAGCTCCCAAACTTGCGGTACATCAATCACCTTGGCCTTTGCTCTGAGGCCGTCTTCAAGGTCGTGGCAGTTGTATGCGATTCTGTCGGCTATGTTTGCGATCTGGCCTTCAAGCGAGCAGTTTTTTTCAATGCATTCATCGCTATGGGGCGGGTCGTACGGGCTGAGATGTCTTGAGAGCCCAAGACGTGTTTCATAACACAAATCCAGACCAGGGAACGCCGGGTACGGATGCTCCAGCACCTCCACTACCCTGAGCGTTTGTATGTTGTGTTCGAAGCCGCCGCTGCCAGCCATAATTATATTGAGCGCCTCCTCGCCGGAATGGCCGAAAGGACTGTGGCCAAGATCGTGGGCGAGGCAGATTGCCTCAGTGAGGCTCTCGTTTACGCCGAGACACTTTGCGATTGTCCGCCCAATCTGAGCAACTTCAATGCTGTGAGTAAGGCGGGTTCGGTAGTGGTCGTCCTGGCCTGGCGTGAAGACCTGCGTTTTGCCCTCAAGCCTTCTGAATGCGCTGCAGTGGATTACTCTGTCCCTGTCGCGTTCAAAGGCATCTCTATACGGGTGCGGGGTGTTTTCGTAGATTCTTCCCTTTGAATTTGCCTCAGTTACAGCGTACGGTTTCATCGAATATCTTTCAAACTAACAATGCTTTATCAGTTTGTCGTACAAATCTCTAAGCCCCTGGCTTACGACATCAGTCTGCCCGCATACTGCCATAAAATTCGTATCGCCGTCCCATCTGGGAACAATATGAATATGCACGTGCCCAGGCAGGCCTGCTCCCGCGCAGCGGCCGATATTTATCCCAACATTAAACCCATCCGGGCTTATTTCTTTTCGCAGCAGGGCCTGAGTTTTCTTAACGCCCTTAAACAAATCGAGCATCTCGTTATCGCCTAAATCTGCTATATCGCCAGTATGCCTGAGAGGGCATATCATAATATGGCCGTTGTTATATGGGAATTTATTGAATACGGCCATCGAATGCTCTGTCCTAAAAAGAACAAAATTTTTCGCATCATTCTCCGGCTCGTTTGCATAACCGCAAAGAAAGCAGCCTTCTGAGCTGCCGGAAAGGCCTTGGATGTATTCCATTCTCCAAGGCGCCCAGAGGTTTTTCTTTTCAAATTCGCTTCTCATTCTGCCAGTTCAACTGTTATCTTCTGATGCACATCCAATTTCGGCACGCTGTCTCCAAGCGGAATCATAAAGCCCGCCTCCATAACCATATCATACTCCTGCGTTTCGCTTATAAGAACGCCTTCGAGCTGGTCGTAAACTGTTTTACCCTCGCCTTCAAGGCTCAGGGGCTTATAGTTCCGCAGGAAGCCAAACATCCCTTTGGTTTGGAATGAGCCCTCATAGGGCTTTGGACGGGGCTCAATTGATGGCGTAAATTTCAGTTTGCCGTCTTCTGCCTCTTTGTATGTGCTTAGTTCATAGCTGCTTTTTATAATCATTCGGCTCTCATCTTCAGGCTGAATCTCGGGGGGAAGGCTGTATGTAACGATTCTTTCTGCAGGAATTCCCACAGCAAATGGAACCATCAGCACAGATTCCCACTCCTGCCCGGGAGAGATTCCAAAAGACTTTTTATTAGCACTGGCCACTGCGTTCCAGAGTGTCCACTGAGAAGCAGCGAAATCAAGAATCATATCGGGATCTTTAATGCGGCGTTTTCCGCTTTCTTTTATTGCCTGCTTGCCAGCCTTGGCGAGGGCTTCCTGAAGGCCGGAATAGTCTTCAATCTCGCCTGCAGAGTTAATCTTGATTTTCCACTTCTCCCCTTCAAGAACCTCGAGCGGATCTGAGCTTCTTTTCTTTCCGGTAAATGAGCTGCGCTGAACGCTTATATCCCTGCATTCTGCCTCAAGAACGGTGCTGCCAAGCTCATCAACCTCCACAGGTTTATAAGCAATCTGCATATTGAGCTTCTCAGATGCGTTCTGCTTTTTGCCGGATTTGCTGCCTTCAAGAGTTAGCGTAATATCACGCTGTGAAACAAAGTTGTACACCATATCCTGCTTGTCAAAACCGAGCGAGAGATAGGTTTTTTGGCTGCTGCATCCAGAAATAAGAACAGCAGCAGCAGCGGCTGATAAAAGTAAAGCTCTCTTCAAATTAACACTCCTCAATAAAAATGTTTGCCATAATCAAAAAACAAAATGCCCGCTGTAAGAGCTCAGCGGGCATTTGAGTTTGCTTTTAGATCTTTTCAAATGAGTACTTATGAATGAACCTCATAGTAAGAACATCCGGCCCTTTTTTAGTATCGCCGCCTTTGGGCTGCTCCATTGCCACATGCTCGCTCACCAGAGATTCTGAAGACTTAACCACCTCACCGGTTTCAGTATTATAAACCATACTGCCTGTGAAAGTGTCTTTTGTGTCAAAGATGTTTGCCATGAAGCCCATAGAGCCTGAGCCCACATCAAGCCCTTCAATTTCTTTATTAGTCTGAGAGCCGGTCATTTCTATATGAGCGATGCCGTCCTGCATCTTTTCGACTTCATAAGTTTTTCTGAAGGCCTTGGAATCAAGAGCTCCCTTAGGGCTTGCCGAATATCTATCCCAGCTCTTGCCTTTTGCTACAGTCGTGCCGGGCTTTGGAATCCCTCTTATAGTATGCCTTTTGATGATGTAATCATCCTTGAAAATTGTTTTGGCTTCTCTGGTGCGGCATTTTTTCATTATGTCTTCTTTATCCACCACTTCAACCGTACCATCGGCAGCCATGGATATCTTGTAAGACTCGCCTATAATAGATGCAAGGGTCCCGCTTTCATCCTCTTTGCTGTTGAAATCTACATTCACCCCTTTGCTGTTCTTTGAGAAGAACACAAGCTCTTTTACAGTAATATCGAGGATTGCAGTCCCGTCCGGCTTGAGTGAATCAACCTTCTGGTCGAACACCATCTCAACCCTGCCGACATTTCTGTCCAGCTTGCTTTTCTCTTTCGAGGGCTGTTCGAAGCTCACTTCCTTAGTAGTTTCCTGAGAAACCTTGAATGTATCAACCTCGCCGGGCTGATAATTCAAAGCAAATTCTGCTGTCTGGCAGCCTGTCAGAAGGGCTGCGGCACAAACAAACAACGCTGTAAAAACAATACGAAAAGATCTCATTTTAGTCTCCAATAAGCGTAACATTAATGCTGATTAAACTGCGTTAGCATAAAAATATTATATAAGAAACAGTTTTTACCACAAGTTATTGATATAAAAAAATAAACACCTTTATAGTTTATTCCTCTCTAAGAGGCCATTTTTACAATCTAAAATCAAACATCCTGCTCGGTACGTTTGATAATCTCATCCTGCAATTCTTTTCCTAAAACAATGAAATAATCGCTGTATCCGGCCACTCTCACAATCAGATCTTTATGCTTTTCTGGATTCTGCTGGGCATCAAGAAGCGTTTCTTTATCCACAACATTAAACTGAATATGATGCCCGCCAAGCTTAAAATATGACCTGATAAGGTCTGCAAGGGCTTTTACCCCTTTGTCCTTCATCAGCTCGGGACTGAACTTCATATTAAGAAGAGTGCCGCCGGTGAGAGAGTGGTCAAAACAGGATGCGCTCTTGATAACACCCGTAGGGCCGACCTGATCAGCCCCCTGCGTTGGCGAGATTCCGTCTGAGAGCGGCTCTCCTGCCTTTCGACCTGAGGGAAGAGCCCCCGTTACCGTGCCGAAATAAATATGCGAGGTAGTGGGCAGAAGGTTCACACGATAGAAGCCGCCCTTTGTGTTTGGTTTGCCGTTTAATGCATCGTAATACATTTGGAACACATTTTTGGCAATCTCGTCGGCATAATTGTCGTCGTTGCCGTATTTAGGGGTCTTGTTCAAGAGCTGCTGGCGGAGATATTCATTATCTTCGAAGTTATTCTTGAGTGCCTCAGCAAGCTCTTTCATAGATATATTCTTCTCATCGAAAACATTGTACTTCAGCCCTGCAAACGCATCAGCCGCTGAACCAAGACCAACGCCTTGAATGTAAGTGGGGTTGTATCTCGGTCCGCCGTTGTGGTAATCAAGTCCTCTATTTATACAGTCGTCAACAAGCAGAGACATAAACGGAACTGGCATACGCTCGGCATAAAGTCTTTCTATCTCGCTGTTGAGTGATATCTTCAAATCTATGAAGTAGTTCAGCTGCCGCTTATACTGCTCGAGAAAATCATCAAAGCTTTCAATCTCTTCTGCTGGCTTTGTTTTCAGCCCAACCTGCCTGCCTGTAAGCGGGTCAACGCCTGCATTTATGGTGATCTCTAAAATCTTGGGCATATTGCAGTAGCCGGTGAGGATGCAGCTTTCCTTTCCGAAAGCGCTTACTGTAACGCAGCCGCTCGGGCCTCCGTTTCTTGCATCTTCAAGAGACTTACCTGCATTCAGCATTTCTTTTATTATCACATCAGTATTAAAAACGCTCGGCTGGCCGAACCCTTCACAAATCACCTTGCAGGCTCTTTCGAGGAATTTATCAGGATTCTTCTCGCTCAGCTGAATGCAGGAGCTTGGCTGAGTTAGACGCATCTCTTCGACTACATCCATAATCATATATGAGAGTTCATTAACGGCGTCTGAGCCGTCAGCGGGAAGAACGCCGCCAACATTAATGAGAGAAAAATCTGTATATGTTCCGCTCTGCTCTTCTGTAATACCAACTTTGGGCGGAGCGGGATGGTTGTTAAATTTTATCCAGAAGCATTCCAGAAGCTCTACGGCCTGCTCTCTGGTCAGCCGGCCGCTTTGAATCTCTTTCTCATAGAAAGGCATAAGGTTCTGATCTATTCTGCCCGGGTTGTATGAATCCCATGGGTTTGTCTCGATTATTACGCCCAGATGAATGAACCAGTACATCTGCAGGGCTTCGCGGAATGTATCGGGCTTTGAGGCAGGGACTTTCCTGCAAATCCTTTCAATCTCGAGCAGCTGCTCTTTCTTCTCACTGTTGCTTTCATTTTTTGCAAGCTCGGCGGCGAGGTCTGCATATCTTCCTGCAAACATAATCAGGGCATCTGCCGCTATAGCCATAGCTTCAAGCTGCTGATGCTTCTCCTTTGCCTCGCTGTCAGACTCAATCTCGTAAACGCTCTCCCTTATCTCCTCCTTGAAATCATTGAGGCCTCGGTTGTATATTTTGTCATCGAGAATGGCATGCCCCGGGCTTCTCTGCTCCATAAACTCAGTGAAAACACCCGCATCGAAGGCCTTCATCCAATCTTCACCTGCTCGTTCGAAGACTTCCTCCCGCATAGTTTTTCCCTGCCAGTAGGGTATGATGCGATCTTTGTAAACCTTCTTCACATCATCAGAAACTGCATACTGTGTTTTTTCCCGGGTGCTCATAATCTCTAAATCTTCAATGCTGTGGCAGCATATCTCGGGATACGTAGAAACGGCTTTCGGCCCTGAGCCCCGCTCGCCGACTATCATCTCTCCTTCGGATATATGTATGCTCTTATTGGCCAGAATATATTCAAACATCCTCGCTCGGGCGATTGGTGCAGAAAGCCTTTCATCAAGCTCTTTTATGTAAAAGTCTGTTACAAGCTCTGCACGTTCGGGACAGATAAAGGGCTTCGTGTTTATGCTTTCTTCCCTTAGTTTCCTCACTCTCTGATTCATTTTGCTGTCCTTAAAGTTTTCCTGAAAATCAAGTGTTAAAAATTGTATTGTTAAACATACCCTGATTATAAAACAAAAGTTTTAAATTTCAGCTTTTGAAATGGAAAATTAAACAAAAATTTAAAATTTCTTTCTGCTCGATTATGATTCTCTGCTGATAAGATAAATCGCCTCTCTTCCGAAAAGGTTAGGCAGAAAATTTACAATCCCCGTTCCTGCTGTTCTAGGCACGATTCTCTGCTCTATGCGAATATTGATGCTTCGGCAGAGCTTTTCAAAATCCTTCATTGAGAAGAAATGAACATTTGGGCTGTCATACCAGCTGTACGGCAGAGAGCTTGTAGTAGGGGCTCTTCCGGCAAAAAAGAGCTGCGTCCGGCAGCTGATGTGAGCGAAATTCGGGAAAGTAACTACGGCCTTTCTCCCAATCCGTACAATCTCCTTGAGCAGTTCTTTTGGCCGTTTGGTTGTCTGAAGGGTTTTCGAGAGCACTACATAATCAAACTGGCCGTCAGCGAAAGATTCCAGCGAATCTTCAATATCCGCCCAAACAGCAGGCACCCCCTTCTTAAGGCACGAGCCTATTGATTCAGTATCGATATCGATGCCCAAAACATCGCATTTGTTTACATCTCTGAGCCTTGCGAGCAGCTCTCCCTCGCCGCAGCCGAGATCTAAAACATCCCCGCTTTCAACAAACCGATTCTGGATAATATCATAATCAGACCGGCCCGGCTCGCTGCTTGGTGTGTAAGCAAAGGAATCTGCCATTTTACGAGATGTAGCCCAGACAAAATTTTCTATGTAAGGCCCGATAACATCCGTTTCGATCAGGAACGCATCATGGCCGTGATGAGAGTTGATGTTGGCGTATGAAACATCCTTTTCGTTTGATACAAGGGCATCAACGAGTTCCTGCGAGTGTTTTGGCGGAAAGAGCCAGTCGCTCGAATAGCTCACCACAAAGAACCTGGCCTTAACCGAAGCAAAGGCCTTCTCGAGAGAGCCGAATTCCTTCTCAAGGTCGAAATAATCCATAGCCCTTGTGATGTAGAGGTAGGAATTTGCATCGAATCGCTCAACAAACCTTCTTCCCTGATGGTCGAGGTATGTCTCCACTGAGAATTCAGGGTCGAAATCATAGCTGTAATCATCGGAGTTTCTAAGCGCACGGCCAAACTTCCGCCTCATTCCTTCTTCGGAAAGGTAGGTGATATGTCCAATCATACGGGCTATCCCAAGCCCCCTATCGGGGCCTTTATCTTCGGGATACTGCCCGCTGTTGAATTGTTTATCGGCCAGAATCGCATTACGCCCTACCGCATCAAATGCAATAGCCTGGGCTCCTAGATGGGAGGTAGTGGCGATAAGAACAACGCATTTCACCTTCTCGGGATAATCTATAGCTATTCTCATTGCGTGCATTCCGCCCATAGACCCGCCTATCACACACAGAAGCTTTTCAATTCCGAGCTTATCAACAAACATCTTATGAACCCGCGCCATATCTTTTATGGTAAAGAGCGGGAAATCAAGCCCGTACTTGAGCCCAGTATCCGGGTTTATCGAGGATGGCCCAGTTGTCCCTGAGCAGCCGCCGAGAAAATTCGAGCATATAACAAAGTATTTATCTGTATCAATATACTTGCCCGGACCGATCATATCATCCCACCAGCCGGGTTTGCTGTCTTCGCTGGTGCTGTATCCGGCCACGTGCGCATCACCTGTAAGCGCATGGCAGATATAAACAGCATTTGAGCGGTCTTGGTTCAGCTCGCCGTAGGTTTCGTAGGCAACTTCAACTTCTTTAAGTACGCCGCCCGATTCAAGCTCGAAAACCTCGCCTTCTTCAAGAATGCTCAGTTTCTTCGTTTCCACCACGCCTACGCTTCCGGGTATTCTGTTTTTCTTATAACGATTCGCTTTAATATCCTTTCCTTGAGAACAAAACCTTGAAAATTATGTAATATAGAATAAGGATTTTAGCATTATGGCAATGTTTTTCAACTTTGCTTTTTTAGAATAAAGTGTTAATTGCA
The DNA here is from genome assembly GCF_002117005.1 of Sedimentisphaera salicampi. NCBI lineage: Bacteria > Pseudomonadati > Planctomycetota > Phycisphaerae > Sedimentisphaerales > Sedimentisphaeraceae > Sedimentisphaera > Sedimentisphaera salicampi. Next base: position 1,017,341 of record NZ_CP021023.1, read on the forward strand.
AGAATAAAGAATTGACTTAAGACAGGTGTTTTGATTATACTTTCAGTATATTATGCCTGAAGCGGGAAAAACAGGCTTTACTCGTGGATAAACTTTAACTTTTTTACCCTGCAACTCCTTTAAAAACTATAATGAAGATAAAGAAAGCTCTGCAAATATTTACAATGCTTCTACTGCTTACTGCAAGCGGAGAGAGGCATTTTGCGTTTGCTGATGAAGAAAATGAAAAGCTGGAAATATATAAATCTACCCTGAGCTCTGACAAAGAGCCTCAGATGAGGGCTTCCGCAGCAAAGCAGATACTTCTCAGCAACCAGCAGAAAGAAGCATTAGAAATTATCAAACAGGTTTTCAGCTCAGGCAGCCCTGAATCTCAGCAGGCAGTTCTGCAGGCAATAGAAAACAGAGACACTTGGGAGAAGAAACTCCCCCGCCGGCAAGAATACGTCAATATAGTTGTAAACTTCCTTTCATCAAGCGATGCGGCTATGGCACAGCAGGCTGCTCAGAGCCTTTCAGGCTTTGGTTACACAGAGTACGGAGAAAAACTCAAGGAAAAACTGCTCTCTGAAGACACAAGCAAAAAGGGCAAGCTGAACCTTCTGCACACATTATCTTTAAACCTCACAGAGAAGAAGGCTGTTGAGACGATGATTGCTGCGCTGGATTTGAAAGACAAAGAAGTAGCAAAGAAAGCAGCAGAAATACTTCAGGGCTGGGCTCCTGAAGAGGATAACAGCAAGGTATGGGAAGAGTACATAAAAGAACTCAAAGAAAAGAGCCCTGAACAGTTAATCGAAAACAAACTCAAAGCCCAGAACAAAACGATAAAAGAGCTCGAAAACTACAGCGGCAGACTGAAAAACGAGCTGCTCGACACCCTAAACAGGCTCTACGACAGCACCAAAGAGACTGAGCAGAAGGTGGCTTTGATCATAGAAAAGCTTGAGAGCCCAAACTTCAATGTAAGGCTCTGGGCTGTTCGTAAAGCAGAGCAGTGGCGCAGCAATGCGGAAGTGCCCGATCAGATAAAGGAAAAACTCAAAACACTCATTTCGGACGAGAAGGCACAGCTTCGCAAAGCCACAGCCGAGCTTATGGTTTATCTGGCTGAGTGCAATCCTTCTCAGGAGCTGTACACCCAGCTGCAGCGGGAAACAAATCCCGAGGCAAAACTCGCACAGTTTGAAGCCTTAACTGAGAGCTGCTATTTTGGTCTTCTCCAGTCTTCTGAGGTTAAGGTAGAGCCGAAGGTGCGGGTTTTTGCTCTGAATACAGCAAGAAATATGATCCAGAACGGAAACCGCACGCAGGTTCTCTCGGCAGTGGAATCCATAAGGAAACTGCTCGACAGAAACGGCATAAGCGAAGAGGAAACACGGGCATACTTCAAGGCGATTCTAAAAAAATATCAGTCTGTTGTTACAGAAAACCAGAATTATGCAGCAGAGATCCTCGAACGTTCAGCGGGTCTTTTCGCCCAGAACGCTCATTACCGCTCTATCGCTGTGAAACTCTTTGAGCCTGCTTTGAGCCAGACGCTCTCCAGCAAGAACGACAAACTTCTCAGTGCGGCAATATCCTGCCTTGAGGTTATAAGCAAGTCTGATCTGCTCCAGAAGATCCGCAGCGCCGAGCTTTACAATAGGTCAGAGCAGATACTATCCAAATCACTTCAGATAGCCTCTCAGGCCGGCAACGGCAAGGACGTTAAATGGATAGAAAGCAAGATAAAGCAAATGCCCGAGCAGGCAGCAGATGCCCTTAAAAGCATAATGAAAAGAACAGACGGGAAGGTTTCTGATACAGTTGTTTCTCATCTGCAGAGCTATGATATGCCTGAGAAAAAGAAGGCTGAACTGCTTGAGGCTGCGATGCAGAAAAACAACCTTTCCATTGGATCTTTCAAAACAGCTGCCAATGCCCTTTATTCCAGAAATATGCATCAGCAGGCTGCTGTTTGCTACAGAAAGCTTATGTCAGCGGACACCCTTTCTCCCGAGCAGCAGAACAGGGCTTTGAACGTATTTGCGAAGATAAAGGATTATTCAGGCTTCAGCGAAGTGCTAAAGCTGGTTATAAGCAGGACAGATTTCACAAAAGACTCGCAGGCACATAAGCTAACCCTCTCTCTGCTGAACGATAAAGAAATCAGCAAGGAAAATAAGGCCGCATTCCTTGAGAAACTGAGCACTATACCTGCAACAGGCAAGCCTGAATGGAAAAAATTCCTCGATTCACTGACTCCCGAAAAAGAAGAGCAAAAAAAGGAACCGAAAAAACAAAGCAAGCCTTCTGAGCCTGATAAGGACAAAAACCAGCAAAAAGAAAAGCAGAAATAAACAAAAACGGCAAAAAATTTAAAAATAACAGTTTTTAAACTTGATTGCCGTTTTTATTTTAATATGATGTTTCTGTAAATAGAAACGAAAAGGAAAAATTTTTATGATTACATGTGCATACAACAGCTTTTACTGGTGCTGGCTTCCTGAGAAATGAGAGAAGCTTCCGGAAAAGTTGTGCACTTAAAAAAGGTATTTAAGCCGTAAGCTCTCTCAAAGTTTACGGCTTTTTTTGTTAAATTTAGAAAAGATTTGAAGGTTATATTAAAATGAATTTAGACAAGTTCCCCGATTTCGATGAGTTTAAGAAGCAGTTTGCAGAAAACAGCGTGGGAGTGGTATGTTCGGAATTTCTTGCTGATATGGAGACGCCTGTATCTCTGTTCGCAAAACTTTACGACGCCTACCAAGGGCGGATTTTCCTGCTCGAGAGCGTTGAAGGCGGAGATCGCTGGGGCAAATACAGCTTCATAGGCATAGGCGTTCACAAGAAGGTGGAGGTGTTTGCTGAAAACGTTGTGATCACAGGCACGAGCGGCAAGGAAACCATCGCCCATGAAGGCCGGCCTTTTGATGTTCTGCGGAAGATTTCATCAGAGTATAATCTTGCACATATCAGCAGAATTGAAAGGATGCCAGCCGGCCTGGTGGGATATATGAACTACGAGATGGTGAGCTTCTTTGAAAAAATCCCCAACAAGCTCGAAAAAGATAAGTCAATTGCTTGTTTTGTAGTGCCGGAGGTGATTATATCTTTCGATAATTCAAAACACACCTCAATATGCGCCGCCCTCGCCTTCAAAGAAGAGGTCTCCGATCCGAAGCAAGCCTATAAGCAGGCCGCTGATAAGGTAATCTCGGTAAGGCATATGCTTCAAACCCCGGCAGTTTCCACAATAGCCAAGGACGACGGGGATTTCTCAGTGAAGCCGACCTGCGGCAAAGAAGAATTTATGGAAAAGGTGGAGAAGGTTAAGGAGCATATAGCAGAAGGCGATATAATTCAGGCTGTGATATCGCACCCCTTTATATGTGAACACCGGGTCAGTCCGCTCTCGCTTTACAGGGCACAGCGTTATATTAACCCCTCGCCTTATATGTTCTTCATCGATATAGATGAGAGAACCCTTGTGGGCTCATCCCCTGAAACGATGGTTCGCCTTGAAAACGATAAGGCTTTTCTGAAGCCGATTGCAGGCACGAGAAAAAGAGGAGCAAGCCAGCAGCAAGACCGCAAACTCGCCGATGAACTGCTAAAAGACGAGAAAGAACGTGCTGAGCACCTGATGCTTGTGGACCTCGGCAGGAACGACCTCGGACGAATCGCCCAAACCGGCACCGTTCAGGTAACGGACCTGATGATAGTGGAGCGGTATTCGCACGTTATGCACCTTGTATCGAATGTTGAGTGCAATATCAGGCAGCAGAAAGACTGCTTCGACCTCATCCGTGCTGCCTTTCCCGCAGGAACGCTCTCAGGAGCTCCGAAGGTTCGGGCGATGGAGATTATCGGCGAGATGGAAGAGGAGCCCAGAGGCCCATACGGCGGCTGCGCAGGCTATATCTCATTCAACGGGGATATGGATATGGCTATTACGATACGAACTGCTGTTGTGGAAAAAGATAAGGTTACAGTACAGGCAGGGGCAGGAATAGTGGCAGATTCAGATCCCGAGAGCGAATATATCGAAACAGTTAATAAATCTATGTCTATCCAGAGAGCTCTAACTTTCATAGAGGAAGTTATGCTCCCGGGAAGCCATTAATTAATAGAAAAGAAAGGCTGAGCAATGATACTTCTAATAGATAATTACGACTCATTCACCTATAATCTTGAGCAGTATCTCAGGGAGCTTGAGGCGGAAACTGCGGTTTACAGAAACGACGCCCTTACCTGCCCTGAGATAGAGAAGATGAATCCTGAGGCAATAGTAATATCACCCGGGCCGGGAAGGCCGTCTCATGCGGGAATTTCCGTTGAAACGGTAAAAAAATTCAGCGGAAAGATTCCGATTCTGGGGGTTTGTCTTGGTCATCAGGCTATTGCTGAGGCATTTGGCGGAAAGATAATACGCGCGGGAAAAATTATGCACGGAAAAACCTCCGAGATAACAAACGATGCCAAGGGAATATTCTCCGGCTTCAAGAAACCATTCAGGGCGATGAGATATCATTCGCTCGTGGTTGACCGAGATTCGCTGCCGGAAGAGCTGGTGATAACCGCTGAGAGCGAAGACGGTGAGATTATGGGGCTTCGCCATAGAAGCCACTTCACCGAAGGCGTGCAGTTTCATCCGGAATCGATAATGAGTCCGCACGGCAAAAGGATGCTGCGGAATTTTATAAATCAGGCCAAACTGCTCACCGATAAAGACGGCGGGGCAGGCAGATTCGCCGAGGCATTAATTTAAGGGAGATTGAACGATGATTTCTGATGTACTGAATAATTTAATTGCAAAGAACGATTTATCCCGCAGGCAGGTTGCAGAGCTTTTCGATCATATGCTCTCAGGCGATCTTACCGGCTCTCAGACGGGAGCTCTGATTATGGGACTTGCCTGCAAGGGGGTATCATTTGAAGAGCTGGCTGGAGCCGCCTCGGCTATGCGTGCTAAGGCGAGAAAGATGCAGCTTACCGCCTCTAACCATATAGACACCTGCGGGACAGGCGGAGACAGCCTAGGCACGTTCAACATCTCCACCGCCACTGCCTTCGTTGCCGCCGGAGCGGGGGTAAGCGTTGCCAAGCACGGTAACAGGAGCGTTTCAAGCAAATGCGGGAGCGCAGATGTCCTTGAAGCCTTCGGGGTTAATCTGGACGTGGAGCCTGAAATTGTGGCCGATGCTGTGGACACGATCGGGATAGGATTTCTCTTTGCGCCAAAGTTTCACTCGTCAATGAAACACGCCGCCGGCCCGAGAAAAGAACTCGGGATAAGAAGCATATTCAATATGCTTGGGCCTCTTACCAATCCTGCGGGCACAAGACGCCAGCTTCTGGGCGTGTTTGCACCGGAGCTTACAGAGATGTTCGCAAACGCCTTGAATCTGCTGGGTTCCCAGAGGGCATTTATCGTCCACGGCAATGACGGGCTCGATGAGATCTCCGTATGCGATTCCACCCGCATAAGCGAGCTGAACAATGGGACAGTGAAGACATATGAGCTTTATCCGGATATCTATTTCGGAAGCTATGCAGAACCCGAATCACTGAAAGGCGGTGATGTGCAGCAGAATGCTGAGATAATAGACGATATTTTTTCAGGCAGTAAGAGCCCTGCAAGGGATGTTGTGGTAATAAATGCGGCTTTCGCAATCACTGCGGGCGGAGAGGCCGAAGGGATAGAGGAAGGAATCAAAATTGCTGAAGAGGTTATCGATCAGGGCAAGGCCAAGAATAAACTGAAAGAACTGGCGGAGTTTGCATAATGAAAACAGAGCAGAGAAACATATTAGCGGAGATTGTGGAAAGGCGGCTTGAGCTTGTTGCGCAAGACAAGCAAAACAGGCCGATTGAATCTATAAAGGCGGAGATTGATTCCGACAGACCCAAGAGACGTTTCTTCAGGGCACTGAAACAGGACTTTGATGCAATAAATATAATCGCTGAGATCAAACGCCGATCTCCTTCCAAGGGAATTATTAAAGAAAGCGTTGATACTGCTCAAACCGCAAGGACCTATGAAGAAGGCGGGGCATGTGCAATATCCGTGCTTACAGAACCGGACTACTTCAACGGCTCGCTTGAAGACCTGCGCAGCGTGAAACAGGCTTCAACGCTTCCCGTTCTGCGTAAGGATTTCATCGTAACAGAGTATCAGATATATGAATCTGCCGCAGCTAAGGCAGATGCAATACTGCTTATTGTGGGTTGTCTGGAAGACAAGCAGCTCTCAGAATACTACCACATAGCGAGGGAAATCGGGCTTGATGTGTTGGTAGAAATCCACGACGAGGCCGAACTTAGCCGGATCTCCGATATAGACCCGAGAATTGTAGGCATAAACAACCGAAACCTCAAAACTTTTGAAACCAGCGTATCAAACGCTATATCTCTGGCCTCAAAACTCGAGAGATACCAGCTTCCGGTTGCCCTGAGCGGGATCAACACGATAGCAGATGTGCAGCTTTCAAAAAATTACGGAATATCAAATTTCCTGATAGGAGAAAGCATTATGCGAAGCAGCAGCCCTGTGGAATTTATAAGAGAGCTCAGGGGGAAGCAGTGAATCTATCTGGATTGCAGGTAAAGATATGCGGGCTTACAAACCCTTGCGATGCAGTAAGATGCTTTGAATACGGAGCGTCTGCTGTGGGTGTTGTGTCCTACGAAAAGAGCCCGAGGTTCGTGGATTCGGCTCTGGCTAAGCAGATTAAGGAAGCAGCGGGGGAAAGGCCTGTTGTGGCAGTTACTGTAGATAAAAGCCTTGAGCAAATAGAAGAGATTCACAGGGAAACAGGGATTAACTGGTTTCAGCTTCACGGCAGCGAGACGCCGGAATTTGCAAAACAGCTCCAAGAAAAGGGGCTGGGAGTAATCAAAAAGCTGAAGGCTTTTGAGGCAGCCATGGATCTTATTACAGAGAGATTCACAGGCTTTCCCCTTCTTCTGGAATCAGGCAGCGGCGAGCTTCCGGGCGGGAATGCTTTGGAATGGAACTGGGGGGATTCGAAGTGCATATCAGGCAAACGCCCGTTTCTCCTTGCAGGCGGGATAAACGAAGAGAATCTCACGCAGGCAATAAGCGAGGCTTACCCGGACGGCATTGATCTTAGCAGTGCAGTGGAATCGAGCCCTGGAGTAAAGGATATGGGCAAGGTGAAGAGCCTTTTTGACACCCTCGGGAATGCAATGCAGGAAATTAAATACGAACGGAAAATAAAAAGGATCTTTTAGAATGAACAACAATTACAATTATCCGGACAGCAGAGGTCATTTCGGCCAGTTCGGCGGGATGTACGTTGGCGAGACGCTTATGCCCGCTATCCTTGAACTGGACGAGGCGAGAAAAAAATATATGCAGAATGAAAGCTTCAAGAGCGAACTGTCGGAACTGCTTAAGAAATACGTGGGCAGGCCTTCGCCGCTTTATTTTGCCTCTCACCTGAGCGAATATGCTGGGGGAGCAAATATATACCTCAAACGCGAAGATCTCGTTCATACCGGCGCACACAAAATAAACAATACTATGGGGCAGGGACTGCTCGCAAAATATATGAACAAGCGCAAGCTCATTGCTGAAACCGGCGCCGGCCAGCACGGCGTAGCTACTGCTACAGTAGCCGCCCTGCTGGGAATGGAGTGCAAGGTGTTTATGGGCAGGGAGGACATAAAACGACAGAAGCCCAACGTTGACAGAATGCGGCTTATGGGTGCTGAGGTGATTCAAGTTGACGGGGGGACAGGCACGCTCAAAGACGCAATGAACGCCGCCCTTCGATACTGGACAACCGCCGTTGAAGATACGTTTTACGTTATCGGAACTGTTGCGGGGCCCCATCCTTATCCAATTCTCGTACGCGATTTCCAGAAGGTTATCGGCGAGGAGGCTCGGGAGCAGATGCTCGAAGACACCGGAAAGCTGCCCGATTCAATCGTTGCCTGCATTGGCGGAGGCAGCAATGCGATGGGCATATTCTATCCCTTCCTTGCAGACGATAATATTGAGCTTGTAGGAGTTGAGGCTGCGGGCAGAGGGATCGAAACTGGTGAGCATGCGGCAAGCCTCACACACGGGTCTGTGGGAATTCTGCACGGGTCTAAGTCTTACGTGCTTCAGGATGAATACGGACAGATCAGCGAGGCCTATTCGGTATCAGCGGGGCTGGATTATCCCGGCGTAGGGCCTGAGCATGCCATACTGAAAGAAATCAGCAGGGCAAAATACGAAACAATCACCGACAGCGAAGCTATGGACGCCTTCTGCCTGCTTTCGGAAAAGGAGGGGATTATCCCCGCTCTGGAGAGCTCGCATGCGATAAGCTATGCAGTTAAATACGCTGCCGAGCTGGGCAGGGGCAAAAATATGCTGGTAAACCTCTCCGGAAGAGGTGATAAAGACCTCACCAGCGCGATATCTATTCTTGGTATGTAGCAGATAATAATAACAACACAGCTTTGGATAATAAAATGAGCAGAATTAAAGACACCTTTACTAAACTCAAAAACGAAAATGCTAAAGCCCTTGTCGGCTTTATCACCGCAGGCGATCCGGATATGGAAGGCTCGCTTGCTGTGGTATCGGAGATGTTCAATAACGGTCTTGATATACTCGAATTGGGCATTCCTTTCTCAGACCCCACCGCCGACGGCGATGTGATACAGCGGTCTTCTGCGAGATCCTTAAAGGCAGGGGCGAATCTGAGCAAAATACTCCAGATGACAGCAGCCTTGAGAGAGAATTACAATCAGCCGATTATCATCTTCTCATATCTCAACCCAATCTACCGGTTTGGGTATGAAAGGTTTATCAAAGAGGCACTTGAGGCAGGGGCAGACGGTCTTCTGGCGGTTGATATGCCGCATGAGGAATCAGAAGACTTCAAATCAATCAGGGATAAACATTCATCCGCAGAAGATTTTGCGCTGATTAAACTCGCCGCCCCCACAACCGATGAGGCAAGACTTGAAACAATATGCAAGGCAGGAGAGGGCTTTATTTATATGATCAACCGCGTGGGAATTACAGGAACAGGCGGGCTCGATCCCGAATCTGTTGCGGCGCACGCTGGCCAGATTAAACAGCATACAAAACTGCCTGTCTGCATGGGATTTGGAGTATCCTCGCCTGAGGATGCGGAGAAAATTGCATTTGCAGGGGATGGAGTAGTAGTGGGAAGCTTGTTTGAAAAAACTATCGAAAACAACTTAGACAAGGGAAAAGATTTTTATTCAAAAGCCGTGGGAAAAAAAGTGAAGGAACTGAAAATCCCGCTTCAATAAGAATTTCAGAGCATTAAAAAGCCCCTTGATTAAGGGGCTTTTATTTTCAATACAAAACTTATTTCACCTTCTTGAGAACCAGTGAGGCATTGTGCCCGCCAAAACCGAGCGAATTGCTCAGCACAACATCTACATCCCTTTGCACAGACTCACCAAGTATATGGTTGAGCTGAGGAAGGCATTTCTCATCGAGATTTTCTGTGTTCGCAGTAAGCGGAATTATAGAATCATCTATTGACCTCGCCGAAACAATCAGCTCTATCGCCCCGCTTGCTCCAAGGAAATGCCCTGTGCAGCTCTTGGTGGAGCTGATTGCAGGCCTGTCTGCATGTTCGCCGAATACGCTCCTTATTGCGAGTGTTTCAGCAATGTCATTGAGCTGAGTGCTTGTCCCGTGGGCATTGATGTAATCCACATCTTCGGGATTAACTCCCGCATCATTGAGGGCAAGTTTCATACCTCTTGCCGCTCCCGCACCATCCGGCAGAGGAGCAGTGATATGATGGGCATCGCCGGTGGCTGAATAGCCCGCAAGCTCGGCATATATCTTTGCCCCGCGTTTGACCGCATGCTCATACTCCTCGAGTATCACAGTTCCGGCACCTTCAGAGAGTATGAATCCGTCTCTTTCCACATCGAACGGGCGTGAGGCCTTTTCGGGCTCATCATTCCGCGTGCTCAATGATTTGAGCGAACAGAAAGAAGCAAGCGCTATCGGCGAAACTGCCGCCTCGCTTCCGCCTGTAATCATTACGTCGGCATCGCCGTCCTGTACCATTCTGAAAGCTTCTCCTATGGAGTGAGCTGCAGAAGCGCAAGCTGTAACAACGCAAAGATTCGGTCCTTTGGCTCCGAGTTCAATTGACACGCATCCTGAAGCTGCGTTTACCATTAGTTTGGGCACACAAAATGCTGAAACTTTCGAAGGCCCTTTGGCAAGAAGCCTTTTATGCTGAGTTTCTATTTCCTGTATGCCGCCGATGCCAGAGCCAATCAAGACCCCGGTTCTCTCGGCTTCTTCCGGAATAGACAAATCTAAACCGCTCTCTTCAAAAGCTGTCATCGAGCTTACAAGAGCAAATTGACTGAATCTGTCAAGGCGTTTGGCTTTTCTGCGTTCAATGTATTTGCTTACATCGAAGTTTGTGCACTCACCGGCTATCTTCACGTCGTAATCGGAGGGATCAAACCCTTCGATTTTAGAGACGCCGCTATTGCCCTTACAGAGGTTATCAAACAGACTGTCAACTGTCTCGCCATAGGCGGTTACACAGCCCATCCCGGTTATTACAACTCTACGTTTATCCATAATCAAGCTTGGTTTAATCGAGTTACTCTGCTACTTTCAAAATGTAATCAACAGCAGCGCTGACGGTCTGGATCTTTTCAGCTTCCTCTTCAGGAATGCTGGTATCAAATGCATCCTCAAATTCCATCACCAGTTCCACTGTGTCAAGCGAATCCGCGTTTAGATCATTGATAAAAGATGTTTCTTCAGTGATAGACTCAGGGTCCACACCCATCTGCTCGCTTACAATCTCAACGACCTTTTCGAATACTTCCTGACGTTCCATTCTCTATTCTCCTAATAAATTAGAAAGTTTCTTTTCTGTTTCCAAATCCTGCGGCGGTATAATACCGACACGTAATCCAAATTCAAATGAAATCTTATTAAATTTTAACATTATTTTAGCGGTTGGACACTTTCCGGCTACATCGCCATCCCGCCGTCCACGCAAAGCACCTGTCCGGTAATGTAGCTTGATTCGTCTCTTGAAAGAAAAGCTACAGCCTTTGCCACGTCTTCCGGTCTGCCGTATTTTCTCATCGGAATCACAGCCTTGGCTGCATTTTTAACCGAATCAGGCAATACGCTGGTCATATCAGTTTCAATGAATCCCGGAGCGATGCAGTTTACCGTAACATTCTTCTTGCCCACTTCCCTGGCAAGGGACTTGCTCATGCCGATAAGGCCGGACTTGCTCGCAGCGTAATTTGCAGAGCCTGCCTGCCCCATAACACCAGCAACCGAGCTGATATTAACAACCCTTCCGAACTTATTCTTCACCATAGCTCTGAGAACGGTCTTTGTAGCCATAAAAGCGGCCTTTAGGTTCACGTTCAGCGGGATGTCGTAATCCTGTTCTTCCATCTGCATCATAAGTTTATCTCGGGTAACACCTGCGTTGTTTACGAGGATTCCCACGCCGCCGTAGGCTTCGGAAAGCTCATCAAGGGTTTTTGTAAGCTCATCAAGGTTTGTTATATCGCAAAGCCTTGCTTCTACTTCAAAACCTTCCTTCTGAACCACTTCCTTAAGCTCATCAAGCTGTTCCTGATTTATATCGAGCCCTGCAACGGCTCTTCCTTCTCTGAGCAGCTCAAGAACTATAGCGCGGCCGATTCCTCTTGCCGCACCTGTTACTACTGCTAATCTTTTCTCTGACATATCAAACTTTCCTTCTCAAATCCAATCAATCTTCAAGGCTCTCGATAAATTTCTTTATTGAGCCTGCATTGCTTAGATTCGTAACTTTCTGTTTTCTGTCAATCTTTTTCATAAGACCGGTGAGCACCCTGCCCGGGCCGATCTCGTAAAAATCATCTGTTCCGTCTTCGATAAGCCTTTCCATACATCTCTGCCACAATACAGAGCTTGTCAGCTGGAGGCAGAGCCCATCTCGAACATGCTCAGCAGAGGAATAATACTCCGCTGAGGCGTTGGAAATCACCTTAGCTTTGCCCAGAACAATCTCTTTGCTGTTTAAGGCTTCTCTTAGGGCATCTGCTGCGGGCTGCATAAGCGGCGAGTGAAACGCTCCGGCTACCGCGAGCTCTACCGTTTTCAAGGCTCCCATCTCGCTTGCCAGCTCTGCTGCTCTGCTGCAGGCTTCAGGGCTGCCGCTGAGGACAATCTGTCCGGGGCAGTTGAAATTCGCCGCTACGAGAGTATCGCCCTGCCGCGCCTTTTCCACTACCTCCATAACCTTATCCTCATCAAGCTTGAGAACGCTGAGCATCGAGCCCGAGGAATTTTCGGCTGCCTTCTGCATTGCCTCGCCTCTCTGCTGAACAAGCACCGCTGCATCTTCAAAGCTCAGCATACCGGCTGCGTATAGAGCGGTGTATTCACCAAGACTGAGCCCCGCTGTTACATCAGGCTTAAGAGCTGTTCTGTTCTTGATTACTTCCAGCATCGCAACACTTGCTGCAAATATAGCAGGCTGGGAGATGCTGGTTTTATTGAGCTCGTCCTGAGGGCCTTCAAAGCAGTACTGAGAAACTTTCCAGCCCACTGCCTCATCAGCCCTTTGAAAGATCTCCTTTGCTTCAGGAAAATCTTCAGCGGTTTGTTTGCCCATTCCAACAATCTGCGATCCCTGCCCGGGAAATATAAACGCTATACTCATATCAAACGCCTTCAATCAAAATTTAATGATGTTTCCGCCCCAGGTAAGGCCTGCACCGAATGCAACCAGTGCTACGTAGTCGCCTTCGGAAATATGGCCTGCCCTGTTACATTCATCAAGGGCGATTGGTATTGAAGCTGCCGAGGTGTTGCCGGTTTTATCTATATTAACAAAGAGCTGGTCCTGAGTAAGACCGAGCCTCTTGGCGCTGGATTCGATTATTCTCGCATTCATCTGATGCGGTACAACCTTCTTAATATCCTCGCTTTTGAGGCCTGTTTTATCAAGGCAGTCTTCTACTGTTTCCACTATCTTTCTCACGGCGAGCTGATATACTTCTCTGCCGTTTATGAACATATATTTCTTGGCCTCATCCTCCAGCGGCTTATCCGCGGGATACTTTGAGCCATAGGCCTGGCAGTTCAGGGCAGTCCAGCCTGTGCCGTCTGAGCCCATATTGCTGTACAAAATCCCTTTTTCCTGCTCGTCTGAGGCCTTAACCACAGCCGCCCCTGCCCCATCTCCGAAAAGTATGCAGCTTGCGCGGTCTTTATAGTTGGTTATCTTGCTGAGCGTTTCAGCACCTATCACAAGCACATTATTCAAAGCACCGTTATTTATGCAGTTGGCCGCTGTCATAAGGGCGAATACAAACCCGCTGCATGCGGCAGAAAGGTCGTACGCCGCTGAATTCTTCGCTCCCAAATCAGCCTGCACAAAACATGCAGTCGAGGGAAAAACCATCTCCGGTGTAACCGTGGCAACTATTATTAAATCAAGCTCTTCAGGATCCATCCTGGCCTGCTCAAGCGCCTTCCTTGCAGCCTCAGCAGCAAGTGAAGCGGTGGTTTCATTCTCGCCGGCTATGTGCCTTTCCTTGATTCCTGTTCTTGTAGTGATCCATTCGTCGTTGGTTTCTACGATTTTTGTCAGATCATCGTTGGTAAGGATATTCCCCGGAAGCGCCGAACCTGTTCCGGCGATCACTGCGCTCCTTGAGGGCAATTGTACTTTTGGATTATTATTGCTCATTGCGGAGTCTCCACAGACCTGCTGGACAGCCAATCAACTATCTGGTCGTTTATTTGTTTGTTTGTGAATCTCTCGGCTGCAAGCACTGCATTCTTTATAGAACGTGGCACACTCGACCCGTGGCATATAACAGAAGTTCCGTTCACGCCCAGAAGCAGCGCACCTCCATACTCATGATAGTCGTATTTCTTGTAAAAACGCTTCATCATACCCTTGAATTTAAGGGCAAAGAGCATATTTTCTTTTTTCAGTTCATCTCTTATAGCCCCGAAGAGGTGGTCAACAAGCCCCTCGGTTAGCTTTAACACAATATTACCAACAAAACCCTCGCAAACTGTAACATCGCAAACACCCTTAAAAACATCCCTTCCTTCAATGTTTCCAATGAAGTTTAGGTCTTCATCGTCTCTTAAAAGCGCACGTGTTTTCTTTGTAACCTCATTGCCTTTGCTTTCCTCCTCACCTATACTCAATAGCCCCACTCTCGGCTTTTCTATACCAAGCATCTGACTTGAATAAACGCTTGCCATAATCGCATACTGATATATGTTGATCGGCTTGCAGGACACATTCGCCCCAACATCACATACAACGTGCGGGCCTGTTTTTGTAGGGAAAACAACTGCAATACCCGGCCTGTTCACGCCGGGAAGATTTCTCATTCTGAGCTGACTTGCAGCTACGCAGGCTCCTGTATTGCCCGCAGAAACTATAGCATCTACCTCACCTTTGGACGCCATCTTCGCCATAACAGCAATAGAGCTGCTGCGTTTCTTCTTAATCGCCTCCACAGGAGGTTCTTCCATACCGATTACTTCCGGTGCGTGGATTATCTCAAGATTGTCAAACTTAGAGGCATTTTTGAATTCACTGAGTTTGTTTTTAACAATCTCTTCGGGGCCTACCAGATATATGGCATCGCCCTTTTCAATTTCCTTAGCAGCGAGCAGGGCTCCTTCAATATTAACCCCGGGAGCTCCGTCTCCGCCCATTACGTCCAAGGCAACTCGCATTTTCAGCTTGCGGCCTCCGTATCGATATCAATACTTATCTTCTTGTTGTAGTACCCGCAGTTTCCGCAGGCCGCATGAGGCAGCTTAGACTCGCCACACTGCTGGCATACAGAGTAGTTCACAGGGCGAAGGGCGTGATGAGCTCTTCTTGTCCTAGTGCGGGAACGACTCGTCTTTTTTACTGGCTGCATTATTATCTCCGTTTATATATGTTTGCTGTCAAATTTATAGTACTTTACCACTAAAAACTATCGCCCCACGGCTTAACGCAAGCGGCGGGGCTTAATTCATTTTGCAAAACAGAGCAGATTAAATATAAAAAAACAGCCCCCTTGTCAAGAAAAAACTACAGGCCTTAACTGTGCAGTTTTTACATTACAATGCCCGGCTGCAGTTCTGTTCGCATAAGCCCTTGCCAAACAGGATCTTACATACAGCTTTATTCCAGAGGTGTTCTGTTTTTTATCTCAAAGAAGAACTGCTCAAAAAAACTTTCTGCAATAAAGGAAATTTGCTCCAAACATTGCCCGACATTGAAAAGAACTTTTTGAATTTATCAAAGACAAACCTGAATAAGTTTTCACTGCCCCGATTATACAAGAGCGGATAAATTTTTGAACAGTAAAATATACAATAAATTCACTGTAGATGCAGGAAAAAATAATACAGAAACCTTCTAAATCTTCCGGCGAAGGCTTTAAAAGGGTTGGAGACTTCGTTTTACTAATTGTTTTTTTCTCGAAATAGGCTTTTGTATGAATATAATTATTCTCTTAAAGCTCAGTCCGCTTGAGCATAATTAGCGGTTCAAAGTTAACTGAGAGGCCTTATAAAACCTTCAGCAGGGAATTAAAATTTATGGCAAAAAAACCAAGGTCTAACTGGGGCGGTTTTTCGCTCAACCCCCGGCTTGAAATGCCAGAAGGCGTTTGGATGCAGTGCAGCAGCTGCAAAAACACGCTCTACTGCAAGGCCGTAGCTTCGAATATGCATATCTGCACAGAATGCGGTCAGCATTTCCGCATTGATGCCGATACAAGGATAAAACAGCTCGCAGATGAAAGCTCATTTGAAGAGTTCGATTCTGAGCTGATCAGCTCAGACCCTCTGAATTTTCACTTCCGGGGAACGAGCTATAAAGACAGACTCAGAACAGATGCCGAAAAAAGCGGCTCCACAGAGGCAGTAAAAATCGGGCGCGCATTCATAAAAGGCCGAAGGGTGATCCTCGGAGTTATGGATTCGAGTTTCCTGATGGGCTCAATGGGCGAGGTAGTAGGCGAGAAATTCTGCCGAGCGGCAGAAAGAGCTGTTGAGGAAAAAGTGCCTTTGATAATGGTGGTATGCAGCGGCGGAGCAAGGATGCACGAGGGGGTAATCTCGGTGCAGCAGATGGCAAAAACCAGCGCCGCCCTTTCCCGGCTCGATGATGCGGGAGGGCTTTTCATCCCCATCCTCACGGACCCCACAACAGGCGGAGTAACAGCGAGCTTTGCGATGCTGGGCGATATTATTGCAGCAGAGCCCGGAGCCCTTATCGGCTTTGCAGGCCCGAGAGTTATCAAGCAGACGATAAACGTTGATTTGCCTGAAGGATTTCAGAGAAGCGAATTCCTCCTTGAACACGGGTTCGTGGATATGATAATAGACAGAAGAGATTTGCGGAAAGAGCTTGCAAAACTCATAGATTATTTATGGAACAAATGATGGGCTATTTCAGAGAAAATATTGAAAATTTAGAGGCCTATGTTCCCGGTTACCAGCCGGCAGGAAATGATGTTATAAAGCTCAACACCAATGAGAATGCATACGGGCCATCTCCAAAGGCGGGAGAAGCCCTTAAAAACTTCAGTCCGGACGAGCTTCGCAAATATCCTCAGCCCTCGGCAGATAAATTCCGCAAGATTGCCGCTGAGGTAAACAACGTCGGCATAGACAACATAATCTGCACCAACGGCGGAGATGAACTGCTCACGCTCGCTTTCAGGGCTTTCACAGATGAAAAACGAAACGTATGCTGGGCATCGCCCACTTATTCACTCTACGACGAGCTTTCAGGTATTCAGGGCTGCTCGGCACTTCGAGTAACATATCAGCCGGATGAGGCCGTGCAGAAAATCGCAGAGATATCCGCTTCGCTGAGCATCCTGTGCAATCCGAACGCCCCCACAGGCGATTTCATCACGCCTGACAGAATCTCAATGCTTGCGGCAAGGCTTGAAGGGCTCGGAATCCTGCTGATAGACGAGGCGTATGTGGATTTCGCTCCGGCAAGCTGCGCACCGCTTGTGAAAGAATTCGACAATATAATCGTGCTCAGGTCTATGTCTAAGGGGTACGGGCTTGCAGGGCTTCGCTTCGGATACGGGATCGTATCGGAGAATCTGCTTGAAGGGCTCAATAAGGTGCGCGATTCGTACAACGTAAACCGGCTTTCGGTGGAGATCGCCTCCGCAGCCCTCGCTGATCAGAACTACTTCCGCAAAACGGTTGAAAAGATAAAACAGCAGAGAGAAACGCTTCGCGTTGAGCTGGTGAAACTCGGCTTTGAGGTGAATAAGAGCCATACAAACTTCGTGCTGGCCCAGCATCCAGAAGCAAAGCAGATATACAATAAGCTTTTCGAAGCAGGCATCATAGTTCGCTATTTCGACCTTGACGGTCTTCGAGATAAGCTTAGGATTACCGTAGGAACAAATAATCAAAACAACAAACTGCTCGACACCCTGAGCACGATACTACCAGCCCTTTAGGAGAAAAGTTATGTCTGAAAGGAAGGCAGAGATAAACCGCAAAACCACCGAAACGCAGGTAAACCTGAGCGTCGATCTGGACGGGAAGGGCATCTGCAAAGCCAACACCGGCATCGGTTTTCTCGACCATATGCTTGCCCATTTAAGCAAACACAGCGGGATTGACATTACTGTCAAAGCCGCTGGAGATTATGAAGTTGACAGCCACCATACCTGCGAGGATGCCGCAATCTGCCTTGGCACAGCATTCAACGAGGCTCTGGGCGATAAACGCGGAATTAACAGATACGGCTGGGCAAGCGTTCCTATGGAAGACGCCCTGGCGAATACCTCTGTTGATATATCAGGACGCCCTTTCCTTGCGTATAATGTGCAATTTTCGAGCAGCAGGATAGGCTCGTTTGATGTGGAGCTGCTGGAAGAATTTCTGCGGTCTTTCACAAATTCTGCGAGAATAAATATGCATATAAATGTGCCTTACGGAACGAACAACCATCACATAGCTGAATCCGTGTTCAAGGCTCTCGGACAGGCCTTTGGAATTGCGGTGAAAGTTACAGGAGACGAAATACCAAGTACGAAAGGTGTGCTGTGAAAGTAGTTGATACAACCTTTGAATACAGAACGGGTCTGGGTACAGATATCCACAGGCTCGACGAGGACGAAAAATTGTTCCTCGGAGGTGTTGAAATCCCTTTTGACAAGGGCCTCGTAGGCCACAGCGACGGGGATGTAGTGATTCATGCTGTAATAGATGCCATACTCGGGGCTGCTTGCATTGGTGATATAGGCGAATTTTTCCCGAACAGCGACGAAAGATACCACAATATAGACAGCAAAAAGCTGCTTTCGTTCGTAATAGAGATAACCGAATCGGAGAAATGGGAATTCGTTAATATTGATATAGTAATAAAGGCTGAAGAACCCAACCTTTCTGCTTATAAGAAGCAGATAAAGAGGAGCATTGCAGATATATGCGGTGCGGACTTTGCGAAGGTAAACATAAAGGCCAAAACAAACGAAGGTATGGGTGCTGTGGGCAGATGCGAGGCTATTGAAGCAATGGCTATGGTGCTCCTGAGAAGAGCTGTTAAGAATAAATTTTAAGAACGCCGCTCGCAGGGCAGCCGGCAAAGAAACTTGCCGTTATTAAAAAGATGAGATGAAAATTAAACCAATAGAGATTGAAAGAGTCCTGCCGCTGATAAAATTCGCAGTTGAAGAAGATTTCGGCGGGGGCGACCACACCACAAGGATAACAATACCTCCAGACAGCAACGCGAGAACATACCTCAGAGCGAGGGAAGACTTGGTTTTCTGCGGGCGTGAGGTAGCAGAGCTTGTTCTGCAGGAATACAGCAGCGAGCTTCATATTGAGTTCTTCGCTGGCGATGGGCACTTTGCAAAGAAAGGCGAATCCATCGCAACTGTTTACGGGCCTCTTCGAGCAATGCTCAGCGCAGAGAGGGTTCTTCTGAATTTCCTCCAGAGGCTCTGCGGGGTATCAACGGCAACAAAGAGATACGTTGACATTATCAAAGGCACAGGTGCAGGCATCTACGATACCCGCAAAACCACTCCGGGCTGGCGTGAGCTGGAGAAATTTGCCGTCAGATGCGGCGGCGGCTTCAACCATCGCTACAACCTCTCTGATGCTGTTATGCTCAAAGACAACCACTTTGCCCACCTCGGTGAAGACCACGAATCACAGCTCAGAAGATTCGTAGATATGAGCAAGGCCTTGGAAGGGGTTAAATTTGTATGCGTTGAGGTTGATGAGCTTGCAGAGCAGTTTCATACTGTTCTCAAGGTAAAGGGCGTTGATATAATCCTTCTGGACAATATGAGCCCCGAGCAGATGTCTTACGCTGTTGAAGTGCGAAACGAAACCGCCCCAAACAAAGAGCTCGAAGCCAGCGGCGGGATCACCGAACAAACCCTGCGCGCTGTAGCTGAAACGGGCGTTGACAGAATATCCATAGGAGCCCTTACCCACGGGGCAAGATCAGTGGATCTGGGGCTCGATGATAATTAGCTTTCGGAGGTGAAATATGAAACGGCTGCTTATACTTCTGCTGCTTGCAGCTTCGATTGATGCCATAGGCAAACCTTGGCGGAATTATGAAGTTTACCAGCCGGATCTCCATAAGTACAGGGTGATCAGAAGCTCGGAGCAGACAGGCAGGTTCAACGACGGCAGCTCTGTAGTATGGTTCAAAGGAGGCTGGTACTGCTTTTGGAACAGCAGAGATGAAAAGTTTGAGAAGAATGACATCTACTACAGCGTAAGCCGAGACCTTAGGAGATGGTCTGAGCCGAAAAAGCTTTTCGAATCCGACAGCTCCGGCAAGAGAGCAGAACCCTTCATTTACGGAAGGAGCCTCTGGCTCTTCTGGAAAACATCTTCCGGCAGGCTTGCACTTTCCCGTTTTGATGAAATGGACGAGCCCGAGAAAACCGTTTATCCGAAGATTGAAGGCTTTGATAAGAATTCCGATATCACTCTGCAAGGAACACCTTTTATAGTAAATGCCGGTGTAGCTGGTGCAAACTTCCTCGTTCTGGATAAGGATTCCAGGACGCTTCTCACAGCACAGACAAAAGATGAAGGCAAAACTTGGGAGAAAATCGGCGAAATAAAGCCCCTTCCTAAGGGCGATTTCAATGCCGCTGTTTGGCGAAGCGGCGAAACAAAGCTCTCAGCCTTCATCAAACCCCAGTTCAATCCGGAAGACCCAAGCTGCATATACGCAGAATCCATAGACTGGGGCAAGCACTGGAGCTATCCCCAGAAATTTCCGTTCAATATGGTAGAAACGCCTGTGAGAGGTTTCAATCAGGCCGAAAGCTTTGAGCAGTCCGAAAAGCTTACGCGAAACTTCCTCGTTACCAATGATTCGAAATACAAAGGGCGCTCGGAGGATATAACCGCTCACGACAACCTTGCTATTTTCTGCAAACACGGCCCAAACTTCGATTTTGAAGCAGGCCGAACGATATCAAGGACAGACCCGTTTGCCTTTAATCCGCACTGTTTTATAAGGGGCGAAAGACTCGTTGTTTCCTATACAAGCGGGATCGAGAATCAGGCAATTAAGATTGCGGTAATGCAGATGCCGAAAGAGGAGAAGTACTATATATACCCGCGTTCGAAGGGCTTCCCTGATACTGAAAGACCCCAGAAAAGAGGAAATTACTACCACTTCAGCTCCGGCCAAAGGATTGACACCAAAGAAGAACTCGAGATCGATGAAACAGGATTTGCAGCGAGTGCTTGGGTTCGCACCGGCAACGGGGGGACAATCTTAGACTGCAGAACCGAGGAAGGCGGATTTATCTGGAAAATCGAAAGCCGCAGGCAGGTTATGGTTCTCCCTGAGGTGGATGAGATAGAGTCTGAAGTGATTGAAAATCTCGATCAGTGGCAATGTGTAGGGGCAAGGCTTGATGCTCTTGAGGGTAAAATAACCTTTTATGCCTCAGGCGAAAAACTTAGCGAAAAGAAATACCCCAAAGATAAACTCGGCAGACTTTCCGGCTCAAAAGCTGTAATCGGAAATTCAGACTCTCAAGCAGGCTTCTCAGGAGATATCAGGGCTCTCAAGCTCTACAGTACGCCTGCAGATAAGAAATATCTTAGCGAGATGTATAAAAGACTTCTCTGGGAGCTCAAACGCAAAGCTTCCAGAGACAAACCAATCCCCGAAAGTAAAGAACTTATCCTGAATATGGACCCGACAGATCAGGAGCTAATGGAAAAATTTACATTGCCGGAGAAAAGCCAAGCGGGGACAGTGGAATACGGAACTGAAGCAGGCAGGAAATTTTTGTATTTCAACGGGGAATCCTCCGCAGGGCTTGATTTCGACTACAACACGAGAAAGTACGGCGACTACCTGCAGCTCGAATTTACTTTCAAGATGCTCGCTGAGGAGGAAACCGTGCTTTGCAGCTTCGGCGACAGAGACGTACCTGTAGAAGTGGTGGCAAGGCAGAATGCCGTTTATATGCGATTTGAGGGCAATGATCAGGTTCTTGGAGAGCTTAAGCCTCAATCTTGGAACACCATAAATATATTCACAGGCGGCTCGATCAGCAGAGCAAAAATGAACAACCATTCATACAGGCAAATCTCGCACCACCCAATTGCCAACTGGGCATATCTGGGCAAGGGCTTCCCCACCGGTGAGCAGCCTGAGAGCGGGCGCTTTATGGTGGATATATCATCAGTCCGCTCAAGAATCCTCGACAGCGAGCTTTAAAAAATTCCGCCCTTCTCAAGATATATAATCTGCCCACCCAAAGGCATTAATCGTATTATATTGATATAATCGAAAGGGATACCGTGAAAAAATCAGGCATATCAATACTCACTTCAGCTTTACTGCTGTTTATTCCGTGCATGGGCTGGTCTGCTCAGAATGTTGTTATAGATAAATCCACCTGCTGGGGAGAATGGGAAGGATGGGGCTGTTCGCTTTGCTGGTGGGCGGCTGAATTCGGCCACCGCCACGACCTTGCAGATATACTTTTCACCTACGACTATACCGATTTAAACGGGAAATCTTTGCCCGGGCTCGGAATGAATATCGTTCGCTATAATGCCGGTGCGTGCAGCTGGAATTCAATCAACGGCACTGAGATGCAGGAATCGCCTAATATTCATGACACACGACAGATGGAAGGCTTCTGGATAGACTGGCTCAGCAGCGATCCATATTCTGCAAGCTGGGACTGGTCTGTCGATGACCGGCAGCGGCAGATGCTCCAGAAAGCCAAGGCCAGAGGTGCAAACCGTTTTGAGCTTTTCTCCAACTCGCCGATGTGGTGGATGTGCAAAAATAACAACCCCTCCGGCTCAGAATCCGGTTCCGAAGACAATCTCGCTCAGGACAGATTCGATGACCACGCAGTGTATATGGCCACTGTAGCGAAGTATTACCAAGAACATTTCGGAGTAAGCTTCACTACCGTTGACCCCTTCAACGAACCAATCGCAGACTGGTGGGATGCTGATAATAATCAGGAAGGCTGTCATTTCGACCGTTCCTCGCAGGCTCAAATTATCAGCCTTTTGCGAAATGAGCTGGATTCCCGCGGTCTTTCTGAACTGAAAATATCCGCTTCCGATGAATCACATTTCTCGATGGCACTTAGCACCCTCGACGCCTTCAAGGCTGAGACAAAATCAAAAATTGGTCAGACAAACGTGCACGGCTATCAACGGACAAACGGACCAAGAGAAGAGCTCTACTACAGGAATGCAGGCAAGAGGCTGTGGAACAGCGAGTATGGCGGGAACGATCTGACAGGAATCGAAATGGCAAAAAATATATGCCTTGATTTTCGCTACCTCCACCCCAATGCATGGTGCTATTGGCAGCCGCTGGACTGGGCAAACTGGGGGCTTATTGATGCAAACCTGCCAAACAGCTGGGTTGGGCAGGCTGAAAACAAATTCTTCGCTCTCGCTCAGTTCACCCGCAAAATTCAGCAGGGAGACCTAATCCTGAACAGCGGACGAGAAGATATGGTTGTAAGCTGCAGCCCTGAAAAGGAGAGGCTCGTGATCGTTGTGGTAAACGACAGCGAAACTGAGAACTACACCTTCGATTTATCGGCCTTTCAGGCAGCAGAAGGCCCTGTAAAAAACTGGCGCACCCTCGCTGATTCAAGCGAGCAATATCAGCGCAAAAGCGACATAGCCATTTCCGGCAAATCATTCACCGCAGAGATTGCGGAAAACAGTATTCATACATTTGTAGTGAAAAATTTTGTACAGCCGGCTGAGACTATCGGAAACAAACCAAAACCCGGCTTCTGGTACAGAATTACCCCGCAGCACAGCGGAAAGTGCATCGAAGTTAACGGAAGCAGCTCCGCAGACGGGGCAAATGTTGAGCAAAACAGTTTCTCCGGCGGTGAGAATCAGCAATGGAAACTGGAAGATGCAGAGGAAGGCTTCTTCCGCATAACACCCCGACACGCTCAGGATAAATGCCTTTCTGTGAAAAACCAGTCTGCCGGGAACGGTGCAAGCCTTCAGCAGTTATCCTACACAGGCCATACAAGCCAGAAATGGAGGCTTGTTCCCAGCGAGGATGGGAAATTCTCGCTCACAGCACAAAACAGCGAAAAGGCGATGGATGTAAGCTCAGTATCCTCAGATGATGGAGCTAATATAATTCAGTGGCCAGGGAGCGGGAATGATAATCAGCGTTTTGAATTCGCTGAAATTGAGCCTGTATGCAGCATATCCCCCGCTCAGGGCGATATAAACGAAGACTGCAAAGTAAATCTGGCAGATCTTGAGATTGCAGCTGAAAACTGGCTCTATGACTGCCTCGGCAGCGGTATGGAAGAAATGCTCGGAGCAGAATGCAGCGTAAATTTGGCTCATTTGGCAATCATAGCCGATAACTGGCAGATTACAGGCCTGCAGGATTAAATTCATCGCAGCTCAATAAAAATACAGAAAGCCCTTGAACATGGGATTTAATATGTTAGTATAGAAGGTAGAAGGAAGTTAAGTGAAAGGGTTAGCAATGAGCGGCCGAAAGCACAACTTAACACGATTTGAAGGCGGCAATCATCTTGAGGGGGCAGAAGTCGCTGTATTTATCCTCCTTGTACTCCTTTTCGCAGCAACTCTTGCTCTCCTAAGCTTCGCAACCGCTGAAGCGGGCGGGATACCAGCCAACAGCTTCAATATGTTCTACTGAAAACTGAATTGATGCCAACCAGTCCTTTGCGGACTGTTAGAGGATACGTTTTATTGTGGACCGCCGGCGCTTTTCTCAAAGCGTCGGCCAAGACATTCAAACGCACCCTGCAGCTCAGAGAATTTCGAGGGGCCGACGAAGACGATACCTAAAATGGCGCTCGACTGAGTGCAGGACTGAGGCGTTCTAAGATAATGTGGTTTCGTTAAATTAAGGAGATTTTGCTAAACTAAAGACAAGGGCCCGCCCGAAAACGGGGCGGGCCTTTTTTAATCAAACATCTCACGCTCAACCCTCTTCATAACCTTATAATACTTGCGAACGGTTTGCCTGCTGACCTTGCCGTACTCCCTGCAGGAAGGCAGTGCTTTCAGAACATCTCTCAATGCAGCGAAAAATTTGTGCAAGGTCTTATGTTTGAGGGCATAAAAGAGATACAGCCCGAGCTTTCGCAGAAAGAAAATGATATTCTCAGGGAAAGGAAATCTGCGGATTACTACGTACAAGTAGTTCCGGAATTTGTAGTAATCCCAGCGCCCGTCTTCGTTTGCCCCGCCCCCGCCGACCTTCGGATGCCACATAACTACATCTGGGCATGAAATCATCTTCCATTTTGAATCGAGAATCCTGATGCCAAGGTCGAGCGCTTCGTGGTACTGGAAGAAATCGTTTGGATAAAGCCCTACATCTGCAAGCATCTCCATACGAAAAGCACATACGCCTTCATAAAAATGAGCAGGCTCTCTGCCCGCCTGTTCGAACTGCCTTGCCCCGCTGCCGCTTTCGGGATAACGCTGCCGGAAAACGACAACTCCGAGAGCAGGGTCTGAATCGAAAGCCTCCCTCACCTTTTCCACAGCATCCTCTTCAAGCCAGCCGTCGTCATCAAGATTGATTATAAAATCAGACTTGCAGATTTTGAAGATTTCATTCCGTCCTGCCGGGCCGCCCAGATTTGAGGTGTTTTTAATGTACCGCACCTGCGGATAATTTTTCTTAATCACCTCTTCAGTGTTATCGGAGGAGTTGTTATCAGCAACTATTAATTCATCCTGCTCGCCCATTTGCGGCAGCACAGAATCTATCGCCCTTTGAACCTCTATCGAGCGGTTGAAAGTGAGTATGCCGACAGCTGCTTTGCTCATCCTTCCTCCTCGCCGGACAAACCGTTAGCTTTGATATATTTCCAGTAGTCAAGAAACCTGTCGCTGCCGGCAAGCCCTGCAATACGAAGAACCCTGTATGCGGCTCTCATAGCAGGAGAACAGAACGGAAAAATTCTGCAAACACTGAGCGCAGCCCTTTCGTAATACGGCAATAGATGGGAATATTTTTCTTCTGCTTTACGGAATGATTCCCAAAGTTCCAGAAACACCATAGACAGCATCGCATTCCGCACAATTTTACCAGCAAACGGCTTAAAATCCTCAAATCTGCCCTTCAAGCGGGCATTTTCAAGACTGCTGTCTATCAGGGGGAAGAGATATCTGCCGTCTTTGGCGGCCGCCCTTTTTGCCATCGCTTCCTCGCTGCCTCTGCCCATATGCTGAACAGAGAGGGGCTTATTTATAAAGCCGTATTCAGGGAAATCCATCGCAATCCGCCAGTAAAGGTCTCGGTCTTCGTTTCTGTAAACCTCGGGCTTAAAAAGTCCGCACACTTCGAAAACATCAGCCTTTATCATAATGGTAATCGTGGAGCTGGAGATGAGTCCTTTGTTCATAAGGGAGAAGTATTCGCCTTTTAACTCACCGGCGGTTTTGTGTACTGCAGCGCTTTCCCGCCCATCTTTTTTTATAATATAATTAGTACCGCACCAGAGCAGTTCGGGATTTCTCTTCAGAAATCTTGCCTGAATTTCGAGTTTCTCCGTGTACCACTCATCATCTCCATCAAGAAAAGACGCCCACTCACCCTTCATTGCGTTTATTCCGTCGTTTCTCGCAGCCCCGGGTCCGCCGTTATGCTGCCTCTGAATAAAGCGAATCCTGTCTTCAATGCTTTTAAGCACCTCGCTTGTGTTATCTGTGCTGCAGTCGTCAACAACTATAACCTCCAGAGGCTCGAGCGTTTGATTGAGCGCAGACTTCACCGCCCTGCTGATGGTCTCAGCATTGTTGTATGCGGGTATTATCACGGATATTTTTGGCTTTTCACTCATCGATTCTCTTAGGAGGCCTTACTGCC
This sequence comes from Sedimentisphaera salicampi, assembly GCF_002117005.1. Lineage (NCBI taxonomy): Bacteria > Pseudomonadati > Planctomycetota > Phycisphaerae > Sedimentisphaerales > Sedimentisphaeraceae > Sedimentisphaera > Sedimentisphaera salicampi. Next base: position 1,043,743 of record NZ_CP021023.1, read on the forward strand.
CTTTTCCTGAGACCTGTTTTCCGCACCACTCTCGATATTGCACGCAAGGCTTTCATTGTGAGCCCCGGGTTTATCGTGAGAGTCATTATAACAAAATATTTCCACGCGGGGAGGTAATCAGAAAACTGCTTTGCAAACTGCCTAACCTGATATGCCCTTTTATCGAAAAGACTCGCCCTGCACCACGCCGGGACCTGCCACCCGATATGCTCAGAAAAAGCTTCAAGGCTGCCCGCCTCTTGGGCAAGTTTTATATGCCGGCGGAGGAGGTCGCTGAATTCTTCAATCGTACAGAGCCTTCTGCTTATGCTCCATTCGGCGTCTAGGTGGTATATCGCTGCCGGCTCGGGCGAATAGCCTATACTGGGGTATTTATGGGCAATTCGAAACCACATATCAAGATCATTTGCGATCTTCTGCTGCTCTCGAAAAAGACCGCTTTCGAATAAGACATCCCGCTTAATAACGACCGTATCAGTGCAGCCTGTCGCCTGCTTTCTGAACGCCCTAAAGTAGCTTTGGTGGTAATCTTTGCCGTTGAGCATTTCCTTTGCTGCAGCAGGGTCGGTGAAGGGGAAGCTTTTGTTTTCAGATTCGAGGTTGTTTATGTGGTTCGCCGCAGACCAAACGAGAAACGGATTTTCAAGCAGGATTCTTTCCTGAGTTTCCAGATGCCTTTCCAGCCACTCATCATCGGAATCAAGAAAAGCAATCCAGTCGCCTTCTGCGGCCTTTATCCCTGCGTTTCTCGCTGCGCTTGCTCCCTGATTTTGCTGCTCAATCAGCTTAACTCTCTTTCCAAAACTGCGAACAACCTGTGAAGTACGGTCTGTGGAGCCGTCATTAACAACGACAATCTCATCCGGCGGGCGATTCTGGGAAAGAACGCTTTGTATGGTTCTGCCTATCCTTTCAGCAGAGTTGTATGCCGGCAAGACAGCGGATATTTTCAGTCTCTTCTCATTCACCGGCGCCTGCCTCCCTAAGCACATCTTCAAGTTTGTGAAATTTGCTGCCGCCACATCTCTCACGGCAGAATCTCCGCACAGGAGGGCCAATCAAACGCTTAAACGCTGTCCAGTATTTGAAGTAAAAGCTGAAAGCCATCTCACGCTGAAGCTTTGAATAGAGCTTGGGAAATTCCTTCATTCGCGGAAAAGACTGATAAAGAAATTCTGCATCCGCCTTCATTCCCCTCCTCGCACGTCTTCTCGCCTCCATCAGCGAAACGTAACTGATCACCTCTTCCATCTTCCCGCGCAGCTCCTTCGGGCAGAAATTGAGTATGCAGGAAGGATCTAAGAATATCGTCGGCAATTGAACAGGCACTTTGTTTGAAAGTCCGCTTGCATCTCGGTGATGGATCACAGCAGAGGGAGTAATGATAGAATATTCGGCATTTGCAAGCAGTTTATAAAAGAAAACAGTGTCAACACCGTTGCGTTTTTTGTTATCGAATCCGCGTACGCTGCGGGCAAGATCAGTTCTCACGAGCGAATTGCCAACGTGGAAAAACTGAAGCCTTTCAAAGGCTATCAGCGTACTGTCGCGGGAAGATATTCTGCCTATACCTTCGCGCAAAGCGCTTTTGCCTAAATTATCCGCAACATCAATGCCCTTGGGGAATTCGTAGTAAGTTGTGCCCACGATTCCCACGTTCGCCCGCTTAATCTCATTGCAGGCGTTCTCAAGATAGAAAGGGAGCCACTGATCATCTGCATCAAGAAAGGCCAGCAGGTCCGCATTTGCGTTTTCTATTCCGGTATTTCTCGCTGCTCCTGAGCCGCCGTTTTCACGGTCTATTATCCTGATTCGATCATCGCTGTATTCAGCGGCAATTTCCCTGCTCGAATCGGTTGATTCATCATTAACTATCACCAGCTCAAAATCCTTGAAGCTTTGAGCGAGAATCGAATCTATAGCCCTTCTTACAGTCTTCTCTTTGTTGTAAAGCGGCATAATCACAGAAATTTCAGGCTGCATCAGATATCCCCCATTTTGCCCGCATCTTTTAATCCGGGTATCTTATGCTGAAGATAATGGTAATAAATATTGGGAAGGAATGAGCCGAGACGGTTTGAGAATCTGTAACGGGTTGGAAAAATGCTCCCGTAATCTGTTAATATTCTTCTTACTGCCCTGCCGTTTCCGCAGCGAATCAGCAGTATTATCCACCATTTTAGGATTATCCTCAGGCACGGGGCAAACTCCTCGCTTAGGCCAGCATCCTTTGCCTGAGCCGAGAGTTTTTCTGCGAGTCTGAACGGGATATTCTCATCCTGCACGCTGCGCGTTATAAAACTGAACTGCCTCTGCTGAACAGCGAGCGGCGAATTTACATAAACGAGCTCCGGCTGCCGGAAAGCAACTCGAAACCACATATCTATATCGTTAGAACGCCTGAGATTTTCATCAAACAGACCCGCCTCCACTAAAAGCGAGCGTTTAATAAGCATAGTGTTTGTGTGCCCCTTGAGGCCTTGAGGGTATAAATCCAGATAGCTTGAGGTGAAGCTTTTAGAAAGGCTGTCATTCATTGCGGCAGGTGCTTTTTCGCTGCTTTCATAGCGGCAAATTTCATATCCGCCTGCAGACCATAAGATTTTGGGATGCCGTTTGAGAAGTGAAATCTGTGTTTCGTTTTTTTCTTCCAGCCAGTAGTCGTCGCAATCGAGAAAAGCAATCCATCGGCACTTCGCTTTTTTTATACCTGCGTTCCTGGCGGCTGATGCGCCCCCATTTTGCTGGCGGTGGAGCGTAATCTTATCTCCAAAATTCTGCGCAAGCTTTGCTGTTTTGTCTTTAGAGCCGTCGTCAACAACGATTACTTCATCTACAGGCAACGTTTGGGCGAGAGCGCTTTCAATCGCCCTTTCGATTGTCATTTCAGCATTGTATGCCGGAATTACTGCACTAACAGAATAATCGCTGTTTTGACAACTGCACATACCCTCAACTGCCGTTTATGATATTGGAAATATCGTTGAAGATAACCACCGCAAATAACAATGCAATAAGCGCAAGTCCGATGTAAATCAGCACCTTCTGAACATTGTAGCTAACGGGCGAGCCCTTAATCTTCTCTATAATGAGAAGCAGAAATACGCCTCCGTCAACTACGGGGATCGGGAGGAAATTCATAACCGCAAGGAAGCAGCTTATCATACCCATAAAGTACAGGTAGAAGGCAAAATCCTGCTGCTCAACGATCCTGTGGCTTATGCGGGCTATCCCGATCGGGCCTGAGAGCATATCCGCTCCAATCTTTCTCTCAAAAAGTCCTTTGATTGTGCTGATGCTCTGGCCGAGCATATCACCCACCCAATACGTGCCGAGCTGGAAGGCCTGAATTATATTCTCGCCTCGATACTCAACCCGCAAATCATCAAAAGGCTCAGGCTCTGCAAGCTCTTTTACAAGCTCGAATCTCTTGCCATCATTAAGCTCTAAGGAATAGCTTTGTTTCTCTCCGCTTTCAAGCTCAAGCTTGAGAGAAAGCTTTTTAATCTCTTTATTTTGAAGAATACTGATTATATCAAAATAGTCGCTCACATTCTCGCCGTTTGCCTCAAGGATTCTCGCTGCCTTGGGAAGCTCTGCAGCAGGATAATTCTCTCCCGAGCTTGATGTATCAGCGATTATCGGCATAGACATCGCAAGCACAGGATTGATTCCGATTTTTGGGTCTCCGCCTTTCTCTCGCACTTCAGGGGTTACCGTTACCGTAACCTCTTTCCTCGGTCCTTCATACTCCCTGAGCACAACAAGCTCAAGCGGCTTGTTTTCGTGTTTAGATACCACTTCGTTGAGCTGTTTGAAAGTGGGAAATTTTACATTGCCGGCTTGAAGAACCACATCGCCCCTTACAAATCTGCTGTCAGAGAGCTTTTCTGGTTCATCTATTCTCGGATCGAAAACGCCTATCCCGCCGTTGATTTTCAAAGGCGGAACAAGTGAATAAACATTTGCCAGATTATCCGTTCTGTTGTATAGATTCCCCGTTGTTACTGGGTATGAGAGCTTGAACCGCGAAGATACCGCCTCAAGCAGGTCGTCGTTTTCAGCAAAACGCTTGGCGGAAAAGGTTATATGAGGCTTATAAATCTCTTTGAGCTTATCTCGGTAATCCTGATAATTGCTTATATGCTCGCCTTCAATTGCAAATATTTCATCCCCGGGCTGCAGGCCTACTCTCTGGTAGTATTCTTCTGCATCCTGAAATTCTGCCACTTCAAGAACCTTCGGCTTGTAGATTCCGAACATCTGTGTTCGTGAAGCATTTGACGGCTTAATCTCCACCTGCCTCAGCTGATCCTCGCCCCTGCGGAGCTTCATCGCAACCGGCTCTTCCTCTCCGCCAAGTATGCCGGCAAGAACAATGTGGGTGTAATCGAGATTGGATCTTCCTCCAACCTCCATCTTCCTGCCGTTTATAGAGACAATCTCATCTCCGGGTTCAATGCCCGCCTCTTGAGCGGGCGAATCCTCTGCCACATACCCAACCACTGCGGGAACTTTATCAAGACCGTATCTGGCCAGCCCTGCAAAGAGCAGGAAAGCACCAATCACATTGAAAATAACGCCCGCTGAAACAACGGCCATTCTCTTTCCTACGCTTTTATTAACGAATGAACGCGGGTCATCGTCTTTCTCTGAATCCACTGGCCCTGAATCATCCTGGCCCTTCATCTTAACAAACCCGCCAATTGGCAGCGGACCGAGGCAGTATTCTGTGTCTCCGTCTTCCTTGAATCCGAGGGGGACCCTTACAATCCAGAGGCAGTCGTCTTCTATATCCTCTCTTACGCCTGATGTTTTCGGGAGCAGTCTGATACGAAGCCCCCCTTCAGCCTTCTTAACCCCGAAGAGGTAAGGCGTTCCGATAGACATACCTATGCTGAAGGCCTCGCAATCTATATCGCATGCGCGTGCTACAAGGAAATGGCCGAGCTCGTGGATGAATATGATTAAACCAAAACCAAGCAGAGCAATCGCCCAGCTTGATGCTGTTTCCCAATTTGCTATAAAGAAATAGCCAATTAATGCCAAAAAGATTACTAATGATACGACTAAATCTTTTTTCGATTTTTTCTTTTCCATATTTTATTTCTTCAAACTGTAAACATACCTGCGGGTTTCACTGTCAGCGGCGATAATATTTTCCGCTGTAACCTCGCCGGATGAAGGACAGTTGTTAATTGCTTTTTCTACAAATTCCATAATTTCAATAAAAGAGATCCTGCGATTTAAAAACAGCGAAACCGCTGCCTCGTTTGCCGCATTAAAAACGGCAGGCTTCAGCCCGCCTTCTGCGGACACATCATAACATAATCTCATTGCGGGAAAAAGTTCGCAATCCGGTGATTTAAAAGTAAGAGTTTGATAATCCGCTAAATTTACCGATTTGCAAGCCCCGCTTACTCTTTCCGGATAAGTAAGTGCATATTGTATGGGCAGTTTCATATCGGGTTCTGAAATCTGTGCGATCACCGAACCATCGACAAACTCCACCATCGAATGCACAAGTGCTTCCGGATGAACCAGCACATCTATCCTATCTGCGGGAATATCAAAAAGCCACCGTGCCTCAAGCACCTCAAGCGCCTTGTTCATCATAGTTGCAGAATCCACAGTAATCTTTCGTCCCATATTCCAGCGTGGATGCTGGAGGGCCTGCTCATATTTTACTGCCTCAATCTGCTGGAGGGTGTATTCGTGAAACGGGCCGCCTGAAGAGGTTAAAACCAGCTTAGAGACTTCCTTCTGATTCCCGCTCCTCAAACACTGAGCGAGAGCAGAATGCTCTGAATCAACAGGAAGGAGCTCAGCGCCATATTGTTTTGCAGTTTTTGTTACAATACTGCCCGCTGCGGCGAGGGGCTCTTTGTTTGCAACAGCAACCCTCTTGCCGGCTTTTGCAGCAGCCATAACTGCGTTGAGCCCAGCAAACCCCACCACTGCCACCAGCACAATATCAGCTTCGGGCAGTGAAGCAAAATGCTCAAGGCATTCGCTTCCGCTGGATACGCTGGTGCTGCGTTTAGCAGTATCACTCAAAGAGCTGTAACCTTCTTCAGATACAATACCGGCATATAGCGGCTTAAACTTTTGTATCTGAGTTTCCAGCAGATCGCTGTTTTTATTTGCGGCCAGCGCAAGTACCTCAAAATCATCGCCTAAGGCTTCAATGACATTCAGTGCGCTGGTTCCTATAGACCCGGTAGAACCGAGAATAACAACACGCTTTGGCATAATTTATCAGCCGCTGATTAGACCCATCCGCTTGGAAACCTGCTTCTTCCAACTGCAAGCGTTGATCTGAGCAAATATAGTCAGAACAAAAACCAGCAGCCAGAGGCCGGCGTATCTGAGCGAACCAATTATTACGTCTATCCAGTTTAGGCTGGAGATTTTTTCAAATATATCAATATCTCTGGGCAAGTACATAGCTCCTGCGATATAAAGCTCGCTGAAAGGAATCTGCCAAGGGAAGAAAAATACGACTGCCGCACCTGCAAAAAGAACCGAGCTGGTAATCTTTGCCATTCCGCCAAGATTTGCAGAAACAGAAACACAGGTGCTCATCATACAGCTCATCGCAAAAAAGATCAGTGAGAAGAATACAACACCGTTAGAAAGATTTAGGACAACCTCCGCTTTCTTAAAACCGAGCTGCCAAGCAGGCTTAGGTGCTTCCTGCTCGCCCTTCATCTGATCCTCAGAGCTCAGCTCTTCAGGAAGACTGCCTTCAATCTCCATCTCGCTTGTTTCAGCCGCTTTCTCAACGGCCTCTTCTTCAATACTGTCTGTAGTCTGGCCGGATTCAAGCTTATCGAGCTGTTCAACAGCCTCTGCTGCCTGAGAATCTATCTCTTCTGCTGCCTTATCTATTTCACCGGAAAGGTCTTCTGCCTGCTTTTCGGCTGTTTCTTCCGCATTCTTCTGAGCATCGGCTTCATCTTCAGCAGCCTTTTTCTCGGGAGAGCCGGAGTCTTTGATGTTCTTATCTTCAGGCATTTCTTCTGCCTTGGTGTCCTTATTTTGATCGGATGCCTTGCTGTTCTCCTGAGGCTGATCAGGGGTTTTCTCTTCAGGAAGCGCGCAGCTCCCGGCTCCGCATGACATCTGCTTGCTTGAGCAATTGAAGGTGTAGTTTGCGGCCGAGCCGCTGATACGCCCCATAAATGATAAAATCATTATCGCAAGGGTGCACAACAGCCCCGCTATTGCCAGCACAAAGAAAAAGTTCCTTGCTCCATTTAATATGTTTACCGTTTCAATGGCATCGACTTTGTTATCTACATTATTGGCGCTCATAATCAACTCTCTTTTAATCTAAAGCCATTATAATGATAAAAAAGGCCTCCCGCCCATTGGAAGGAGGCCTTTAAAAACGCTGTATTTTACAGACCAGTTCCGCCTTCGTCGGTTCCGCCTGTTGTATCATCTGTGTTGTCGGTATTGTCGGTGTTATCAGTATCGTCAGCATTGTCATCTTCTTGGTCGTCTGGATTTATCACCAGCTGATCCCTCTCAACATCATCAAGGTTGAGCTCTATGCCGAAGCTTCTGATAATCACTATCTGTTCCTGTTCGTCGAGAGTGTAGGTATTGCCTTCAGCATCGCCGCAAATTACTTTCCAGCGACTCGTAGTTCCGGTAGGCCCTATCGGGACTGTCCAAGTAACAGTGCCGCCTTGGTCGCCTTCGTCTGCAAACGCAGCTTCACCTTTCATATTCTCGATTTCTTCTGCAATCAAATCTGCATTTTCCTGCGGGTCGAGGCGTTCACCGCTGCTGTCAAACATTATGATACCGCCCGGAATAAGCTTCGGACTGCTCAAGCTGCTGTTTGTCAGGCAGATGAACTGATACCATACAGGCTGAGATATATCAATCGAATCTGTTAAAGCGGTGATAGTGTGATATACATAATCATCCCATATCAGGTATTCGCCCTCAACTATATCAGCGCCTATTATGTAGCTCAGAGGAGCCGGCGGCTCGGTATCAATTATGTTTTCAATGCTTGCAAATGCAGAGGCCTCATCAGACCATTCTCCGAGGTTGAAGTTTCTGGAGAGGTCTCTTGTGCGTACTCTGTAAGTATAGAGCTCACCAACCGGCAGGTCAGTATCGATGTATTCAGGCTCTTCGATCCAGCCGCTGTCGTGTCCGTTGCCGCTTGTGCATTCGAAGTAGTATTCAACGCCGTTTTCGTCTGTCGCTTCAACAGCTACCATCTTGATATCTGCCATACCGCCTGCTACGTTCACTACGTGCGGGCTGAGAAGCATACCGGTCTCTGAGAGAGCCCATTTAGACTTATAGATATTTTCAGCATTCAGATCGGTAATCGGAGGCGTAGAATCGTCGCCTGCAACTGTCCTGCCCGCGAGAGACCACTTGGTTTCATTGCCCTGAGCATCTCTTGCCCTGCAGCGGTATGAATATTCATCCCCTACGTTGAGGCCGGTATCGAGGAACTCTCTTGATGTGTCCCAGTCCCTTGCAATCTTCGTTTCTGGGTATGTCATCTGGAACTGATACTCTACAGAGCCGATGCAGTTGTCTGTCGTAAGGCTTGCAACCATACGAATCTCGCCAACGCCTGAGCCGTTTGATATAGGCTTGGTTTCCCAAGTCATTCTGCGCGGCTGGTCTTCAGTAAAGTCCTGTTCTACGAGATCTCCGTTCTCCCCATAAAGAGGCTGCGGAGCCACAGAGTCCACCTCGCTGAGGTTTGCCATTGCCGTTCTGTCGAGAGTGTTCACAATGCCGTCTTCGTTCAGGTCGCGTCCGTGGCACCAGTATGGAGCGTAGCAGTCGTCGAGCCAGTATTCCGCCATAGACTCTACAGCCTCAAACTGACTTATCACGCCGTCGAAATTGAAATCGCCCTCAAGGCCTTCTGTTGTTGGAAGGACATAGTGGTAGCCGATATCAACGCGGTCAGTATCAAGCTCGTTGTCGGTGGTTGTGGTATGCCTGTAGATATCATAATCCCTTGCATTGCCTGCACCCTTATCGAAACAGGGGCTCTCAGGCTTGTTCGGGTCTATTGCTATAGATTTCTTATTCAGATAATACACGCCTTCCTGCGCCCAGACAGGGTCGCCGACGATATTATTCGCTGCCGGATCCCATCTGTCGAAATCTGCGTTGTAGTTTATCTTTGAGCTTCCGTTGGTGTAAACAGGGCTGCCGTATTTGATATGCGGCTGGCCGTCTTCAACACGGAATACAAGACGCCCCATTGCATTGCTGTTTCTTGAACGTGCGATAAGAGCAGTTGTGCTGTTATCGAGGAAGGAGCTTGGCTGTCCGCTTCCGCTGAGTTCGTAGAAATTGCCCGGGGTTCCGGTTCCATCAGAGAAACCTACCACTGCGGAATTTCCGCCGAGTCCGTCGGTTCCGTTCTGGTCGTCGCCGGTCTCCCATTCGATCTGGTCGTAGTTGAATTCGATATCGAAATCGTTCTCGCCGCGGTCGCTTCTGTCTATTAAAACAACCTGGAACTTGTTCACTTTATCCAGATGGGATTCATAATACCCCACTTCATTCCATGTTACTGCAAACACCTTAGTGTCGATGTAGGAGCCGTCTTCAGTAATCACGCGTGCTGTTCCGCGGGCAGCTTTGGCAGTATTGCCTCTGCTGGTATCAACATCTGCATGGAAAGGCGCTATTACCGGCGTGCCCAAGTCGCTGCTGAGAAGATAATTTTGTATCTCAGAGAGAGCCTGCCAGAAAGACAGGCAGCCGTTTTCATTAACGAACACGCTATTTGTAGTCTGCTCGTAGAAGTTTACAGTGAAGCCCATCTCTATCAGCGAGGAAGAGAAGTCGTTGCCGTATTCTTCTGGATCGAAATCGTACAGGTCAGTCTCGGATTCGAGAAGGATTTCCTGATCAGAGATGCTGTATGAAGATTCCGCAGGATTTCTAACAGGCCTTACAGCTTCAATTCCCATATCTATCGGAGCCTGCTCCACGTTGCCTTCTTCAATAAGGCTGTACCTTATATCCGCTGTGGAAGGCTCTCCTTCATTCACCTCATTAACCGCAATCTGAGCGCCGTTAGAGCTGAGGTTGCCATGGAAAATGCTGTTTATAGCTGAAACGTAGCTGTCGTTGGTGGCAAGAATTCCGCCGCCCTTACCGGTTGAGCTTGTAACTACATTATCAGCCAGTGTGCAGTTTATAAGCTGCGGGTCTGAGTATTTGCTGGAGCACAATCCGCCGCCGCCGAATGCGGAGTAGTTGTTATTCATCAGCACATTACGCAGATATGTTGATCTGTATTCTGTAGTCTCTAACACATCAGTTAGCGTTTTGCCTGAGATATACATACCGCCGCCGAAGCCGCCGCTGACATTCTCGCTGAGCTGGCAGTCAACAATCTGGTTCTTGCTGGTAAACAATGCCAAGGCCCCGCCGAGACCTGCCCTGCTGTATTCTCCAATATCTACCGGATCTAATACATTCCCTTCGTCATCAGTATAAGTGGTTCTTATATCAGTAATAAACAGATTGGCAGTATTTTCAGTGAAATTGTTTCGAATAAATGCACTGAAACCTGCAGAATGAGACACTGTCTCATTGAGTTTCGGCCCCCAAGGATCACCTGTGATCGGGTCTTCATTCTGGTCAACAGCAAAATTCCATCTGTAAACCTCGTACTGATTACCCTGATCGTCGGTATAAACCAAAGGCCCGATACCCGGGAAAAGCGGGTCTTCAGACAGGAATTCATATCTGCTTTGAGACCCTCCGGTACTCGTTACAGCACCGCCCACAGATGAGATGTTGCCTGTAAATATGCAGTCTTCGACAATGAGATTTTCTATCTGATCGGTTTCGTTGTTGATAACGCCGATATTATCCACGCAAATCGCACCGCCGACTACCGCTTCATTGCCTTCAAACCGGCAATTACGGAACACAGGCAGAGAATTTCTGTTTGCATAAACAGCACCGCCGTAGCTCATATAGCTGTTATCGTCTTCGATTTCTCCGCCGTCGGGGTGAGTGGTTGGAATTTCGTAGTTTGCGATATTATCCCTGAACAGGCAGTTTTCAAACAGCGGCTCACTCCTTGCATCGCAGAATACAGCTCCGCCGAATGAAGGGACTCTCCAATGGTGTTCAGGGCTTGCCGCTGTACCGCCTCGAATGCCGCTTGAACCGCTCTGTGAATTATTTTCTATAAACTCGCAGGATATAAACTCAGGCCTTGCGCCGATACCAATGTATGCAGCGCCGCCTCGTCCGCCATAGCTGGCTTTCGGCTCTATTGAAGAGAAGTTTCCATAGATAGCATGGCCGTATGAGTTATAGTAAGAATATGTCAAAAATTGTTCGTCTACCGGTGCAGGGTAATCCTCTCCGCCAAGAACATCTATTTCTTCAATCCCATCATCCCCGGCAATCTGATAAGTTTCATAAAAGACGCCGCGTTTATGGAAAGGCAGAACAAATCTTGGGAAACCTACATTTCCTGCTCCATAAATATCATCGTCATCATAACCGAATGCTGGATTTTCTGGAGAATCCCACATTCCGCCGTATCCGGCAATACCTGAGCCGTTTCCGCCATGTCCGCCTTGGATTTCACAGCCCTCGAAGGTGCAGTTTACGAATCTCGGTTCGCAGAAATCGCTTATAGTAAGGGCTCCGCCGAGCGTATATCCGGGCCAGCCGCCTTCACCGAAATTAGAATCATCAGACGCGCCATTACTGCCGTTTGCGACATCGAAAGTTGCATTTATGAAATTGCAGTTCTCTATAGTCGGAGATGCAGTAATCCATTTGCCTTCTTCCGGTCCCTGGGTTAATACGGGGTAGTAGCTGTTGCCGTAAGACTGCCATTCGTAGTCCGGGATAAAGAGAGAGCAGAATCTCATAATAGACCCGCCCCCAGGTGTTCCGTTATCACCATTAAAGAAGGGGTTCTCAGGCGTTTTACCATTGTAGTTTGTTACTGTACTGTATGTCTGACCGGTATGGTCGAAGGTCATATTTCTTATGATGGTATTCCTGCCTACATCCCAGAAAACCCAGCGTCCGTCTCTAATTGAAACATCATCCGGATTGCCCGTAGCACCTTCAATAACCACCGGCCTGTCAATATTTATATTCCATCCCGTATCGGGATATGTGTTATCATCCCAAGCATATTCGCCCGGCATAACCTGAACCACATCACCATCTTCAAAGCTCGGATTGGTGATTATGTTTCTGAGTGAATCAGAGAAGCTGCTGTCCGCCTGCATACCAACCGTCCAGACGTTCGGCTGATAGAATTCTACTTCCACAACCTGCTGCTGTTCTCTCACGGTTACCTGATTTGTCAGGCTCAGTGAGGCGTCGTTGTCTGTGCCTGTCCACTGAACTTTATGCTCAGATTCGGCCGGCTCGGCTCTCAAATCTACCACTTCGCCTTTTGCGTATTCTTTAACCGGCTTAAGCTCGCCGTCCTGATAGACCGTACCGTTTCCGCTCTTAACGTAAACAGTGAGCTCTACTCTCTGCTTAACCAGTTCAGCGAAGAAATCCCTGTGCTGATCGATAGTCATAACAATCTTGTAGGGCTCACCGCCAACCTCGTTATCAACATACATCGGCTGGCCGTTTTCATCGTAGAATGCATAGAAATCGGAATTCGGGTCTCCGTCTCCAAGGATTTCCGTCATCTGCTCGCCGTCTTCATCGAGCCATTTTTCGAACATATATGCGCTGTCTGCCGTTACTTCAAGGACTACCTGCTGGAAAGGCTTCACGTTGAAGTTGTTTGGATCGGCAGGGTCGAAATCGTAAACGTATTCCTGACCTGAGGGATTATCAGACTGGATAAAGTTTCCAGCCGCCTCGCCGCCTTCTTCCGGCGAAACATTGATAGACACCCTGAAAGCGCCGTCATAAACCTGATTCGGATCGGTGTAGTGGTATCCGATATCAACCATTTTATTGCCATCAGCAGCATTGTCCGTTCTTGTAGATAAACTGCCAATATCGTAGTCTGATGGTTCGCCGTAGCCTGCATCCACGCAAGGGCTTGTAGCTGAGCTGCCCCAGTCTGCGGCTAACCTGTTGTACTGATCGAGAATCTGCCCTGCGCCTTCATTGCTCAGGTAGTGTTCTCCGAGATAGCCCTCAACATACATAGGATCATCATCCATATTCCCTTTTGAATCGCGCATAGCCGGAGAGTTTAGCTGAGAGGCTCCAATATATCCCACTACGTTTTCATCCCAGTAATCAGCTCCGTTTTTGAAGAAGAGATTGTTCCTGAGCTTCACATCAATGCCGGCAGCAGCTTCATAAACTGCGTAGCCCGGAGTGTTGGAGAAAATATTGTTGTAGAAGAGGCTCTCTTCAGCAGCGCCCGTGAGGTATATCGCTCCGCCTGCCACGAGGCCGTCGTTATTATCAAATGTACAGTTTATTACAGAATTCTGTGCATGGGGAGAATCGAAATATACAGCTCCGCCGTACCAGTTTGAGGTGCAGTCGTAAAGGAGGTTGTTTATAAATTCAATCGAACAGTCTGAGCTGTATAATGCACCGCCGTAGATATTTACGCTGTTTGATGCAAACTCAGAATCTCTTATTATGCTGTTATCATCTACCGACTCAAGGCAGATGCTTCCTCCGTTGAATCTGGCTTCGTTCTCTTCAAACATGCAAGCAGATAATTCGACATATCCGTCTTTCAGGAAAACTGCACCTGCATCGGTCTTGGAAGTATTTCCTGTAAATTCTGTGTTCTCTGCTATTACAGAAGACTGGCCTTCGCCGTAAATGCACGAACCGCCTTCTCCCCTGCCGATGTTGCCGGAGAACTGGCAATCACTAAGCTCTACGTTACCATCTCTCAGGACAATTGCATTTGAATTATCTGAAAAATCATTGTATTCGATTGAGGGGGCTAACAGAGGGTCCCCTGTTTCCGGATCTAAAGTGAACTGGCCTGTATCATCCAGCACCTCTTTAGGTGCCCCAGTTCCATGGTTGTCAAATGAACAGTTTTCAAATGAAACCAGCGAATTACCTGAAACTTCAATCGCTGAATAAGGATGACCTTTAAATCCAAAATCTTCAAATCTCACCTGCTCACCCTGTGAAACGGTAAGAGAAGGTATTTCATTAGGGTCATCAACCATATCAGGATCGTAGTCCATATAGTCAATATTGAAAGCTACGCTTGTAGGCTCTACAGGTACGGACTCGTAATCATCCATATAATCCTGCCAGTCATCATCGTTCGGGTCGTTTGGATCTGCTGCTTCAGCATATACAGAGAGGCTCTTGCCTACCGTATCAAGGAATTCATAATATTCAAATCCGTCTGCAACATAGATATCATCTCCGCTTTGAGCAGCTTCAAATGCTTCCTGAATAGTCTTAAATCTTTCAACCTCATTGGCCATATCAGTTGGGTCTGCGCCGCTGGGGCGAACTATCCTCGCATATTTAGGAGATATTTCAGCATAGAAAGTAACCTCTCCATCAGGCTCTGATATTTCATAAAGGCTCAAGCCTGAGGGTTCGCCGTTCCACCACACTGAATTTGGCTGGACATTCTGCTCAGCAAAAAATTTCGGGAATTGCGGAGCGCCGAATAAATCAGTTCCATCACCCTGACCAATCCCCTTTTCGAGATCAAATCTTCCGTCGGCCTGCTCAAGGGAAACATGATAATGCTTATCCGGAGTCATATGCTCCTGATCGTTAGCACCATATCCGCCCTTGCCTTCATCAACATGCCATACAGCAAGGCCGCTGTCTGCAGCAGAGCCTTTTCTGCCGGAATTGATAATATTTTCAATAACGAAGAACTCTTCAAGATTTTCTTCGTTCATAAATACAAAGATATTGCCCTGATAATCTTCAAATGTTTCCCAGTCTTCTTCCGGGGCTTCTGTGGCCTGCATCTCACTGCCTAATGCTGTATGCAGATGCCCCTCACTTTTATTTGTGAGGTACTGGGGTATTTCCCAGCCGCTGAGCCAGCGGAAATAACCGTTAATTGCCATTGGATTGGCCCCGTTACCGCCGTATGAACCGCCGGCCATAAGCCCGTAGGAGCCTATTCCGCTGGATTCATATCCGTAATCATACAGATCAGGATAACCGCAAAGCATATGGCCGTTCTCATGGCAGAACGTACCAATTTCCATAGCAGGGTCTTCTGTCGTGCCCATATCGGTTATTTCGTAAACATCGAATGTAGCGCCGTCTATTGTTACAGTTTCTCCTCCGCCAGCACTCAAATTCCACTTGTGCGGCCAGAGCCCTGCTCCCCATTCGTTGGGTCTGTTGCCGGCGTACATAATATTCAAAGCCTGAACTTCTTCTGTAGTTGGGTCTATTGTAAGCGTGGAAACATCAATCTGGTCTGAAAGGCCGTTTAGAGCCTCTCTAATAAGCCCTCTGGCGCTGCCCGGCCCGTTGTTGTAGTAAGAAAAATCGTTTTCAGCAGTATAATAACCTACCACCTGATTTGTGTAGGTGAGTTTTCCGTTTGAAACGCCGTAATAATAATCTCTGACAGAGCCGTTATTCCCGTCTGCGCCGTAGCCGACCATATTACAGAAATTTTCAACGCATCTCTGCTCGCCTTCGCCAAGTTCTTCCGCTGAGACTGGTATATCACCGGTAATATCGGAGAATTCCACAACAATAGTAAGCCCTTCTATTTCGCCTGTAACTGGCCTGTAATATTTGGGCTCGAATGTTTCAGGATCGTAAGGCAGCTGCTGGACTGACTCTTTCTGAAGCCCCTGCTCAGCGGGGATCATATATTGGTCGGCCTCGTATTTATCAATCTGATTCAGACGGATTTTCCTTATAACGTCTGATTTTATATCAAGACTTTCAGGGAAAACCCCGTTATTGTTCGCAGCGGCCGTACTGTTCCGGAATTCCGTAAGAGAGGTATCTGTAGGTTCGTTAGGATTGTATCTGACATCAAGAGGTTTGAGCTCTGTGCCGTCCTGACTGATATCCGCATAAACCAGCATACCATCTTCGTCGTTAGTCAGGGTGTATCCGTCAAGGCTCTCAAACCGGCCGTAGAATTCGTCGCCGTATCCTCTAACCTTGACTACGCTGCCGTCGGGCTGGCGAACCTTGAAAACGCCTCCATTATACGGAGCTGCAAAAACAGCCGCTGAGACAAACATTACAACCATTAACGAAAATATTCGCTTAACCATATATATATCCTGCTGATATCTTATCGTTATAATTCGAAATATAACCTCGGCGCAAAGCCGTCCGAGCGCCGAGGCATTACTAAAATCCGCTTATGCTTTAGAAATTGCTTTCCATCGCATCCACGGCTTCTTTTTCCTGTTCGTCCCTTAGGATAATTGAAGGCTTAACAAGTATGAGCAAAATGCTCTGGTCTTTAACCTTGCCCCTGTTTTCAAACAGCGGTCCTACGAACGGCATTTTGCTCAGTACAGGTACGCCGCTCTCAGCGGTTTGCTGTCCGGTAAGCTTCTGTCCGCCAATGAGCAGAGTTCCGCCGTCCGGTACAGTTACCCTTGTACCGATTCTTGCCTCTTCCCTTACAGGGAGCTGGATAGGATATTCCTGTGTACCAGTTCCAGTATCTGATGGTACTGTATAAGTATCGAAGTTGGTCTTTAGATACTGGGTCTGTATTCCTAGAATGACATATTTCTTATCTGCAGTGATTGTTGGTGTAACAGTGAGATTAACACCATCACGTATCCTGTCGATTTCTGGGTCTGCTATTGTTCTCACAAGGGGGTTATCGCCTGTAGTAGAGAGGTCTTCAAATTCGTAATCGCTCACGAAGCTTGTTTCCTTGCCCACTCTGATACTTGCCCGCTCGCCGTTGAGCACTGCTACTCTCGGAGCATTCAGGCTCTTTGCATCTTTATGCGCCTGAGTGGCCTCTATCAGGAAGCTCACCTGAAGATCGTCCATAACATAGCTTCCGTTCATAGAAGATGCAATAGCACCTGCCAGAGAACCGGGAACACCAGTATCAGAAGGAGACCCGCCTGATTTGTGAGATTGGGTAAAGGCGATCTCGTTCCAGTTTGAATCGTCCGGATTGATAACCATATCCAGATCTATACCGATCTGCTCAAGGAAGTTCTCGGTTACGGTGAGGAATCTTGCCTCAATAGCAACCTGCTCGCCGAGAGTAAGGCGGAGCTCGTCTATAAGCTCTTTGATTTTCTCGTGGTGCTCAAGTGTCTGGCGAATAACCAGAACATTATTCTGGAAGGTTGTTATTGTTCCGTCGCCGCCGGCATCATACCAGCTTTCCGGTGCAACCGTTTCCTGAATCAGATTGACAATAGACTGCGCACGTGTGGAAGCTCTCTGAGTCAAAGACTCACGGGTATCTTCCTGCTGGTCATCGTCGTCGGATTCGTAGTCATCTCCTCCGCCGCCGCCACCGCCGGCAGTTCTTCCTTCGCTCTGGCCGTAGTTGGAAACATCCATCTCAAAGCTGAAGTTTGCTGTTTCGCCAAGGAGCTCACGAACATCGTAGCGTTTTGTAACCATCTTATCGGGCAGAGAGCCCATAGTTGCAATCTGGATGATGCCGTCCTTAACTACATAGCTAAGCTCTGCAAGCCCGCCTGCAACTGAATCAAGCAGGAGTTCTAAGGCTGTTTTTACCTTAACCGGAGCGGGGATTGTAATGTTTATCGGGGTGGTCTGGTCTATGAATGCATTTTCATCCAAATCTCTCCAGAGAACGATAATCGTAAGCGGGGGATTTGTGGAATTTCTGAGCACCTCAAGGGCCTCGCCGAACGGCATATCTTCATAAAACGCCGAGAGGTCAACCTTCTGTTCGAGGAGCCTGTAAACATCAAGGTTCTCCTTGCTCATTCCGTCGCTCTCACGCTGCTCACGCTTTTTAACGATTTCCTTCCAGTTTGATGGGAAAGTCATATCATCCGCATAGGGGATTGAAGCCTCGTCGGCCTTTATAAGCGTTTCGATCTCTTCTCTGTGCATCTTATTCTGCACTTCAATCTGCTTGCGCCATGAGATTGTCTGCTCTAATGTCTGTTTCTGGAGCAGTGCCATGCTGTTGAGCGGATCGATAGCGAGAAGGGCTTCAAGCTGAGCGAGAGCCTCTTCATAACGCTGCTCTCTCTGAAAGGCCATAGCATTTTCCATATAGTCTTTCACCGCCTGCTGACGCTGACGCTCCATATCCCTGCGGATCTCTTTCTCAAGCTCTTCAGTCTGCTCACGTTCAACTTTTGCAGCCTCGATCCTCGCCTCCTGCTGGAGGTTGTCGATCTTTGCGCTGAGAGAATCAAGACGTGTTTTATATTCGGTGTACAGCTCATCGCCAAGGAGCATCTTGGTTTTTTCGATATTCGAATAGGCCACAGAAAGAGCCTCTCTCGCCTTGGCGAATTCCTCATCGCTGAGATACTGATTCGCTTTTGTAACCGCATCATTAACTATTGCACGGGTATAATCCCTCTGACGGTTCCTCTTTTCACTGAGAACCCTCAGGTAGCTGTCTTCCTTGGCCTCTGGAGACTTCTGCTGCTCAGCAGATTTCGCTTCAGCGCTTATATCAGGCTTGTCCTGCATTTTCTGCTGAGCTTTCTCGTCCTGCTGTTTGTCCGCTGTTTCAGCTTGCTTTTCCGCTTCGTCCTTCTGGGCTTCAGCCTTTCTTGCCTCTTCAATTCTGGCAAGGAAAGCACTGCTGTCTTTACCCCAGTATTTCGGGTTGAATTCGCTGTTTTTCACGAGCTGAAAGCCCTCTTCAGCGGCATCAAAATTGCCCCCGCGATACTGCTCCACGCTCTCGCGGAAGAGCTTGTTCATAGCATCTTCACGGGCTTTTTGTTCGGCTTCTTTCTTCTCTCTGGCCTTCTTTTCTTCGGCCATTCTGGCTTGCTCTTTTGCCTTTTCGGCTTTTTCCGCCAGCTCTTTGCTCTTTTCGCTTATCTTCTCAAGGAAGTATTCGCTGTCTCTTCCCCAGAAGTTCTTGATATCGTAGCCGCTGTCTGCCACAGCCTCGAAACCGTCTTTTGCGGCTTCGTAGTTACCGGCCTTATACTCTTCCACGCTCTGTTTGAAGAGCTCTGCCGCTTCCTGCTTGGCGTTTCCGGATGCATTATCCTTATCTGCATCCTTATCTGCGGAGGCCTCATCGCTCTGCTTAGAGCTGCCTGACTTCTCTGCATCGCCGCCGGCATCCATAGCCTCTTTGATTTTGGCAATATAATACTCACTGTCTCTTCCGAACCAGTTGGAAACATCAACGCCGCTGCTGCTTACCTGCTGGAAACCCTGCATAGCTTCAGAGAGCTTGCCGTCTTTGTAAAGCGATACGCTTTCATCGAACAGAGCTTCCATCTCCTGCTCTACCTTCTGCATAGACTTTTCAGCAGATTCGAGAACTGATTTAGCCTCTTCCGCCTGAGCCTTGCTGGCATACTCGTTAGAGACAACCTGATTGAGCATCTTGAGCCCCTGGCTGTAGTCTTTGCTGCTGACAGCTTTCTTGCCGTTTTCCAGCATTTCTGAAACACGGCTTCGTGCTTCAATAGCTTGATTAACCTTTTCAAGCATCGAATTAATTCGGCTCTCTTGAGCTTCAGTCATATCTGAAGCATATTCAGACTTGGCTTCAATAAGCCCGTCTTTAGCTGTAGAATACAGGCCTTTGTCGTACTGAGACTGACAAACTTCGATGTACTCGTCAACTGCCTTTGTCAATGCAGCATCATCCTGAGCTGCAAAGCCAACGACAACCGTAGAAGCTAAAGCAATAAGCCCAACGGCCAAAACGGTTCTTAGTAACACCATTCCTTTACGTGCAACAAGTGTCGCTAAATTAGCCACTATTACCTCCGGCAATGTATAAGTATATTAAGTGTCAATTTTATATGCTATTCGATCCGAAAACAAAGTTCCGGAATTAGTCTGCTAAGTTTATAGTTAGGCCTTCAGCTTTGCAAGCCAAAAATACCTTTTGCTGTCAATAATTTGTTTTCATCTGGATTTTTCACCCAATTTAATTTGACATAACGCCTTGAAAGGTGAATATATTCCACATTATCTCGCAACTTTCAAGAAATAATCTGCAAACTCTTTTGAAATATTTGAAAATGGCTGAAATAATTCTGTGTATAGACACATCGGGCAGGGCTGGTTCAGCGGCAATCTGCACAGGCAGAAAGATATTGGGCGAAAAATTTTTTTCCGGCCAGATGAAGCATGCTGCCGAACTTCTGCCTTCAATTCAAAACATACTCGAAGAAGGGAACATCTCAGTAAATGAAATTACCCATTTGGCCGTAACGCAAGGCCCAGGAAGCTACACCGGCCTTAGAATCGGCATCACCGCTGCGAAAATGATTGCTCTTGCAGGCAGGGCTAAACTGATCGGACTGAGCAGTATGGACGCCACCCGAGAAAACTGCGAGAGATACATTGAGCAAAGCGGAGAAAAATTCGACCGCATAGTTCCTGTGCTGGATGCAAAGAGGGGGCAGTTTTTCTCATCAATGTATGAGTTTGAGGATGGACGCTGGGAGAAGAAAATTGAAGACTCTCTTTTCAAGCCCAAACAGATAATAGAAATGGCCGGCGATAAGAAAATCAGGACCGCCCTTCTGGGCGAAGGGCTGAAATACTATTCGAAAAAGTTTGAAGCTGAGGGAAATTTTATTCTTACGCAAGATTTCTGGAATATAAGAGCCTCCTCGCTCTGCAGGCTTGCATGGCCGGAAATCGAAAAGCAAAACTTCCAAGACCCTTCCAGCTTTGCTCCAAAATATTTGCGCCGCTCTGATGCAGAAGAAAACCGTGCCCCTGCTTAGATTCATTGAACCTCTAACTGCAAAACCCGACGCTGACAAGCTGCCTAAAATTCGGCAAAACAGCCAGTCTTCAGCTAATAGTTTCAACGGGGCTAATGAAATTTTTCTGCAGGAATCTGCGCATAGCAAAGCCGCCTGAATCGCTAAAACTCAGACGGCTTATTATTAACTGAAAAAAGTTAATACTTTAGTTTGTAGTATCTTCAATCCATTCTGGCCAGTCAACTTCAGTATCCTCTTCTGAGTAGCGGCCGTGAAGGTCAAACATTCTGTGCCATTTCTGATGGTAAAGCTCTTTGATAGGCAGTTTGCCTACAGAGCCGTCCATAAACAGCAGATTCGTTCCTTTCGGGTGCCTTCTTACAGTGAAGTGGGACATCTCATTTTTATAGTTCATAAACTGCCCGTTCTGTGGGGAGGGCTGAATTGCGGTTTCGCCTGCTTCATAGTGAGGACCGCCGCCACGCCATATTGCATCTGCAAAAAGCGGCACTGTATTTGCCCTGCTTACTCTGCTTATAGCTCTCCAGTGGTACTCAGCTGGTCTTTGCTGAACGTCTTCTGAATCATCAAAGGCCCAGCAGTTCATACCGTAGCTGGCATATTCCTTCTCGTCAAGATCTTCCTCGTCTTCAATATTACCCGGATCTCCCATCCAGTATGCATGCCTGACCCCGTTATAACTTGGATCGTTAGGATTCTCGTTTGGAGCTGGTTCTTCAGCTTCAGGGCATCTGAGGATATCGGTATTAGTTTCCCATTCGTAGCGAAGAGGAACTATCCAAGCACCCCTGAGCCAGCCGATTCCATATCTGTCTTGAACATTCTCCGCACTTGGAAATCTGCCGCCGTATTTATCAGTGTAAACGTTCCATATAACGCCCCACTGCTTCAGACGAGTCTGGCAGACCGTGGACTTGGCCTGTTCTCTGGCTCTGCCCAGAGCCGGCATAAGAACCGCCATGAGAAGAGCGATAATAGAAATTACCACAAGTAATTCAATTAGTGTAAAAGCCTTCTTTTTCATAACTGCCTTCCTATAAATAATAAAACCTTTCTTTTGGCCGCATTGGTTTACAGCCTCATAATTAAAAACTAAAATTTTTACTTAAATTGAGACAGAATCAACCTGTCCGGCTCTTATAAATGTCTCAGATTTAAAATTTTTACAAAATTTTATTTGTTAAAGCTTAAATAAGTTAGAGCTTGTTCTTTTTGATTGTACCATATTTTTGCAAGATTACAAGAAGATAGTTCGTATATGAAAAATATGCCAAAAAAAATAGTGTAAAATTTTGAAAAATCAGATATTTTTATAATAAGAAAGCAATAAAAGCGTAAAAATGTAATAAAATTTTTCTAAGAGGCTTAAAAATGATCAAAAGAAGAGATTTCCTGAAAAAGACAATTCTTGCGGGGGCAGCGGCCGCTGCTGCACCAATGAGCTTCGGGCTCACAGAGAAAAAGCCGAATATCCTTTTTGTGTTCATAGATGATATGGGCTTTGCCGATCCTTCCTGCTTCGGGAACTACAAAATCAAAACCCCCAACATAGACAGGCTCGCATCGGAGGGCACAAAGCTCACCAACTTCTACGTAAACTCCCCGATATGCTCTCCTTCCCGCGTATCTGTAATGACAGGCCAGTACCCGCAGAGATGGAGGATACATTCCTACCTGAATTCACGAAAGATCAACAAAAAACGCGGTATGGCAAATTATCTCTCCACGGAGGCTCCGGTTACCGCGGGCGAGCTGAAACGAGCGGGCTACAACACAGCACATTTCGGCAAATGGCATGTTGGAGGCGGAAGAGACGTTGATGATGCCCCCCTGCCTCAGGAATACGGCTTTGATGAATCACTCGTTTCGTTTGAAGGGCTCGGAGAGAGGCTTTTATTCGAAGACCACGGCCTATCAAGACAAAGCGCAAAGCTCGGCCACGGCAAACTTACTGAAACCCCCAAACATAAAACAACAGAATATTACGTAAATCGTTCTCTGAAATTTATGGAGAAAAGCGTTAAAGCTGAGAGGCCTTTCTACATTGAGCTTTTCCCCAATGATGTTCACGACTGGCACCTGCCTAAAGAGGGCGAGGCCGAGAAGATGGAATCTGTTACGCAGAACCCTTGGGAGCAGGATTTCTTTGCCATACTAAAAGAGATGGATAAACAGCTCGGAAGGGCATTCGATAAAGTTAAGCAGCTCGGAATAGAAGACAACACGCTGATAGTTTTCACAAGCGACAACGGACCGACAGACTGGGGACGCTACTACCGAGACGGCTGGACTCCCCCGGGATCAACAGGGGAATTCTACGGCAGAAAATGGAGCCTCTATGAAGGCGGAATAAGGATGCCGTTTATAGCGAAATGGCAAGGCAAAATCCAGGCAGGCACAATAAACAGCGAGGCAGTATGCGCAGGGATAGATCTTTCGCCGACATTCCTCAATGTTACAGGGGGGAAGGCTTCTGCTGAGAAAGACGGGCAGGATATGATGCCTGCGCTTCTCGGGAAAAATTTCGAGCGTAAAAAGCCAATCTGCTGGCAATATGGAAAACCTTTCGCAACCCTGATGCCCGGGAACAAAGAGTTTATAAGCCCCTCGTTTGCAGTCAGAGACGGCAAATGGAAGCTGCTTATCAATCCGGACGGCTCAAACGCTGAGCTTTTTGACCTGCAGAGCGACATAAAGGAAACCACTAACCTCGCGGCTCAGAAGCCTGATAAGGTTAAAGAGCTCAAGGCTGAGATTAAGAGCTGGGCGAAAGACGTGGGGATTGAAGAAGCCGTAAAATTCTAATACAGGAAACAATTCTTAAAAAGAGGTTTATTTATGCGTAGAAGAGATTTTATCAAGGCATCGTTTGCGGCTTCATTTGCTGCTGCTTCAGGTAGTTTGATTGCCGCTGAAAGCAGAAAGAAGCCCAATATCGTAGTGATTATGGTGGATGATATGGGCTATTCAGATATCGGGTGTTTCGGCAGCGAAATCGAAACCCCGAATCTCGACGGCCTCGCAAAGCAGGGCGTGCGTTTTACAGACTTCCACAACACCGCAAGGTGCTGCCCGTCTCGTGCAAGCATACTCAGCGGGCTCTACCCCCATCAGGCGGGAATGGGGTGGATGTATAAAGACCACGACCTTGAGGGCTATCAGGGACACATCCACAGAAATTGCGTTACGATAGCAGAAGTGCTCAGGCCAGCAGGCTATTTCACCGCAATCACAGGCAAATGGCACGTGGGAAGAGCTATCCCGAGCCAGATACCAACCTCGCGAGGATTCGACCGCTTCTTCGGCTGCCCAACTGGTGCTGGCTTTTTCTACCAGCCGAACAAAGAGGTTTATCTAAATGATAAACTAAAATACAACAGCAAATCGGAAATGCCCGAAGGCTTCTACACCACACACGCATGGGTTGACTACGGGATTCAATTCGCAAAAGAGGCCTTCAAGCAGGATAAACCGTTTTTCTACTACCTCGCCCATAACGCCCCGCACTGGCCATTGCAGGCCCCGAAGGAAACGATCGAGAAATACCGCAAACGCTATCTATGCGGCTGGGACGAGCTGCGCAGGCAGAGATACGAACGTATGAAGCGGATGGGCATTCTCAAAGAGCAGTGGGGGCTTTCTCACGATAAAAGGGAAGACTGGGACAAGCTCAAAAACGCCCGCTACCGCTGGTATAAGCGGGGCATACCTGCGTGGGATGAACTCAGCGAGAAAGAACAGAAAGAGCAGGCCGATATGATGGCCGTTTACGCCGCTATGATCGACGAGATGGATAAGAGCGTGGGGAGGCTGGTGGATTTCCTCAAAGAAAAGGGCGAATATGAGAATACCGTATTTATGTTCCTCTCTGATAACGGGGGATGCGCTGAGGGAAGAGCCGAAGCCCACAACTTCGGCAAGAATACCGGCAGGCTCGGAGGACCAGAGAGCTTTATCAGATGCGGCAGGGCCTGGGCTCACGCTCAGAATACACCCTTCAAGCTTTTCAAACATTACACCCATGAAGGCGGAATCGCTACGCCGCTGATCTTCTCATGGCCGGCTAAAACGAAAAATAAGGCTGGCAAGATCAACCGCACGCCCGGGCATATTATCGATATTATGGCTACGTGCATTGACATAGCTGATGCGGAGTATCCAAAGAAGTTCCACGGCAACGATATCCCGCCTTACGAAGGCAAAAGCCTTCTGCCCGCCGCTCTGCAAGATAAGCCAATCGAAAGAGACGCCATTTTCTGGGAACACGAGGGCAACCGTGCAATCCGCAAGGGGAAATGGAAGCTGGTTTCGTATGTGAAAGAGATACGGAAATTTAAAACTTCAGCGGGCTGGGAGCTTTATGATATGGATAAGGATAAATCCGAAATACACGACCTTGCCCAAAAATATCCTGAGAAGGTAAAAGAGCTGGCGGAACTGTGGGAAAAATGGGCGAG
Source organism: Sedimentisphaera salicampi (assembly GCF_002117005.1). Classification (NCBI taxonomy): domain Bacteria; kingdom Pseudomonadati; phylum Planctomycetota; class Phycisphaerae; order Sedimentisphaerales; family Sedimentisphaeraceae; genus Sedimentisphaera; species Sedimentisphaera salicampi. Next base: position 1,069,052 of record NZ_CP021023.1, read on the forward strand.
AAGAACGAAAGCTAAACCGTGGCCTTGGGGCTGAGCTTAACTACATAAACTTCATCTTACCTTACTTAAAGGCAGCGGCTTCAGGGCCTCTGCCTTTTATTAATAAAAATGCGGCAAACAAGAAGATATTCTACAAAAGAGGGTTTTGAAGTGCCGGCTGCAAAGAGTGTCTTCCTTTCGGCGGCGTATGCGCTTTCTCAGGGAAACTGCCTGTTAAAGGCATAAAATTAGAAACTTGTTGACAGTCCTACACCTGCGTAGAAGTAGTCCGGATCGTCAGAAGCGTAGAAGCCGTCTGCTTCTCTCATATCACTGTCTAAAAGGGCAACGTATGTAACGTTTGGAGTAAGAGTCCAGTCGCCCATTGCAATCGGCATACCAACATTCGCCTTGAAGTCCTGGAATGCGTCATCATCTGAGCCCCAGTAAACTTCGTTAGACTTATCATTAGTCCAGCCGACTGAAGCAGAGCAGTCAAGCCCTATGCCGTCTGAAAGCTCCATAGACTCGCTCACGCAGCCGCGGATATTCATACCGTCCTGAGCTTCATCAACATCATAGTAAGCCTTGATCATTGGGTTGAGCATCATATCCATGCCCAGCCCTGCATAAACTTCAGTAGTAGCCATCGGCGTACCCATGACATAATTACTATTGTCAATATCAAAGTCAAATCTCTTAGCGCCAATGCAGTACTTCATCATATCGCCGAGCTTGTCGCCGTATTCAATGTAGTAGTCAACCTTGGTAAAGTTGTTTCTCTCTTCGAGATCGTTTGTAATGTCCATATTGCCCCAGATTCCTACTTTTATGTTGTCAATTTTGAAATCCAGGCCAGTCTGCATTACAGACTCATCAGAAATAGCTTTACCGCGCCAAATATACTTGCTTGAATAATCGATTGAGAGATCGCCTTTTATATCAGCGTCGAAAGCCATTGTTACACCTGCCGTGCAGGCAATCATAATCGCTGTGAGAATCATTTTTTTAAGCATCTTAATCACTCCTAAAATGTTTTTTTAACATTCTGAAACCAGCCGGCTATTCCGTCAGCCGGCGGTTTGGAAATCCTGAAAGCACACAGCTAAAAGCTTACTGCGCCAAAAGAAAGACATCCTCTCTGCAGCCTTTATATTTCAGCTTATCTGAAACATTTTTTGTTCCAGCAAAACCCTCTTTAGTTGTTAAAGAACTAGACCTGATCTAATCAGGTGTGGTAATCGGCATTTATTTCGACGTACTTTTTGCTCAAATCGCAACCCCAGCAGAAATCAGAACCGCTTCCTGCTCCAAGGTCTATCAAGATCGTATGCTCTTTTTGAGAAACAATCTCTTCAGCACGTTTCTTATCAAACTTTACCGGCCTGCCGCTGCGGAAAACGGTAAGCCTTCCGAGCCGGCAAGTTATATTATCAACATTAACTTTTGCTCCGCAAGAGCCTATCGCACAAATTATTCTGCCCCAGTTGGGATCTGAGCCGTTTATTGCGCATTTTACCAGATCATAATCCGCTACAGCCCTTGCCGCTTTACGGGCATCTTTCTTTGAAACCGCCCCCGAAACCTCAACTTTGAATATTTTAGTAGCCCCTTCAGCGTCAAGAGCCATCTGTCTGGTAAGATTACGACATACGCTTAGCAGTGTTTCGTAAAATTTTTTATAATCTGGGCTTTTTGGCCTGCTTATTGGTGCGTTTCCGGCCTTTCCGGAAGACAAGAGAAGAGCAGTATCATTTGTGCTTTGATGGCCGTCAACAGTAAGCTTGTTGAGGGACTCACCTGCTGCTTCTCTGAGGGCTTTCTGAAGAAGCCTTTTACTTATGGCAGCATCTGCAGTTAGAAAGCAGAGCGTAGTGGCCATATTGGGGGCTATCATGCCCGCTCCCTTTATCGCACCGGCTATGGTTACTTCTTTGCCTGAGATGCGAACTGTTTCAGTATGCTGCTTGCTAACTGTGTCTGTTGTGAGGATTGCCTCTGCGAAATCTCTGGCCGCCTCTTGAGAATCAGAAAGCAAATCTGCGCAGGTCCTGATCCCTGAGCGTACCTTATCCATAGGCAGCTTCCGGCCAATTACCCCAGTAGAAGCAACAAGCATTGCCCCTTGGTCTGCCTTGAGGGCTTTGCCCGCCTCCCTGCACATACTGCGTGCATCGCTGAGGCCTTTTTTGCCGGTACAGGCGTTTGCAACGCCCGAATTAACCACAACGCCGAAGCATTTGGCGCAGGCGAGATTCTCCCTGCAAACCTCGACAGCAGCCGAGACAACTGCATTTGTCGTAAAAACTCCGGCGGCCTTTGCCCCTTGAGGGCAGCTTATCATTCCAAGGTCTTTGCTGCCCAAATCCTTTATACCCGCCTGAACCCCGGAAGCGAGGAACCCTGCGGGGGCTGTTAATCCTTGTTTTTTCATCATCCCTGACTAATAAACTAAACCCTATTCAGCTTTTTCTTCTTCCTTTTTTTCGCCGCCGAACATACCGCCAATTCCTTCCACTATTTTGCCGGCTTCTTTGCCGATATTCTCACCGGTCTTGGCTGCGCCCTCAATGGCCTTTTTACCACCCTCAACAACGTCTTCTACGGCCTTTTTGCCGCCTTCTGCAGCCTCACCTAATTTCTTGCCGCCTTCACCTGCGATTCCAGAAACAGAGCCGAATACGCCCTGGCCCAGATCACCTAACATCCCTGCTGCGCCTTTGAAAGTGCCGCCGAGAGAATCAAGAACGCCCGAAGGTATTATACCTTTGCCGGCTTCCATTATGGTTTCGGTGATTGTTCCGAAGATAATTTTTGTAAGCTCGGCAAAAGTGAGTTTCTTATCCTTACCCACATCTTCCAACTCGATTCGCGGAAGGGTGAAGGTCATTTTATCCATATCGCCTACAGGAAGGTCTATCAGCTTTACAGTAACCTTTGCGTTTGAAATTATCAGCTTGTCAACAACAACCTGCTTTTTCCCCTTTTCAGCAGGCTTTTCCTCTTCAGGCTTCTTTTCACCTTCAGCAGGCTTAATATTCTCGGTAATAGTCTGGAAGTTGCTCTTGAAGCCCCTGCTCTCGAAATTTATATGAAGCCCGTCGAAATGGAGCTTCTTGATACGCACCTCGTCGCTGAGAAGCGAGCCTGTATCAATGGCTATATCGCCCTGCCCCATCTTCATGGCATAATCGAGCTTATAGCCCTCGGGGTTGTCAACGGTGAGCCCGTTTATCTTCCCCTCGCCTCCCATGAGGCTGAACGTAATCGCATCTATATCAACGCCTACTCCAAGAGCCTTCGTACCAGCCTTTTCCGCTGCTACGGTTGCCGCTCTTTCGCCGAAGAAACTGAACAGTACTGAGATAAGCAAAAACACCACGAGAATTGCAATAAGCACTTTACGCAACAAACTGCTTTTCTTAGCTTTCTTTTTTTCTTTCTCTGCCATTTTTCACTCCCTGCAAATTTGCATAATTTTTTCCGGCTCTGCGCCGTATATCTTGAGCCTCTTAACAGGATTGGACGCACCTGATACAAGCTCAATATCCTTTTTCTTTGTGTTTAATCGTGAGGCCAGATATGAGATAAGCTCTTTGTTTGCTTTTCCTTTTTCCGGCGGGGCCGCCACCTTCACCTTGATCAATCCATCAAGGCTGCCTGAAATCATTGTTCTGCTGCTGCCCGGAACAATCTTAAACCCAAGCTCTATCCAACCTGGGCCTTTGTCTATCTTAAGGCTGCCCGCCATCTGAACTTTCTCCACCTTTAGCCTTCATAGAAATATCAAGAGCGTTCTGAATATATTTCTCAATCTCCCCTGCCAGCATGCGCACATCTCGAATCTGAAAAAGCTCGGTCTCAACAAGCTTCTTTCCGGAATCCTCACTGCCGCTGAGGATCTCAACGACCACACGATTCCGGCTTTCTTCTGTTTGAAATTCGGATTCATTCTCCGGCCGCTTTATAACCACCTCGTGGTTCGGGCTGAGCATAACGAGCTTAAGCCCAGTGTAAACAGCTGCCGGAAAGAAGTTTGATAATTCTGAGAGAACATCCATTTTCAAATACTCAGCCGGTTAAGACTATTTAATCCTTCATATTCAATTGGGTAAAACATAATGATATTATAATACTGCAAAAAACCAAATTCAAACTCGTTTTATATTTTGTAATCATTTTTATGTGATTTTTTAAGGAAAATTGCCAAATAAATGGAAATAAACCAAAAACTATCAGGCTGTTTGCTTAAAAATCGGCCAAAAAGCAATTCAAAATTCTAAAAATTTAATAATTTTTCATTAACTTTTTAACGGGCTGGGCTATATATTTCTGGAACAGGTCGTGTTTCCTTCTTACATGGCATTTTGCCCCGCATGAATCGCCCTGCCCGTAGCTCTTCCATACGCAGCATTCGCATGGATTTACCAGAAAGTGTTTTACCTTTTTGAAAAAACCAAAGCCAATCACTGCGAAAAGCAGAAAACCGAAAGGCCAGTGCCATCCGGGCACCTGAGCTTCCCCCACATCAACCCCCTCTCCAAATATCACCGGCACGCAGCACTGCTTAATCACAAGCTCGCCCTGCTCCCTGAAAGCCCGGTACTGATAATCGGGGAAGACAAGCCTGTCGGTAAGGTATCCCGCAGCTATCGCAAGCACAATCAGAGCTCCTGCATAATAAACAGCGGGCTTTTTCCCCATTGATTTGCCTATTGCGTAGAGCTCTCCGAAGTTTGTAGCCGGCCCTGCAATCATATACGCCATCGCCGCACCGGGAGAGGCTCCCATAAGCAAAAGACCCTGAATTATCGGGATAGAGGGGATGCTGCATGCGTAGGTGAAAATCCCGAGAATAACCACATAAACCAGTGTAAACAAATCCTGCTGCCCGAGCCATCTCGAAATCCACTCCATAGGCAGAATTGCTAAGATAATCGAAACAATGCCAAGCCCTATCAGGATATCAATGCAGATATCTGCTCCCAGATCAAAGAAAGACCACCTTACAGTTTCCAGAAGCTTGCCTGTCCTGCCCTTTTCAGCGAGTTTGCTGTGGTATTTGAATTCCATATTCTCGCAGCGGGGGTCGGACGAGAATTCGCCTTGCGGGGAAAACAGTCTGTTGCCGAGCCAGCCGATAATCAAAGCCCCAACAACAGCAGAAAAAATTAATGTGAGCGTAATCTTGAAACCGAGGAGCTTTATCGCAAGGACAATCAGAACAGGCGAGAGCACCGGCGCGGATGTCATAAATGCAAGCATATTCCCTATCGCCGCCCCGCTCCTGTACAGCCCGATTCCAAGGGGTATCGTGCCGCAGGAACAAAGCGGAAGCAGGCATCCTATCCCCACCGATTTGAGCAGAGTGAGCGGGGAACGTCCGCCTAGATTATTTTGCAGTACGCTTTGAGGCACATAGTTCCGCACCGCCCCTGCAATCAGCATACCCAGTATTACATACGGTGCGGCCTGCATAAGTGAATCAAAGAAGATCGTAAAAAAATCCATAGTTACTCATTCTCTATAAGCGAGCACTCAGCCTCTTCCACAATGAAAGCCGCCTCGAATGGTTTCGAGGTGTCTATCCGGAAACGCCCACTTACGCGGATAATAGCCGCAGTCATCTCGATGCGGGATAAAACCCACGGCTCAACAAGATTCACCCGCACACGATACCTCATCATAACCTCAGGCAGGATTGTGCAGGCATCAGCGATAGATAATGAAGGAACGAGAAAGAAATATTCCACAGAAACCTTATCCCCCGAAGCAGTGCAGCCTGAGCCGTAAAACATAGCCGCACCTGTGAGCGTAATTTGCTCGCCGTCCTTTCGGCGGAGCTTTTCCGGAATGTCAAATTCTGCGTTCTGATTATCTATCAGCGTTGCACGGACGCGGTAAAAAGGTTCCCACCGTTTATCCGCCTCGCTGGCCTTAACATTATCCAAAGCGGGCACTCTTTCAGAGCCGCCCACTTCGATTTTGCTCAGCTCTATAAGATATAAACAGGCAATAACAGCAAGGCTAATCAGAGTTATTGCCCATTTATTTGCTTTGCCGCTATTCATTTAATCGGGTGGATTTTCCAGTCGTATTCGCCGTCAGCGGTTTTTACTCTTGTTACCGTGCGCGGCCAGCCTGTCATCTGCTCAGCACCGGATTTGGTAACATCGCATTTCCTCGGCCAGCATTCAAATGTAACGCTTTTATCTTTCTTATCGAAACGGATAAGCCCAAAGCCGTCTTTTAGAATGTCGTTTTTGATATCGGGGTTGGCGTATGCATACATAGTAATCTTGTTATTGAACCCGTCGAGATAGTCGCCGGTGTATTTGAGCGGATTATTCGGCTCACGGTTTTTGCCGGGCTCCTCGTCAGCCGGAGACCACCAGCGGTGGTAGTAGGTGTTAATAATAGCAGGGGCAACGAAGGCAAAAGGCCCGTCGCGAAATTCATTGATGCCGTGGCGGACAAGCGTTGTCAGGTGCTGGTCGCCTGCAAGATGCACGGCGCCGGCCTTGTTTATTAGCGTCAAGGCCTTCTTCCGCCCTGTCTGAGGCCATCCGTTGCTGTCAAGGTCTGCGTGTAGCAGGTTTTTGAAGTTACCGTGACGTGTAGCTGCTCCGCAGAAGCCTGTTTGTGAGAGCACGGCTTTGAGAGGCGCTGGCTCATCCGCCCAGTCGTTCAGGAACGTAAGCTGCCTGTCTCCAAGGAGCTTGAGCCCCTCAAGATCGATTGTTTTCGGATCGTAGGAGGTGTCTCTAACGTGGTCTGGTCTTGGCCCCATCTGCGGTATCTTCTTGGCTGGTCCGCTCTTGAATTTACGGTCTTCGATAATCGCAAAACTCACTTCACCAACGCTGAGCTCTGTATAGTAAACATTGATGCCCTGCTTAATTGGCGTAGGGTCGTAAGGGTCGGGCAGGTGCGAGGTCTGGCAGCGCTCTACCATCTTCACGTAATCGGGATCGTAGAAATATCCGCCGTGGTCGCCTGCAGGGCTGAGAGCCTTCTTTCCGCCTTCGCCCCAGAGATTGCCCTGTCCGATATCGTGGTCGTCGGGGATTGTAATGCACGGGCGGTCGCGGAAGACATCACGAAACTGAACTCCGAAAAGCAGCCATGCGGCGGTATGCTCGCGGTGGTCGTAGCTCTGGTCGCCTGCAAAAAAGAGCAGGTCTGGGTCGAGAGCCCTGAGGTTGCGAACGTAGTTCTCACGCATACCCCTGTCCTTGTTGGAGTTGCAGTTGAGCGATGCCACTGTAATCTCATCTTTGTTTACAGGGTCTTTGCGGATAAGCCCTTCAAACTCGGCCTTTTTCCCATGGCGGAGGCGGTAGCGAACGTCTTTGGTTTCATCCCAGTCTTCTATCCGGAAAAGGCAAGACCAGCCTATATCGTTCACATTCTCGCGGGCGGCTTCCTGCCACTTCCCATCCCGCATAAATTCCAAACGCACTGTACGTGTTTCGTTTGGGTAGAGCGGGAAAAGCTGGGCGGTAAGCTTGAGAACGCTGTCTTCAGTTGTGTACATACCAAAGCAGATCACCTCATCACGAGGCACATCCACATCAATAATCTTATTGGGATTGTCCTTAATTTTCTCAGCATGATTCCACCAGTCATTCACGCAATAGGTATCAAGCTTCTCGAACGGAGCCTTAACCGGCGGTTCCATTTCAGCCGCCAAAATTCCTGCCTGAATAAGCAATACATAAACTATAAATGCTGAAAAATACTTCTTCTCTTTCATGTTAGAGCCTCTCATAAAAAATTAATAACTAAAGTGAACTTCAAAATCAGCTTTCTGCAATAAAACTTTCTTAAATATGAGCTTGATTCATAATGTATATGTCAAAACAGGTTAAAATTTTACGAATAATTTATTAAGCTTTCTCAAAGCATAAAAACTGCGAGCTGATATTTTATAGTTTCAAGCCAATTTTCGATTCCTTTAAGCAGAGGGACAATGCCTTTCTCTGCATTTTTGCAAATACAATTATCTATAGAAATACTGCAAATTATTCAGTTGGCTGATTCAGGAAAGCCTCAAAGAACGAATTCCAAATCCCCAGCCGAAACGCTTAAGTAAAACTCCGGCAGGACAAGGTGCAATAATAATAACCATCTGAGAATTATCAAGCGAAACTGAACCGTGGGAAAATCTTTAGAGTTGGACTTTTTTCAGGATTAATGCCATTAAACCCAAGAGCTGAAGATTTTGAACAATTTCATTCAATCATCAGAGGCTTAGGATGAGAGTAATAGCACAGCAGTTAATTTTGAATCAGCCAAAACTGGGCTGCTAAAGAAGAAAAAAACTTTAATTTTAAAATAATTGAATATGCAGACGTGTTTTTGCTTGCATTGAGGGCTATTTTCTGTATTTTATGCCGTCTCGCCTGAATTTCGGCATTTCATTGAGGGTGTAGCTCAGCTGGTAGAGCAACGGCCTTTTAAGCCGTAGGTCTTGGGTTCGAATCCCAACACCCTCACTTCTTCTTTATCCCCTCTGAAGCACTCAAAATCGCCTTTTTGAGCCTCCTGAGAGGGTTTTGACGCACTGTTATCAGCGGCAGTCAAAGCCGGTGTATTGTTCACAGAAGTTCGCCCAAAATCACCTCCTGGCGCACAGCGGGTGTCCCACAGGGTGCCCACTGAATCACCCGAATCTTCATAAGCTTCAGGCTGGTTTCGAAGGCAGGGAATATCATTGCGGTATGTTGATTCCTGCGAAGACTTATCGATCTCCGGCAGCACATCAATCCCTTCTCGAAGACTATCCATTTCAAAGTGTGAGTATATGTTCATCGTAAGATTAATATCGCCGTGCCTTAAAAGCCTCTGGGCAATTTGAGGAGCTACACCTCCCGAAGTAAGAAAAGTGGCATAGGTGTGCCGCAGAGAGTGAAAATCAGCGACGCTTTTTTCTGACTTCGGCGGTAAATTTTCATAAGTGCTTATCAATAAAGGACTGGATTTTTTGCGCAGGCACTACAACCCTGATTTTTTCAAAGAGAGTCATTGACGATTATAAATCTTAACCTCACTTAAGCCGCAATAACCGCCGCCCCAATCGCTGTTGATCTTTAATAATATCCATCTGGCTGGGTAGTGTAAAATCTTTTCTGGTATGCTAAGCTGAAAGAAAGTAACTTGAAACAGGTAAACGAAAATGATGACGTTTACGATGTAATAAAAGTTTCGCTTGGTTCGGGCAGCACTTAGCTAAGACAAAACACTGGCTCAGGAGCAAGCAAATAGGATGTTCATCCCAATCAGATCACTGCTTGAAAGCGAGAGACCTTGGAAGCACTGCCTGAAATTTTGAGCACATAGAAAAAGCGGAATAAGCAGGACAACCGGCAGCTTAAAGGGGTAGTTAAATTTGGATTATATAGAAAGTTTGGAAAAACAAGTACAAGACCCGATTAGCCTGATATATTCCGAGTATTTCCCGAAAAACTTTGATTTTTCAGGTACGACTACCTAAGTTGTGAACCTGTACCTGCACTACAAGAGAATAGAACTGAAGCCGTAGAAAAATATACGGCAGCCAGCTCAAAAACGTTCTTACTGTAAGCCGAAAACACTTAAGGTTTAAAACGGGCTTTTACACCACTACTCTAATGAGAAATCTGTAAGGTCAAGACCATTTGAGAGGTATAGTTTTCTCAGAATACCACTTGAAAAACGGGTCCTCAGTTTTTTTAAGCCAATCAAGCAGCAAAGTATCAAGTTTTGAAAATAATGCCTCATTTTCTTTTTGTTCTAGCGGATTCATCTGGTAAGGATCTTTTTCTAAATCATAAAGATGGAGCTTGTATTTATTTCCGATCATCTGAACAACATAGCTGTATCTTTCAGTTCTCAAACACCTCCAGACACCGCTTGCAGAGAAAATATTGTGTTTTTCTGCGAGCTTATATTCATTATCAGAGGGCTTGTCTCTTTGCAGGAGATAATCATAAATCACAAACGTCGATTCAGGCCTTTCAACCCTGCCTCCTTTCAAAACGGAAGAAAAATCTTTACCTTGAACTCTATCGGGAACAGGAATATCCATCAATCCCAGCAGAGTAGGCATAAGATTGACATTATTAAAAAGCATATTATTATTGCGGGCTTTCACCTTATGAGGCCAACTTACCATCATTGGTATGCCTATGGATTCCTCATACCACGTGCGTTTCTTCCATCTTCCATGTGAGCCCACCATATCGCCATGGTCTGAAGTATAAACAACAATAGTATCTTCTGCCAGTTTCATTTCTTCCAGATAATTCATCAATCTGCCGAAATTATGATCAATAGAAGTTACCGCTCCAAAGTAGCCCTTAATAATGTTTTTATTGTCAGCCTTGCCGTTTCTATGCTTACGTTCGAAATTCGGGCGTTTAGTGGTTTCCATATCTGCATATAATTTTTCATATTCTTCCGGTGCAAAAAATCCCCAGCTGCTCTTCTCTACAGGTATATCTTTTCCTGTTGGATATTGTTCTCTTCCGAAATGCGGCGGATTATAAGACAGAAACAGAGCAAAAGGCTCATTTTTCTTAGTCTGTTTTTTTATGTAGTCAATTGCAACATCTGTTTCGTGCTCAGGCTGCCATCTCTTCCCGAGAACAGGCTCATTCGGATCATCTTCATAATAGCAAAGATTGAACAGGTAATTGTAGCATTCGTTTGCGTGCCAGAAATCAATATAAGGCCTTCTGCTGCGGGGACAATACTCGCGAAGATAATAGACAATATTATTGTGGTCTGAGGCCACTCTTCTTTTATTGTATTCTCCATGGCTTATTTCGGAGTCGTGTTCTTTATGGTGAGAATCCAAATGCCATTTACCCACATAAGCCGTATTGTAGCCGGCATTTTTCAAAGATTCGAAGATAGTCGGCACATTATCAAACCATACGTGTTTGTTCTGCATAACTCCGTTAGATATGTTATACATTCCTGTCCACATTGTTCCCCTTGAAGGGCTGCATATCGGAAAGGAACATAAAGCATTTGTGAAAACCATGCTTTTCTCAGCGAATTTATCAAAGTTTGGCGTATAAACGGGATCTTCATTCATAAAACCCATCGCCTGTTTCCTATGTTCATCAGACATCACAAACACAAGGTTTGGTTTTTTGACTTTTCGTTCATCCTTTGCTGCTGCAATTGAGCTCTTATTTAAGCTGCTGCCTGAAAAGGCTGCCATCCCAAAACCCGCAGATTTTAAAAAGTTTCTTCTTGTGAGGGTCATATTCAAAACTCCATTTATTATTGATAACTGATTTTTTTGACAAGATTTTTTTCATTGATCCAAAGGACCATAATGTATTCACCTTTGGGGTAATTGGAAATATCAACAACTAACCGATCCTCTTTTAAGGTTCGGGAATCGAAAACAGTTTTACCACCCCAGCTTCTAACCACTACTCTCAGATCAGCTTTTTTCTTAAATTTGATGTTAAAAATTCCTGTACTGCTTTTGTTTTCCCAATTTATAATTGTGTTTTTATATTCGGCGATACGTCCTTTCCAATACTCATTAGAGGAAGATTCCTGTTTTGACATGAACTTTTCGAGTTCATTTACATCGGCGCGTTGTTCGAATGCTTTCAAAGCTGGGTCGTTTGTTTCAATCATCCAATTTTTTAGCCGATTTCTGAGTTCATTTATCTTTTCAAAATAAACAGAATCATTGATGAGATTGCGACGGGCAGCAGGGTCATTTTTGAAATCATAGAATTCTTCTAAAGTTCGTTGCATAAGCATACTTATCCTGGCTTTGAGTTGCGGATCTTTTTCAGCAGCTTTTTTCATAGCCGAAAATGTCAGCCCATGGTGGGTGTCTGTATGAAAGTGGCGGTCAGTTACTGCCCAAGGATTAAAAATATAGCCGAACCTTTCGGTTTGAATACATCTCATTGTGAAAAAGCGATAAGGCCCATGACCGTTGTAATTTACATAACCCGAGCCCGCATTATACTGGGTGAATACCGCATCACGGTCAAATTGGGGCTTGCCTTTCAAAAGAGGTAAAAAAGACCTTCCATCCATACCTTCGGGTTTTTTGACACCGACAGCATCCAAGACAGTGGGCATGTAATCTACAGTTGAAATAAAATCGCTTTCATTGATACTGCCAGGCTCGATCTTACCGGGCAGTCGAATGATCCATGGGGTTCTGGTGCTGAATAAATAACAATTAGTTTTTGCAAAAGGAAAGGCCATTCCATTGTCTGAGAGGAACATAACCAAAGTATTTTCAGTTAGTCCGTTATCATCAAGAGATTTTAAAACTTGGCCTATACTGTCATCACAACGTCGAGATGAACTGTAATACTGAGCTAATTCTTTTTTTATTTCAGGCAAATCAGGAAGAAAAGGGGGAACCTTGATCTCTTCTTCAGTGAAAATTTTTGAGGGAGCAGGATTGCTTTTGGCGATCCACCAGTTCTTTTTTTCCTTTTCGCTTCCGAAAAATGGTCTGTGTGGATCATGGGAATTGGCCATTAAGAAGAATGGTTTCCCCAAGGAGTTAGCTTTTTTAAAAAATCCATTGCTTTGTTCATAAAACAATTGCGGATTTCGGCCAAAATTATTATCTATGTCACCTGCGATCAAATAATCCCAATGACCTTTATAAGTATCACCGAAGTTTTCAAAATTCGGCCCGTGACCTCCGATTGTAGCCTTTCCGATGATGCCATTTAAATAACCGTCATCATGCAGGCACTCAGTCAGAGTAGGTACCTTATTATCGATCAACTGAAATTCCATTACCCCGTTATTGTGTTGATATCTTCCTGTTTGTATAACTGATCTTGATGGAGTACAAACAGCGACATTGACATGAGCTTTTTTGAATATCATTCCCTGGCCGGCAAGCCGATCAAGATTGGGAGTGACATTAGGGATATTTCCGCCAAAACACCCAGGTGTGTCATAAGCCATGTCATCGGCGGTAATTAAAAGTATGTTCAATTGATTATTGTTTACGTTTTTTACATCTGAAGCTAAACTACTTTTGAAACATAAGCCACTGACCGCTAAACCGACAAATTTTAGAAAATCTCTTCTCGAATGCATAAATCCCTTTCTGATTTAGAGACATAATCTTATTTTACTGAAATTTCTATTTTATCTAAATAGACATAATCCCAGTTGCTGTCGGCTTGGCAAATAAACCTGAGCTTTGAATCCGAAGCAAAATTATAATTAGAGCTGTCCAGCTCAATAATTTGATGGTAATATTTGCCGTTCTCGAAATCAGCTCCTGCAGAGAAGCTTTCAACTTTATCCCAAGAAGAGCCGTTATAGAATTCAAGCTTAAAGCTGTCTTGGTCTTCCAATTCCATTGAACTGGCCTGATACCAGAAGTTAACCTTTAAATCCTGAAAAGCTGTAAGATCTGCCAGCTTAGAAATCAGAGCTGAACTCTCGCCGCTGGATTGGATTCTGACAGCCCCCTGCCCTTGATAAGCATACCCGCTGGCAGGAATATGAGAGCAGTTGTATCCTCCGCTGAGGAAATTGCCAAATCCTGTTTCAAAATTATCATAGCTTAGCCTTGTCCAATATTCAGGGGACTGGTAAAGTAAACTGATGAAATCTTCTACTCCTGTTATTACAAAATTAGGGCCTAATCGATTTTTACATTCCTGTGCATAATCAATAATATGGTTTCCTGTATCGTAAACGGTTATAAAATAAGGCGGAGACTTTGTTTGTGCATAGCTTTCTATAAGGTTTACGATATCAAAGCCTTCCGGAGCCTTTCCTGATGGGTACCAAAGGCTGTAATCATCGCTGCATCTTACCACAGCCGTACCGCCTTCAAGATAAGTATTAATGCCGCCTTCTACTCTCGTGCCGGTAAAACATTCCACAGATGGTGCATATTGTTCATACGTTTCAACGGTACTATAATCCCAAGGATTATTTCCCGCTCCCCAAAGATCTACAAGCTGCAGTCCGGTACTTTGAAAATACTGCTCTGATAGCGAGGCGAATTCCTACAGGTTTGGAAGCCTGTTAAAGAAGGCATAAAATGCCCCAGAAGGCCCAGCAAAGAAAGAATCTCTCGGAGAAGCTGTGGACTTATAATACTCATGTATCGCAGGCCACTGCTCTGAAGCTGAAGCCTGCATACCCCACGCAATCGGAACCTGCCCCCTTGTGGAATCCAGCCAAGGGGCCCTAGGCCCCATAAATCCCGTTTGGGCTTTGGGAGTATCACCCTCGCTTACCTGAAACAGCACATAATATTTGTTTCCATCTAAGGTTAGACCTTTCTCCGGCTGCCTGAGGTATCTGTCGGCAGGCTTTTCAACCGGCACAGATGCCCAGAAACTCAGATTGCTTGCCCCTCCTGTCAATATCCATCCGCATCCTTTATCGGAAAGAGCCTGGGCAGTTTGCCATTCATATTCGAAATCCCAAGTTCCATAAAATGTTGCCGGCGAATCCACATAATCAAGTATTTCATCAGTTATATCCCTTTGAGGGCCCTGATGTTTTACCTGACAGAAATAACTTCCATTTTTTATTCCAAAATCTGCAGAAGACCATCTGGCATCATCCCAGCTGAAAAAATTTATATCTGAAAATGCAGTCTTGCGGTCTGTTCCTTCTATCAGATTATCCAGCGCCCAGCGTCTTGCCTGATGTTCGCTGCGCCAGTTCCCGCGAAAGTCATAAACAACTGTCAGATTTTCGAAGCATAGTTCATTCCCTTTAGCTAATCCCGGGGTCCTATAGTTCAGCATAGAGGGAGTAACAGGAAGGAGGTTTTCTTTTCCTGCTAATGTCTGAGCCATCTGCATTTCGGCCAGATCGGCTATGTACGGATTGTATAAAACAAGCCCGTTTATAACTCCCTCTTCTGAGGCGAGTTCAATTAACTGATTGAGCGACTTGATTTGAGCAAAATTGAATCCTTTCTCATTTTCCAGATAATTAATCCATTCGCTGTCAGCCTGAGGATAATACCAAGTTGAGCGTGTGTTGCAGAACAACCTTGCGTCTGTTCTGTTCATCAATCCCTGAACAGCCATTGCAAGCTTCTGCTCAAAGTAGTTAAGACGAGCGGAATTCCAATCTAAGAGCCAATCACTGCTCACATTGAAGCTTAGGATTTCTCCTTTCCATGTGCTGTTTAAGGTGCTGCTGACTTGATCTACTCTCCAGTAGTAGGTGCTGTCTGGATTCAGTCCGTTAATCTGCACAGAGGTGTTGTCTAATTCTTGGTGCCCCAAATATTCAGGGCTTGATTTATCCGCACCGCTTACCGAATCATAATCAGTACCAAAATAGATTTCATGCCCGTCTGCATAGTAACCAGACCGCCATTTCAATATAATATCCCCGCTTTCGGCAACCGGATAAAGTCGTTCATTGGCAGGTTCAAAGCCCCAAGCAGTTATAGGCCTTACAGTAAACGACCAGACCTTGCCTTTTGTCAATTCGCCGTTTTTGATTTCATCTATTCGCCAATAGTAGGATTCCCCTTTTTGCAGAAATGGGCTCTGCCAGGAGTTCTGATCTGCAGGTTTCTGTGTTTGGTACTGCTTAGAAGATGTGTCAGCATTTTTAACCTCATTTTTATCAGTGCCAAAATAAATATGAAAATAATCTGTTGGGTTGCTCCCCTCTTCCCAGCTTAGAATTTCGCTGGTTTTGTTAATGCACCCTCCATCCTCAGGGAAAGGACTGTTAGCAGTTGCAATGCCATTATTTTCAATTGCAGCATCATCGAAATAAACTACAGCATCGTTTTGAATTCCATTTTCAACAAGAAGCTCAAATTTAACAGTGTCAACATTTCTTTCTGAAGGCACCTGAGTCATCAGGGAGTAGGGCTCAAACGATGAAGTTGGAGTAAAGGACTGAGTAACAGTGCTTATTCTTTCGCCGCCTGCCTCAAAGAGCTGAAGTTTTAAGGCAGCCTGCCTTTCAGAATCTCCGCAGGCGTATGTACGGGCCGTAATTTCACTACCTCCAGGGAATTTGTTGTAAAACCATTGACCAGCTATTCTGAATTGGCCAGAGTTGCCTGGGGGAGCAGTTATCTTCATCAACCATTCACCCGTATGCTGTTTTTCATCACTGCGGAGAACATTTTCCGCCTGCTTCCAGTAATGAGCGTTCTCAAAATCCCCTCTTTCAAAGCCTGCGTTTACTAAAACTTTCTTATGCCAGTCCTTCGAAAATCGTGCGAAATCGAGCAGATCAACTTTCTGATCACAGTTTATATCAGCAAAAAGCCTTCCCGGATATTTAACAGAAACATCATCGATGTAAACATTACCTGATCCAGTGCCTCCATTCATAACCTGAATACGCAAAAGATTAGTTCCTTCTGGAGCTTTAGCTTCAAGCTGACCTTTCTTCCAAAGGTTTATTTCATCCTGATTTGACAAGAACCATTCAGCTTCGCTCCCAACTTTCTGGTTATCTTCGAAAAACTCAATTTTTATAATAGCATTTTTGCTGTATGAAGGTTCTGTATATTTCGCGTGTGCCGTGAGAGTAAATTTTACGCCACCTACATTTAAGTAATCACCGGAATTATCAACAAAATCTATATCCTGATCTATGTGAGTCCATACAGCTTCATCTCTAACGAGCATCCCCCAATCTCCGCTTCGACAATGCTCTGTTTGCCTTTGGCCGTTAGAATTTTTGTTGGTGTACCAGTGTTTGGGAGCCGCCGAATCACTGCCAGCCAGCTCAAAACCCCTGTTCAGCAATACTTCAACGACCGGCCTGCCCTGCTCATAGAGCCAGTTCTTGGCCAAATATTTCGTGTCATAAGAATCGATCCGGCTGTCTGGATAAATATCACTTGAAACTGCTGAAACAAATGTACAACAGAAATGAAATAATAAAGCAATGCTTATCAAACGCATTTTACCCCCAAAGCAGTGTATAAAAAATAGATTACGCAAAATTTCACCGGCAATTTAAAATATTCAATTTTTTCTCATTCATTGAACCATTAATAAGATATACTACCGAATTTCAAAACCAACACCTTTTTGCGTATTTATATCACCAAATAGCGAACTTAAGGTTTTGCTTTTAGTTCTGAATTAGATTTTCGGAAATCCTCGGGATTTACCCCCGTTGCCTGTCTAAAGTATCTTGCGATGTGCGCTGGAGATGAATACCCAAATTTTATAGCTATCTGATAGACTGAAAAATTAGAATCCAAAAGCATATCGCTAATGTATTTAATGCGTACTTTTTTTATTTCCTCATAAATTGTACGGTTAAGATGTTTTCTGAATTTTTTCTCAAGGGCACGCCTGCCTATAAAAGATGCGTTTTCTAATACATCTGTAACTTGAATTGGATTTTGGGCATTTTCCCTTATGTATTTAACTGCTTTTGAAACATCCGCGTCATCTACTGCTATTACATCCGTAGATCCTCTTGTAATAACCCTAACTGCACTTGCAATTATTGTTTGTTTTTCAGGATATTCCCCTGACATCAGCCGGTCAAGGAGCTTTGCCGCTTCGAAACCCGCTTTTTTCTGATTTATAGCTACACTTGAGAGTGCGGGTTTGGTGAGACTGCATACTAACTGATCGTTATCAATTCCCAAAACAGCAATCTCATCCGGGACATTAATGCCGGCGTTGTTGCACAATTCAACTATATAATGTGCCTTTTCGTCGTTGCAGGCAAGCATCCCATTAGGCTTGGGGAGGCTTAAAAGCCATTCTGTAATTTTCTTTTCACTTTTTTCTGTAAATTCATTTTTGAGGGTAAAATTCTGCACATCAAGGCCGCTTTGCTTTATGACGTGCTCAAACCCCTTGAACCTGTCGTCCGACCAGTAACTGTTGCTCATACCGCAAAATGCAAATTTTCTGAAACCTCTGTCAAGCAGATATTCTGCGGCAATTTTCCCCGCGCCCAGACCATCGCCAATAATATTAGGCAAGCCTGAAATCTGCCTTTGAGAATGGGGAGCTATGATAGTTGGCAATTGAAGAGAAAGCAGTTTTTCTAATATTTCCTGATCGTGCGTTTCTCTGATAATTATCCCATCTGCGTTCCATTGTTTGAGCTTCCGGTGAGTTTGCCCTTTCTGTCCCAGGCTTGTGTAAAACATCCAAGGGCCAAATAAGCCCGAATAATTCGCTATCCCCTCCAGCAGTCCTCTGGCATAGGCATGAGAGGTATCTATAAACAAGATTACTTTTTTTGAAGCAGGCATAAAAAAATCCTTAAAAAATTATTATTGAAAATTATAACGAAAAAAATTTCGAAATGTTCGCAAAAAGGTGATGGATATGCGCAAAGTGGGTTTGTTTGTGTTTGATGTTAGATGTATGATTCTTAGCAGAAACTAAATGTTAAAGCAAGCGTTTTTAAGATTTGTTAAACAAAATGAAAGGAAGAAAAAATGAAAATGGGCAGCCTTCAAAAAAGTTTCGGTTTAATGTTGGCAGTTTTGGCAGCATTCGCGTTCTCTGCTTCAGCCAATTTTATAATGAATCCAGGTTTTGAAACTGAGGACAAAAACGGAGTTGATGATGCTAAATACTGGTTCGATGACGATGGAATCAAGGGGCAAAGAACAGATTCTGTTTCTATGACAGGAGACTGGGCTATGGAGGTTTTTGATTCTGGCACTTGGATACCGGTTTCACAGTGGGTAGATATTACAGACGGTGAAGGCAATCTGATTGATGCGGGCGGAATGGAATTCGAAATATCAGCATGGGCATTATACACCGACCCCGATTTTTCAAGAACAGGTATTTTAAAAGCCGAATTTTGGGGTTCAGGGTCTAAGCTTGGTCAGGAAGATACTTGGTTTTTGAACAACAATGATCCAATTGATACATGGAAGCAGGGAGTTATAAATGCGACAGCCCCTTCAGGTACAAACAAAATAAAGCTTCAGTTTATGAACGGAACCAGCGGTAGCGGAAGCATTTATTTTGATGATGGGAATGTTTCGGTTGTCCCTGAACCTGCAACTTTTGCGGTACTCGGAATAGGCGCACTTTTCATGCGAAGAAAAAAACAGAACTATCAAATAAGGTAAATTGTCAGGAGTAAAAGCAATTATGACAAAAATAAATTTAACTGCAGTCATTATTTTTTCAATACTCGCCTCAATTGCATCTGCGGACTTTCAGGCCGTAAGGAATGCTGGTTTTGAGGAAGAGGGCGCTGCGGGTTCAGCAGACGCAAAGTACTGGATAAGTGATTCTGGAGACTCAGGTCAGCGTCAGCAATCCCAAGCTTATCACGGGAGCTGGGGGATTGAGGTTTACGGAGACGCAACTTGGGGAAATGTAAGTCAGTGGGTTGACATGAGAGATGAGATGGGTGATTTGGTCGATATGGGCGGTGAAACAGTTACCGCTGTTGTAATGGCCAAATACACAGATCCCAATTTCACAAAAGAGGGAATATTAAAGATTGAGTTCTGGGGTGATAATCAGAAAATATCGGATGCTTCAAACTGGTTTCTTACGAATTCCGATCCTGCTGATACATGGAAGAAAGGTGAATTAACAGCCGAGATTCCCGAAGGAACTCAAAAACTCAAGGTTCAGTTAATGAACGGGACAGACGGTGAGGGCTCGGTGTTTTTTGACACCTGCTATGCTTATTTAAGCAGCGCACCTTCTGTTTATGAGTACACAAATTACTCGGAGAACCACAGTTTTGAAATCGAAGATAAAAACGGCTCGACTGACGCTATGTCTTGGTTTGATGACGAAGGGATTAAAGGAGAAAGGCAGTCCAGCATTTCCCGTACCGGCGATTGGGGGATGAAAGTTTACGACAGCGGAAACTGGGTTAACGTAACTAAATGGATTGATTTCAGAGATGATAATGGTGATCTCATTGATGCCGGCGGAACGCCTCTTCATATTGAGGGTTACGCCAAATACATTGACTCGGGTTATTCCAAAACTGGGATTTTGAAAGCAGAATTCTGGGGTTCAGGCAGCAAGATTGGTCAAGCTGACAACTGGTTTTTGAGCAATTCTGATCCAATTGATACTTGGAAACTTGGCAAAATAGACACTATTGCCCCTCCGGGAACAAACAAGATTAAGCTTCAGATTATGAATGGAACCAGTGGCAACGGAAGCGTTTATTTTGATGATGTTAGAGTGCTTGTGCCGGAACCGCTCTCTATGGACTTCGACGAAAACTACCTGATTGATTCTGAGGACTTAGAAGAGATCGCAGCAAACTGGCTTGCAGACAATTACTCAGGGCCGGAAAAAACAGATCAAGTTCTTGACGACTTTGAGATCTACGGAGAGAGCGATCCTAACATAATTGATACTTGGTCTCCCGTTGCAAACATTCTCGGACAGTCGAGCTTGGAACTTATTACCGACTCTTCGCAGGCCTACGAAGGAAGCCAGACGCTGCGTTGGAGCTATTACCCGTTAGGCGATGGATACGGAGAGTACACAGGAATAATGTACGAGCTGCCGTCAATTGTTGATATAAGCAAATATGATGAAATGCGGCTCAGGGTTAAAAGACACTCAGGCAACAGTCTTGAAGACAGCCTGTATTTAAGATTTATGGAGCCGGGTGTAGTTAGAACAGAGCTCAACGATGAACACGATATGGCAAGGGCGTCCATCCAGGCAGTTGACGGCTCAACGAAATTCCCTGAAGATGAATGGGATGAATGGGTAATAGATCTAAAAGAAGATCTCTGGTTTAACAGTGCCCATAATGCTAACGGCTATTATTCCCTCCCTGATATGACTCAGCTGGGTGCAATAGTGATAGCTGTTTACAACAATCCTAATGACGGGGAATATATGGAAACAGGGCTGATTGATGTGGATAACATCGAACTTCTGGATTATTCCCCGACATGCTCTGAGGATTTGGCGGTTGATTTGAATAATGACTGCGTTGTAAACCTTATCGATTACAGCATATTAGCAGAAAAATGGCTGCTCGGTGAATAACCTAAAATCAAACAGTGCCCTGCTGCTTTTCCTGCGGGGCACTTAAAAGTTTGTAGAAAAAAATACATTAAGCAGGAAATCAGATGAATAAAAACAAATTAACTAATGAAAAGGGTTTTACTCTTATTGAGCTTTTAGTTGTAATATCGGTGATAGCCCTTTTGATTTCTATAATTATGCCAGCACTGAGCGAAGCGAGAAAGATGGCGCAAAAAACCACTTGCGGTTCTAATCTGAGGCAGTGGGGAATTGCCCTGAGCTCTTATTCAAACGACTTTGATTACAAAATTCCTACAACTTACCAGACATCCTACAAGAGAAGGCATCCTGCTATAACTGCTGGTTCTTTAAATGGTCCAGGTACAACTCCCGTTCCCGGCGGACATGTAGGCGAATTCACTATACCTGTTATGAACCCGTATCTGCCTTTCAATAAAGAAGACGGGGAATACAATAATGTATGGAAATGCCCTGCCCAAAAAAGCGTAACAAAGCTTTGGGACACGTCGTGGAACGGGGACGGCTGGCTTCATATGTGCTACAGCTACTTCGCTGGAATCAGCAAGTGGGATCAGCGGATGATGACGGTTTCTGAACCCTCAGACATAACCGATATGAGGCTTTCAGGGAAGAAAATAATCATGGCCGATGCCCTCTACAGATGGCAGGCCGAAGGAACTTGGTGGGTTAACCACGGAGAATCAGGTTCTTATGTACACAACCCCAAATATGGAATAAAGGTTCTTAGAGGTCCGCCCGAAATTCAAGGACAGAATCGGCTCTACGGAGACGGCCGTGTTGAATGGAATAAAGGCAGTCAATATGACCCAAAGGCAATGGAAGAGATTTCTCCTGACACTTCTCATGTAATTGTAGGTGGAAGAGTGGGCAGCGCAGTCTTTTATTAATCCCATTTGGGGCTTAGAAAATGAAGCAGAAGATAGATCGCATACGTTTCCCCCACAACAAACTGCTTTTGCCAATTCTTATTGTGCTCTCAGTATGGAATTATGTTTCGGCCGAAGCGGCATCATCAGAAAAGAACTCTTATGTTTTGGACATTAAAGGCTATACAAAGCAGAAGATTGTTGCCGCTGAAACAGTTCAGGGGATAATTAACCGAAAGCAAGCAAAGCTTTTTCTCAATACAGGAAATGATAACAGATGGGTAAGCTACAGCAAACACCTTTCAAAATCTTTAAGGTGGGAAACGGTAAACCATGCATGGATAAATCATTTCAAAAAGAGTGGCTTTTGTTTCACGCAGCTTAATGGTTTCGAAGACCTTATTAAGTCTGCATCTGACAGACTCAAAGGTGTTGTAATTTATGATATTGAAGCAAATGCGGGAATTCCTCTGGCAGTAACGATTGCAGGACTCAAAGATGCTGCGGCTGTTACAAGAGAGTTGTATAACTCTTCAGATGCTTTGAAAAAATTGCCGATTGCATTCGATCTTTCCCGCCTTCCAGATGACAAGTATAAGAGATATGATTGGGCAATAGAAAACATACTTCCGCAATGTTCTGAAAATGCGGCTTTTTCCTATAGAAAGGGAGCAGGTGTATATTCTTTGGATATAGCAGCAGCAGAGCGGATGTTCGTTTACAATCTTTTGCACCTCTCAGAAGACGTTTTACCAAACGACAAAGAAAAAGAGCAGTGCCTTAAGGAATACGGCACGTTAAACCATAAGGATCGCAAGTATGTTGATATAATCTTGGCTCATCTTCAGCCGCTCAGCCCTGTTTGGGGTTGGGGCAAGCCAAGTGAGGCGACATTCAGGAATGTACTTACTCAAAACGATTGCTTTGTAATGTGTGCAGAAGTGCCGAACATTTCTTTCCTAAAGAAATTGCCACCCGCAAAAAAACCATTTAAACAGAATCATATAAGACCTGAACAAGTTAAGCTTGAAGATAAGTATTATATCGCCTTTATGGTTAGTGAGGGTGATACGATTAAGTCTATGGGATCTATGATGAATGTGCACGGGGGCAACTGGCTATCCCCATGGAGAGACAAAATCAAAATAAATTGGGGAATTTCCCCCTGGCTCTGTGAAAACTATCCAGGCCTTATGGATTATTATTATAGCACCAAAACTGAACACGATTATTTTTTTGATGCGCCTTCGGGTTATGCTTATTTATCTCCGCATCATTTGAGGAAATCTCTATTGCTTGATTTTGCTGAAAAAACCAGAGAGTCAAACAAAACAGCGGATACTCGGATAGCTGATATCTGGTATTTTTATCCGTTGAAGCCTGAAAAATTTCGTTACAAATGGCTTTCTTTAATGGATCTTGAAGGTCTGACTCAATGGGATGATAAGCAGTATGTTTCGTTCGTGGAAAACTGCCCGCCCATAGTACACAGCAACCATTACTACGATTATCGTGATATGGATGCAGAAAAATATGCAGAAATGCTGCAAGAGGAAATGAAACAAACAGCCCCGCCGTGGTTCACAGTAGTCTACGGCGGGAATCCAAGATATTTTTATCAGGTTAGTAAATCTCTGCCTGAAGACAGATATAAGATTGTTAGTTTGGATGAATTTTTTATAGCAACAGCAAAGGCTGAGGCTAACATCAAAGACAAAACAGTCGAAAGAACTACTGACGCAAATTAACCAGCATAAAGGAGATATATAGTAAATGAGATTCAAACAAAATCCGCTTATAACGCCCTCGGATGTAAAAGCCAGCCGTCCTGATTATGAAGTGGTTTGTGTTTTCAACCCGGCAGTAACAATATACAGGGATGAAATTATACTTTTGCTTAGAGTAGCTGAAAGACCTATACAAACTAATGGTTATATCTCTGTGGGTGTTTTGGATGTTAATTCCAGCAGAGGCGACTACGAAAACATTCACATATCGCGTGAAGCCGAGTCTTTAAATGACAAGGACTGTCGTGTGATCAATTATAAAGGCCAAAGCTACACCACCACAATCTCTCACCTGCGAATTGCAAGAAGCAAAGACGGGGTTAATTTCAAGATTGAAGATAAGCCTTTCATTAGCGCATCAGGGGTCCACGACCGCTATGGAGTGGAAGATGCGCGAATAACACAAATCGACAATGATTACTATATAACTTTTGCATCCATCTCTTCTGAAGGCGTTTCTACTGCTTTGGCTAAAACCAGCGATTGGAAAAGCTATGAGTACCTTGGGATTATATTCGCGCCTATGAACAAAGATGTAGTAATTTTCCCTCGAAAGATTAACGGCAAATATATTGCTGTTCACAGACCTGATGCCGGTGAGTTTGCAAGGCCATCAATGTGGCTTGCGAGCTCTCCTGACCTGAGTCATTGGGGCGAAAGCAGCCTTCTTATGAAAACACGTGATAATATGTGGGACAGCCACAGGATTGGTGCAGGGTCAGTTCCTGTGGAAACTGAAAAAGGCTGGCTGAGCATCTATCACGGATGTAACGAGTTCAGCGAATACCGCTTAGGCCTGCTTCTGCAAGCTAAGAATGATCCTTCAAAAATTATCTTCAGAAGCAGTGAACCGTTGATGAGTGCCGAAGAAGAATACGAACAAAATGGTTTTTTTAATCACGTTGTATTCACAGATGGATTAGCGTATTTTCCTGAGCAAGACAGAATCTTTTTGTATTACGGGGCCGCTGATTTGTGCGTTTGCGGTGCTGAATTCAGCTTTTCGCAGCTTTTATCTAAAACTGATGGGGGTTACAAAAACCCTGATCGCAATTTTTCAGACAGATTGAGCTCAAAAACAAGTAAAATCAGCAACATTTAACAAAGTGATAGCGATTATCAAAGGAGACAATATGCAGTTTAGGCCCCAATGTGTTTTCTTTTTATTTCTTGCAAGTGTTTGGGTTTCATTGCCGCTGTATGCCGAAAAATCGTACAGCAGGAAGCTAAATTCAAACACCGATATTGATTTGCAGCAGATAATAAATAACAGCAGCGAACACTGGAGATGGCTGAGTCTTCCCGGCAGCCGTTTAGTTCTTAATCCTTCTTGGGAAGTCAAAGAGCCTATAGGGGCAATGCGAAAGGATCTTGCCCTTGATATCGGCTATTGGTTTGGGGGGAAATGCTGGAAACTAAGAGATGCTGTCGCGATCACGGCCTCGGAGAATTCCAAGATCAAGGAAAACAATACTTTAAGCCTAGCCAGCGCTGAAGAATTCACTGAGATAGAAACTTGGCAAACTTCCAACCTCAATTCAAAAGCTACTGAATATGGGCTAAAACTTACCTCAGAAAAGGACTACGGTTACGCAGCCTTCGAGCTGCCTTCAAGTTTCAGCTTAAAGAAACTTAAGGTTTCAATAGATATTGCAGAAACAGACGGAAAATGGGGACTGAAATTCAATTCAGGCAAAGGCCCGGACAGGCCTGTTGTGGTGGCTCAAACACACCATACCGGGTTGCATACTTACAATGTTGACCTTTCTGAAATGAAAAATAAGGGCAAAAAACCTTTGGTTAAGATATTTGCTGTAGGCAAGGATAAAAGTGTCTGGATTAGATCATTGAAGCTCACAACAGTCCTTGAAGCTGGCAAAGAGGCAGAAGAGATTCACACTGCATGGCAGCCCCATAAACTAACCTTCAAATCAAAATATGAAGGCTATAATATTATGATGCAGGGCTTCGATTCTCTAGCGGGGGATAATACAGTTGTAAGACAAATTGAATTTTCAAATCCCTGGCAAAGATATGTTTACCTTTCAGGTTTTTTCAATAACTGCAATTTGCTTTCCGGGGAAGCAGGCGTTTTAGTTTTCGGAAGAGAAGAATTTAACTACGCAATTTCATTTTTCAAACAATCTGCAAATGGCCGACTGAGAAGGATCAAAGCTAAACCAAATTTTTATCAGGATTTCTGGCTGTTTAAGTATAAACCGGCAAAAAACGAAACAATGGTTGTCTCGATTGGGTTTTCAACTGTTTCAGAAGGCGTTGAAACTGCTTTAGAGAGAGCTGAAGGCATATCGGCAAAAGAGGACATACTCGCCAGCACCACAAGCAGGTGGCAGGAGCTTTTGAATAAGATTCCTGTTCCCGAAAATTTCGGCATCGAAAAAGTGCACCCAAGAGGGATATCCGGAGATGACCATAAACTCTTCTATTATGGTGCTTGGTGTTTTCTGCTCTCAGACATACTCCCTGTTATGCCGGAAAACAAATACGGTTATCCTCAGATTGCCACAGGCAAACCTTCCGGCTGGAATGCAGGGGCATCGAAAGCAAAAGCAACAGCTGCATGGGACAGTTTTGTTGCCCAGCAGCTTCTGGGGCATATTTGTCCCCAAACAGCATGGGACGCTTTCGAAGGAATTATGACGCAGGTCGATCAGACCGGCTGGCTTGAGGGAGAATGCCTACCTTCCAGAAAAGCTCAGACAGCATGGGTGCTTTACGATATCACCCAAAACATAAACCGTCTTGAAAACGTCTATCCGGCAGTAAAAAGATATCTGCTCTGGCGAGAAAAAAATCCTCGCTGGATTTATGAAAGCCATAACATCCCTTCAGAAAAAGACAGCAGTTTTATTACTGCCTGGCTGGCTGACGTAAAACACGCTATTAAAATTGCTGAAACTCTCGGCAAAGATGAAGATGTTCAGATGTGGCAGCGGCGGTATAAGGCAATGATCCCCAAATACAGGAAATGGCTGTTTCATACAGACGGCAGTTATCCTGAGAATTTCTACTTTACTGATAGAGGCAAACATTCGCACCCTTCAAGACCTAACTCTGAACAGTCTTATGTATTAAAAGGGCTTTATATAAGCGATCTGCCAGAAAAAATGAATCAGGATTTGATCAGGTATTACGAAGACGTGCATAATCACAATGAAAGGCTTGTCGGCTTTGATTTTATCAAATACCCTGAAGCTCAGTATATTGCTCTAGGCCTTATAGAACAAGGCCTGCATGAAAAGGCTCAAGAATTCATAAACGCCATAATAAGAGATACCGTTATTACAGGAGAGTTCACAGAAGTGCTGGAAAAAGGTAATACTGAACCTGCAGGTGTTGTACCAAGCTTATTCACTGCTGTGCAGATGATAGATTTTACGTTAATGAAAAATCATATCCGTTTGGACAAAGGCAAACTTCAGCCGCTGGATTACTAATTTTTTAAGGGAGAAATATGAATCTTTCATTAATTGATATCCTGATTATAGCATTATATTTAGTTATTATTATTGTAGGCGGTTTCCTTCTTAGCCGAAAAGCCTCAAAAAACATTCAGGGCTACTTTCTAAGCGGGAAAACCGTGCCTTGGTATCTTCTCGGTTTATCCTGCGCATCTTCCAGTTTTGATATAGCTGGTACGATGTGGTTTGTTTATATAATATTTGTTTACGGGATGAAGGGAGCTTGGCTTCCATGGATGTGGCCCACGTTTATAACCATTTTCCATATGGTCTTTTTAGCCAAATGGATGCGCCGTTCAGGTGTAATGACAGGTGCGGAATGGCTCAAAACCAGATTCGGAGATGACCGTGGTTCTCAGCTTTCCCAGCTGAGTATTGTGATATTTGCTATAATAGCATCGATTGGATTTTTGAGCTATGCTTTTGTCGGTATTGGTAAATTCGCAGCAACATTCCTCCCTTGGGAGCTTTCTCCAAACGCATATGCAGTTATTCTTATGCTGATTACGGCAACTTATGTTGTAGCAGGTGGAATGTTCAGCGTAGTTCTCACTGATATTCTGCAATGGTTCTTTTTGACAATCTCTTCTGTTGTTATTGCTGTAATTGCATGGATAAAGGTCTCGCCTGAGAAGCTGAAATCTATGGTGCCCGAGGGTTGGGGAGATTTATTCTTCGGCTTGCATCTTAATCTGGACTGGTCTGAACATATAGCTTCTGTGAATGAATCAATAGCCTCCGACGGCTGGTCTCTATTTTCAGTGGTTATTATGATGATGGTTTTCAAAGGGATACTTATAAGCCTTGCCGGAGTAGCTCCGAATTTTGATATGCAGAGGATTTTGGCGTGTAAAAGCCCGCGTGAATCATCGCTTATGAATTTTTTGATATCTATCGCATTAGCCCCCAGATGGCTGATGATTGGCGGAATAGCTGTGCTTGGAATAGTTTACTACAGCCCCGATATGAATTCGGGCGGAGCTGAGATGGACTTTGAAAACATACTGCCATATGTAATGAACAATTTCCTTCCCGCAGGCTTGCTTGGGATTCTGCTTGCCGGCTTGATTTCTGCCTTTATGTCAACTTTTGACTCAACAGTAAACGCTGGAGCTGCTTATATAGTGAACGACCTTTACAAGAAGTATTTCAAACCTAAGGCTTCGGATAAAGAATACGTCTTAGCGAGCTATGCAGCCTCTTTTCTTCTGGTGGCGGCAGGTATTTTCTTTGGGCTTATGGCCAAAGACATAAATCAGGCGATGCAGTGGATTGTTTCCGGACTTTATGCCGGATATGCAGGGCCGAATATTCTGAAATGGTACTGGTGGAGATTTAATGGCATTGGTTATTTCTGGGGGATGATTTCAGGGATAGCCGCTGCATTATTTATGCCAAAATTATATCAGATTGCAGCTTGGATTATGCCGGAAGTTCTCTCTGGTGAGTTCTCGCCGCTTTATGGTTTTCCGTTTATAGTTCTGATTTCAATAACAGTGAGCATTGCTGCGAGTTTGCTAACAAAACCCGAAGATGAAGAGGTACTGAAAAGGTTTTACAAAAGCGTAAGGCCTTGGGGTTTCTGGAAACCTGTTTACGAGAAGGTAAGACAAGAAGACCCTGCTGTTGAGGCAAACAGGGATTTTTTCAGGGATATGGTTAATGTTTTTATCGGAACTGTATGGCAGCTGATGCTTATCACACTACCGCTTTATATGGTTATCCAAAATTGGACAGGAGCTCTGATTTCATGCATTATACTCGCAGGTACTTCTGTATTCTTGAAATTTAACTGGTACGACCATTTGGAAAAAGAATCTGAATATTTTGACTCTCAAATACCAACTGTTAAAGAGCTGATTGAGAAGGAATAAGCTATGGTTCAGTCAATTGATCGACGCACTTTTCTTAAGTCTTTATCTGCCGGCTTAGCTGCAGGGGCAGGCGGCGGCTCTCTCTGGCCTGATGAAACTTTGCAGAAAACCGAACGCCCAAATGTTGTTCTAATTTACATAGATGACATGGATTTTACAGAAATAGGTGCCTACGGGGGCAAAGTTCTTACCCCTAACATGGACAGCCTCGCCTCTGACGGATGTCTTTTTGAAAGGGCTTATGTGGTATCTGCAGTATGTTCGCCCAGCAGATACGGTCTTTTAACGGGCAATTATTCAAGCAGAAGCAATTTTTATAAACAAAGATATAGCTCCAAAGGCGAGCCTCAATGTATTGGAAACTGGCCTGGACCTCTTCTGCAAAGCTCTGAAAAAACTTTCGCTCATGTTATGAAAAATGCCGGCTATACCACAGGCTTTGTCGGCAAATGGCATCTTTCCAATCCTAATGATTTCATTGAAGCTTTAGACAGCGATGCAGATCTCAACGAGCCCGATGTAAGAGAAAAGGTTGATTACAACTACAAAATAATGCAGAAGACAGTGGCCAAGCTGGGCGGTTTTGATTATGTAGAAAGCTTGTATTGGCACAATAAATTCCATCTCGGAGTTCCAAAACCGCTTCAGGTTCATAATATGGACTGGATAACAAAAGGCTCTTTAGACTTTATAAATGAAAATAAACACAGACCCTTCTTTTTGAACATAAACACCACCCTGCCCCATCAGGGAATTTTCCAAAAATGGCATGACCCGAAGGATGAAAGCTGGAAAGAATGGCTTCTTGAAGACAGACGGAAAACGCCTAAAGGTATGCTTGAAAACGCCCCTGATGTTCAGCCTTCCGGAGAAGATGTGATAAAGCGTGTTGAGAAAGCCGGTCTTCATAGTTCAACCTCAATTATGACCTGGATCGACGACAGCATAGGAGCCGTGCTAAAAAAACTGGATGATGCGGGCATATCAGAAAACACTTTAGTAATGCTCATGAGCGATCATCAAACCCGTGGTAAATTTACCCCATACGAGAAAGGCATCCGAGTTCCTTTTATGGTTAAATGGCCTAAAGTGGTTAGGCCGAGTTCAAAATACGGCAGGCTGGTGGGCAATATTGACATTTCAGCAACTGTCCTAGAGGCTTGCGGGATTGATAAATCTCTAGAAGCAGCAAACGACGGCAAAAGCTTTTTACCCTGCCTTTTGGGCAATAGTAAGACTGTAAGGAACTCTCTACTGGTTGAGATGGGCTATTCTAAAGCGATAGTAACAGAGAGGTGGAAATATATAGCGATCAGATACCCTCAGGATGTCAAAAAGCAGATTGAAATGAAGGGGCGAAAGTCTTTCGACCTTACGGGCAGAAACAAAATCAAATACAATCCAAAACTCAAATACTCAGAGCAATGGAAGGGGCATCGGGCAGTCTATGTTAAATTCCCGAATTACTACGATTTCGACCAGCTTTACGACCTTAAAAATGACCCGGAAGAAAGGGTCAATTTGGCTGCCAAAGCTGAATATAAAGACCAGCTGGATGAAATGAAAGATATACTAAAAAAATACATGGAAAAGATCCCTCAAAAATTTGGTGAGTTTAACAGTTGAGCAGTCTAAAAATGAACACAAATACAAGACGCTGTTTTTTGAAAAATGCAGGCCTAATACTAACTTCCTGGTTTTTGGGGGGATGTTCTGTTCAGGGCGAAAGCTTTCGTTCAAATGAGAATACAGACCAGCCTAATGTGGTTTTAATAATGACAGACGATCAGGGGTGGGGCGATGTGCATTCTCATGGCAACAATAAGATCGATACGCCTCAAATGGACGGTCTGGCTGAAGAGGGAGCAAGGTTTGACAGATTCTTCGTAAGCCCTGTATCCGCACCAACGAGGGCAAGCCTCCTTACTGGCAGATACCATCTGCGTACAGGAGCCCACGGCGTTACTGGCGGGCGGGAAAACGTCAGAAGCGAAGAAGTAACTCTTGCAGAACTATTTAAATCCAATGGCTACAAGACAGGATGTTTCGGCAAATGGCACAACGGCGCGCATTTCCCTAACCATCCAAATGGGCAGGGTTTTGATGAGTTTGTGGGTTTCTGCGCAGGACACTGGAACCGCTATTTTAATACAAAGCTGGAACATAATGGCATTTTTTTCAAAACAGAAGGCTACATTACGGATGTGCTCACTGATTTTTCTTTGAGTTTTATAAATAAAAATAAACAAAGTCCCTTCTTTTGTTACATACCCTACAACATTCCGCACGCCCCTTGGCAGGTACCAAAAAAGTATTTCACTAAATACAAAAGACGAGACCTTGATGATAAAACCGCATGCGCTTACGGAATGTGCGAAAATTTCGATGATAATCTCGGAAGAATTCTCAACGCTCTCAGTAAAAACGGTCTTTCTGAAAATACAATCGTACTGTTTTTAAGCGACAACGGTCCTAACAGTTATCGCTACAACGGTAATATGAAAGGCAAAAAAGGAAGCGTTCATGAAGGCGGGGTAAGAGTACCTCTGTTTATTCGCTGGCCGAAGAAAATACAAAGCGGCACAATTGTTTATGAAAATGCTTCTCACATAGACCTGCTACCTACTCTTTCAGAAATGTGCGGGCTAAGCACTGAAAAGTGCTTCAAGCTCGACGGCAGAAGCCTTGTGCCTCTTCTTCGGAGCAGAAACTGCTCATGGCAGGACAGAATAATTTTCACTTTTCCAAGAGGACCGGAATGGAGCTTTCAGGGAGCTGCCCGAACAAGGCGATGGCGGGCAGTGAAGAAAAAAGATAAATGGCTGCTTTTTGATATTCATTCAGACCCGCATGAGGATATAGATGTTTCAAAGCATTATCCCGAAGTTTTGAAAAAATTAAGCTCGGAATACACCAAACTTTATAAGGAAATGGCAGAAGAAGGCTTCAAGCCGCTTCCGATAAGTGTTGGATATCCGTCGTGGGATGAGGTAGAACTACCAGCACATGAAGCAACACTTGAAGGTGAAGGCATTGCTTATAAAGGCAAAAATGGATGGGCACACGACTGGATTGCAGACTGGACGAGCGTAAATTCCTTCGCTGTCTGGGATATTGATGTAGTTGAGTCCGGCTCTTTCAAGGCAGAAGTTAAATATATATGCTCCAGAGATAATACAGGCTGCAAAATAAAAATATCAGCCGGTAACTGTGCAGTGCAAACTGAGATTAATGAAGCGTTTGACCCAGAGCCTTTCCCTCATCGGGATCTGTTGCCCCGGAAAGAAGTGTACGATATGCCATGGAAACAAGTTACAGTGGGAACGCTCAATCTCAGCAAAGGAAGGCAGAAATTAAAAGTTTTGCCTTTAGCAATAAAAGGCAGGGAGTTCATTGAGCTAAAAGCGCTTTTGCTTAAAAGGATTGATTAAAACCAAAAAAATTTGGGCGTTTAGAGAATAGATTATGCCTTTCAAACCAGATTATAAAAATATATTAGATGCTTGCTGTAATATCAAGCCAAAGAGGATGCCTATTTACGAACATGCTGTGAGCCCTTTGATTATGGAAAAGGTTTTAGATGCTGACTTCGCAGAAATGATAAATGGTGATTCAGCAGATATTGATGAATTCTTCAAGAATTACTGCAGCTTCTTCAAGAAGATGACTTACGACACAGTATCCTTTGAAATATGTATAACAGAAATCCTGCCAAATGGAGGAGCTTTGATGGGCGGTAAAGGCCCTATTCAGACAAGAGAAGATTTCGAGCAGTACCCTTGGGAAAGCCTTTTTGATTTGTACTGGGATTTTGCTGACAAAAAGTTCTGCTCTCTATCCAGAAACATCCCTGAAGGAATGAAAGCCGTTGGTGGAATTGGCAATGGTGTTTTTGAGATTAGTCAGGATTTGGTTGGGATGGAATATCTTGCTTATATGCAGGTAGATAATCCGCAGCTATTCAACGATTTATTTGTTAAAATCGGGGATATGATGCATAAAATCTGGATAAGATTTCTTGAAAGACACTCTGATTCTTATGCTGTATGCCGGTTTGGTGATGACTTGGGATTTAGAAGCGGAACTTTAGTTTCTCCGCAGGTGATTAATAATAATATAATACCTCAATACGAAATGATTATAGATTTGATAAAATCGTACGAAAAACCGTTTCTATTACACTCCTGCGGAAATATTTTTGAAGTAATGGATGATTTGATATCTCTGAAAATAAATGCAAAGCATTCTAACGAAGATTCTATCGCACCTTTTGAAAAATGGATTGATTTGTACGGAGATAAAATTGGGCTTTTTGGCGGGATAGATATCGACCTGCTATGCACGAAATCCGCTGCTGCAATAAAGCAGACCGTGAAGGAAAAGGGCAAAGAATTTCGATCAAAGGCGAATGGTTATGCCCTCGGCAGTGGAAATTCTATACCAAGTTATGTTCCTCTTGAAGGATATTTGGCTATGATAGAAGGTGCCAACGAAATCCGTTGAACCTATATACCGAAAGCTGGATGAGCAGGACAACCGGCAGCTCAAAGGGGTAGTTGAGGAATGCATAAACTGTTTATGAAAGAGAAGCGAGATAGCATATACCTTTAGGAGGCTCGAAAGGGTGGGGGTGTGGTAAAAAATTTTCCAGTTTCGCCGGAGTCCCGTTTCCTTTTTTGGGTGCCCTATTCTACTTTCCGGTTTAGCCAGTCAACTCGCTTTTGACCTGAGCTGTTTAGTTTCTCGCAAGGCTTGTCTGATTAGGAAGGATGTAATGAAGCCGGAAGGAAAAGAGCTTCAAATCTAATGCCAAATACCTCAAAGCAAAAACCGTACGTATAAGCAAGATGAATATAGTGTATTTATTGTATTACTTTTCAGATATACAACCTTTGCCCGAATAAACAACCCCAACATCTGTTAGGGTAGTGGAAAATCTTTTCTGTAAATTGTGTTTAATGTTATTCTCTGGGTGGAGGTGAGGAGCCGGAAGCTAAAGAGCCGTTTTCTTTACGGCATCCTGTCTTTTTGAATCTGTCTAATTATGATTGTTCAGAGACAGGGCAGAGGCACAGCTCAGTGCGAAAACCAAGAGGCGAGCCTGCTTAAAGGCTGATAAACTGCGGCCGGCTCAAAACCACTTCATTATCTCTTCGGCCGCTATTTTATGCCCTTTTTCGTTGGGATGATTGTAGCCGTTCGACAAGAGCTCTTTGTTCTTCACGCCATCCTCAAGGACTTTATCGAATGCCTTGAGCGAATCAGCCAGGCCGATATTGTATTCTGCCGCAAGCTCTCGTATCTGCTGCGCATGCTTATTCAGCGGCTCACTGCTTTTGCCGGGCGTATGGTTTATGTCTATCGTCGGAGTAAGCAGTATAACCTTGATATCCTTTGCCAAGGCCTTGCGAATCATCTCTTTCCAAGCGGCTTTGGTTTTTTCCAGCCCCGCAGCCCTGTCATTCAGGGCGTAATCAATGAAAAGGACATCCGGCCTGTGGCAAAGCACGTCATCCTCAAACCGCTTTACGCCCTGTACGGCCTTTTCGCCGCCGATTGATGTGGTGATAACATTTACCACCGCATAGGGGTATTTTTCTTTCAGCATTCTGAAGAACAGCCTCGGGTAGGATTTAAGCGGTCTTACGTTCGGCGTATCAAAGTATCCGCTTGGTACGCTGTGTCCGTGGAAAACGAGGTTTACGGTTCGGTTGTCCGGCCATTTTTTTCTCAGCTCTGCTTTGATATCATTCAAGTAGTCAGCGGGGTTTGCGGGGCTTTTTTCTTCCTTGGCCTCTATAAGATAAAGAGCCGCCCCCATTCCTGTATTAGCGTATTTGTTATTTTTCTCAGCCGGCACGCTGCGGAGTTTGTTGTGAATGCAGTTGTACGTTGCGGGAACTAAAATGAGCTCATCACTGCTGTAATATTCACTCGGGAGCGATTTTCTGAGGTCTTTCTCGAACTGCATAATCGTATTGATATAATTGTTGTTTTTTGCGGCCGGAACATCCTTGCCGGGCGGGATGAGAAGGAAGATTTTTTTGCTATGATCAATAGCCCAAACAATAGCCTCTGCTATATTCTCCAGCTTAGTTTGGCCCTGATGATGGCCGCTTTTCTGCTTGTATTTCTGCACAGAAAACTCATAGCATATCCCGTCAAGCAGTTTGAGCTCTTCAGCGAATCTCTTTTTCTTAAACACGCGGAAATTTGTAATAAGCTTATAATCTGGATAAATCTCTCTGTAAGTTCTAATCTGCTCTGCTGATATAGTGCTTCCGTATCGGGATTCATCGTAGGTCATACACCATTGCTCTTTGAAACCGTTTCGCTTGCCTGCTTCTATCACGGGGGCAGCGCCCTTCCTGTTGTGTTTGGCGTGATCATTTTTGCTTTTGCCCCAGTGGAACTCGCCGAGATAGAAATCCCGCGTTTTGATGTTTGAGAGCACCTTATCCTGCTGGTCTTTGCTGAGCGTGCGTGTCCAAGCGTCAAACCCCCATACTCCGTCAGCTTTTTGGGCAGCCTTTTCCCAGCCTTCGGGGTTTATAAGCTCTTTTGCGCAGTGGGCATGGCCAACATGCACAAACACCTGATACGCAGAAACCTGCATCCCTGCGAGCAATAACGCTGATAAAATAATTCGATAATTCATATCCCGCCTTTGCCTTTTGGTAACAAAATAACAGTTTATACTAATGTTAGTTTGCAAGAGTTTGCATAATTGCGATTTATAAAATTCCAGCCAGTCAGGCAGAGGAGCTTGCCTCGAGGTCTAAATCTGCGAAGAGACCGGCGTTGTATTTATGCCATGCAAGGGAGCCGATCATCACGGCGTTATCAGTGCAGTATTTCATTGGGGCTATGAGCAGGCGGATATTGCGTTTATCGCACTGCTGTTTCATTTGCTCGCGAAGAGGCCCGTTTGCAGCAACGCCTCCGCCGAGCAGTACGGCACCTGAATTCTGCATTTCTGCTGCGAGCATAGTTTTCTTTACGAGCACATCCACCACAGCCTGCTGAAACGAAGCGGCGATATCTGCGATTTCTTTCTCGCTCATCCGGCCAACCCGTGAGCTGCCTTTCATATTCTGCCCCTTGCAGTGGTAGAGAACGGCAGTTTTGATCCCGCTGAATGAAAAATCGAGAGAATCTTTGCCCAGCATGGAACGGGGGAACTGAATGGCCTTCGGGTCTCCTTTTTCCGCTGCCTTCTGTATGCTCGGGCCGCCAGGGTATGAAAGATTCAGGATCTGGGCAACCTTATCAAACGCCTCGCCTGCGGCATCATCAATCGTTGATCCGGCAGGCTCAAGCTCAAGGGCGGATTTGCAGTTGTATATGCTGGTATGCCCGCCTGAAACCACAAGAGCCGTTGCGGGGAGGCTGATATCTTCGGCCTCAATCATTGCAGACTGCAAATGGGCGTGTATGTGGTTAATGCTGATAAGCGGTATGCCAAGCATAAAGGCAAGTGTTTTAGCCGCTGTAACGCCTACAATCAGGGCTACCGACAGCCCCGGGCAGTTCGCCACGGCCACAGCGTCAATATCCGTCAGCTCAATGCCCGCATCCTGCACCGCCTTCTCAACAACGGGATAAATGCGCTCAATATGCGCCCTTGATGCAATCTCTGGGACAACGCCGCCGTATTGTTTGTGAAGATCAACCTGCGAGGAAACCACGCTCGAGAGCACGTTTTTCTCCCCTCGCAGAACTGCGGCGGCAGTCTCATCGCAGCTTGTTTCAATAGCGAGTATTAGAGTTTCCTGATTATTCATCTTTCTCTGCTGATTCCGCTTCATTTTTCTTTGAATCGCGTCTGAGCATAGCACATACAATTATCGTTCCCTCGTAGAGTACGTAGAGCGGGGCAGCAAGAGAGAGCATTGAAACAGGGTCTGGCGGGGTAGCTCCGGCAGCAGCTACAAACAGCCCGAGGAATACGAATTTTCTGCCCTTTCGCAGCTTCTCAATCGTTACAAGCCCGAGCTTCTCTGCGAAGAATATTACAATCGGAAGCTGGAAGGCTATCCCGAATGCAAGGGTGAGGGCAAGCATAAAATCGACGTAGTGGTCAAGCGTTAAGTTTGTTTCAACGTATTCCACCCCAACATCGAATCCTATAAAGAATTTGAGTGCAAGAGGAGCTATTACTGTAAGAAAGAAGGTGGCGCCCCCGACAAACAGGGCAGCACTTGCCGGCGTTACGATATACACAAATTTTGTTTCGTTTTTATAAAGCCCGGGGGCAATGAATTTCCAGATCTGGTAAAACACCCACGGAGCAGTGAAGATGAGGCCGAAGATCAGGGATGTTTTCAGATACATAAGAAACTTTTCTGCCGGCTTAATGGCCTGCATATGCGGAGTCCCTCCAGTGAGCTTCACTGCATCAGCATAAGGCTCAACAACAATCCCGAAGAGGAATTTGCCGAATATAAGGGCTACAATAAACCCTACAATAAGCCCTGCAATGGCGAGAAAAAGACGCGTGCGAAGCTCTTCAAGGTGGTCCCCGAGACTCATAGATTTCATCTGGTCATCTTCTTTTTTTATGTCGGTTTTTTCGGCCATACTTTTTTATTCCCGAGTATGCTCTCAGCAGGGCTTAAGAGCGTTTTTCTTTACAATTTCTGCGAAGCTTTCCTGCAGCATTTTCGTGATCCTGCCAACTTTCCCGCCGCTGATTTGTTTGCCGTGAAAATCAGTGATTCCCACAATATCTTTCGTGGTAACAGCGAGGAAAAGCTCGTCTGCCTTTGCAGCCTGAAGTGGGTTGAGCGTTTTCTCTGCAAACTCAAGTCCACAGTTTTCCACTGCCCTTCTCACAAACATTCTGCTTATGCTCGGGAGTATTTTATTGCTAAGCGGCCTTGTTACAACCATTCTGTTGAAAACAGCGAAAAAAGCCGAACTCGCTCCTTCTGTAATATCGCCTCTTCTGTCTGTCAGGATTGCCTCAAAGCAATCGTTATCATGGGCGATTTTTTTTGCCATTGCATTCGGGAGCAGGTTCAGGGATTTGATATCGCATCTCTTCCATCTGAGATCTTCAGCAACCAGCACCTTCACTCCGTCTCTGTGAAGCCTTTCATATCCCTCTATATGTGAGAACATCATAAATATATTCGGCTTAATGCCCTCAGGCCATGCGTGAGACCTCGGGGCAGAGCCCCTTGTTATATGCAGGTATATGCAGCAGTTATCTATGCCTGTTTTTTTGTATGCTTCGATTATACGGGCACGAAGGGCAGGGATATCTACCCCGACAATCCATATCT
Organism: Sedimentisphaera salicampi; assembly: GCF_002117005.1. NCBI lineage: Bacteria > Pseudomonadati > Planctomycetota > Phycisphaerae > Sedimentisphaerales > Sedimentisphaeraceae > Sedimentisphaera > Sedimentisphaera salicampi. The sequence goes on from NZ_CP021023.1 coordinate 1,107,323, forward strand.
CTCTAAGGCTTCGCTCCAACCTCTCGAGATGCTCATCAAGGGCGAAAAGCCTGCCGCTGTATGTCCGCATCACTTCGTAAACGCCGTCTCCAAAGAAGAGGCCGCGGTCTAAGAATGAGCTGTCTAATTCATTGAGCGGGACTGTCCTGTCCTGAATCACTGCCAGTTCCATTGGCGTTCTGCTCCTTGTTTTGCTGGTTTGTTTTTTCCTGAAGGCCTTCTTCGTCGATAAAATCGCTCACATCATTAAACTGCCTGTAAACGCTTGCAAAGCGTATATATGCCACCTTATCTATATCTTTGAGGTGGTCCATGATGCATTCCCCGATAAACTTCGATGAAACTTCCTTATCCGAATGCTGGAAAATGTCTTCCTCCACGCGGTCGGCAAGCAGCCTCACCTGCGGAGCAGCGATAGGCCTTTTATAGCAGGCTTTCTCGAGCCCGGAAATTATCTTCTCGCGGTCGTAGGGCACGCGGGTGTTGTCTTTCTTTATTACGCTGAGCCCCATATCTTCGCTTATCTTTTCGTACGTAGTGAATCTCTTGCCGCAGCCGTGGCATAGCCGGCGGCGCCGGATTGTGCGTCCTCCATCCGTGATGCGGGTGTCAACCACCCTGTCATCATCTACTTTGCAAAAGGGACATAGCATTTAATTGCAATCCTTTATTTAATACTATATATGACAATGCGACTATTATAAGCACTAAATATGCGTTTAGTCAAACGAAAAGGCGGAAAATTGGCATTTACTGAAAATAACAAACAAAATTTGGCAATTGGTGTAAGAATCTAAGCCCTTAAAGGCTGAATTTGTGATTGACAGTTACAAAAAAGAGCTTTAAAATCGCAAGTTCATTGCGCTGAAACTGAATAACTGCTGCACAGCAGCATAAAGATAAGGAAATAGATTTGAGCAATAAATATATACAAATTCGAGGGGCACATGAACACAACCTTAAAATGGTTGATATAGACATTCCCCGTGAGAGTTTTGTTGTCGTAACGGGATTGAGCGGTTCCGGGAAAAGCTCTCTGGCCTTTGATACGATATACGCTGAGGGGCAGAGGAAGTATGTAGAATCGCTCAGCACCTACGCAAGGCAGTTTCTTGATATCGCCCAGAAACCGAAGGTTGAGAGCATATCAGGCCTTAGCCCCACAATCGCAATCGAGCAGCGGAAAAGCTCGCACAATCCTCGTTCGACCGTGGCCACCACTACTGAGATCTACGACTACTGCCGCGTGCTTTTCGCAAGGGCGGGCACGCCTCACTGCTGGAAGTGCGGCAAGCCAATATCCAGCCAAAGCGCTACGCAGATCGTGGACTCTGTTTTAGAACTGCCTGAGGGCACGAGGATTCAAATATGCTCCCCGCTCATTCGGGGTGCGAAGGGAGAGCATAAAGATGCCCTTTCCAGAATCCGCAGGGAGGGCTTCGTTCGGGTTCGGCTGGACGGAAGCATATACGATTTGAAGAAGGTTCCTGCGATAGAAAAGAACAAAAAGCACAGTATAGAGGCGGTAGTTGACAGGCTCGTGATGAAGGAAAGCATCCGCTCAAGGCTGGCAGACTCTGTGGAAACGGCTCTTAAATTCGGAGACGGATCTGTAATTGTGATGGTGCAGGAGAAAAACGAAGACGGCAGCTACAGCAAATGGGAAGACCATCTCTACAGCGAGAAATTCGCCTGCTCAGACCATCCTGAGGTATCACTTGATGAAGTGAGCCCGAGGCTTTTCAGCTTTAATTCGCCTTACGGGGCTTGCAGTGAGTGCGACGGGCTTGGGATAGTGCTCGAATTCGACCCCGACCTTGTTGTACCTGATAAGAGCGTTTCGATTCAGGACGGGGCGATAGATGCTTGGCGAAAAAGCGGCAGGCAGCTTAATATGTATTATGCCAAGATGATAAGGCAGTTCTGCAGGCACTTTGACGTTAGCCCAACAAGCCCCTTCTCCAAGCTAAGCGAAGATAAGAAACGCATATTGATGAGAGGCACCACACAGGCAGATCAGGATAAATACGGCTGGAGCTTTGAGGGCGTGATTCCCAATCTTCAAAGACGCTGGGAAAACACTACGAGCGAGTACGTGAAGACCCGTCTCCACGGCTATCTTTCCGAAAGGCCCTGCAGAAAGTGCGGCGGGGCGAGACTTAGGATGGAGGCCCTTCAGGTTACGATCGGCAGTAAAAACATCAGCGAGCTAACATCTATGAGCATCACCGATGCGCTTGAATTCTTTGATAATCTCAAGCTGGATGACGAAAAAACCTATATAGCTGCCCAGCCCCTTAAGGAGATCAGGGCGAGGCTGAAGTTTCTTCTGGATGTGGGGCTCGGATATCTCACTCTGGGAAGGGCAAGCGCTACCCTCTCCGGCGGCGAGGCGCAGAGAATCAGGCTTGCCACACAGGTTGGCAGCGGGCTTGTCGGCTGCTGCTATGTGCTCGATGAGCCCACTATCGGCCTGCACCGAAGAGATAACGACCGGCTCAACGCAATACTCCGCAAACTTGCGGATATCGGCAATACGGTGCTCGTAGTCGAGCATGATGAAGACGTTATAGACAGCGCAGACCATATCATCGATATAGGCCCAGCCGCCGGGACCTACGGCGGAAAACTTATCGCTCAGGGAACTCTTGAAGATATAAAGAATGCCGAGCAATCTATAACAGGCCAGTATCTCAGCGGCAAACTCTCAATCGAGCTTCCCGAGAAAAGACGCAAGAAAAAGAAATCCAAGCAGATTGAGGTACGCGGGGCAAGCGAAAACAATCTCAAAAACATCAGCGTGAAATTTCCGCTTGGCGTTTTTACCTGCGTAACAGGCGTTTCCGGCTCGGGCAAAAGCACGCTTGTAAGTCAGGTGCTGCTCAAGGCGGTTAAGAGAAAGCTCTACCGCTCCAGAGATATCCCTGGCAGGCATAAAAACGTAGTGGGTACGGGGAATATAGACAAGATAATCGAGATTAACCAATCTCCCATTGGCCGAACACCCCGAAGCAACCCTGCCACCTACACCGGCGTGTTTGATCTGATAAGGCAGGTTTTTGCTCAAACAAGAGAGGCAAGGATAAGGGGTTATAAGCCCGGAAGATTCAGCTTCAACGTTAAAGGCGGCAGGTGCGAATATTGTCAGGGGCAGGGAACAAAGAAGATTGAGATGCATTTTCTGCCCGATGTGTTTGTAACCTGCCAGCACTGCAAGGGCAAACGATACAACCCTGAAACGCTCGAGGTAAGATACAAGGGCAAAAATATTGCCGACGTACTTGAGATGCAGATTGATGACGCGAGAAAGTTTTTTGAGAATTTCCCGAAGATTTCCCGCCTGCTTCAGAGCCTGTGCAATGTAGGGCTCGGGTACGTTAAGCTGGGGCAGTCTTCCACAACCCTCTCCGGCGGAGAGGCCCAGCGTGTTAAGCTCGCTTCTGAGCTGGGCAGGCCGACCACCGGCCACACACTCTACATACTCGATGAGCCCACAACAGGCCTGCATTTCGCAGATATTAGCAATCTGCTGAAGGTGCTCCAAACGCTTACAGATATGGGCAATTCGGTGGTTGTGATAGAGCATAACCTTGATGTAATAAAAATGGCAGACCACATCATAGACCTCGGCCCTGAAGGCGGGGATGAAGGCGGCAAGATCGTAGCTTCCGGTACGCCCGAGGAAGTAGCCGAGAGCGGTAAAGGCTACACCGCCAAATACCTGAAGGAAAGGCTCGCCTGCAATAATTAGGAAGCTGGGCAAGGGTGCTTCTGCTAGTTAGTTTTCTAAAATGAACAGTTTTTTTGTTAAACTTACTTGAAAAATGAGTTATATTTTTATTTGACTTTTAGTAATGCCTTACTATTTTAGGAATTCCTAATAAAACAACAGATTAAGTTCGAAATCAATTGTAAATCCTTTAGGAAAACTATTTGATATAAGGAAGTTCAAATGAATAATATCACTAAACTATTCTCAGTTATGATGATTTTCTCAGCAGCGAATGGCTTAGCTGCCGAAATTAAATTAGAATCTTCGGATTTCCAGTCTGAAAGTGAAAACGATCCAATCAAACGACTTGGAGAAAGTTTTGAAAATTCCGAGATTGATGTAAGCATTTCTATTACGCATCTTTATCAGGTAAATGTGCACGGGGGATTAAGTACAAGCAAACACAGCGGCAGGCACTCCGGCAGGTATGACGCGGAGCTTTCAGCAGATCTCGATAAGCTCTTGGAACTTGAAAACAGCAGGCTTTTTGTACACGGCTGGGGCGGCTGGCCTGATACAGAAGGAATCGGCAGTGATTCAGTAGGAAGTGAATGGGGGATAAATGCCCTTAGCGTAGGGAATCGTTCGATGGATATTGTCGAATTTTTCTATGAGGGTACTTTCATGGATGAGAGCATTACCCTGAATATAGGCAAGCTCGATTTTACCGGCATATTTGATACGAGCAAATACGCAGATGATGAGTGCAGTCAGTTTTTGAATGCCTCGCTCGTGGATGACCCTGCGATACCCTTTCCTGAGCAGGGACTTGGGATTGTGGCGAAGTGGGATATTACGGATTCTTGGTATCTGATGGGCGGGGCTGCTGATGCTCAGGCAGACAGCAGAACAAGCGGTTTTGACACTGCATTTTCCGATGAACCCTACTACTTCTACGCTTTGGAAACAGGAAAATCCATTAGCCTCAGCTCATCCAAAGGCGATTTGCCCGGTACATACAGGGCAGGATTATGGGTTGACAGGCAGGATAAGACGGGCTTTGCAGCAGCAAAAACCACCTCCGAGGATATCGGCTTCTACATCAGCTGCGATCAGATGCTGATTAAGGAAAATGAAGACCGTGAAGATTCTCAGGGTATTGGCGGATTTTTCCGTTACGGCTGGGCAGACAGCGAGTACAATTCTGTTACCAACTTTTTCAGTTTCGGTGTGCAGGCCGCCGGCCTAATCGATACCAGAGATGAGGATATTCTCGGGATTGGCTATTCCAGAGGCTTTTTCAGCGACCAAGCGGACAATACTTACATCAGGGATTATGAAAGCGTTATGGAGGGGTATTACAACTTCCAGCTTTCGCCTTCTTTTGTGCTTAGCCCGAACTTGCAGTATGTCTCTAACGCCGGCGGGGAAGCTGTGAGCGATGCGTTTATAATGGGGCTCAGGATGCAGCTCATTTATTAAAGGAAGCCATCAAACCCAGATTTTATCCCTCACAGCGGTGTCATCCGATTGATATTAACACATCGCAATTGCCGATCGGTGCCGCCGCCGACTTTTTACACAACGAAAAGATTCTTTGTCATACAGCGTCCTCCTTTGCGAATACGCTAAGCATTCGCAGCGCGAAGATTTCCCGCTTGCCGCCGGGCTCACAGCGAAAGTTTCAGAAGGTCTGACAGATATATTGAATATTCTGAATCGTGGAACAAATTTTGATATTGACATTTTAAGGCGAATCTTATTATATTAGGCTCTTTGATTTCGGGAGAAAAAAATGAGCAAAGATAAAGAATTATCGGCCAGTCTGGAAGATTATCTGGAAGCCATATTCACTATAATAGAAGATAAGGGAGCCGTTCGGGCGAAGGATATTGCAGCGAGGCTTAACGTAAAGGCCGGGTCTGTAACGATTGCGCTGAAGTCTCTTGCACAAACAGAGCATATCAACTACAAGCCTTATGAAGTGATAACGTTAACTCCCAAAGGCCGGGAGGAAGCCAAAGAGATTGTTCGAAAGCGTGAAATACTCAGGGATTTCTTCGTGGAAATCCTCGGGGCAGATAAAGATACAGCTGAGCAGGGTGCATGCGGTATGGAGCATGTTATATCAGAAAGCCTCGTTAAGCGTTTGATCTGCTTCACCGAATTCATTCAGGCCTGTCCGCGCTGCGGAAATGATATAATACAGAAATTCCATGAATACTTCAATAAAGACCTTCTCTGCAGCTCTGAAGATTGCGGCGGGTGTCTTACCGCAGGAATTGGCCGCTTGCAGGAGGAGAAACGCAAGCTTCAGGCAAGCACCGAAGAACTAACCCTCTCTGATATCGCTATAGGCAGCAAATGTATTGTGAGAAGACTGAAGAATTCAACTGTATTAAAGCGTTTTGCTGAAATGGGCATTGGCAGAGGCGCCGTTATTGAGGTGGAGAGAGTTGCCCCGCTGGGCGATCCGGTAGAAGTGAAGGTGAGAGGCTATCATCTTTCTATCAGGAAAGATGAGGCAAGGTATATTATAGTAGAAAAGCAGTAAAGCCCGAACAAGCCTTACTGCCTTTCTGCAGACTGCTTTTCAGCCGATAATTTCCAATTCCCAAGCACGGAGAGTCTTTTTTCAGAAAGCTTAGAAGCTGTATCTAACAGCGGTGTATATATTCGTATTATCTCTGAACTGACCGAAGAACGTGTAGGGGTAGTCGCCCCAGAATATATTTGCCCCCGCTTCAACAGCGAGATTATCATCAACCTTGTAATGAATGTTCGGCCTCATATACACATCCTTGTCCGAAGGCGAGAAATACGTAAACAGCGAGGTTGTGAGGTTCTGGTTGAAATAAAGCTTGGTTATTCTGAAGGTCAAAAGCTGGCGGTACTGGTCTATCGTGGACTCCTGCCCGGGCGGAAGGCTCTCTTCATAGCTCTCATACCGCATTGTCTGCTCTACGTAAAACTGCACCGCTGCAGTAAGGTCGCTGGCGATCTGCGGGAGATCCTGCTCATAGCCCACGAGGTATCTCATCTGGCTGTTTGCTGCAAATGGGTCGTCGCCGTCCTGATCGTCGCGTGAGTCGTAATAGCCAAGTTCGATATTACCTATGCCTGCTCCAACCTGCCCGCGAACGCTCGCTCCATAAACGTTAAGGTCGTTGAATGTAAATTCGCCTGTAGATGGAATCTGCCCTGAGGGGCTTTTCCAGTATCCCCAATAGCCGTAGGCTGCGAGTTCATATCCCTGAACATTTTTCGAAACTCTCACCGCCCATTCATCATCTCTGAACCACTGATCCGGCTTTTCTGTACGGAGAAGGGAATCCTCCCCTGCGGTCTGCATACCGTTCCAGTATGAGTTTCGCTCGCCGTTGATGAAGCGGTCGGAATCGAATCTTGGAGTGTAAACAACGTCAACGTTTGCGATGTCTGTATAAAAGCTCGCCTTGGCGGCATCGGATGGGGCCTTGAGGTATTCGGTATCTCTTCCGCTGAAGAAAGACTGCCAGTCTTTCGGGAACATATCGTTGATGAAGATTAAATCGCCAGTACCCCATGTAAGCACCTGACGCCCTGCCTTGATGTCAACGAAATCTGCCGGCGAGAATAGCAAGTTTGCCTCTCGGAGATCTAAGAAGCCCTCGCCCCGCTCCAGATCCACTCTGTGGCCTCCGTATGCCCAGTCGTAGTAGATATCCGAAGTAATTGCGAAGGTTATTCCCTCCCAGTATTTCTCCATCTCGAGCTGAAGCCTTGTCTCGCCTATAGACATATCCTGCTGATGCTCATCGTTCTGAAGCCTCCAGCCGCTTCTGAATTCCAGGAATCCCGTCAGGCCAGTGAGGCCGGAATCGAAGAAGGAATCGCTCTGGGAATCCTCCCTGCTTTCTTCCTGCTCGTCCGATTCCGAATCTCCCCCAAGCCCTGAGGGCAGTGAAGGACTGGATGTGCTTTGTTTTTCTTCAGAGCTTTCCCCTCCGAGGCCTGAAGGCAGTGAGGGGGAGTCTGAGCTCTTTTCCCCTTCATCAGAGAGCCCGGAAGGGAGACTGGGCGGCGCAGCTAGAGCCAGACCGCCCATTAAAACTGCAATCGAAAAAACTCTGAGCATAAAACTCATCTTTATATTCATAGCAATTTTCCCTGTAAACAGGATTAGTCTTCCTCAAGCGGTTTGTGGCAGAACCACCAGTCGTAGTTATCGTAATCTTTGATTCTCTGCTCTGCGGCTTTAACGTCCGTAGCGGGAGGGAGGATAACGTTGTTTCCGATAAGCTCATTATCCGGCCATCCTGCCGGGATAGCTCCCTGATTATCAGAAATCTGCAAAGCCTTAACCGAGCGGACGACCTCGTCGATGTTTCGTCCAATCTCCTGCGGGTAGTACATTATCAGCCGGACTTTGCCCTGCGGGTCAACAATGAATACCGCCCTTACGGTGTTTGAGCCCTTCACCTCGTGAAGCATACCGAGCTTCTTTGCAACCTTCTCATCCGCTGCCACAACTGGGAATTCGATAGTTACGCCGAGCTCTTCCTTGATCCACTGAACCCATTTGATATGCGAGAACACCTGATCTACAGACATCCCCACGAGCTTGCAGCCGATCTTGTCGAACTGGTCTTTCCTCTTCTGGAAGGCAACGAATTCAGTCGTGCACACCGGAGTGAAGTCTGCCGGATGGCTGAAAAGCACAAACCAGCTGCCTTTCAAATCCTCCGGAATGTTCATTCTTCCGTGAGTTGTCGCAACGTCAAGATTTGGGAACTCGTCCCCAAGAAGCGGCATATTGAAATTGTTATTTTCCATATATAACCCTTTCTAAAAATAAATTTACCTTAAATATTTCCTTGCAGGTCTTCTGAGATAACGCTCAGTGAAGACCGATTCCTCAATACCAATATTATATTCAACATCTGAATAAGTCAGCACTGTATAACCACCGCTGTCCAGATCAGTCATTTTGGATTTAGTTACAGTAGGGTAGCCTTCGATGGTCTTAACTTCCTGAACCTCGTAAACCCTGTAGGGCTTGTCCTGAGAGTTGTAGTATTCAGATTTCACCACTACGAAGCTGTCTTTATGAATCCACATTTTGTAATACTCAAACTCCACAAGTTCTTCATCTTTAGGCGTATTCTTGAGCACATAATAATTGTCTGTGGTTTCTACAAGCTCGTGCTTATCGTCTTTTATGCTTCTTCCGGAAACGTCTTCATAGAAGAAGTGCGAGCCTACGAAGCTTGTGCGTTTATCAGTAGCCGAGATCCTTTTCACCAGATCCAGCGCCGGAAGATACATCCATCTGTCATCATCCTTGGTTAAATGCTTCCAAACCATAAACACGGTTTTATTTACATCAGCAGGACGGGTGAAGTAGGCATAGATTTTCTGCTCCTTGCAGTAGCTGTCGTCCTTTCTGGCCTTCTCTTCAGGCAGCGAAGGATCCAGCTCATCTCGCCGGAGGATAATCAGCTCCCTGTTTCGAACCCTGTCTTTGCTGTCAACGATTTCCATACTCACTTCAGCTCTGCCGTCGTATCCCTGATAATAGGAGACCCTGTTGGCATTGTGAACGATTTTCTCAACAGTGATTTCACCTTTTTTCTCTTCAGCGGAAAATGCCGAAGAGCTGATCAAAAGAGCTGAAAAAACTGAGGCTAATGTTAATAATTTTCTCATTCTAATTCTCCCTTCCTTTCATTTTTGAATAATCTTTTCTCGAATACCCTCACCAGCGCCGGCAGCAGAAGGAGTGTGCCGACTCCGGAAACAGAGAGTATTGTTGCAAGCAGTATTCCAACTGTCTTATACGGTGTTAGCGGTGCAAGTATGAGCGGGAGGAAACCAACCGCAAGTACTATAATATTACGGGTTATAGCAAGAGCAGGTTCAGCGAATACCGCCGGCACTGTCTTCTTCCAGGAATTTCCGAACTGCGGATAGAGTGCCCGGGTTCTGGCAAGGAAATGGATTGCAAAGTCGATAGCAAGCCCGAGCGTCATGGAGCTGAGAACTGCAACCGGCATATCGTAATCCTTGCCTACAAGCCCTACGCCGCCGTATATTGCAACGATTGTGATTGTTAGCGGTATCATAGACATCAGTCCCCATAGAGGAGAGCGGAAAAGCAGAGCCATCATAAGGAATACTACGATAAAGCTTCCTGCGAATGCCTCAAGCATACCGTTTACCATCTTCTTCTGCCAGATCACGTTGATGTATGTAAGCCCGTACCAGTGATGCTCAAGGTTTTTCGGCGGCGGATTATCTGCGATGTAGTCGTTAATCTCATCAACAACTTTCGTCATATCCTTGTTATCCCCGCTCTTGAGCTGCACCCAGAGACTTGATTTCTTGTAGTCAGGTGTTACAAAGTGCCAGAGATCTCCCGGGCGATGGCTGGACTGATAAGTTAGCATACATTGAGCCACAGCCTGCGGGGTATCGGGAACTTTGAACTCGCTCTCCTTGCCTTCGAAAAGCTCGCGGTGCACTGTTTTCACAATGTCCGTTACGGAGTTGGATTTTCCTACCACGCCTGTATCTGCAAGCTCCACCTGAAGGTCTTCGATATACTCAAGCACCTCAGGGTCTTTGAAAGTATCATCAAGCTGTTCTGCTTCATTGATAAACAGCGATGCCTCATCAAGGGCAAAGGCCATCTCCCCTTCTGCTTTGCTGAGCTCATCCTCGTTTTCAGCTTTCAGGCTTTCAAGCAGGCCGGCCGGACTTTTAGCAGTTTCGCCTTGTTCAGAAATGCTCGCTTTGAGCTCCTTAAACACCTCTACTGCCTCTGGCCAGCTTTCCTGTTGATACTGTTTAATCTTAGCATCGGCCTTTTCCTTTAATGTCTGAGCAAGTTTTTCTGCGGCCTCTTTTGGACTGCCCTCTTTGCTTTCAAGGGCAAGATAGGCCATATAAGTCCCGCCGAAATGCTCATTAAGCACTCTGTCCGCCTCGCGGATGGGGTGTTCTTTCTCGAACCACTTTACGGGGTTGTCGTTTATTTCAATCTTGCTGATCCCGTAAATGCTGATCGCAACAACTACAGCGGTAGCGGTAAGAATGAGCTTCGTTCTGTTGTACGTCCAGATGCCGTGTTTTCCGAGCCATCTGCCTAGGATAGAATCATCATCCTTCTTGAAGCCGTTCTCATCGTGCTGTCGTCCGAATTTATGAAGCGTTTCAGGCTTGAGGTGCATAACGTATGCGGGAATAAACGTGATCGTAAGGAACCACGCTACCATAATCCCTATCGCCACGAATACGCCGAATACCTGTACCGGCGGAATCGGGGTGAGCGCGAGAGAGGCAAAGCCCGCTGCCGAGGTAAGCGATGTATAGAGCATAGGCACAAAGAGATCTTCCATAACTTTGTGCATGGTTTTCTTTCGATCTTTGTGCTTCTGGTATATCTCGAAGAACTCACTGATGATGTGGATCGAATCGAGAACCGCTATGGGCATTATGAATATGGGAATCATACTGCTCATTATGTGCACAGGGAAGCCCGATATAATAAGAGCCCCCATAGTTACTACTACCGATACAAGAGCCACAATCATCGGCGAAACTATCACATGCAGCTTCCTGAAGAAAATCAGCATAATGATAAATATTACAACCATCGCCGTTGGTGCAGATATTGCCATCTGCTTAAACATTTCCACGCCGAAAGTGTCTTCTGCAACAGGCAGCCCTGTGATGTGGTATTTCTCTGAGCCGCTGAAGGTTTCGATCTTCTCATTCAGTGAGCTGTAAACCTTGTAGCTGAGGTCTTTCTTGGTAATTGGTATGTAGATTCCCAGTGCCTTCCCGTCTTCGGAAACGAGAGTCCCGTCGAGAAACGGGATATCCGAGGCCTTCTCTCTGATTGCCTGAGCCTCTTCGGGTGTTTCAGGGGGAGCGGGCATAAGCCATTCGAAGTGTACTGTACCGAGTCCGCCCTGCTCAATATTGTCAACGGTTGAAGGGGCGATAAGGTCTGCCTTGACCACTCCTTCCTGCTCGCCGTTTTCCTCCCATGTGAGCGTTTTAATATATTCGGTAAGCTCGTAAACATTTTTGAGCGTCTCAGTGTTAAAAACGCCCTGAGGATGTTCCTCATTAACCACGCCCACAACCACCATATCGTGCAGAGTAAATTCATCTTTCATCTCGTTATGAAGAACTCTTACAGGCTCGTCATCGGGCAGCATATTTTCAGGGTCTGTATCGATCTTGACCTTATTTAGACCGCTCATAACGTTTGGAAATACAGACGGGCCTGCCGCCAGCACAATTGATAAAATGGTAACTGCAGTAACAAGTGCAGTTACCACTTTGTGCCTGTGAAGGGAAAACTCTGTAAGCTTTTCTCGAAAGTTCATATAAAATCCCTCAGCTTAAAAATGTAACAGATTGATTGTAACATTGAAATCCGGCTGTTCAATGATTACTTCAGCAATCCTTCAAGTATTTTTTCTTCTTCTTCAACTACTTTACCGCCCATAACCTTTTTGATGTTCCCGCCGAAGAGCTTTGCCATCAAAGAAAGATTCATCTCGGAGAGATATGCCTTACCGTTATCTCCCTCCCATACGGCCATTTTGCACGGCATCATGCAGGAAACCCAGCGGTCGCTCGTCAGCACGCTTTTGGCGTAGGGAGCTTTGCATAGCTTTACCAGCCGAATCTTTGGCTCAAAATCTACGCCCCGCTTAGCCATAGCTTCATTCATATTTATAGGCTTTCCGTGAGATATGCTCCAGCCGTGCTCGGGAATTCTCTCTTCCAGAGCTGCCACGGTTTCTTCCACACCCATCTTGCATTCCCTTGTAGTAATCATCATAGAAGGCATTACCTGCACCATTATAAACACGACAACCACTGCGCCGACTGCCGCACCTATAATACCAGATTTCCAGTGAAAACCTTTCTTTACGCTGTTTTTCTGTTCTTGATTCTGCTCAGACTGCTGATTCATTTCTTCAGACATTTCTTTCTCCTTTTACTGCTCTTGTTTCAGTTGTTTTCAGGCTGTTCGCCAGTGTAGTCATTAATTTCTTCCTGCGAGCTGCACGCATCACCTTTATCTGCGCACCCGCTTCCGCTGAGTTCCATACTGCATCCTGCTGCAAACAGCATCACTGCAATACTTAAAGCACTTATTGTTTTTTTAATCGTTTTCATTTTTATTCCCTTTCAGTAAAAAATTGTTTTAACCTCCCCTCTCACAAATTTCGTGCCAATGTTTTTACAACCCGCAAATCAGGCCATATTCACTATATTTGCCGGGTCAACGCACTTTCGTAAACTGTGTCGCAAATCGTTAGCGCTAACATAAGTTTACAGTTACACGGTAAAGTTAGCGCTGCCGCGTTGAGAGGAAACAATTCGAACAGACAGGAGTTAAAGTAAGTATGAAATACGAAAATTTGGTTTTTTTGAAAAATTCTTTAATAAGCTTCATAACAGTTTACAAAAATCAGCTTTGACTTATAATCACTGTTGGTTTTGTCTTTAATGGGACAAGTGTCCCTGTCAATCAATATTAAGAATAAACGGCTTAAGCCGAAACAGGATTAAAACTATGTTTGAAAGATTTACAGACCGTGCAAGAAAGGTAATGGCGCTTGCCAATCAGGAGGCTCTAAGGTTTAACCATGAGTCTCTGGGCACAGAGCATATACTTCTCGGCCTTTCCAAAGAGGGCAGCGGGGTTGGGGCGAACGTGCTCAAGAATCTCGGTGTTGATGTAAACAAGCTCAGGATTGAGGTTGAGAAATACGTTAAGAGCGGCCCGAACGTTATCTCTGCGGGCAAGCTCCCCCAGACTCCTAAGTCAAAGAGGGTTATTGAATACGCAATTGAAGAAGCCCGCAGCCTCAATCATAACTACGTGGGCACAGAGCACCTTCTTCTCGGGCTCCTGAGAGTTTCAGATGGTATAGCTGCTCAGATTCTGATGAATCTTGGGCTAAAGCTGGATACTGTGCGGGATGAAGTGCTCAATCTTCTCGGCTCCGGCATGGAGCAGGAAGGTATGGATGCTGATGAGATGTCTCAGCAAACACCTCCCGGAATGGGGTCTGGACCTCAGCAGAGAAGACAGGGCAGGCCGAAATCCAAAACACCTGCATTAGACAGCTTCGGAAGAGATCTAACAGCCCTTGCTAAAAACAACGAGCTGGACCCGGTGATAGGAAGATCTAACGAGATTGAGCGTTTGCTTCAGATACTCTGCAGGAGAACGAAGAACAATCCAGTACTTCTCGGAGAAGCTGGCGTAGGCAAAACGGCTATAGTAGAGGGTATGGCGCAGCGCATTATCGAAAAATCTATCCCCCCTCTGCTCTACAACAAGAGGCTTATCATCCTTGATCTTGCGATGATGGTAGCGGGCACAAAATACCGCGGCCAGTTTGAAGAGAGGATTAAGGCGGTTATCAATGAGGTTAAGCGTGAGAAAAACGTTATCCTCTTTATTGATGAACTGCATACGCTCGTTGGCGCAGGCGGGGCTGAAGGGGCGATAGATGCCTCAAATGTTCTCAAGCCCGCTTTGGCTAGAGGCGAGCTCCAGTGCATCGGGGCTACTACCCTTGATGAATACCGCAAGCATATCGAAAAGGATTCTGCCCTTGAGCGGAGATTCCAGACGATACAGGTGGATCCGCCTTCAAAGAATGATACCCTCGAAATTCTCCACGGACTCAGGGAAAAGTATGAAACTCACCATAAAGTTACATACACCGAAAACGCCCTGAATGCAGCTGTGGAGCTTTCTTCACGTTATATTACAGGAAGATGCCTGCCGGACAAGGCTATTGACATCCTTGATGAGGCAGGGTCAAGTATGAGGCTTAGAAACCTCACACCCCCGCCGGATTTCACAGAAATCAACAGCCGCATTGAAGAGCTGAACGTTCAGAAGGAAGAAGCGGTGCGAAATGCGAACTACGAGCAGGCCGCAGCGCTGAGAGACGAAGCCCAGAAGCTCAACGAAGAGAAAAAGCAGAAGCAGGAAGACTGGGAAAAGGAAAACGAAAGCTTTGTAGGCGAGATTGATGAGGATATTATAGCCGAAATCGTAAGCAAGATAACCGGCGTGCCTCTTACACGCGTGGAAAAAGAGGATGCCGAGAAGCTGCTTGAAATTGAATCTGAACTGCACAAAACTGTGGTATCTCAGGATCAGGCTATCACTGCTGTTGCCAAGGCTGTAAGGCGCAGCCGTTCAGGAATAAAAGACCCCAACAGGCCTATCGCAAGCTTCCTGTTTATCGGGCCGAGCGGCGTAGGTAAAACGCTTCTTGCAAGGTCTCTCGCTGAATTTATGTTCGGCGATGAAAGCGCTCTTATCCAGCTCGATATGAGCGAATACATGGAGAAATACAATGTGAGCAAGCTTATAGGCGCTCCTCCGGGATATGTGGGCTATGAAGAAGGCGGCCAGCTTACTGAAAGAATCCGCAGGAGGCCGTATGCGGTTCTTCTTCTCGATGAGATCGAGAAGGCGCACCCGGATGTTTCCAATATGCTCCTTCAGATTATGGAAGAAGGCCGGCTTACAGACAGCTACGGACGCAAGGTGGACTTCAGAAACGTAATCCTGATTATGACCAGCAATATCGGCGCTGATATGATCAGAAATCAGACAGGCTTCGGCTTCGGTAAAAGGACTGAACAAGACAACTACGAGAAGATGTCTTCTCTCTTGGAGAAAGAAATCGAGAAGCACTTCAGGCCGGAATTTATGAACCGCCTTGATGACAGCATTGTCTTCCGCGGCCTTACTAAGGAAGACCTAACCGTGATCATCCAGTATGAGCTGGATAAAGTTCTCAACAGAATAAGAGAGAAGGGAATCAACATCGATATAGACGAAAACGCGAAAGATTTCCTTATCGATAAGGGCTACAACCCCGAACACGGGGCAAGGCCGCTGAGGAGGGCTATTGAGAAGTATATTGAAGATCCTCTCTCAGAGGCGCTTCTTAGAAACGAGTTTGATAAGTCTGAGCATATTACCATTACGGTGAAAGACGAAGACAGCCTCAAATTCGAATATTCCGCCCAGCCGGTTAGCAGCTGATAAAAGCTTAAACAAAAAATGCAAAAGGGAACGTCTAAAGAGGCGTTCCCTTTTTTTAATCCGCATTGATTATACATATTTTTCGTTTTTTCGCCTCAAAGCCTTATAACATCATACTATAAAAATTAGCTGGATATCAAAAGGAAAGGCCCTCGTGGGAACTGAGGGCCTTTTTCGATTGGTTGGGACAATATAAAAGTTTATTGGAGAAAATCACATACCTAAAACTGCTTATACCAGTCCTGGATGAATGCCCCGCTGGTTAGAGCAGTGATATTTTCTTTGTCTGATTTTTCGATTATCAGCCTTCCCACAATATCTGGGCCGTGTTTGATGGCCTCTTGCGAGATTGCCGCCTTTTCTCTCGGAGCGTGAGTTGGGCTTCTGTGCGGGTGGTCTCCGATGTGTCCGCCGCTGTATTCAACATCAAACTTGAACAGCTCCAGAACGAGCTTATCATCGAAAACGCTGCCCCTGAGGTAGTTCACATCCGTCTGAGTTCCCCAGAGTGCCCCGTGGACAATCTGCCATATACCATCAACCCGCTTGGCGGTAATTCGGTGGTGCTCGCCGCAGAGATAAGCATCCACGCCGTACTTGACCATTGTTTTCCAGAAAGCTGAGTTTGTTCCGCCTTTGAGCATATTAGCGCTTGAATTTTTGCTGCGCACTGGGCCTGCTGCCGGCATATGCCCCTGAACGATGATGAAATCCTTATCGCTGTATTTTTTGAGTTCATTCTCAAACCATTCAAGCTGCTTGCCCGAAACTGTCATCCCCATCTTATCGCCTTTGTCTTCAAATTGATCAACGGAAATAACAGCG
Organism: Sedimentisphaera salicampi; assembly: GCF_002117005.1. Taxonomy (NCBI): domain Bacteria; kingdom Pseudomonadati; phylum Planctomycetota; class Phycisphaerae; order Sedimentisphaerales; family Sedimentisphaeraceae; genus Sedimentisphaera; species Sedimentisphaera salicampi. Next base: position 1,123,945 of record NZ_CP021023.1, read on the forward strand.
AGATTGCCTTTAGTGAATGAGTATGCAAGCCCCTTTTTGTGCTCAGGGCCGTTTACGGGCATATTGAATATTTTAACAAACTGCTCAGCAAATACCGGCACAAGGTCTTTATGGTTTTTCAGACCGCCGTCATCGCCGTATTCGTGGTCGCCGGGAGCAATGAAGAGCCTTATATTTTTATCTCTGAACCGCCTTGCAAAACCGCCCCAATACTGGTTCGTTTTTCTTCTAACCTGATCAGGGTTCTCCCACCATCTTGCGTCCATTATATCACCCGCATTGAGAGAAAATGCAGGGCCTTCTTTCTTCATACCGCCGAGGAACCAGTCCATAGCATCTTCCCAGCCGGGCTGGGGATAATCGATATTCCAATTGAAAAGGTCTGGGAAGCTGGTGAAGCAGAAATTTGCTCCCTTATCTGAGGTGGGAAATTCAAAATCTTCGCCATGTTCGTGTCCTGCGGCAAACAAACCGGAAACAGCAATTCCCGACAGAATAACCATTAAGAATAAAGATTTAACGCTAAAGATTTTTTTCACTTTAAAGCTCCATTTATTAAACATAAAAGCATATACAGGGACAAACTGCTCATCCCCGCTATAAGTTTATAGTTTGAGCAGCGGAATTTTGACGAAAAAAACTTAAAATTTATAAATTTTACAATCAAACCCCGAAGAAAAGAGCCGATTTGAAGAACGTAAGCAGGCTTAAAATCACAGGCTCAATCGCCCCGGTTACAACAAGCATAACCAGAGCAAGGTAGCTGCCCATAGTTACTTTCGCAGGCATAACGAGCTTTACTCCCGGTATAATGCACGGCCATATCTTGCTTCCATCCAGCGGCGGGATGGGCATAAGATTTATTACAGCAAGAATAGCGTTCACGAAATAAGTGCCGATGAGTATGCTCACCCATATCCCTGCTTCCTGCTCGAAGCTGTTAATCCCGGACATACGAATCAGCAAAGCAGATATAACGCAAATTGCAAGGTTTGATGCTGGGCCTGCAAGGGAACTGAGCAGATAGTCCTTTTTCGGGTTCTGGTAGTTGAAAGGATTAACGGGCACAGGCTTTGCCCAGCCGAAACCGAGAATGAAAAGGGCAAGCGTTCCAAGCAGTGAAAGGTGCTTGAGCGGATTAAGCGTAAGCCGGCCTTTATCCTTTGCAAGATTGTCTCCGAGCGCCGCAGAGGCATAAGCGTGCGATGCCTCGTGGAGAGTAAGCCCCAATATCAGTCCGGGCAGGAAAGTGAGGAAGAATGCGAATCTTTCAATCATAACCTGCCTCCCTGTACTCATCCGATTCCTTGATCTTATTCAAAATCTCCTCATTTTCCGGTATCTTGATGCCCTTCTTAACGGCCTGTTTCAAATATTCGGCGGCAGTTTTGATGTCATCGCAAACATAGCTTGCCTCAGCCATAAGAGGCTCCAGGGCAAATCTGAAATCCACTCTTGCCGCTATTCCGAAATTCTTTTCAGCAAGGTCGATATCTCCATCCTGAAACGCAAGAACACCCGCAGCGATTCTGCCGATCCTCGATTCTTTAATCGTTAGTATTTTATCAACAAGGGGTCTTGCCTTATCAAACTTCCTCTGCTTTATGTAATTCCAGCATAAACAGTTGTAAGCAAGCTCTGAGGCTTCTGTAGTGCTGGAGGAACTGCTGACAATCTTCTCAGAAAGCTCCTGAATCTTGCTTTCATCGTTGTTCCTTGAAGCAAGCATAAGCTCAAGATACATCAGCTCAGATTCTTCAGAGAAAATTTCTTCAGCCTTATCCAGTATCCGGCGAAGCGATTTAAGGCTGCCCGTTTCAAAATACATATACCCAAGGGTTGAAACAAACCTTACATCCCCAAATTTTTCGGCATTGGTAAGGAAAGTTTCTTCGTATTTTTCAGGCCCGAACTGAGTTGAAAGCCTTGTAAGATACACAAGAATATCTTCAGGACTGCCTGTAATTACGCATATAAGCCTTAGAATCGGCGCATTATCAAATATAGGCAATATTGTCAGTATTGCCGCAAGCACCTTCAAAGGCAATGCCGTAAGCATTCGCAATAATGTAATCAAATTTATCTCCAATTAATACTGAAAGAATTCAGTATCTATTTCCAGCTCCTGCTCCACTTCCCACGGCTCATCATCCATAAGCCCGAAAGCTCGGGAAGTGGCCAATAAAAGCCCCTTCTGCAGAGCATAGGCCGGATCATCATCTTCGTATTTTCCTGCTATAAAACCTGCAAGCAGATAATCCCCGCAGCCCACTGTGCACTGAACAGTTCTGGGCTTGCCGATGAACCTGCTTCGCCAGAGGCCTTCTTTTGTTATTAAGAGAGCCCCATCCCCTCCAAGGCTTACGAGAACCTGAGAAGTTTGTTTCAGTAATTTTTTTGCAGCCCTTGCAACAGACTCCACATCTGATTTCACTTTAGACCCGCTCAGCTCGGAAAGCTCCTCATTATTTGGGCTCACAAGCTCGGTGCAGCCAAGGCTGAAGATCTTGGAAAACGTTCTGCTGCTCGAATCAAGAAAGATATACGCCCCCCGCCTGCTGCACTCCCAGACAAGATCAACAATTATCTCAGAGAGGGGGTTGTCCTCTGGAAGAGCTCCTGCAAACACGCAGATATCACCTGAATCGATTATGCTGAAGAGGCTGTCTGAGAGCTTCTTGATTGCTGCTTTTGTTGCCAGTGCGCCGGGAACTCTTAGATGAAGCTCCTTGTTTTCGCTTGTATCGAATATGCTTATGTTTCGTCTTGTAGCTCCCTGAATCGGTGTAAAACGAACGTCTATGCAGTGAGTGTAGGGCTTGAGGCCGAAGAGCATATCGTCAAAATCGCTCGTTCCCCATAGTCCGGCAGCTACGGAGCTGTATCCAAGCCATGAAAGTGCTTTTGAAACGTTCAGTGCCTTGCCGGCAGGCTCCTGATTATAGCTGTCAACGAGCCTGTGGTCGCCCCAGTTGAGCCCGCTTGCAAAGAACTGCACGTCCCAAGCAGGACGAATTCCTACGGTTATTATTTTTCCATTATAGGCCATTTTCTGCTGTGCCCGCTTTATCCAAAACTATCCCTGCTGCTCATCCCAAGGCAGGTTCTGCTCCTGCTGGAGGTCTTCTTCGCCCGTATCTTCCTCGCTGCCTTGCCCCTCCTGCTGTTCGCTGCGGATATCAGATATATCATCGCCTTCCTTAATGCGTTCCCACTCCTCTGGAGTGATCAAAACTTCCCTTGCCTGAGCGTTTTTATGTTCGCCGATAATACCAGATTCTGCCATCATATCAACAATTCTTGAAGCCCTGCCGTAACCAATAGCAAGCTTTCTCTGAAGCAGAGAAACACTTCCGCGCTTGGTTTCCAGAACAATCCTTACAGCTTCATCGAAATATTCATCTTTCTCTACGCCGTCGGCTGAAACCTTATTAAGCTGAACAAGCTCCCTGCTGTAGTTCGGGCCGGCCTGCTCTTTGATCTTTCCAACCACGCGGGAAATCTCATCGTTAGAGAGAAACGCCCCTTGAGCCCTTATAAGCTCACTTGTTTTCGGGTGCAGATAGAGCATATCACCCTTTCCGAGAAGCGTCTCCGCTCCCACTTTATCAAGTATGATCCTGCTGTCCATCCTTGAGGCCACCTTGAAGCTGATTCTCCCAGGCAGGTTGGATTTTATAAGACCGGTAACAACCGAAGCCTGCGGGCGCTGAGTAGCGAGGATTACGTGAATACCTGCCGCACGGCTCTTCTGAGTGAGCCGGACGACATACTCCTCCACCTCTTTGCCGTTTGTCATCATCAGATCAGAGAGCTCATCCACTATAAGCACAAGATAAGGCATCCTCTCAGGAACCTTGAGCTGCTCCTCAGGGGTTTCTGCGCCGAGTCTTTTGTAGATCTCTTCGCTGGAGAGCTCATTGAATTCTGCAATGTTTTTAACTCTTGCTTCATTGAAAATTGCATAGCGTTCTTCCATCTTCCCGACAGCCCATTCAAGGATCCTCGAGCTCTGATTCATATCGCTGACAATCGGACACATCAAATGCGGGAGCCCCTCAAACATCGTCATCTCAATCTGCTTTGGGTCAATGAGCACAAGCTTAACCTCATTTGGCTTTCTGGTAAGCAGGATGCTTGTGATGATAGTGTTTATGCACACACTCTTACCGGAGCCTGTGGTACCGGCGATAAGGCCGTGGGGCATATCCGCAAGATCGGCCACCAAAACAGAACCGGAAGAATCCTTGCCGAGAAAAATCGGAACCTTCATCTTAACAGGCACTTTCCCTGCCCGCTGGATGAGGTCTTTCAGCCTCACAGTTTCCCGTTCGCTGTTTGGAACTTCTATGCCGATAGTATCTTTGCCCGGAAGCGGCGAAACCACCCTCACCACAGGCACAGCGAGCGCTCTTGCGATATCGTCTGCAAGGTTGGAAATCTTATTCACCCTCATACCTGCTGAAAGCTCTATCTCGTATAGAGTGATTGTTGGGCCAGGCTCGGCATTTATAACTGATGCATCCACCTTGAAATTATCGAGAGTTTCCTGGAGCCGGTCTGCCTTTTCCCGAACCATTACTTCAAGACGTGAAGCAAAGTCCTTTTCAGGATCTTCCAGGAGGTTAATATGCGGCAGTACATACTTCTTATAGTCTTCAGTTATATCATCCTCAGGACTGCTGGGCTTTGATTTTTTCTTGGGCTGATTGTTTTTCTTTGTATCTGCTGATTTTTTCTTATCCTTCTTCGGGCTTTCCTCTTCGGGCTCTCTGCCTGAGGAGACATCTATCACATCAACCCTGTCCGGATCGGGGATGATCTCAACAGATTCGGAGTTTTGCTCAGGATGGAGCTGGTAAGGCTCGATATCCTGTTTGCCTCTGCTGATCTCAAATTCTTTTCTTTCTCTTTTAGCAGGCTCCTCTTGCTGCGGGTGCTGATCAACGTTTTCTTCGGGAAGTTCTTCCTTCTGCTTTGTCTTTTTCTTATCTTTTATCTTGGAGAAAAATCCATGCTTGCTTTCTTTATCCTTCTCACTAACAGAGTCTTCCTTGGCAGCTTTACGGCCGGTTTTCTTGGGTTTGTCCTTTTTGTAAAGCTTTTTAGATGAGGAGAAGAGGTAATTCCAGAGCCCCTTGAAGAACGCAACAACCAAGCTGTCTGCAATGAATATCAAACCGATAAGAGTAGCGGCAAGCATAATCGCAAACCTCCCGAGCTGTCCTATATTGTGCCCGAGCCATTCTGCCAGGAATGTACCTAACACGCCTGCCCTGCCTACGGGGAACGCATCTACGGAAAAGTTGAACTTTGAATAACACCCCGCTGCTGCTGAAACAGCCGCACAAAGCAAAAGCATACCCGCTATCCTGAAAGGAATCTGCCCTGGCGGACGACCGAACAGATCTGAGGCAAGCAGAAAAACCAGCGAACCAAGAATCACATAAATCCCCGGGCCGAGATAATACAGCGCATAATGAGAGAAATACGCCCCGGGCAGATTCAGCCAGTTTGAAGGCGGGTCGTTTACAGGATATGAATACATCCCGGGAGGGTCATAAATATCAAAGCTCACGCAGCTTGCAGCGGCGAGAAAAAGCAGAACTATAATCAAAAGCTCTGCTGCTATTTTTAACAGCTCACGACCTGTCATCGTACATCCTTCACGAAATATCCTGCCGGCGCCTTCCGGCTAATCTCAGGCCAGAAGCTTCACTGCTGGCCGCTTTTTCCCTCATTTTTCTTGAACAGCCTGTCGAGGCTGAATCCGCTTGATTTCTTGCTCTTGGGCACTTCCACGCTCACGCCCATCTTACCGAGCTCATTAGACACGTCCGGCTGATAAGGGTTTAGCTGAATGCTCTTTTTGAGATACACCTCAGCACGTGATCTGTCGCCCTGATCGAGGTAGTAGTATCCAACCTGCTTATTCAAAACAGCAGAATCCGGCGCAAGTGCAAGGGCATTCTGGTAGCAGTCGAAGGCATAGTCGTCAAGGCCTTCATTCTGGAAGGCCTGACCGAGCAGAAGGGCCTCCTCGGCTTTTGATTTTGTCTGGTTTATATAAATATCGGCAAGCTGGGCTGACTTGCTGTCGTTCCCGAGCTGCTGGTTCACTTTCACCTGTGCCGCCTGGGCTTCTCTTAGCATCGGCTTGAAATTCAATGCAATGTTAAGCTCGTATTCGGCCTTTGAATACCGGCGATCTGTCATATAGAGCCTTGCAAGCTGGTAATGAGCTTCAGCGTCACCAAAATCACGCTCAATCTCTTCATTCAGCTCTTCATATCTAAGCTGCTTAGGGGTTTTGTTAATCTTCTGAGACTCATTCTTATCCTTTTCAGAGCCGTTAAAGACCGAACAGCCGGTAAGCGAAATAAAAATCAACGCTGTAAGTAATGTATAAACTGCTATCCTCATTTATAAACCTGCACTTTCATTAAAACAATCTTTCAACAAATCACTATACACAATCTTAAACATCCAAGTTTTGGACTTCAAGCGCGTGTTCAGTAATAAAGCCTCTTCTCTTTTCAACGTCCTCACCCATAAGGATGCTGAAGAGCCTGTCTGCCTCGGCGGCGTCTTCAATATTCACCCGAAGCATCGCCCTGTTTTCAGGATCCATCGTGGTTTCCCAGAGCTGGTCAGCATTCATTTCGCCAAGCCCTTTGAACCTCTTTATTTCAATGCCCCTGCTTCCGAATTCTCTAATCTCAGCGGCAGTCTCGATAAGTGAGGCGGCAGAGAAGGATTCCTGTCCGTGGACAATGCGGAATTTCATAGGCTTAAGCTCGCCTGCTACAGTTCTCTCTTCCTTCAGAAGCAGATCGGTAATTGAAAGCCCCCAATTCTGCATCATCTCTTCGTTTATATCGTTTAGCCTTCTAACCTCAGTAAGCTCTTCGCTGGTGAGGGAGTGCTCAAGCTCAGGCACGCTGAATTCGCTTTCCTGCGAGCCCTCTTCAGGGAAGCTGTTTTGCTCTTTGGAGAAAGAATTGAGCTCTGAATACCTGCTTTCAAACTTACTCTGATCGTGGAAGTATTCACTGCTCCCATCAAATATTATTCTGTAAACTGGAAGAGCTCCTTCTTTATACTGCTGTTCAACGAAATCGCTGAAAATAATCCCTCTGCGTTCAATGATTCCGATAAGCCTTTCTAAATCGGCCACTCTCTTAACAAGTTTTTCCACTTCGCCGCTTGGAATCACCTTTTGCCCGCTCTGCTCGGAAACTTCAATACTGGTATCCCCGAGGCCGCGGTCGGTAAGCATTTTCTTCATTTCCGCATCACTGAGAATAAAACGGCTGTCCTTTTTGCCCTTCTCACGCACCTCATATAGCGGGGGCTGGGCAATATAAATCATATCATTCTCGAACAGCTCGGGCATCTGACGGAAGAAGAACGTTAAAAGCAGGGTTCTGATATGGGCTCCGTCGATATCGGCGTCTGTCATAAGCACAATCTTGCCGTATCTGGATTTTGATATATCGAAATCGTCTGCACCGATGCCCGTTCCGAGGGCGCTTACGATAGTTCTTATTTCCTCGTGAGCGAGCATCTTCTCAAGCCTTGCCTTTTCCACGTTCAGGATCTTACCCTTTATCGGAAGAATAGCCTGAATCGTCCTGTCTCGCCCGCCTTTGGCAGACCCGCCTGCAGAATCACCCTCTACGATAAACAGTTCCGTTGAACGGGCGTCTTTGCTGCTGCAGTCCCAGAGCTTGCCGGGCAGATTCCCGCTGCTGAGAGCACCTTTTCTTCTTGTAAGCTCTCTTGCCTTTCTTGCAGCATCTCGAGCTGCTGCTGCCTGAATGGCTTTTGTGAGTATTTTTTTCGCAATTGCAGGATTCTCTTCAAGGTATTCGGAAAGCTGATTGTTCATAACAGTTTCAACAAAACTGCCTACTTCCGGATTGGACAAACGAACCTTTGTCTGGGCTTCGAAATGCGGATCGGGCACTTTCACAGACACAACAGCCGTAAGGCCTTCCCTGAGGTCTTCGCCTGAGGTGGTGATTTCACCGTTTTTGAATAGCTTGGCGGCTTTGCCGTAATAGTTCATTGTTCGGGTAAGGGCTGTCTTGAAGCCTGAAAGGTGTGTTCCGCCATCTATATTGCATATATTGTTGGCAAAGGCCAGCACGTTTTCGTTGTAGCTGTTGTTGTACTGCATTGCGATCTCGCAGGAAAGCCCGCTTTCCTCGTCTTCCTTGGAGATCAGAATCACATCATCATGAACAGGCTCCTTTCCTTCATTGAGATGATGAACGAACTGAACAAGCCCCTGATCGAAATGGAAAACTTCCTTCTTGCCTTCGCGCTCATCCTCAAAATGCAGCCTCACTCCGGCATTTAAGTATGCAAGCTCCCTGATTCTCTTCTGAAGCGTTTCAAAGTTGAAATCTGTTTCGCCGAAAATCTCATGGTCGGGCAGGAAAGTAATCTTAGTACCCTGAAGGCTGGTTTTTCCGAGGTCTTCAATGCCTCCCTTCGCCTCGCCTTTGCGGCATTCAAAACGGTAGTGCCTGCCCTTTCTGTAAACATCTGCAATAAGCACATCGCTCAAGGCATTCACCACAGACACACCTACCCCGTGCAGGCCGCCTGAGACCTTGTAGGCATTGTTGTCAAATTTACCGCCTGCGTGGAGAGTTGTAAGCACAAGCTCAAGAGCGCTGCAGCCGGAATCCTCGTGATATTCTGTCGGGATGCCCGAGCCGTTATCCTCAACACTGCAGCTTCCGTCGAGATTTATCTTGATTGTTATTTTATCGCATCTGCCCGCCAGAGCCTCGTCGATCGAATTATCCAGAACCTCATAAACGAGATGATGGAGCCCACCTTTCCCGCGGTTGCCGATGTACATATCCGGTCTTTTCCTAACAGCCTCAAGGCCTTCAAGAACCTTTATGCTGTTGGCATCATAATTGTTGTTAGCTGAATTATATTTAACTGAATCTTTATCACTCATTTGTGCGTAACCACCTGTAACAGCCTGAATCGGCTATATAAATTTAATATCTTTAATTTTCGCTTTCGGATATTCCTTAAGCATTGAGCTGAGCAGATCGTTTTTAGAAGTCTGAAACTCAAATTTTAGAGCAGGGTCTTTAATCTCAATTTTCAGGATACCGTTTCTAAACCCAGCCACACGGCAAAACTGCCTCATCTGCTCGGGCACCACAGATTTCCAAGCCTTAATCGCGTCAGGGCTTTTCCCAGAGCTTTTCTTTTTGCTTTTAACAAACCGCTCAAGCAGCTCACCAACCGAATCAGCCTTATAAGGCCTTTGTCTTTTCCAGTAGGTGCTTAAAAGCAGATCAGAATCTTGTATATCTTCGTTCTTCAAATCCCCGCCGGCCTACACCTCAACAGGCATAACAATATAAATAAAGGTATCGCTGCAGCGGAAAAGCACCGCCCTGTCGGGATTGCCCATTTCAATCTGTATCTGCGCCTGCTTAACCACTTTCAGAGCATCAAGGATAAAATCCGGGTCAAATCCTACCGCCAGGGGCTCTCCTGAATAATCCACCGGCATATCCACCTGCGCATCGCCCATCTCCGGAGCACGGCTCGAAAACACCATCACTCCATCACCAATGGAAACCTTGATTCCCCTTGACTCGTCTGTAGTAAGAAGAGAAGCACGCTTAACAGCGCTCAAGGTTGCGTCGGTGTTTAACTTGATTATCTTATCATTGTCTTTCGGGATAATATCCTGATATCTCGGGAAATTACCCTCAACAAGATTCGAGGTGATAAGAACATCGCCGCAGCTGAATGTTACTTTCTTTTCATTATAAGAAACACCAATCAGAGAATTCTGCTCGCTCACAATCTTCTGTACAAGAGAGACAGCCTTTACAGGCAGAATCAGACGCTTGCCGATGTGATTCTCGGGCATAGGCGTATCAAGCTCTACAATCTTCCTCGCAAGACGCCTTCCGTCTGTTCCAACGAGGTTTATGTATTCCTCTGCGATCTCCCAGAGCACCCCGTGAAGGGCGTATTTGGTGTTCTCTTTTGCCGTTGCGAAGAGGGTCTGGCTTATGCCCTGCTGGAGGATTGAAAGCGAAACAGCCATATCGGAGTCGCCTTCGTCTTCAATCGCATCTGGATACTGCTCAACATCGTGAGTGTATATATTGAAATGGCTGTCGCTGCCTCTAATATGCAGCTCTGTTTCATCAGCCTCAAATTCAAGCACTTCATCTATGCTCTCGCGGACAATAGCGCTTACCTTGCTAGCAGGTACTACACTGCTGCCCGGGCGGTCTGTCTGAGCCTGACTAACCATATGACGGATGCCTATCTCCAGATCGGTGCCGCTGATACTGACTCCCTGTTCATCAGCGCTAATCTTGACGCACTGAAGCACCGGCTTGGCAGCACGGGCAGGTATAATTCCCGCCACAAAGCTGAGAGCCTCTTGAAGGGCTACACGATTGAATCTTATCTTCATACCTAACCTCTTAAACTTTGGGGCTTACACTTAAGTTCATTCTATATAAAATGTGCGCTATAATTTACCAAAACTTGCATTTTTTGCAACGGATTTCCCCTTGAATATGCCGGAAGATGGCTCTTCAAAGGGCATAAAAATCCGCCGAAGGCTGCAAGCTATTTTTTCAAGGCCTTATCTTTCAATAATTTGTATTCAATACTGTCTTTAAGAGCTATCCACGAGGCATTAACTACATTTTCGCTCACGCCCACTGTGCCCCATACTGAATCCAAATCTCTTGATTCTATTATCACACGAACTTTCGCTGCTGTGGCAGCTTTTGCATTTACCACGCGGACCTTATAATCTATCAGGTGCATATCCTTGAGCTGCGGATAGAACCTTTCAAGCGATTTTCGGAGGGCTTTATCCATTGCATTAACAGGACCGTCTCCCTCGCTCACCACGTGTTCCTCATCCCCGCCTACGCTGAGTTTGATCGTTGCCTCGGAAAGCTCATCACCGTGGCTGTCTCTGCTTACGCTTATATGGAATCTTTCCAGCTCGAAAGCCTCGGTGTATTCGCCTTTTATCCGCTTAATCAACAGATCAAAGCTGCCGTCTGCAGCCTCAAACTGATACCCCTCATTTTCAAGCGTTTGAACCTTATCGAGAATCTTCTTGGCCGTCTCTCTGTCAACGCTCTGGCCATGCTTTTCCAGCTTGGCAAGCACATTGGACATCCCCGAGAGCTCGGAGACGAGAAATCTTCGTGAATTTCCCACAAGCTCAGGGGTAATATGCTCGTAAGTGTCTTTGTTTTTCCGCAAAGCGTTCACGTGGAGCCCAGCCTTATGCGCAAAAGCGCTCTCCCCAACAAACGGCAGAGAGGTTACAGGGCTGATGTTGGCTATCTCAAATACAAAAAGAGAGGTCTCTGTGAGCTTCTCAAGCTTATCTTCACTGAGAACATCATAACCCATCTTGAACTTCAGATTGGGGATTATAGAGCAAAGATTGGCATTTCCCGTTCTCTCACCGATTCCGTTTACCGTCCCTTGAACGTGCCTTGCGCCAGCTCTAACCGCCTCAAGCGAGTTTGCAACAGCGCAGTCCGAATCGTTGTGAGTATGAATGCCGATTTCGGTGCCTGAAAGGTCGTAGGACACCGTTTTTGTTATCTCGTAAACCTCTTCCGGAAGGCAACCTCCGTTTGTCTCGCATAAAACAAGGGCATCCGCTCCGGCCTCAGCAGCCGCACGAAGAACCTCAAGGGCGTATTCGGGGTTGTTTTTATACCCGTCGAAAAAATGCTCTGCATCAAAGAGAACCTCAAGCCCCTTTTGCTTCAAATAGCGAACAGAATCTGCGCACAAATCCAGATTCGCCTGCCTGCTGCAGCGCAAAACCTGATCAACGTGCATATCCCAGCATTTCCCTACAATAGTAGCAGCGGATGCGCCGCTGGATAAAATCGCATTTATCGATACATCATCTTCAACCTTAACATCCGCCCGTCTTGTGCTTCCAAAAGCACAGACTTTCGAATTATCGAGCTTGATATCACTTATCTTCTCGAAAAACGCCTTCTCCTTCTGGTTGCTGGCAGCATAACCGCCCTCAATGTAGTCAACACCCAGCTGGTCGAGGCGCTTTGCTATAAGCAGCTTATCCTGAAGAGAAAAGCTAACCCCTTCAGCCTGCATTCCGTCTCTTAATGTTGTGTCATATATTTTAACTCTACTCATTTTGCACTCTTTGTCTGTAAACTTTATTACAAGTTAAACCCTTATTGTAATATAAAAACAAAAACCAGCAAACGGAATATACCGCTAACCAGTAATGTGTGCGACATTTTTTTGGGCAAAGCGTTTTAAAGCCGACCGAGTCCGCCTCGTCCACCTTGTCCACTCGCTAATTCCAGCACTAATTTTTCACTAATGATTTTGCTACTGTCAAGTCCTGGTTTAAAGTTGACACTTTTCTTTTCTCTTTTCTATTACGATTTAACGATATATTCCGTAGTGGAGGGAGCCCGAAGGGCGACCGGAACGGAGGAATATATCACGCTGCCAAGTGCACCGCCTCTGGTATTCGATAGCCTAATGCTGCATGCGGGCGGCGGGTATTATAAAGCAACACCGCTTGTTTTACTGCCTCATAGGCATGTTCCTTTTTCGCAAAGGTATTGCACAAACCATATTCATGTTTCATTATTCCGTTAAGCCGCTCTGCCTTAGCATTTTCATAACAATGTTTATCTTCTGTCATGCTGATACCAATACCAGCTTCTTGGAGCATATCAATATAAGCATTGCAGCAGTACTGGCAGCCTCGATCGGAATGATGAACCGCCTTTGCTGAGGTGGGGATCTGCTTCAATGCTCGGTTCAAGGCTCTTAAACAACCCTCGGCCTCAAGACTATCACTGCAATCATAACCTATGACCTTGCGGCTGAAGGCATCCATTACAAGAGCAAGATAGACAAAACCCTGATCGGTGCGTATATAAGTTATATCACTTACAATTGCCTCATTTGGGCCTTGCAGATTCATATCTTTAAGCTTATTACTATAGACCCGAAACCTGTGCCGGCTGTTAGTCGTTGAGGTGCTGCGTCTTTTAGGCTTGATCAGCTTATTAAACTTGCCCATCAAATCGAAAAACCGATCTCGACCTATACTAACCCCCGCTTCTGATAAGTCCTCAGATATCAGCGACAAGAGCTTTCTGCAGCCTAATTGAGGCTGCAAGGAACGCTCCTGGTTTACCAAATCCATTATAAAAGCCTCATCAATAAGCTGCTTTTGACGCACTTTACGAGTCTTATAAAAATACTGGCGGCTTATGCCTGATGCGCAGCATATTTCAGTTATGGTTACTTTTTCTTCCTTTTCTGAAGCCCTTTTGTAAGCCTTGTGTGCCGTTTCGTATCTAGTTTTTTTTTGACTTCTTCACTGTCCAAGCCAAACTGCTCACAGGTAACTTCAAATCGAGAATCACTTACAAGCTTTTCTAAATAAGCATCTGCGAGAGCTTCTTTCAGCTCTTTGTTCTCTGCTTTTAATTGCTTTAACCGGTCATGTTCATCTGGTCTTTCCACGCGTATCCTCTTTGGTATTAAATGGTTTCGGCCGTATTTCTTAAGCCAACGCTTAACGGTGTGGCTTCCTGCTATTCCATAACGAATATTGGCTTCATTTATACATGAGAGTTTACCAGATTCAAGCTCATTTACCACTTGCAACTTAAATGCTTCACTATAACGAGTGCCTGTAGGTCTTTTGTCTTTCATAAATATTCCTGAAATTTAATTAACATCTATTCTGATATCTGTCAACTATACTCAGGACTAGACATACTCGCGACTCTGCCACACGCCACTCGGCCACTCTGCCACTCGCCACAGGCCACTATCTTTATCCCATCCTGTCAATCCTTGCCCCGCAGCCAAAGCGGTTCGGGGCTGTTAATCCTGTCTAATTTATCACATCCCTCACCGCCCACTCCAGTTGAACTGTGGGAAGTGCAGGAAACTTTTAAGGAAGAATATTTCCGCAGGAAGCGGGGAGAAATGCTCACGGACAGCCTCTTGGGGAATACGCGTGAGTCGGTGAGTGGAGAAATCGATTTGCTTTTTTTGTTCAAAAATTTCACAAAAAGCTTGACATTCGGCAGGCATATTGATATATTTTTATCAAAGTTAAGTCAAAGGCTAAAACAATGCAGGAACTAAAACCAATATACACAGTGAGCACAGACTGCCAGGACTGCTACAAATGCCTCAGGGAATGCCCTGTTAAGGCAGTTAAGGTGTCCTCCGGCAGTGCGAGCGTAGTGCATGAGCTTTGCATAAGCTGCGGGCACTGCCTGAATGTATGCCCGCAGGGAGCAAAGAGATACCGCAGCGACGTTCAGCTCGCCTCAAACACGATCTCGAAATATAAGGCTATGGGCAGAAAAGTGGCCGCTTCTATTGCCCCGAGCTTTATCTCGGAATTTTCTGACCTGCCTGTTTCGAGCTTTATCAAGGCGGTTAAGATGCTGGGCTTTGATATAGTATCTGAGACAGCTCTGGGAGCGGAGCAGGTTTCTGCGGCAACTGTAAAATATCTACAGCAGGAGAAGCCGGATGTGTGCATATCCTCTGCCTGCCCTGTGATGGTGGAGTTTATAAAGAAGTATTACCCATCTCAGGCCGGCAGGATTGCGCCGATGTTCTCGCCTCTGCTGGTGCACTGCCGAATGCTCAAGCAGATTTACGGCGAGGATGCAGCAGTTGTGTTCATAGGGCCATGCGCGGGCAAAAAGCTGGAGGCAGATTCAAATCCAGACCTCCTGAACGCCTCAATAACATTTGAAGAGCTCAGGGGATGGCTGGATGCTGAGGGGATAACCCCCCGCCATCTGCCAGAAAATATGGAAAGATTCAGCCCGAACAGGGCTTCGAACGGGGCGCTGTACCCTGTAGAAGGCGGTATGCTCTCGGGGATCAAGCATGGGTGCAGCTCAGTTGAGAGCAGTTATGCATCGTTTTCAGGGATTGAGAATGTGAGAAAAGTTTTGGAGGATCTGGAAAACAACGAGCCGCCTTCCCCGCTGTTTCTCGAGCTGCTTGCATGCGAGGGAGGCTGCATAAACGGCCCTCTGGTTTCAGATAAGAAGAAGCTTCTCTCAGGCCGCGCAAATGTATTGAATTATGCGAACTACCGCAAAGACAACATCACAGACAGCCCGGAAGTGGAAACGAGGGGCGAATACAGAATTGAGCCTGTGATACCGGCAGAGCACCGCCCTTCTCAGATAAAGAAGGCCCTTGAAAAGGTGGGCAAATACAGCACCGAAGATGAGCTGAACTGCGGCTGCTGCGGCTATGATACTTGCCGGAATTTCGCAAACGCAATGCTGAGCGGGAAGGCCGAGCCGTCAATGTGCGTGGGGAATATGCGGAAGATTGCCGCCAGCAAGCTCGACAGCGTTATCAGCGCCCTGCCCTGCGGGATAATCATAGCAGATTCAGGCAGCAGGGTCGTTGAGAGCAACAGGAAATTTGCAGAGCTGATGGGCGAGGATAATCTCGCTGTTTACCAAAGCTGCGGCGGACTGAACGGGGCTTCGCTGGAGAAGGTAGTCCCGTTCGACTACTACTTCAAGCAGGTAATCGAGAAAGAAAACGGATTTATCGAGAAGGAAATGAGCAGCGAAACGGGCGTTCTGAACGTGCAGATATTCACGATAGAGAAGAACCAGCTCGTTGGCTGCATAGCGCAGGATATAACAGAGCCGGCAGTGGAGAAAGAGCAAATCATCAGCAAGGCGCAGGAAGTGATGGATCAGAACCTTGATACAGTGAAAAAAATAGCTCACCTGCTCGGCGAAAACGCCGCAGCATCCGAGGACATACTTAACTCTATAATCAAAAACTCCAAAAAAACAGGGGTGAAAAAATAAAGGCGCAGGAGCATTTCATAGAGATAGACCATTATCAGGCTCTCAAGCACGGCCAAAGGCTATGCGGGGATGTCGTGGAGAAGCTGCGTCTTGAGGATCAGGGCAGGGTGATCACTGCCCTTTGCGACGGGCTTGGCTCGGGCATAAAAGCGCACATACTCTCAACCCTCACCTCCACCATCGCCACGCACTTTGCGGCTTCTGAATCCAACCTCAGGCGGTATATCGAGATCATAAGCCAGATACTGCCCGAATGCAGCGAGAGAAACCTTGGCTACTCAACGTTTACAATCTCTGATATAGATTCCAGCGGCCGGAATAAGCTGATTGAGTTTGACAACCCCTCCGCTATTCTCATAAGAAACGGCAAGACCGAAAGAATACAGCGAAGGAAGGTTTCGGTGAAATACGGTAAGCTCGGCAGCAGAGAAGTTTACCAGAGCGTAATCGAAATGCAGAAAGGCGACAGGCTCGCAATCTGCAGCGACGGAGTAACCGAATCAGGCAGGGGCGAAAAGGGTATGCAGTGGGGCTGGGAGGAAGAGAATCTTGCGAAATTCTGCGAACGGATTTGCAGGGAGAATAAAGAGCTTTCAGCAAGGCAGATGGCAAAGGGAATCGTTGAGGCTGCGATAAAGAATGAAGGCGGGCAATGCAGGGACGATGCAACTGCGCTTGTGATAAACATCAGAAGGCCGAAGAAGACACTGCTTGTAACCGGGCCGCCCTCTCACAAAAAATTCGATGCATACATTACAGACAGAGTAAAGAACTTCATCGGAGCTAAGATTATCTGCGGCGGGACAACCGCAAAGATAATAGCAGATATGCTCGGAAGAGCCCTGCATACAAATCCCGCAGCACTTGGCAGAGGTTTGCCGCCGGCCTCGGAGATTGAGGGGGTGGATTTAGTTACAGAAGGCATCCTCACGCTCTCAAAGCTTGAGGAGATGCTTGATGCCGGAAGCAGCGGAAAAACAGAAAACACTCCGGCAGAGGCGCTGATGGAGCTTCTGCTCGAATCGGATATAATCACCCTTATAGTGGGCACGAAAATCAACCAAACGC
Source organism: Sedimentisphaera salicampi (assembly GCF_002117005.1). Classification (NCBI taxonomy): domain Bacteria; kingdom Pseudomonadati; phylum Planctomycetota; class Phycisphaerae; order Sedimentisphaerales; family Sedimentisphaeraceae; genus Sedimentisphaera; species Sedimentisphaera salicampi. The sequence continues at coordinate 1,140,921 of NZ_CP021023.1, forward strand.
ATCACAATCCGGATTTCCCGATTGATGTTGAGATTCGCAGGAATCTAGCCCGAAGGCTGAAAAGGGTGCTTGAAAACAAATATTTGAAGAAAGTTGAGATTGAGCTGGTATGAAGAAGATCACTGTTGAAATATGCACAGGCACAACCTGCCATGTGATGGGCTCGGAAGCGATTATGGAAATACGCAATATGCTCTCAGAGCGATACAAAGAGTCCGTAGAAATCAAGGCAACAAGCTGCCTTGGGTTCTGCCGCGAAAGGCAGGCAGGAGAGGCTCCCTTTGTTAAGGTAAACGGGAGAATCGTTCCAGAGGCCAGCCTGCTGAAAGTAACTCAGATGATTGACGAGATAGAGAGGGGCAATTAGATGCTCTCAGATAACAACGCCAGCAAAATAATAAAGAAACTGCTCGTGGAAACTGCCCGCTTATGCTTCGAAGGAAGGCTTGAGGAGGGCATAGACCGGCTTGTGATTGATACGATTCCCAAAAAGAGCAATGCAAACCGCTGCTGCGTTCATAAGGACCGGGCAGTGATAAAATACCGCCTGATGGCAATCCTCGGCCACAGCGCAGAAGAGGAAGAAGACGAGCTCAAGCGGCTGAGCGAATATGCAGGGCAGACCCTCCAGCGGGAAGAAATCAGCGAGCCTGTGCTTACGGTAATCGATGAGGCATGCAGCGCCTGCCCGGCAGGGAGGCATTTTGTAACCAACGTATGCAGGGGCTGCGTTGCGAGGCCGTGCATGGTAAACTGCCCGAAAGACGCCATCCAAATTCACAACGGCAGAGCAGAAATCGATGAGGACAAATGCGTAAATTGCGGAATATGCCTGAAGGTATGCCCGTATAACGCTATAGTTGAGATTCCTGTGCCCTGCGAGAACGCCTGCCCTGTGGGGGCGATAAGCAAAGATGAAAGCGGGAAGGAGCAGATAGACTACTCAAAGTGCATATTCTGCGGAAGGTGTATGACAGCGTGCCCGTTCGGAGCGATTATGGAACGCTCGCAGATTATTGACGTGGCGAGGAAGCTCGCAGAGGGGCGGAAGGTGGCAGCGCTTACTGCGCCTTCGGCTGCCGGTCAGTTCCCGTGCGAGTTCAGCCAGCTTAAAGGAGCGATCCTCAAGGCCGGATTCAGCGAGGTGCTGGAGGTGGCGGAAGGGGCAGATATCACCGCCAAAAAAGAGGCCGGGGAGTTTGAAGAAAAGATCAGCGAGGGGCAGAAATTTATGACCTCAAGCTGCTGCCCTGTTTACAAAGAGGCAGCGAAAAAACACATCCCTGAATTGTGCGAGTTTATATCTGACACCCCAACTCCCATGGAATTTGCCGGCAGAAAGGCCAAAGAGAAATACCCCGGCTGCACCGCTGTGTTCATAGGGCCCTGCATAGCAAAAAGGCAGGAGGCCCTGGAAGGCCGCTCGATAGATCACGTGCTCACCTGCGAGGAGCTTGGGGCAATATTAGTGGCCAAGGATATCTTCGTACGTGAGACTGAACCGGCTGAAACGCCCGGACAGGCCAGCATAGAGGCAAGGAAATTCGGCGCCTCCGGCGGTGTTACTGAAGCGGTTAAGGCGAATCTCTCAGGTAATATACAAATCAAACCCGAACTTATAGACGGCTTAGACAACAAAAACATCAAAAAACTCGCCGATATATGCACCGGCAAGACAAATTTTAATTTTGTGGAGGTAATGAACTGCAAAGGCGGCTGCGTTGGGGGGCCGGGGAATCTGAGCACCCCTGCAAGAGCAGCGAAAAGGATCGAGAAAACATTCGAACCATAAAAGTTAATAAACCCGCTGAACCTGAAGAAGAACAGCTGATTGTGGGGCGCGAGATTATTTTTTGGCAAAGCTTTTTAAGCCCCAATCTATCCGATTGCTCTCCGCCTTCGGCGGACTCCACGTGCGGCTCTGATTGTCGTTAGTATTACGCAACAACTTCACGATACGAAATATTTAAACCGAGCCACGCATGAATCCGCCTTCGGCGGACAGGCTCAGTAAATAGACAGCGATAAATTCTGCAAAGCACTGCAGCATGATGATTTGCATTTTGCGCAAAAATATTGCCGCGCTCTGATTGTGTGAATTGCTAATATTGTATAACTCTTCAGTTTAATTTAGGTATAATCACCAATTTCTCTGTAATATTATTTGACTTAATAAGCATTTTATGTTACAAGTTATGCCGCTGAGAGGGGAGACAGCCATAAGAGCGTTCGGGCAGGTAATTTTATGGATGATACAACAAAAAGAGTTCTTATTGTTGACGATAATGCCGGCAACTTAAGTGTTGTTGCTGGTCTTGTTAGCAAAATGGGTTACGAGATAATACTTGCCCAGACTGGCAAGGAAGGAATTATGAGCGCAAAGAAGTACTCGCCTGATGCGGTGCTTCTGGATATAATGATGCCGGATAAGGACGGCTATGAGGTTTGCAAAGTGCTTCGCACGCTCCCCCAGACAAAGGACGTGCCTATCATATTCCTCACAGCAAAGCTTCAGGAAGACGGCATAGACAAGGCCTTTGACAGCGGCGGGACAGACTATTTAACAAAGCCCTACAGCTCTAATGTTCTTCTGGCAAGGCTCAAAACACACATAGACAATTCCGTGCTGAAAAAAAACACGCTTGAGCTTAAAGACAAACTCAAGGTTCAAAACCAGTTTCTTGAAAACATCTATGAAGATGTTGAGGTTGGTCTTTTTGTGCTGGAGGTCGGTGAAAACCATAAGCTCAGATACCTCGGGGCAAACTCTATGTTTGAGCAGATAATGGGGATAAGATCAAAAGATTTGATGTACAAATCCCCTGAAGAGCTCACAAAGCATTTTTCTAAGTTTACCATTGAAGAACTGCTGAAAAAGGCTGAAAAATGCATATCTGAAAAGCAAAAGATAAACTACAAAGGCCGAATAATTACCAACGAAAAGACAGTTCTCTGCATAACCACGCTCAGCCCTGTAACCGGCGATAGCGGAGAGGTTATAAGGATAATCGGCTCCAGCACAGACATAACTGAGCTTGAGAAGGCAAAACATGAGCTCGAAACGCACAAAAACAACCTTGAAAAGGAAGTTGAGCAGCGAACGAGCGAGCTGAACAAGAGCAGGGAAGAACTGCTTCTTGCGCAGAAAATAGCACATATTGGACACTGGAATTTTGAGCTTCACAACGACCATTTCACCTGCTCGAAGATTGTTGACAAAATCCTCGGTATGCCGCTCTCGCAGGGCGTTCCGATATCAAAGTTCAGAAAGCTTATAGACCCCAGCTACATCCAAAGATTCGACAGGGTACTGAATAAAATTTTCACAGGTTTCCGTGAAGGTAAAAAAATCGAGCTGAGATTCATCTCAGCAGAGAAATACAAATACATAGAGATGAATATAAAGCCGGTATTTAACGGAAACCGATGCGAGTACATCTTCGGCACGATTCAGGATATCACTGCCCGCAAGCAGATGGAGATTGCGCTGACGAAAATTCAGTTTGCTGTGGATGAGTCTTCCGATGAGATATATTTCCTCGATAAGCACGGACAGTTTGTATATGCCAACCAGACTGCCCTTAAGAATTTCGGTATCTCAGCAGACAAACTCAGCAGCAAAAGCATATTCGAGTTCAATCCCGAGAAAACAAGGCAGTGGTGGAAAGAGACTTGGGAAGTGCTCAAGAAAGACAAAAAGATATCCCTGCAAACCGTCCACAGGTCAAAAGAAGGACAAGAATATCCGGTCGATATCCACGGGCAGTATCTCAAACTCGAAGAGCAGGAGCTTTGCTGCATCTTCTGCCGCGATATCTCCCGAATAAAGAAATACGAGGAAGAGCTGCTCAAGGCAAGGGACGAAGCAGACAAGGCAAGCGAGGCAAAGAGCCAGTTCCTCGCCAATATGAGCCACGAGATAAGAACTCCAATGAACGCTATCATCGGATATTCTCAGATGCTCAAGAAATCCGACAATCTCACAAACGAACAGACAAAACAGCTTGAAATCGTTGATTCAAGCAGCCATCATCTGCTCAATCTGATAAACGACATCCTTGAGATGAGCAAGATGGAGGCAGGGAAAGTAACGCTTTCTCCAATCACCTTTGATTTTATCAATCTGCTCAGCGTTACCAAAAGCATCTTCACCCTGAAGGCGGAAAATAAATCGATATTCCTCGAGTACGATATACCTTCTGATATGCCTCGCGTGATCTATGCAGACGACGGGAAGATAAGGCAGGTTATCATAAATCTGCTGGGCAATGCTGTAAAGTTTACCGACAGAGGCGGCGTGCGGGTTCGAGCACGGCACGAACAGATTGATGAGAATATCCTGAAAATCACCGTAGAGGTGGAAGATACCGGCTACGGCATTTCAGAAGACGAAAAAGAAAAGGTATTCAGCTACTTCGACCAGACCGAATCAGGCAAAATGAGCGGGGGCAGCGGATTGGGCCTGGCAATCAGCAAGGGCTACGCAAGGCAGATGGGCGGAGACATTACATTTACAAGCAAAGAGGGCAGAGGGAGTACTTTCAGCCTCACGTTCACAGCAGAGCTGCCTGAGAAAAAACAGCAGAATCAGCAGCAAAACAAAAAATCCATCAAATGCCTTACCCAAGAACACGAAGGCAAGCTGGTAATAGTTACAGACGACAACAAGGAAAACAGAGAAGTTCTGACTGATCTTCTGTACGATGCCGGATTTCAGGTAATCTCCGCGGGCAGCGGACAGGAAACACTTGAGCTTCTCAGTAAATTCACCCCTGACATACTTCTGCTTGATAATATGATGCCGAATATGACCGGTGCGGAAGTTATAGATGAGATTAAGGAAAATCCTAATATCAAAGATTTCCCCATAATAATTGTCTCGGGCGATGTGATGGGCAAGAGCCATAAGCTCGCTGTGGAGGCAGGGGCTACAGATTTCGTGAGCAAGCCCTATGAAATCGATCAGCTCTTAGAGAAAATCGCCCTTTACACTAATGCCGAATATATATATGAAGCACCCGGCTCTGAAGCTCAGGATATGTCTAATGAAAAATTGTCTCAGTTCCTTTCAGAGATTGACATCTCGCTCTTTAATTCGCTCAGAGCAGAGCTTGAAAACGGGCGTATGAAGGAATTTACAGAGCAGCTCGAAAGGCTCAAGAAAACAAACAAAGCTGCCGGCATAAAACTTTACCGGCTTGCCGAAGGCTATGAATATGAACAGCTATTTAAGCTATTTGGAATTGATTTAGATGACGAGAATTGAAAACGCAAAGATAATGGTTGTTGACGATATGCCCAACAACCTGCGTCTTCTCGACAAGATGCTGACAGGCTCGGGGTATCATGTTTCGTGTTTCCCAAAGGGAGCTCTTGCAATAAAATCAGCAAAGAGAAACCCTCCCGAGCTGATACTTCTCGATATAAATATGCCCGAGATGAACGGCTACGAGGTGTGCAAGAGGCTCAAGGCCGACTCACAGCTCTCTCACATCCCGATAATATTCATAAGCGCCCTTAACAATACCGAAGATAAGATTATGGCCTTCAAATCCGGCGGGGTTGACTATATCACAAAGCCTTTCAAATTTGAAGAGGTGGAAGCGAGGATACAAACCCACCTGAAAATCGAGAGGCTCACTGAACAGCTTGAAAAACATAACGAAGATCTTGAGGCGAGATTAGACCAGAAATCAAGGGAGCTCAAGGAAGCAAACGAAAGGCTTATGATACTCGACAAAGCCAAGTCTGATTTCCTTACGCAGATTTCCCACGAACTGAGAACCCCTCTCAACTCCATACTCGGGGTTATGAAGATGCTTATGGATAACGGCAGCGGCTCTATGTCATCTGATATTGTTGAGATGTTTGAGGGCTCCAAGGAGAAGCTGATGTCTATAATCAACGATGCAACCCTGCTGACGCAGATAAAGGTATCAGAAGATTCATTCAACAGGGAAAAAGCCGGGCTGAAGCCTATTCTGGAAAATGCGGTTAATCTTAGCGGAATGACTGAAAAGGGGCGAACCCTTGAGTGCGGAGAAATCCCTCAGAACATTTTCATCTATGCAGACAGGACTCTGATAGACAAGGCCTTTGAATCCCTTTTCAAAACAGCCCTGATTCTATCCAGAGAGAATTCTGCTATGCACTTCAGCTGCGAAGACACTGAGCAGGGGAATACAAAGCTTCTCTTGATGAAGCTGAACGTGAAGGGGCAGAATATACCAGAGGCAATCCTCCCAAACTTTTTCAGCGAATTCAGCCACGGCCAGACAATAAGCAGCGAGGGTGATTTCGGGCTTGCCCCTGCCCTTACACACAGGATATTCAAAATAAATAATGCAAAGGTTGAAGCGGGAAACACACAGGACGGGGTTGAATTCATTATAACATTCAGCGAGAAATCAGTCATCAGGGAAAATGAATGAGGAAAGAACAAGGCTTTGGCTAAAGCTCTCTAAGGCAGAAGGCGTTGGGCCTGCTGGAGTTTTAAGGCTGCTTGAAAGGTTTGATGATATCGAATCGATAGCGGGCGCGGGCAAAGAGGGCCTCAAAGCGGTTAAAGGCATTGGAGATAAAACCGCAGATTCAATGCGAAATGCCTTTGATAATCTAAGCGTTGAAGAAGAGCTGAACCTTTGCGAAAGCCGAGGGATAGGCATACTCACTTTCGATTCACCCTGCTACCCAGAACTGCTGAAAAGCACAAGATACGCTCCGGCAGTTTTGTATTATCTCGGAGATAAAGGAAAGCTGGAAAGGCTTGAACCTTCAATAGCGGCAGTGGGCTCGAGGAGATGCAGCTTCTACGGGAGGGAGCAGGCGAGGATTTTAGCCTGCGGCCTTGGAGAGGCAGGTTTTACTGTTGTAAGCGGGATGGCAAGGGGGATTGATTCAGAGGCGCATTACGGAGCGCTTACCGCAGGCGCTGATACAATCGCAGTTTTAGGCTGCGGGCTTATGCACATCTATCCGCCCGAAAACAAAGGCTTATTTGAGGAAATTGCAGCGAGAGGGGTTTGCCTAAGCCAGTTTCCGCCTGAAACAGAACCGCGAATGGAACATTTCGTTCCGCGGAACAAGATTATTGCAGGGCTCTCTGAGGCGGTTTTGGTAGTGGAGGCTGGGCCAAACTCGGGAGCTATAAAAACAGCAAACTTCTCAAGCGGCTTAGGCAGGCAGGTATTCGCTGTGCCGGGCAGGATAGACAGCAAGCTTAGCTTCGGCTCGCATAAGCTTATAAAAGAAGGGGCTTCGCTTTGCAGGGGGATTTCCGATATCCTGAATGAACCGAAATCTGCTGGGCAGACCTCGGCAGAACCAGAAAAAAAGAAAGAAAAGCCGAGGTCTCTCTTCGATCAGGGCAGCAATGAGGAAGCGATAGCTTCAGCGCTCGCTGCCGGCGAGAAAAGCAGTGATGAAATAATAGAAAATACCGGCCTAAACGCAGGCGAGGTAAACTCAGTCCTTACATGGCTTCAGATGAAGGGAGCAGTTGAGAGTTTGCCCGGGAATAAATACAAGCTGGCAGGAAAAATTTAAAAAATTTTCTGATTTTGTTCGGTTTTTGTTTGGAAGTTAAGCGAAATCTGCTAAAATGACGATTTGAATAGCCTACTGCTGCCGGCATAATGAGCCGTCAGAGTTAAGTTACGGAAGACTTAATTGGAGGCATGGAAAAATGAAAAGAAAACGCAAAAGCCCTTTATGCAGTTTCGGGCCGGGGGGTGAGTATAAAACGGAATACTCCCCAGACCGCTACGATTCGGGAGTTGAACAGAGCTCGGCTTTGAAGGTTCTGTTCGAGAGTTTTTCGTGTGCTCTTGCCGAAAAACTGATATGGACTCTTAACACCAGCCCGCATACAGCAGAACTGCACAATTACTCAAGCCCATTTGAAATGGACTGCAATTATGGGGAGAACAGTAATGCAGCTTACTCCAGTGAAAATGAATATTCTCGAAATATTCGCAAATTTCCAGCGGGAAAAACATTATTCCCCGACGATGAAGGAACTCGCCGAACTTCTGGGAAAAAGCAGAACCACGGTGTTCGAACACTGCACCGCCCTTCGAAAAAAGGGGTATCTCTCGGCATCCCAGGGCAAGGTACGCTCTTTGAGACTCACGGCTAAGGCCGAAAAGCTCATTGGTGAAGACTGCTCAGAGAACGAACTTGATGATAGTAACGGCATCCCGATGCTGGGCAGTGTGGCAGCGGGTTTTCCCGTTGAGCCGCTGGAGGTTGGCGAGAAACTCTCGATCTCGGCGCAGTTTAACACTAAAGGCACGCTCTTTGCCCTGAAAGTTTCGGGGGAGAGTATGATTGGAGATAATATCTTCCCGGGGGATTATGTTATCTGCCGTCATACCAGCGAAGCGAAAAACGGGGATATTGTGGTTGCGTTAGTTGATGAAAACGAGGCAACTCTTAAAAGATTCTATAAAGACAAGAACTGCATCCGCCTTGAGCCTTCTAATGATGAATATGAAACGCTTCGGGTAACCAACTGCGCCGTAAAAGGCGTTGTTACCGGGCTTTTGAGGAATATACACTAAGACAGCTAAATGAATAACGGCATACCCGAAAGACGCAAAACAAGAGAGGTTAGAATCGGCTCAGCTGCAATCGGCGCGGGGAATCCTGTGGCCGTGCAGTCTATGGCGAAAACTCTCACAACAGACATAGAGGCAACCTCTGAACAAATCCGCCGGCTGGAAAAATGCGGCTGCGATATAGTGCGCGTGGCTGCGGCTTCAAAGAAAGATACCGAGGCCTTCGCTAAGATTGCAGCGCAGGCGAATCTCCCTCTGGTTGCTGATATACACTTCTCCGCTCAAAGGGCAATTGAGGCAATTGATGCCGGAGCAGCGAAAATCCGAATCAATCCGGGGAATATGCGGTCTTGGAAAGAACTTGATGATGTTATCGCCTGCGCTAAGGCGAACTCCATTTCAATCCGAATCGGCATAAACGAAGCAAGCATAAGAAACCTCAAAGAAGACACCCCTTCACGGGATAGAGTGAGCCTTATGTTTGACGAGATGAGCGAATACGTGCGTGAATTTGAGAAACGGGGGTTTGAAGAGCTCGTTTTGAGCGCAAAGAGCGTAAACGTAAACAGGACAATAGCAATAAACCGCAGGTTCTCAGAGAGCTTTGAATACCCGATACACATAGGCCTCACGCATTCCGGCCTCCCCGAAGACGGTCTCGTTCCCTCGGCAGCAGCGATGGGCAGTCTTCTGAGCGAAGGAATTGGGGACACAATTCGAATCAGTCTTGCAGGCGAGCCGGAAAACGAAGTAACCGCAGCGCAGGATATTCTCGCCTCTTTTGGGCTTTACGAAAAGAACTCACCTAAGATTGTTGTATGCCCCACATGCGGGAGATGTATGATAGACGTCCTTTCGCTTGCGAGGAAAATCAAGCAGGCGGCGCAGGGGATTGAAAAGCCGCTGAATATCGCGGTGATGGGCTGCATTGTAAACGGCCCGGGCGAGGCGGCGGATGCCGACCTTGCAGTATGTGCGGGCAGCGGTAAGGGATATATCTACCGCGGCGGCAGGAAACTGGCAGTCGTGCAGGAAGAAAACCTGCTCGAGGAATTCTCAAAGCAGATTAAACTGCTGGCTGCCGAATAATACTACCACGTACGTGATATACCCTCCAGCGAGGTTTTGAAATCTCCCGTTTCCACGTTGTATATAATTTCTTCAACCACATTATTGTTCAGTACGCACGGGTTCTCTTCTGTGCCGGTGATTTCAAGCTGCCCAGTTTCGGAACTGAAAGAAAGCTCTTCGCCTATAAGCGTGAATCTGTCCGGTTCGAAATAGCTCACCCCGCCTGAAGCTGAAACCTTTGATATGCTGAGCTCGCCCTCTTCGGGCTTCTGAGCGTACTCAAGCCTCAGGCTCCCTGCATCGAGGAGTTTTTCCCTGCCGGCCTGACCTTCCGCATCAACTGGAATATAACCTATTCGCAGCGGCTTATCGGCTTTTCGGGCGGTTATAAGCTGGCGGCTTCGGTTAATGGTGAGCATACTGAAATTGTCCACAAGAGCAAAACAGCGAGATGTGAGATCAAAGGCAGCTTTATCCTCATCTGTTTTTTCCGGCTGGACATTTTTATTGTTCACTTCGATCTTGCCCGGCCCGGTTATCTCAATCTGCTCATTCCGGGCAGTATAGTTAATCTCTTTTCCGGTGAGTTTCATTGCACTGATAAGCCTGTCGTCTGTAAACCTGCGGTTTGAAGCGTTCACCTCTCCTCCGGCAAGCAGAATAGACTCAACAGAATTTGGCGAAAGCCCCCCGCCGGCCTGCTCGCCTTTGCGGGATACATTCACAACCATTTCATCGCAGGAAAATTCTGTTACCTCATTTATTGAATTGTTTTCTGCGGTGCTTTTGCCTGTAACATCGCCGGAGAAGGTAATCTTGTCGGATGCAGGGCTGTAAAGCACATCATCTTTGCATTCTATATCAAGCGGGAGAACTTTCCCTTGAGCAGGGAGATTCAATCTGAGATTTATATCGCCGCTTGCTCTTGCGGTTTGAGAGGTAAAATCGTAATCCATCTTCTCAGATCTGAACACCGCTGCATCTGCCTGCCCATCGGCCTTTGAAGCAGAAAGGCTTGGATTCTCCCAAGCCGAGGCAGAAGCGGGAACCATCTTGCCGTCTTTCCGAGCAAAGCTTACATCAACGCTTCCGGCTTTTAAAGTGCCTGTATTATTAACCAGAGTTACATTCTCACGAAGCTTCAATTCGCTAATACCCTGCCCTTCAGGCGAGGCTTCCAGAAAAGCGCTTCCCGCCGAAAGGTTTTGGGGCGAATCGGAAATCAGGCGGGCATTGAGGCCGCCTTCTATCTGAGCGGAGCTGAGCTGGAAATTTTCAGTGAGAGCAATGTCAAGGCTGCCCTTAAAATTGAGTACAGACTCGCTTCCCTCCCTGCCTGATACGAGCCTTCCAGGGCCTTCTACAAAAGCGGTGAATTCCTTGCGGTTAAGCCTTATACTCTGGGAAGAGTACATTGCATAGCCTCCTGCCTTCGAGTACAGCTCTATCTCGCCCTGCCCTGAACCTGATTTGAGCTCAGCAATTTGACGGGAGGTATCGTAAAAAATGAGCGGAGAATTCACAGCCGCCTCCTGCGAGCTGAGCCTTGCAGGCGAACCTGCTATTTCCACGCTTATACTGCCAAGCGGATTAGTTTTATCGGACGGGGCAAATTCAAGCCCGCGTTTGCAGGAAGCTGTGAGCGAGGGCTCACCCTTCGGGGCAGAGGAATTTCCCTGCTGCTCAGCGGCGGGAGCCGTTTGCTCCTGTTCGCCCTTTTCGGCCGCTGATTCCCATAGTATGTTGTTTATAACAAGCTCATCGCAGCTAACGTTTTGCTTTTGGTATTCTAAATTAACATCACCGTTTAAGCTGAGCTTGTAATATTTTCCTGTATCGTCTGAGGCATCGCCTTCATCCAAGCCGCTTTTGGAGGATGCAATTCCTTCCTCTCCTGCACTGATATCCTCGAACACCTTTATACTGCTTACATAATCAATTTTCAAATAATTAACTATATTCTCTTTCGAATCGTATCTGAGATTAAGCCCTTTGCCCTTGAGCTCGAGGAAATCACTTACAATTTCAAGCGTGCCTTTGCTTGTAAGCTCATTCCTTTCGATATGACAGGAAAGGCTGGAGAGGTCTATATCCACATCACTGCGGCCGTCTATGATAAATTTAACATGCACATCCTCTTCGAGCTCTGCAATCACCGGCTTTGGCTTGCCTGTCTGCAATTCTACGGTTATAGTGCCTGAGGCAGAATTGAGTTTGCATATGTAGCCCTCCCCATAGATTGTGAGGCGGGGTTCACGGATTGTCCACCGCATTCCGTCTTTGTGCAGGAGCTTTTCGAAGCCGAATCTGCTGGCAACGTTTCCATCTTTATCAAGAAGCTTGAATTCGGATTGTTCGGTCTGACCGATCTCAGTATCACCGATACTGCCTGCCTTTTTATCATCCGCAGGCTTTTCTTCTTCCAAACCGCTTTCGCTTGGCTTGTCCTGCTTATCCTGCTCCACCTCGACAATAGTATAATCATCATCCACCTCTATCACCACAGGTTCTTTGTAGAACCGTACGGCATAATATATGCCTGCACATATGATGAGGGTGAAGGCGAATAATAAAAACTTCTTGAAAAATTCCATCATCTGTTCAGCCCAAATATCTATCCATCAGTTTTTGCCACTTGTCCTGATGCTCAAGGATAAGCTTCACTATCTCCCTAACAGCTCCGCCGCCTCCCTGACGTTTGGATACGTAATCGGCGCATAATTTCAGCTCGTCAACTGCATTATCCACAGCCGCGCTGAAACCTGCCTGCCTTGCCACGGGGATATCAACCACATCATCGCCAACCCACGCCACTTGCTCCGGCGAGATATGAAGGGTTTCGAGCATCTCCTTAAAAGCAGGGAGTTTCTCCTTGCAGCCCTGATAAACGTGCTGGATATCGAGCTGTGCTGCCCTGAGGTTTGTAACATTAACCGCTCTGCCGCTCAAGATTGCAGACTGATGCCCTGCTCTGTGCCAGAGCTTTATCCCGTGCCCGTCGTGGACATTGAAAGCCTTTGATTCCACGCCGTAGTCGTTAAGGATGATGCTGCCGTCTGTGAGTACGCCGTCAACATCAAGAACGAGAAGGCGGATATTTTTGAGTTTTTCCTTATCGTATTCCTGCTTGAACATTTTCACCTCGAAAGCTTGATCGAAACAATATCCTGCACGTCAATCATACCTACAGGCTTTAAGTCTTCATCGACAACGGGCAGTTCATCAATTCTGTATTTATGGAAAATGGCCATCGCTTCAGATGCAAGGGTGCTGGTTTGAACATACTTACAGTTTGCAGTCATCACCGACTCCACTGTCCGGCTGAATCCCTCGGATTTGGTATCCATAAAGAGCCTTCGAAGGTCTGCGTCTGTTATTATCCCTTCGAGCCTGCCCGACTTGCCCGCTACCATTACCGCGCCTCTTCGTTTTGTGGAGCTGGTTTTATCGAGCATATCAGCGATAGTAAGCTCCTTTTCTACAATCGGAAGCTTATCAGTCTTAGTAAAATCCATAGACTGCTCCACAGTAATAAGCTGCGCCCCCAGCGAACCACCCGGGTGATACTTGGCAAAATCCTCCTTCGTGAATTTTTTTGCCTTCATCACAGTAAGGGCAAGTGCATCGCCAACAGCAAGCATACAGGTTGTGGAAACAGTGGGGGCAAGCCCCAGCGGGCACGCCTCTTCAAATGACCCGAAAGCAAGAGACACATCGCAGTTTGCAGCAAGACTGCTGTCCGGCTTGCCGGTTAGAGCGATTGTCTGAACACTCATCTGCTTGAGCACCTGCATAAGCCGGAGCATCTCTGCTGTTTTCCCGCCGTAGCTTATCAGCACAGCGAGGTCTTTCTCGCACACCCTTCCGAGGTCTCCATGCACGGCTTCGCTCGGGTGAAGAAAGATGCTCGGTATCCCGACAGAGGCCATTGTAGCTGAGATCTTTCTGCCGATAAGGCCGGCCTTGCCTATCCCGCTTACAACCACGTTAGATTTGCAATTATAAATCTTTTCGCAGGCCAGAGCGAAACTTCCGCCTGAAACCAGCTCTGAGAGAGAATCAACGGCCTGGGCCTCCTTTTTTATTACCTGCTGAGCGTATTGGACATCAAACTTCATCAAAGAACCATTCTCCCTCTTTCATCAAGACAGGAAATAGCAAACTCCTCGCCCTTCATCTCAGGCCTCTGCTTGATCTCAATTACCTTCTCGCTTTCGTTTTCGGCTTCGCATATCACTGCTCTTTTGCTGTTCAAAAGGTGCTCTGCTATCTCAGAAGAAGTTTCAACAAGCACTTTAACAGTTCGCTTGTTGGCAAGGGCAATCTGTACTTCTCGAAGTATTTCCACGGCAACCGATTCTGCGCATTTTATCAGACCTGACCCCCCGCAGACCGGACACTCCCTGAAAAGGCTCCTCTCCAGCGAAGGCCTCATTCGCTGCCTTGTCATCTCTACAAGGCAAAACTGGCTCATACGCAGTATTCGATATTTTGCCCTGTCCGGCTTAACGGCATCTCTGAATGCCTTCTCAACCCTTTTGCGGTTAGCGGCTATTTCCATATCTATGAAATCACATACGATTATACCGCCCATATCCCTTAACCTAAGCTGGCGGGCAATTTCTTTTGCAGCTTCAAGATTTGTCTGCAGAGCGGTTTGCTCAATATCTTTGTACTTCTTGGCCCTTGCGCTGTTTACATCAATCGCCACGAGGGCTTCAGTTTGCTCGATAACAATCGTGCCGCCGCCGCGAAGCTCGACCTTGCGCTGCTTAACCTTGTTAACCGCTTCCTCAATCCAGTATTTGTGGAACAGAGGTTCTGAGGAATTGTAGTAGCTTATTCGCTTTTTGTATCTCGGCTGAGTTATTTCGAAGAAATCTTTAATCTTGTTTGTAACGTTTTCAGAATCACACACCACCCGCTTGACTGTAGTATTGAAAACATCTCTAACCGCCCTTATCGCGAGGTCTGATTCTCTGTAGAGCTCTGCTGGCGGCTGCCTCTTGTTCATCCGCTTTTTGATGGATTCCCACAGCCTTGTGAGATATTTGAGATCCATCTGTATATCTCTTTTGTTTGCAAGCTCTCCAGCAGTTCTAACGATGAAGCCTGCATCCTCAGGCCCCTCGAGCTCGGAAATAATGCCCTTGAGCCGTTTCCTGCTCTCCTCATTCTCAATCCTCTGTGAAACCCCTACCTTATTCATCCACGGCATCAAAACAAGATATTTACCCGGAAGTGAAAGATACGTTGTAACGGCGGGGCCTTTAGTTCCCACGCCTTCCTTTATAACCTGCACAACAATCTTCTGCCCGGGCTTGATGCACTTTCTGATTGGAGGCCTTTTCTTGAGGCCGGTACGTTTGCCGATCTTCTCCTTAGCGCCTTCGTTTACATAGTACCTCGGATGGATATCGCTTATATGAAGAAAGCCATGGCGTTTCTCACCGTAATCTACGAATGCCGCCTGGATACTCGACTCTACATTTATAACCTTACCCAAATAGATATTGTTCACGCAGGAATTATCGTCTTCCCGCTCCATGTAAAGTTCTTCAAGAGCGCCATCCTGCAAAACCGCAACCCGGCATTCTTCGCCTTGGGTTACATTTATCAGCATTTCTCTTGACATTGCTAAAACCCTTTATAATTCGGGGGTAAGCAGCTGAACGCAAACCTAATACCTGATAAGCTTTTTCCAATAAACCGCCGAGACCGCTTGCCTAGAAACGATTCATTAGAGAAAGCCTAATTGTCAGCTGCTATGCCCACCCTATATTTATTCTTACTATTCTGCTCAGGTCGGTATCATCGTAACCGGCCAGCTTTAATATTTCTCCGGCCTTTAATGTGCCGGAGCTGGAAAAATTCACCTTCAGCTTGAGCCCGTTTTCTTCCGGCTTGAGCCTTTCAATAAGCTGTGCAAGCGGAAGAACCTTTATTTTTCCTGTTTTGTGTTTCTTACGGGTAAACTGAAAATCTTTCGATTCTATTTTTTCTGTAATATCAGATTTTACAGCCTCGGCTTCCTCGCCGCTGCATCTGATAAGATAAGTAACATCACTAACTTGGCAACCCTTTTTCCCCGAATACTGCTCGGCTGAGATTACAGAAATGCCCTCAGGAAGCTGCTCATTGAGCTTTTTTCTGATTAGCACCGAATCAATCTGCGAGGCAGGACGCTCGAGCTGAACAACGCACAGCTCACAAAGAGACTCAACTCCCACATTCTTGGGAAGCGGCAGTGAAAATCTCGGGTGCGGATTGAAGCCCTGGGAAAATCTAAGCGGGAGCTTTGCCCTTATGCACGCCCTTATCAAAACCGTCATCACCTCCTGATGGGAAAGGAAGGCCGTTCCATCGGAAATCTGGTACACCATAAAAAGGGTTGAAAAATCTTCCCCGTCCTGCATCACTGCACCTCTGGGACTATTCCCATAAGCGTATCCCTCAGATAGTTTACTATAGAACGCCTTGTCTCAAGGCAGCCTGCTCTTCTTGCCACCTCTTCGCAAGTTGGGATGTCCAGAGCCCTTATAACAAGCTTAATCTCCGGAATCCGCGGAGCTGCCACGGAAAGCCTTCGAACACCAAGGCCTAACAGAAGGGGCACAAACTCAGGCTCCGATGCCATCTCTCCGCAAACGCACACTTCTGTGCCGGCCTTTTTGGCATTTCGCACAACTTCCTTTATAAGCTTTATCACAGCGGGCTGGCCGGGCGAATACAGGCTAGCAAGCTTTTCGTTCGCTCTGTCCACAGCGAGGGTGTATTGAATGAGATCGTTCGTGCCGATGCTGAAAAAATCCACCTCTTTTGCAAGAAAAGCTGAGATCAAGGCAGAGCTGGGGGTTTCAATCATTATGCCTATTTTGATATTGAAATCGTAATCAAAGCCGTCATCTGCAAGGTCTTCCATTACATCCCGGACAACCATCTTTGCATGGCGAACTTCCTCGACAGTTGTGATAAGAGGAAACATCAGCTTGATATCTCCCTCAGCACTTGCCCTTAGAATAGCCCGAAGCTGGGTTCTGAAAAGCGGAAGATTCGCTGTTGTGAGGCAGTATCTTATAGAACGCAAGCCGAGAACGGGGTTTGTTTCGGTTGGGAATTTCCCGTCTGAGGGCATTTTATCTGCGCCCAGATCCATCGTTCTTATAACGAGCGGTCGTCCGGCGAGCCTTCTTATCACATCCATATAGGCATCGTAATGCTCCTGCTCGGAAGGCATTTTCTCACTCTGCAAATACAAAAACTCAGTTCTGTACAGCCCTACCCCGTCTCCACCTTTCGAGGCCACAATATCCGCCTCCTGCGGAAGCTCGATATTACCGCCGAGTGAAACATTCACACCGTCGGTTGTCTCTGCGGGCAAATCGCAGGTTTTCTGGAGCTGCTGCTCTACTGCAATCGTATCATCGCTGTATCTGCGGTATTCCTCGAGGGTTTCAGAATCGGGGCGTATGAGAACTGTGCCTTTATAGCCGTCAAGGATTATCGTATCGCCGTCCTCAGCGGAGGATGTGATATCCTCAAGGGCAACGATTGCAGGTATGCCGATTGATCTTGCCACAATAGCAGTATGGCTGGTTCTCCCGCCAGCATTTGTTGCAAAGCCCTTTACGTAGTCGAGATTGAGCGAAGCGGTCTGGGTGGGGCTTAGGTCATTAGCTATAACCACACATTCCTCGTTTATGCTTCCCAAATCGTAGCATTCTTTTTTGGTAAGCACGCGAAGAAGCCTTTTCTCAATATCGTATATATCGCTCACCCTCTCCCTTACATAGTTGTCCGGCGAGCTGGAAAGCGTTCCCGATATCTCTTTGAAAACACTTGATACTGCATACTCAGCACATACAGACTTTTCTCTGATTCTCTTAGATACCCTCTTGATAAGAGAATCATCGCTCAGGAAACCAACGTGAACAGCAAAAATATCTCTTATCCCGCTGTCATCGCTTCCGTACTTACTGCTGAGCTCACGCACCTGCTCTGCGGCGTTTTTAAAAGCCTTTTCAACCCTTTCAACCTCATCCTCAATCTGTTCGGTCTCAATTACCTTGTGCTGAATTCTGAAATCTTCAGCCTCAAGCAGGCAGCATTTTGATATTATAATTCCCGGTGAAACCGGTATGCCGTTTTTAATTTCCATCAATTCCCAACCTTTAGCCAGAATTCCAAATCAGCTGTTCCCCGCCTCAGACTCAATAAGAGTTTCCTCTATGAGCTCTCTGAGCGCCTCAAGGGCTTCTCCAGAATCTTCGCCGTCTGCTGAAATAGTAATATCCTCGCCGGAAGGTACAACGAGAGTCATTATTTCCATAATGCTTTTGCCGTTGACCTTGTTCTCGCCGTTAGCAATTGTAATTTCGCTGCTGAAATTACTTGCAAGCTCGGAAATCTGCATTGCAGGCCTCATATGCAGTCCTTCCGGCATCATAATTTTGACAACTATTTCATTCATCTTATTGAAGACCTGTCTGGTTATATCTCGTCTCTGTCTGCTTCCTCAAGCAGAGTAACCACGTCTTCAGTGCTTTTAGACTGTCTCAGGAAACTCCTGAAATCATCCTTTTGAAGATTTTTGAAAATCAGTTCCATAGCCGAAAGGTGCTCTTCCGGACTGCCTTCAGGTCCTATTACGAGAAAAACCGAATAGACGAGCTGCTTGTCCAGAGATAAGAAATCTACACCTTCTGAGCTCAAACCGAAAGCGCCTACGGGGGAGTTAACCAGATAAGACTTCACATGAGGCACGGCAACACCCTTGCCGATTCCAGTGCTTGCCTCATTTTCTCTGTCTATTACAGCCTTTACTGCCTGATCCCTGTTAACCTTTTCCAACTGACCTGCATCAACAAGACTGTCAACCAGCTCAGTTATAACGCCGTCCCTATCGGTTGATTTAAGTTTAGCTACTATCGCCTCTGGACAAACCAGCCCGTTCAGTTTCATATTATTCTCCAATTTCAATTCTCAGTATCACCCGGCGTGCATCGGGTTTCTTTCCTTTTCTTTAATCTTCTTAAGCTGCCTTTCGGCCTTTTCGAAAGCCTCATCTATAATTTTAAAGAGATTGTCATCTTCCTCACCTTGCACCTTAACCACAAGCGGGGGATTATGTCCGCCTTTTGTAATCACTTCCACTTTTGTAGTTTTTCCCTCTCCGCCATCTATTATTGTTTCAATAGACTCAACTGAACTGTAAAATTTCGGGAGCTTGTTAGCCTTAAGCTCTACGTGCTCTTTGATCCCTCGAGTTACCTCGAAATGTCTGCCTGTCAGTTTAAGTTCCATAATTTTCTCCTTTATAATTAATAAATTAACAGCTCAGTCGAAAATACGCTCACTCACTGTTTTGTGTTTGCTCAAGCTGCAAACCTTCCCACTCCGACGGCGTTATCACGCCTCCGCTTATAGTGAATCTGAGCGCTTCTTCTACAGTCATATCCAGATCTATCACACTTCCCGCCGGCACCATAATAACGTAGCCGGTAAAAGGCGTAGGGGAGCTGGGGATAAAGATCGAAACCAGATCCATATCCAAACTCGCCGTAACCTGATCTATACCCGAGCCGGTTACCATACCCACAGACCATATCCCAGCACGGGGATACTCTACAGCTACAACCTTCTTAAAGGCAATAGAATGCCGCGAAAAGACGCTGTCTGTTACCTGTTTGATATTCGGGTATATATTCCTGACTATCGGGGCTCTTGCCGCAAGATTCTCAAAATATTTCCATATTGTTTTCCCGACTACGCTGGCAAGAAAAGCACCGAGAAAACAGACTGCAATGAATATAACCAGAAAACCCGCTGTCTGGCCTTTCCCGTTTACCCAGAACTGAATAAGCTCTTCTTTGGGCTGGTCGCTGCCTGCCCATATTATCAGCTTTACTATAAAGCCGTTTATATGCCTGCTCAAATTCTCCTGTATGAACAGATAAAACTGAACAAACAGCCAGATAGTCAGGATAGTCGGGAGTAATGCTGCAACGCCTCGGAGAAAGTAGTTTCTTATATCCCTGAATACTCTCATAAGTCTTTTGACTAAACCTAGTTCGTTTTTATATTTCTCTAATAAATTTTACTATTAAAATGGATTATAGTCAACAGAAAATGGATTTATCGGGGATAAGAATTAAAGGCAATGTAATACTGGTAATAAAAAGTATAACCGCTAATGACATCCAGCTTTGGGACGTTAATAATATTTTTTTACTGAGCCTGTCCGCCGAAGGCGGAGAGGACTCGGAGGATCACGGAGGAGGATGTGATAAAGATAGTGGCCTGTGGCGAGGGGCAGAGTAGCTCGTGGCAAAATCATTAGTGAAAAATTAGAGCTGATTAGCGTCTGAAATTATCTCCCCTCCGTTTCCTCCGGTAACTCCGTGTAAAAATCAATTTAAACATCAGAGCAGGATTATGTATTGCGTTTAAGCGTCCTGCTGGCAGAGAGCTTTCCCTCATTTATGAAAATGTTTTCTCTGATGTAAAAGAGAGTTAAACCGAGTCTGTCCGCCGGAGGCGGAGAGGAAGCGGAGATAACGGAGAGGATGTTAATATATTATATTTAAAAATCCTCTGTGCCCCTCCGCGTGCCTCGGTGGTTAATATATATCTTTTCTCTCCGTGGTTAATGTTTTTTTACTGAACCTGTCCGCCGGAGGCGGAGAGGGCTCGGAGGATCACGGAGGAGGATGTGATAAATTAGACAGGATTAACAAGATTTACAGGATGAGATAAATACAATGGCAGAGCTGTAAGTCCGCCTGCGGCGGATTGCGAGTAGCAAAATCATTAGAGAAAAATTAGAGCAGATTAGCGGTTAGTTTAAATAGGGACAGTTACCCATTTATTAGTTTGGCTTTTGGTAGTGAGTAATCTTTCCCTCCCTTCAGCACAAAAGCATATCCGGAAGGCTCGGCCACATTACTCTTTTAATAGTTCTTTTCTTTTACGTGGGAATTTCTCCCACACTTTTGTGAACGTTTTTCCCACACTTTTGTGAACGTTTTTCCCACACCTTTGGGAAGTTTTTCCCACAGTCAGACGTTGGGGGTGCGGGAGTTTCTCCCACACTGCTGTGAACGGTTTTCCCACAGTTAGGCGTTGGGGGTGTAGGAGTTTTTCCCACATTGCTGTGAACGTTTTTCCCACAGTCAGACGCTGGGGGTGTGGGAGTTTCTCCCACACTGCTGCGAACGTTTTTTGGTACTCTTCGAGTTTGGCTTTTGGAAGTGAGTAATCTTTCCCTCCCTTCAGCACAAAAGCATATCCGGAAGGCTCGTCCACATTACTCTTTTCTTTTCTTATTCTTTTATGGTCTAATTTTCGGACAGGTTCCTGTCTGGTTTTCGGGCAGGTACCGGTCGGATTTTCGGACTGGTCGGTTTTCCCTACCGGTCTGGTTTTCGGGCAGGTACCGGTCTGATTTTCGGACTGGTCGGTTTTCCCTACCGGTTGGGTTTTCGGGCAGGTTTTGTAAATGTTTGACTTCCCGATACCCTGCTGCTGTCTCGGCATACAATTTAAAGAACATATGTGCCCCGCGGTGGTTAATTTCTTTTTTCTCTACAGAACCTGTCCGCCGAAGGCGGAGAGGACTCAGAGGATCACGGAGGAGGATGTGATAAATTAGACAGGATTAACAAGATTTACAGGATGAGATAAAGATTTCATATTAATTTTAAATTGGCTTTCTCCATCAAAAAAACTTATCTTAAATCATTAGTGAAAAATTAGTGCAGATTAGCGGCTTATATATCTCAGCGGAAATTAGCGGCTGGACAAGGTGGACTCGGTCGGTGGAACTTTTGCCTTTTCATTGCCTATTGTCCACTTATTTCGCCCCGCCTGCGGCGGGCCTACATGCGTGGCTCGGTTTAAACATTAGTTTTGTGAAATCGCTGCGTAATACTAACGACAATCAGAGCCGTGCGTGGAGTCCGCCGAAGGCGAAGAGCCTGTCCGCCGCAGGCGGACTGGCTCTGTCAAAAAAAACACTGTCCACATCAGAGCAGGATTATGTATTGCGTAGCAGCTTAGCTGCCCAAAAGAATTGCCGCACTCCCCCGCTTGATTTTTCTTCTTTACTTTTCCCCGCATTTCAAATATAAAAAAGCCCGCAGATTTTCGATATGGGAATGGAAATTTTACCAATGGTATAGAGACGGTTATGTATTATTCAGATTCACAGGGAGACTTGCCTTATGAAACGCTCACTTCTCATTTTTGTTCTTTCAGCAACGTTTGCGTTTGGCGCAGATTTAATCACCAATGTTGACAACAGGGATACAACAAGCCTGAACGGCTCTTGGCGGATGATAATCGACCCTTACGAAAGCGGCTTCTACGACTACCGCTACAACGAATCCCGCTGGGGATATTTCCGCGACGCCGAGCCGCGGGATAAATCGGATCTCGTGGAATACAGCTTCGACAAGGCCGAGCTTATCAGCGTACCCGGAGACTGGAACAGCCAGATGGAGAAGCTCTTCCTCTATGAGGGCACGGTGTGGTACAGAAAAACCTTCGACTATCAGCTCGATGAGGGCAAGCGGCTCTTCGTTTACTTCGGAGCGGCCAATTACGAAACGATAGCCTATCTCAACGACAAAAAGCTCGGCAGACACGAAGGCGGCTTCACCCCCTTCTGCTTCGAGATAACAAATCACGTGAAGCCTAAAGACAACAGCCTCGTTGTGAAGGTTGACAACAAACGCGTTGAGACGGCCGTGCCTACGGTGATGTCCGACTGGTGGAACTACGGCGGGCTCACCCGCAGGGTTATGCTCATCGAAGAAAGCGAAACCTTCATTCAGGATTCGTTCATACAGCTCGAGCAGGGAAGCCGCAGCCAAATCGCCGGCTGGGTGCAGCTTGAGGGCAGCGAAAAGCAGCAGGAAATCGAACTTTCCATACCGGAAGCCGGCATCAGCAAAGCCTTCCGCACGGATGAAAACGGCAGGGCCGAAATCAGCCTCAAAGCAGACCTCCAGCTCTGGAGCCCGCAGAACCCGAAGCTCTACGACGTTGTCATAGAAGCGGGCGGCAGCAGGCTCGAAAACCAAATCGGCTTTCGCTCTATCGAAACAAAGGGCGATGAAATCCTGCTCAACGGCAGCCCCGTTTATCTCAGGGGAATCTGCATTCATGAAGAGGCCCCTCTACGTGAGGGCAGGGCATTTCTCAAAGAGGATGCTGAGATCCTGCTGGAATGGGCAAAGCAGCTCAACTGCAATTTCGTTCGCCTCGCACATTACCCGCACAACGAATATATGACAAGGCTCGCAGATCAGATGGGGATTATGGTATGGTCTGAGATTCCGCTGTACTGGACGATCTCTTGGGAAAACGAAAAGGTGTATAAAAACGCCCTCTCCCAGCTCGATGAGATGATAAACCGCGATAAGAACAAGGCATCGGTTATTATGTGGTCTGTGGCGAATGAAACGCCGATAAGCAGGAGGCGTACGGAATTTCTCGCAAGCCTCACCGATGAGGCGAGAAAGCTCGATTCCACCCGCCTTATCACAGCTGCCCTCGAAAAACACACCCGCGGGAGCAGTATGCACGTTGACGACCCGCTCGGGAAATATCTGGATGTGCTGGGGTGTAATGAGTATGAAGGCTGGTATTCCGGCGACAAAGGCTTCAGCCGCACGTGGGAAACGCCGTACAATAAGCCGCTGGTTATGAGCGAATTCGGAGGCGGAGCCCTGCAGGGCTACCACGCAGACTCCGAAACCCGCTGGAGCGAGGAGTTTCAGGCGAGCCTGTATGAAAAGCAGTTTGGAATGCTGAATAAAATCGATTTCCTCCGCGGAACAACCCCTTGGATACTAAGAGACTTCCGTTCGCCGAGAAGGCCGCTTGCCGATATTCAGGATTTCTACAACCGCAAGGGACTCATCTCAGAACGCGGCGAAAAGAAGAAGGCCTTCTACCTGCTTCAGGAGTGGTATGAAGAGAAAATGCAGTAAAGAGTTTACGGAAGCTGATAAATGAAAAAAACAGTATGCAGATTAACGCTCATTTTAATTTCGGCAGCTTCGGCTGTTTTGCTGTGCTCCTGCGGGGGGCAGCCCCAAAGGCTCGCAGAGGCAGACTATACGAGCAGATACCTCCCGATCCCGATAGCTTCTGCGCCGAAAGCAAATGCCCGGCAGCTCACTGCATTCTTCCTCGCCTCCAACCCCTCGGCAAGCAGAGCAGAGATAAGCCGGCTCGCCCGGATTTACATCGAAGAGGCCGCTGCGGAGGGGATAAACAGCGATATCGCTTTCTGCCAGATGGTGCACGAAACGAATTACCTCCGCTTCGGCGGAGACGTGCGACGGGAGCAGAACAACTTCTGCGGACTCGGGGCAACAGGCGGCGGCGAACCCGGCCATTCCTTCCAGACGCCCCGCCTCGGGGCTCGGGCACATATCCAGCACCTCAAGGCGTACGCAAATTCACGCCCGCTGAGAAAAGCCCGCATAGACCCGCGGTTTGAGCTCGTTAAGAGGGGAAGCTCGCCAAATATCGACGGCCTCACCGGCACGTGGGCAACCGACCCGCAGTACGACCGAAAGCTCAGGAGAAAGCTCAGAGAGCTCGATAAGTTTCTATAGCCAGCCAGAGGGCTGCTCCCCCCTCGCCAGATGAATTTTGAAGCAAAAGTACTTTACAAGACTTAGAAAAGCCTTTATAATATCCCGCAATACTTACGGAGGATTCTTTTCTTTAGGCAGGAATAATGGCAAAGCAAACAAACACCACACCTGATTCAATGCAGGTTAGAACAAGACAGAGGGTTGCAGACCATGGAGAGGTGTTCACTTCTCAGCGAGAGGTAAATGCCATGTTAGACTTGGTCAAACAGGAAACAGAAAGAATTGATTCTCGGTTTCTTGAACCTGCCTGCGGGACGGGCAATTTCCTTATTGAGGTTTTGCGGAGAAAGCTCGCTAGGGCCAAAGAAAGATACAGAAAAAATCAGCTTGAATATGAGCGTAATGCCGTGCTCGCAGTATCCAGCCTTTATGGGATAGACATCCTCGAGGATAATGCGGCCGAATGCAGGCAAAGGCTCTTTGATGAGTTCGACAAGCACTACCTCGCTTTATACAAATCCAAATGCAAGCACGAATGCAGAAGAAGCGTTAAATTCATTCTAAGCAAAAATATCGTTCGCGGGGATGCCCTCACCATGAAAACAGCAGACGAAAGCTCATACATCGTTTTCCCTGAATGGGCTGCTGTAAACGGGAGTATGATGAAAAGACGGGATTTTACATTCCATGAGCTCCTGGGCAATTCAGAAGTTAGAAATACCCCCCTGTTCTCGGACTTAGGGGAAGAGGCGTATGTGCCGGAGCCGATAAAAGAATATCCGCTTGTTCATTTTCTGGAGCTTGGAGCCGATGGATAGAACCAACTACAATCCCGATGTTCTCAACTGTCTTGCAAATCTAAGCAATGATGAGGTATTCACGCCGCCAAAGCTGGTAAACGAAATGCTTGATCTGCTCCCGCCGGAAATCTGGAAGGATAAAAACGCAGCTTTCCTTGATCCGGTATGCAAGACGGGCGTTTTCCTGAGAGAGATTGCAAAAAGGCTTACAGAGGGGCTCAAAGATGAAATTCCTGATCTGCAGGAACGGGTAAATCATATATTCAGAAATCAGATATTCGGAATCGCTATCACAGAGCTCACAGGCCTCGTGTCGAGAAGAAGCGTTTACTGCTCGAAAAAAGCTGACGGCAAATATTCTGTCTGCAATGAATTTCAAAATGAGCAGGGAAATATTCTCTTTAATCCTTGCAAGCACAACTGGCGCAGAGGCAGATGCACCTTCTGTGGAGCTGCTCAGGCAGTTTACGAGAGAGACGATGAATTAGAAGCCCATGCTTATCAGTTTATACACACAGAAAAACCGGAGGATATTTTTAATATGAAATTTGATGTGATTGTTGGAAACCCGCCATATCAGTTGAGCGATGGAGGAGCTCAGGCTAGTGCTATTCCACTTTACCATAAATTCGTTCAACAGGCGAAAAAATTAAAACCTCGATACTTAACAATGATTATTCCTTCAAGATGGTTTGCTGGAGGAAAGGGGCTTAATGAATTTAGAGAAGAAATGCTTCACGATAAAAGAATTAGAAAACTTGTGGATTTTCCTTCTACTTCTGATTGTTTCCCAGGAGATGTTAAAGTTGAAGGAGGGGTTTGCTATTTTTTATGGGATAGAGACTATTCAGGCAATTGCGAAGTCAAGAGCATCATCGGAAACGAATATGATATTTTAGAAAGGCCTCTATTAGAGCGTAATTCTGATATATTTATCAGGTACAATAAGTCTGCAAACATCTTCAGAAAAGTAAATAAGAAAAATGAAAAAAGTTTTTCAGAATATGTGAGTTCAAGAAAACCTTTTGGCCTGCCAACAAACTTTCAAGATTATTATTATGTTCGTTTAGAAAATCACTTAAAATTATATGCAAACAAAAAAACAGTATATGTAGATACTGATAAAATTATACATAACAATAGCTGGATTAATAAGCATAAAATTTTAATTTCAATGGCTTATGGAATGGGAAATGCTAAACCATATCAAGTTATCAATAAACCTTTCTATGCTGAGCCTAACTCCTGCTGCACTGAGACATACCTTGTAATTGGACCATTTGATTCAAAAGAAATATGTGAAAATGTAATCAGTTATATAAAAACAAAATTCTTCAGATTTCTTGTTCTACTCAGAAAAAATACTCAGCACGCTGCAAAAGGTGTTTATCAATTTGTCCCTATTCAGGATTTCAACGAGCCTTGGACAGACGAAAAGCTTTACAAAAAATACGGCCTTGATGAAGAAGAAATCAGCTTTATTGAATCAATGATTCGTCCAATGGAGATGGATAATGAATAATAAGGCTGAAATTGAGAAAATAAGCGTCGCTCATCAGCAGAATATCATCATTTACACCAGCCCCGACGGCAAGGCATCGGTTGCTCTTTACACCAAAGACGGCACGGTGTGGATGAACCAGAAGCAGATCGCAGAACTTTTTGCCACCTCAGTACCAAACGTCAGTATGCATATATCTAACTTATTAGAAGAAAAAGAGTTAGATGCAAATTCAGTCATTAAGGATTACTTAAAAACTCACCATATCGGGAATTGACAAAGGGCAGGATAGCCGATATTATCCTAAAACACAGGAGCGAGAAATGAGCAAGTTCACCTTTCCCTCAAGGCCGCAGGCAGATCCCAAAATATACGCATACGAAGATACAAACCCGCAATATGAAGGGTTTTTGAAGGTAGGTTATACCAGCGTGGATGTTGAGAAGAGAGTTGCCCAGCAGTACCCGACAGCGCGGCCCGGGAAACCGCCATACAAAATTGTGCTCAGCGAGCCTGCTATAAGGAGCGACGGCAGCAGTTTTACAGACCGCGATGTTCACAGGCAATTGCTGAAGATGGAAAAAGAAAATCCTGAGGGCGAGTGGTTTAAGTGCAGCAAGGAAGATGTTAGAGCGGCGATTATAGCAGTAAGAGAAGGGCTGGAGAACGAAGAAAACCGCTATAGAGATTTTGAAATGAGGCCTGAACAGGCCGAGGCAGTGAAAAAAACCGCCTGTTACTTTGAGCAGTGCAAAAAGGAAAGGCCTGATAAAACCTCCCATTTCCTATGGAACGCAAAAATGCGTTTCGGAAAAACATTTGCTGCTTATAAGCTCGCAAAACGGATGGGCTGGAATAAAATTTTAGTTCTCACATTCAAGCCCGCAGTTCAAAGCGCATGGGAAGAGGATATTAAAACGCATATAGACTTTGAGGGCTGGCAGTTTATCTCAAGAAACGGTCTGCGTTTTGAAGATATAGACAGAAACAAGCCTTTTGTATGTTTTGGCTCATTTCAGGATTATCTCGGCAAAAACGCCCTGGGCGGAATTAAAACAAAAAATGAATGGGTACATGAAATCAACTGGGACTGTGTAATCTTTGATGAATACCACTACGGGGCATGGCGGGAAAATGCGAAAGAGCTTTTTGAAGCGGAGGATAAGAAAGAGCAGAAATTTGGCCAAGGAGAAGGGATTGAGCTTTACGAAGAAGAAATAATGCCCATTACAACCGATGCCTATCTCTATCTTTCCGGAACTCCTTTCAGGGCGATAAGCACAGGCGAATTTATCGAAGAGCAGATTTTCAACTGGACATATTCCGATGAGCAGAAAGCAAAAGAAGAATACGCCGACAATCAGTATAACCCCTATGCTCCACTGCCGAGAATGGCAATGCTAACTTATCAGATGCCCGATTCGATAAGACAGGTTGCAATGGGAGGCGAGTTTGACGAGTTTGATTTGAATGTGTTTTTCTCGGCAGAAGGCGAGGGGGAAGAGGCGAGGTTTGTATATGAAGCTGAAGTTCAAAAATGGCTAAATCTCCTGCGGGGGGCAAATATAGAAAACTACACCTCAGATTTGAAACTCGGCTCAAAAAAGCCGCCGATGCCATTTTCGGATTCGAGGCTGCTTAATATGCTCACGCATACATTCTGGTTTCTGCCGAGCGTTGCCTCATGCTGCGCTATGCGAAATCTTCTAACTAAAAGAAACAACACCTTCTTCCACGATTACAAAATAATTGTTGCCGCCGGCCGCTCTGCAGGCATTGGAGTTGATGCGCTCGGGCCTGTTAGAGAAGCTATGGACAACCCGCTTAAAACAAAAACCATTACTCTCTCTTGCGGAAAGCTTACTACGGGGGTAACCGTTAAACCGTGGTCTGGTATTTTTATGCTGAAGAATCTTTCAAGTCCGGAAACATACTTCCAGGCGGCCTTCAGGGTTCAGTCTCCTTGGACAGTAAAAAAGAGCGATACCAGCGAAGAAGAAATATTGAAAGAGCAATGCTATGTATTTGATTTTGCTCCAAACAGAGCTCTTTCTCAAGTGGCAGAATACAGTTGCAGATTAAACGTTGACGAAAACAATCCTGAAAAAAAGGTGGCGGAGTTTATTAGGTTCCTGCCGATTCTTGCATACGACGGCAGCTCCATGAAGCAAATTGATGCTGCGGGGGTCTTGGATATGGCAATGAGCGGCACATCCGCTACACTTCTCGCCAAGAGATGGGAGAGCGCTTTGCTTGTTAATGTGGACAATGGAACACTTCAGAGAATAATGGATAATCAGAAAGCGCTTGATGCTTTGATGAGCATTGAAGGATTCAGGAATCTAAATCAGGATATTGAAACGATAATCAACAAATCGAATGATGTTAAAAAAGCCAAGAAAGAACTTGGCGAAGAAGAACCTTCAAGCGAGAAAAAGAAAGAGATTTCCGAAGAGGAAAAAGAGTATAAGAGCCTGCGCAAAAGGGTTCAAGATAAGCTGATAAAATTTGCAGCGAGAATCCCTGTATTTATGTATCTAACAGACTACAGAGAACGAACGCTTAAAGACGTAATAACGCAGCTTGAACCCGGGCTTTTCAAGAAAGTAACAGGGCTAACCGTTCAGGATTTTGATCTTCTTGTAAGCATTGGAGTTTTCAACGACTCGCTGATGAACGACGCTGTTTACAAATTCAAGCGATATGAAGATGCAAGCCTTGATTATACCGGAATAGACAAACACGAAGGCGAAGATGTAGGCCTGTACAGTACGGTAGTGAGCAGCGATGAATATGAAAATATGACGTGAGTTTGAAGCGGGCAGCATTATTCAAACGCTTGAAAAACAGATTGCAATTAAAAGACACAGAACCGCTGCTTTTGTCTGCTTTATTTGCTGTTTACAATCACTGCTTGGGAATATAGAATAACAGCAGTGTTTCAACTGCGCCAAACACCAAAAACAGGGAACAGGAAATGAGCTTAAAAGTATATAATTCGCTAACAAGAGAAAAAGAGAGCTTCAAACCGATAAATGAAGGTTCGGTGGGGATGTACGTATGCGGGCCTACCGTTTACGGCGATGCCCACCTCGGGCACGCAAAGAGCTATGTGAGCTTTGATATAATCGCCCGATATATTGAATACCTCGGCTACGATCTCACATACGTTCAGAACATAACAGACGTAGGCCATCTGACAGACGACGCCGACGAAGGCGAGGACAAGCTCGCTGTGGCGGCGAAAAAGCAGAAAAAGCACCCGATGGCTCTCGCCGAATACTACACCGCCAGCTACTTCGAGGATATGGACAAGCTCAACTGCCGCAGGCCGGATATCAGCCCGAGGGCAGCAGGACATATCCCCGAGCAGATTGAGCTTATCGAGAAGCTTATAGATGCCGGCCACGCATACGAGGTGAACGGCTCGGTGTATTTCGATGTAACAAGCTTCAAAGGCTACGGCAAGCTCTCAGGCAGGAATCTTGAGGATATGCTCAGCGGGACGCGGGTGGGCGTGAAATCGGAAAAGAAGCATCCCGCAGATTTCGCCCTCTGGAAGAAGGCAGAGCCGAATCATATAATGCAGTGGAAGAGCCCTTGGGGGATGGGATATCCGGGCTGGCATCTGGAATGCTCTGTTATGAGTATGAAGTATCTCGGGGATACGATCGATATCCACGGCGGCGGGCTCGAAAACAAATTCCCCCACCACGAATGCGAAATCGCCCAGTCCGAAGCGGTTACAGAATGCCCCTTCGTGAAATACTGGCTGCATAACAATATGGTAACCGTTGACGGGACGAAGATGGGCAAAAGCCTGAACAACTTCATCAACTTAAAGCAGGTGTTCTCTGGCAGCCATGAACGGCTCAGCAAGGCCTACGACCCGCTCGCAGTTCGAATGCTCATTCTCAACAGCCACTACAGAAGCCCGCTGGACTTCTCCGATGCCGCCCTTTCTGCGGCAGAAAGCGGGCTCGAGAAGATATCTGCCGCTGTTAAGGCTGTGCGAAGGGCGGCAGAAAAGGCTCCCGAAGGCGAGATAAATCAGAAGGTGCAAAAGCAGCTTGATGGCTTCCGGCACCGCTTCGAGAAGGCAATGAACGACGATTTCAACACAAGCGTTGCGCTGTCTGTGGTTTACGAGATGGTAAAGCTCGCAGAGAAGGAGGCGGGCAAGGCAAACAAGGCAACGCTTCAGGCAGTCGATGAGCTCTTCTCAAAGCTCGGCGGGGATGTGCTGGGAATCGTGCGGGAGAGCTACCCCGAAGACTCAAAAGCACTCACCGAACTCGCAGACTACCTTATGCAGGATGTAATCGAGAAACGCGCAAAGGCAAGGGCTGAGAAAAACTTCGAAGAGGCAGACCGAATCAGAGATGAGATGGCAAAATTCGGCGTAACCTTCAAAGACACTCCAAACGGAACTGAATGGGTTATCCAGTAGATTCAAGGCAGAAGGAAATGGCAAAGCTTGCCTGCGAAATCTGGCGGTTTTGAAAAAGGAGATTATTTATGTATAACTGGGCACGATCAGCAGACACATTCATAAACACCAAGGTTGATACAATCAGCCGGGGCAAGACCCGCAGCAACCAAACGAGACTGGAAAACATTGAAGACCAGCTCGACAGGCTCATCCTCGTTAATCGGGCGCTCTGGGAGCTGCTCAGCGAAAAGACAAACCTCACAGACGACGAGCTCTTCAGCAAGGTTGCCGAGATAGATATGCGCGACGGCGAGATGGACGGCAAGCTCCGCAAGGAGATGAAGAAATGCAGCAGCTGCGGCCGTGCCCTCAACCCCCGCCACCAGAAATGTATGTACTGCGGGAGCGAAAGCCTGAAGAAAGATGCATTCGATGCAATAAAATGAGCAAGATCGAAGAAAATTTAAATATTGTTGAAGAGAATATCCAAGCCTCCTGCGAAAGGGCATCCAGGAGCAGGGATGAGGTGAGCCTTGTTGCTGTTACCAAAACCGCAACGCCTGAGCAGGTAGTGGAGGCGGTGCGGCTGGGCTGCACAGACCTCGGCGAAAACCGCCTGCAGCACTTCTCCGAAATAAGGCAGGCCGCCGAAAGCAGCGAGGAAATATCACGACAGCTTCCCAGCCTGCGGTGGCATATGATCGGCCATATGCAGAGAAACAAAGCCAAACACTTCCTCCCGCTGATGGATTTGCTCCATTCGCTCGAATCGCTGAAGCTTGCGGGAGTTTTGAATAAACTGCTCGCAGAAGAGGGAAGAAAGCTTGAGGCGTTCATTCAGGTAAACTGCTCACACGAAGAGCAGAAATACGGCGTGCCCGCAGGCGAGGCCGGAGAGTTTGCCGCCAAACTCGCTGAGCACGAGAATATCATCCCCGCCGGAATTATGACTATGGCCGCTTTCGAGGCGAGCGAAAAACAGCTCCACGAGACATTCGCCCTTGCAAGGGAAACTATGCTGAATGCCCGCTCCGCCCTGCCGGAAAAACTCCAAAAAAGCTTCTCACGCCTGAGTATGGGGATGACAAACGACTACCCAATCGCAATCGAAGAAGGCGCAACAGACCTGCGAATAGGCTCAGCAATTTTCGCCTGAATCAGTTCTTTTTCAGTTTCAGTTCAGGATATCAATCAGTTCGTTATGTATGTCAGCCCAATTCTGATTCAGGTTTACTGTTTGCAGCGAAATCCTTCGACCCTTAATAATCCATTGATGATTTACTTTATTTTCGCTTGCAGAAGGATAAAGCAGAATTCCTTCACAATTTTCGAAAGGGTCATTCATAATATAAGCAAAAATTTGATACAGATTTTTAGAGCGAGCCTTCTCTATTTCATAATAATTTTGAAACATCCTGGTGTAAAACTTTGTATCCATTATGATCTTACGACCACTTGATGTTAATGATATATCTGTTCGCATATCTGGTAGCATCGCCTTATCTTTGCTGGATTCAAAGCCGCTAAGATCCCAATCGACAAATTCTGACGCTACTTTAAAACTGGTTTGTTCCTTTGCATAAAAGTTTCTAACAAAGCCTTCAAAAAGCCTCGCCATTGCCTGATGGTCTCTTCTGAAGTCATTAAAAATGAATCTGCCGGCCTCTTCTGATGGTAGAAGGCAATCATAAATGAGCTCACATACATTTATCAGAAATGCATAATAGCTGTTGTTTCGATTAAGACACACTCGGCCAAAGAGCCTTTTGTTCATATCAATTTCATCAACACCATCAAATCTTCTGTAGATTTTTCTAAGATCGTTTGCTGCTTCTCTGTCCACCTCAGAGCAGCGTATCATTCTGCGAATTGTGGTTTTAATTATCTGATTGTGCAGTATGTTATTATCGAATTCATCAAATTGGCATATCAGGGCAGGCTTCCGCATAAAAGTTCTGTTAAATGATTCTGTGAAACATATCTGCCCTCGTATCCGGCTGACCATCTCTTCTTTTTGGATATAATCACTGTCAAGTCCGCGTTTGAGAATACGTGATGCCCCATTGATCAAAACTTTTGCAAAAAGCGTTGAAAGATTTTCTTTGTTGGTCTGGCTGACAGGTGTCTGTTTTGCTTCTTCAAGCTTATCCCATGAATAACTCAGCAGGTAGTATATATTTTGAACCGGTATTTTAGTTAAGTCTGGTTTTTCGCTAATCATTTAGAAGCCGTTTCATTTCGTTCGCCTTATCGGGATTATCGAACCAATATTCTTCCAGCAAAGGTTTAATCTCGTAGTCATAAATTTGTCTCAGCCAAAGTTTTTCGTTTTGAATATCTCTCTGCGGACAAAAGAAACTGTGCCCAATGCAGAAACCTTCCCCGAGATTATGAATGTCTTTTCTAATCTCTTCATTGAGCCTGAGCATTGACTCCCTTATAGCGGTTAAACAGCTCTCAGATATGCCTTTTGAACTTAAAAACTCGCCAAACTTATTCTTATCGAAATGCGGGGTAAGAGTTTGGAAGGCAAAACGCCTTCTGAGTGCAAAATCTACCATCGCAAGTGAGCGGTCTGCGGTATTCATTGTGCCAATCAAATAAACATTTTCAGGTATGAAAAAACCCTCATTTGAATAAGGCAGAGGGATTGAATATTCTTTGCCTCGCTTATCTTTCTCTATAAGCATCATCAGCTCACCGAATATCTTGCTCAGATTTCCGCGGTTGATTTCATCAATTATAAAAACATATATGCCCTCAGAGTCTTCCCTTGCTTTGCTGCAAAAATCGTAAAATACCCCGTCTTTGAGTATAAATTTACCATCCTCGCTAGGTCTGTAGCCTTGGATAAAATCTTCATAACTGTAAGACTGATGAAACTGGATCATCTTAACTTTGCTGTTATCTTTAGCCCCAATAAGACTGTACGCTATCCTCTTGGCTATGAATGTTTTCCCAACCCCCGGCGCCCCCTGCAGTATGATATTCTTTTTCTCTTGGAGCAAATCAACTATACCGCTGAAAGTCTCCTCACTCATAAACAAATCCTGCATCGCATCAGAGATAGAAAAAGAAGCCGCCTTTTCACTTTCGCCAACCAAACGAAGATAATAATTAACCATATTCTCGTAAGGCGTTATATCGGTTAGCTCCTTCGCCGAACTAAGCATATTCTCCTTGACATTCCAATTGCCTATTACCTTCCACTCAACTTTGACACTATTTCTCAATTTAAAGTCTTCTTCTTTGCGATATTCATACTCTCCTGAAACTACACCATACCCCACAATCTGCTGTTTATCATAGCCTTGATTAAACTTAGCAAAAACAACATCTCCTCTTTTCAGTTCATGGGCGAAATTATAACAGAGCAGTTGAATCATTATGGGGTTAGAATACTGTGGGAACTTCTTTTTTATCGCTTCCCCAACTTCCTCTTTAGAATTGTATTGACGCAAATCACCGATCTCCCCCCACCCTATTGTTGCAACTTCTTCGTCCTGCCATTTCTGCCATTTTTCTTTTGTAAACGGCGAAATAGCCCAATAGCGAATCTCTTCATGAGATCCAGTTTCGTCATCTTCAGTTTGGCTGGCGTTTCTGCTTAGCAATGCTTGCCTTGATAATTCAGGGAAGGAGATTTCTTCCCCTTTCTTACTTAAAGCATCCTTCATATCATCTATCGCATTCAGGTAATTAGAACCACTCAAGTCTTTACGACTTGGGACTTTAATGCCCAGATTAGATTTAAGATAATTCCTGGAAAGGCTGTCAAGAGTCATAAATTTAGTAGGGCGAACCCAAAAGAGCCCAGAGGTTAAGTTGAATTTAACATTTTTCAGATCAACCGCGCTATCAAAAGCCTTTACGAAATGCTCCTTTTGTTCCTGATTAGACTTATCTGCATAACCCAAGGATGCCTCGAAAACATCCCAAAGCTTATCTATATCACCCTCCTTCCTTAGATACAAGAAACGGTAAAACAATGCCATGAAATTGTTAAGCGTGGGAATGCCGTCATCAAAATTAAAATTATCTGGCAGTCGGTTTTTAAGACTTAAAGATTCAGCTAAATAGTTAGCGAGATTAACACGTAAATTCTTTTTAATATTGCGATTAAAAATTCCCATAAAAGTAAAAGGGCAGATATCCTGAAGAGGAATTTTTTCATTTGGGGCTTTTTTGTCGTGTAGATAATCTAATTTATTAGATTCGGCTTTTTTCAGTTTGGAAACAATCTCAATCAAGGAATTGCGGTTATTCTTGTATTTAAGCAGTTTATTTGCAAACTCTTCATAAAACTCAACCCAACTGCTCATATTCTTAACTCCATAAATATAATCGTTCTTTCAAAAAATAGGCTTCTGAAACGGGCTTATTAACACTAATTTAAGTATTATACTCATCAGCAACTGAAGCCTAAAACGGACATTATACTCTTTAGAATCTATAAGTCCAGCGGGTACACTGCCCTTCACGTTTTTTCACTCCCGTTTTGCAGTGCCTTCTTGGGAAATCGATATTTTTCTCAACAGGGGCTTACAAAAATTTACCGCCAAAGTTAGGAAAAGACTATAAGATAAGCGTACAACCCAAATGCGGCAGTCAAAAAGTAATTTTTCTAAAAAACCAAAAAGAATTTTATGCGTAAAACTAAGAAATAAAAAAAACTTACAGAATTGACACATAAATGTTATAATCACTTTCAGGTATAGATGCTTTTTGACGAGCATTAAAGGCCTGAAATCAAAAATGAAAGGGTTTTACCGATGGATGAAAACAAAAACTTAGAAGATCAAAACAGCGAAAATCAGCAAAACGGGCAGGAGCAAGGCCATGAGGGCCAGAGCAAGGTTCATAAGTTCTGGCCGCTTGCTTTGATCGTCATTATTGCGGGAGCTGCAATACTGATCCAGAAAACTCCGTGCTGCGGCATAGCAGGACAAAGCGGTCAGGCAGGCGGAAACGCCGAGGGCATAAAGCAGGCAGAAGTGAGCAGTTCGCTTACAGGGATAATTCCCGCAAGCAGGCTTGCTATGGAGAGCTTTTACGGTGCAGATGCCTCAGAGATGTCGGTTGAGAATCTTGAAGGGGAAAAGATCGAACTGGCAGAGATGGAGGATAAGAACGTTTTAGTTGTATTCTGGGCGACGTGGTGTCCGCCGTGCAGGGAGGAAATTCCGGAGCTCAAGAAACTTAGAAACAAGTACAGCTCTGATGAGCTGGAAATTATAGCAATCAGCTTTGAAAATGAAAAAACAGTGAAGGATTTCGCTCAGGAAAAGGGCATAAACTACACAGTTGCGGCAAGCTCGCAAAACGAGCTGCCCTCACCTTTCAAAGATATAAGGGCTTATCCAACGATTATGTTTATAGATAAGGAAGGCAAGTTTAAGGCTGTAGTTGAAGGCGGAATTGGCCTTGATACTATGGAAAAAGTTATTTCGCTGTAATATTACAAAAGCAAAAAGGAGAAAATTATGGACAGACACCTCATTCTCGGCGTTCACGTAACAGAGAGGCTCAAACACGCTCAGGCAATTCAGGAAGTTCTCACAAACTTCGGAGACACAATCAAAACCAGAATAGGTCTGCACGATGTGAACGGAGAAATCAGCTCCCCTAATGGTGTGCTTCTGCTTGAATGCATCGATAAGCAGGACCGCTTCAGTTCGCTCAAGCAGGATTTGAGCAATATTGAAGGAGTTGAAATCAAAGAAATTGTTTTTGATCACTAATCGCAAACTTCAATGTAATTTCCGGCCGCAGAGAGCAGATTCAATTGATTCTCTGCGGTCTTTTACTTTCCCAGAAAAAGTTTATGGAAAAAGATCTTAAATCATACACCCTTCCCGCTCTGCAGGAGCTTATTGCCGAAAAATCGGGAAAAAAGTTTCACGCAGGCTACATATTCAGCTTTATACACGAGAAGCAGCACAGCAGACTTGAAGAGATCACCCCTGTGCCTGAGAAACTGAGAAACATTCTCTCAGATGAGGGCTTCTTTATAAGTTCTCTGGAGATTCTCGAAAGGCAGAAAGACGCTGACAGCACCGAAAAATTCCTCTTTTCCGCCCAAGACGGAAGCAAATTTGAATCCGTTCTGCTGGATGATAACGGAAGAAAAACAGTTTGCATCTCCTCGCAGGCCGGCTGCAGAATGGGCTGCGGATTCTGCGCTACAGCAGGAATAGGCTTTATAAGGAATCTGTCTTCAGGGGAAATAGCTGAGCAGGTTTACGCCGCAAAAAGAAGCGCTGAGAAAATCAGCAATGTGGTATTTATGGGTATGGGCGAGCCGTTCGATAATTACGAAAATGCAGTGAACGCCGCCATAATTCTCAACGACAGCAAAGGGCTTGGCCTCGGAGCAAGGCATATAACATTAAGCACCTGCGGGCTAATCGACAGAATCGAAGATTTTACCCAATTGGACAAACAGTTCAGACTCGCTGTAAGCATACATGCAGGATATGAGGAAACAAGAAACAAGCTGATGCCAATAAACAAATCCAACCCGCTTGCCAAACTCTTTGCTGCTGTAGAAAACTACTGCCGGAAAACAGGGCGAAGGGTAACGCTTGAATACTGCCTCATCGACGGCATAAACGACAGCAGAGAGGAAGCAGTTAAATTTGCCCAATCAGCCCAGCGGCTCAAATGCAACGTAAATCTCATAGAATTCAATCCCGCTGGAAGCCTGAGGTTCTCAGCACCGAAAAAGGGAAAAACAAACGCATTTGCAGATATCCTTCGCGAGAACGGCATTGAAACCCATATTCGTTACCGCAGAGGCAGGAATATCAAGGCCGCCTGCGGACAGCTCGGCGCAGAATGGGAAAAATAGACTGCTAAAA
This sequence comes from Sedimentisphaera salicampi, assembly GCF_002117005.1. Classification (NCBI taxonomy): domain Bacteria; kingdom Pseudomonadati; phylum Planctomycetota; class Phycisphaerae; order Sedimentisphaerales; family Sedimentisphaeraceae; genus Sedimentisphaera; species Sedimentisphaera salicampi. The sequence goes on from NZ_CP021023.1 coordinate 1,178,752, forward strand.
TAATTCTAATATCTTGCTAACATTTCTCTAACAATATTTGAAATAATCTCAAACAAAGTAATTTTTTAAGCAGCAAACAAGAAACAAGAAAGGATATTTATGAAAAAAACAGCATTACTCACTGCACTGCTGGCTTGCGCTGCAGTTTTGCCGGCTAAAACCCTCCACATTGACGGATCAACTACCGTAGGCCCTATCGGGGATGCATTTGCAGAATTTTTCCAAACCGTACTTCATCCTGAGATGAAAATCACTGTTAAAAAAACAGGCTCGGGCGACGGGGCCGCTTCTCTTTCAGAGAACCGCTGCGATATCGCAATGACAAGCCGGTTTTTGAAAGAAAAAGAATTCAAGAAATCTATATCTAACGATGTCTACCCGGTTGCTCACGTAATAGCTATGGATGGAGTGTGCGTTGTAGTGCACCCTTCAAATCCCGTAAGCAAGCTCAGCAGCGAAAAGATAAGGGATATATATACTGGCAAAATAAAAAACTGGAGCCAGCTTGGCGGCCCGGACAGAGAAATTATCGCTATAAGCCGAGACACCTCTTCAGGCACTTACGAAACCTTCGACGGTATGGTAATGGAAGGCGAGAAGATGGCTGCCTCAGTAGAATATGTTAATTCAAATCCTCAGGCTCACGCAAGGGTTAAAACCACTCCAGGGGCAGTAGGCTATGTAGGCCTTGGGTTCGTTGATAAATACGTTCGTTCAGTGGATGTTGACGGGATAGAGCCCACAAGAAGGACAATCTCCAAAGGTATTTACCCGATCAGCAGGGCGCTGTTTTTCTTTACAAATAAGTACCCCCAGCCGGGGAGCCTTGTACATGAATTCTGCACATTCTACCTCACAGAGGACGGGCAGGAAATAATCGAATCAAAGGGTTTTGTACCCGTTACAGATTACTAAAATAAAGCTTCTGACAAGGGGGCAGAGAAGCCCCCTTTTTTTATGCGCCGATATTTCATCCATGCAAGGCGGTTGTAAGATTGTAAATGCAAAGTATAATATCGGTTATGTTTACTGAAGGTTATATACATTCTATACAGTCTATGGGTACACTCGACGGGCCGGGTACGAGATGCGTGGTATTTCTTCAGGGCTGCAGCAAACGCTGCATCTACTGCCACAATCCCGATTCATGGAAAATGAATGCAGGGGAAAAGACCAAAAGCTCTGAGATAATCAAGCTCGTAGAGAGATACCGCCCCTACTACGGCGAGAAAGGCGGGATCACTCTGTCCGGAGGTGAACCTCTGCTTCAGCCCCAATTCGCTGCTGAAATCTTCGAGATGTGCAGGGAAAGAGGGATTCACACAGCTTTAGATACGGCAGGTGCGAGGCCGGACGAGAAGACAGAAAAAGTGCTCAGTTTCACCGACCTTGTTCTGCTGGATATAAAGCACTGCAGAGACGAAAAATTCAGGGAAATAACAGGCGAAGGGCCTGAAGAGATGTTTGAATTCCTTGACTACATCACAAAAGCCGGCATAGAGATGTGGGTAAGGCAGGTGATTGTCCCTGAAATCAACGATTCGCAGGAAGATATGAAACAGCTTGCCGACCTTTTAGAGGGCAGAGATAATCTGAAAAAGCTGGAACTGCTGCCTTATCACAGTATGGGCAGAGAAAAATGGGAAAAATTAGGCTTAGACTACCCGCTTGAAAACACAAAACCGCTTGAAAAATCTGAGATTGCAGGTTTAATTGATTTTCTGCGCGGCAAAAACCTGCCGGCCTGCTGATAAAGAGAGAAGCTGTGAACTGTAAAAATCAAAAAAATCTTGGAACGCAGGAAAAATGAAACTATACTGTAGCTGCGTTTGGACACTGCTTGTAAAGGTAATAAATTAGTATGCCGCAATTGTTTTGGCATAAAAACTTAGAATTCTTCTTTGATTTCGGGAATCTGCCCAGGCATTCCTTTGGCGTATTGGGGCTGTCTTTCGAAAGAGATGCTCTATTGGTTTTTGCCGTTGCGGCGGTTATGCTTATTGCCGGGTTTCTGGCTGCCCTTTTTTTCTTTAGGCTGAAGAAAAACAACGAACACCATACATATTCAGAAGCCGTGAAAAAGGGCGATAATATTTTTATTCTTTGGCGTCCAGTCCGCAATAACCTTGGGATAATAGAAGATTTCGAAATTTCAGAGCTCAACAATTTTACCAGCAAGCTTTTGGCCGGCAAAGAGAATGCCCCCCAGATTGCTCTAAGAGAGCACAACGAGCTGCGTGAATTGATTTTTGAAAGTTTAGTGGAGACAGTTGAAAACAAACGTGAATTCAAGAGCTCTTACAGACTTGAAAATTTGAATAAATTCCTGAGCCTCTGCACCTTCAGAACGCAGGAGGGCAATGCTGTGAGCATCGGTTCAGACCAGACCGAAGCGTTTAACGCAAAACGGGAAAAGCTGAAAGACGTAAAGCAGATTGAGTTTATATGCCAGCTCTCTCAGATGCTTGCCGCTGCAGGCACAGAAAACTACCGAGATGTTATCAGCGAGGTGCTCAGAAAGGTAACTGAATACGCCGGCTTCGAGAGAGGAATGCTTTTCCTCTTGGATAAATCCGGAGAGAGCTTCAGCGCCGAATACCAGTGGGCAGTACCAAAGGGGGAAGTTGAGCTTGATGATTTCAGGAACGTGCCGACAGAAAGCATCCCGATGTTTGCGGAGGTTTTGAAGGAAAAGGGCTCTATATTCATACGTTCACTGGATGATATTTCCGAAGAATCAGTAGGCGAGAGAACTTTCCTCAAGAAAAAGCTCGCTGAATCATCGTTGTTTACAGGCGTCTTCGAAAACAAAGAACTCGCCGGCTTTATTACTCTGGACAGTATAAACTACCCGCCCCAGTTCAATGAAAATCTGCTTCGCGTTCTCAGGGTTACCGGCGAGGTGCTTAACAACACAGTAAAACGAATCAGCGCCACTTTCAGGCAGTTCTCTGAGGAAAACCGCTTTAAGAAGCTCTTCCAGAATATGCCCTCGGGCTTCGCCCTATACCGGGCAGAATACAATGATGGAGAATTTGAAGACTTTTACCTTACCGAATCCAACCAGCAGTTTGACAACTTGTGCAGCAGGGCTGTTTACAAAGACAGCAGGATTGGACTTCTCTGCCCCGAAGAACGGGACTGGCTTGATAATTACAGAAAAGCTGCGGAAGAAGGCTCAAAGATATTTTTTGAGGCATTTTCCGAAACCTCAAACAGATATTTTGAGATAATAGCCGCAAGCCCAGAAGAGGGCTTCCTTGCAACGATTGTATCGGACAGGACTGAAAAGATACGTTCTAAAAATGAGCTTGAAACGAGAATAGAATTCGAGGAATCCCTCTCCGATTCGCTTGAAAATATCGCAAAGCTCAACAACGACAACATCGAATATATGCTCAAGGATCTCTTCCGATCGTTATGCTCCTATTCCGGAGCAGACCGCTGCATACTTGAATACAGAAACACCGGCGAGCTCTTCTCAGACCTGTACAGCTATGAACACGTGCACAATCAGCTTACTCTCAGCTCGACAAACTTCGTGGAAATGCCGGAAAGCCTTACCGCCAAGTTTGAAGATAACATTATCAATCTGCAGAATGCCTCTCTAAACAATCAGGAACGAGAATACCTGAGCAAATTCTGCGAGACAAATACTGAAAACTCATTATGTTTCCGCAGCCTTATAGGCTCGAGCCTCTGCACGATAGTTCTTTCCAAAAATGACAGCTCGCTTTGGGGAGAAAACTGCGAGAGGATGATGAAGATATGTTCCGAGCCTCTCGTAAATGCATTGGTGAGGATTTATGCTGAAGACAGCATCAAGCAAAATGAAGAATTTTTCCGTGAGATCTTTGAGCAGGCCCCTGCGGGAATCTTAATGCTGAATTATGACAGGGAAATCCTTTCTGCAAACAGAAACTGCCTGTCGATTCTGGAAATCGAGAGCGAAGAAGAAATCAAGGGCACTTTTTTTGAAAAGTATATCACCATTCCCGAGGGCAAGCTGGAGGATATAAGAAACCATAAAGAAACCGAATTCCTCACGAAAATACAACCCGAAGAGGAAGATGCTGATGAATCAGAAGAACTCGTAAAAACTCTCAAGATAAGGGTTACTCCGCAAAAAAATGCCTCAGAAAGTGTTTTAAAACGGGCATATATCGTTATAATAGATGACATAACGGAATCTATTAAGGATCGGGAAAGGATTGAGCAGGCTAATATCGAATTGCGTCAGTCAAATGAAGATCTGAAGCAGTTTGCGTATGTAACCTCGCACGACCTTCAGGAGCCTGTGAGAACGATCACCTGCTACCTCGACCTGTTAGACTCCGAACTGGAAGAGAAAAACGTAAACGGTGAAGCGAAAGAATACTTGAAATACGCAAGAAACGGCAGCCTCAAGATTTACAGCGTGATAAATGATCTCTTGCAGTTTTCAAAGGCCGGCTTCAAAGAACTCAAGCTTGAGCAGGCTGATTTGGGCGAGCTTGCTGAAGAGGCAGCAGGAGACCTTAAGGGTCTTATCGATGAAACCGAAGCAGAAATCAGCATTGGCGAACTGCCAACATTGAGATGCGACAAAGTGCAGATATACAGGGTGTTTATGAACCTGATAAGCAATGCTGTGCGGTTTAACAAAAAGGGCGAGAAGCCGAAGGTGGAAATTTATGCCGAATGTATTGATGGAATATGGCGGATTTGCGTTAAGGATAACGGCATAGGCATAGAGGAAAGTATGCGTAAAGAGATCTTTACTATTTTCAAAAGACTGCACGAGAAACCCGACGCCCGCGGAACGGGTGTGGGGCTGGCTATCTGCAAAAAAATAATTGAAAGACATCAGGGCGCTGTCTGGGTTGAATCTGAATTAGGCAAGGGGTCAACGTTTTGTTTTACTTTCCCAAGCTGAAAATGACAGCAAAATTCTTAATTCTGATTACTGTATTGCTTTCTGCTTCAGTGCTGCAGGCAGATAATGTTTTGGTGATACAGTCTTATTCCCCGGATTACGAGTGGACAAAGCAAATTCAGCAGGGTATCACCGAAGAAATCAGAAAATCCTGCCCTGAAACACACATTTATTCTGAATATATTGATGCCAAAAGAGTTAGTTCAGAGAAATATTTCTCTGAGTTCTTCGAAATGCTCAATACAAAGTATCAGTATGTTAGCGATATAGACCTGATCATAACCTGCGATAATGCAGCCTACGCGCTTCTGAAAAAGAACGACGAGACATTCTACCCTGCCACAGGCCTTATAGCCTGCGGAATAAACTGGAATCAAACCAATCTGCTGGAAAACTGGAACAGACCCGTCAGGGTGTTTACAGAGCATCCTATGGTGATCGAAACTGTTGAGGTAGTACAGGAGCTCTTCCCAAAACGAAAGCTTGCCTTCTTATGCGAAGACAACACCATTTCCGGAAGGGTGTCAATTGAGCTGTTTGAAAAGCACAGGGCAGAATTCCCAAAAGATTTGGAAATAAAATACTTTACCAACGGGACGCTCAAGCAGATCAGCGAAAAACTCAAGAAAAACAGAGATGAGTATGCAATACTTCTGATGAACTATCAGAGGGATGATGAAGGGATTTACTACCAGACAGAAAAAGTAGTAGAGATTATCTCAAGGCTCAATATTCCTGCATTCGTTTTGAACTACACATATATGGGCGGAGCAATCATCGGCGGCTATCCCACCGAGCCGTTTCAGGAAGGGGCTATAGCGGGAAAATTCGCAGGGAGAGTGCTGAACGGGAAGGCTGCCCTTGCCGGACAGTCGGTTGTTGACAGCCCACATAACAAACTCCATATAAACCTTGACAACCTCCAGAAATTCGGGAAAGACTGCGACGCAATAAAACACCGCGACCCTGTGGTCTCAAAGAAACCGCTTACAGCAGAAAGCCTGATAAATATTATAGGCTGGTATTCACTTGTTACACTGCTTCTTGTTGTTATTATAGCAATCCTTGTGATCAACTTTACGAAAAGACGCAAAGCCGAAAAAAAACTTCATTCAGCAAACAGATACCTTGATACCCTTGTTAGAAATGTTCCCGGCGCAATAATTCGCTGCGACAAAGAGTTTAAGTGCATTGACTACAATGAATACGCAGCCGAGCTGCTGGGTTTCGGAAAAAAAGAAAAGCTTAACGGCAAACACTTCTGCGAGGTTACAGCCGCTATAAACTTAACAGATGCCTTTGATTCGATTAAAAAAGCAATCGATTCTGGCAAGGAATTCCGTGAGATATTCCAGTTTCCCGGAAGCAGCAGATACTACGATATCAGGGTAACTCAGCTCAGCAGCGAAGAAAGCTCGGAAACTGAAATTCTATGCTTTATATACGACATCTCACGGGAAGTTAAAATGCGTCTTGAAATCGAGGAGAAAAAGCAGGAGCTTGAAAGGTCAAACAGCGACCTCGAACAATTCGCCTACATAGCATCTCACGATTTGCAGGAGCCGGTGCGTATGGTTACCTGCTATTTAGACCTGCTCGAATCTGAGCTGGATTCTTCCAGTCAGGAAATCTGGAAATACATCAAATATGCAAAGGACGGTTCCGAGAGGATAAACTCCCTGATAAAAGATCTTCTGAGCTATTCACGCGCAGGCTCTAATGAATACGAATTCAAGGCTTGGAATCTCACTGAAATAGTGGAGGAATCAAGAAACAGCCTCAACCCGAGAATAGATGAGCTGGAGGCAAAAGTAGATATCGAAGAGCTGCCCATGATCCGCTGCGACAGAACGCAGATGTACAGGCTCTTCACTAATCTTCTCAGCAACGCACTGAAGTATCACAGAAAGGATGTCTCGCCGGTGGTGATTATAAGCTCGGAAATGAAAGACACCTACTGGCAGATCAACGTGGCAGATAACGGCCTCGGGATTAGCGAGGAGTACAGGGATAAAATTTTCGAAATATTTAAACGCCTCAACTCCCGCTCTGAATACGAGGGTACAGGTATCGGGCTGGCTATATGCAAGAAGATTGTGCAGAAACACGGCGGGAGCATCTGGGTGGAATCCAACAGCGAAGGCGGTTCTACATTCTGCTTTACCGTGCCGATAATTTAAACCTGTGTTTTTATGTCCGAGAACAACACACTTTTTGATTTCTCAGAGCAGAGCCGGCAAGAAGCGCTTGCCGCTGAGGTAGTGTTTGATCACAATCTCGACCGCTCCTTCAGCTATATCGTTCCTGAGGAGCTTGGGGCAATTCAGCCCGGTCAGCGAGTAAGTGCCCCCTTCGGAAAAGGCAATAAAAAACTCACAGGCTTCTGCATCAGCACAGAAAAAACTTCAAACACGAAGGGGCTAAAAAGGCTCAGCAAAATAATCGACAGCTCCCCCCTGCTTGCTCACCCGCTTATAGAACTCGCACAGTGGCTTAGCTTATACTACGTGTGCCCTTTGGGGCAGGTGCTCTCAGCAATGCTGCCGGCAGGTGTTAAGAAGGGGCTGGGCTTCGTTCAAAAACGCTTTATAAAGCTAAACTGCGATAATATTCACGAAGCCGAAGAAATCCAAAAAAAACTGAAAGAAGGGTCTAAGCAGAAACGTTTAGTAACGATTTTGACAATTAACAACGCCTTTATTTCCGGCGGCGGAATAGAAAGTTCAGAGCTGATAAAGGAGGCAGAAACAACCTCGCAAACTCTGAAAAAGCTCTTAGATGCAGGGGCAGCGGTATGCGAGAGGAAGGCAGTTTTGAAAGGCTCTCACGAGCTGGCTGCTGTGGAAGAGCCGGATATCACGCTCAACAGCTCGCAGGAAGAATCGATCGGTCAGATCAATCAAAAGATTGATCAATCTGCCTTCGGAGTGTTTGTGCTTCACGGAGTAACAGGCAGCGGGAAAACTGAGGTTTACATCAGGGCTCTTGCAAAAGCAGCGGAAAAGGGCAAGAAGGGAATTATCCTCCTGCCTGAAATCGCCCTAACAAGCCAGACTATTCTGAGATTCAAGAAGAGGTTCAAGCGGCTCGCTGTCCTGCATTCAGGGCTCACCGAGGCTCAGAGGGCAAGTCAGTGGCACAAGATAAAGCTTGGCAAAGCGGATGTTGTTATCGGGGCGAGGTCTGCTGTTTTTGCGCCCTGTGATAAGCTCGGAGTGATTATAGTTGACGAGGAGCACGAATCTTCGTACAAGCAGGACACCGCCCCGCGGTACAATGCACGTGATACTGCGATAAAGCGGGCACAGATAGAAAATGCAGCCTGCATACTCGGCTCTGCTACGCCCTCGTTTGAATCGTACTTCAACTGCAAAGCCAAAAAGCATTTCAAACTTCTCAAACTCCCGGAGAGGGTTGAGAAAAGGCCTATGCCGCAGATGCAGGAAGTTGATATGTCCGGCAGGCGAGCTTTTATGTCTGAGTTTATGATTGGCGAGAAGCTCAAAGAGGATATTGAAAATTCCCTGTCCTCGGGCGAGCAGGCAATTCTGCTCTTAAACCGCAGGGGATACAGCAATTTCATATACTGCCCTGAATGCGCACACACAATCCACTGCAGAAACTGCGATGCAAGCCTGAAATTTCACCTGTCAGATATGCTCAATGAGAACAGCTCTGAAAAACTCTACAACACCAGCGGTCTTGCATTATGTCATTACTGCGGCAGCAGAACACTCGTACCGAAGAACTGCCCTGTTTGCGGCAGGCAGCTGACAATGCGCGGCTCGGGCTCGCAAAAGCTTGAGATGGAGCTGAATGAAAAATTCCCAAAAGCCAAAATTGCAAGAATAGATACCGATTCTATGAAAGGCAAAGACTACAGAGAACTTATTGAGGCATTTTCCAAACACGAGTACGACATCCTCGCAGGCACACAGATGTTAGCCAAGGGGCTGCACTTTCCAAACGTTACGCTTGTGGGTATTGTAAACGCAGACACTTCGGCAAACTCATCGGATTTCCGCTCCGCCGAGAAAACCTTCCAGCTTATAAGTCAGGTAGCAGGCAGAACAGGAAGAGGCAGCAAGCCCGGGAAGGTAATCATCCAAACCACTGCACCGGACAGCCCGGCAGTGAAATTCGCAAAAATGCACGATTACGAAGGCTTTTACAAAAATCAGACCCCTATGAGGGATATGCTCGGTCTGCCTCCTTTCAGAAAACAGGCCCTCGTGCAGATTCGAAACGAAAAAAAGACAAGAGCGGAGGAAGATGCCGCAAAGGCCTGCGAGACGCTCAGCTCGCTTATCAAAACTGCTCAGCTCGACATAAGGCTCAAAGGCCCTTTCGAGCCCCCAATAGGCAGAATCGGCCGAGAATTCAGGGTAAACATACTGCTTAACGCAGCAAACCCCGCTGTTATGATGAGCTTTTTGAGCAAAGCCAGATTTTCAGAGCTCAGCAGGCTTAGCTCTAAACTTTTTTTCGACATAGACCCGCTTTTCTGAAATTTTTTTTCACAAAGTAACATATTCACTCATATAAGGGTAAAGCCGTTACAAGAGGTTAATTAAAGCAATTTGGGAGCTTTTTATGATTGCAATGTTCAGTTTTCGCAAAGTTATGTGTATCCTTATCACTTTAGCAGCCGGCATCTCAGCAAATGCCCTGCAAGCCTCCACCTTTTTCAAATCCAACGATTTGATCATTCCCAACCAAATCCAGACCACCGGAGAGCTTACTGCCGCAGTAAACTGCGGAAATTCCGCTAATCCAGTAACAATAGCTGGAATCAGCTTCTCCACCGATACGGGAAATATCACATCAGGCGGGGGAGATTTCGAAAACGCAACCAAATACACAGCGAGCCTTTCAGATCCTTCCGATCCGAATGGGTTGAATTTTGTTTCTACCGGGATTAAATCCGGCTGGAACGGATTCATCGAAATTGCCCTCAGCGAATTAGAGCCCGGAGAAACCTACAGGCTTCAGGCGATAACAGGGCCTTCATGGAGCTGGTGCGGACAGGAGCTGATATTACCAGTAGATGAAGACAGCAGCGGACAGCTCGACAGCACATTTCTCAACGGCAGTACCGGAGCAACCGCTGACTTGCTCGGCGGAATATGGCGGTGTAGAAATGAGAGCGAAACAATACGCATTAATTTTAGCGACCACGACGGCTCGACCGGGCAGCTTCTCGGCTACGTTCTGCATAAGCTAACCAACAATGGTTCAGGGCTGGCTCTCAAGATATACTCAGAGCCAGGGCTTTACGGCGACTCCTGCGAAATCGACACATTTGACATTTACAGCGGGTCAGATATACCCGCAGGTATGGATAATCAAGCAGCCTCAATACTCCTGAAGAAGGGGCATCAGGCAGTGCTTGGCGTAAACGAGGACGGAACCGGCGGAAGCCGATGCTATACGGCCTACGCCACAGACCTGATTGTTAATCTGCCCGCAGAGCTTGCGGGGGATGTTTCTTTTGTGCGTGTGCTGGAAGTGAATTACCTCGGGAAAAAAGGTGTATGCACAGGGCGTGATTCACCAGTAAACCAGCAGTGGTTCTACAACTGGGGCTCTGGGAGCAGCTCCTCGCCAGAGTATGAATTCGTTCCGATGAGCTGGGGGAAAAACGGGGCGGATGAGATGTCTGATATTGACTATTACGCTTCTAAGCCTTACGTAACCCACCTTCTCGGCTTCAACGAGGTTGACAACTGCGAAGGTCAATCCGGGCAGTGGTACAATATGTGCGACCAGACCGTATCAATTCAGTATTTCAGCAACCTCCAGATGGCAGGACTGAGGCTCGGGTCTCCCGCGTGCAGGGAGAATGCTGTTTTTACTTGGCTGCCTTACTTTGCCGATTTGGCAGAGCAGCAGGATATCAGGATGGATTTTATCGGCGTACACTGGTACGACTGGGGCAGCAATCCTTCGGTAAACACAAATCCAGATCCCGCAAATGTTTTCCGCAGGTTCAAGCATTACCTAAACCGCGTGCATAAGCTTTATAAAAAGCCGATATGGATAACTGAATTCAACGCCAACAAATTCAGAGAGAGGCCGATTCAGGATGGATTCCTGCAGCTTGCACTGCCCTACCTCGAAAAACTCGGCTACATTGAAAGGTATTCGTATTTCGAGCCTAACGGCGGATTCGGCACGTTTGTAGAAGACGGCGAGCTCACATCCACAGGCCTTATCTACCGCAACCAGCCTACAAGGCCAAATCAGGCAAACAACAGCCTGCCTCTGGGATGGGATAATCGCGATATAGGCTCGCCGGCAGAGAGCGGGGTATGCTATTATTCAGAAGGCATTTACACCGTTTGCGGGGGCGGAGATGATATATGGGGCAGCTCAGACAACTTCCATTACGCATCCTTTGATGCCGAGGGAGACGGATTCATCACCGCCAAGGTTGAAAGTATGGTAAATACGAGCGACTGGGCGAAGGCAGGCGTGATGGTGAGGCAGGGCCTGACCAGCGATTCCAAACACGCTATGATGGCATGCACTGCCGGGCAGGGAGCGAGCTTCCAGTATCGAGAGCAGCAGGCCGGCGAGAGCGACAGCGTAAAGGATGCTTCCGCCAGCTCCACAGGCTGGCTTCGGATAGAGAAAGATGGGAATGTATTAACCGGCTGGTACTCCTCCGATGGTTCAGACTGGCGGGTTGTAGGCTCGAAAACTATCGATATCGCCGGCGGGTTCAAGGTTGGCCTCTGCGCAACAGCTCACGATGACAGCAAGCTCACAGACGTAATCTTCTCGAATGTACACAGCAATTGGGATAAATCAGTTTGCGATATAGACAGCGATCTGGAGATAAGTCTTGCAGATTTATCGCTGTTCAGCTCAGAATGGCTCGCAAGCTCAAGCAGCGAGAGAAAAACGAGATGCGATTTTAACACCGACAGCTCAATAGATATGCTGGATTTGTCTGTCTTCGCTGAGAACTGGAAATAATAAAACTTTAACCCCGATTACAAAGCAGAATCAAAGAAAAAATTTTTATTTTTCACGATTTTGAACGCTATGTGAGAAATCGGGGTTAAATTCACTGTGTTGAGTTTTTAAGCAGTGTCCCAAATTGTGTTTATGCTGTTTTTCAGCATTTATGTTTTTGTTTTGCCCGAAAGAGCCGGTGATGATTAAATGTTTTTCGGGGTTAATGCTCGTTTGTCTTATTGATATTCAGCGGGTGGAGCTCGCCCTGTGATTTTGCGAACATACTGCATTCGGGAAGCACTTCGAGGAATTTTCTGCCGTAGAATTTCTTCATCACTCTGCTGTCTAATATCACAACAGTTCCCGAATCGGTCTTTCTTCGTATCAGCCTTCCGAAGCCCTGTTTGAAGCGTATGATCGCTGAGGGGAGCTGAAAGCTTATAAACGGATTCTCGCCGTTTGCTTTGATCTGTTCGATTTTTCCCTGCGTGAGAGGATGGTTGGGCACGGCAAATGGAAGCCGCATTATCGCAACGCACTTCAGAGCATCGCCGGGCAGGTCAACCCCCTGCCAGAAGCTTTCAGTGCCGAGGAGTATCCCGCTGTCGCTGTTTTTGAATCTTTCCACAAGCCTCGTGCGAGAGATCCCCTTTTGCTGCATAAAGATTTCTTTCCCGTTTTCGAATGCCCAGTATTCAAGCTCTTCGGCAAAATTTTTCAGCATATAGTAGCTGGTGAAGAGTATGAGCGTTCCGCCGCCGGCGTCTGCTATCCAGCCTTTAAGGACCTGGGCCGCTGAGGATAGAAAATCAGGGCTTGAGGGTTCGGGCAGGTCTGCCTCCGCTACTACCTTCACGTTTTTCTTGTAGTCGAAGAAGCTCCCGAGCATAAGCGAATCGTATTCTTCAAGCCCCACGTTGCCTGCGAAAAACGAAAATCCCTTCTTCCCGGATGAACAGCTTAGCGTTGCGCTGGTAAGAGCTACAGACTCGAATTTATCAAACAAACACTCCTTGAGGTCTTTGCCTGCGTTTATCGGGGCGCTTCTGAGGTTGTATCTTGGAAACTGCTTCTTTCCGCCCTTTTCAATCCAGTAAACATGGCGATTTTCATCTTCAGAGGCCTTTGGCTGCTGGACAAATGAGCTTACATCGCTCTCAAATCCGCTGAGCCTTTCAACGGCTCTTCTGAGCTCCTCGGCCGAGTCGGATTTCTTTTCCTCCTCGCTGAATCCGGCTCTCAGATTCGAAAGAGAGAGCCTCAGCTCTTTGAGCTCGCCTGAGAGGTTGTCGGTTAAATCTTCACGGCCGCATTTGCCGTTGTTTTCCCGGCAGGTATGTTCGTAGTAAGATTCCACCTGCTTAAAGAAAACATCGCAGGCCTTTCTCGCATTATTGAGTTTCGTTTTGAGCTGTTCATCCTCGAATTTCGCCAGAAGCCCTTTGCGTTTCTTGCTGTCATACAGGCCGCGGAGAGTGAAATCTACGGCGTTGTTTGATATGTTGATTCCGAAGTGATCTTCCGCTGCTTTCTGAAGGTTGTGCGCCTCGTCTATCACTGCCGCCTCGTAAGCAGGAAGAATATTTGCTCCTCTGCTTCTGAGCATAAGATCGCTGAGCAGCAGAGAATGATTCAAAACAATCAGCTCGCACTGATCCAGCTCTTTCCTTGCATTTGAGTAGAAGCAGTCTTTGCGGTGCGGGCATTTCCTGCCTCGGCAGTTGCCGTGTTCACTTTTTACCGCATCCCAAACAGATGGGGACGGATTAAAGGGGATTGTGCTGAGCGAGCCGTCTTTCGTGTTCTCTGCCCACTCCTTCAGCTCTGCAAGCTCGCCGGGAGGGGCATCAAAAAGTGTTTTCTTGTTTTCAAGGGCAAACTGAAGCCTTCGCTTGCAGATATAGTTGTTTCTACCCTTCGCAATGCCTGCCTTGAATTCAAAATCCACTGCCCTTGCTGTAAACGGTATGTCCTGATTTATGAGCTGTTCCTGGAGGTTTATGGTGTATGTACTGATAACCACCTTCACCCCGTTTTTCACCGCATACTTCACCGCCGGCACGATATATGCGAGGCTCTTGCCCGTGCCTGTACCCGCTTCAACAACCGTATGCCTTCCCTGCTCGAAGCACTGCTCAATCTTGAGAGCCATCTCCTTCTGCCCGGGACGCTGCTCATAGCCGGGCAGCAGGCGGGCTATACTTCCGCTTTCGCTGAAAAAGGATTCAAGGTTTAGATCAGGCTCTGTTTCAAAAGGAACTTTCAATTATTTCACCAACTTTGCGCAAGAAAAAAGGCTGGATTCAGAAGAAACCAGCCTTCGTCGAGACAATTCAAAAATAAGATAAAAATACTAGAAATATAATACTGTCTCAACTGCTAAAACTTTATTTTATATTGGAAAAAAGAATTATACGCATCACTGCGTAAACCCAAACTTTATAGCACTGTTAATGAACTATCAAATCGACTGTTATATTAGCATTTCTCAGGGGGGATGTCAAAGGAAAAAAATAATTTTTTTAAAATTTTTTATATAACGGATTTCATCGCGGAAAAATGGGGGTATTTTCACGAATCAGAACATCTTATCGAGCCTTCTGTAGCTCACCGCCTCCCCGATATGTTCGGGCCTTATCGCCTCGCTTCCGGCAAGGTCTGCGATAGTTCTGGCAAGCTTGCAGATCTTATCGTGAGCCCTTGCGCTTAGCGAGAGATCGTTCATAGCGCTTTTGAGCATAAGTTCGGATTTCGGCTCAAGCTCGCAGAAAACTTCAATCTCCCTGTGAGACATCCCTGCATTAACCCGCCTGGAATCACCCTTGAAGCGATTTCTCTGCACGTTCCTCGCCTGATTAACCTGACCTCTCATACTTGCGGAGCTCTGCCCCTTGGCTTTATTACGCAGGGCTCGATAATCCACCGCCGGCACTTCAATCTGTATATCGATCCTGTCCAGAAGAGGCCCGGAGAGCTTGGAGAGATACTTCTCAATCTGGGCGGGTGTGCAGCGGCATTCCTTCTGCGTGGAGCCGTAGTAGCCGCAGGGGCACGGATTGGCAGAGGCTATAAGCATAAAATCTGCAGGAAATGTAACCGTGGCCTGCGCTCGGGCTATCGTAACCTGACTGTCCTCCAGAGGCTGGCGAATCGTTTCAAGCACATTTCGAGAGAATTCTGGAAACTCATCGAGAAACAGGATTCCGTGATGAGCGAGGCTCAGCTCGCCCGGCCTTGGATGGGCAGACCCGCCGATAAGGGCAGGTGCGCTTGCAGAATGGTGCGGACTGCGGAAAGGCCTCGTTGCAATCAGGGCCTGCTCCCTCTCGAGAAGCCCGACAGAGGAATATATCCTCGTGGTTTCGAGCGATTCCTCCAGCGAAAGCTCCGGGAGGATGCTCGCAACGCGTTTGCTCAGCATAGTTTTCCCAGAACCCGGAGGCCCCATCATCATAACATTATGCCCGCCTGCAGCGGCTATTGTAAGGGCACGCTTAACCGTTTCCTGCCCCTTCACATCTTCGAAATCTATATCGTATTTGCGTTTTATCTCAAAGAGCTTGTCGATATCTGTATAGGTGGGCTCTATT
The DNA here is from genome assembly GCF_002117005.1 of Sedimentisphaera salicampi. Lineage (NCBI taxonomy): Bacteria > Pseudomonadati > Planctomycetota > Phycisphaerae > Sedimentisphaerales > Sedimentisphaeraceae > Sedimentisphaera > Sedimentisphaera salicampi. The sequence goes on from NZ_CP021023.1 coordinate 1,194,220, forward strand.
GGCAGATTCCCCGAAAGAAAACCCACTGCCTCTGTCAGCGAGCCTACGCCGAAGATATCTATCCCCTGCACTACCGCTGCTTCAGGGGCATTCTCTATCGGCACTATCATCCTCTCAAAGCCGGCGGCCTTTGCGCTCATTGCCATGCTCAAAACGCCGTTTACCGGCCGGACTCTCCCGTCGAGGGCCAGTTCGCCTACCATTATCTCATTTTTCAGCCCTTCAAGCTGCACAGCCCCGCTTGCGCTGAGAATCCCAACTCCAATTGAAAGATCAAATGCAGGGCCTTCCTTCTTGAGGTCTGCCGGAGCAAGATTAACTGTAATCTGCTCGAAAGGATACTTGAAACCGCTGTTGATTAAAGCGCTTCTAACCCTCTCACAGCTCTCCTTGATAGCTGCATCCGGAAGCCCTACAATAAGAAGGCGTGTATCATCTCCGCTTATGTGCACCTCCACCTCGCAGATATGCCCTTCAATCCCCGATAGTGTAAGGCTGTTCAGTCTGGCAAGCATATAGCCTCCTGTCCGAATTAAATGAACATTTTGAAGTGATTCTATTCGTAAACAACCTAAATTACAACCTTTTTTCAAAAAAGCGAAGAAGTGTGCGTAAATTTTTATAGGTAAAATGCAAATCATCATCCTGCAATGCTTTGCAGAATTTATTGCTGTCTATTTACTGAGCCAGTCCGCCGAAGGCGGAGCGGAACAAGCGGATAGATTCGTAGATTGTGGCCTGTGGCGAGCTGCAAGTCCGCCTGCGGCGGATGGCAGAGTTGCTCGTTGCAAAATCAATAGTGAAAAATTAGTGGAGATTAGTGGCAGAAGAAAATCTGTGTAACTCCGTATCGCTGAGTCTTGTCTGTGATGAACGTCTGCTGTCCACTTATTTTCCGCCTTCGGCGGACAGGCTCTCCGCCTGCGGCGGGTCTTCATGCGTGGCTCGGTTTAAATATTAGTTTCGTGAAGTCGCTGCGTAATACTAACGACAATCAGAGCCGTGCGTGGAGTCCGCCGAAGGCGGACGGAGCAAGCGGATAGATTCGGTTTTAAAAAGCTTTGCCAAAAAATATTGTCGCACACGCGAAGAAAACCCGATGTGCGGACGAGCAGATTCTGCCATACAGAAACCCTTCAAGAACCTCGTTAGCTTAGTGGTAAAAACAAAAAAAAGCGGATTATCATACTGTAACCGCTAAACTGCATCTTCTTCAGGCATCAAAGTGAATTTACTGAGCTTAACGCCCTTCTGAGCGGCGAGCTGTTCTGAAAGCAGCTTGATGTTTTCCGCTTCCCCCTTTGTTATAATCACTTCCATACAGCTTGAATGGCTCAGGTGCACGTGTGTAGAAGCGATCACTTCCATTATGTGATGGTGCTGGAGGTCGGTAAGTTTCTGGGCGAGGGCTGATTTGTGGTGGTCGTAGATCAGGGTTATGCAGCCAACAGCTCTTTTATCGGGCTTGGTGAGCTTTTCTTCTGCGAGTTTCTGCCTTATTAAATCCCGTACCGCTTCAGACCTGTTCTTCGCTCCGGAAGCCTTTATTAAGCTGTCAAACTCATTCAAAAGCGACTCTTCTATAGAAACGCCTATCCTCTCAATATCCATTTTACCCTCTCATCCCTGCTCAACAGGGGCAACGCAGAATATATAAACAAGCGGTTTTTCGCCGGTGTTTTTTATATCGTGAAGCGTATGAGGCGGTATATAACAAACTTTCCCTTCTCCCACTTCATAAGGCTTTTTATCCTCGCCGATAAGGGCATGCCCACAGCCTTCAAGGAAAACGAGCGTTTCTTCATGGGCTTTAGTGGAGTGCTCCCCGCAGCTTTCTCCCCCCTCCAGGCGAACCCTGCCCGAGCGCATGCCGTATGTTTGTGGAACGCCTTCGAGAATCGGCTGATATTTTCCGTCTTGAAGGAGATCGGTAACCTTAGTATTAGAAGCCATTATTTTTTCCTTTAGTTTTTTCTTGAATATGAAATTTTATAGTTTAGAGTATCTGTTGCTACGATTTTGAATTTTTTATGCGCTTTGTCAAAAGAAAATAATATTTTTTGGGAGAAACTTATGCTCAAGTCAACGCTAATTTGTGTTTCACTTCTCACCTGCTCGGCAATTTTTGCAGCAGGCACCTCACCTCAGCTTGTAACTCACGAGCAGCTTCAGGCAGTTCACTCAGACGGAACGAGCTCTTTTGATGATTCCGGGCCTCTGACGGTTTCGGTGGAGGGGATTCTGCTGAACAGCCCTGAAGAGTATTTAACCCCAGACCCTAATTCCACAGAGCAGCCATGGTTTATGGGCGGTCAGTGGCAGATATACGTTCAGGGAGAAGGCTCAGACCATGCGGGTACGGCCTGCTGGATGGGGCAGAACTACGGCAACGGCCCTGGCGATGAGAACTACAAAAATCAGCAGTGGCTCGATGAATTAGCAAGGCTGAACAGGGACCCGCAGACAGGCCATATCTTCCGCCCGGGAGACAGGGTGCGCGTAACCGGAACCTACCTCTTCTATGCGGGCAAGCTCAATATAAACGAAAACCACGAGATCAGCGAGGCGTTCGATTTCACGGTAGAGCTCTTGGAGCCGGCTGCCGGCCTGCCTCAGCCTGAGGAGATTCAGCTCAGCGACGTGAAGAATCCCGATAATACAGATCTTTTCGACGAAACACGCAATACAGGCGGGGAATATTATCAGTCGAGGCTGGTTAAGCTGGAAGATGTGGAAATCACAAATCCGGAAAACTGGGCACCAGGGGCTGAGCTTACCGCCTCAAACGGAAACGGCCTTACTCTTCCAGTAAAGCTGGGGCTCGGAAAAGGCTTCGAAAACTACTCCTGCCCTGAGGGGCAGATCGATATCGTGGGAGTGTTCGATCAGGAAGCCCCGGGATACCCCCCAGATTCTACAAAAGGCTACAGGCTGGTCGTCCTAGACCACCACGGCAGCAGCGAGGTTTTAGGCAGCTTAGATACGAACAGAGGCAATAAGCCAGCAGATATCAACGGCGATTTTATCGTTGATATAGAAGATTTTGCAGAGCTGAGCCTGCACTGGCTCGAAACAGCTTCGGGGCTTTATTAGACTCTTTGAAGATTAAGCAGTTAAATCAAAAGAAGATGAAATGATAAATAAAAAGCCTTCAAAAGCTTTTACAATGATAGAGCTTCTGGTGGTGATATCGATTATCGCCCTTCTGATATCGATATTGCTTCCGGCTCTTTCTCTTGTTCGCGAGAAGGCTTCAGTTGCGAGGGTGAATGCTGAGCTCAGGCAGATTGGAATCTGCATTGAGATGTACACCGAAGATAACGGCGGCAAACACCCTCCAACCAGAGAGGACTGCTCCGTTCGCTGGCACGACCACCAGCTCCCTCCCGAACTGGTGGAAGGGGGATATTTATCTCCGCCGGAAGAGAAGAGCGGGATGTCCGCGGGGATAGAAGACCCGTACAACAAAGGAAATACATACAAATACAGAGCAGTTGGGGAGCTATATCAGAACGGCCGGTATATGGAAGATTTGAAGAAATCTTACCTTTACGTGCCGAAGGGATTCCCTGCTGAAAATCCGAGAAGCAGACCAGAGAGCGACATAAAATACACAAACCCGAATGTATCCCCTGTTACGTGGGTGCTCTACAGTCAGGGGCCGGAGTTTGATCAGTGGCAGATGATAAAGGAAAAAAACGGCCCAGTGCCGAGGCGAGTATGGTACGACAGCAAAGAGAGAAAAGGTGTGATAGTTCGAATGAAACTAAGAGGCAAGCCGTATGACCATATCGGCACATTCAAAGATTAGGTTAACTGCCGTATTGCTTGCTGCGGCGGCGATACTTTCCGCTCTGCTTTCCGGCTGCGGCAGCAAAGAGCAGCAGAAGGAAAAGCGCGCAGCAAAATACGCCTCAGCGAATTCATATCTATCTTCGGCTCTCTCGCATATTACTGGAGAACCTGAGGGAATAGTTAATCTCGTCCCGCCGGGTATGTGTCCCGGGCATTTCGATATCTCACCTTCGCAGGTGAAAGAGCTTTTCAACTGCAGAATCCTTTTCCTCTTTGATTTTCAGGGGAATATAGAGGATTCTGTTCAAAGGATTTCCCAAAGAGGGCTCAAGCTCAAGAAACTTAAAGCTCAGGGCGGTATGTGCCTGCCGAAGACTTACGAAAACATAATATCCCAGCTCTGCAGGCTGCTTGCAGAAGACAGCCCGGAAACAGCAGAAATGTATAAACTGCGGAAAACAAAGATTTCAGAGCAAATCGAGAAGTTCTCCGCTGATACACTTAACAGCTTCAAAGAGGCAGGGCTTCAAGGCAAAAGGGTAATATGCTCTGAGCATCAGGAAGCCTTCTGCAAATGGCTCGGGCTGGATGTTATCGCATCATTTTCAGGCCGCGATACAGTAACTCCGGCTCAGATTAACGAATGTCTCAAATCAGCAGAAGGCAGGCAGATCGATTTTGTAATTGCAAACAGACAGGAAGGCACAAAGCTTGCCGAGGCAATAGCAGAGAGAGTGGGGGCAAGAACGGCAGTTTTCAGCAATTTCCCCTCGCCTGATGCAGGCGGGCTCTCATACTTTGCAATGGTTGAGAATAATATTCGCTCTATTACGGAGGCCGGGAAGTAGTTTTGGGGGCTGGGCTGAAAATCCGCAATCTCAGCATAAGAGCTTCGGGACGCGAGATTATCAAAGATATAAATCTCAGCATCTTTCCCGGGGAGTATGTGAACATTATCGGGGCTAACGGAGCAGGCAAAACCACCCTTCTCAAGGCCGCTGCGGGGCTTAAAAGGCCGACATCCGGCGAAATTATCTTCAATGACAGATCAATTTACAAACTCGGCTGGTGGAGAAAAACAAATCTCCAAAAACAAATCGGCTATATACCTCAGTCCGCTGAATACAATTCAGAGCTTCCCTTCACGGCAGGCGAGGTGGCGGCGATGGGCAGAGTGAGCGCCAGACGGCTATTTGAAAGGCTCACCAGCGAAGACGCTGCCTGCGTGGATGAATGGTTAGAAAAACTGCATATCAAAGAACTAAAAAACCAGCCTTTCAGCAGCCTTTCGGGCGGCGAGAAGCAGAAGGTGCTTATAGCAAGAGCTCTCACCCAGAACCCCTCTCTTTTGATACTCGATGAGCCCTCTGCTAATCTGGATTTCTATTGGAAAAAAGAAATCTCAAGGCTCGTGAAAGATCTGCAGAAGGAGCTTGGGATTACCGTGGTTATGGTGTCTCACGAGATCTCAGCAATCCCTCAGGACAGCGATAAAACAATTCTGATAAGAGATGGGGCTCTTGCAGAGCAGGGCTCTTCTGAGAAGGTGCTCGCATCAGAGGAGTTCGAGAAGGTTTACGGCCGCAGGCTGAGGCTCTCAAACTCCCAAACTGAAGGATTCTTCGAGATTCCAGGCTTCAAGGCGGAGGACTGATTTTGGATTCATTCTTCTATTTGGTGATATTTGCAGGAGCGGTTGCAGGAGCGAGCACGGGCTTTCTCGGGGTGTATATCGTTGGTATGCGTATGCCGTTTATAGGAACGTGCATCTCGCACGCAGCCATGGCAGGCACAATCTTTGCCCTAATCTTCCAAATCAGTCCTGCTATAGGGGCGATTGCGTTTTCCCTGCTTGCATCAACTTCCATGGCAGCAATTCCGCCGGAGCGGTCCAGGCTCGATACCAACGTGGGCCTTGCGATACTCTTCTCATTCCTTCTCGGTCTCACGTTTCTCGGAGTAGGGCTTATGGAAAACAGCCGTTCA